>DJRF01000019.1 GCA_002437725.1 Treponema sp. UBA6367
TTTCCTTTTCTGTTGCAAGGAAGAACAGTATTAAGACTGCCAAGGGAATTGCTGTTATTATGAGTCTTTTTATTTTTTCCAGTCTTTTCAATTTTTATTCTCCACTGTTTCAAGTTTTATATCTTCTGGCATATTCCAACATTCGTTTTCTTTATCAAGCACAAGCCTGTCCCCAATGTTGTACTTGTCGTAAATTTCTTTGGAAACTTTGTGATTTCTTTTTTGAATAATTTTATGGGAATAATTTCTGTTTCCGTTTTTGTCTATTTTGAATATTGAAATATTCCTGACAGTTTTTAGGTAGTAAAAAGTTTCCTCTGGAGATTCTGTAAAGTTGATATAACTGATACCACCTAGAATTGCAAAAGCCCCTTTTTCTGCTGGTTTTACTTTTGTATATTTGTTCTTGATGGTCATATAATTTGAATATACTGTTTCCGTCTTGTGTTCATTGCTAAGTAGAAAAAATATAAATGGACTCAAAATAAGCAATGAGATAAAGGCACATACAGCAATCAAAAAGGCAGTTTCCTTTTCATTTTTCTTCATTCGTTATTCTCCTTCCCTGAAAGTTCTTCAACGGTAAGAATTGTTGAATAGATTGTTATTCTTGTTGCTGTGCTGTATACGGCTGTAACGCTTTTCTTGTCTGTAGGCTCATCCACTTGCACGATTGTTGTTTCCGTGTTTCCTTTCCTGAAAGAGACAGTGTTTCTTTTTAGATAGTCATGGCTTTTATAGAGGCTGTTTCTGACATTCCATACTATGTATTCTTCCGAATCAGTTTTTATGATATATCTGCTGTCCCAGTCCGTCGCTTTGACTGTTTTGACGTTGTCGTAGTTTCCATATTGCACTGGCACTGAATCGCATGAGAAAAATGACATTGGAATTATAAAAAGCAGTAATGTTAGGGATTTATTTTTCATAGCTTGCAGCTCCTAATTTCTCGGATATGTTCAATTATTTGCAGCGCAATGCAGGCAAGAGTTACCAGAATAAAGGAAATTAACAGCAGTAGATTTTCTCCATTGGTGACCATAACTGAGATATTTAGAATTAGAAAAAGAACTGTAAGGGCAAGCTTTATGGCTGTAAAAATTGCGGTTCTTTTTGTTTTTTGGGTAGGGATTCTTTTTATTTCTTTCATTTTTGGCTGTTTCTCCTGATTCAAGCTATCTTTTCTGTTTTTCAAGTTCTTTGAGCACGGTTTTTCTTGTATTGAATTTCCATCTTTTTCATTCTGCATTCTCTCGATTTCCTCCAGGTCTATGCCGTTATTGTTTATGAGAATCTGGGGCATTTTTCGCTTCCTTCTTTTTTTACGCTTGGCTATTTCAGAAATAATGTCCGCAACCACAAATGCGTTGAATAAAAAAGAATATGCTATGAAACTTTCAGTATCTGCGCCTGTTATGTATAATCCGACAGCGATAACCGTAAGTATGATTGAAATGGTCAGTTTGATTGCTGCAAGAATCATTTTTTTCCTTTTCATTCCTTGTTCTCCTCAAACAGGTTCAGCTGTTCTTCTTTTTTTCTTGCCGCTCTCATCTCGGCTACAATATCTGCAAACTGTCCTGCGGTCATTTTGTTGTTGTATTCCTTGCATTGTCGCTCTGGCGGCATTTTTCCAGATAGAATTCTGTCAACTCATATCGTTCCTTGGCATCGACAAACATAACCTGGTAAACTGCCAGAAGAAATTCTTTTATTGAATTGAAGGCCTTTATCATTTGTTCTCTCCTTCTGAAATATCATTAGAGCCTGAAAGTTTTCTTATCTCATAGTCTGAAGCACGGATTATTGTTCCATCATCAGCAGTGAACTCTATTGAGCCGTCCGTTTTTGTCTTGAAGCCAGAAGTTTTGAATGATTTTTCATTAACGGTGATTTCATAACAGTTTTTTTCATCAGAAGATTTATCATGGGGTTTACATAACAACAAAAATGGACAAATTAGCACAGCAAAGGATATTCCTGCTATAAGAAAATCAAAAAATTGTTCAAAGAAAAATTCTTTGCTTCTATTGCATACAAAAACTACTATGATATAGTTTATAATCCATGATGCAGTTGCTATAAGAACCAAAATAATTAAAATTCTGATGATGGAATTTAAATCTGCCATGGTCGCTCATCTCCATCAAATACATCATCAAAATCAGAAATATCTGAGTCATCATTTTCTGAATCAGACTGTTCTTCTTCCTGATTCTGCTCGTCGTCCAGACTGAAAGCCCTGTAGATTCTTGCCGTGGAGAAATCTGCAAAATGGCTGTCATTGCGGATTTCCTCGGCAGATTTTCCGCTCTCAATTTCAGACAGAATGAAGTCGTAGATTTCATAAGCAAGCTCGCTGCCTTTTTTCAGCCCGGCTTCGTAAGCGGCTTTGCGTTCCCTTGTACGCTCGGAATCCTGTTCAGGAGAAAGCCTGTATGACGGACGCTCGATTCCGTCCGAATGGTTGAAGTTCAGTCCGGTGGGCGTTCCCTCGTTTGTGGAGAGAGATTCGGAAATGTCGTCGTCGGAAGATTTCTTCTTTGACGCCTTGCGTGATTTTTTCTCAGCTTTGATTTCCTTGCAGATGTCCTTTACTGTTGCTTCGCCTGATTCAATTCTTTCCAGCTGCTCATCAGTCGCCTCTTCGTCAACGGTTTCCTGCTCGACGATTTCGTTGTAAATCTGATTCGGGGAAGCCTCTCCGTTCTCGATTCTTTCAATCTGCTCGTCGCTCGCCATGTTGTTCACTTTGTTCGCGCGCTCGACTGTTTTTTCAGACACTCCAAGTTCTTTTCCTATAGCCTCGTTCTTGTTTCCCTCGATGCTCTGGATATAGTCGCTTCCCATAAGCTCCTGGATATTTTTCAAAAGGTCTATTCCGCTAAGGTTTCTTCTGTCGGTCTGCAGGTGGAGCGCATAGCGGTGAGCCTCATCGAAAGTCGCGAATGTATGCTTGAAGTACGGAATCATAGTTATTCCGGCCATTTTGCAGGCGGCGACTCTTGTGTATCCGTCTATCAGATAGTTGTGCTCAGTTCCACCATCGTCTTTTGTCACCCAGATATGGACAGGCTGGCTTGAGTCGAATTTGTTTTTCTCCATGTCTTTTGCAATGCGGTCGAGAAGAGCCTTGTCTATAGAGAACAGATTCTTGAATTTTTCATGCTCCTCGATTTTTTCGATAAGGATGTTCTCGGACAGTTTAAGTCCGTTGTTTGCGAACGGCAGATTTTTTCCTGCGGTTATTATGTTAAGCGTCTTTGCCATAGTTTTTATCACACTCCTTGTAGGAAGAGCCGGCACGTGCCGGTCAGAATATTTCTGCTTCAGCGCTGTTCTCTGCGAGCATATTCACAAGCTTGTTTATTTCCACGGCGAGTCTTCTTGTGCCGACAATCCTGCTTTTCGTGCTGACTTTCTCGTTTGTCTGAACATACTTGTCAGCGGCGGAAGTCTGCGGAATGTGGACATCGAGAATGTTCTGGAATTCGCTCTCGAACACTTCCACGAACTGGGACTGCGTTGATGTCGGAAAAACAGACATTCTTTCCTGCCAGTGAGAGTAAAGCAGAAACCATTTTTCGGCCTGCTGCGGACAGTCGTCGTAGATTTGACGCTGGAGAAATTTTGTTGTCGTAAGATTGAAGGATGTGAATTCTAGCGGAGTGAGGATTATGTCGGCTGCAATCAGCGCGTTTATGACGATGTTGTCATAATTCGGAGCGGTGTCAATCACGACATAGTCATAGCCGTTGTCCCGGAGAGTTTTCTGAAGCTCGTTGTAGCCGATTCCTCTAAGCTTGTGAATGTTCAGGTGGCTGGGAATGATGTCGATGTTCTCGACTCGTGATTGAACAGCGTAGTTCTTTATGCTGTTGTGGCTGAGGCTTTCAAAGACATTGCACCGCTCGATAGTCTCCGCTATGTTCTCGATTCCTGCCGTGAAGTACATTGTGCCGGAGTTGTTCGGGTCGAGGTCGAAATAAAGAACCTTGAATCCTCTTGCGGCGAGGTTTGTCGCCGTCAGAATTGAGTCGGTTGTCTTTCCGACTCCGCCTTTCATGCTTGAGTACGTTATTACCATATTATTTCCTTCCGTTGAAACTCTTTCGAAAGTTCAACTGTGTTCTGCCCGCCCATGAGGTTTTTTAGTTGCTCTTCCGAAAGAGAAAAAATTCTAGGCAAAAGCCTAAGCCCAAAACCGGGAGTTGAACCCGTAAATTCACCGGCTGAATGAAATGGGCAAAAAAAAACAAGAAAACAACCTGAATCTGCCTGAAAGAGGGTGTCTTCTTGTTCAAAATTGAGAAAAAAGATATAGAAGCAAGCAGATTCCAAGATAAAGCTGCGCTTCACATAGAAATGCTGCTTAAATATCTTGTTTCAACTTGATATTACAATCTACCAAAATATAATTTTGAACGGATAAAAAATCACCCAGTTTTCATTATTATAACAGTAATCTTTACTATTGTTTCAGTTATTGAAGTTTCTTTTAGAGTTCGTACATTTGGACAAGATTTGGTTCCTCATGATTCATACAAGTTTATAACTGAAATTGAAAAAGATTATGTTTTGAGAAGTGTTTATAATCAAATTCTTGCGGAGAATAAAGAGTTAAAATTTAATATTGAAGAAAAAGGCGTACAGATGGTTAATTCTGTTGAATTGGCAAATGCTATTTCTGATTGGAAAAAAGAATATAATTCCCTAAAAAAAGAAAGAGATGGTTTTGAACGAGAGTTGAATAATTGTATAAATCTTTCGAGAGGAGTTTTAGGAGCTGATGAAACTTTATATAAATTAAAAAAGGAAGAACTATTAAGAAAGATAAGTGTTCGTGATGAACAAATTTCCTCCCTCTTAAATTCTTTTGAAAGTATTCAAACTTCTGTAAAATAGTAATTTTATCTTCCGCTTAATATTCTTTCTGCAGTTCCAAAAATTGTATCTTCCTTCAGGCTTGCTCCGGCTTCAAGAAATAGGGGAAGAAATATGTTTATATTATTTTGAACATCTAAATATTTTTGCGGATTCCTCCAAATTTCATTTTGCAGCATTAGCAAGAAATAGACCAGCCAAGTCATGTTTATTTCTTTTTTATGCATATATTCCGAGGCAATATTTTTATTGTCTTTTAAGAACCATTCCAAGCAGTTCCATGCTTTAAAATAAATTGCCCGGCGTATAAAATTATTTGGAAGAAATAGCATATTTCCATTTGGCAACGTAAAATCAGGTGATTTTCCAATTTCTTGCCGTAAGTTTGCCCCTGCGGAAACTAATAATTTGCAGGTTTTAACATCGTCCCATTCACACGCATAAAGCAATGCGGTGCAGCCCTGATTATTTGCAATCGGGTCGCGCATACTGAAGTTGATAAATCCGTCAACATTTGAAGTTCTTTCTATATATAAGTCAACGATTTCATCTGTTTTCTTTTTTATTTCTTCTTTGCGTTTGTCTCGGATTTCTTTTGGAACTGCATTTTTCAGGTTTTTGGAAATTTTCATAATGAATGAAATATCAGAGTCGTGAGAACTTTCTTTTTCTGATTCTGACAGTCCGGGTTCAAACAAGTTTTTATAGTTTATATTTCCTATATTTAGCTTTTTTGCATATTCAACTGGATTATTGAAAAGATATTTTGTCATGAGTGCGAAATATAGCGGTGAAAGTTCGTCTGCTGATATTATAAAGTCGTCTGGAATTTTTTCTGTGCTAAACATTTTATCCAAAAAACGCTTGTTAAGGTCTAAATCCAAAGATTGAATTACGGTTTGCAATGGCGATATTTTTTGTCTGTTTGTCCGCGTGAATAAAGCTTTCTTGTCGGTCTTTTCAAGAATTTGCAAAACAAGAGGCTTTATTTTTTCTTTGTCGTTTCCTCTTAAATATTGAGTTACAATTTCATGAATCGGGTAGCAGTTGTTTGTGCTTGGAATGTTTAGATTTAGCGAAGGATATTTTGATTTATCCAAGTACAATTCAACAATGTCAAAATAGCCTTGGAATATTGCGTTTGAAATTGGAGTGTATGCAACATTATGCGTTGTTGGGAGAATGTTGTTTATTTTTCCGTCTGTGATTTTTAGCAGAGTTTCTCTTGATTTTAAGACTTTCTCATTTTCTGGCGTGTCTGTTGTTTCAATTCCAGAAGCCCTGAATAAATCTTCTTTCTGGATATTTCTTGCACATTCACTTGCTGGAGAAAAGCAGTTCCAGAAATTTTGAAAGCAGTGGTAATACAAATTGTAAGCGTCGTTCATGTCATTTAGCAGAAGGTCGAATGCCAAGCCAAAATCGTAAAAATTTTTTGTTGTCTTGTCTAAAGGCGTTTTTGTGTCTGAATTGTTGTCGGAAGTTTTTTGCAGTCTTGTCCGGGCTTTTGCAGGATTTTGCTTCATGTCAAGATAAACAGAAACAGCTATTGCTTCATGTATAAACTGTTCGGCACTTTTTCCCATAAAATACTTGCCGTTTTCAAAAGCCAGCCCATACCATTTAACAGCATTTTCCAGATGTGCAAGACTTCCTGAGTCCAAATATTTGCACACATAATCTTTTGCGCAGAACCATTTTTCCCAAAAGAAAAATGAATGTGGCAGCTCATTTCTAAGCTCATTTATGTTGTTTTGAAAAATTCTTAAGTTTTTTCGGCAGTTTTTATTCAGCAGACTGTCAAAATATAAAGCTTTTTCTTTAATGTCTTCAAGATTTTGCATATCCACATTTTCATTTATAAATTTTATTGCGCCTTTAATAATATTTTCTGTATCATTCTTTTGATGATTTTTACAGAATAACTCAAGTTTTTGCAAATCTGACTTTTTAAACGACAACCATTCTATTGCATTTTTGAAATTCAAATAGAAATAAAGATTCAAAAAGATGAATGAAAATCTTTTGTCCTTTTTATGAATTGCTTTTAAAAACGGATAAAAAATTTTCCATGTGGGATTTGTATTTTCTTTTTTGCATTTTTGCAAAGCTTTTCGGACGTTCAGCAAAGAATCGGATTCATTGTCGTTTATATTTTCAGCAAGTTCATTGTAAATCTGTTCATATTTTAAGTTATGTTCTGTTATGAATCCATTTATAACTTCGGCAAATGTCGTATTGCTTACAGACTTTATATATTCGATAAAGTAAGGTGTCGGTTGTATTAAAAGGTGACCATAAATAATTTTCTTGGAAAGATTGTTCTGTGTGTTTTCAAAAGGTCCAGTTCTGCAAATTTGAATTATAAATGACCAGATAATGTGTGAATAAAAATGGTGAAAATTACTGAGTTCAACTTCTTCAAAATATTTTCCGTCAAGCGAATTTTTTCTTTCTGTCTTATGAAGCGGAATTTCAAATTCTTTTTCCAGCTCGGAGAAAAACTGGTAAATTCTTTGGAACAATGAATTCTTGTTTGTGTATCGGAATTTTAAATAAGAACCTTTTTCCTTGTAGGCATCGTTGAGTTCAGAATCTGTTACAAATCCTTTTTGTATTAATGCGTCTTTTCCGCAGAGTTCAACTGCAAAATGAGTCAATTGGCTTAACGTAACATTTCCATAAATGATTTTTTGCTGCTCCATATTAGAATTATAGCATAAAAGCAGACTAAAAAAATATTCCCTTAAAAATGGTGTATAAAAGAAACGGGTTTCATTGTAGTTTTTATATGTCTTTGAAAGACAAAATCAATTTTTATAGGAGGCATAATAAAAACTTTGCCTAAAGTGGCGTCAAAGTTTTTATTTGCAAGTTTGCGTTGCAAACTTTATTATCAATTGCAATTTCTCACTATGTTGCGAAAATTGCGTCAAAAAGTCAAATCGAAAGTTGAAATTTTCTCATTGACTTTTTATAGGAGGCCTAATATGGCAAAAGCACACATTTCACCTGCGGACAATGCGGCGAACATTTCAAATGCAAACAAGGGAACTTCCGGACAGAACTTGCAGCGCACTCAGAATCAGGGAAACAGAGGCTGGCAGATGAATCCGCAGAATCCAGCTAATAAAAGCAGCAGTTCATCTAAAAAGAGGTGATGGCGGCAGCATGAAAAGTGATATTTGTTTCAGCCGAAAAACAGGGTTGCCTCTTACCGTGTATTTTTCAGAAGAAGATGCAAAATCTTCCGCATTGTATGAACGGACTGCAAGAGGAAGCGACTTGTATCCATATCAATGTGAAAAATGCGGTTACTGGCATTTGGCTCCGGTATCATCCAAGTTGAATGTTCAAAGAAATGCCTGTTCCTGCTTGGACTCAAATGGAAGGCACAAGGCATTGTATTTGACAAGAGAAGATGCGGAAAAGCAAAGAAAAAAATCAGAGGCGGAACAGCATATTTCGCTAAAGGTTTATAGCTGCAATGAAGGAAAAGGCTTTCATTTGACGCATTGCATGTAATTTAAAACAGGCAAGGCTGCCCTGAAGGAAGTGCGGTTTTGTCTGTTTTTTTTAAGAATAACTTAAAAAGTTCATGAAGTATATTTTCGCATTTACAACCGCTAAAAATGTAAATTTCCTTGATTTTAGCGACTATAACTGATGAAAATTCTGCGCTCGATTTTTCCTGTAACAGAATAATCCACCGGAACATAAGAGATTTTCTGCTTGGGGAGATTTAGTTCAAATATTTTTTAGAATTTTAGAAACTGAACCAATTGTTTTGATTTTTCTGTTATTAAAATAGCGGACTGAATTTGAATACTCGCACCTCCTTTCACCCCTCCAAAATCCACTCCCTTATGTTCTTGCGCACGATTCCGTTTTCGTTTGAGGGCGGAAGCTCGTCCATTGTAAGAATGAGTTTTGGAAAGTTGTCGCCCAATGCAAGGAGCGATTTTAGCGGGCGGATTTCTCTTTCCTTTGTCTCTTCCGAGCTGATTAGGTATGCGACCTGAACGTAGAGCTTTTCGCCGTTTTTTTCTGCAGCGAAGTCAATCTCCGCATCTCCGATTTTTCCGATAAAGACCTTGTAGCCGCGCCGCAGAAGCTCGATGAACACGATGTTTTCCAAAATTCCGTTTATGTAGGTGTCCTTGTAGCCGTGCAGAAAAGTCAGCAGCCCCTGGTCGGCAAGGTAATATTTTTCCATTGTCTCAAGAATTTTCTTGCCGCGAACGTCATACCGCGGAACTTTGTAAAGGACGAGCGCGTTCTCAAGATATTTTATGTCGTTGTAGATTGTCTCAACGGAAAGCGGCCGTCCGCCGGACTTCATGAAGTCGGAAATCCGTTTTGCGGAAAAAATATTTCCTGTGTTGTCGGCGATGTAAATGATGATTTTTTCAAGAACCGCGGTGTCTCGGATTTTGTTGCGTGCAATCACGTCTTTTAAAAGAACCGTCGAATATATTCCTTCCAAGTACGAGCGGATTTGGACTGGATTTTCCATCATGTCCTTCAGTCCCGGAAATCCTCCGAATTCAATGAATTTTCTGAACGCCGTGGCAGAGTCGCTTTCGGAATTGAAGTGCAAAAATTCCCTGTATGAAAGCGGCCAGACGTGAATCAGGACATAGCGACCGCTCAGGTAAGTTGCAAGCTCGGAAGAAAGAAGATTCGCGTTGCTTCCGGTTATGTAGATGTCAGCGTCAATCGTGGCGGAAGAGTAGAGCGAGTTCACAAGTTTTTCCCAGCCGCTGATCTCCTGAATTTCATCCAGAAAAAGATAGAGCTTCTTTCCGCCGGCCGCCTCGCTTTTTGATTTTATAAAGTCGTAGAGTTTTTTTGAGTCCAAAAATTCCGCATTCTCAAAATCTTCCATATTTAATAGAAGAATTTGGTTTTCCGCCGCGCCGCTTTCCAAAATCTTCCGTGAAAGAAGCTCAAGCATGAACGACTTTCCCGAACGTCTTATTCCCTGAAGCACTTTTATTACGGGCTTGTCCTTGTAAAGAGAAATTATTTCGTCAGTTCCGAATCTGTCCAGCGCAATCTGTTTCATTTGTTTCTAGTATAACCGAAAAAGTTTTAAAATTCAATAAAAGTTTCAGGTATAGTGGAAAGTTTTTTATTCCGCATATTTTTTTCTTGCTTTTCCGCCGTATTCGTAGAAGCTGCCGCCGATTGCACTTGAATGGAAAAAAAAATTTTGCTAAATTCCTATTAGAAATTAGCCAAAGACTTTGGAATTTTTGCAATAACATTAGAAGGAGGAAAAATGAGTTTTAAACGTGATATTTATCTCAAACGTTTGATTGTCCGTGAAAAAAACGGCCTTATAAAAATAATCACAGGAGCAAGGCGTGCAGGCAAGTCTTATTTAATGAACAGGATTTTCTGTGAATATCTTAAAAACAAGGGAGTTTCCGAAAATCAAATTATCAAATTTGCCTTTGATTCTGACGAGAACATAGATTTGCTTGATTCATTTTTTCCAGAAGAAGAAACCCGTCTTATGCAGAAAAACGGAACTTATTTAGTAAATGCCAAAAAATTCCGTGCGTTCATAAAAGAAAAAACAAATGAATGTGACAGTTTTTATCTGCTTTTGGATGAAGTTCAGCTGCTTGAAAATTTTGTCGGAACATTAAACAGTTTTTTGCGGCATGAAAATTTTGATATTTATGTAACCGGCTCAAACTCAAAATTTCTTTCATCTGATATTATTACGGAATTCAAAGGACGCGGCTCGGAGGTTCATATTTTGCCTTTGAGTTTTTCTGAATATTGCGAAGGTTTGCATTTAAAACCTGATGAAGCATGGAAGTCATATATTGTAACAGGCGGAATTCCTTTGGTCGCTTTGATGAAAACTGATGAGGAACGTTTTTCTTATTTGAACAATTTGTGCGGGGAAACATATCTAAAAGACATAATTGAACACAACGGAATCAGAAAGCAGTCTGAGCTTGCAGAAACGTTTGACATGCTTTCTTCCATGATTGGCTCGCCTGTAAATGCTTTAAAGCTTGCCAATACTTTTAAAACGCTCACAAAGAAGGAAATTACTGACAGCACGATAACAACTTTTATCGGATATTTTGAAGACGCTTTTTTAGTTTCAAAGGCAAAAAAATTCAATATAAAAGGAAAGAAATATATTTCCTCTCCATTTAAAATTTATTTTGAAGATATAGGAGTCCGTAACGCAAGACTGAATTTCCGCCAGATTGAAGAAACTCACATCATGGAAAACATTTTATATAACGAGCTTCGCTACCGGGGCTTTTTGGTTGATGTGGGCGAGGTGAACATAAATGAAAAAACAGAACGCAGTGATGCCAACGGAAAAAATATCTATGCGCAAAAGCAGCTTGAAGTGGATTTTATAGCCAATTCTGGAAATCAAAAATTTTATATCCAATCAGCTCTTAGCATGGATTCGGCGGAAAAAGAGATTCAGGAAAAAAAATCACTTTACAACATAGGCGATTCCTTTAAGAAAATCGTAATTACAAAAAACAATCTGAAATCTTCTGTCGATGAAAAAGGCATTGTTACAGTAGATTTATTTGATTTTCTACTTAATTTTGATTTTTAACATTCTCCCTTGCTTTTTTCCAATAAAACTTGTCCAAGAGCGTTCGGAGTTTTTGATTCCGCATATTTTTTTCTTGCTTTTCCGCCGTATGCGTAGAAAGTATCGCCGATTTAAAAAGGTGTAATTTTTGCTTGTTTATAATCTTAAAATGGTGTATTCTTTAAGAGAAATTAAAGTCAAAAAGGTGTAAATATGTATCGAAAGGCGTATAAAACTCTCTTAAAATGGAAGCATGAAGAAAAAGGGAAATGCGCCATTATGATTGAAGGCGCTCGCCGTGTTGGAAAAAGCTTTCTTGCGCAGGAATTTGCAGAAAATGAGTATGAATCGTATATCCTCATAGATTTTTTTTCTGCTCCTGATGAAATCAAAGAACTGTTTGAAAAATATCTTTCTGATTTAGACACTCTTTTTATGCGCCTTTCTGCCTATTATTCCGTAAAACTGCACGAACGCGACACGCTCTTTATTTTTGATGAGGTTCAGTTTTTCCCACGCGCCAGAGCCGCGATTAAATATCTTGTTGCCGACGGACGCTATGATTTTATAGAAACAGGCTCTCTTCTTTCCATCAGAAAAAATACACAGGACATTTTAATTCCATCGGAAGAACATCATATACAGTTGAACCCCATGGATTTTGAGGAGTTTCTGCTTGCTTTAGGAAACGACACCTTGATTCCTGTTGTAAAAAATTGCTTTGAAAAGAAAATTCCTATGGGGCAGGCTTTGCATAGAAAGGCTATGGATTTATTCAGGCTTTATCTTATAGTAGGCGGAATGCCGCAAGCTGTAAAAGAATATTGTGAATCAAAAAATTTTGAAAAGGTAGATATGATAAAGCGGGAAATTCTGGAGCTGTATCGTAACGATATTCAAAAGCACGCAAAAGGCTCGGAATTAAAAGCGGAATCTATTTTTGATGAAATTCCTTCTCAGCTTTCTAAGCACGAAAAAAAATTTAAGCTGGCTTCCCTAAAAAAAGATGCAAAAATGCGCAATTATGATGACGCGTTTATGTGGCTTAAAGATTCTAGAATCGTAAACATTTGCTACAATGCTGATGAGCCTAATGTCGCATTAAAAATGAATATGAGCCGCACCACATTAAAATGCTACATGGCAGATACAGGACTTTTAATCAGCCATGCGTTTGACGAAAACGGTCTTGTTGCTGAAGAGATTTATAAAAAACTGCTTTTTGGAAAGCTTGAAGTAAACGAAGGAATGATTTTTGAAAACATTGTTTCCCAAATGCTTACAGCAAGCGGACACAAGCTCTATTTTTATTCAAAGTCTGACAATGAAGATTCAGATTCACGCATGGAAATTGATTTTCTTATTACAAAAAATAAGGTTACTTCGCGTCACAACATTCAGGGAATCGAAGTAAAATCCTCAAAGCGTTATACAATTTCTTCGCTTAACAAGTTCAGGAAAAAATTTGCAGAATATGCTGATAAATGTTTTGTCATTCACACCTCGGATTTTAAGGAAGAAAACGGCATTACCTACTTGCCAGTTTACATGGCAATGTTCTTGTAAAAAATTGATTTTTCACCCTGGAATTTCAACTCTCACTTCTGTTCCGGTTTCCTTGTCTCCAGTCGTGTTTATTCCATATTTCACTCACCGAATTTTTTAATCAGTTCTTCGTGGTTCCTGCAGCCTGTTTTCTGGTAAATTTTGGAAAGATAATTTTCCAGCGAGCGTTCGACAATATTGAGTTCTTTTGTAATCTGGCCGCGGCTCTTTCGCTCTATCAGCTTTTTGAAAACTGTCTGCTCCTGGCGTGTCAGGCCGTCAAAAACACTTTTATACGTAAAAAGCGGGGCTACAAGAGTCTGCTGTACATAAGTTTTGCCGGCAAGAATTGTTTCAATGGCTGAAAAAAGCTCACTCTCAGGGGCGGATTTTAGAACGAAACCGTCGGCATCGCCTTCAAGCGCAAGATATACAATTCCAGGTTTTGCGAACATCGAATAGACAATGACTTTTACAGAAGGAAGATTTGCCTTTACCTCGCGCAGAATATCAAGTCCGCTTTCGTCGCCAAGGAATAAATCAAGAATCAGAATGTCCGGAAGCCTGGATTCATTTGCAAGTTCATAAAGCTTTTTTATGCATTCATTTTTTGAAAAAGCATAGCCGCAGCAGGAATATCTGCCGCGCTCGGAAATCAATCCGCGGATTCCCCTGTTTGTAAGTGTATGATCTTCGACTACAAAAAAACTGACTTCATGTCCCATATTCTAATTCATCCTCTTAAAAATACAGATTTGTGTTCCCTCGCCGTGGGCAGAAGAAACTGAAAATTCGGCTCCAATCAGCTGGCATCTTTTTTTCATTCCGATAAGTCCAAAATGTTTTGCTCCGCCGATTCTTTTGTAACTTGAAAAGCCCTCGTACTGTTCTGCGTCATAATCAAAACCGCAGCCGTCATCACTTATAAAAATGTAAAGTCCTTTTTCTTCATTCTCGCTGGAATTTCTTATAAGAATTACCGCTTCGCCTGCATTCGCATGTTTTATTACATTTGTAAGACTTTCCTGCGCAATGCGGTAAAGGTTCAATATATCATTTTCATTCAAACAGGAAGTGTCTGTGTCGTCAGGCATTGAGATTCTGAATTTTACATCGCAGGTCTGAGCCATAGAAGCGCAGAGATTTACAAGATTTGCCCTTAAATCCTTTTTTGTAATATCAGCCGGCGAAAGATTGTAGCTTATAAGGCGCACGTCTGACAAGGATTTTCCCAATAGCTGAACCGCTTCCGGTATATTTTCCGCGCAATTCTTTTTTTCAAGAAGGGTCCTGCAATATCGTAAATCCTGGGCAATTGTGTCATGAAGTTCCCGTGCAATTCTGGCCCGCTCTGCTTCCTGCCCTTGAATCGTGTACAAAAGATATTCATTGGAATCTTTCAGATTTTTCTTTGATTTTAAAAATCTGATTAAAAGCAGCACGCTTACAAATAAAACTGCAAAAAACAGAATATCAAAAACAATAAAGTAAGTTATGTAGTTGCGAATGATGTCTTCCAGCTCTTCGGCGGTCTGAGTTAGGTTCATATTGTTTTTCTCTCGATATAACGTTCGCAAAGACGATATGCACCGTATCCGGCAAAGGTTGCAATCAGACGGTCGGCAAATGAAATTGGAATCTGCGCCAGAATGCAGGAGGCAAGCAGACTAAAATGATGTTGAGCAAAAGACTTTGTAAAAGTTTTTATCGGATTCATCATGTCTGGCACGTCATAATAAATATAATGGAAATAATCTATAATTCCGCTTGAAATAATTGCGCACAAAGAAGAGAGCAGTGCTATCAAAACCAGATACAAGGCTGTAATCGCCGCGGAAATCTTAAAGTCATCCTTTCTGCGGGCAAAGAGCCAGGTGGAAAAGACAATCAAAATGCCGCAGTCAAAACATAATCAGTGGCTGCCAGCTGCAAGAGGGGTAGACCCGCATTAAAACTTTTTACCGCAGCCTGCTGAATTTACTAGAACATATCTATATACTCTCTTTTAACTTTTTTTCCATGAACATACAAGTGATAATCAGAATAAGCTTTATCACCTTCGGGGTTTGTTGCATATCTTATTTTTTTGCTTAATGTTTTTTGAAGTTGTAATGAATTTTGTAGTGTGCTATCTGGGATTGCAAATAATTTTTCAACTTTTTCGCTTTCGCCTTCTTTGTATGAACTTCCATGGATATTTCCATAGCCATCCATACTAACTATTTTGGGATTAAAATTATTCGGGATAATTATGTCAGAAATCTTATCACCTTTAAAGATATATTCATCATCCAAAGGGGATACTGCTACATATTTTAATGAAGATGGCAAAGAGACAGAAGTCAATTCTTTGCAGTTATCAAATGTGTGTGGCCCTAAAAATTCAAGGCCTTCGTTAAGCTTTACTTCTTTTAGACTAGTGTTACTAAATGCATATGCACTAATTACTTTTAAAGAAGATGGAAAGTTAATCTTTTCAAGGTGGCGACAGTTAAGAAATGCTTTTGCGTCAATTGCAACAAGACCTTCATTAAGCTTTACTTCCCTTAGAGAACTTTTAGCAAATACTGAATTACCAATTACTTTTAAAGAAGAGGGAATGTCTATATTCCTAAAATTCGAACGTGAAAATGCAGACTCGTCGATTTCAACAAGATTTTCTGAAAATTCAATTGTAGGGTAAGAATCAACAGAAAAAAGATCGTAATTTGTATAATCCCATCTATTTTTATCGTTATTCCATATATAAGTAAATAAACATACAATCTTTCCATCATCATTCTGATGATAATATTCACCGACTCCACTAAATGCTTCTTTTCCAATTTTTGTTACACCTTTCATAACAATTTTATTTAAGTTTTCAAAACCGAGAAATGCTTTTTCTTCAATCTCTTTTATACCCTCTGGTATATATACAGAAGTTACAAAGTCATTTGAGTATATTTCATATGAGTCTTTAGTTTTTTCACAGAAACCATTAACTTTCTTTATTTTTGTTACAGGAAGGCCCTGTATAGTCTTTGGAAAAACTAAATCCTCTCTGTGTCCTGTGTAAGATGTAATAGATACACTATTGCCATCATCGTTCAATACAAATGTAAAATCACTTTCAGGACATGGTTCTGTGCCTACTGTAATAGTCTTGTGCACAATCTTTTGACCGCAGCTCGCAAAAGACAGCATCATCATTCCTAGCAAAATTACAGGTGTAATTTTACCAGTTCTTCTTGTCGTTGTTTTCATAAAAAACTCCTTTTCTATTTTTTCTATTTTTGCCTATACAGGCTAACTTTTATTCATCCTTCGGTTCTGTCGCCTAGTTTTTGTCGGCGGCAGACCAAAGAACTAAATCCAATAATTTAAAAGACGGACATTTTTTACAAGACATCTTCTCGACTTTTTTACGCAGAGTTTCAAGTTCAGTCTTGTTTTGGTTGTAATATTCACAGAGAGAGTTGATTGAATCAGGTTCAAATTTTTTAGAGGCAATTCCGGTTGCAGAAAGTACAATTTTTACATTTCTGTCGTAGGCAATGGTGCAGCCTAAAGTACCCAGAAGAATTTTTGAAATAAGCGTGTAGGAAACAGTTTTATCGTCATGATAAGGTCTAAGCGATTTGTAAATTTCATCCCTCAATTCAATAAGCAGGTCAATGCTTTTTTCGACCGTTTCAATCTCGGGATTTCTTAATTCTTTGTATTCTGGTTTTGATAAAATTTCTATAACAGGTTTCAGAATACGCCAGGTGTGTTTCATAAGAAAACTTCCGCGTGCGACCATTCCCCAGTTCGCAAGGTAGATGAAAAGTTCCTTTGCTTTTTGGTCTTCAGAAAGACTCTTGTTTCCAAAAGCATCGTTTAAATCATACCAGGCATAGCCACGGGATTTATCATCAAAACTCTTAAAAATGGTTTCTATATTTGCCTCAAGCTTCTGTATTATGCTTTCCATTATTTTTGCCTCCATTTTTCCGCCTGACTTATATCAGTAGCGAAATTATATGCTGAAAAAAGGAAAGTGTTGTATGAAATTTTTCAAAAAAGATTATGAAACTTCACATAAAAAATTGTGAAAAAATCATAAAACTCAAAGTTTGGGCTAATAAGGAAATTTTACGGCTGAAAACAAGCGTATTTTCAAGCGTAAAATTTTACGGCTGATTTACGATTGGAATTTGATGGTTTCGCTTTAAAACTTCGGGTGTTTTAGTGTGTTTTTCTTGTAAAGTTCGGGTGTTTTAGTGTAAAATATTGCACGTATGAACCGCAATATTACGACTGATTTGATTCAATGGAAAAACAAGGACAACAGAAAGCCGCTTATACTTGACGGCGCAAGGCAGGTTGGAAAAACTTGGGTTTTGAAGGAATTCGGACGCACGGAATTTCAGGACACTGTCTACATAAACTGCGACCAGAATGAAAAAATCCGTGAGATTTTCAGCGGCTCTTTCGATATTCCTTCCATCATTTCCAAGCTGGAAATTTATTCACGGCAAAAGATAGAAAAAAAATCCACACTCATTATTTTTGACGAAATTCAGGAGATTCCGCCGGTTCTTACTTCCCTTAAATATTTTTGCGAGGACGGCCGGGAATACTATGTTGCGGCCGCCGGTTCGCTTCTGGGACTGAGCCTTCATGCCGGGACTGGATTTCCTGTCGGTAAAGTTGACTTGTTTCATCTATATCCGATGAGTTTTTCGGAATTTGTCCTTGCGGTGCGTGGCGAGAATCTTTGCAAATACCTTTTGAATGAGCCGTTTGAAAATCTTGCTTCGTTCCATACTGAATTCAAGGAGCTTCTGCGGCAATACTATTTTACAGGCGGAATGCCGGAAGCTGTCCTTGCGTTTTCAGAGAACCGGAGCGTCGAGGAAATCCGCACGATTCAAAAGGCGATTCTGTATTCCTACGAAAAAGATATTTCAAAGCACGCAGATCCAAAAGACATTCAGCGTATTCACCTTGTCTGGAATTCGATTCCGCATCAGCTTGCAAAAGAAAACCGGCGTTTCATTTATGGCGCGATAAAGCATGGCGCGCGTTCAAAGGATTTTGAGACGGCGATTCAGTGGCTTGTTGAGGCCGGGCTTGTGCATAAAATTTCCAGAATAAAAAAAGCGTGCCTTCCCCTGAAATTCTACGAGGACTTTGATTCCTTCAAGCTTTTTATTTTGGACTGCGGGCTTTTGGGAGCGATTGTTGAGACTCCGCCTGAAAATATTCTGATTGGCGACAATATTTTTGAGGAATACAAGGGCGCATTTACGGAACAGTTTGTCCTTGAGCAGCTTTTGAATCTAAAGAACACATCCTGCTGGTATTTCAGCGCGGACGACTCAAAACAGGAGCTTGATTTTCTGCTTCAAAACGGCAGCAGAATAATTCCTGTCGAAGTAAAGGCCGAGGAGAATCTGCGCGCAAAGTCCATGCGTCAGTTTTCACTGGACAACGGAATACACGGCATCCGCTTCTCAATGTCGCAGTACCGCGAGCAGGACTGGATGACGAATGTTCCGCTGTATGCTGTGGAACGTGTTTTGGAGCTGAATAAATAATCCGTTTGGAGAAATTTATTCGCTGAAATCCGCATCCAAGACTTCATCTTTCTATCTCCCAAACCCCTCCGCAACTTCCGTTAAAAGCCGCACTTTTTCCTGCGGCAGGTTCTCGCATTTTTCTATCAGGTCGTGGTATTTCCTTAAAAAGTGAATCTGGTTTTCGTTTTCCGCGCTGTGGGAACTTTTGTCGGACGGCTGGCTTCCTGTAACAAGATACTCCACCGAAACGCCGAGCACTTTTGCGATTTTTACTGCTGTCTCCGCTGACGGACTTGAGCCCTGTTTCTGCCCCTTGCCTATGTTTGACGCGGTGATTCCGACTTTTTCGGCGAGCGCCTTGTTCGTCATTCCAAGATACTCAAGTTCCGCCGCCACATTGTCCCAAAAAGAATTCATGTTTTCATCATTATGGAATTTTTGCTATTTTGCATTTAATAGTGGAATTTAGTTTATTTAAATGGTATAAATGGAAAATAGTTTATTTTATAACTTTCGATGAACAATTTTCATTTTGCGAGGGGGAAATTCCATGTTAAAAAAAGAAAAGGCTGAAAACGAAAAAACTGAAACCAAAACTGTCGCTGCCCAAAATCCTGTGGCGATTTCTGAAAAATACGGATTTAAAAAACTTTTTTGCGCTGAAAAGGCAAAGAGAATTCCTTCACAAACTTCCATGCGCATAACCGCGCTGCGTTTTCTTCTGATTGTGCTTGTCGTCTTTATCCACAACAATTTTACGGCGGAAGAAATCTTGAAGGGCGCGCTTGAATACGGATACACGCCGTTTGACTACAAAAACGGACTTTTCGGACGCTGGATTCAGATTTTTATTTCGGACGGAATCGCAAGGTGCGCAGTTCCTCTTTTCTTCATGTTCGCCTCATATTTGCAGTTCATGAAAGGCGACTCTTACGGCGTTCTGCTCAAGAAAAAGGCGAAGTCGCTCGTGGTTCCGTATTTTTTGTGGCCGCTTCTGAACATCGGAATTTACGTCGGCTTCAAGCTTCTGATTCAGGCTGTTTTTCCTGCGATGATTGAGCGGAAGAACTGGTTTCCGATGAGCGACTGGGGCGTAAAAGGCTGGCTTCATGCGTTTTTTGGATATGAGAACATGGCGGAAGGACGGACGTTCGGCGGATATGTCGGTCAGCTCTGGTTTGTGCGCGACCTTTTCATTCTGATTGTTTTTTCTCCGCTTCTGCGTCTTGCCGTGCGGAAATTTCCTGTGTGCGCTCTTTTGGCGGTGTCGTTCTTTTATTTTTCGGACACTCGGCCGTTCATTGTGGCATCTCAGGCGCTTTTCTTCTATATATTAGGACTTTTCTGGGCGGAATACAATTTTGACCTTTTCGCATTTGCGGACAGAATAAAATGGAAGGCACTGATTCCGCTTTACCTTGCGCTGTGGCTTGCAACCTGGAAATTCTACGGCGAATATTCGTGCGCGTACTGGTTCATGGTCGCGGCCTCCTGCCTTGTCCTCTTGAAATTTTCCGCAGTTATCGTTTCAAACAAAAAGGCATTTGCGGCGGCAAAGTATCTTGCGGGATTTTCGTTCTGGCTTTTTGCAATCCACATGCCGTTCTTGCTGAACTGCATTCAAGCCTTTTGGCGCAAAATTCTTCCGATGACAAACACATTCTTCTGCATGGCGGAATATTTCGGAGTCTCGGTTCTGGTCATCGCGCTTGGAACAGGATTCGGAATCGTGCTGAAAAAAATCTGCCCTCCGCTGTTCGCGCTTCTGAACGGCGGAAGAGGGTAAAATGCAACGCTGTTAGGTCGTGCGGAAACTTCCCCCTCGCGCCATTCATCATCTATTCATTATGATGTTCGCCGTGATGATTGCATTTTGCGTCCGGATTTCCTTTTAAGGTTCCGCTCAAAAATGATTTTACAGCGTCATCGGGATTTCCTGTGATTCCGGCAATCTGCTTTAGGCCGGCATTGTTCAGAGCGTCAATCGCGCCTTGTCCGCGGTTTCCAAGAATCAAAATTTCAACGCCGAGATTTTTTAGGTAAGCCGCCAAGTCGTGATGGCCAAAGCCACCGTTGTCAATCACCTTTGAGCCTGTAACTTTTCCGTCTTCGATATTGTAAATCTTGAAATTTTTTGTTTTTCCAAAATGCTGAAAAACCGAATCTGTCGAAATGTCGTAAGTTGCCGCGATTTTCATTTTTTTGTCTCCAGTCTGTTTTTTTTAGTCTTCAATCTAAATATAGTCAAATTTCAGAATAAAACAATCCATAAATGATTATACAAGTTGCTAATAAATTTAATAGTAGCTTATAAATTTGCTAATATATTTAATTCTGCAAGTAAATCGGATATAGTAAGCACATCGTACGATTAAATCTAACAGTGAATTATTGACGTAATGTCAGGAGGATTTTTTATGCTTAACGAATCTGTAATCAAATTGCTTAAAAACGGAATGTGGGATTTGGCCACTTGCAGCAACGGCGAGCCGAATGTTGTTCCAGTTGCGTTCAAGGATGTTGCTGAAGACGGCAAGCTTGTTGTCGGCGATGTTTTTCTTGATACAACTCTGAAAAACTTAAAGGCAGACAACGGCAAGATTGCAATTTCTGTTTATGACGCGAAAAGTCTTGAGGGCTACCAGATTAAGGGAACTGCTGAATATTTTACCGAAGGAAAAATTGTTGAGACATTTAAGGAAATGGTTGAAAAAATGTTCAACGGCGCGGCTACTGCAAAAGGCGCTCTTGTGATTACGCCGGAAAAAGTTATTGTTACAACTCCAGGCGCGGAAAACAAAAAGGAACTGTAACTGCAATAGGCAACTAAAGAAAACAGCAGCAACTATATTTTTTCTGCACCTTTAAGTTATAATTAGCATGAAAATTAAATGGACAGCCGGAAAAATTCCGCCTGTCCGTTGGTTTTTTAGCCGAAAGATTCAGGCTGGCTGCAAGAAAAACTTAAAGGTGATTTTTTATGGCAAAATACGAAAAAAAACTCGAGGAAGACATCCGCTGTCCTCTTGAATACGGGCTTACAGTTTTCGGCGGAAAATGGAAGTCCAGGATTATTTGCGTGCTTTCTGCAAAAAAAACGCTCCGCTACAGCGAAATCCGGAAAGAAATGCACAACATTACGGATGCGGTCTTGGCGGCAACCCTAAAAGACTTGATAAATGACGGGATTGTAAACCGAAAATCCTACGACGAAATCCCGCCAAGAGTTGAATATTCATTGTCTAAAAAGGGCGAGTCTGTTGTTCCGATTCTGCAGAACATCTGTAAATGGTCTAATATCTTCTATAAAGAAGATGAGGAAAACAAAATGTCACACTGCCAAAAATGCGATTACCGTAATTGAAAAGGAAACTATGCTTAGGTTTACAGAAGAAAAATGTTTCACTCAGGCTCAAATTCAGGAGCTTTTTTTGTCGGTCAATTGGATTTCAGGAAAATATCCGGAGCGGCTTTTTAAGGCCCTTATGAATTCATCGACGGTTCTGACAGTCTGGGACGAGAGTCGGCTTGTCGCTCTGGCTCGGGTTCTTGATGATTCTGAAATGCTGGCGCAGATTCATTACGTGCTTGTCCATCCGGATTATCAGGGCAAAGGAATCGGCGGAAAAATGCTTGAGCGCATAAAAGAAAAATACAAGAGATTTCTTTACATCGAGGTAATGCCTGAAGACAAAAAAAATGCGTCCTTTTACATAAGGCACGGATTTGCTCTCATGGAAAACGGAGCCGCGGCACAGATTTGCAATTATGGAAACTAGGTTCAAGGAGAGGGCAAAAGAAAACTGATGATTTTCATAATTTTGTTTTTTTATAAGCAAATTGGATATGAATTATCTATATAAATTTATGATATAATTTGTTATTATTTGAATAAGTTTTGGGAGAAATTATGTTTCAGGAATTTTTAGATAAAATATTAGAAGCTTCTAAAACTGGTTCTTTTAAGGAACAGACTAGGAAAGTTGTTGATTATGTCGATTCTCTTGCAGATGAAGATATAAAAAGAATTGTAAAAGAAATCGGGACAATACCAGAATGTATAAGAGCCAGTTCCTCAGAAGAAAAGCTTTTCTCAAAATCTTCTGATATAATTTTGGCAAGATGTTTTAGAATGTTGGGGCTAAAATCAAAGGCGGTTGCTGAGAGAGCGGACAGTGCTGATGTAATAGCCGAAAGCTTGCATCATAAATACAGTTTGGTTGCGGATGCAAAATGCTTTAGAATGAGCCGGACTGCAAAGAATCAAAAAGACTTTAAAGTTGCTGCCCTAAGTAATTGGCGCGGTGGCGAGAATGAATATGCGGTTTTAGTTTCTCCGTATTTTCAATATCCAAAGGCTGAGAGCCAGATTTATAAGACCGCATTGGATAACAATGTTTGCCTGTTGGCATGGGAGCATATTTCCATTCTTTTGGATTACAATATCTCTGAAAATGAAAATTTCTCTTTGGAGACAATATGGAACAGTTCTTCTATGCTAGTCAGAGATTCTAAAATTTCCTATGAAAATGCTAAGTGCTGTTTTCTGCCTAAAATAAATTTCTTCATTGCAAAAAAGATGGGAGTCAGCCTTTCTGACTTTTTGAAACTGCTAAATGAACAGAAGCTGGTCATTGTAAAAAGAGGAAGCTTTGAGCTTGCGTATTGTGAGAATAAAATCGAAGAAATAAAAAGTTATACCTATGAACAGGCAATTTCTGAACTTATAAAAGAAACAAAACTGGAAGAGAAAATTTCTGTAATTAACTCTTATCTTTCAAGTTTGGGAGATATTGATGAATAGAGTTGAACTTGGAGATTCTATAGAACTAATAAAAACTCTCGGTGACGAATCTGTCCATCTTATTCTTTCTGATATTCCGTATGGAATTAATTATGATGAATGGGATGTGATACATCATAATACTAACAGTGCTCTGCTGGGGGCTAGTCCTGCGCAGGCGAAAAGCTCTGTTTTTAAAAGCAGGGGAAAACCTTTAAACGGTTGGTCTGAATCGGATAAGAAAATTTCCAGAGAATATTATGAATGGTGCTTAAAATGGGCGCCTGATTGGTACAGAGTTTTAAAGCCAGGTGCAAGCTGTTTTATTTTTGCAGGACGCAGAATGGCTCATCGCTGTATTTGTGCAATGGAAGATTCCGGGTTTATTTTTAAGGATATGATTTCCTGGGAAAAGGATGCGGCCGCATATCGCGCTCAAAGGGTAAGCTGTGTTTTTAATAGAAGAAATGATATTGAGAACGCTCAGAAATGGGAAGGATGGAAAATCGGAAACTTAAGACCTCTGTTTGAACCGATACTTTGGTTTATGAAGCCTTATCCTATTGGAGGCACGCTTACTGACAATATAATTAATTATGAAGTTGGCGGCTATAATGAGGCTGCGTTAAAACAGTCTGATACCTTAAATTCCGGTTTGGAAATTTGTTCCAACATATTAAAAGTAAAGACGGAAGATTCTGACAGAGGTTTGCATCCTACTCAAAAAGCAGTTTCTTTAATGGAAACACTGATAAAACTGGTTACTAAAGAAAAACAGGTTGTTTTGGATCCGTTTTGCGGTTGCGGAACAACTTTAGTCGCTGCAAAAAATCTGAACAGAGAATATATAGGTTTTGAAATAAACAAGAACTACTACGACAATATTTTAAAACGTCTGTAGAGAGAATATTATTTTCTTATAAAGGCTTTGGAATCCTGCTGAAAAAAAATCCATCCTCCGCTGTTCGCGATTTTAAACAGCGGAAGACGAGAAAATGAAAATCTGCCTTACTCCTGCACAGTCCAGACAAAACCGCTTAAGTCGTAGCCTGCGTTCTTGGCAGTCTGAATGTAGCTTTCCTTTACGTCGGAAGGAATCGTCTTTGTGCGGCTTAAAATCCACAAAAGCTTTTTGTTCGCTCCGGCAACAAGCGCGTAGTTGTATTCTGAATCAAGCGCGATAATTTTGTAGCCGCTGTAAAACGGCCCGAAGAACGACACTTTAAGGCTTCCCTCGTTTTTATTTCCGGCGAATTTCGCTTTCCCCACGGACTGCTTTTCTTTTTGTGCGGCGTAATCGTAGCCTGAATTTACAACCTTGACCGTGCCGTTTTTGTTCAGCGAGTATTCGGCCGTAACATTCTTCAGATTCTTTTCCCATTTAAAGTCAAAACGTCCGATTTCGTACCATTTTCCAAGATACCGCGCAAGCTCAAAATTCTTTACAGGCTCAAGGCTTGCATTGCTTTTTTTGGAGACTGACTGGGCTGAAAGACCTGCAATGCAGCTTAAAACGGCGGCCAAAGAAAAAATCTTTCTGATTCTGCTTTTCATACAAACCTCCATAAAAATCAAAGAAAAAAATCGCATGCAACCTATAAAGAAAATAACCATAAAGATTGATGAAGGCAAGAAAAGAAGCGGAATGTTCAAGGATTTTTTTTGACCACTTTGTAAAAACTTATGCAATTTGAGCAGCCGAGTATACAAATTACATAAGTTTTGATGTGTTTTCCCTAATCCAGATACTTGTCTAAATCCTGATATTTGATTACTGGTTTTACATTTCCTTCTTTCAATTCTCCCCAGCAGAAATCAAGATAGCCTTTCTTTTTTAGCTCGCATAAGTCCATTCCGTTGTATATAACGACCCAATTTCCTTTGTATTTTCCAATGATTGGATAGGAAGTTATCATTTTTTCAGGATTGCTGTTAAAGTTGTTTATTCCCATTTCGGAGCTGTCTGAAACTTTTGTCCAGCCGGTGCCTTTTTGAAGATCGTTTACAAAAAAATCCAATCCGATAAGGTAATTCGGAATCTCGCCTTTTACATCTAGTTTGAATAAGGCATCATTATTTTGTGTGAATCTGATATACCAGTTTCCTCTTCCGCTTGCTGTAGCCTTTGAATATTCCCATTTGCCAACTTTCCCAGATGCGCCTGTCCCAAAAATCATAAAAACTAAAATAAGTGCAACAAAGGCTATTCCAAGAATGCTTGCGATTTTTGTCTTAGCTGATTTTCCGTTGTCTGAAATCATGGCTTTTGTTTCTGATATGTTTGAGTCCTCGGAATTTTCAGAGCTGCTTTTTTCTGATGAGCTGACTGGCTTTAATATAATAGAATGGATTATTGCTATTATTCCCAATAAAAGGCCGTATGCGTACCAAGTCCAGAATTCCTTGCCCTTTTTCTTTGCGACATTCGCAGGAAGATACGCCAAGCCAACTGCCAATATACAGCCGTAAGCAAGAGTTTCGTCTTCCGACGAACAAAGAATTCCGGCTGCGGCAAAAGTGTAAAACGCAATCAAAGCAATCGATATGACCATCCACTTGATTTTCTTCTTCATTGAAATCTCCTAATAGTAAATATGTTTAGTATTATAAATACAATATTTATTAAAAGTCAAACTATATTTATTTGTTTTATCACTAAATTTATTAAAAAATAACTTTATGGATATAGAAGAGCAAGAAAGATATATATGCAGTCAATTGAAAAAGGAGAGGGAAAGAAATGGATTTTCTCAGTTGGAGCTATCCTATGAATCTGGCGTTTCCCAGAATATGATTACATATATTGAAACAGGAAAAAGGACTCCCACATTAAATACAATTTTAAAGCTTTGCAACGCTATGAATATAAGTCCTGCGGTCCTGTTTCCTCAAAGAATCGACAAAAATTCTGCGAAATCTACAATAATCAATCTTATTGAACAATTTATGTAAGAAGATCTTTTTAATATGCAGAAAATTGAAAAATCCGAAGAGTTTCTGTTTTAGAGTGTTTGAAAAAAATTGACCACGATTGGTTAATGTTTTTCGCTTGAACTATTTTTTACCCTTCCAAATCTTTCATCAAAAGAAAATCTTTCAGCCTGATATGCTGCACGGTGCTTGTGGAAAAATCGTTCTCGTCGTTTGTAATCAGGATTTTTTTCCGGCTGTTGTCTGTGGCGGCGAACGGAGCGAATTCTCGTTCGTAGGTTGAATCCTCCGCAACGCTGTAGGCAACCTGCACAAGATATTCCATGTTGCTTTTTGCGGCCAGAAAGTCGATTTCCTTTCCGTCGATGTTCAGGACATTCAGCGAGTAGCCCATAAAGACTAGCTCATTGTAGACGACATTTTCAAGATTGTGTGTAAGGTCGAATCTTCCGTTCGTCTGCCTGATTGAGTTGAAAGCGACATCCTCATCGTAAAGCTTTGTGTAAAAGTCGAGTCGCTTTTTTGCCTTTGTGGAATACTGCGGAATTTTCCGGATGACGTAGGCTTCCTCCAGATAGTCAAGATATTTCATCACGGTGTTCACGGAACATTCGATTTTCTGCGATTTCAGATAATTGTGCACGGAGTTTGAGCTGAAAATCCGGGCGTTCGAGACAAGCACAAAATCTACGAGCTTTGTGAAAATCTCTTCCTTGCGGATTTTATAGCGGTTTATTATGTCGTTAAGGACAATCGTCTGATCAAGGTCGTTCAGATAGCGCAGCATGGACTCATCATCGGGAAATTCAAACCGTTTTGGAAAACCTCCGTAAATAAGATAGTCGTTTATGGAAACTTCTTTGCCAAGCTCAGCCGCATATTCCTGAATTTCCTTATAGACAAAAGGGCGGATTGTGAACGAGACATAGCGGCCGCTCAGCTCCTTTGTGAATTCTTTTGAGAGAAGCTTGGAATTTGAGCCGGTTATGAAAATCGACGTGTTTCCAAGTCGGAGCGACTTGCAGGCGAGATTCCAGTTTTTTACGGACTGAACTTCATCCAGAAAAATGTACCATTTCTCATCAGGCTTTGCTTTGATTTTTTCTTCTATATAATTAATCAGTTCCTCGTCATCTGTGATTTTTGAGGAGACAGAACGAAGCTCGAAGTTCAAATGAATTATCTTCTTTCCCTGTGCCGCAAGCTCGTTTTTCACCTGCTCAAGGACAACCGATTTTCCGCACCGCCTGATTCCCGTGATTACCTTTATCAGGTCGCTTTCATAAAACGGCCTGATTTTTTCTATGTACCGCTCCCTGTTTATCATGCTTAAATCCTACTGAAAACTTTTACAAAAATCAATAAAGTTTTCACTGCTACTGAAAACTTTTGCGGAATTTGAAATAGTTTTCAGTAGAAAAATGGGATTGTCGGGAAAATCTTCGCATAAACTCGCCGAAGAAATTGTAAGTTTTTAAGTCTAAAACTGAAAAACTTCTTGTTTTTTTGAACTTTTTCAGTTAAAATCTGAAAATATGAAAGATGATTTGGAGCTTTTTCGGTCGGTATTTATAGAAAATCTCAAGAAATTCAAGGATGAAAGCATTATAAAGATTCTTTGCGGTGTGCGCCGCTGCGGAAAGTCTACAATCCTGAGCACTTATAAAAAAGAGCTTTTGTCTATGGGCGTAAATCCGCGAAATGTAATTGAGAGGCTTTATTCTTCCATGGAATTTGATGAAAGTTATGACGCTTCTCAGATGAACGCGGACTTGCTTGCTGCAATTGAAAATGCTGATAAAAGTCAGAAAGTTTATCTTCTTTTGGATGAGGTTCAGGAAGTTGAAAACTGGGAAAAGTGCGTCAATTCTCTTTTTGAAAATCGGAACGTGGACATTTACGTTACCGGCTCGAACTCAAAACTGCTGTCCTCTGAAATTTCAACATTTCTTACTGGGCGTTTTGTTCTGATTCCGGTTTACACGCTTTCTTTTCTTGAATTTATGGAATTCAAGAAGACGTATTTTCCTGAATCAGCGGAAAGGACAAAGGATGAATATTTTGACATGTATTTAAAATCAGGCGGTTTTCCTTTTATTGCAAAAACGAATCACAGTCAGGAAGAAAACTATCAGATTATTGACGGAATTTATTCGACGGTTGTAACGCGCGATATTTCAAGACGGCACAATATCTCGAACTTGGAGATGTTCAACCGGGTTGTCAGATTTGTTCTTGAAAATCTGGGAAAGAATTTCAGCGCAAAGACAATTTTCGACTTTTTCAAAAGCCAGCACCGCTCAGTTTCAATTGAGACAATCTACAATTATATTGCCTGGCTTGAGGAAGCGTTCATAATCTACCGCTGCAACCGCTACGATATTCAAGGCAAGGAAATTTTAAAAACCCAGGAAAAATATTATCTTTCCGACATCGGATTCAAATACAGCCAGTTCGGTTATTCTCCAAAATCCGTGGCTTCGGTTCTTGAAAATATAGTTTACTTGGAGCTTCGCCGCCGAGGATTTTCAGTTTACATCGGAAAACTTTATGACAAGGAAATTGATTTTGTGGCGGTCAGGCATGGGCAGAAAATCTACGTTCAGGTGTGCAGAACTCTGCCGGAAGATTCGGACAGGGAAATCGGAAACCTCAAAGCAATAAAGGACAGCTTCCCGAAATACGTTGTTACAATGGATTCCTCCGTCTGCGGAATAGAGGACGGAATAAAAATTGTGCACATCAAGGATTTTTTGAGCGGAGAGTGGTGAGGACGGAAAACCTTGAATTGAAAATTATCCTGCTGATTTTATAAAAAAAACTCCATAAATCATGCTATAATAATCTTGTAATCAGAAACTATGAAAAATCTTTTCTCCATAATTCCGGCAGATTTTTTTAAGCCTCTCGTCAGTAAATATAAAGACCAGTATGCTGACTGTCTTTTGGCGGTTTATAATTCGTACAAATCTGAAATTTCTTATGGAGTTGACCGGGAGTCTGTTGTTTCCACTTTAGCAGAATATTTTAACGGCAGAACAGATGAAATAAGTTTTGATGATGATAACAGTTTTGAAAAGGATTCTAGAAGCAAAGCTCAAAAAACAATCAACTATTTAAAAGATTGCGGCTGGCTTGATTTTGAGGATGAAAAGAATTATCAGCAGAATGTAGTTCTTACAGAACAGGCAGTTCCTTTTATTCGAACGATGAATGATGTCATCAAAAATGAGGAGACTGAATATCAGGGACTTATTTCTCAGATTCATGCGGTTTTACAAAACGAAGAATTGTATTCAAAGCCGTACCAGTTTATTCTAAAAAATGTTGTGAGCAATACAGAGCAGCTTGTTTCAAGTCTGAAAAAACTTAATATTTCAATTAAGAAGCATATTGACCGGCAGACAAAAAATAAGGATCTGGCTTCTGTTCTTGATATGTTTACGGCTTATAATGATGAGATTGTTTCAAAATCGCTTTATCGCTTAAAGACTAGCGAGAATGTCGGAAAATTCAGGCAGTCAATAAAAGTCAATTTGGATAAAATGCTTTCTGAGCCTAAAGTTTTAAAAGATTTGGTTTCCGGCTATATGGAGATTGAGCAGGAATCTGATTCGGACTTAGCCCAAGATAAAATCATAGAAATGATTGTTGATGTAAAAACCGCATTTGAAAATCTTGATAAAATCATTGAGGATATTGACCGTAAAAACAATCACTATATGAAAAATGCGGCTTCAAGGGCGAAATTTGAGCTGGCATCCGGAACAAATCAGGAAGGAAAAATCAATGCGATTTTAAGATATTTGGCAGAAGTTTCCGAAGAGGATGAAACTGTTCCTGATAGCTTGTTCAATGTTTTTGTTCAGAAATATATCTGCGAAGAATCAGTAAAGAAAATCCCGGAAAAGAAATCTTATGCAGAAGTTGCAAGCATTGACACTGCGAAAACTTTGACAGAAGAAGAAAAGTTAATAAAAAAGAAACTGATACTTGATAAGCAAATGGCGCGTATTTACAGAAAGAAAATAGAAAAACTTGTATTGGAGCGTCTTGGAGAAAAGCAGCTGATATTGGCTTCTGATATTCCTGTTAATAACCGTAAGGATTTTGAAAATCTGATTTATATAAGGCTTTTTGCAATTGAATCTTCTATATATATGGTTCAGAGAACAGGGCAAAGAGTGAAAACTGAAAAGTGCGAATTTACGGATTTTGAGATAAGGAGGAAAGCGCCAGCGATGGTAACCCCGGAGTTGTAAGCGTCTTGCCGCTTGCAATGAGCGGCAGCGAAGGGTGGACGTAGCGGCCTTGCAGGGCAAGGTGGTGCCCATAATTTATGTTTGAACAGCTTGAAGTAATCGGAAATTCTAATTCTCAAAAGGAAAAGTTTTCAAGGGCGGCAAATAATCTTTTGAATCACTGCTTTATCTTGAAGAAAAAAGAGGATACGCGTCAGGATTACATTTATATAAAAGACAATAAAGAGCAGTTCAGGATTGTTTTTGATTTGTTTGGCTACGACCTTCGGATTGATGAAGATATTGGGCTTATTTCAATTTCAAACCGGAATGGAACTGGGCGGCTTCAGTTTACAAAATTTGAAAGTATTATGTTTTTGATTCTAAAACTTTTATATCTGGAAAAAAGAAATGACCTTTCAACAAACGGAGACAATGTAACTGTAACAATTCAAGAAATCCGCGACAAATACAATCTGCTGAAAGTTAAAAATAAACAGAAACTTGACAAAGGCTCAGAAAGACAGATTATTGCTCTTTTTAAACGCTACAACATCATCAGGAATCTGACTTCTGATATAAGTCAAGGTGAAACTCGGATAGAAATTTATCCTTCGATTATGATTGCTATTCCAAACGAGGGAATTACGCATTTGTATGAAAGTGTAAAAGAACGGCTGGCGGAATATGAAGTAGGAGATGAAAATGCAGATGATGCAGAAGACTTTGCAGACGAAGAAGCTGAATAGAGTTCGGCTTTTAAACTGGATGTATTTTGGCTATGAAACATTTCCTATAAATCAGGGCTCGGTCTTAATCAGCGGAGAAAATGCCGCCGGAAAATCTACTGTTCTTGATGCGATTCAGCTGGTGCTTACAGGAAATTCTTCAAAGTTCAATAAAGCTGCCAATGAAAATTCAGACCGTGACTTAAAAAGTTATGTCCGCTGCAAAATCAATACAACAGAAAAAACTTTTCTGCGAGAAGGAAATGTAATCAGCAACATTGCTTTGGAATTTTACGAGGAAAAAGAAAACCGCTGGTTTATAATTGGAGTTCACATAACTTCTGGAAATGAAAATGAATCGCCTAGCAAAAGGTGGTACATAGAAAACGGAAAACTGGATGATTTTTCTTTTTTAACAGAAGAAAACAAACCTGCGATGGCTGAAGAATTCCGCAAAAATGGAGAAAAAGTCCGTTATATAAAAACTGTTTCTGAATATAAAGAAAATCTCAGGCACAGGCTTGGAAATCTTGAGGATAAGTTTTTTGAGGTTCTGCTAAAGGCATTGGCATTCCGTCCTGTTGATAACGTAAAGGATTTTATCAACAAATATGTTCTTTCAGAAAAAAATATTGATGTCCAGTCGCTCCGTGAAAGCATTGATACTTTGAATGAATTTGAGCAGACATTAAAAAAGGTTAAGAGGGAACGTGATTCTCTTGAAGAAATTTTTGCCCGGTACACGGAGATAGAAGAAAATGAGCACAATAAAAAAGTAAACGATATGCTCCTGAAAATTATTGACAGGGATTTTCTTGAAAAGAAAAAAGAAGATGGCTTAAGCCAGATTCGCATTGATACGCAAAAACTAAAAAACAAGGCTTCAGAAAAAGAAAATATTGAAAAGCAACTTAAAGAAATAAATGCTAAGCTGGTTCAACTGCGACAGACTTTTGAAGATACTGATTATCATAAACTAACAGAAAAATTGCAGAATTCAATTAATAAACTGTCAGAAGAAAAATTAGATGAAGAAAATCGGAAACAGCAGCTTACAGACTATTTAAGATTTTTAAACAATTATCTGAATATGTTCATAAAAATAAAAGATATTCCTGTAAGCGCGGATGAAGTGAAAAATATCGGGCTTGCCGGTGATGAAAATCAAAAAGCAGAAACTGTTGAAAAACTGGAAGTTTTTGTCAAAAAAGAAATTGAAGGCATCCGTGAAAATAAATATCTTGCAAAAACTGAACGTGAATCAATTTCCAAAAAAATCTTTGGACTTGAAAGAGAAATAGAGTTTTTGGAAAAGCAGACAATTCAATTTCCGGAAGAAACAGAGCGGCTAAAAGCCTGCATACAAAAAGAATTTGAAGAGAAAGAAATTGACTCGCCTGTTTACATTTTTGCAGAACTCTTGTCTATTACAGATAAGCAGTGGACTAATGCTATTGAAGGTTACTTGAATACGCAGCGTTTCTATCTGATTGTAGAGCCTGAATATTACAATCTTGCGCTGGAAATTTATAACGCAAATAAGAAAAGCTACAATCAGGGAATAATAAATTTTAGAAAACTGCCGGAAGTTGAGCCAGATTCAAATTCTTTGGCTATGCTTGTGCAAACTGAAAACCGTTTTGCAAGATGCTATGCAGATTATATTTTAGGAAATGTCATCTGTTGTGAAAGACTTGAAGAACTTGAAAATTATCCTTCGGCAGTCACAAAAGACTGCATGGTTTATAAAAATTATGTTTCACGCAAAATAGATCCTAAGATTTATTCAAAGCCATATATTGGAAAAGACGCAATTGAAGTTCAGTTAAGAAATGCAAAATCGCAGAGAAAAGAGTTGCTTGAAAAACTTCCTGCTTTGCGAGAAAAGCTTAATGTTTTTAATCAGATTGAAAATTCTTATGACCATGTAAATTTTGATATGCTTAAAAATTACATGGATGCGCCAAATAAACTTGAATCTGTAACTATCCGGTTGAAAAAAGAAAAGGAAGAATTTGATAAAATCTCAAAAAATCCGGATATTATTGAACTTCAAAATCAGATTACAGAATATGAAAAAATTGAAACAAATTTATCAGCTGAAAAAGACAAATTAACTGGCGATGAAAGAAGTTTGCAGGATAAAATCAGCACTGCGGAAAATACTTTGCATGAAATAGACGCGCAGCTTGAAAACAAAAAGAAAGAGCTTTCGGGTTTGCAGGATTATCAGGCGGCGACATATAGCGAGGCTTTTGAAAAGTATCAGGGGCTAACAAAAAAGGATGATTTGCCGGCAATAAAAGAAAATTACACAAGGCAGAAATCAGTTTATGATAACCGTGCCAGCCGGCTTCTTAATGGCGAAAAGAATTTTATCGGTCTTTATCAGATGCAGAGCAAATACAATTCGGATTTCAGCAAGGATTTTATTTCTGGGCTTGAAGGCTTTGAGCAGTTCAAAAATCAGTTTGATAAATTAAATGGCTATCAGATTGTCTATTATGAGGAGTCAATCCGTTCTGCCCGCGATAAATGCGAAGATATTTTTAGAAATGAATTCCTTTCAAAAATGAAGGAATCAATTGAAAGCGCAAAATATGAATTTGATAATCTTAAAAAGGCACTTAAAGATATTAAGTACGGCGAAGATACATACAGATTTATTCTTACGCCGAATTCTCAAAAAAGAAATCTTTATAACATGATTATGTCTGATGATAATTTTGGAAGCGAAAATCTTTTTACCGGAAATTTTGAGAGCCAATATAGGGAAGAGATTGAAGAACTTTTTACAAAAATCAAGGCGGGCGATTCCAGCGACCAAGCTATCCGTGAATATACCGATTACAGAACTTATCTTGATTATGATATTGAAATCACCAAGAAAAACGGAACTGTTCAAAAACTTTCCGCAATGGCAAAAAGCAACAGCGGCGGAGAATCCCAGGTTCCTTTTTACGTAATTATGGCGGCTTCTCTTAATAATATTTACAAGAATAATAATTGCGTGCGTCTGCTTTTACTGGATGAAGCATTCAACAATATGGATGAGCAGCGGATTTCAAGCGTGATGAAATTTTTCAATCAGCTTCAGTTCCAGACAATTCTAGTTGCGCCTTCGCCAAAGATTCAAGACATTGAAGAAAATGTAGATTCAGTTCTGACCGTTATGCGCGAAGATACCATAAGTTTTGTAGAGGATTTCAGATATTATGGCGACTAAAATTGAATCAAAAATTCTGAACGCCTTGCTTGATTCTTATGAAAAAAGCAAGACTTTTATCGGGGAAAACAAAAATCAGCAGACATTTAAAATTTCTGTTGCTAGGCTTTTTCCAAAATACGACGATGATTCCGACTTCGCCTTTTATAAAGAAATCAACACAAATCTTGAGTCGCTAAAAAGAAAAGAGCTTATATCATATAAAGCAGAAAGAAGCGGAAAAATAAAAACTGTTTTTTTGGAGCAGAATTCAATTCTGGAAAGTTACAAGTACATAAACAGAATTCCAAAAGCTGATACAAATAGTTTGCTGCTTAAGCTTTGGGCAGAATATGAAAAAAATGATGAAATCTATATTCCGCTTCTAAAATATATTCACGAGCAAAAAAGTCATCTTAAGGAAAATAAGAACGTTCAGTTTTTTGATGGAGAACTCTCTGAATATAAAGATATTCTTTTGGCTGCAAAGGCAATTCTTGAGAACCAGAATGAAATATTTATCCGTGAATTTTCTGTAAAACTTTTTAATAATTCCAAAAGGCTTGAATCAATTGAATCATCTGTGCGTTCTCTTCTATATAATTATGGAGAATATGATGACAAAGAAACCGTTTTGGAAGAACACAATATTATAAAAACCCCGACTTACGTAATGTTAAAAGGAAAAGGAATTTTAAATCTTGGACAGAAAATTGATTTGGAAAAAATCAGCGGAGACATAGGACTTTCAACCCAAAGTCTGCGGGCTCTGCTTTCCGTGGAGCTGAGAGGCGCTTCTGTAATCACAATTGAAAATCTAACGAGTTTTCACAAATATCAGTCGAATAATGAACTCGTGATTTATCTTGGCGGATTTCATAATTCTGTAAAAAGGGATTTTATAAAGCTAGTTTATAAATGCAATCCTAAAGCAAAATTTAAACATTTTGGCGACATAGATGCCGGCGGATTTTATATTCTTGAGCATCTTAAAAATAAAACAGAAATTGATTTTGAGCCTTTTAATATGAACATTGAAACCCTTGAAAAAAACAAAGCTCATTGGATAACACTTACAGCGAATGACAAAAAACGGCTTTGCAATTTGGCAGAAAAATTTCCAGATTACAAAAAAACTACTGACTATATGCTTGAAAATAATTGCAAACTCGAACAGGAAGGGGAAGCGTAAATATAAGATTTGTGAGTTTGTTTTTTGAAAGTTGCTGAAAAAAAACGATTCATAGACTATAAGCTTTTCTTGAAAAACTACTCCTATAAGAGTATTATATAGCTGTGAAAAAGAAGATTTATCATGGTTCAAATAAAATTATAGAAAAACCCATTTTTGGCTTTGAAAAGGCAATAAACGACTACGGATTAGGATTTTATTGCACGGAAGAGCTTGATATGGCTAAGGAATGGGGCGTTTCAAAAAAATTAAACGGATATGCAAATATTTATGAGCTTGAACCCGGCGGATTGACTGTCTTGGACTTGAATTCTGAAAAATACACAATTCTTCATTGGCTTGCAATTCTTCTTGAAAACAGAATTTTTGATATTGGCTCGGCGCTTGCCGAAGAGTCAAAAAATTATCTTCTGAAAAATTTTTCTGTTCCTTACAAGGATTACGATATTGTTACTGGCTACAGGGCAGATGACAGCTATTTTTCATTTGCCCAGGATTTTATAAACGGAGCAATCTCTGTCCGTCAACTTGGAAACGCCATGAAACTTGGAAAGCTAGGCATTCAAGTTGTCCTGAAAAGCAAAAAATCCTTTGACGCAATCAAATTTATTGGAGCTGAAACCGCTGATTGTTCAGAATGGTTCGCAAAAAAAGAATTGCGGGATACAAGCGCGCGACGTGAATATTTTGATGTTGAGCGGAACAAAAGACAGCGCGGTGATTTGTATATTGTTCAGATTCTTGACGAGGAGATAAAAGCCGATGATTCACGCCTACGATAAAACCTATCTTTCAAAGGCTCAGGTCAATCTTGGCTCAATGCTCGATTTTGCTGTCTATGACTTGAAAGAGAAGTTAAGCGGATTTTATAAAAAGTTTCTTTCGTCGGAAATTTCAGCCAGATTTGAAAGAGGCGAGTCATCTGTGATTGCAGGAAAGTCCGGTGTTGAGCTTGCTCTTGAAATTGCCGGTGATTTTTCGCTTGCAAAAAAATACCGGCCGGCCGCGAACAAAAGTCCTGAATACTGGGCTGGCTGGGCATTGGCATATTTTCAATGGCAGACCAATTTGACATTCAAGAAAATAGATTCTCTGATACCGATAGAAGAGATTCTTGGAATGTACAGCCCGTATCATGAGATGGATATTTCTCATTTCTGCGGAAAAATGGCAGAGCTTTATAATTCAAGGAAGCAAAGCACTAATCTAAAATTGCAGAGGCAAAAGTCGGGATTTTCGCAGAAAGAACTTTCAGAAATTTCTGGTGTGCCGCTGCGCACAATTCAGCAGTACGAGCAGAGCCAGAAGAATATAAATTCAGCAAAGGCAGAAACTGTGCTGAAGCTTGCAAAAGTCCTTGAATGTTCCGCGGAAGATTTGATGGAAATAGACTGATAAATCAAGCTGTTTTTTCCGCTTCAAAATCCCGTAAAAAATAAAGTAACTAAGTTGAGCGAATAAAGTAACTATATTTCCAAATATAGTTACTTTATTTTAAAATATAGTTACTATATTTGCCCAACATAGTGGGAATATTTTTACCAAATTTCTTCCTGCCTATGGCCGCATTAAAATTGTTCAGCTTGCTTTTTTTACAGGCTAAAATCGTGCTATAATAAAAGTCTCAACACATTAAAAGAAAACAGAGATTCTGGAGTAATAAATTGACAAGCGATCAGATGATAAATAAAGTCGGCGGCAATATTCAGGAAAAAGCTGCCTTGATTTGGAACGTTGCGAACACACTGGTCGGACTTTACAAGCCTCATGAGTACGGACTGGTTATTTTGCCCATGTGCATCATAAAAAGATTCCACGACTGCCTTTTGCCGGTTCATAAAAAAGTTCTTGAGACTTACGAAAAGATAAAAGCTCTCGAAGTAAAGGACGGATTCCTTTCAAAGGCTTCAGGCTACCAGTTTTATAACACAAGCAAGTTTACTTTTGAAACTTTGGTGGCCGACCCGCTCAACATTGCGGACAACTTTGAGGATTATATCAACGGATTTTCGGACAATGTAAAGGATATTCTGCACAGGATGAAGTTTGAGGACCAGATAAAGACGATGAAGGAAGGCCGGGTTCTTTATCAGGTTATAAGCGATTTTAATTCAGCGAAAGCCGATATGTCTCCTGAAAAAATAAGCGCGATTGACATGGGCTATATTTTTGAGAACCTTGTCCAGCGGTTTTCAGAAAGCTATGACGAGGAGGCCGGGGCGCATTTTACCAGCCGCGACATCATTTACACCATGTGCGACCTTCTTGTAAGCGGAGACAAGAATGCCTTTGGATCTGACGGAATAAGCAAGACTGTTTACGATATGACCATGGGAACAAGTCAGATGCTTACCTGCATGGAAGAGCGTCTAAGGCAGTTCGACAAGGATGCTGTGGTAACGAGCTTCGGACAGGAATTCAATCCGTTTACATTCGGCATCGCGAAGGCAGACATGCTCATCCGCGGCGGCGACCCGGACAATATGCAGTTCGGAGACACCTTGAACGATGACAAATTTTCCGGCTATACATTCGACTACATTATAAGCAATCCGCCTTTTGGAATCGACTGGAAAAAAGAAGCGCCTGACATTGAAAAGGAAAGCAAGCTTGGCGCGAAAGGCAGGTTTGGCGCGGGGCTTCCGCCAAAAAGCGACGGCCAGCTTCTGTTCATGCTAAACGGCGTTGCAAAGCTAAAGGAAACCGGGCGCATGGCAATCATTCAGAACGGCTCAAGCCTTTTCAGCGGAGATGCGGGAAGCGGGCAAAGCGAAATCCGCCGCTACTTAATAGAAAACGACTGGCTTGATGCGATTATTCAGCTTCCGAACGACTCATTTTATAACACAGGAATCGCGACATACATCTGGATTGTAACAAAAAACAAGGATGAAAAGCGGCTCGGAAAAGTCCAGCTGATAGACGCTTCAAGCTGCTACGAAAGCCGACGCAAAAATATAGGCAACAAGCGCGTTGACTTGACGGCAGCCTGCCGCAACATGATTTTAAGGGCCTACGATGAATATTCTGACAAAGACTACGAGGAAAAAACAGAAAACGGAAATTCAATCATCTGCAAGTCAAAAGTCTTGGACAGCGTTGACTTGGGCTATAACAAAATCACCGTTGAAAGTCCGCTTTTAGATGAGAACGGGGAACTCGTAAAGGACAAAAAGGGCAAGGCTCAGGCAGACAGCAACAAGCGCGACTACGAAAATGTTCCGCTTGACGAGGACATAGACAAACATTTTGAGCGTGAAGTTCTTCCATATAACAAAGCCGCCTGGATAGACAAATCAAAGACAAAAGTCGGCTATGAGATTCCATTTACAAGAACATTCTATGTCTACAAGCAGCTTGAAAAAGCGGACGAGATTGCAAGCCGCATAGAGCAGCACGAAAAGTCGTTGATGGAAAAGCTTCGCAAGCTGTTCGGGGAGGAGTAAATGCTGAACATAATATTCGGGAAAATCGACAATGTGATTTTTAACACTAGTGTTTTCTTTAAGAATTCTTATGAAGAAAGCTGGCTTTTGGAAAAAGAAACTCAGCAGATGATTCTTGATATTGACAAGTCAAAGGTTCTTGGAAACGGAGCGATTGAAAGTCCTGTGCTGGGAATCATTCCGCCGACTTCTCTTTCTGGCGGACTAAAAACTCTGATTTTGATTTCTCATATTTCAGATAAAATTTTCAATGCTTCAAACTGTGGCAACAACTGCGCCTCATGGCTTTTGAAAATCGGAAATGAAAAAGATGTTACTGTAAATCTTCGGCATCTGATGGATTTTGGCGACGGCAGTTTTGAGCTCAATGTTGTTAACAAAAATAAAGTTGTCCATTCAATGGATGAGCTTTTGGAAGCTGCAGGAGATTTGTTATGAAGGGCGAATTTTTTATTTCAGTTTCCAACAGCAAAGTAAAATACGAGTTTTCAATAAAACGAAACATCACGGTCATTCAGGGAGACAGCGCAACAGGAAAGACAACTCTTGTGGATATGATCCGCGAGTTCGAGCAGAACGGAGCAGACTCTGGTATTAATCTTTCATCTAAAAAAAAGTGCCGCGTTCTTGAAGGAAACAACTGGGAAGAAAATCTTTCATTGATGAATGACAGCATTATTTTTATTGATGAGGGGAACCGATTTGTTGAAAGCGCGGATTTTGCCAAGGCCGTAAAAAACAGCGGCAATTATTATGTAATTGTTACAAGAGAAGGTCTTGACAATCTTCCTTATAGTATTGAAGAAATTTATGGAATCCATACATCAGGAAAATATGCGGATTTGAAACAGGTTTATCACGAGTTTTATAGAATCTATGGAAATAATAATTTTAATGACTGCAGAATTGAAAAAATCATAACAGAAGATTCAAATTCTGGCTTTGACTTTTTTAATGCGGTCTGTGGCGAAAAAATAAGAATTAAGAAATATAGATGACTATTTAAGGAATAAAAAACTAGATATTTATGGAAAAAGAGATTGCGATTTTTAAGACAGACAAAGAAACGATAAATGTGGAAGTTATTTTTGAGGATGAAACTGTCTGGCTTACCCAGGAGCAGATGGCCGGTATGTTTGAAAAGGCGAAGTCCACAATAAACGAGCATATAAAGCATATTTTTGAGGAAGGCGAGCTTAAGGAATCGGTTGCTGTAAAGAAATTCGGAAATTCCGAATTTCAGCAGAAAGCGCCAAATTATTACAACCTAGATGTTATAATTTCCGTAGGCTACCGTGTAAAATCCCTGCGGGGCACGCAGTTTAGGCAATGGGCTACAAAAAGGCTGAACGAGTATATATTTGACAAGCAAATTGAGAACACTGGGAAAAAATAAGAGGGGAATAAAAGTGAAAAATGCCTTGCACGAATTACTTGATGATCTTCGTTCTTTTGATACAGAACGCGAATGGTTTGAATTTAAAGAAAACTGGTTTGACCAAACGCAGTTGGGACAATATATTTCTGCTCTCTCGAATAGTGCCGCTATAGAAGGGCGAAAAAACGCTTATTTTGTCTGGGGAATTCACAATGATACACATTCTGTTACTGGAACAACATTTAACAGTAATATGGATATAAAAAATGAGCCGTTGAAGCACTTTTTAGCCCGTCAGATTACTCCCGATTTAAATTTCACTTTTAACGAAACTGTTTATGAAGGAAAGAAAGTCGTTGTGCTTACTATTCCAGCGGCAAAAACTGTTCCTACAAGCTTTGATAATGAAAGATACATAAGAATTGGTTCTAGCAAGGAAAGCCTTAGAAAGTACCCTGAAAAAGAATCCTATTTATTCGATGTCCTTAGGCATGGATTTCCGACAATAGAAAATACACCGTCAAAATATCAGGACTTAACTTTTGAAAAACTCTTCATTTATTATGGAGCAAAAGGAATAAAACTTAATGCCGAGACTTTTAAAAAAAATCTGAATCTTCTGACAGAAGATGGAAAATACAACATTCTAGCGCAATTACTTTCCGATAACTCGCAGATTCCTTTTAGGGTCGCAATTTTTTCGGGAAAAACAAAGGCAGATAAAATGTATTCCATTAGGGAATTTGGGTATCAGTGCATTCTGTATACTTTGGAAGAAGTGCTTCGCTATGGAGATGTTCTTAATATTATTCAGGCTGATGAAAAAGAGCGGATTGTAGAAAGAAAAGAAGTTCCGCTTTTTGAAAATGATGCGTTCAGGGAAGCTGTTATAAATGCTTTTGTTCATAATAAGTGGGTAACAGAAAATGAACCGATGATTACAGTTTTTTCTGACAGAATTGAAATTCTTTCAAGAGGTGTTCTGCCTCCGGAGCAGACAATTGAAGGCTTTTTCAGAGGAGAATCAATTCCTGTAAACAGAAAATTGTCAGAAATCTTTTTGCAGCTGCATATCAGTGAAAAAACAGGCCGTGGCGTTCCAAAAATTATCAGCATATACGGCAAAGATGTTTATGAATTTCATGAAAATTCAATTCTTGTAAAAATTCCTTTTAACTGGATTAATGATATGGGTGATAAAGTGGGTGATAAAGTGGGTGATAAAGTGGGTGATAAACTGAATAACACACAGCTGAAGGTCTTGTCAGAAATCAGGAATAATCCAAGTGTTACAAAGCCTGAGCTTGAAAAAATAGTAGGAGTTGGAAAAACCACTATAGACAATGCAATTTCTGCCTTAAAAAAGAAAGGCATGATAAGCAGGGCGGGCTCAAACAAGAACGGATATTGGAACGTAATGGCAGAAGACTGATTTTCAAAAAGAATGATTTGGATTCAGTAAAAAACAGGATAAAGCAATGAAAGACAGCGGAATAGATTGGATTGGAAAAATCCCGGATGAGTGGACGACAAGGCAAATTAGATATTTGTTTGAAATTCGAGATGAGCGAAATTATAAACCTCTTTCTGAAGTAAATCTAATTTCAGTTTATACAGATAAAGGCGTTTTGCAGCATAACGATATTGAACAGACCACAGGAAATAAAGCACAAAATGCCGATGGATATAAGCATGTTTATAAAAACGATTTAGTTGTAAATATAATTCTATGCTGGATGGGTGCTTTGGGAATATCTGATTTTGATGGAGTAACAAGCCCTGCTTATGATGTTTATTCTCCTAAAAACTTAGATTTAATCTTTCCGAAATATTATCATTATTTATTCAGAACTCCACAATTTAATGGAAAATGTTATACAGAAGGTCGTGGAATTATGCAGATGCGGTGGAGAACTTATTCTTCAGAATTTAAGTCTATAAAAGTACCTTTTCCTCCGCTTTCCGAGCAGACAAAAATCGCAGGCTTTCTTGACAAGAAATGCGCCCAGATTGATTCGATAATCGAGGAGTCAAAAAAGTCGATAGAAGAGTACAAGGCATGGAAGCAGTCCGTTATTTTTGAGGCGGTTACCGGGAAAAACTTAAGCTGCAAAAAGAAAAACAGCGGAATTGAATGGCTCGGCGAGATTCCGGAAACGTGGGAAGTGCAAAGGTTAAAATCATATTTTAACTTTAAAAAAGGATTGCCGATTACAAAAGAAAATTTAAAAGATTCTGGAATTTCAGTTATTAGTTATGGTCAGATACATTCTAAAAATAATAATGGAGTTTCAATTTGTAATGAATTAATTCGATTTGTAGATAAATCTTATTTGAAATCTAATTCAGAATCACTTGTAAAGAAAGGCGATTTTATTTTTGCGGATACTTCTGAAGATTTAGAGGGCTGTGGAAATTGTGCATATGTTAATTCTGATGAAATTATATTTGCTGGTTATCATACAATTATTTTTTCATCAAAGTATCAGAATGAAAATAAATATTTGGCTTATTTATTTTTAACAGATGCTTGGAGAACACAAATTCGATGTAATTGTTCAGGGGTAAAATTATTTAGCATTACAAAGAAAATACTTTCAAAAGTAAGTATTATTCTTCCCCCGATTTCCGAGCAGGAATCCATCGCAAAATTCCTGGACAAAAAATGCGCCCAAATCGATTCCCTTATTTCAGAAAAACAGTCGCTCATAAAAGACCTTGCCGAATACAAGAAATCCCTGATTTTTGAAGCCGTAACCGGAAAAAGGAGAGTGTAAAATATATTTACTATCACTGTTTATTGTTAAAAGTAATTGAATTTTTGCGTAAATTTTGCAAAAATGGTGTTAGTTTTTAAGTTTTTTTCTGATAATACAGAAGAGGATTGTTATGATTATTGATTTTTCCATTGCAAATACATATTCAATCAGTGAGAAGCAAACGGTTAGTTTTCAGCCTTCCGGTTATGACGAGGCGGATTCTCTTCACTATATTGAAGTTGGGGGAACAAAGTTATTGAAAATGGCCTGTGTTTACGGGGCAAATGCCGCAGGCAAGTCAAATATTGCGCTTGCGCTAAGATTTTATCTTAACTTTATGATTTATTCTTTCTACAGCAGCAGGCCGAATTCAGAGATTCCTTTAATTCCTTTCCTTTTTACAGATGAGCAGATGGACTCTATTTGCGGAGAATTTGATTTGAATTTCTTTGTGTTGAGCAGCGAGGAAAGCCGGTATGTGAAATACAGCTACCGCTTGAAAATGAACCGTAAAAAAATTGTAGAGGAGTCATTAAGCTATTATCCTAAGAAACTTCCTAGGCTTATATTTAACCGCACAGAGAATAATATCGAATGGGGAAGCTCCGTAAAGGGCGCTAAAAAGTCTGTTGAAGATATTGTTATGCCGAACTGCACTGTCATTTCTGCCAGCTCTAAAACAAATCTTACAGTAATCAAGGATGTGTTCACTTATATTGCATCTAGGTTTAAAGATTATATCGGAATTTTCCCGGACGGAATTTCTCAAGATATTTTAAAAAGACTTGATGAAGACGATTCGTTCAACAAAAAGGCTGTCGGTTTTTTGTCGTATTCAGATTTCGGCTCAATTTCCAATATTAAGGTTGAAACTACAAAAAAAGAAACTGTTAATCCAAATGATGATACTTCGGAGAAAAATATAACTCGCCGCGCGACAGTTTTTCATCAATATAATGGCAGAAATTATCCTTTGCCTTTGGGCTTTGAGTCTTCCGGCACAATCAGACTGCTTGAACTTATAAAACCGCTCGTAGACTCTTGTGCAACGAGCATGGCAATAATTGACGAACTGGAATCTTCATTGCATCAAGATTTAGTTGAAGCCTTCTTGCGGTTGTTTCTTGAGTTGTCAAAAGACTCGCAGCTGTTGTTCACAACCCACAATCAGGAACTGCTTGACTCTGGCTTGTTGCTGGATGATGAAGTCTGGTTTTGCGGCAAGACTGAAAAAGGAAACAGTGTTTATGATTCCATATCTGATTATTCAGGATTAAGGAAAGAAACTTCCAGAAAAAAACTGTATCAGGCCGGAAAATTTGGGGCTTTGCCTAATATTGATATTCAAAGGCTAAAGGATTTGTTCAATGGGCAGTAATATAAAATGCAGAGCCAGAAAAAATAAGCCTGCTCAGAAGACGATGCTGCTGGTGGTAGAAGGCACAACAGAAAAGATATATTTTGAGCGTTTGAAAGGTCTTGAAAGATATTCTTCGCTAAAAATTCGGCCCGATCTTCCAAAGCATAGCAATTTAAGAACTTTATTGGATTATGCCAAAGAAGAGCAGAAATCAGGAGCTTATGATTATGTCTGGCTTGTTTTTGACAGGGATGTTCTGTTAACGCAAAAACTTCCGAAAGCGACATTGGACTTGATTAACAATCCTGACAAATTAAAGGGGCAGGGAATTGAAGTTGCAGATTCCATGCCTTGTTTTGAAGCATGGTTTTTATTGCATTATGTCCTGCCAAAACAGAATTATAAGAATCAAGATGTTTTAATAAAAGAGCTATGCAAATATATTTCTGGATATTGCAAGAAACAAGAATGGCTTGATAAAAATGATATATATAAGCTCTTGAAGAATAATTTAAATGTTGCGTTAGAGAATGCAAAGCTATTGCGGGCTAGAAATCAAGATTCATATTCTGGTGATTATACTATGTGCAATGTGGATTTGCTTATTGATGAAATACAAAATTTGGGTAAAAAATAGGTTTAATTATGCCGGACACAGAAAAACAGTTTGAAGCAGACATTGAAAAATACTTAATCTCAAAGGAAGGCGGCTGGACAAAATGTATTGATGCCGGCTACAGGGCCGGAAATGCCGACGGCTACGCGCTTGATATTGCGACCTTGATTGGATTCGTTAAGGACACTCAGCCAAAAGCCTGGGCGCGCTTTGAAAAAATGAATCCTGACAGCACGGAGCATAAGTTTTACCAGAGCTTTGAGGACGCGGTCAATAATGACGGAATGGTTTCTGTTCTGCGGCACGGATTCAAGCATCTGGGAATTGAATTCAAGGTGTGCTATTTTAAGCCTGAAAATGCGCTGAACCAGACTGCGCTTGAGCATTACAAGCAGAATGTGTGCCATTGTGTGCGCCAGTGGCATTATTCCACAGAAAACAATAACTCTGTTGACCTTATGCTTGCCGTGAACGGAATTCCGCTTGTCGCGGCCGAGCTTAAGAATCAGCTTACGGGGCAGAGCACGGACAATGCGAAAATCCAATGGATTAACGACCGCGACGCAAAAGAAAACTGCTTCAGGCTCAATCACCGCGTTCTGGTTTTCTTCTGCGTTGATTTGTACAACGCCTTTATGGCGACAAAAAAGCCTGCAAAGGAAGACGATTTTCTGCCGTTCAATCAGGGCTCAAACGGGGCTGGAGTTGACGGCGGCGCGGGAAATCCGCAGACTTTAGACGGCGACTATGTAACTTCATATATATGGAAAGAAGTTTTTCAGAAGGACAAGCTGCTGGATATTTTCCAGAAGTTCATTCATTTTGACAGGCACGAGGAAACTTTTATAAACGGCAATGGCAAAGAGGAAACTAAGCTTGTAAAAAGAATTATATTTCCGCGCTATCATCAGCTGGACGTTGTGCGTAAGATTATCGCCGATGTAAAGGAAAACGGCAGCGGAAAAAACTATCTGATTGAACACAGCGCAGGCTCTGGAAAGAGCAACAGCATTGCATGGATAGCTTACCGCCTTGCCTCTCTTTTTGATGACAATGACAGGCCGATGTTCAATTCTGTAATAATCATCACAGACCGCAAGGTTTTGGACCAGCAGCTGCAGGAAACTGTTTCCGGCTTTGACCACACGCTTGGAAGCGTAATCACTATTGATGACAAGACCGAGGTGGACGGCGAGCGGAAATCAAAAGCCCTTAGAAATGCACTCAACGACGGAAAGCGCATAATAATCACAACCTTGCAGAAGTTTCCTGTTATCTACGAGCAGGTGGAAGGAACTGAAGGCAAAAAGTTCGCTGTTATTGTTGACGAGGCTCATTCAAGCCAGACTGGCGACAGCGCAAAGAAGCTTAAAATCGCGCTTGCAGACAAAACCGATGCTCTTAAGGAGTGGGAGGCAATAGAAGCGGAGGCTGAGGAAAAGGCAGATGACAGCGAGGACGAGCTTATAAGGGAAATGGCTTCCCATGGAAACCACAGGAATTTAAGTTTCTTTGCCTTTACCGCCACTCCAAAAAACAAGACGCTTGAAATGTTCGGCCAGAAGCAGACAGACGGAAGCTACAGGCCGTTCCATGTCTATTCAATGAGGCAGGCCATTGAAGAAGGCTTTATCATGAATGTCCTTGAAAACTATACGACATATAAAAACTGCTACAAGATTATTCAGGAATCATTGGATGATCCGCAGGTCTTTGCGTCAAAGAGCGCAAAACTTATAAAGCGTTATGAAGAGCTGCATCCGCATAACCTGCAGCAGAAAGCGCAGATTATTGTTGAAACCTATATGAACAGGACTCGAAACGCAATCAACGGACGCGGAAAAATGATGGTTGTTACCGCAAGCCGCCTTGCTGCCGTCCGGTATTTTCATGAGATAAAACGCTACATAGAAAATGAGGCAAAAAAAGACGAGGCGTATAAGAGCCTTGAAATTTTCATAGCGTTTTCAGGAAGCCTGAAAGACCCGGAAGACCCTGCCGAAACGGAATACAAAGAAAGCTCGATGAACAAAGACCATAACGGAAATTCTGTTTCAGAAGCGCAGACAAAGCAGGTTTTCCATAACGAAGGAAACATTCTTATTGTAGCGGAAAAATATCAGACAGGATTCAGCGAAAGCTATCTTCATACGATGATTGTTGACAAGAAGCTCCGCGACGTAAAGGCAGTGCAGACTCTTAGCCGCCTGAACCGGACTTGCGACGGAAAGGAAGACACTTTTGTTCTGGACTTTGTTAATACAAAAGAGCAGATTCTTGAGGCGTTCCAGCCGTATTATCAGACAACAGAATTAAAGGAGGAGCTGAACAAAAACCTGATTTACAAGACGCAGAAAATGCTGCGCAAGTACAAGATTTACAATGATGAAGATATTAAAAACGTTACAGGCATCTATTTAAAAGAAAAAAAGAATCCTTCACGGCAGGCAATGATTACAAACGCATTGAAGCCTGTTGTTGACGGCTACAACGGCCTTAACCAGGAGCAGCGTTACCAGTTCAGAAAACTGCTGCGCTCGTTTGTAAAATGGTACAACTTTATTGCCCAGATAATCCGTATGTTCTCCAAAGACCTGCACCGCGAGTATCTGTTCTGCAAGTATCTTGAAAAACTTGTTCCGCAGGACAAGGAGACAATGATTGATATTACGAGCAAGATTAAGCTTGAATATTATAAGCTTGAAAAGACATTTGAAGGCGCTGTTGAGCTGAAGAAAGAGAACGGCGTTATTGAGCCGCAGCGGATAAAAAACAGTGTGGGCGAAAAGGAAAAGAAAACTCCGCTTTCAGAAGTCATAAAAAAGATAAACGAGGAATTCGGAGCAAAATTTACAGAGCGCGACCGCGTTATTTTTGAGGATGTCTACAACACAATGAGGCAGGACAAGAAACTGATGCAGTCGGCGCGCTCAAACGGCCGGCAGATGTTTGAGAACAATATAATGCCCAAGTCGTTTGATGACACTCTCCAAAATTCATATATGGAAAATATGGAAGCGTATCAGTCCTGGTTCGAGGACAAGCAGAAATACGAGTTTATGAAAAAGATGATGGCTGAGGCCTTGTACAAGGCGTTTATAAAAACAGCAAATTAGCTGCTTTCCCCTGCAAATCCGCCTAAGTTATGTTATAATTTTCTTATAAAATAAAAACATTCGGGGAGTTGCGGATTTGTATAACGATGAAAGTCAGCTTTATTTTGATTTTGACGATTATTCTGACGGCGAGAGCGTCTGCCAGGAAGATTTGAATTTTTGCGCGGTTCAGGCAATTAAAAATGCCTCTGCCATTCTTGACCGCTTTGAAAACCTTGAGCTTTTGAATGTGCTTGAGCATGAGAGCAAGATTAAGAAGCTGGAGGGCAATTCCTCTTTTGTGTTCCGCGCGGTGGACAGCGTTACAGACAAGAAGGTTGTCCTAAAATGCCTTGACCCGCTTTTTTCCCAGCGTATTGCAGGAATTCCTGACATAGACACCGATATAGACTACGAAAAGCTTTTTGAATGGGAAGACAAGATTCTTTTTGAGCTGAAAAACAACCGCCATGCGCCGGATGTTGCAGGCCGCCTTTCGCGCGCTCCGGTTCTGATTGAAGCCGGCGGAAAAACATTCTCGCACACGGTAAGCTATCTTGCAATCGAAAATCTTAGCATCGAGCTTAAAAAGGCTTTTTTTGACAACAGCAATCCCTCGCTTTTAAAATATGCAAAAAGGCTTAGGCTTTTCTGCCAGATTCTTAACGCTGTCTGCTCTGTGCATTGCGACGGAGTTTTTCACCGTGACTTAAAGCCTTCAAATCTTATGGCAAAATCCGGCAGGCAAAAGGACGGCGTTGTTCTGATTGACTTTGCCTCAAGCTGCGCGGAAAAGAATATCCGCGAGAAAATCCGCCTCTATCCTGAAAAATGGCACGGAACAGAAGGCTATGCCTCGCCTGAAATCCTTTGCGGTCTTCCGCCTGAAAACGGGCTTGCCTCTGCGCAGGATATGTATTCTTTGGGCTGCATGCTTTACGAGCTTTTCGGCTGCCGCACATTCAAGCAGAAATTATACGAGACAAACCCGGGCTATATAGAAACTCTTGAAAACTGCCGCGTTTATCCAAATGACGGAAACAGCTTTGAAGAACGGCTTGAAGTGTTCAATTCCTATCTTGATGAATTTTCGCGCTCGGTTCGTCCTGTAGCTTTGGGAGAAGAGGTTGACATTCCGTCTTTTATAAAGCAGGAAATTGACCTGATTATTCAGCGGTTCACTTCGTTTGACTGGAGAAAGCGTCCTTGCAAAGACGATTTTCCTGAAATCCGCAGAAAGCTCTTTTATCTTTCAAAGATTATGGAAACTACGCATTTGCGCTCAGAGTTCAAAAGGCGAAAGACTTTGCGCAAAAAACGCCTTATTGAAAAGTCGGCGGCGCGGCTTGTTTCTGCAATGCCAAAAACGGAGGCTTAAAAATGACAACGACTGAGACCTGCACAGAACTCTCTCTTGCCCAGAAGAATATTTCCAACATAAAAATTGACACTCTTCTTCCTGAAATTACGCTCACGCTTAGCCTTGAGGATTTTACCGATTTTTCAAAGGCCGCAAAACTTGAGGTAAGAAAGTCCACAGCCGTAATATTCAAGGAAAAAATTGAAAACCAGATTGCGGAATTTGAAAACGACAATTCTTCGCTTGCCAAGAATGAACGGTATTCTGACACTTATTATTACCGTCTTTCTGTCTACTACAAGCTTTTGGGCGACTTTGAGAATGAAAGAAAATGCCTTGAAAAAATCAAGTCCAAGGAAAACGCTTTTTTTGAGGAGCAGAAGACGAAAAATCTGCTTGTTGCGGAAGCGGCAAAAAATCTTTCCGGGGCAGAAAACGCTTCCCCAAGCATTCTTAAGAATGAAACTGCGGAGACAGTCCGGAGCCTTTCCTGCGTTCAGCTTGCCGCAGGGGACTACAGCGGCGCAAACAAGATGATAGAATCGTTTCTTGAAAAACAGGATGACGATTCGGAAGAAAACTATGAGCTTTTGTGTCAGTACGGCCTTACTTTTGTTCTTTTGAATGACTTACGCAAGGCGGTGCACACATTCCGCTATGTTTTTTACAATATTGAAAACACAAGCGATGTTGCCCTTATGCTCGCTTACCTTTACCGCGCCTTGCTGAATCAGGAAAAATCTAAAAAAAGAAAATGCGCGCTTTATAAAAAGACTGTTTTCTGGCTTAAAAACGCCGCCTGCCTTAATCCTTCATCAAAGCAGGTTGCGGACTTTTTCTATAAAACTGCTTTCAAAACAGAAACAGAATATTTTACGCGCTTTATGGAAAAGTTTGTGAAATTTCCTTCCACAAAAAAAGACAGGGAATATTTTATAGACTCTATGAATATTCTTGGCAACTGTTATTTTGAGCAGAGCCGATTTGCCGACTGCCTAGAAGTGCTGCAGGAAATCTGCGCCCAGGATTATTTTGCCGCAGGAATATGGAGCAATATTGCGCTCTGCAATATCAGAATGGACAAGAATGAGCGCGCCTTAAAAAATGCCGAAAAGTCATATTTAAAGCTAAAGGAAACAGACGGAAAGAGGCTAAAACACAATGTTTCTTCTATATATATGGATTTATTGTGCAAGGCTAGAAAGTATGATGCGGCTTTGAAGGTGTTTGAGGAAAAAATCGGAGCGGTTTTTGTTCCTGCAAGCAAGAAAGAATTCCTTGATGTGTGCGACCTGTTCCTTCGCATTCTGATTGAAAAAAAGGAATTTGCGCGCGCCGCAGAATATGCTGATTTTTTATGGCAATGCGCAAAAAGCGCCCAGACTGAAGAGATGGCGGAAGTAAAGGTCTGCATACTGAACACAAAAATCAGGCTTTTTGCAGATATTTCATACAATCCTGAGATTCTTATGGAATGTTCATTCGAGCTTGAAAAGCTTTTTTATGGATACAGAAAGACGCACGACGACCTGCCTTTGTTCTTTAACAATCTTGTATATTCAAGGCTTGAAGCCGGCGGAAACATTGACGGCAAAATCCTTGATATTTTTTTGAGCAACGTAACGGCAAACTGCTATATGTGTGCAACATTCGGCCTTTATCAGGCGCGCATAAAAAACAATGCTGAAAAATGCGCCCTCTACTACGACAGGGCACTTGAGATTGCAACTAAAGACGACTTTGAAGACCGCTCAAACCTTGCAGAAGAGCTGTGCCTAAAACGCGACCTTGAGCTGTTCCGCCTTTACGAAAAGTCTGGAAACCAGCGCGAGGCAGAGCGGATAAAAGCGCGCATAATAAAAAAATGCCCGGAAGAGCTGTGGTTCTACAGGGAAGCTGTGAGAGGGGTGTAGAATCATACCTCATTTTATTTCTGATTGAATCTGCAAAACAGAATGGAATTGTTCCTTGAGAATATCTTAGATGTTTTTTTGGACAGGCTTCTTGTGTTGAAACAAAGTAATAATGGGTGAAATTCCTGCCATGGAATACTGAATTGCACCTTATAAGATTTGTGGAGAATGGATTTTAAATATGTTATAATTAAATTTACAAATAAAATAGAAAATTATTGAAGCAATTGGAGAAATAATAGGGTTTAAGATGTCATTAAATACACAAAAGCTTGGAAAAGCAATTTTTGAATATTTTTTACAAAGAATCTCACCGAACGAAAGTTTTAAACTTTGTATTGATACATATACGTATGAACATTGTGCACATCAAGCTGGTATTACTGATAAAGAAATTGAGAATTTATTAAAAGGTGAAGGAACCGATTATATAGGGGATTCATATAGTGCACTTGCAATTGTAGCACTCGAAACAAAGATTGCTTATGATGTCGAAACAGATTCTGATCTCGTAAACAGCTATAACAATCGGCTTATTGATAAACTCAAATATTTCTATGATAACAATTCTGTTCAACAGTTTTACAGAGATTGGCAGGATGAAATTTGGTTAAAGTCAAAGAAACTATTTGAGAAAGAGAAACGCTATCTTGATATTCCACACCCTCGTTCAGGTCCTGGATGTTATGTTCAGTATCCAGTTTCTCAAAGAATTATAAGCGGTATCTCAATTATCAGATATGCTGATAGGTTTATTCAGTTGAACCTTGAACCGAGTTCTGGCATTACATATCAAATCTTTGAAGGATTGGTCTTTAATAGAAATGAGTATTCATATAACACCATGATAAGAAGAATGGTGTTTTCATTCTATTGTGTCTGGGACGGAAGATGTTTCAGTGATATTCTAAATAGAAAAAAATCTCTAACAAGGGAACAAATAGAACAGAAAGCAAAAGATGAGTTTTGTATCCAGACAATACCAGAGATTAAGTTTTATATAAATAAACGACAAATAGATTTATCAAAAGAAAGAATAGACGATAAGTATCTCTGGAGATTTGATGAAAATAAGTACTTAACACGACGAGGAACATATTTCATCAAGGATAGCGATTATAATGATTGGCTTCCATATAATCGTGCAATTGATGCAGATGAAGAAGTTTTATTATTAACTACACAATCTCAATATTCTTCTTATGTAGAAAACCTTCGTAGTACTGATGAAATTGAAGTTCTTTCAGCAGGCTTATATAAGATTCTTATTCTTAGATTAAGAAATCGAGAAGCTTTTGAAGCCTTTAGAATTCCTGTAAAAACTCAACCATATTTTAGTTTCGTGGGTGGATTAAAAATTAAGAGAAATACTTATTATCCATTTGCTCTTCCTTTTATTGTATTAACAGACAAAGAATATGATAAGACTAAATATACGAGTGTTTATTTAGATTCGAAAGAATATCCAATTGTTGATGGAAAAGCTCAAATCCCTGAAAAACTTAATCCTGGAAAACATTGTCTTAAATTATTAAATTCTTGGGATTCTTCAGAAATGTTTTTTTCTGTAGAGTCGGTTTCTCCAGCTTCTATCCCAGAAAACCATGGTTGGGTTATGAATGAAGTAGATGGTGAAATGAGACCATCTAGTAACATTGGAGAAACTGTAATAGATGGACTTAGACTTAACGGTAATCTTGAATGGATTGAACGAAAGACTATCATGTCCATAAATCAGAATGATAATGAATTACGACCATTTTTATTCCAAAAGGAACGATTAGAAAATAGATTTCAATTAAATAGGAGAGATCATTATGGCAACTAATGATGAAATTTTAGCTTCAAGAATTATTGGATTTATTGAGCCTGTATTGAATTCCGATAATGCACGAATTACTGTTATAGGATATAAGAATCCTGATGGCTCTTATACAGCACTTGATAAAAGTAAGGCAAAATCAATTTTTTTCCCAGAAGGGAAAGTTTTTGCTCCTAAATTCCACTTTGATCGTGAAGGTTATAACGTTTCTCCAAATAGTTTTGTTGAATTCTTTGTCCGTACGAGCTTAAAAGATGCTAGTTTCAAAGGTGACGAGTACATCATGGATTATGGTGGAAAAATTATTCCTAAAACCTTTACTTCTATCATTACAATAAAATATCAGACATCGCTTGAGTCTGGTTTTATTACTCAGGATGAATTAGCTTCTTGTATAGATAAGTCAGAATTGAAAAAACTGAATGGCTATTTTTTCTTACGGTCAGGAGATTATCTTTATGGACTGTTTAGATATGATGATTCCTCTGATTCCATAAGACCTGTAAAAGGTAAGGAAACCAATAGTTATGAAATTGATACTAACATTTATAATGAAAATTGTGTAAAAATTAATCAAAACGAATACTACATTGGAAATTTGAACCAATTCCCATTCAACCAAGTTGGAATCATTGATTGTATGGATGATAAGCAGATTGGTGAATGGTTTAAGGAGCAATTAAAAACTTGTGCAGAAGCTGAGAAACTATTATCAGTCAAAAAGGAGGTTTTTCAAACATTTGCGAGTACATTTAAAGAAACAAATGATGTTATTGATGAGATTCGTTTGGAACGTGCAAAGGGGAAACTTGATTCTTTAGAGTTTACCTTCAAAGAAATAAAGGAACTTCTTGATTCAAATTCATCTCTTACACAACTTCTGAATAATACACTCAAACAAATGAAAGATGAATATCAAAGTACTTGGGCTTCTGCTTTAGAAGCTTCTAAAGCAGCTTTAAATAAAGAGATTGAATCATTAACAATACAAAGAGATACCCTTAAGAAAGATACAGATTTAATTCAGGCCAAGTATTCTGACAAAGAAAATGTACTGGAAGCTGCATATCAAGAGAAAAAAGCTAAGTTAGAAAGTGAAATTAAAGATTTAGAATCGAAACAAAAAGAAGTAAAAGCGCAGGTCTCTCAGATTTCTGATTGTATTGAAGTCGAGCCTATTGAGTATGGAAAAATTGGATCTACATTTACAAGACTTGAAGAAGATGAAGGATATGGATTTTTTAATTTATTAAAAGAAAATCTTGAATTAGATAGTATTCCAGAAGTTCTTAAAAATCAATTAAACAAAGAGAGTTCTCTTTTTGTAAACAAGGCGTGCTTCATTCCTAGTGTATCATGGGCATATTTGTATGCGAAGGCTATTAGGAATTCAAAATTATTTATAATGCACGTAGAACACGATTGGCTTCATTATAAAGATTTTATGAATAATGGCCTGATTACTGTTTTAGAATCTTGTTATGATAATGAAGATATTAATCATGTGTTGGTATTTGATTCTTTAAACCTTACACAACCAGAATGCGGCTTACAACCATTTCTTGATGTAATTGAAGGACATTCAATTATTATTCCTGGAATAGGAAAAGCATTGCCAAAGAATCTAAAAGTTCTAGCAACTATTCAGGATTATCATGAAGATAATAGAATTGGATTACCATTAAACACAAATAATTATTCAGCTTGGGGACGTATTGCTTCTATTAACGATAAGATAATAATTGATTCAGATATACTAGACTGTAATGAGTATATTGGTTATTTTGAGCCAAAGGATTTGATAGTTTCCAAAATTAATGACAATTCTGAACAGGTAGATAATGGATACTTCAATTAAAACTCTGACAGATGAGACGTTTTTAATAATTCAGAAGAAACTTAGAAACTGGATGCGAGTAAAAGGCTTTGTTACTTGGAAACAAATCCAAAAAGCTTGTAGAGATTTACTCGAAGGTTATCCGCAGGATTATATTTCTCAATATGGTAACTTTCCTGAATATAAATTATTTATGCCATTATTGAGGAAAGGAAAATGTGAAATCGCTCAAGTAGAAGGGAAATCGGGTTTTGTCTGCTTTCCTAAGAATGAATATCTCGAGAATCCTGTAGACCCATTATTATTATTAAACAACTTTCCCGCATTAAACTCTTTAGTTGAGAATTTTAAAATTGAAAATTCTATAGAATTAAAGGTTTGGTGTGATCTTGAAGATTCTTACTCCTACAAGAGTAATATCTCTAAACTTGAAAAAGTTGGAATTTATAAATCAGAGGATAAGGTCTATAGTCCAGCTTTCTTATTTGATGGGAAAAATAAACTACTTATACCTGGTTATGATGAAAATATTGATGGAATTAGTATAGCGCGCTGTTTTGTAAGAGCAGCTGAAGAGAAAAAGATGTTTTTTTATCATAAAAAATCGAAGGCCTTAAATACAACAGTTTACAATGATTTACCAATTTTGATTACCAGAGCATTATTCTTATTTAATACGGACAATTTCAAGGATAATGATTTTAATTATCCAATAACTTATAAAAAAACATATATGAATATCAATGATAAAGCTATAAATGAACTTATGCGAATATTTGGGAAGAGCTGTGTGGAGGTATTAAATGATTAATCCTGTTGCAATAGGAAGAAATTTAAAAGATATTTACTTGAAATATCTCGATACAGGTATTCCATTACGTGAAAAATGTTATATCGATGAACGAAGAAAGTTGTATGAAACAAATGGTGTTATCATGCAATCTCCAATTATTGAAATTGTAAATAAGTATGAAGGAGATATAGAACTCTCAAAGCTTTGTGTACAAGAAAGTTTATCTAAAGATATTGGGGAATTCATTAATGCCGGATTATTAAAAACAGATAATCCAAATCACAACGAAATAAAGATTTATAAGCATCAAAAAGCAGCTGTACAAACTGTTTTGAAAGACAAGAAGAATCTTGTTGTAACAACAGGTACTGGTTCAGGAAAAACGGAGTGTTTTTTAATTCCTGTTCTTGCAAATCTCGTAACAGAATCAAAATACTGGCCAACAGCAAAAGAACGGACTCATGCTATAAGAACCCTGATAATGTATCCGTTAAACGCTCTTGCTGAAGATCAAATGGTTCGCTTACGAAAATCACTTGAAAGTGAAGATATAAAAAACTGGTTAGATGAAAACAGAAAGGGAAATAGATTCACATTTGGAAGATACACTGGTAGAACTCCAGGTAAACCTAACGAAACCAGGCCTCAATCTTTAGCAAAATACAAAGCTCAATGGGAATCTCTTAAAGCTACAAAAGAAACTGATCCTGAGGTTTATGAAAATTTAAGATATTCTATTCCATGTACGGATGACAATTCCGCAGAATTAATTATTCGTCAAGATATGCAATCAACTCCTCCAGATATCATGATTACCAACTACAGTATGCTAAATATCATGTTAATGCGAAAAAGAGAGGAGGATATTTTTGAAAAAACAAAGAAATGGCTTCAAGAAGATGAAGCACATGTATTCACATTAGTAATTGATGAATTACACACATATAGAGGAACTGCAGGAACAGAAGTTTCTTATATTTTAAAAGTTCTGTTAAACAGATTAGGTTTATCTCCATCCTCTAAGCAAGTACGTTTCTTAGCATCCAGTGCTTCTATGAACAAATGCGAACGAACGGATAATTTCATAAGTGATTTCTTTGGTGTGGATTCTTCAACATTTGAAATAATTGCAGATGATAATAAGAAACCTGTAATAAGAGAAGAACTAAAAGAATTACCATTACAATTGTTTGATAAAATATCAGAAATCGGCGAAATAAACGAAACTACTGAAAATAAGATATTAGAAATCATTATTTCAAATGGATTTACATCGTTCTACGATTTAGCCAAAAAACATGACTTTACAAATTGGCTCGTTTATTCATTACAGGATGATAATAATTACGTTGCCGCCAGGTCTTTAGAATACATAGGGAATAGATTATTCGGTACTCTTCCAAAAAGTCTTCTTTATGTTGAAATTTTAATCAGCCTCATTAATCTTGCACAGGATGAAAAAAAGAATTTTGTTCAACCAATAAGAGCTCACTACTTTGCTCGAAACGTAGATAATATTTGGATTTGTTCTTCAGGCAAATGTTCTGCGGTTATCGAAGAATTTAGAGATCCTAAACGAAAATTTGGAAAACTATATGCAAAACCTGTAAACAGATGTTCATGTGGAGCTAAGGTATATGAAGCCATTGTTTGCCGACAATGTGGTGAAATCTTTTTAAGCGGTTATGAGAATGATGATAGAGAACCAAATAAGTGTTTTTTAGAAAACAACAAACCGCTTCTTTCAAATATTGAAATATCACCTACAATTCTTTTTAAAAGGACTCCAGGACAGGAACCTTTCGATGAAGATAATCCTAATGAAAGACATTGGTTAAGCTCCAAATTTGATTGTATTTCTGGCGAGCTCACAATCAATAGGATGGAAACTGAATACTTCAAATATGATAAAAAGAAATCCGCAGCTCCATTCCCAGAACGTTGTCCTGCATGTGATTGGCAAATTAAATATGATGAAGAAGAACAAACTCTGACTCCTCTATATCATCATGGTACTGGTGTTCAAAAAGTAGATCAGGTTTTTGCAGACTCACTTATTCGAATCCTTAAAAATAGAAAAGAAAAAAACAAATTGATTTTATTCTCCGATAGTCGCCAGGGAGCTGCAAAATTATCCGCAGGAATTGAATTGGATCACTATCGTGATGAGATACGTCTGGCTATGTTAAATTCTTTAGGTTCTGAATCAGAGTGTCTTGAATATCTAAAGCAGTGGCGAGAAAGAACAATAGAATGGATTGATATTCCAGAAGAATTAAGAAAAGGTCAATTGAAGGAACCTTATTTTAGACGTATACGAGAAGCTATCAATCTGGAAAGAGATGATGAAGATCCAGGAATGGATTTAGATTCTATTCTGAATGCTTCAAATACAGATATAGAAAAAATAGTTGATGGTGTAATTGAGAAACTTCTTAATACAGGCATAAATCCAGCAGGTCCATTCCCAAGTTATGAGGAATATGGTGATAATGCAAAATGGACGAAAGCTGTTGATTGGGAACGAAATAAATATTCAATAGAAACAACTCCGAAAGAAGAATTTTATAAAAAAGTCCGAACAAAGTGCAGGGCCGAATTACTAACAACAGCTTTTGGTTCAAATAAAAGAACTTTTGAACAATTAGCACTTGGTTATTTTAAGGTAAAAAACACTAATGATGTTGAACAAGAATTCTTTGATTCTGCAATCCGTATTTTAGGTGAATCTTGGCGAATATATGATACTAACAGACGATATTTACCAAAAGGCTTCCCGAAGCGATTATGGAAATATGCAGAAAAAGTATATGGTGATAAAATGCGTGGCGACCATCCAAAAATGGATGCTCTAAAATCTGCATTAATTACATTAGAACTGGTAAAAAGTGATACAGATATTTCACTAACTGGAGAAGGAATTGAGTTTGTTCCATTTGAAAAATGTGAATTTGTTTGGAAGTGTCAAAGATGTGGAACTGTTCACTTACATCATTCAAAAGAGGTTTGTACATTCTGTGGAGATAAATTAGATGATTCTTGCAAGATAGATGCAAAAGACTATGAGAAACCAGACACTATTTATACTTCCGGATTATTTGGAAATGAATTGACACGCCTTCATTGCGAAGAGCTGACTGGTCAAACAGATGACGACGACGCTTTAGACAGACAGCGTCTTTTCCAAGATATGGTAAAGGCTAAAGAAGTAAAAAAAGTTGATACGATTGATTTACTATCAGTTACAACAACAATGGAAGCCGGTGTTGATATAGGTTCTCTTTCTGCAGTTATGATGGGAAATGTTCCACCCCAAAGATTCAACTATCAACAGCGTGTTGGTCGAGCCGGCCGTCGAAATACACCTTTATCTCTAGCACTTACAGTCGCTCGTGTAAATAGTCATGACCAAAGTCATTATACTCAACCGGAACGTATGGTTACAGGCCAGCCTGCAGTTCCATATATTGATTTAAGAAGTACAGATATCTTAAGACGCTTTATTATAAAAGAAGTCTTAAGAATTGCTTTTATAGAAAAGGGAATTGTGCCTGAAAACAGCTCTGTACATGGCGAATTTGGAAGTATAGAGGATTGGAAAGAAAACAAAAAACTCATTAAAGCCTGGTTAGGAACTAATAACCCAACTATTCAGAAAATAGTTGATACTTACGCTGACAAGACAAAAATCGATAAAGCCGAGTTAGATAGAATTGTTGAAGATATACATTCGAATCTTATACAAGAAATAGATAATAAGATTCATAAAGATGAGTTTATTCAAAACGAATTATCGGAACGACTTGCAGCTACTGGTCTTCTTCCTATGTTTGGTTTTCCAACTCAGGTTAGATATTTATATGAAGCTAAACCGTTCTCTTTTCCACCTAAGAAGGTGACGGATAGACAGATGGATTTGGCACTGACATCTTTCACACCTGGTTGTGAAGTGGTCAAAGATAAGAAGGTTTTAAAATCAATTGGATTTATTACTTATGAGAGTGTTAGAGGTCAACCAAAAGCAAAGAGCGGTCTTCATATTTTTGAGGAGAAAAAACTTTTAAGTTGTAATAACTGTTCTTACGTTGCAATGGTAGATAAATCAATTGATAACACGTGTCCTATTTGTAGATGCGAAATTGAGCCTATAGACAGTGTTGCATCACCTTTAGGATACAGAACCGAATATACAAAATCTTCTGAAAAGGATTTTGATGGCCGCTTTGAATGGTTGCCAATGACAAGTGAAACTCGTATTGATAGTGAGCAAACCGAAATAACATTAAAACCGGTCGCAAATACTAATCTCTTGGTTGGTAATAATGAATATCCTGAAAAAGGTGTTGTTAATACTATTAATACAAATAAAGGTAAACTTTTTACACTTTTCAAATCTAATAAGGAAGAGGGGTGGTATGATCCGAAGTTTGTATACTATAAAGGGGCATTTGACTTTGATCCGGAATCACAAAGAGATTTCGCTTTGATTTCTTCAAAAGTAACAGGCGTCTTAGAGATTAGTATTAATTCTCAGAATCCAGACATAATTCTTTCTCCATTACATCTTTCAAATGATTTACTTGAAAGACAGAGGCTTACAGCTCTTAGAGGTTCTTTTGTTTCATGGGGTAATTTGTTACGAAAGGCCGTCACAAATTATTTAGATATTGAGACCACCGAGTTGACCGTTGATTATTTCGTAAAACGAGATAGTCAAGACGAAAAGTCAGTAAGAGCTGGAGTTTTCATGGTTGAACAACTTGAGAATGGAGCAGGATATACTTCTTTCTTAGGCAATGCAGATTCTGAAATACAGTTTGACGTCTTCCTTAAGCAGTTACTTAAAAATGGAAATATCTATGAAAAATTAACAGAAGAAAATCACAAAGAAACATGTGATTGCTCATGTTATGATTGTTTACGAGATTACTACAACCAAAAATATCACGAAATGCTTGATTGGCGTTTGGGTCTAGATTTGGCACAGATTGCAGCAAATGATTCTTATGTTCCTTCCATTATGGATAAGTCTGGCTATTGGTATAATCTTCTTCAATCAAGAGTTGAAGCTCTGAAAGGACAAGATACAGAAGAAATTGAGTTTTATCCCCATAATGAAACATTTATTATAAAAATAAATAACGAAACTATAATTTTGGCGCATCCATTCTGGAGTATACATAAGATTTCTAAATTATCCAGACAGTATGGATGTCCTAATGCTAGAATAGTTTATGTTAATACTTTCATTCAAAACTTAAAGTTATAGGAGTGGTTAATGTTGCATTTTTAATATTATTCGTCCAAATGAATTAAGAAATATTAATAAAGAAAACTTCATCTTCAGGCTCATTCAGACAATCAATCTTACAAGATACTGTCAAAAAATCTTGCTAAGGTTGAAACAGTTTTATGTCCTATATGCTTGGAAGGTTTTAGGAAAACAGAGTCATCTGCTTTTTTAAAACAATTGTTGTCCAGCATTTTTTTGGAGCTTGCAATTAAAAAATATGTTTTCTTGTCTGCAAACTTACACTACATCTATCTTGAATTATTAAAAAATGTAGTGTAAATTATAGTTACACTACAAATAATCAAAATTAACATATTTGTAGTGTAAGTGTGTTTATATGAAATCGGATGTGGTAAAAGCGGTTTTTCAGGATGAACTAGAAAGAAACCAGCGCCTAGTATCTCGTTATGAAAAAGAATTGGAAAATCTTCCTAAAGGCTCTATTTATAAGAGAAAAATAGGTAATCATGAATATCTGTATTTAAATTACAGAGAAGGAAACAAAGTTGTTTCTAAATTTTTGGGAAAAAAGGAAACGTTTGATTCAGATGAATTGCATGCACAGATAAACAAACGAAATGAATATAAACAGCTCATAAAAAAACTTAAACTCGAACAAAAGGATTTGTTAAAGGCATTAAAATGAGAAAAGAGCAGGAAGAGGCTTTTTGGCAGACAATTAAAGCATTTGACGAAATCGGTCTATTGAGCCATGTAATGATTATTGGCAGCTGGGCTGAGTATTTATTTCCGCCGTTATTTAAAACAGATTTTATGCCTAATTTAAGAACTCGTGATGTGGACTTTTTTTATAGAAACATTAATATTCCAAAAGAAAAAATCAATGTTGTACAAAAACTGAAATCTATTGGTTATGTGTATGATGAGGTTGATGGTATTTCGCGATTCTATAAAGAAGATCTTCTTGAACTTGAATTTCTTACAAGAGTTCTTGGGGCAGGAACTGATGGAAAGGTGGAAATAAAACCTCTCGGAATTACATCTGAAGGATTACGTGCCATAAATATTCTTTCAGATTTTGCCAGAGAAATTGAGTCAACTGCAACAGACGGAGAAAATTATACGCTCATAATTCCAGAGCCTTCTGCTTATGTGATTCAAAAAATTCTTACAAATCCTGACCGTGAGCCTCGAGAAAAAAGAGCAAAAGATATTTCTGCGGTGAAAGAGCTTCTTTATCATATCGGAAAATCAACAGAGCATAAAATTAAATTTAGTGAAGTTTATAAAAGACTGTCCGCAGAGCAATTAAAAATCATAAAACAAGTATGTGAAGAAAATCAGATTGTTCTCCCTTAATCAGGAACTTTATTTGTGAGTGGAAATGCAATCGTGGTGTGTATAATTAGGAAAAAAATGTATTTTTTCCTATTTTCTACTTGCAATTTTATTTCACAAGGTGTATATTATTATCAGATAGGAGAGAATAAGGGGTTTGGAATATGCCGGCGACTGAATACGGAAAATATCTGAAGAAGCTCAGGATTGACAAGGACAAGACGCTTGCGGCAATGGCTAAGGATATGGGGATTGCGCCTTCTTATCTTTCGGCGATTGAAAGCGGCGAGCGCGTTATTCCAGTTGATTTTACGGAAAAGGTTTCTGAAAAGTATTCATTGAATGAGGCGGCAAAAGACGAGCTTAGGGAGCTTGAGCTTAAGACTCCGCGCAATGCGGTTCAGCTTGACTTTAAGAAGTCTGGCAGCACGGAGGAGCAGAAAAATCTTGCGATTCTGTTTGCCCAGAAATATGCGGGCTTGAGCGCTGAGCAGATTGAAAAAATCCGCGCGGTGCTTGAAGAAAAATAAAATTAGCCAGAAGGCTTTAAAAAGGAGGTGTGCCTATGATTGTGCAAAACGTAAAAGGCAAAAAAATAACCGCTTAAAAGAAACGGCAATTTCTTAAAGCGGCTTGGTCAAAGAAGCAAGAAGAATCTTGTTCAATGAATGTGTATTATTGATTATAGGTTCTTCTCTTCTTTTAGTCAACAGTTCGGAAACGGCTTGTGAAAAAATGTAATCAGCACGTATGTTCCGGTCTTGCGGGATTCAAAAAGGAATTTCCGTATGAATAATTATGCGCCGCAAAAAGTTTGTGCGGCTGACTAAAACTGCAGCTCTATTTTGGGCTGCGAGGAGAAAAAATTGAATTTCAAAATAACAAAACGTCCGAATCCGCGTGCAAAGGGTTCATATCTGTTTCATGCTTCGCCTTTTTATTCAGACGAGCTTACGATTCTTGACCTTGCGAAAGATATTAGCGACGGCTGTACGCTGAACGTTACCGATGTGGAGGCGGTTCTTTCTTCGCTGGTAAGAAAATTGCCGTTGTTCCTTAAAAAGGGCTTTATTGTTCAGCTTGGCTCGTTCGGAAGAATCCGGCTTTCGTTCAGCGCGAAGGGCAAGGAAAAGGCTTCTGATGTTGAGGCGGCGGACATTTTGCGCAAGCGGATTGTCCTTGTTCCATGCTCGGAAATCAGAAAAGAGATTGAGTCAACGGCTTTTTCAAAAGTCAATGTGGTTACAGAAAGTTCTTTGGAATCTTCCTCTGAAGAAACTGACGAAAATGAAGTTTCCGCATAGAACATCATTCTAGTTTTTGCCGTCGGCGGAAGTTGCTGTTTGCAAGCTGCTTCTGCTGGCGGTGATTTTTTTAATTCATAGTCTGAATATCAAATTTTGAAACGAACAGATATTTGTGTGTCATTCCCGTGCTGCGACACGGGAATCTGTTGTAAAAGTACAATAGATTATCGGGTCAAGCCCGATAATGACATTAAATTATAAAACTCGAAGTTTGGGCTTTATAACATATTCAGCAATAGATAAAATTATTCCTCCGACACTCCATGTCGCTCTTGCGTTTTATAATGAAGAAAAATAAAGCGAAAGGGCGATTTTTTTATTTGCAATGCAAATTCTGGAGGTTGTTATGTCGGAAAAGCAGATTCTTATCAATTGCGGAAAAAACTGGTTTGAGTTTTCGAAAAGCTGGACGGGGCAGCTTGACTACTGCGGAAAAGTTGAAAATCCGTCGCATTTGAATGTTGAAAATTATCAGAAACTTGCATCAAGCGCATATTTTACGCCGAGCTATTATGTGTTTTTGCAGGACGAGCTGAACTGCACGCCAAGAATTTACGTTTCGCCTGAGACTGACATTTCAGACAAGGACAGTTTCGACTTTCTTCTTCATGCCGGCGCCTTGCTCTGCGCGGTTGAGGCGAAGGATTCTCTTCTTGCAGGCGAGCTTTATCTGCGTCGGAAAAAATCGTTTGACAAATTTGCGCGGCTTACCCAGTTTATAATCGAGCCTGTTTCTGCGGAAATCCTTTTCTCGCTTTTGTTCGGGCGGCTGTATGATATGGAAGAAAACAAGATTCCGCTTGTGCTGGATGCGGCAAAAAAGAAACTCTCTTACATCTGTGAATCGGAAACCTTGGAGCAGACGTTCGTGCGCTATTTTAAAGAAAACAAAGTCTGTCTTACGCTTCCGGTTGTCGGGATGAATTATCACAGTTGGTCGCCGTATTCAGACTGTCTTGACGGTCTTGCGGAAAATCTAAAGTCGGAAGATTTGCTTGTTCAGTCGGAAAAAATCAGAAAGGCGAAACACGATTTTTATTCCTCTCTTGAAATTGCGGTTCAGGCAGAGCCGTACAATCATGCCGATGAAAATGCGGTTGCGGTTATGGCGGAAAGCATTGACGCGAAAATCTCCGGAAATCCAGGACTTGAAAAAGCCGGCTATGTCCGTGCCACCGCCGCAAAAATAATCCGTTCCGCAAAACCTGAAAAAATGTCTTTTAAGGCGGAGCTTATGCGGATTGGCGGCCGGGATGTCGTCGTAAAGATTGAAGTGTAACGGAAAGTGGAGAAATCATGGAAAACACGGTTCTTTGTATATCGGTTTTATTCTTGTTTGCGGCGGAATTTCTGATTGTCTTTTTGCTGAAGCGGAAGGTGAGAAAGTTGCTGCAGGGGTAGGAATTTCTTGTGTGAGGGATTGGAAGGGTGAGCGGATTTTGAAAAAATCAGCGAAAACAAACGCTTGCGTTTGGTCGGAGGCGGAAGCCGTAGCCCGCAAAAACGGAAAACCGTTTTTGTAACGAGTTTTCCGTGAAAACTCATGAAAAGCCCGGTCCGCAAATTGTTTTGCGGACACACCCAGAGAAAAACTGTGGTATAATTGTTTATTATGGAAGAGCAAAAACTTTATATTTTAAGATGGAATCCGAATAAATCTTCGTATAAGAAGAAGCTTCATAAGGATGTTGTTGCCCATGCAAAGGTTTGTCAGTTTCCAAAAGATTTTAACTGGAGCATCCGCGACTGGAAGAAAGTTTCAGCTGGTGATTTGTTCATCATGCAGCAGGTAGGAACGGATAATGACGGAATCGTGATGATTGGAAAATTCAAGGGTAAATGCTACAAGGAGCAAAGCTGGAGAAATGACGGCTCTGTAATTCATTATGCGGATTTGCTGCTTTTTGATGCGTTTGATGTTGATGAAAAAAATGTTCTTCCAGCGCAAAAATACGAGAAAAATTTTCCTGAAATAAGCTGGCATCACGGTCATTCGGGCGAGCTTTTGGAATTTAATCTTGCAAACAGGCTTCTTATGCAAATCAACAAGGACTTGATGGAATGTGGCTTGTGGGATAGCGGAAGTTTCGGTGATCTTGTTAATCCCTGGTGGTCAGCAGAAGATATTTTGAAGAATAAAAAGGAAAAACATGGCTTCTGACAAAAAACGCGACGACATCCGCCGCACTGCACGCATTATTCAGATTGACGAGATGCTCCGGGGCGGGGCTTTTGTGGGAATGGACGAGCTGGTTTTTAAGTTCGGCGTGAACAAGCGGACTGTTGAGCGTGATTTTGAGCGGCTCCGGGACGAAATGAATGCTCCTCTTGAATACGACAAGACTAAAAAAATGTATCATTACACAGACCCGACTTTTTCCGTGCCGAATGTCGTGCTTACGGAAGGCGAGCTTTTTACAGTTTCCACGGTGATGCCGCTTTTGGAGCAGTACAAGAACACGCCGCTTGAAAGCTCGTTCAAGAACATCATGGCAAAAATCGCGTCTTTTCTGCCGGAAACGGTTACTGTTGATTCCTCTTTTTTGAACACGGACATAAGCTTTATTTCCGACCCGCTTCCAAAAATTGACGCTGAGGTTTTCAATCAGATTTTCAAGGCGATAAAGAGCCACTCGGTTGTTTCGTTCGGATACAAAAGCTCCGGGAGCAAGGTTTTTAAGGAAAAGATTTTTGACTGCTATCACGTTGTCTGCCAGAAAGGAAACTGGTATGTGCTTGGCTTTGACCACGGTGCGGCGGATTTTCGGGTTTTCGCTCTCTCGCGGATAAAAAATATCGTTCCTGCCGGCGAAACTTTTTCCGTTCCGAAAGATTTTGACATTCACAGGCACATCGACTTGAACTTTGGAATCTGGAACAATCCTGAGCCGCCAGAAGAATATGAATTCCTCTTTTCCGCAAAGATGGCGAACTACGTTCTTGAGCGCGAGTGGCACAAAAATCAGCTGATTGCGCAGCACGAGGACGGCTCGGTTCTTCTGAAATTCAGCTCGAACCAGAAACAGATGGTGTTCTCCTGGGCAATGGGCTTCGGCGATTCCATCACAGTGATAAAACCTGCAAGGTTGAGGAAAGAGATTCGAGAGGAATGTAGGAAGATGGCGGGGAAGTATAGCGCGCAGGAGAAATGAAAATCTATAAAATCTGCTTGTTTCATGCTATAATTGCAATATGAATTCCAAGAAAGAGTCAGCTGTTTTTCCAAGCCTGAGCGAGCGCGACATAATCACAAAATACATTATTCCTGCGATAGAAAATTCCGGGTGGAGCAAGCAGAGGCAAATCCGTGAGGAAGTTGCTTTTACTGCCGGACGGATTTTTGTAAAGGGAAAAAGGACGAAACGTGGCGAGCGAAAGCGTGCCGATATAATCATATATTATAAGCCGAATATTCCAGTTGCGGTTGTGGAGGCGAAAGACGGCAATCACACTGTGGGAGCCGGAATGCAGCAGGCTTTGGAATACGCGCAGATTCTTGATGTTCCAGTTGCAATTTCAAGCAATGGAAGCGGATTTTTAATTCAATACCGCAAAAACTGCGGACGGCTCGGCTCTCACGGAAATCCAGTTGTGACGGAAAACGCTGATTTGGAGCATTTCCCGACAATTGAAGAGCTTTGGAGCTGCTACAAAAAGTACAACGGACTTGAAACAAAGCAGGCGGAAGAAACTTCGCTTTCATCTTATTTTTTCGACTCGGAAGGAAGAAAGCCTCGTTATTATCAGCGGATTGCAATCAACAGGACTGTGGAGGCAATCGCTCGCGGTCAGAACAGAATTCTTCTTGTAATGGCGACGGGAACAGGAAAAACATATACGGCATTCCAGATTATTTACCGTCTTTGGAAATCCGGCTGTAAAAAGCGGATTCTTTATCTTGCTGACAGAAACAATCTGATTCTCCAGACGAAAAAAGGCGATTTCAAGCATTTTAAGGACAAGCTTACAATCATAAGGCATAAGCAGATTGACAAGGCTTATGAAATTTATCTTGCGCTTTATCAGGGGCTTACAAATTATGACGAAGAAACTGACGCGTACAAGCAGTTCAGCCCGGACTTTTTCGACCTGATTATTGTGGATGAGTGCCACCGCGGCTCGGTTGACGAGGACAAGGCATGGCACAAAATCCTGAGCTATTTTTCTTGTGCAACGCAGATTGGAATGACGGCAACACCGCGCGAGACAAAGTCGCTTTCAAACATAGAATATTTTGGAGAGCCGATTTACACGTATTCCTTAAAGCAGGGAATTGACGACGGATTTTTAGCTCCGTACAAAGTTCTGCGAGTCGGAATGAATATTGATTTGGAAGGCTACCGCCCGGAACGAGGCAAGACCGACATCGAAGGCGAGCTGGTGGAAGACCGGCTTTACAACACAAAGGATTTTGACCGCAACATTGTAATTGACGAGCGCACAAATCTTGTGGCAAAGAAAATCATGGAATATCTGAACAATTCCGACCCTATGTCAAAGACAATCGTCTTCTGCGTTGACATTGAGCACGCCGAACGCATGAGGCAGGCACTTTTAAAATACTCGGATCCTGAAATCACCGCAAAATCAGACAAATATATTGTGCGGATTACAGGCGACGACCCGGTTGCAAAAGGCTATCTTGAAGATTTTATAAATCCGGAGGAGCCGTTTCCTGTAGTCGCGACAACTTCAAAGCTTATGACAACAGGAACAGACGCAAAAAGCTGCAAGCTGATTTGCCTTGACTCGAACATCGGCAGCATAATTGAATTCAAGCAGATTATCGGACGCGGAACTCGTGTTGAAGAGGATTACGGCAAGCTTTATTTTACGATTATCGACTTTAGAAATGCTACGGACAAATTTGCGGACAAGGATTTTGACGGCGCTCCTGTAAGAATCAAGGAAGCAAGCCAGAACGACAGCTTGAGCGAGGAAATGATTGACTGCGGAAATCAGGAAAATCAAGACGAGCAGACCGAACAGATTGACCCGGCTACCGGCGAGAAAATCCAGTTTGAGGAAGCCTACAAAATCGACGGAAATTTCGGAACTGTAGAGATAAACGAGAAAGTTCCAGCCTTCGGCAAGAAAGAAAAAATCTATATCCGCGGTGTTGATGTTTCAGTGCTCAGCGAACGCAGGCAGTTCCTTGACGCAAACGGAAAGCTAATCACCTGCAGCTTAAAAGAATACACAAAAAACGGAATCCTTACTTCGTACCGTTCGCTGGACACTTTCCTTAAAACCTGGAACGATGCCCAGAAGAAAAAGGCGATAATCGGAGAGCTTGAAAGTCAGGGAATTATTTTTGAGGAGCTGAAAGAAGAGATAAAATCCGACCTTGATATTTTCGATCTGATTTGCCACATCGCCTGGGATGCACCAGTCTTGACCCGGAAAGAACGCGCCGAAAACGTGCGCAAGCGCAACTACTGGACAAAATACGGAGATTCCGCACGCAAAGTTTTAGCCGCCCTTTTGGACAAATACGCCGAAACTGGAATTGAAGAAATCGAAGACATGAAAATCCTGACCGTTGAGCCGCTGAAAGACTTGGGAACGCCAGCGGAAATCGTGAAAACTTTCGGCGGAAAACAGAATTTCCTTGCCGCCTTAAAGGAACTGGAAGACGAGATTTATTCGGCGGCGTAGTTTATTTTGTTTACAAATTAACTAAAAAATATTATATTTGTAAACAAAGAGGCTATGGTAAAAACTTTGCCTAAAATATCGTTAAAGTTTTTATTCATAAGTTTGCAACGCAAACTTTCTTATTAACTGTTGTTTCTTACTTCATTGCGAAACAACTTAAAAAGTCAAATCGGAAATTGATATTTCCTCATTGACTTTTTATTGGAGGCAGATATGAACGCTAATGAAATTTTTGCGCAAAGGCTAAAAAATGCTCGCATTATGAAAGGCTTTTCTATGGATGAGCTTGTTTCTGCTATGGGAAATGCCATTTCAAAAATGACTATTTCAAAATATGAAAAATGCCAGCTTTCTCCAAACAGTTCTATCGTCATTTCTTTGGCGAAAGCATTAAATCAGCCAGTTGATTATTTTTTTAGACCATATACTCTCCAAATTGATTCAATAAAATTCCGAAAAACTAAAAGTAGTCTTGCGGTTAAGCAGGAAAATGCCATAAAAGAACAAATTTCCGATTTAATTGAGCGGTATATTAATGTTGAAGAAATCTGTAATTCATCAGTAAAGTCTGATTTTTTATTTTCAGAACTTATTACTTCTGAATTTCAGGTAAAACAGGCTGCTGTTGCACTTAGAAATGAATGGGAAATCGGAACCGATGGAATTGTAAATGTAATTGATTTACTGGAAGAACACGGCATTAAAGTTATGGAAATTGATGCTCCGTCATCTTTTGACGGTTTAAGTTCTATGGTAAATGATATTTATCCTGTTGTAGTTTTAAATAGAACTTATTCCTCTGAAAGAAAACGTTTTACCGCGCTTCATGAGCTGGGGCATCTTGTTTTGAATTTTCCAGAAGATATTTCTGAAAAAGATGAAGAGCATTACTGTCATCTGTTTGCAAATGAAATGCTGATTCCAGAGATGATTTTTAAAAACATTATTGGAAATTCAAGACATGACATTTCTTATCAGGAACTGAAAGCAATTCAGCTCCGATATGGAATTTCCTGTGATGCATTGATGTATAAAGCAAAATCATGTGGAATCATAAGCGACCAGCGGTATAAAACTTATTGCATTCAAAAGAACCGAAATCCAGTGTTTAAGAATATGGTGGAAAAATCCATTTATCCTCAGGAAGAAAGTTTAAGATTTACCAGTCTTGTATATAAAGCATTAAGCAATGAGCTTATTACCGTTTCAAAAGCGGCCAGTCTTCTTCATCAGAATGTGGAACAGGTTCGGGAGGATCTTGCCCTTGTATGATTGAAGAAAGAATTGTCGTAAGCGATTCAAACATTTTCTTTGACTTGCTTTCAGTTGATTTGTTAAATGACTTTTTTCTATTGCCGTGCGAAATCACAACAACAGATTTTGTTATAAGTGAAATTATTAAGCCTGAACAATTAGAAAAATTACAGTTATTTATAGATTCCAAAAAACTGGATGTTATAAATTTTGTTAACGATGAAATCAACAAAATTTTTTCAATTTTTCAGTCAAATGATAACAATGCTTCTATTACTGATTGTTCTGTGTGGTATTACGCCAAGAAAGTTGACGGGAGATTGCTTACAGGCGACAGTAAATTAAGAAAATCTGCTTTGGCGGATAATGTAAAGGTTTCTGGTATTCTGTATATTTTTGATAATTTTGTTGAATATGGAATTTTGGAAAAAGAATTATGTGCCAAGAAACTAGAAGAATTGATGCAAAAGAATAGCAGGTTGCCTAAGGGTGAATGTGAGAAAAGAATTGTTGAGTGGCGGGAATAGGGTATGGCTGAATACAATACAATTGAATATCTTGGAATTTTGGAAACCTTGTATAATCCAGATTTCAACCCCCTCGAATTCGAGGGGGTTAGAAAAGAAGCCGGACTGAACGCTTTTACCCTTTCTCCGTCCAAATGGGTTGATTCAACAAAAGCGAAGGGAGAAAATTAAATGACCCAACACACAACACAAAAACTCGGCGACATCTGCAGAATCGAAAAGGGCAGAACAGGAATCGCAAGCGCGGCTCCGGGCGAATATCCGCTTGTTGTAACCGCCGAGGAGCGCAAAACCTGCAGCACATACCAGTTTGACTGCGAGGCGGTCTGCATTCCTCTTGTAAGCTCCAGCGGACACGGCAAAAAGTCGCTTAAGAACGTTCATTACCAGAGCGGAAAATTCGCGCTTGGCTCGATTCTCTGCGCCGTGATTCCGAACAATCCGCAGCAAGTGAACGCGCGTTATCTTCGCCAGTACCTGCAGTTTTACAAGGACACGCTCTTGGTTCCGCTGATGAAAGGCGCGGCGAACGTCTCTCTTTCCATGCGCGACATTGCCAATGTTGAGGTTCCGCTCCCGGATTTTGACACGCAAGCTGCCCTTGCAAAAACCTTTGTTGAAGCTCAGGAAAAACAGAAGCAGCTCAACGCCGAATTTGAAAAGCAGACCGAATACGCAAAACGCCTCCGCCAGAATATTCTGCAGGAAGCGATTGAGGGCAAGCTCACGGCGGAATGGCGAAAGACTCACCCGGCTATAAAAGGCAATCCCGACTTTGACGCACAAGCATTGTTTGAGCAGATTCAGAAAGATAGACTCGTTTATTGGAAACAGAATCCTTCAAAAGAATCTAAAAATAAAGATTTATTGCCAATTGATGAATTTGAAACGTCTTTTCCTAAAACATGGAAAAAGACTTGTTTAATTGAACTTTTTGATTTTGTTGATTATCGAGGAATTACTCCAAAGAAACTAGAAGAGGGAATAACCTTAATAACTGCAGCAAATATAAAAGAAGGTTTTTTAGATTTTACTTCAAAAGATTTCATTTCGGAATCTGAATATGAAATTAGAAATGCAAGGGGAATAACAGAAAAAGATGATATTCTTTTTACTACAGAGGCTCCCATGGGACATTGTTCACTTAACACGTTGGAAAAAACTTCATGTGGTCAAAGAATTATTACTATGAAAAAATATTCTTCGGTTAATAAAAAGATATTTAATAAGTATTTTTGTTTTTATATTTTATCGAAAGTTTTTCAGAACCTGTTGCTGCAAAAAGCAACAGGGGTAACAGCAAAAGGTATAAAAGCATCTATTTTAAAAATATTACCAGTTCCTCTTCCTCCACTCGCCGAACAAAAAGAAATCGTCGTAAAACTAGAATCCCTGCTTGCAAAAGTAACCGAACTGGAAAATCAAATTCAGGAACGCAAGAAAATGATAGCAAAACTAGTTTATTGTGTAATTAAAGAAAAATTGGAGAGGTAAATTCTATATTCATTGGCTAAACAACCGCAGAAAATTTTAGGAATTTTGTGATATACTACTAGTGGAGAAGATAGAAATGAAAATAGATGTAACATCAGGAAGTATGGCATTTAATAGACTTGATATGCAGATAAGTCAAGCTATTTTATTATCTATAGAAGTTTATGCAAATTTAGATTTTCTACTTGTGATGGACTATTATGATGATATTTCTTTGTTTGATGATAGTATAAATCCAAATTCTGTTTCTTATTATCAAATGAAATCTTCAGATGAACACTTTACTTTTAATTCAATAATAAAAGCAGAATGGATTGATAAACTTTATGAACATCTAAATAATCCTCAATATATTATCAAAGAATTAGGATTAATAACTAATTGTTCAATTGTTGAAACTGATTCTCCGAAAAAAGAATATAAACAAGAGAAAACAAGTTTTAATTTATTTAATGAAAATACAAGAAAAAAAATAGTAAAGGATATTGCTTCTCATTTTAATATAGCAGAAGAAAATGTTGATTTATCGAAATTTGTACATATAAAAACAGACTTGACTATAAATAAACATAAAAATATAGCAGAAGCGGAATTTGCTAATTTTCTGTACAAAGACTATCCAAAAATTTCATATGACTCAATAAAAGTTATATATCAAAGTTTAGTTACATTGCTTACAAAAAAGCAGGAGTTCGAGAATATAGGAAATAATGAAATATTCGAAAATATTAGAAAAAATAAAGGTGTTAGCAAAGGTGATATTCAAGAGATAATAAAGCACAGTTTATTAATACGAATTCCTGAATTTGATATTCTAGATAGAATATTACAATTAGATAAAAATGAAAAACCTAATTACTCTTTAGAGTATGCTAAAATACTTGCTGATTCTAATAGAAAGGTGGACAGTTTTTTTGAATTAGTTGAAAAAATCGATTTTTTGCTTAAGAAAAACTTAATACAAGAAAATGAGAACTTTAAAACTTACATAGTTAGGATGCTGCATATGTTGCCACAAAATATATTGTTTAGTGAAGAATATAAGACATTACTAATAAGTTGTATCTATATAAATAATCAGGAGTAAAATATGAATGATGTTATTTTGACAGAAATATTAATTTCTGATTTTCAAGAGAAAACTGCTCGTAAGTTCTATTTTAATGAAGGAATAAATATAATTACAAGTTCGGAAAATCATGTTGGGAAATCTTCGTTAATAAAATCAATTTATTACACTTTAGGAGCAGAAGTTAATTTTGATGACAATTGGAATAAGTTATCAAAAATTTATAGTGTAAAATTTAGGTTGGGCAATCAAAATTATCAAGTTGTTAGATATACAAAAAAATTTGCAGTCTTACAAGATGAAAACCTTTTGTTACTTACAGATGATGTTTCTCATGAGTTAGCAAAAAAGTTGGAAGAAATTTTTGATTTCGGTATATATCTTCCAAATAAGAATAATCAAAAAGTCGAATTAGCACCTCCAGTATTTTCTTATATGCCTTATTATATAGATCAAGATTCAGGATGGTCTGAAATTTATAATAGCTTTAATAATTTGGGACAATATAAAAAAGATGATAGATTAAAATCATTATATTATCATCTAGGAATATATAATAAAGAAACTATAAAATTAATGTCTGATAAAGATATTGTAAATCAAGAATTAAAAAAATTAGAATCTGAATCTGAAAAAATTCAAACAGTGATAGAAACTCTTTCAAGTGAAATAAATAATATTGTTCCAGCATCAAACATAGAAGAATTGGAACGTAACCTAATAATTTCAAAAAATAAAATAGACGAATTAGTAAAAGTTGTTGCATTAAAGAGAAATGAAATCCAAAAACTAGAAGGTCTCTTGCAAGGACATAAATTCCAATTGGCATTAATTGAAAAAAAAGAGAAAATATCTATTAATGAGAAATCAATAAAAAATGAGTTTTTATGTCCTATATGTGGATATAGACTTAATAACGAAATATTTAAAATTGTTGAGATTAATCATGGACTTATTACAAAAAAATATGCAACAGAGCAAATTAGTTTTCAAATTTCAAAACTAGAAGAAGACTTAAAAAATAAGAAAATTGAATATATTTCATTAATGAAAAACTTAAAGAAAGAAGAAGATTTATCTATAGATGATAAAAGCAATTATGAAAACTATCTTACACAAAGAGGATTAGAGAAAACTATTAATTCCCTCAATATAAAATATGATAATAATTTAACACAAAGAAATGAACTAGGCGAAAAAATTAAGGATATAAATAAAGAATTAAAGGATTTGCCAACTAAAGAAAATGTTGAAAGTATATATAAAGATTTTGTTATTCAAAATTTATTAAGTCTAGGAGCTTGGGAATCTTCTTATGAAGAAAAAATTGGTATACTAAAACCTATAAAAGCACAAGGTACATTATTAAATAAGATTATACTTGCACAGGAAGTAGCTTTATTTCAAACCATAGAAAATTTAGATTTGAAAATTACTAAATTTCCATTTGTTATAGATTCTCCAAGAGGCAATGAAGCAAGTAAATTAAGTAGTTATGAAATTCTAAAACTAATTATAAATATAGATAGTCTTAAACAAATTATAATTTCAACTGTTGATTTTGAAAATTATTGCAAAGATTTAAACTATACAGGAAAAATAGAAATAACTTTTTTAAATGACAAACGTAAACTTCTAAATGAAAAAATGTATGAAGAAAATACTTCTGAAATAGAAAGCTTATTCTCATTATTTAATGAGAATAGAGATTCGTAATTTCGCATTAGGGATTGTAGTGGCGGCGAAGCCGTTGCGAAGCAATGAAGGTAGCACGAAGTGCGTACGGAACCACGAAAAGCCCGACCGATGCGGTTGTTGAGCTTGTCGAAACAGAGTGGCGGGAACGCCCGAAAACAAAACAGGAGCGTGTAATAAAAACTTTGCCAAAAATACTGTCAAAGTTTTTATTTACAAGTTTGCGTTGCAAACTTCATTATCGACTGCATATTCTCATTTCATTGCGAATATGCTTAAAAAGCCAACGTAAAAGTTGAAACTTTTTCATTGACTTTTTATTGGAGAAACCATGCCGGAAGTCATAAAAAACAAGAACGATGAGCTGTATGTGCAGATTGCTTCTGTTCTTTCAAAAAGCAGGCAGTTTGTCGTGAGTACCGTGAACACGACGATGGTCAGGACGTATTTTGAAATCGGTAGAATCATTGTTGAGAACGAGCAGAACGGAAAGAGCCGCGCCGAATACGGAAAGGAGACCTTGAAGAATCTTTCGGAGAGGCTTACAAAAGATTTTGGAAAGGGATTTTCAGTAGAAAATCTTGACAGAATGCGTTTCTTTTACAGGACTTATTCGAATTCGTCAACACTGTTGACGAATTTTGAGCTTAGCTGGTCGCATTATCTTTTTCTTATGAGAATTGACAACCCGGAAGAACGGAAATTCTATGAAATTGAATGCAAAAATTCCAACTGGAGCTTGCGGGAATTAAGAAGGCAGTTTGATTCCGCGCTTTATGAGCGGCTAGCGTTGAGCAAGAATAAGGAAGGTGTAAAGCAGCTTTCTAAAAAGGGAATTGTTGTCGCAAAGCCGGAAGATATTGTAAAAGACCCTTATATTCTGGAATTCCTCGGACTGCCGGAAAAGGCTGAATATTCGGAATCAGACCTTGAGCAGAAGCTGATTGATAGGCTTGAAAAATTTCTGCTTGAGCTTGGTAAAGGTTATGCTTTTGTGGGGCGTCAGGTTCGTTTTACTTTTGATGAAGAGCATTACCGCGTGGATTTGGTTTTCTACAACCGCCTGTTGCAGTGTTTTGTTCTGATTGACTTGAAAATCGGAAAACTGACTCATCAGGATTTGGGGCAGATGCAGATGTATGTAAATTATTATGACCGTTTTGTTAAGCTGGAGCATGAAAACAAGACGATTGGAATTGTTCTGTGCAAAAATAAAAATGATGCGCTGGTGGAAATCACTCTGCCTAAAGACAATACCCAAATATTCGCAAGCAAATACGAAACCGTCTTGCCGAAGAAAGAAGAGCTGAAAAAACTGATTGAAGAATAAACAAGGAGCAAAAACAAAATGTCGAACATTGCAGGAATAATAAAGTCGCTTCAGAATATTATGCGGAAAGATCAGGGCGTTTCCGGGGACGCGCAGAGAATCGAGCAGCTTGGCTGGATGATTACGCTGAAAATTCTTGACGACAAGGATGCGGAGCTTGAGCTTTTGAGCGACGATTATGTTTCTGCGATTCCGTCTGAACTGCAATGGCGGTCTTGGGCTGCGGACAGCGAGGGCATTACAGGAGACGCGCTGAAGAATTTTATCGACAACAGACTTTTTCCCGGCCTGCAGAATCTTGATGTGTCGTTTGGCGGCGGGCTGGACACTGATTCAGACAGCAGTTCCAGCGTAAGAAAGCGCGCTGTTTTAATCCGTGATATTTTTTCTGGCACGAACAACTATATGAAGAATGGTACGATTATCCGCCAGGTTGTGAACAAGCTGAACGAAATCGACTTTAATGCAAGCGAGGACCGACACACTTTCGGCGACATTTACGAAAGCCTTTTGCGCGACTTGCAGAGCGCAGGAAACTACGGAGAATTCTACACGCCGCGCGCGGTTACGGAAATCATGACCGAGATTGTGAATCCGCGTCTTGGCGAGAAAGTCCTTGACCCGGCCTGTGGAACAGGCGGCTTTTTGACGAGCGCGATTGAAAACATCAGGAGGCAGGATGTTCATTCTGTTGAGGATTTGAAAGTTCTGGAAGAAACTATCCATGGGCAGGAGCTAAAGCCGCTTCCGTTTATGCTTTGCGTTACAAATCTGATTCTGCACGACATTGAAGTTCCGAATGTTGTGAACGGCGACAGCTTGAACCGTGAATATACAAGCATTGGCGAGCGCGACCGTGTTGACGTGATTTTAGCGAATCCGCCGTTCGGCGCGAGCGTAAGCGACGGCGTTGAGACAAATTATCCGGCTCAGTTCCGCACAACAGAAAGCGCCGACCTGTTTTTGCTTCTGATGATTCGCTGTCTTAAAAACGGCGGACGTGCCGCAATTGTTCTGCCCGACGGCTCGTTGACTGGCGACGGAGTAAAGCAGAGAATACGCGAGGAGTTTTTGGCACAGTGCAATGTCCACACAATCGTGCGTCTGCCGAATTCGGTGTTTCAGCCTTATGCGAGCGTTGCCACAAATCTTCTGTTTTTTACAAAAGGTGAGCCGACCCGCGAAATCTGGTACTGGGAGCACAAGCTTCCTGAAGGTCAGAAATCATATTCAAAGACAAAGCCGATTCAAAGGGCAGAATTTGAATCGCTAAAAAAATGGTGGAGCAGCCGCACGGAAACAAGTCAGGCTTGGAAAGTCGGCATTGAAACTTTGAAAGAAAACGGCTTCAATCTTGACATAAAAAATCCGTTTGTAAAGGAAGAAGAAACTTCACATACGACCGAAGAGCTTCTTCAAATGCTTGATGACTCATTCAAAAAAAGCGGCGAGCTGCTTGCGGAACTTAAAAACGCACTGGAGTAAATTATGGAAAACATGAACCTAACCTCGCTTCTAAAATCAATCTTTGACTACGATCCGGACGGACCTAACATTCATCATTTGATGGCGGTGCATGGCTACAGCCGGCTTATTGCGCAGATGGAAAACGTGGACGAGCATACGCTTTTTATAACTGAAGTTGCGGCGTATCTTCACGACATCGGCGTAAAGGCGAGCAATGAAAAATATGGAAACAGCCAGCCTCAGCATCAGGAGGCGGAAGGTCCTGCAATAGCGAAAAAACTCCTTGAGCCGCTTTCTCTTCCTGCAGCCGACGTTGAGCGAATCTGCTTTATAATCGGCCACCACCACACGTACAAGGCGATTGACGGACTTGACTTTCAGATTCTTGTTGAGGCGGACTTTATCGTGAACGTGATGGAAGGCTACTGCAAGCGCGAGTCTGTTCCGGCGATGAAGGCGAACGTGTTCAAGACCGCAAGCGGAAAATATCTTCTGGAGCAGATGTTTGAAAAGTCGGCGAGGTGAGTACAATTAACGGATGCACTTCGTTCTGATATGTAGAAAAAATAAAAAATTCTGCTGCGACATTATATGTCGGTTTGATGTTGTATGATTCTAGAAAATAGAATTCGGTTTTTACGGAGTTTTTATGGGTGACAGAATCGGAAGCGGAAAAGAAGTTATTCTGGTTTACGGAAATGATTTAAGAAATTGCGGAGACTCGGAATTTTATAAATATCTGCGTAAAAATTATAGAAATGTTTCCACAAAAGGCATTTTCAGTTCCTGTCCGTGGGTTTACATTAATCTGAAAGACAAGACGTTTTTTCCGGGGATTCCAGGAATAAAAATCACAGAAGCTTTTCACGGGCACGCCGTAACAGTTGATGAGTTTTTCACGATTGAAAAGATTTATGAGGAATTAAAAGGCAAATTCTGCAGAAACAGGAAAGTCAAGGATATTTATTCAAAATACAAAGGAAAGGATGTGTTTGTTTTCAACAAGGAAAGATTTGACTGTGATGAAGGCGCGGAGGTTGCACGTCAGCTGATAAAAGAGCGGGAATTGCATGAACAGCTTGAAAAAGAAAGAGTCTTCTGTTTTATAGAACTGGACAAAGAAAAAATATTGCAAAGAGAATTTATTCTGCTGAAATCAGAAGAGACTAAAAACTTGCTTCCCTCATCTGGAATTTACGACGGAATGCTGCAGCAGCAAAGTATTCCTGGTGATGAGTATTACAAATGTAAAGTGGAGTTTACCGATACGGAAATAATCATAAGAACCGATGGATATACAAACGGTCCAGATTATTTTGAGAATTTAAAAATTTACAGGCATGGTTAAACAAGTTTTGGAAAAGTGGCTATAATATCAATATTTCACACTGGAGAAAATGATTTATATCATGGAAGAAATTTGGTATCCTGCAGAAAATGAGTACGAATCTGGAATCACAAAAGAACAGTGGAAAGCGTTTGTAACGGACAGAAATGTATTTACAGAAGATTCGCTGACAGCCTTCGCCTGTATTCAGAAAGCGGCTCTTGCGACTTGCACGGACATTGCGGAAGAATTCGGCAGAACGAAAAATTTTTATAACAATGCTATTTGGAGAACAGGCGAGAAAGTTCATAAACTGACAAATTGCCCTTTGAGTTTGCGTCCTGATAAAACTGAACGTTTCTGGTCAATCTGCTGCCTTGGAAGAAAACTTTCGAATGGAAGAATTGAACTGAAAATCCGCCAAGAATTAAAGGAAGCGTTTGATGAAACCGGAGTTTTAGCAGGAGTTGAAGTTATGGAAAAGAAAGAAAATATCAGATTTTGGCTAATAAATCATACTTATAAAGAAGCTACAGATAAAAATAGAGATGACCTTATTGAGCAGGCTGAGAAAAATAATTATGCATTTATGCAATATGAATATAATAAGCAGGAAAATCGGGTTGTTACGCCAACATATAAAAATGCGATGCAAATAAATGTTGGTGATTATATTTTTCTTAGGGCAAAAGATTTCGTTTATGCTTATGGAACGGCAATAATTCCAAGAAAAACTTCTACTAAAATTTTAAGTCTCAAAAAAGTAATTGATGAAAGAGATTGTGAATATTCATCTGAAACTTCTAAAGATATAATTTCATTTGACGATGCCCCGGTTTTCTATTTTGATTTTTCAGAAGGAGAAGAAAATTGGGGAGAACGTGTTGATGTTGAAAAATGGATAATAAGCAATTCTCCAATTTCAGTTGGAAATGTAAAATATTTGGATAGTTTGCCATATCCCCCAATAAGGGAAATAGACAAGGAATCAGCAGAAAAAATAATTGAAAAAATAGGAGTAAACATAATGCCAAATAATTCTCTTGCCGACCAACTCACCGACCTTCTTTTGCATACTCACAACCTGATTCTCCATGGCGCGCCTGGAACTGGAAAAACGTTTCTTGCCAAACAGATTGCGGAAAAAATGGGTTGCACGCAAAATGAAATCGGATTTGTCCAGTTTCATCCGAGCTACGACTACACGGATTTTGTTGAAGGTCTGCGCCCAAAAAATCAGAATAATGGCGAAATCGGATTCGAGCGGAAAGACGGCGTGTTCAAGGAATTCTGCAAAAGGGCGTTGCTGGCGATGAACGTTTCTTCGGTTTCTGATAATTTTGAGCAGGTTTGGGAAAATGTTGTTGATTATCTGAATGAAAAAGATTTTATGGATGTTCCGCTTCTGACAGGAAAAAGCACATTCCGTGTTGAACTGAATGAAAACGGAGACGGACTTGCTACTAGAACTTATGAGAACGGCGATTATAAGAAAGGCGAATGGATTCAGGGAAAATCCAAATTTTACAACAAAGAACAGTTGTATAATATTTACAAAGGACTTCCGGGAATTCCGTCCCGAGGACATGACAACTACAGAAAAGCCGTGATTGAATATTGGAAGAAAAATTTCGGGCTTGTTGATTATTCGATAAAAGAAAAATCCGAAACTGAATCTGTAAAACCTTTCCTCTTCATCATCGACGAAATAAACCGCGGTGAGCTTTCAAAAATCTTCGGCGAGCTGTTCTATGCAGTCGAACCGGGCTACCGAGTTTCCTATGACGACTTGAAAAAACATCAGTCTGGCGAAAAAATGATTTCAACAATCCGCACGCAGTACGCAAATCTTGAAACTGAGGGAAACGAGTTTGACAAGGCGTTGCGCGTTTCAAATCCGTCAGATTACGGCCATTTTTTCATCCCCGAAAACGTCTACATCATCGGCACAATGAATGACATCGACCGCAGCGTTGATACAATGGACTTTGCGTTCCGCCGCCGTTTTGCGTTCAAGGAAATCAAAGCCTCTGAAAACCTTGAAATGCTCAGCACGCTTGGCGAAATCGCGGACGAGGCTGAAAACCGCCTCAAAAAACTGAATGACGAAATCTCAGAAATCACGGAACTTTCTTCGCCTTCATCATATCACATCGGCGGCGCATATTTCTTAAAGCTGAAAGATTTTGAAGGCGACACCAACGAACGCTTCCAAAAACTTTGGACTTACCACTTGGAAGGGCTTCTAAAAGAATATCTTCGCGGCACAGAAAACGCGGAAGAAAATTTTGAAAAGCTTAAGGATGCGTATTTCGGGACGGAAAATTTTGGAATATCAAATGAAGAAATTGATAATAAACAATTCTTATAGTAAACTACTTTGAGAAAGAACTATATTAAAAATCTAAACTGATGTTGGCATTGCTTGGAAAAATGATATGAATAAGGAAAATCTTGATATTCAGAATTTGCAGAAAGAAGCTAAAATATTTTCTGAGATTGAATCAGAACATGATGAACCATCAATTTTTGGTTCCACAGATGGAAAAGCGGTTGGAACTTATTTGGAGCATAAATTTAAAAATTTTCTTGCCGAAAAATATGCTTTTGAAAATGGAAATTCTGCAAGCGGAATTGATTTGCCTGGTCTTGAAGTTGACATAAAAACGACAAGCATTATTCAGCCACAGTCGTCTTGCCCATTTAAATCAGCAAGACAGAAAATTTATGGTCTTGGATATAATCTTCTTGTTTTTGTTTATAAAAAGGAAGATAACCAAGAAACAAAGACAAGCCGTTTATATATTCTTCATACAATTTTTGTTGAAAAAAATAGAACTGCCGATTTTCAGCTTACAACAAGTATCAGCAAAATTTTGGATAATGGGGCGAATGAAGATGATATTATTGCTTTGTTTCAAGATAAAAATCTTCCTGTTGATGAAATAACAGCCTCATCTCTTTCAAAAGAAATTCTTTCAAATCGTCCTGAAATCGGTTATCTGACAATTTCAAATGCGCTTCAATGGAGGCTTCAGTATTCAAGAATTATTGAAGAAGCTGGTAAAACAGAAGGAATAAACAGGCTAGTTTAAATGAATAAATCAAAGGAATTTGGCGATTTTCAGACTCCAAAGGAACTGGCTCAACTTATCATAGAAATTCTCAGAAAGAAAGATTTTACTCCTGATGTAATAATTGAGCCGACTTGCGGAAAAGGTTCTATCTTGGTCGAGGCGGAAAAGTCTTTTTCAAATGCAGAAATTCTTGGAATAGAAATTCAAAGAGAATATGTTGATTTTTTGTTTCCGCATATAGGTCAAAATACAAATATTGTAAATGCTGATTTTTTCAACTCGATTGATTTTATAAAGAGTTTTGTTGATAAAAATGAAAATCTTCTTTTTGTAGGAAATCCGCCTTGGGTTACGAATTCGGAACTTTCCACAATCGATGGATCAAATTTTCCAAAAAAATATAATATCGATGACCTGCGAGGAATTGAAGCTATTACTGGCAAAAGCAATTTTGATATTTGTGAAAGTATCATAATGCAGTTGATTTCAGAATTTTCTGATAAGCAAAGCATTTTTTCTTTCTTGTGTAAGACGGCTGTGGCAAGAAAAATAATGCAGAGACTTTGGAAAAATAATTTTAAATATAAGGATGCAGAACTTTATCCAGTTGATTCGAAGAAATATTTTTCAGCAGCAGTTGATTCATGTTTTTTCATTTTGGATTGTACAGAAAAAAAGTCTGTAACAACTCTAAAAATTTTCAATTCAATTGAGGAACAGAAATTTACAAATGAAAGCGGTTTTGTAAATGGAATTTATATTACAGATGTTTCGAAAATGGACAGTCTTGAGGTGTGTGGAAAGAGTATTTTTACCTGGCATAATGGAATAAAACATGATTCTGCAAAAATTCTTGAATTGAAAAATGATAATGGCATATTAAAAAATGGAAAAGGTGAAACCGTAGATGTTGAAAACGAGCTTCTCTTTCCGTTGTTAAAAAGTTCTGATATCGCAAACAATGATTTTGAAATGGAACGAAAAATCTTAGTGACTCAGAAATATATAGGAGAATCAACAGATTACATTAAAAGTAAATTTCCAAAAATCTGGTCATATTTGGAAAATAATGAATCCTATTTTTGCAAGCGAAAGAGTGTCATTTATAAAAACAAACCACGATTTGCTATTTTCTCTGTTGGTGACTATACATTTAAGCCTTATAAAATTGCAATTTCTGGGCTTTACAAAAATCTGAATTTTGTTTTAATTGGACCTAAGAATGGTAAACCTGTTATGCTTGATGATACATGTAACTATATTTCATTTGACGATATAGAATCTGCAAAATTCGTTTTTACACTTCTGAAATCAGATGTTGTGAAAGAATACTTAAGTGCACGTATTTCTTTTGATTCAAAACGTCCTGTAACAACAGAAATCCTGAACTCGATAGATTTAGAGAAAGTCGCCCAATTAAAAAATAAAACCGATGATTTTTTTTCTTTATTTAAAATCTGTATTTCTCCTTCATTATTTACTGACTCAGAATTGAAAGTTGTGTAAAATGCTCCATCTTAAAACCACCGACAACAACTGTTCTAAAAAAATCTCCTCTCTTATGCAAAGCGACTTTTCCCGAACTGGCGACGCAGAACCTTTTTCCGACGCGCATTATTTCTCGCTTTCTCGTATTGCGAATGTTCCCATCAAAGAATTGGCGGTGAAAAATCAGAATCTTCTTGTTTTTCCGTATGAAATAGACAAATCTTACGGCAGAATCGGCGAGCTTCCGATTTTTGAGATGTGCGGTTGTGCTGAAAACCTTTCCGAAGCAAAAATCAAAACTGGTAATCTGATGGGTTTTGTCGGTGTCGGTTCTGGTAGTGGCGCAGAAAATGGCGCGGTCCAGCTTGAAATCACTTCGCGGTTTTCAAAATCAAAAAACGACTTTTTCCTTCACTATATGCTTGGAAAAGTTTTTGGCGAAAATCTTTTCAGCCTGAATTACAACGCCTCGGGCGGCAGCGTTTTTGACCTCCTGATTTTTACTTTTCCGCTTGTTTTAAAAAATGCATTTCGGCAAGGAATTTTCAAGACCTACATGACTTTTGAGCGGAACGACGCGAATGTAAAAGGCGCGCTGAATTTTTCGCGGCACATCAGGCAGAATATTCCGTTCGCAGGAAAAGTCGCGTACAGGGAACGCGCGCAGGTTTTTGACAATCCGCTTACCGAGCTTGTGCGCCACACGGTTGAATTTATAAAAACAAAGCCGTTCGGAAAGTCCGTTTTGAACTGTGATTCAACCACAAAATCCGCAGTCAGCCAAATTATCGAGCTTACTCAGAACTACAGTTTCCATGCACGGCAGAAAATAATTTCAAAAAATGCAAAGCCCGTGAACCATCCTTTTTTCACAAAATGGAAGCCGCTTCAAAAACTTTGCCTTGCGATTCTGAGCCATTCAAAAATAAATTATCATTCAGGCGAAAAATCAGTCTGCGGACTTTTGTTTGACGGCGCGTGGCTTTGGGAGGAATATCTGAACACAATTCTGCGCCCGCTCGGCTTTGTTCACCCGGAAAACAAAATTCACAAGGGCGGACTTAGAATGTTTTCGGACAACGATGAGCTGACTTTCGACAAGGACTACCGCAGAATCTACCCGGATTTTTACAAAAAAGGCGAATACATTCTGGACGCAAAATACAAGCCGCTTCAAGAAAATGTTTGCCGCGAGGATTTGTATCAGGTCGTTTCCTATATGCACACGATGAAAATTTCCCGCGGCGGATTTATTTTCCCGGACGACAGCACGGATTTTGAAAACCGACGTTACAATCTTGCGAACGACACTGGAACTCTTGATGTGGTTGGTGTTAAAATTCCGCGGGGTGCAAAAGATTTTTCTGAATTTCGCAAACGTATGAACCACTCAGAATCCAGCTTTTCAAAATATTTTACAAATCAACTGCAATAAAATATTTATAAAGAGGGAAATAAATTGTCAAAGAAGCAAACTCTAATAAAAAATCTAATATTTCTTCTGCTTTTTGTTCCTTCAGTTTTTGCAGTTTTTGCCCAAACGCAAGAGCAATCACTCGGTGAATCGCAACAGTCGCCGCAGTCACCGGAAAACCAAAATCAGGAAATTCCGCTTTTTCAGCAAAAACCAAAAACATCATTTTTCAATTCGCAGAATTTCAACTTCAAAGAAAACCGGATTTTCTCCCTCGACACAGCGTATCTTCTTTCCGGCTTAAAAAACAACGGCTGGGGCTTGGGACTTGCCTACGAGCAGCTGGTAATTCCGTTCCTTTCCATAAAAGGCGATTTTTCCAACACAACAATTTTCCCCACAAGCTACGACACAACCATCACAACAGTCGGCATTTCGCTAAACACATTCTACTATCCGTTCAACAAAGGCCTAAATTTTCTTTACATCGGCTTCGGCTGCAGAACCGATTTTCTAATGTATTCAGGCGATGCCGTTCCTTCCGACCACAAAAAAGACGCACTAATCCGCCTCGCCCCACAAATCGGCTGGAAGCAAAGCATTTACGACTACGTGCTTATCGATATTTATTACAGCTATCGTTTTTCCGTTTTTTCTAACAATCTGCCAGATTCTGTCACAGGCATCACAAACAACGGCAACGGATTTGGCGTAAAACTAAAATTCAATCTTCAAAAAATCTGGCAAGCAATTTTTAAAAGATAAAAATTTGGAGCTTTCGGCAACAAGTTGCCGCCGGGCTTTTCAGGGCTACGGCTTTCGCCTTCGACCAAACGCAAGCGTTTGTTTTCGGGCATTTTTCCAAAATGCCCGAACCCTTCCAATCCCTAAGCTGTTAGGCTTAGGGACATTCTCTGAGAGCGTTTCTTTCACAAAAAATCCACTAAAAACTTAAAAATTCGACTATAATATCACTATGAATCAAATAAAAATTCTCCTCTGGGATTTGGACGGCACCATAAACGATTTTCTCGCAACCGAAAACTACGCAATAAAAAAAGGTTTTGCCCGCCTCAATCTTGGACTCTGTACAGACGAAATGGTAAACCGCTATTCGCAGATAAATATTTCCTACTGGGAAAAACTTGAAAAAGGCGAAATGTCAAAACATCAGATTCTTGTGAACCGTTTTAAAGATTTTTTCGCTGAATACGGCTTGCCGGAACAAAACGCCGACATTTTCAACAAAAATTATCAGATTGATTTGGGCGACAAGCTGATATTCATAGACGGCGCATTGGAAGTCCTTCAAAAAATAAAAAAAAGCAAAAAAATCCGGCAGTTTGTTGTAACAAACGGACTTGTCGCAAACCAAAAACGCAAGTTGGAAGGGCAGGAGCTAAAGCCGATTTTTGAATACGCATTCATCAGCGACGAAGTCGGATTTGAAAAACCAAATATCGAATTTTTCAATGCGGTTTTTCAAAAAATCGGCGACATTCAAAAAAATCAGATTATGATTATCGGCGATTCCCTTACAAGCGACATAAAAGGTGGAAACAACGCGGGAATAAAAACTTGCTGGTTCAATCCGAATGGAAAAACGAACAATCAAAGTGTGCAGATTGATTATGAAATCAGCGACTTGCGCCAGCTGCTAAGAATTCTTTGCATTTAAAATATTATTCTTGAAAATTTATCTTTTTCTTTCTATTTTAAAAGCATGAGTTTAAGAAATCTAAACGAAAAAAAAGCTGAAAGTTTGAATTCTCTGGTGGAAATAAAACCTCATCAAGTTGTGAGCATGGCACTTTCAAAAAATGAGCATGCCAACATAACTTTGCTTGCATTTGCGGATGGCGAGGATTTAAGCGAGGAAATTTATCCGCAGGACACGCTTTATTTCGTTGTTGAAGGTTCAATGGACGTGATTTCAAAAGAAGATTCAATTCCTGTTAGTGCAGGGCAGGTCATAAAAGTTCCAGCCGGAAAACCGCATAGGCTTTCTGCCCAAAAATCGTTCAAGATAATGCAAATTTCAATTTAATAAATAAAAAGGACTCTATTATGGAAGAAAAACTTATCAAAAATGTTGAACACGCAACTCCGCTTATTCTGAAAGATTTGGTTCAATACGAAAACGGAAAAGTTGCCAGCATGACACTTTCACAGCAGCCAGGTGTTGGAATAACAATTATGGCATTCGACAAAGATGAATCAATCGCAAGCCATGCCGCTCCAGGGGACGCGATGGTTCAAATTCTTGACGGAAAGGCAGAAATCACAGTTGGAGGAGTTCCTCACATTTTGGAAGCAGGGCAGATAATTGTAATGCCAAAAAATGTTTCACATTCGTTAAAGGCGCTTACAAAATTCAAGATGCTTTTAACAGTTGTAAAATAACAGCCTATTATGCAAGATTGACAAAGTGTCAATCTGCATTAAAATAGATTTGTGCTGAATATAAAATTTTTGCCCGCATTTTTATTGATTCCTTTTTTCTCTTTTGGATTTTTAGTTTCCTGTGATTCAGTTTCTGGGGCAGAGAAAGATGAAAAGTCTGAATATATAAATTCAATAACATCAGAAGATTTCCAGTCCGCGGAGGAACAAAAGCTTGTAGACAACTATAGTGTTCCGGAAGACGGTTTCTACACCTGCGGTTCTTATGATAAAAAAATTCTAGATGCAATTTATAAATACAGAAAACAAAAAGGGCTTGCTTCCATCATGTGCTATGATTCTGACTTGCACAAAATTTGCATAGAACATTCAAAAAAAATGGCAAACAAAAAGCAGATTTTTAATATAAATGTAAAAAAAATATCTGATGACTATAAATTCGTTGCTCAAAATGTTGCCTTTAGCAATACCATGACTATGGATGATTTTGCAATTGAAGAAATTATAAATCTTTGGACTTCAAATTCAAGAGCTAAAAAAAATCTTGAAAATCCTGATGTGAATTATTTTGCTGTCAGCAGTGTAAATAAGGCTGGAGCAAATAATGTCAGCGACGGTTGCTATTACACTTTGATTCTTGTAAAAAAATGACAGAACACATAATCCATCCGTTTGAGCCATTTTTCCGCCCAGATTCAGAAATCTTGATTATAGGAAGTTTGCCTTCCGTAAAATCAAGGGAAAATGGTTTTTACTACGGACATCCTCAAAACCGCTTCTGGAAAATGCTTGCCCAAATTTTTGCAGAAGAAACACCTATATTAATAGAAGAAAAACAACGCTTTTTGGAAAAACATAAAATTGCTGTGTACGATTCAATTAAAGAATGTACAATCAACGCCTCAGCCGACAGTTCAATCCGCAATGTGATTCCATCCGATATAGAAAAAATCGTTTCTGCCGGCAAAATTTCAAAAATTCTTGCCAACGGAAAAACCGCAGCTAAATATTTCTTAAAATATCAAAATCAAAATCTTTGTCAGATGTTAAAGACACTTCCTTCCACAAGCCCAGCCAATGCCGCCTTTTCCTTGGCAAAATTGGTTGAAATCTGGGGCAAAGAATTTTCTATTTAAAACAGTCAGTACCTGCAATCCCAGTTCATATTTATATTTTTAAGACAACAGCATTTTTATGCAGAAAACCAATCCTCAACCTTTAAAAAAGACCTTTTCTTTGCTTCTGCAAAATCAGAGACATTGCGGGTTACAAGAACCATTCCGTTTGCGATTGCTGTTGCAGCTATTTGGGTATCGCAGTATGGCAGAGTTTTTCCGCATTTTGCGCAAATTCCAAGCAGCTGTCCGCAAATATTCGCGGAAAATTCGTCATAAGGAATTATTTCAAAATTATTTTTCAAATCTTCTGTAAATGCGTAAATTGAATCTTTGCGTTTTCCTTCTGGCATTTTTGAAACACCATAAATTAATTCCTGCCAGGTTACAGCAGAAATTGCGCACATCTTTTTTCGTGCTTCATATAACGCGATTACATTTTGGTTCGGTCTTTCTTTTGAAAATTCCGAAACAATATTTGTATCCAATAAATAAACTTTATTCATTTTTAACTCCTGTAAAAAATTTTGAATAGTTATTCTTCAAAAATAACCCTATTCGGGTCTGGATAAACTTTTGGCGGAAGAGGAATTCCTTCATCGCTCAATACATCTGCATATTTTTCGCGCCATTTTGAAAGCCAACTCGGACCTTCTGATGAAAATTTCTTTTCATATTCCTCATAGCTGATAATCACCGCAACCGGCTTGTCGTATCTGGTCAGTTCCACAGGTTCACCGCCTTCTGCGATTTTCACAAAATTAGAAAGATTGTTCCGCGCCTCGTAAATTGAAGTTCTGCACATAATGACACCTCCAAAATATCTTTGGTTGAAAGTCGATTTTTTATAACTGTGAAAATAAACGCTTTCAGCGAATTTCCAATTTGCTATAGATGGTTGTGCTCGCACTTCGTTTGAATCGGTTTGGGTTGCTATGCAACCTTAGTTGTTCTTATCGCACAAAATCTTCACAAATTGTAAATTCGCTTACGCTTCTATTTATTTTTCTAAAAACTTGACTTTTGACCTCTTTTAATAAGAAAAGAATACCACTCAAAAATATGCTAGTCAAGATTTAAAATGTTGGCTAGAATTGTCAAAAAGGACAACCGTTAATATTTAGTCATGAACCTTACGCAAGATATAACCATATAATAGAAGAAAATGTGATTTTTTATCCGAGGAAACAAGTTTTTTGTAAAAAATGGTAAGATTTTTACTGTGAGTTATTCAAATATTCTGCAAGTGCAATCACGGTTTTTTTGTCTTTTTGGGAAAGTTCTGTAAATGTCCTTAGAAGCTTCTGTTCTTCTTTTTGTGTGGGATTTTCATTTTTGTTGATGGGTGAAAGGATTTCATTCGGAACATTATTTTTTCCTGTGATAAGGTATTCAACAGAAACACCGAGCACTTGTGCGATGCGGACGGCAATATCTGCACTCGGCATACATCCGCGCGAACCTACATAACTGTCAATGGCTCTTTTTGAAATTCCAGCACGAGCCGCGACTTCCTTATCCAAAAGTCCAAGAAAATCAATCTGTTCACGTAGACGGTCACGAAAATCCATGTTTTTATAATAACACTTTGGTAGTATTATAAAATTGACAGTAATACTAAAGTGGTATTTCTAAGGAGAATTTTATGAAGCCTATTTTTGTTAAGAATGAAAAAGAATTAAAGTATTTTATTAAAGAAAGAAAATCGACAATTAAAACGCGATGTTAAAAAATAATCGGATCACTGCAAAACTTCTTGCGTCTGCAGCCCTTGCAAAAACTGCCCATCCAAACGCTGTCGAACTGGTCGGTGGCGTTTTTTACAAAGTCTTTGTTGCTGCTCAAAATGCCGGCTTCAAAGTTGCGGGTGTTTTCGCCCTTCATGCCAAGTCCGGCTCCAGTCAGGTTTGCAGAACCCACGTACGCTGTTTTAAAGTCAAAAATTATGATTTTAAAATGAACCCTTGGGCAAAGAACTCGCTCCATTCCTTCTATCAAAACTGGATATTTGTCAAAATCCTGGCGGAACGCTGGTCCTGGTTCTTTTGCGTGAATAAGGCGGATTGCAACTCCTCGTTTTGCAAGGTCAGAAAGAACTTCCAAAAGCGGTTTTGTGCCGCGACCGTCTTTTACGTAAAGGTCTTTTATGTCTGCAGTGCCAATCCACAGATTTTTTTTTACGTCTTTTATCCGCTCAGCCACTTGCTCGTAATGGGCTTCATTTGCAATGTACAAAGTTTCTGGGGCAAAAGAATTTTTCATTTCTGTTGATTTTTCCCAATCATCCTATCTCCCCATCAACCTAACCACTTCTTCCTTTGAATCCAAGAAAATCTTTGCAATCTGCGGGTCAAAGTCTGTGCCGCTGCCTTTTTCAATTATTGAAAAGCACTGGTCAAGTGGCATTGCGTCGCGGTAGCAACGTTTTTGGGATACGGCGTCAAAAACGTCGGCGACTGCCATAATCCGCGCGTGAAGGGGAATCTGTTCGCCGGCAAGTCCTTGTGGGTAGCCTTTTCCGTTGTATTTTTCGTGGTGGAATCTTGCCACTTCGTAGGCAATTTTTTCAAATTCAGCGTCATCAAGGTTTTTGAATGTGTTCTGAATAATTTCTCCGCCGCAAGATGCGTGCTTTTTCATAATCGCAAATTCTTCATCCGTAAGCTTTCCCGGCTTTTGCAGAATGTAGTCAGGCGTTGCGATTTTTCCAATATCGTGGAGCGGAGCCGCATTGCTTACGTTAATCAGATAGTCTTTGTTCATAATATCTTGATAACGCTTGTCGTGCCGCATTTTTTGAAGAATCAGATTGACATAGGCTCTAGTGCGCTTGATGTGTCCGCCAGTGTTGCTGTCGCGGTTTTCAACAAGATTCGCAAATCCTTCAACCATGTTGTCGCTGTACAAAGTAAGTTTTTTTATTGCAGGATTTTCAAAGTCAATATAAATTCCCAGAAGAAGAATGGTAGGGCAGATTGAAGAAAGCAAAATCTCTGGGAAAATAATCTGAGCAATAAGAATGATTCCTACAATCACGATAATTGAAACTGTTCCGAATTTTTTATCCTTTGCAAGATATTTGTGACGCGTAACAACAAGACCTAAAATAATTCCGTAATGGACAAATAGCGAAATAAAGCAGACATAAACTGAAAATCCCATTGAATAAAAAGTCGTTTTTCCCTGAATGTATTCAAGCTGATTGATTCCGGTAAAAATCAGAATTAGAGAGATAATTCCCGGCAAAAAAAGAAGAAAATTCCTTTTTTTATGCTCTTTGCAAAAGCCTACAATCTGGTCGTACATGTAAAGCGAGGTTACAATAATCGTTAAATCCATAAAGACAAAAAACAAAAGGTGTCCGTATTTATTCAGCCAGTCAGGAATACTTTCAAGGTGATTTACAGTCCAGGCTGTCAGACCGTCAAAAAATACCGCCCAGGGAGCAACAATCATAAGAGCGTCAAAAAATTTATTGCAGGGAATTTTCGTTTTTAAAGTCGCCCTTAAATAAGTTATTATAATATAAAGAGTTACAATCAAACAACCAATCTGTAATTTAAAATATTGCATAAAATTCCTCTCTAAAAGCAACTTAAATTATATGCTAAAGGATTTTAAAAATCAAACTTCTTGCAATCTTTTCTTGTTATAATACGTTTTTCCTAATATTATTAAATAGCCAAATTTTGAGTTTTTTATAAATTGTGAAAAAAACGCTCTCAACGAATTTATTCTCTTTTTAAAAACTCTTATAAAAGCGGGAAAATTATGCAAAGCACGGAACGCGCAAAAAACAACAGAACTCTTGCTCTTAATTCTGAAGAAATTGAAAGCCTAAGAAAAAATATTCTTACAAGCAGGCAAATTTCAGAAAATACTGATTTTTTAAATAAAACCTTGAATGGCGATATAAATGAAATGCTGGAATACGTTCCAGATAATTTTGCAGATTTGATTATTATTGACCCCCCGTATAATCTTACAAAAAATTTTAATGGTCTAAAGTTTAATTCGTGTTCAGAAAAAAATTATGATGATTATCTAAATAGCTGGTTTCCTGCTGTTTGCAAAAAATTAAAACCTTCGGGCTCTTTGTACATGTGCGGCGACTGGAAGTGTACGTCTTCTCTTCAGCGTGCAATTGAAAAAGAGCTTTCAATATTGAATAGAATTACCTGGCAGCGAGAAAAAGGGCGAGGCGCAAAATCAAATTGGAAAAATGGAATGGAAGACATTTGGTTCGCCGTAAAGAATCCAAGCGATTACTATTTTAATGTGGATGCAGTAATGATGAAACGAAAGGTCCTTGCTCCGTATAAAAAAGACGGAAAGCCTAAAGACTGGAATAAAGAAGAAAGAGGTAATTTTAGATTGACATATCCTTCGAACTTTTGGGATGATATTTCAATTCCGTTTTGGTCTATGCCAGAAAACACAGAGCATCCCACTCAAAAAAGCGAAAAATTATATGCAAAGCTGATTTTAGCAAGCTCTAAACCTGGCGATGTCGTGCTTGATCCGTTTTTAGGAAGCGGAACTGCTAGCGTTGTCGCAAAAAAATTAAACAGAAATTATTGCGGCATTGAAATTAACGAAGAATATTGTTTGCTTGCGGAAAAGCGTTTAAAGCTTGCGGAACTTGACCCAGCTATACAAGGCTATTCTGATGGTGTTTTTTGGGAAAGAAATTCACTTCCTTTTCAGAAAAAGGAATAAACGGATTTTTTTTCCTCCCCACACACACGCATACGCAAACTCAACCAGACGCGGAGCATCTGGCTATGTTCCTGTGCGCGAATTAATTTTATAATTTTTTATGGCACTTGCCAGTTTTTCATAAAAAGTTCAAAATGACTTGTATGAAAACTAAAGTGAACTTTACACCTTTTATTTTGTTAGGAATTCTGATTTTAAGTATTGCAGGATATTTTTTCTTCGGAAGCCGCTATAATCTTCAAAAATCTGATTTTACTTTTATTGGATTTTTTATTTCCTCGTTCTTGGCAATAGAATTGTTAATTTTTCACTTGGTTCCGCCTTTTTCTGCGTTAATGCTTTTTCTTATTTCTCGCAATAAAGACTTTTTAAATGGCTTTTGGTTTAAGGAATATTCTTGGGAAAAAAGTTTTTACAAATTTATAAAAGTTAAGCGGTGGAAAACTCGAATAGGCACTTATGACAAAAATTTATTTTCTAGCAAGAATTTTTCTAAAGAAAAACTTTTAATGACAATTACCCAGTCAGAACTTGTGCACGAAATAATTTTTGTTTTAAGTTTTTTGCCTCTTTGGTTTATGAAAGATTTTAAACATCCATTTTTGCTCGCAGTTTTATGTACGATTTTCGCACTTTTGAATTTGCCCTTCGTTTTTATTCAACGCTACAATCGCCCTAGAATAATCAATTTTAAATCGAAAATTGAAAAATCTTAAAATGCCAAAAGTCGAGTTTTTAGGAACAAACAAAAGTCTGAATTCGTTGAAACCGTTTTTTCACAGTTATAAAAAGCTCGCCTTTTAACCTTTTTAACCTATGGTTTATTCGACTTCATAATTGAACATTAGTTGTTAAAATGTTAAAGTAAACTTTATGAATACACTTGTTGCCTTGTGTCCTGTAGGGGCTGAAAAAATTCTTGGAAATGAAATAAAACATCTTGGATATAAGTTAGTTAGTAACACCGCAGGAAGAGTTGTTTTTTTAGGTGACGATGATGCTCTTTTTAGGGCAAATTTGTGTCTTAGAACTTCTGACAGAATTTTTTTGCAAGCAACTTCTTTTGACGCAGAAGATTTTGACCAGCTGTTTGATGGAATTTATACTGTAAACTGGCAGGATTATTTTAAAAAAGATTCCAAAATAACAATTGACAAGGTGCGCTGCCACAGAAGCAAGCTTAATTCAGAGCACGCAATTCAAGGTATTGTTCAAAAAGCGATTTATAAAAAACTTTGCGAACGCTGGCACATGTATTCAATGCCAGAAACTGGAACCGAACAAACAATTAGAATCTATATTGAAGAAAATGAAGTTCTTGTTCTTTTAGATTTATCTGGACTTCCTCTTCATAAAAGAGGCTATCGCGTGGACGGAGGAATTGCTCCTTTGCGTGAAACTGTCGCAGCTGTTCTTTTGCAAGAAATGACTTGGCGGCGAAAAACACCTCTTCACGATCCGTTTTGTGGTTCTGGAACAATTGCAATAGAAGCTGCGCTTTACGCTTACAATATTGCGCCTGGATTTGGCAGGCGTTTCGCCATAGAAACACTTCCTTTTTTTAACGAAAAAAGAGCTTTGGAAATCCGCAAAAAAGAGGCTGAGCAAATACGGACCGATGTTGAAGTCAGAATAACTGGTTCGGATATTGACAGCGAGGCTATCGCCCGTTCTAAAAAGAATGCTGAGTACGCTTGTGTTGCGGCAGGAAGAGCTTTGCAGTCAATTGGCAGCGACGCAAAAATTCTTAGACCGGATTTTATTCAAGCAGATTTTAAGGAACTTTCCGCGCCTTATGAAAACGGGCTTGTTCTTTGCAATCCTCCTTATGGGGAACGAATTGGCGACTTAGAGCAGGCTGAACAACTTTACAAAGATATGAGCTGCTTGTTTACGGAATTTAAGAGTTGGGATTTTGGAATAATAACTTCGCACAAAGAATTTCAAGAAAAAATAGGACGTTATGCTCAAAAGTTAAAAAATATAAAAGCAGGAAATTTGGATACAATTCTTTACATTTATAAAAATTCAGAAAATTTTGAAAAATCGCAAAAAAAGGGGAGAGAAAGACTTTAATGGCAGCAATAATAGAACACGAAAAAAGAAAGCATGAAATTCTGCAAAAATCTTTAGATGTATTTATGGACGAAGGGTACGATGATGTTACTTTTCAAAAAATTGCAGACAGATGCGGAATTACAAGGACAACATTATATATATACTTTAAGAACAAACGGGAAATATTTCTTTGGAGCATAAAAGAACTTACGCAAAATCTAGAACAGAAGCTGCTTGCCATAACTAGCGATAAATCTCTTGAAGCTCCGCTTGCTCTAAAAAAAATAACTTATACAATAATCGATTCTTGTATAGAAAATAAAAAATTGTTTAACGTCTTGCTTGCCTATCTTATGCAGCTTCAAAAGTCTGGTGGCGATTCCGGCGAAAAAGTTAGGCGACGCGTTATACGCCTTAGACACTTGCTTACTTCAAAAATAGTTGAAGGCGAAAAAAAAGGACAGCTTAAAATAAGCAGCGTAAAAGATGCAAATGAACTTCTTTACAGTTTGATTGAATCCGCAATCTTTAGGCTTTCTATTTTAAACCAAGACAAACTGGACGAGGTTTATGGAGCTATAGATATTGCAATTGCAGGAATGACTAAATAGCCTGAACTTTGGGTTTTTAGAAAAATAAACAAAAGTGTAAATTCGCTGAAAGCATTTTTTTAAGTTATAAAAAAACTCGAAGTTTGGGCTAATTATACGTGTACAGCGAGCCGTTCGCTTGTGAATAATCGTGTTTGTTGTCGTCCCAATTGCTTGTATCAAGTTCTATTTGATTATCGTTTGTATTTTCAATAGGAAGTTCGCTTTCTAAAGGTAAGGACCAATAGATTACTGTGTAGTCAAGAGTCGTATTCTTTTCAATTTTTTCTAAAATAAAACTTTCTACGCTAAATGAAGAAGTCAAAAAATCAGAGCTTAAAACTGAACGCAAATCAATTTCTTTTGTTAAAGGGGCATCTTCAGTGATTCTAAAAACTCTGCTTTTTGAACTGTTTGTAGCAATCATAGAAATTGCCCAGTTTGTTGTATCTGTTAATTCAGAAGGAAAACCAAAAGAACCTGTTTTGATTTCAATAATGCTTTTTTCTTTATTATATGATAGAGCAATGTCGCTAGAGGGAGCTGTATGCAATTCGCCTATGCCGTTAGAATTATTAACAGGTTCTGACCAGTCAACTTTTTTAGAATAATCTTCGTAAGTATAGCGAACGCAATATGAATATGAGCTTGAAGGCTCTACAAAACTGTCTGTAAAAACGTAAGAAACAGAATTGTCTTTTTCTCCTGGAACAATCTCTCCAATATTGTATTCCACTTTGGAATTTTTTATCTTTCTGTAGATATTTATGTATTTTGCTTTTTTATCTGCAGGAACGGCAATTACAATGCCAGTCTCCTTTGCTTCTACACCTAACTTTTTTTCTTCTTCAGGGTCTTGCATTGTGCAGCTAATAAGGGAAGATAATAAAAATAAAAGTCCCATATTCAATAAAAGTTTTTTCATAAAATGCCTCATAATATTTTCGGCGCAATATTATCAAAACTTTAAATTGAATATGGAAAGCAAAGTGTTTAGCCTATTTTGCCGCAAAAACAGCTACTGTCTTAGGTTTTATTTGAACAATGGAACCTGCTGCAATGGAATTGTTTTGTTCTTTTGAAAAATTGCAGCCATCAGTTACCAATATCCAATTCCCTTCCTGCGGGATAGCGTGCTTCACATCAGAATTTATAGGGTTTGCTAAAATTATGATTTTTTTCCAAGAATCGCCGCACTTTGTCCCGTCTAGTTCCCAAGCAAGCACTTGTTCAGGAAGTCCTGCTTGTTTGTTGTCAATAAAGCGCAACGCTTTTAAAAGTGTTTTTTCATCAGCAATTCTGAATGCAGAATGTTTTTTTCTTAAGTCAATAAGATTTTTTACGTATTCCACAACAGAATGTTTTTGAATGCAACGCTGCCAGTCAAGAGAGTTTATTCTGTCGCATGCATTGTAGCTGTTTCGCAAAAATGCGCGCTTTTTGTCGTCAGAATAACCGACATCGTAGAGAGCAGGGTTTTGAGCCAAAATATCAGCTGGAACTTCTTTAGAGCGCATGAATTCCATTCCCGCGTGCAAAATTGGCATTCCTTCTGCAAGCAGAACTAACGAAATCGCCATTTTTTGCATCTGCTCATAATAAGCTTCATCTTTATCCTGCTCTGCAAGAAAGATTTTGTCTGCGAGCGTGATATTGTCGTGAATTTCAGTGTAGTTTACACTAACCCAGGTTTTTTGACTCCACGGATTAGGAGCGGCTGTTCCTTCTATTTTTTTATATTCAACCTGATGATGCTTTGTTGCTCCTACAATTCCAAATTTCACAGCTTCTTTTCTTGAGCCGTCGTGAATAAAGCCTTTTTCTTTGTCGTCAAAAACAGGACCTTTTATTCCGCAGCGCATGGCATCGTTAAAAAATCCGATTTCTGGCATTTTGCTGCTGTTAGCCTGGCACGCGCTTACCATTTTTTTTGCTCTGTACATGTCCCAGCCTTCGCCGTAAATTAGAACATCTTTTTTAATTTTTCTAAGAGCGTCTCTTATCATGTTCATGGTTACAACATCGTGCAGACCCATTAAGTCAAACCTAAATCCGCAAAGCTTGTATTCGCTGAGCCAGTAGCAAAGCGTGTCAATCATGTATTTGCGGAACATTTCCCGCTCGCTTGCTGTATCTTCGCCAGCGCCAGAGTAGCCTTCCACACGGAAAAAATATCCAGGCACGCTGGTTCCAAGCCCTTGATGCAGTCCGTCGTTTACGTGGTTGTAAACAACGTCCATAATTACGCCGATTCCTTCGTCTGCAAATGCTTTTATCATGGTTTTTAGTTCTTTTATTCTAACTTCGCCATGATATGGGTCGGTAGAATAAGAGCCTTCTGGAAGCGCGTAATTTTCTGGATCGTAGCCCCAGTTGAATGTTCCAAAGGTTATTTTTTTCTTATAACTTTCGTCGTCCATTCGGCTTTCGTCAACAGAGCGGAAATCAAAAATCGGCAGAAATTGAACATGGGTTATGCCAAGCGATTTTATATGGTCAAAACCTGTTGGAATTCCGTTTATGGAAGTTCCTTTTTGGCAAGCACCCAAATAAGTTCGTTTTACTTTTTGCAAATCTTTAGAACCTTTCCAAAATTCGCTAGAAGAAATATCTGCAATATGAGCTTCATAGGCAATTACATCTGAAGGAGTCGCAACAGTTGGAAGTTTTACATTTTCCCATCCAACAGGATTTGTTCGGTGCAAATCCACAACCATTGAACGAATGCCGTTTACTCCGCTAGCTTTTGCGTAAGGATCTGAACTTATGTTCTGCACACCGTGAACGGTAACTTCGTATAGATAATAAATTCCGTGCAGGTCGCCTTTTACACAAGTTTCCCAAATGCCTTCTGAGCCATCTGCGTTTTTTTTGTGCAAAGGAACTTCTTTAAAACATTCTGATTTGTTGCCATCTTTAAAAAGTTTTAGAACAACTTGTTTTGCAGTTGGCGCCCATAGGCGGAAAACGGTTTTTCTCTTTGAATATATTGCGCCAAGTTCCGCATTTGTAAGATATTTTTTCTTAAAATCGTCTGAATCAAAGAACCATTCCAATGCGGCGGTATTTTCCCCTCCGGAAGTTTTGCTTTTCATTCTTTCGCTAAGAATTAAGTTGTACAAGTAGTCCTTTTTCTTTTCGCTTCCGCACCAAGGATTGTCAAGATTGTGCTGCTCAAACGGCGATTTTATCCATTTTTTAGGGCAAGCAAATTTTTCGTAAGTCTCGGAATTTCTAATTTTGATGGAAAATTCGGTTGCCTGTTCAGCTTTTAAAGGATGACCATTAATTTTAAGTTCTGTTTTTAAGGTTGATGAATGGAGAACCGTTGAACAATTGTACGATTTTCCATTGCGAGCTATTTTTACGGAAATTGAGCTTTCAGTTCCAAACGGCAAAGTCGCGTTAAAACTGCTGCAACCTGAAGGAAGATGAGGATTTAATTCTAAAGAGTTTTCTAAAAGATTGCATTTAAAGCCAATTAAATCCTGAACAATGTTTCTTACAAATTCAGCGACGCTCCAGGCTTGGCTAAAAGTGCCGGAAAGTTTTGGATTTCCGTTGGAATCTGGGCGGGCATGAATATTTTCGCTTAATGAACCTGCGCAACCCATTTCCATAATCATTTTAGATTCATTCATCAAAATGGCGGCGGGTTTTGCAGGTAAAAGACCATTTTCTTCTAAAGCGCAGGCAGAAACGTACATTCCTGTGTTCCATTCCCAAATTGTGCCATTGTGATAAGCCGCATCTTTGTGATACCAAGCGGGATTTTCGTGTTCTGGATGAAACAATGGGTCTTCGGGGCTTAAACTGTAAAGTCCAAAAGGATTTACAAGCTCTCGTTCAACATTTGCTATTACAATTTTTGAGTAATTTTCGTCAACAAACTTGTTTTCTTCGCTTTTTGGCAGAATTGAAGGAATTGTTATGGTCATAAGTTGATTAGGTCTTACTCGCATATCCTTTGCCCATTCGCCATATCCACCTTCAAGAAGGTGGTCTGCCATTGCATTGCAATCGTTGTTCCAAAAAATCCTATTAAAAGAATCTTTTACTTTGGCAGCTTTTTGCGCATAGTCTTTTTCTTTTTCGTAGTCTTCAAAATAAGAACAAACAAAGCTTCCAATTCTTAGCGCAGTAAACCACAGTGCCTGAATGTCGTTCGCCCTGTTTCCGCGTGGCGACCAAGGCTGATTGTTTTTAATTCTAGCGTCCATCCAAGTGTCCGCATCGCCGTGCATTAAGAATCCGTGTTCATCGCAACGCTTTGCGTCTGCATCAAGGGCAATAAGAATTGTATCTCTTAATTTTTCAAGAATGGCTTTGTCGCCAGAATAAAGAATGTATTCCCAAACACCGCGAATAAACCACAAGGTTCCATCTGCTGTATTGTAAATAACATCGTCTTTATCTCTGTAGCGATTAGGAATTCTTCCGTAGGTCGGGCTTTCTTTATTTAAGTCTTGAAATCCTGCAAATCCTAAAAGAACATCTTTTGCTTCTTCAAAGCAACCTGAGTTCAAAAGAGTTCCGCACAGAGAAATAAATGTGTCCCTTCCCCAGTTGTCTCTAAACCAGCGCAGGCCAGCCCAAATTCCGCGGTAGGAACTTCCGTGGTCTTTTGTTGCAAGGAGCCATCCGCTAAAACGGGCCCAAGCAAACGCTTCGTCAAATCTTTTGTCTCCGCTTTGAATGGAACATTTTTCAAGAAACTCATTTATTTTTTTGCAGTGAGCGGCAATTGCATTTTCGTTTGCAAGACGGACAGCTTTTTTTTCGGCTGTTGCACGGTCTTTTTCGAATACAAGGTACCAGCCTTTTGAAGAGAATTTTTCTTCCTGATTCAGCTGCTTTTCATTGCAAAACAGGTTTAGTGTATCCGGATTTTCTGCATAGTTAAAATCAAAATTTCCAGCTATGGCAAAACCTATGTCGCTGGAAAGAACGTGAATCCCGTCGACTAATTCCATTTTCCAGCAAGGAATTTTTACATCATTTGAAGTGTCTTCATCGGGATTAAAATCATAGCGTACAGTGTTGTAAAACAAGTCTTTTAGACCAATGTTTTGTAATGAAGAAATATAAAAAGCCTGCTCGTCTAGCAAGAGAGAGGCTTCAAGGATATTTTCTCCAAAAAAGGCCCTAAATCCATAAGGGTAAACATTTATATAATCAGCGTCGCAAAGCGAATGTCCGTAGGCAAGAATGTCTGTAAAATATCTTACTGAATTTTGCCAATATCCATTATTTTCGTTGTTTTTGAATTCATACTCAAAATATCCGTTTTTGAGGTCCGTCCACGCCATGCGGCGGTTGCCATCTGTAAGAAGTTTTATATGCATATTATTTAGAATATCCTAGTTATTTTTGTTTCGCAATAGATTTTTAATCTCTTATAGCGTAAAATTAAGTTGATTGAAAGCTGAGTTTTTATGAATTATGAATAAAAGCGTAAGCAAATTTACAATTTGTGAAGATTTTGTGCGATAAGAACAGCTAAGGTTGCATAGCAACCCAAACCGATTCAAACGAAGTGCGAGCACAACCATCTGTAGCAAATTGTAAATTTGATGAGAGCGTTTTTTACAATTTATAAAAACTCGGCTTTCAAGCTATTATCAAGATAGGAAAATGCTTATGAAAAAGAAAATTACATTTATTCTGTTGGCATCGCTTTGTTTTTTTGCAAGCGCGGCTACAAAACTTACTCTTTCAAATGGCATAAAGCTGACATTTGAAGGCTGTACAGATAATTCTGTAAGAATCGAAGCTATTTGCAAGACAGGTTCTGCTCCTGCAAAAGAGCTTGAACTAAAGCGAAAGGCTTCAAAGGACCAGTTCGTTCAAGCAGGAGATTCTTATGTCTGGAGAGATTATTCAATAGAACCTTCAGAAAACGGGTATTCCATTTTATTTAAGGGAAAAGAACTTTATTCTTCAAAATTTGTAGAAGAAAAAAAGGTTCTTCGAGAACTTAGGACTTGGAGCGAAGCAAAGTCATTTTACGGATTTGGACAGGCAGGCAGAAAAACGGATTTAAGAAACCAGTCGTTTACTATTTTTAATGTTTCAAAATACGGCGACCATGCATACATCTTTATTCCGTTCTATTTTACAGAAAAGGCGACAAGCGTTTATTACAATGCAAACGGAAAAGACTGGATTTTCTTTCAAGACGGCGAAGATTGCCAGGCATACACAAGTCTTTACAAACGAATTGAAAGTTACGTTTGCCAGGAAGAAAATACTAAAGACTGCGTAAAAAAGTTCTATAAAGAAACAGAAACTTCTTGCATGCTGCCGAAGTGGGCTTATGGCTATATTCAGTCAAAGTATGGGTATAAGACCCAGCAGGAAGTGGTTAATCTTGTAAATGATTTTAAAAAGCACGATATTCCTCTTGATGCAGTTGTGCTTGATTTGTTTTGGTTTAGGAAGATGGGCGATATTTATTGGACTAGCCCCGATTTTCCAAATCCGCAAGAGCTTGACAATTTTATGGAAGAAAACGGTGTTAAACTCATTACAATAACAGAACCTTTCTTTTCAACTGCAAGCCAAAACTATAAGGATTTAAAATCCATGAACCTTTTGTGCAAGGACAAAAAAGGTAAGATTGTTCTTTGGCGTGACTGGTGGCTTGTAGACAAAGACCGCGAAGGGGGACTTTTTAATCCTCTTGGCAAAAAAGCGTCTAAGTTTATGGGAAGCCGCTATTCTAAAATGGTAGAAAGTGGAATTGACGGTTTTTGGACGGATTTAGGCGAGCCAGAAGGTGCAAAAGACACAATTTTTTACGGAAAATATCCTGAGCAGGTATTTCACAATTACTACAATTATTATTGGTCAAAAGCTCTTTTTGAAGGAATGAAGGCTGAGCATCCTGACAAGCGAATTTTTATAATGTCGCGTTCGGCAACTACTGGAAGCGGAAAATTTAATGTTTCTGTATGGTCTGGAGATGTTGCAGTAAGCTGGCCAAGTCTTTCAAATCAGGTCGCTTACGGAGTAAATACTGGATTAAGCGGATTGCCGTATTGGGGCAGCGATGTTGGAGGCTTTACTCCTGAAGAAAGTCCTGAAGAACTTTATGTTCGTTGGCAGCAGTTTGGCGCTTTTACTCCAATTTATAGAGCGCATGGAACTGGAAGCCGTGAGCCTTACGCTTATTCAAAAGAAGCTGAAGAAATTACAAGAGATGCAATAAAGACTAGAAAAGCTTTGCTGCCATATATTTATTCAACAGCAAGACAAACAATGAATGGAATTCCAATGATGCGGCCAATGTTCTTTGAAGATTCAGAGATTCCTTCTGAGTATAATTCTACGCAATACATGTTTGGAGATTCAATTTTGGTTTCGCCAATATGCAAGCCAAAAATACTGGAAACTGAACATACAACTTATCTTCCGGAAGGAAATTGGTACAACTTTTATAGTCTGGAAAAAGTTTCTATTCAAAAAGGGAAAAATGCTCTTGTTACAAAAAATTCTATTAATCAGATTCCTGTTTTTATAAAGGAAGGTGCTATAATTCCTGCCCAAAAAGATGGCGAAAACTACATTTTTGTAATTCCTGCAGAAAATGTGCAAAATACTTTTACTTTGTACAACGACGATGGCGAAAGTGAACAGTATAAAGAAGGCTCTTTTGCCGAACTTCAGCTTTCTCTTTCTGGAAACAGTCTTAGAGGCAAAGTTATAGGCGACAAAAAGTTCCTTTCAGATTCGTATACAATTGTAGTGCCAGCAAAGAACGGAACTTTTAGCAAGCAAAAAGTTTTGCTAGATGAGCTTTGCAGTGGAATTCAATTAAAGTAAATAAAATTTATGGAAGTCGAGTTTTTAGAAAAAAGAATAAAAGCGCTGAAAGCATTCTTTTTTCTAATTATAAAAACTCGACTTCCGGCCTATAAAGAAATGCCTGCTTCTAACAATTTTTTGTCTATTTTTCTGTAATATTTTTTGTAAAGCCACGGATGTAAATCGTCGTATTCCTTGCCAATTTGCGGCGTTTCTATATTTGCATCCAAAGAAGTTTTTTCAATTTGATAAGAACCGTTGATTCTCCATCCATTTAAAAGTCCTATGCTAATTGCGCATTTAGGGCAACCAAATGAACAAGCTGTGCACATTGTACATCTGTGGCCGAAAATAAACTTTTTTCCATCAAAATGAATATTTTCAGTCGGGCAATTTTTTTCGCACTTGTGGCAAAGAACGCATTTTTCCATATCAACTTTTAGGGTTGGACCTGCAATTCTGTAATAGAGCCATTCTATTCTAAAAAGTGGAACCCAAAAACGCAAGAAAGGGCTTATGTGGACGTTCTGCTTTTTGTCTGCCAAAATTTCAGCGCAAGAAAGTTTTGCGTAAGCGTTTGCATACAAGGCTTCTCTTTTTACCATTGATGGCGTGTGCCTAAAAATCATGTTGTAAGGCATGACATAATGCCGGTCAGAAACAAAACTAAGGCCTTTTTTTTCAAGAAGCGCAATCAATTTTTGCGAAGAAAATTCATTTATATAAAGACCTTCTCCGCTGGTTTTAAAAACAAACGCTTTTTTTGATGATTTTTCCTGAACTTTTGGCAAAAGTTTTGCAAATTCAAAAAAAGGCAATGGAACATTAAAACCGTAGACAGGATGTCCAAAGCCAATTAGGTCAAAATCATTGGGCGAAGGCACATCAAAAAATGCTTCTCTTTTATTTTTTTTAAGAACAAGCTTTTTTTCGCTTTTATTAAGATTGTCAGTTTCTAAAATACTTCGGCTTCTTACGTCATAAATAGTTGTTTCATAATCGGTCAAATATTTCTTATACAGTTCCGCAACAAATCTTGTATTTCCTGTTCCAGAAAAAACGTAAATTATAGCTTTCTTCATTAGAGCTTTTCCACCGGCTTTAATAAATCGTCGTCTTCATGATCATCGTAAGGATAGACATTGTTTTCTTCATCTTTTCTGTGCGTGTCGTACCAAATTTGCGCATAAAAAGGAACTTTTGCCGCAGCTTTATCAAAAGACCACTTTGGCAGTGCTTCGCAACATTCTGGACACCAAAAGCCAGCCTTTAAAATTGTGTAAGGAGAAGATTCAAAAACGTGCCCATTGTGGCATTTCCATGAAATTTTAGAATACAAGTCGCCTTTTTTCATATCAGAAGAAACAACTTCACCTCCTCTGAATTGTGCTGCCTGTTTTAAATCTTGCAAGTCTAATTCATCATCACTTTTTGACTCATCGTAACCGTGGTTTAATTTATATTTGTCTGCCTTTGATTCATCCTTTAATTCGCCATAGTCAATTTTGCCTTCCGGAGAGCGGCCTTCTGCCAAGACAGGAAAATCTTTCCAGTCTTTTGGAATGGCTTCAAACGCTTCTTTTCCGCCAAAAAACGCATCTATTCGTCCTTTTTTGCCAAGCCGAACCCAGTTCATTGGAGCGTTGCTATTTTTTAAAAGCCGCTCGATTGCAAGTTTTCGAATTAATCCAGAAGGAACTATTCGGCCAAACCAATAGTACCAAAGCGATTTTTTCATGCGCCGCCAATAGTCTGCGCTTGTTTCGGTTCGATATTCAAGCCATTTATCGAGAATGTCGGAATCTGTATACCAGACTCCGTGGAAATTCCTTGTGATATTCCAATTTGGATTAAAGAATTTTTTTGCGCTTGCACCCATAAGGCCAAAGCCGGAATTAAATGTTTCAAATCCAGTTTCGCGGCAAGCGGCTCCGCCTCCAATGTTGTAGTCTTTTTTCCAAAATCCTTGCAATTTTCCGTGCAAGTCTTTTTCAATTAAATGCTGAATACAAAGCCCCGAATCTCGGTCTGTAACCCATTCAAGAGGAGCATTCCAGCAAGTATGGAACATAAGTCCATCGTTCATGTTGTTCGCAAGAAAATACTTGTGATAAACAGCGGTCTGCCTTAAAACAACCCAGTTTTTTAGACCGCTTTCAAGAACGTAGCGTTCGCCTTTAATCTTGCTTGCGGAATAGTAGTCGTAAGCCGAAGACATAACCGGGTCGCCCATTCTAGCCCAAATATGATGATAGTCACGGTTGCCGTAAACAGCCACAGTGGAAATGTGAACAAGTTTTATTTCATCTTGGCGGCCGCTATTTTTTATTGCGTCAACAACATTGCAAGTTCCTGCATAGTTTGTGTTTATTGTGTTTAAAGGATTATGGTCGGCTTTTGGCGGAATAACCGCTCCGCAATGAACAACGTAATCTGCCCCGTCAATAAAACGGGCAACCGCATTGTAGTCGGCAAGGTCGCCTTTTATAACAGTTATTCTGTTTTTTCCTTTTTTTAAAAGCGATTTAAAAAAACTTCTGTAGTGGCGGGTTTTATCGTAAACAAAAAGCCGTAGTTCAAAATTTTCAGCAGAGCTCAAAAGATGGGCAACAACTTCGCCCCCCATTGCTCCATCAGGTCCCGTAACAGCAACAACTGTATTTTTTTTAGAATTTTCCATGGTTGATCCTTGTAAAAGATTATATCTACATTCGTTGCCGGTACGATTCATAAAGCAAAACGCCGGCGGCGACGCTTACATTTAGGCTGTCGATTTTTCCGCATGTGGGAATGCTTACAATTTCGTCGCATTGGCGGCTCAAAAGTTTTGCCATGCCACTGCCTTCGCTGCCCATTACGATTACACTTTTTGCAGGAAACTTTATTTTATTTAAGCTAGTTCCGCCTGCATCTGCGCCAAAAATCCAAAATCCTGCTTCTTTTAACTCTTGGACGGCTCTTACAAGGTTTGTAACGATTGAAACTGGAACCCAAGCAACAGAACCTGCGCTGCTGCGTGCAACGACTTCGTTATTGTAAATGTCTTTGGTGCCGCGATGGTCTGGCAGAACCACTAGAGAAACTCCAAATTGGTCGCAACTGCGGATAATTGCGCCTACATTGTGCGGGTCTGTAACAGAGTCCAAAACTATAACAAGCCGTTTTTCTTCTTGGTCAAGTTTTTTTGCCTCTGCAATCCAAGCAGAAAAATCAACTTGAGCTGTACCGGTCGATTCATCTTTAATCTTCATTACAATTCCGCGATGATCCCGGCTAGTTTCTGGCAACACTTGGACTATGGAATCAAGCGTTTTTTCATCGCAAGAAGAACTTTGAATTCCGGCTTCTTTTGCCTCTGCTAAAATTTTTTTTACACGAGGACCCGGCTTTGAAAAACGAATGCAAATGTTTTTTGTTTTGCCAGTTTCTTTAGCTTTTAAAACTCTCTCTTCAATTGCGTGAAAGCCGGTTATAATTCTTTCCATAAATAAAGTCCAAAAATGCGGTATAGCCCAAACTTCGAGTTTCTTATAAATTGTGAAAAAACGCTTTCAGCAAATTTCCAATTTGTTCAGAGGTTGTGCTCGCGTTTCACTTGGGCTGGTTTGGGTTTCTATGAAACCTTAGATGTTCTTATCGCACAAAATCTTCACAAATTGTAAATTTGCCTACGCTTTTATTTATTTCCTAAAAACTCAAAGTTTATGCTGTGTAAGATTTCATCTTCCACAGCAAGGTTGTTGCTCCTTTGGTCGCAACAATTTACCAAAAATGCTGTGTAAGATTTTATCTTCCACAGCATTTTTTATATTTTTTTCCAGAACCGCAGGGGCAGGGGTCGTTGCNNCCGTCCGCAGCACTGCTTATTTTCCGCGCTGCCGCGCAGCGCAAAAAATGCCGGATGGCAGCTCGCTCGCCGCTAACGCGGCAACCGCTCGTATGCCGCGTATCAGCAGGCCGCGTCCGTTACCGTCCGCAGCACTGCTTATACTTTTTCCCGCTGCCGCAGGGGCAGGGGTCGTTGCGGCCGATTTTTTCGCCTTCGCGTTTTACGGTTGTTGTAAGAATGTTTCCGGCAATGTATTTCCAATCGCCATTTATCTTTTTAAAGCCAGCAATTTCGTGGTGAACATCTCTCATCTGCTTAAGAGTATAGTCAGCGGTAAATTCAACAACGCCTTCATCGTCGTTTTCGCCGCCTTTTTCTGTTCTAAGAATTTTTAAACCGTGCCAAGTTGACTGGTTGCTCCAGTCTTCAGTTGCTTTTTTGTCAATATCAGCAATTCCTTCGCCTTCTTCGCAAGAATCGATTATGAAGTCTATTTCATGTTTTACGTAGGCAGAATATCTTGCTCTCATCAAAGCTTCTGCTGTTGGAGCTTTGATTTTTCCTTTTATAATTGGTTCACAGCAATCGCTATAATTTTTCCCAGAACCACATGGGCATTTTTCAATGTTTTCACTCATAATTTTACTATACCAAAATCTTAAAGGCTTCGCAATTATAAAAAAAGGGCCGTCACTCATGAAGTTTTATAGACTTCAGAGGCAGCCCGTTTTACCTTAATCTTATAAAAAGTTATTTAGAACCTTTTTTAGGAGGTGTTGTTACAACAACAGAGTTGTCAGCATTTGAATAAGGAGCTGGAATGTATTTATCTGCTTTCCAATCGTTTTCCCATTTGTAGCCGTCAAGCAAATAGCGGAACTGATATTCTTTATTAGCTTCAAGTTCAAGTTTTACAGAGAAAGAACCATCTTTTCCGAGTTTTAATGGTGTATCAGTACTAGACCAACTGTTAAAATCACCAGCAATATTTATTTTTTTTGCACCCTGAGCTGCTTCTGCTGATACTGTGAATGTTACGTTACACTTTGTTTTGTCTTTAGAAAAAGTTTTCTTTAATGACATAATATAACTCCATGACTTTCTATTATGTTTGACATCAAAAAAATGTCATCTTTATATAGTATATAACATTAAATTAATTTGGTACATATCTTTTTTGAAAATTAAATTCAGAAAAACCATATATGCGCTTGGTTTGATTTAAAATCTAACCTACATATTTTAGCACTATTACTGTCAAATCATCACGCAAAGGAACTGCTTCGGTGTATGCGTCGAAAACGTCGATTAAGTATTCTAAGATTTTTTTCGAATTATCAGCAGGGGCTTTTGAAAAAATCTTTTTTAAAAGATTAACCCCCATTTCGTCGCCTGCTAGATTTCTGCTTTCTATAAGACAATCGGTATACAAAAGAAGGCAGTCTCCTTTTTCTAGGTCGGTTTTAAATACGCCATAGTCGCCTTCTGGAAGTCCTTGCATGCCCAAGAACATTCCTCTAAACGAATTGTCTTCTTCTCCTAGTATAGAAACTTTTCCGCTGGCTTTCTTAAGAAGTATATCTGTATGGCCGCCGTTTACGTATTCAATGTGATTTTCATTAAGCCTAAGAAAAATTCCTGTTAGATAGTTTTCTACAGCGCCTTTGGCTTCTATGAGAGTTGAACTGAATTCCTGTATAATTTTGTTAAGAGGCTTTTTTTCGTCAGAATTAAAGATTTTTTCCGCAAGGTATTTTGAAAGAATTCCTACGAGCCCGGAAGCAACTCCGTGTCCTGAAACATCAAAAAGTCCTAGTCCGGTGAATTTGCCGTTCTTGTTGTAATAAAAATCATATAAATCGCCAGAAACTGATGCCATCGGCTTAAAAATAAACGAACATTCCCAGCCGTTCCCTTTAGGAGCTTTAGATGGGTAAAAGCTTTTTTGCACAAGTTCTGCCATTTTCATATCTCTGGCTTGAATTTGCTGTTGATTTTGTAAAAGCCTGTTTTTCCTGGTTATTTCGCGAGTCCGTTCATTCACTTCCACCGTTACAATGCTGTCTAGCAATTCTTTGATTGTAACAACTCCAAAGTATTTTCCTTCTTTTTCAACAATAACTGGTTCGTAAAGATTTTTTTCATCTCTGGCAGTTGCTTTTGAGGCGACTTTTCCGGGCGTTTCTGTCCAGTCTACTGCTAAAAAATCTGTAATCATTTTGTCGCGAATCATTTTGTGGCTATTAAGTCCGAAACCAAACTGTCCGCCAAGCAAATCTGATAAAACCGAACGCGACATAATTCCTAGAACCCTGTTTTCTAAATCTACAACAGTAACAAGAGAGCATGTAGGATTTAAGTGGAAAAAGTTCATCAAGTCTATTAAAGATGTGTCTGGAAAAAATGTAATTCCAGAGTCTGCAAGCTCGCCTATCTTGTGAGCGCCGTTGTTCAAAGCGTTTTTTGTCTGTAAATCATCCTGTGCGATTTTGTCGTCTTTAATACTTTTTTTTGCTTTTTTTGAATCTTTTGAAAGCTCGTTTTTTTCTTTAAGCACCTTTTCTTTTTCAAAATCTTTTTCAAGATTTTTTCTTTTTAAAGCCTCAAGATTTTGTCTATTTGCAACAATTCTTGCGTAAGGCGCAGAATTAACCTTTCCTGGAATTTTTTGCGGTCTTGCTATAAAAAATCCTTGCGCAAAATTTACGCCAAGTTTTAGCAAGGTTTCTAATTCTTTTGAAGTTTCAACGCCAACTGCAATAACGCCAATTCCCGATTCGTGGCAGAACTGCACAATATTTTTTACCATCGATTGCTTTATGTTGTTTTCTTCAATTCCTCGAACTATTTTTATGTCAATTTTTACAAAGTCTGGATTTAAATTGCAGATTCTCTCTAAGCCTGAATAAGATGAGCCGACGTTGTCTAGCGCGATGCTAAAGTCTTGTTCTCTGTAGTGTTTTGCAATGTCGCTTAAAACATTAGGATTTTCTATGCTGCAGCGTTCAGTTATTTCTAGAACTACATTGTTTGGATTTAGTCCATATTTTTTTAGAAGTTTTTTTGTAAATCCTGTGTAGAATTCCTCGTCTTGAATTATATCAAGATTTATGTTTATAAAGAGTTTGGTTGAAAGACCGAACATTTTTGCAGTCTTTATAATCATTTTGCGGCAGATTTTTTCAAGCATCCAGCTTTTTTCAGATTTATCTGCCTGCTCAAAAAATTCTGCAATAGATTTTTCTTCTTTAGCAGAATCTCCCTCAATTCTTGTAAAGGCTTCGTAACCTAAAATGTCTCCAGTTTCCAAAGATACAATTGGCTGAAATACTGGAAAAAGTTTTTTCCCTGTTAAAATTTTTTCTAAGTCCATGCCGATATACTATTTTTAAAGTGTAAATTTTTTGCATAGCAACCGTGAAATGTTTGTAAATTTTCTTAACCGCTTTGAATGTGGATTTTGAACTGCTTCAAAAAAAGACAAAAAAGATAAATTTATTGTGAAAAATAAAAAATAGGATTATAATAAGCTATGAATTTTTTAACGGATAGAAAAGGTTTATTTTTAGGATTATTTTTAACTTTTATTTTTGCTCCAAACATTTGTTTTGGATCAGATGTGCGAAGTTCTCGCAGCAAATTGGTTACGCAAGCAAAAAAATACGTTGGCTGTTCTTATGAGTTAGGTTCAACAGGGCCTAATACTTTTGACTGTTCTGGTTTAATTCTTACGGTTGCAAGAGAAGCTATTGGTTACCAAATGCCAAGAACAGCAAAAAGTATGTATGAAATGGCAAGGCATATTCCAGACAACAAAAAAGAGCCGGGAGACCTTGTGTTTTTTAAGAGTTCTCCGAGCGGACCTGTTTCGCACGTAGGTTTGTATATTGGACGAAATCAATTTATTTCTGCTGTAAGCGACGGACCTAATACAGGCGTAATTGTTTCTTCCCTAAAAGAAAATTATTGGAAAACGCATTACTTTTCGAGCGGACGTTTCTTGAAAAGTACAAATGAATACGAAGAAGATTACGATTCAGTTGTAGCTTCGGCAGATGACAGTTCAGAAGGTGAAGAAACTGTTTCTTCGTCTGCAAGTTTTGCGGACAGAGTTATTATAAATTTTAGTGCTACTGGCGATTGGTCGCTTTTTACGCAAAAAAGATTTATGCCTAATTTTAGAGGCGTAACTGCAAATGCTGGATTGACATACCAAGGGAAAGCGTTTTCTCCAGGCGTTTCCGTTTTGCTTAGGTGGAACAATGGTGTAAAGGCATTTCAGTTGCCTGTTGTAGGTTCCCTTGAATTTGGAAAATATATAAAGGTTTATGCAGGTCCTGTTTTTACAATAGGGGAATGTCATCTTCCTGATTCTGATGAAAAAATTAGTTCATCAATTTTTCCTGGTGTAATGGGAATTGTTTTTCAGACGCCATCTATTACAAAAGGAAGTGTAAAAATCAAATTTATTCAAGATATTTGCTATACAATCTTTAATAATGCTGATAACAGCGCGCTTTCTCCTGCAAAGGCATTTTCTGCGGGTTTGGAATTTGCAACAGGAATAAGCGTTTCTCTTCCTATGTCTACTTTTTCAAGTAAAGCAAGCAATGATTAAAAGGTTGCGTTTCAAACTTTTTTATATTTAGATGAAGAAACTATTTTTTTTAATATTATTTGCAGTATCAGTTTTTTTATGCTCTTGTAAAAATGAACTAAAAATAAAGCTTTCCGATTCTGGAATTTCGTTTGCATACTCTGTAAGCTGCGGAAAAGCTTTTGTAGAAACCATGCAGTCTTTAACTGGGGAATATGATGAGAATATCTTTTCAAAAGAGGATATAAATTCTTTTTTTGAATCGGCGGGTTTTAAAAACCTTAAAGTTCAGATTTTAGGAAAAGAAAGTTTTCAGGTTCAGGGAAATCTAGCACCAGATGGAACAGATGCGCTTTCAAAAGCCGGTTTTCTTTCTTTTGGAAAAGATTTTTTAAAAATGTCTGTTTCTGCAGAAAAACTAAAATTATTCTATGCTGATTTACCAGATGACTTAAAGGCTTATATAGATATGCTTATGGCGCCTTCCTTTACGGGCGAAGAAATGACAAACGAAGATTATACCGGTCTAGTGGAAACCGTTTATGGCACGGAACTTGCGCAGGAGCTTAAAACTTCTCAAATAGTTTTGTATTTGGAGATTGAGGGAAAATCTTCAAAAAAGTTTTCTATTTCGCTTGTAAACTTTTTAAATATGATAGGAACGCTGGTTTTTGAAAATGGAAACTGAATTACTTGAAAAAAGAATAATTGATTTAGAAATAAAGTTATCTTATATAGAAGATTTTTCAAATCAAATTCAAGAGCTTGCTGTGGAACAGTCTAAAACAATAGATTTGCTCCACAAAGAGATGAAAATTATGGCGACTAGGATAAAAGACATGTCCGACCAACTGGAAGGAGATGTTCCAAACCGAAAGCCGCCGCATTATTAATCTTGCAAGCAAAGAAAGGCTTTGTATGCATTGAACGCTTGAGCAATATCTTCGCAAGAGGTAAGTTCCCAAGGCGCGTGCATACTTAATACAGAAACCCCCGCGTCAATTACATTCATTCCGTATTTCGCTGCAAGATATGCAATTGTTCCGCCTCCGCCTTGGTCAACTCTTCCTAGTTCTGCCATTTGGTATTTTACGTCAGCCTTGTTCATACATGAGCGAAGTTTTGCAATAAACTCTGGGTTCGCATCGCTTGCGCCGCTTTTTCCACGGCTTCCTGTGTACTTGTTAAAAACAATTCCAGCGCCCAGAAAAGAAGCGTTGTCTTTATCAAAAAGGCTTGCATTTATAGGATCAAAAGCCGCATTTACATCGCTTGAAAGCATATTGCTGTTTGAAAGGCAGCGGCGCAGTGTAAGTTCATTGTAAGATGGGGAAAGACGGGCAATTACTTCTGCGACTGCGTTTTCAAATACGTGAGATCCCATTCCTGTAGCCCCGACACTTCCAATTTCTTCTTTATCTACGCACAAACAGCAGGTTGTTCTAGACTTTGCATTAGTTTCAAGCATTGCGGCAAAAGATGCAAACGCGCACGAACGGTCGTCTTGACCGTAAGCGAGGATAAGGGACTTGTCGAATCCGCAAAAGCGGGCTTTTCCCGCTGGAACAATTTCAAGCTCTGCAGATTCAAAGTCTTTTTCTTCAATTCCGTATTTTTTTGATAAAATTTCTAAAAGCGCTTTTTTACCAGAAACTTTGTCATCTTTTTTCTTTTTAGTTTTCTTTGAATTATCCGAAGCTTCTTCTTTGACAGGAATTTCTGAACCAATAATAACATCTAAGTCTTCACCCTTTATGATGTCCGAACCAATTTTTTTCATTTGGTCTTGTGCAAGGTGAGGAAGGATGTCTGAAATGCAGAAAACAGGGTCTTTTTCGTCTTCTCCAATATTTACGATTATTGATTTTCCTTCCTGCGTGCAAACAACTCCGTGAATTGCCAAAGGAAGTGTTACCCACTGATACTTTTTTATTCCGCCATAGTAATGGGTATTTAGGTAAACAAGAAAATCTTTTTCGTAGATAGGATTTTGTTTTGCATCTAGACGGGGAGAATCGATGTGCGCTCCAAGAATGTTCATTCCTTTTTCTATAGGGTCAGTTCCTATTTCAAAAAGGGCAATGGCTTTATTCATTTTTTGAATATAAATTTTATCGCCAGGATTTAGGCTTGAAACTTCGTTGATATCTTTGTAGCCGCAAGAGCGTGCTTGTTCAATTATCTGAGATACACATTCTCGTTCCGTTTTTCCGTTATTTAAAAACGATTTGTAATTTTCTATAAGCTGAGCAACATCCTTGCTTACTTTTTTTGACATATTTTAACCTCCCATAAATAAGTTTGCAACGCAAACTTAAAAAGATAAAAACTATTTGCAAATTATTTCTACAAGTTCAAAAGCATTGTCTACAATTGTTTTTGCTCCTAATTTTTCAAGGAAAACTCTTCCTCTGAATCCCCAGTCCACGCCGATAAAGTCCAGGTTTGAATTTTGCGCAGTTTGAAAGTCCACATCGCTGTCGCCAATGTAGACTGCGTCTTTTTGGGAAACGTTTAATTCATTCAGGGCTTTTAAAACCATGTCTGGAGCAGGCTTTTTTGCAACTTCTTCAGTTTCTCCGATAGCTACATCAAAAAGTCCTTTGAAATAGATTTCAACTAGTTCTTGAACTCCATAGTCTGCTTTGTTAGAAACTACGGCTGTTCTTATGCCTGCATTTTTGAGTTCCTTGATTGCTTCTAAAATTCCGTTGTAAGCGCAGGTTTTATCCGCGCAGTGAACTTTGTAGTGTTCATTGAAATCATTAAAAACTTTTTCAATTTGTTGCTTAGAAGCATTTTTAGGAACTGCCCGCTCAATCAATTTTCTTATGCCGTTGCCTACAAAAAATCTTACTTCTTCGTAGGTTCTAGTTGGCATATTGTTAATCGAAAGGGCGTAGTTTGTAGAATCCATAAGATCCTGCAAGGTGTTTAAAATTGTTCCGTCCATATCAAAAACTGCTGCTTTGTACTTCATAATACTTTTATTGTAATGATATGAACGGATTTTGAAAAGTTGGCTTTGAAAACAACTCTTTGCTGTTTTTATCTGCTTAGCTTGCGGTAAACAGTTCGTTTTGGAACGCCTGCGTCTTCGCCAAATTGTTCTTTCTTCCATTCGGCGTATTCTGACCAGTTGCCTTCAAAAAAACGTACTTCAGAATTGTTTTCAAACGCGAGAATGTGCGTGCAAATTCTGTCTAAAAACCAACGGTCGTGGCTTACAACAAGAGCGCAGCCTGCAAAATCTTCAAGAGCTTCTTCTAGTGCTCGGACAGTTTGAACATCTAAATCGTTTGTAGGTTCGTCAAAAAGAAGAACATTTCCCGCTTCTTTTAGCATCATTCCAAGATTTAGACGATTTTTTTCTCCGCCGGAAAGAACGCTGACTTTTTTGTTTTGGTCAGGGCCGGCAAAATTAAACCATCCGCAATATGCGTGAGCGTTTACTTCACGAACGCCGCCTTCAAGTGCGCGTCCCTTTTCGTCAACAGCGCCGAGTTTTATCATATCTGCACCGCCTCCTAAGGTTTCGTACACAGTTTTATTCATGTCTAAGCCAGTTCTCATCTGGTCAACATAAGTAATTTTTACTGTAGAGCCAATTTTTATTTCGCCAGAGTCAGGTTTTTCGCCGCCTTCCAAGCCTGCTGCATCAACTATCATTCTAAAAAGAGTTGTCTTTCCGGCTCCGTTTGGCCCTACGATTCCGACAATTGCACCTGCCGGAATATGAACGTTTAAGTTGTCGAAAAGCAGTTTGTCGCCAAAGGATTTTGATAAGTTTTCAATATCTATAACTTGATTTCCCAGCCTAGGTCCTGCAGGAATTGAAATTTGAGTGTCTTTGAGCTGCTTTTTGCCTTCCTGAGCCATAAGCTCGTTGTAGCGAGTAATGTGTTCCTTGTGTTTTGCTTGGCGACCTTTTGCCCCCATGTGAATCCATTCAAGTTCTCTTTGAATTTCTTTTTGGCGTTGAGTTTCGTTTTTGTTTTCAAGGGCAAGGCGTTGATTTTTTTGTTCAAGCCAGGAAGAATAATTTCCTTTAAATGGGAAGCCTTCGCCGCGGTCAAGTTCAAGAATCCAGCCGGCAACATCGTCAAGAAAGTAGCGGTCGTGCGTAATGGCGATTACAGTTCCCGGATAGTCGTGAAGATGTTTTTCAAGCCAAGCGACAGTTTCTGCATCAAGGTGGTTTGTAGGTTCGTCCAGAAGAAGAATATCTGGCTTTTGAAGGAGCAGGCGGCAAAGAGCTACACGGCGGCGTTCTCCTCCAGAAAGAACATCTACAACTTGGTCTGCTGGCGGACAGCGCAAAGCGTCCATTGCGAGTTCCAGGTTGTTGTCTAAATTCCATGCGTCAAGCGCGTCCAGTTTTTCTTGAACTTCGCCCTGCCTTGCACAGAGCTTGTCAATATCTGCATCCGGGTCGCCAAAGGCTTCGTTTATTTTGTCAAATTCCGCAAGAAGATTTGTAACTTCTTTTACGCCTTCTTTTACAATTTCAATAACAGTTTTGCCTTTTTCAAGTTGCGGCTCCTGTTCAAGATAGCCGATTGTATATCCTGGAGCGAGCGTGGTTTCTCCTGTAAAGTCCTTGTCAATTCCTGCAAGAATTTTAAAAAGGGAAGATTTTCCGGAACCGTTTGGTCCGATTACACCAATTTTTGCACCGTAAAAATAGGAAATGCTTACGTCTTTTAGAACAACTTTTGTACCGTAAGCTCGCGAAACGCGATCCATTGTGTAGATTATTTTTTTGTCATCGAAAGTTTTTGCCATGTATTTTTCCTGTTGAGATTTTTATCATTCTGTTATGGCTATACTATATAGAAGAAAAATGAAAGGGGCAAGGGTAACTTTTAATTGTTTTTAAGAGCGGTGATCTAGGGTTTATCAAAACGCTAAATCACCACATGGTAAGTTTGAATTTTAGAGGCGATTTCGACGTGTTCAAGCGCCTCTAAATCAAATCATTTTATTTGGATTGTCTTTTTTTCATATATGTAAGGAAGCCAAGCAATGCTGCTATGCCAAAAGCTAATGAAATCAGGCAACTAGGAATTGTGCCTAGTTTGTGCGTAAATCCAGCGATTATGTATGAAATAAATGAAACTGCGGCAACAGTAATTGCATAAGGAAGCTGGGTCTCTACGTGTTTTACGTGGTCGCACTGAGCTCCCGCGCTTGCCATGATGGTTGTGTCAGAAATTGGAGAGCAGTGGTCGCCACAAACAGCACCTGCCATGCAAGAAGAAATAGAAATTATTCGCAAAACATCTCCTACTGGGAAGATTGCAATGCAGATTGGAATTAAAATGCCGAATGTTCCCCAAGAAGTTCCTGTGGCAAATGCAAGCCCGCAGGCGATTATAAAGATGATAGCTGGTAGAAAGTTCTTTAATCCCTGCGCGCTGCCGTTTACAATGCCTGCAACGTATTCTGCGGCTCCAAGGCTGTCTGTCATTGCCTTTAGTGTCCAAGCAAGGGTAAGGATTAAAATTGCTGGAACCATTGCCTTGAATCCGTCTGGAATACAAAGCATGCAAGCCTTAAAAGAAAGAACTCTTCTGATAAGATATGAAATCAAAGTGATTATAAGAGCGGCGAATGAACCTAGCACAAGACCGATTGAAGCGTCGCTGTTCGCAAAAGAGTCAATGAAGTTCAAATATGTCGGGTTTGCAACCATCTCGCCTTCTGCTTCGCCTGCTGTAAGTTTTGTAAAGAATCCGCCGGAATAAATCATTCCGATTGTGCAGAATATTATTAAAATTGCGATTGGGAATACAAGGTCAAAAACTGTTCCTTTTCCTTCGATATTTTTTTCTTCCTCGTCAATGTCGGCTTCGCTCATTATTTGAACTGCTTTTTCATATTTTGACATTTTTCCGTATTCAACGTGCATGAATACAAGAGCGAACATCATGACAATAGTAAAAAGAGCGTAGAAATTAAAAGGAATTGCTTGAATAAAAAGTGTAAGCCCGTTTTCGCCTTCTCCGGCAAATCCTGAAACGGCAGCTGCCCAGGAACTTATAGGGGCAATGATGCAGACAGGAGCTGCTGTGGCATCGATTAAATATGCTAGCTTTTCCTTTGAAACGCCGTACTTGTCTGTTACAGGCTTCATTACAGAGCCTACTGTAAGGCAGTTGAAGTAGTCGTCTATAAAGATGAGTATTCCTAAGCAGATTGTGGCAACTTGAGCACCGGCTTTTGACTTTATATGCTTTTTAGCCCACCTTCCAAATGCGGCAGAACCGCCGGCTTTGTTCATAAGGCAGACCATGATGCCTAAAACAACAAGGAAGATAAGAATACCAACGTTCCAGCTGTCAGAAAGCTGGGCAACCATTCCGTCTTGAAAAACGTGTGTTATAAATCCTGTAAACGAAAGACCTGAATAAAATGCTCCTCCAATAAGGATTCCGATAAAAAGCGAAGAATAAACTTCTTTTGTAATTAATGCCAATGCAATGGCAACGATAGGTGGTACTAACGACCAAAATGTTCCGACCATGATTTGTTCCTTTATTTTAGTTTTGTAAAGTCTGTGTTTAATGGTTCTTTTATGCCGTCTCTTTCAAGTTTTTCCATAACTTGAATAACGTAGTCGAGTTCATCAAGCATTGTGGCGGCACAATATGTCTTGATTTGTTTTAATGCCTTTATGGCTTTTTCGTTTGTCATAGATTTCTCCTATAAAATAAGAAAGTTTTGCAATGCAAACTTTTTGGCTTTTACCATAAAATTGTACTCACATAAGAAACTTTTGTAAATAAAATTATAAACTTTATAAAGGGTGAAGTTCTATTTTTTTGTATCACAAGTTACAAAAATGCCAACAGAAATGACAAAGTTTGAACTTTTTGTCTTTGTGTGTTATTATGCGAGAAGTTTGCATTGCAAACTTCTTTTATGGGAGGACAGTATGGATAATTTGGACAAAAACAGAAAGAAAAACGTTATTAAGACTAGAACCATTGTTTTGACAAGCGCGCTTGTTGCTCTTGAAATTCTTATGGGAATTCCAGGCTTGCATTTAGGTTACATCCAGCTTCCGTTTATGGCATCCGTTACCATAATGCATATTCCTGTAATTATTGCGGCAATTTTTATAGGACCGTTTGGAGGAATTTTAACGGGATTTGTTTTTGGTCTTTCAAGTTTAATAAATGCGGCGGCAAATCCAAGCGGCGTTCTTGATCCGCTTTTTGTAAATCCTCTGTGTTCAATTTTGCCAAGAATTCTTTTTGGACTTATAACGGCTTATATCTTTAAAGTAATGGATTTTATTCCATATTTGCCAAAATTTTTAAAAGGCGCATTAACAGCATTCTTTGGAACACTTATTCACACTTGTCTTGTAATTGGAAGCCTTTACCTTTTTGTAAACGAGCAGATTTCTGGCATAATGAATGTTGGCTATTTTGCGGCTCTTGCAGCGATAATTCCTGGAGCAATGGTAGAAGTGCTTGTTGCGGTTGTTGTCTGCACTGCGGTTTTAATTCCTCAAACAATGAGTTACTATAGGGAATCGAAACTTCTATCTTCAGATGATAGCAATGATTCTGAAGAGTAGATTTTAATTCAAAATTAAGGATATTCAAATGAACGTTGTTATAATCGGAGCAGGTTTTACAGGCGTACAGCTTGCAAGCCTTTTAGTTGATGAAAAAAATCAGGTTGTCTTGATTGATAACGAAGAGGAAGTGACTCGCCACGTTGTTGACCGCTTGGATTGCACCGTTCTTACTAAAGACGGAAATAGCCTTGAAAATCTTGAAGAAGCCGGAATTGCAAAGGCGGACGCCCTTGTTTGCCTTACAAGCAGCGATGAAGTGAACATGATAACTTGTTCGCTAGTTGATGCGGTTTATCCCGACATTTTAAAAATTGCCCGGGTAAGGAATTATGCTTATTATGTGAATTCTGCGGTTGCGCAAAAGACTCATGCAAATGCTTTTAGCGGAAATCACCGCCCGCTTTATGGAATTGACTACATGATTCATCCTGATGTGGAAGCTGCCGATGCAATTGTAAAAGCTGTTGAAAATGGGGCTATAAGCACGGTTCTTTCCTTTGATGGCTCAGAAAAACTTATAAGCAGAATTAAGATAGAAAAAGAAAGTGTTCTTGCAGGGCATAAGTTAATGGATCTTCCTAGTCTTACAAATCTTTCGATGTTTGTGGCCTATGTTGAAAAAAACGGAAAAACTTCGCTTCCTAGCGGACAAACGTTAATGGAAGTTGACTGTGTTCTTGGTGTTCTTTGCGAAAAAAGCGATGTTACCGAAGTTCTAAAGCTTTGCGGTTCAGAGCAACGCGAATTAAAAAAAATTGCCGTGATTGGCGCTGGAAGAATAGGCACGCTTGTCGCCTCAAAGTTGAGCGAGCAAAAAAAAGTTTCAATTTTCCAGAGATTAAAAAATCGTTCATTAAAGAATTCTACAAAGATTGCAATTATCGATACAGATTCCGAAAAAACAAAAATTGCTTCTGAAAAATTTCCTGAAGCAAAAGTTTTGTGCGGCGATGCGATGGACGAATCCTTTTTAAGGGAAGAAGGAATTCCTAGTTACGATTTAGCGATTTGCGCAACTCATAACCACGAATTGAACATGGTTTTAGCAGCTTATTTGGAATCTTTAGGAGTGGGGCAATCTGTCAGCCTTGTAAACAACAGCGCCTTTTCGTCAATAGCTCAAAAACTTGGAGTCGATGTTTCTATTGCTTTGCGAGATGTTGTTGTTGATTCAATTATGAGTCACATGCGTGGCAAGTCTGTAAAAGAAATTCATACTGTTACAAACGGTGATTTAGAAATAATTGAATGTGAGCTTGCAAGTTCTTCAAAAGTTATTGGCAAAAAGATGAAAGAAGTTGCTGCGCCTGGAAAATTTTTAGTTCTGCTTGATAGGCACGCAGGTAAAACCGATTACGAATTTGTAGGCGGAGAAACAGTTTTAAATGTGGGCGATCATCTTGTTTTAATTTCAAATTCTGATTTTACTATACAAAACTTGGAATTCTTTGGTAATACGAGTGAATAAAATGGCAGTAGTAACAGTTTTTAGAATAGTTTCGGCCTTGGTCGCTATTATCGGCACAACTTTTTTAATACCAATTCTGGTTGCCCTCTTCTGTGGCGAAAGTGCAGTTTTGCTTGCGTTTATTATTCCTATGATTGCTAGCTGGGCGTTTTTTTTGGCGGTAAATCTGCCTTTTTGGAAGAAGAAAATTGCGCTTGATATGCGAATGACTTTTATTTCTGTGGCATTAGCTTGGATAGGGGCCGGCTTTTTTGGCGCGCTGCCGCTTTGGATTAGCGGAGCGATTCCTTCTTTTACAGATGCAGTTTTTGAAAGTGTCAGCGGCTTTTCAACAACGGGCGGAACTATTCTTTCTGAAATAGAAAGTTTGCCAAGAAGCATAAATCTGTGGCGATGCATGACGCATTGGCTTGGCGGAATGGGAATTGTAGCTTTAACTGTTGCTCTTTTGCCTCTTTTGGGTGTAGGAGGATTTCAGTTAATAAAAGCAGAAACTACAGGTCCTGAAAAAGGAAAAGTTACTCCAAAAATTGCGACCACTGCGAAATTTCTTTGGATAATCTACATGGCTCTTACGGTTTTGAACGTAATTTTTCTTATGATTTTTGGAATGGATTTTGTAGACGCGATTTCGCATGCCTTTGCGACTCTAGGAACCGGCGGATTTTCTTCAAGAAACGCTAGCATCGGGGCGTACAATTCTTTGCCGATAGAAATTACTACAACTGTCTTCATGCTTTTGGCAGGCGTAAACTTCAGCATGTATTATTATCTAATAAGCGGAAAAATCCGAGATGTTTACGAAAATTCAGAATTAAAAGCTTATATTTTGATATGCTTTTTTTCAGTCTTATTTATAACACTTTCTAATATAGGCTTTTATGGAACTTTTGGAAGGTCCTTGCGTTTTTCAAGCTTTCAGGTGGCTTCAATAATTACAACTACAGGTTTTGCAACCGCAGATTACACGTTTTGGAATAGCGCTTCACAGTTTTTAATTTTTATTCTTTTTTTTATAGGCGGATGCTCCGGTTCCACTGCCGGCGGAATTAAAGTTATTCGTTGGGTTGTTTTGGGCAAGCAGTTCAACAACGAAACTAAAAGAATGCTGCATCCTCACGGGGTTTTTAGTATCCGTCTTAATGGAAATCCTGGCAGAAAAGATATAGTTTTTAGCGTGGCGGCTTTTATAATGGCTTACATAATGCTTGTAATGGTTACGACTTTGGTTGCCTGTCTTGGAAAAGTTGATTTGTTTTCATCTTTTACAGGAGCTTTAAGCATGGTGGGCAATGTTGGACCTGCGTTTGGGAAACTTGGACCTTCCTGCAATTACGGATTTTTGCCAGGATTTGTAAAATGGTTCTACAGTTTTGCAATGCTCGCAGGCCGCCTTGAACTTTATACAATGATAATTTACTTTGTGCCTACTTTCTGGAAAAAGTAGGCTTGCAAAAAGTTTTATTTGTTTGTTACAAGTCCTGCAATGGAAACAATCCAGCCAACAATAATCATATATGCGCCAATATAAAGCGACTTAAATACTTGTTGACCTACATTTTTTCCTAAGCCAAGACCTTTTATTACGCTTGCGCCATCAGAGTTCAACATATTTACTAAAACAAGAACAAAGCCCAAAATTGAAACGATGAGAGCGACAATTTTTAAAATTGAAGCATTCGGTATTTTTATAAGCGAAAAAACAATGCCGGCTGCTCCACCAATAAAAATTAGAAGAGTATAAATCTTCATGGCAGTGTTTCCGTCCCCTACAAGGTCAAATCCGGAAATTGTTCTCGCACCTAAAAAGTTGAACTTAAAAATCGGAAGCAAGAAACCGATTGCTACAAGAGCCATTCCAATCAAATAAATAATATTGATTGAAGCCTTTTTTGATTTACCCATAATAAATCCTCCTAGTTAAATCTTATATTATTATCGCGGCACAGATATTGTGCAGCTCTTCTTCCTGCGTCAACTGCAATAGGAAGTCCGCCTGGCATTGCAGAGCGTTGGCTGGCAAAGTAAAGTCCCTTGACAGTTTTAGATTTTGAAGGATAGTTTGAAAACTTGCCTCCGGCTTGCCAAACAGACATCCAGCTTCCTTTGAATGTGTGGCAGTAACGTTCGTAGGTTAAAGGCGTTGCAACGTCGGTTACTTCTATATTTCCTTTTATTTGTGGAATAAAGTTTTCTAACTCCGCAATAAATTTTTCTAGCAGTTCTTGCTTCTTTTGCTTGTAAGTGCCATCTTCTTTTGCGGTCTTCCAAAAATCGTAGCTGTTTCCAATTAACAGGCTTGTAATAGTGGTGCAGCCTTCGGGCGAATGGTTTTTATACTCTGAATAGTTGTTTATTCGCAATTCGCTGAACGAAAGCCCTGCAAATTCAAACGGTGTTTTTAGAGGATAAACAATTCCCTTCGGCAAATCAGAAAGGTTTCCTTTTATGCCCAGACAGATGAACATATTCTGTTCGCCAATTGTGTTCTTCTTTAAGTGATTTATCCATCTTTCCTTTAGTGGAACGCGGAATAAAGTTTCTACAGCTTGCCGGGTATCCTGTGTTACAATCACTGAGTCTGCAGGAATAAAGGTGTGCCCGCAGGTTATTCCTTTTACGCGGTTGTTTTCAATTTCAACTTTATCAATCTTAGTGCGATAGATAATTTTACCGCCGAGCTCTTCAAAATAGTCCGCCATGTTTTGAGCCATTCGCACAGAACCGCCTTCAGGAAATCCGCAGTCGCCAGTTGAAAAAGAGGCAAGAGTGTAAATCAACGAAATTGCATTGTACCGTTCGCCGATTATGGAATTTAAAAGAGCTTTTATATCAGTATTTCTAAACTTGGAAATATATTTTTTTAGGCTCATTCCTGCTAAAGCAGTAAAGCGAAAGATTGCTGGAACCATTTTTAAAAGTTCTTTTAGATTTTGTTTTACTGGATTAGTTGTTTTTAGTCCCGCAATATCCGACACGACCATGTGGACTGGTTGAAAAATGCGGATGTCTTTGCAAAGTTTTTTTATGGCTGTTTTATCTTCGGGAGCATGCTCAATAAAGTGTTTTTCAAGTTGATTTACATCCCTGTAAAGGTGAAGCCTTCTGCCCCCGTTTATAACGGTATAAAAAGGGTCTTTTACAATTATTGGATTGTTTTCTTGCAAGGCTCTTAATTCTTTCCAGACTTTATTTAAAGGCATTTTGGAAGATGAACCTGTAAGCCAGTGCATTCCTCCTTCAAAAAGGTAGCCTTTTCTGCTCCAGCTTGTGGAAAGACCCCCTGGAATAATATGGCTTTCATAAATCGTTACATCGAATCCTGCTTTCCTTGCATAAATTCCTGCGGAAAGTCCCGCTATTCCCGCTCCGATAATGATAATATTCTTGTTAGACATAAAATTATTTTACTATGTTTTTTTCTGTTGTCAATTAATTCAATTGAAAGTTGAGTTTCGCTTTGCTTGCCTTTTATGCCTTTTTGGAAATACAATGAGCTGGTGCAATTATGAAAAGAATTTTGTGTGTATGTTTTAGCCCTGCTGTTCAAAAAACAGTTTTTTTTAATAAACTAGATTTAGGGGAAGTAAACCGCTGCGAAAAATATCTGCTGGCAGCCGGCGGAAAAGCTGTAAATTCTGCAAGAGTCCTTGAGCAATTGCAAAAAGGTTGCCCGTCTTTGATTTGTCCCGCTGGAATAAAAAATGCGGCTCTTTTTTCTTCTCTTTTAAGCAATGATAAAATAGATTTTTCGCTAGTTCAGATTCCAGGATATACGCGGGAATGTTTAACTGTTGTTAGCAAAGACTGCAAGCAGACAACAGAACTTATACTTCAAGAACCAAAATTAACTGAAGACTTTGCTGTTTATCAAAAAGAATTTTTGTCTTTAGTGCGAAAAAAAGTCTGCGATTGTGAAGCGGTTTTAATTTCTGGCAGCGTTCCTGAATGTTGGTCAGAAGAAATGCCTTGCCTTGTAGCGAAAATTGCAAAATCGGCAAAAAAGATTTTGCTTGTGGACGCGTGCAATTCTGTTTTAAAAAACATTCTTTTAAACTGCGAGGTTGATTTTGTAAAAATAAATGAAAAAGAATTTTTAGATACTTTTGAACCTGGTAAAAAAACTTTCCCTAGTACCGATTTTATAGAGCAAGAAAAACTTTTGCTTTTAAAAGAATACATTTTGCATGCTTGCAAAGAGTTTAAAACAAACATAATTGTTACAAGGGGGAAAAATTCTACCATAGCAGTAAATGACGAAAAGTGTTTTGAAATTTTTCCAGAAAAAATAGAAAATATTGTGAATACCACCGCTTGCGGAGATTCTTTTAATGCCGGTTTTTTATATGAATATGTCAACGGCTCTTCTTTTGAAAAAGCCTTGCAAAAAGGAGCTTGGTGCGCGGCGCAAAATGCACGGACACAGCAGCCAGGCTCGATAAAGATTTAAAAAAATAAGAAAAAACTAAAGATTGTATTAAATTTTTTCTTAATCTATAATGCACTTATGAACAAGTTAAAATCCTTGCTTGGAAAGCAAATTCTTTTTTTCGACGGCGGAACTGGTTCAATGCTTCAAAAAATGGGCTTAAAACCAGGAGAGCTTCCCGAATTATGGAATATTTCAAAGCCGCAAAATCTTATATCTCTTCATAAAGAATATTTTTGTGCGGGCGCAGACATTGTAAATGCGAACACTTTTGGAGCTTCTGCTTTAAAATTTAAGGATTTTCAACTTAAGCAGATTGTAGAAAAAGCTATAGAAAATGCAGATATTGCTAGAACCATTGCAGAAAAGGAAACTGGCCGTAAAAATCTTTTTATCTCACTTGATATAGGTCCGTGCGGAAAACTTTTAAAGCCCATGGGCGATTTAGATTTTGAAGATGCTGTGGAACTGTTTAAAAAAACTCTTCGCTTTGGCGTCTGTTCTAAAATTGACTGCATTCTTATAGAAACGATGAATGACGCTTATGAAACAAAAGCTGCTGTGATTGCCGCAAAGGAAGTTTGCAAGGAATTGCAAATGGAAGAAATTCCAATTTTTGTAACAAATGTGTACGATGCGTCCTCAAGGCTTTTGACAGGCGCGGAACCTGAAACAATGGCTGCCATTTTAGAAGGACTTGGCGTGGATGCCTTGGGGCTGAATTGCAGTCTTGGGCCTGAGCAGATGAAGCCAGTTGTGCAAAGGCTTGTTGATAGCAGCAGTATTCCTGTTATGGTAAAGCCAAATGCGGGGCTCCCTGTAGAAAAAAACGGAAATACAGCTTACGATGTTTTGCCAGAAGATTTTGCCTCTTCAATGGCAGATATTGCAAAAATGGGAGCGTGCATATTAGGTGGCTGCTGCGGAACAACGCCTGAATATATTAAGTTATTAAAAAGCCAGTTAAGTTCTATAAATAAAGATTTAGCGCCTTTTAAGAAAATAGAAGAAAAGAATATAACAGTTGTAGCTTCTTATTCAAAAAATGTAAGAATAGGTTCTCCTTGCGCTCCAGTTTTAATCGGCGAGCGAATTAATCCCACTGGAAAAAAGAAGTTCAAGGAAGCGCTTAGAAATAATGATATTTCATATATTGTAAAGCAGGGGTTAGAGCAAGAAAAGGCAGGAGCTCATGTTCTTGATGTCAATGTAGGACTTCCAGAAATTGATGAAAAAAAGATGATGTCGAAAGTTGTTTGCGAGTTGCAGGCTGTTACAGATTTGCCGCTTCAAATAGACACTTCTAGCGCCGAAGTTATGGAAAAGGCCATGCGATGCTATAACGGAAAGCCTTTGGTTAATTCCGTTAATGGAAAACAAGAAGTAATGGATTCAGTTTTTCCGCTTGTAAAAAAATATGGCGGAGTTGTGGTAGGTCTTACGCTCGATGAAGATGGAATACCTTCAGATTCGGAAGGGCGAATAAAAATCGTAAAAAAAATCTACAAGAATGCTGAAAAATGGGGAATCAAAAGAAAAGACATTGTAATAGACGCTCTTACTATGTCGGTTTCTAGCGATGCGAATGCCGCTAAAGCAACTCTTGAAACAGTAGCCGCAGTTAGCAGCGATTTTGGCGGAAATACTGTGCTTGGAGTTTCTAACGTTTCTTTTGGGCTTCCTAACCGGGAATTTGTAAATTCTTCATTTTTTACGCTCGCAATGGAAAAAGGTCTTTCAAGCGCAATTATGAATCCTTTAAGCCTTGAAATGATGAAGGCATGGCATTGTTTTTGTCTTTTAAAAGGAATGGACAGCGACTGCTGCAATTACATTGATTTTTCTAAAAAGTATGATGAAGAAAAACTGCGTGCAAGTTCATCAATTTCTTTAGAACAAAAAAAAGTTCCTGCGCAAGATGCTCAGATTCTTCAGGATTCAAAAAACGCTCAAAATAATTCAAGCTTAGATTCGCTAAAAAATGCTGTAATTCATGGCTTAAAAGAAGATTCTGCAAAAATAACGCAAAGCCTTCTTCAAGATGGAATAGAACCCGTTCAAATTATAGATGGCAAATTGATTCCTGGTCTTGATTACGTTGGCAAGCGCTTTGAGCAAAAGACAATGTATTTGCCGCAGCTTTTAATGTCCGCCGAAGCTGCAAAATCAGCATTTGAAGTCATAAAAGATTTTCTTGAAAAGACTGGAAAAAAAGGCAGCTCAAAGGGTACAATTATTGTTGCCACTGTACATGGCGACATTCACGATATTGGCAAAAATATTGTAAAAGTTTTGCTGGAAAACTACGATTTTACAGTTATTGATTTGGGAAAAGATGTTCCTGCTCAAAAAATTGTAGAAGAATGTAAAAAAAATCATGTGGAGTTAGTTGGACTTAGCGCCTTGATGACAACTACAGTTCCGGCAATGAAGGAAACTGTTCGCCTGCTAAAAGAAGAATGTCCTTGGGCAAAAACTTGTGTCGGCGGTGCAGTTATGAATCAAGAATATGCAGACAGCATAGGTGCAGATTTTTATGGCAAAGATGCGATGGATACTGTAAAATATGCACAAAAAGTATTTGGAGTAAAGTGTTAGTATGCTAAATTATTTTGTAAATCTCTTAAAATCCCTAAATTCAAATTCAAAGCCTAGTCAGATTGCAAATTCGTTTTGCATAGGACTTTTGCTCGGATTTATGCCAAAAAACAATCTTCTTTGGTATATGCTAGTGATTTTTTTCGCCTTTGTAAGAATCAATAAATCTGGATATTGGCTTATGATGCTCTTAGGAACTTTGATTGCAGGTTGCGCAGACCCTCTTTTTGACAAAGTAGGCTATGCAGTTCTTACGTTTTCGCCGTTTGAACCATTTTTTTCTTGGTGGATTGATGTTCCTTTTCTGGGTTTTACAAAACTAAATAACACAATTGTGTGCGGTTCCCTTGTGTGCGGGCTTGTGTGCTACATTCCGTTGTACATTCTTGCGTATTTCTTTGTAAAAGCATGGCGAAAAAAACTTGCGCCAGTATTCAATAATTCAAGGCTTGCAAAGGCTTTGTATAAACTTCCTCTTATAGAAAAACTTGTAAGCAAAGCGATTGGCTAATTGACTAAAAATAAAAAACTAAAGAGGGAAAATTATGGAAAACAAAAATAAAACAGAAATAAAGACAAAAAATAAAGAAAAAAATATGCCTGTAGAAAAGAAATCTTCTAAAAAAGAAAAAGTCGCAAAGGTTGAAAAAAACATTCCTGCAAAAAAGTTGCCGTCAATATTTAAAAAACAGTATACAGAACAAAAGTTTGAAAAAAGGATTCTAAAAAAACTTTATATTGAGCAAGACAAAAATATGATAAAAGACCTTTTTGTTCCTGCAAAAGATAAAAAAGGCCGCAATGTTCTTGCTGTGGATTTAACAAAAAGCCTTCCTAAAAGTCAATTTGAAAAACTAAAAGCGCTTTCTAAGCAAATTGCTCAGCAAAAGGGAGGAATAAAAATAGTTCCTTTGATTGCTGTTGTTGCTCTGATTGCTGCAATAGGAATTTGTGTTGCGCTTTTTAAGAATGTAATTATTGCAAGCGCCATAAAATCTTCTATGCAAGGAGTTTTCGGGGCAAAGACCGATATTGGCCGCGTAGATTTCCAGATTTTTAATGCAAAGCTTCAAGTTTTTGATTTGGAACAGGCCAATAAAGAGAACCCCATGAAAAATCTGTTTCAAATAGATGATATAAATGTTGATTTTAACCTTACGGACCTATTGAGAGGAAAGTTCCATGCGGAAAACCTTGTAGTTGCAGGCGTTGCGCTAGACACGGACAGAAGCGCAAGCGGGGAGCTTCCTGTTAAGCAGAAAAAAACAAAAGAAGAAAAAAAAGCAGAATCAAATATTTCAGAAACCAGAAAAAAATTTATGGATGAAGCCGCCAGGCAGCTTTCTGCCATGTTTGAAAACTACAATCCTGAAAAATTCTTGGAAAATCTGCAAAGCGAATTAAAATCTCCTTCTGTAGCAATAGAAATTTCTACTGATGTCCAAAAAAAAGTTGAAAAGTGGAAAAATACTCCTGCAGAACTTCAATCCAGCGTTGCAAAGTTCAGCAAAAGTGTTGATTCTCTTGTAAAAACGGATTGGGCAAATGTAAATGACCCAGTAAAATTAAAAAATGCTTTGGAAAATCTTAATACTTCTGTAGAAGAAGGAAAAAAAATAAAGCAAAGTCTAGAAGAAACAACAAATTCTCTAAAAACCGATGTAAGCGCGGTTTCAAGCTATCAAGCGCAGTTAACAAACGCAATAAAGGCAGACACATCTTTAGTGGATTCTAAAATTTCTGAAATGAAGAGCACTTTTAGTCCTACTGGATTAAAAAAGATAATGAACGATGCTGTTCAATCAATGCTTTACGAACTGTGTGGAAAGTACTATCCGTATGTAAAAAAAGGTCTGGATGCGGCCATGGATATTAAGAATAGCTCTTCAGCTGCAAATAGTTCTGAAAAATCTAAAAAAGCAGAGCAAAAGAAATCTAAAAAGCAAAAGTCTTCGATTCACAGAATGGAAGGAAGAACCGTTTACTATAAAAAAGATACAGTTCCAAAACTTCTGATAGAAAATGCTGTTGCCAGCGGCTATGAATATGGTACACAGAACCTTTTGTTCAAAGGTGTTGCAACAGAAATTTCTAGCGACCAGAATATGCGCGGAAAACCAACTGCGATTTCTGCAGATTTCAAGATTGCAGGCAAGCCGAATTCTGCAAGCATTGCTATAGATGCCCGCAAAGAAACAACTTCGCCGCTTTTATCTGCTTCGTATAATGGAAGCGGTTATCCTGTAAATGCAGATGCAAAAGTTTTTAGCCTGGAATCTAATGGCAATATTTCTGCAAAAATGACGGCAAGCAGTTCTGGCTCATTTAAGATTTCTGGACTTCTTGATATGAGCATAAATAGCATGGCGGGCATGAATTTTGAGCCGGAAAGAGTAAGTTCCCTTTACAATAAGGCTTTGGCAAATGTAAAGCAACTTTCCGTAGGGTTTAACATCGGCCTTGATTCTAATGGAAATTTTGAAGTTTTATTAACAGAGCCAGAAAAACTTGCTCGCCAGCTTGTAACTCCAATTACAAATGCGCTTTCTTCGGAAATAAATGCCATTGCCGCAGATGCAAAAAAGAACATAACTTCAGTTTTAAGCCAAAAAACGGGAATTGCAAGCGAACAGCTTGCCCAGTTTGCAAATATTCAAGAATCAATAAGCGAGCAAAAAAACAAGGTTAATTCTTTAAATTCTCAGCTTGAAGCAAAAAAGAAGGAAATTACAGCGCAAATTGCAAATGCTGGTAAAAATTCCTTAAAAGATGCTGCATCTGGAGCATTAAAAAATCTTTTTAAATAATTAAGGTGAATTATGACAGTTTTACAAGGAATTTTACTAGGAATTTTACAAGGCATAGCAGAATTTTTGCCAATTTCTTCGAGCGGACACCTTGCTGTTGCGCAAAAACTTTTTAAGCTAGAAGATTTGCCCCTGCTATACGATGTTATGCTGCATTTGGCGACCTTGCTTGCAGTAGTTTTGTTTTTTAGAAAAAAAATCTGGGGACTATTGAAGGTTTTAGGCAGATGGATTGCCAGAAAAGAACCTAAAGCAACGGAAAATGAACAGGATTTTTTATGTGGAACAGAAGAGCGTGGAAGGCGTACAATTGTTGCTATAATTATTACAACCTTTATTACCGGTGCAATCGGAATTTTTACAAGCAAGCTTATTCCTGAACTTTCCATAAAAGTTACTTGCGCAGGTTTTATTATTACAGCTTGCCTTTTGATGTTTTCTTCATTTTGGGAGAAACACCGCCTAACAAAACAGAACGTTGCAGAAGATAAATCTGAAAAAGGAATTTCCTGGAAGCAGGCAATCGTTGTAGGATTTATGCAAGGTGTGGGAACTCTTCCCGGAATAAGCCGGAGCGGTTCTACAATTGCAGGAAGCCAGCTTTGTGGAATAAACAGGGCTGCGGCTGGAGAATATTCATTTATAGTTTCCATTCCTGCAATTCTGGGTGCCTTTGTGCTTGAAATAAAAGATTTAGGACAGATGTCTTCCATGGTGGGCGCTGCGCAGCTTGCAGCCGGCTGCTTAAGCGCATTTATTTCCGGTTATTTTGCTCTTGCCGTCTTAATGAAGATTATAAAAAAAGGAAAACTTGAATGGTTTGCCTGCTATTTAATTCCTTTAGGAATCGCAGGACTTATATTCTTTTAGGTAGAAAGCCGAGTTTTTTATAACTTTGAAAAAAAACGCTTTCAGCGACTTTCTAATTTGCTACAGATAGATGCGCTCGCACTTCGTTTGAGTCGGTTTGGGTTGCTATGCAACCTTAATTGTTCTTATAGCACAAAATCTTCACAAATTGTAAATTCGCTTACGCTTTTATTTATTTTTCTAAAAACTCGACTTTCGAGCTTTTAGTCATTCATTTATTTGGAAGTTTTTTATGAAAAGAAAATTTTATGCTTTTGCGCTCGTTTTTAGTTGTTTTATGACTTTAGTTCCTCTTTCTGCAGAAGACAATAGTCGGGAAGAAAATCAAATGCAATCTGAAGAGCAGGCTTTAAGCGAAACATGGAAAAATGCTTTAAATAGCACAGGCCGCTACCTAAGGGAAAAGAGCAAAACTGCCGGCGAGCAACTTGAAAGGGCTGGAAGACAATTGAAATCGGATTTGCAAGAAAGCTATAAAAGTTTTAAAGAAGTTAAATGCAAAGGAACTTGGGTTCATCAAGGCGAAAGTGTAAAAACAGTTATAGAAATCAATGATGACGGAACAATGCTGTTGAGCCGGAAAAGAGGTCTGAATGTTGAATATTTTAAAGGAACGTATGTTGGAAATTCCATCAGCATAAGTTTTTATTGTTCAGAAATCGGCAGAAAAGATTTTTTCAAAAAAGATTCCAAAAAAGTTTCCGTAGACTATTTTATAACCTACACACTTATTGATGAATCTGCATTAAAAGTAAAATTTGTAATTAGAGGAATTGGGCCTGATTCGGATTTGCTTAGTTTAGAAGATGGAGTTATTTTTTCCAAAAAATGAACGCTCTAAAATCAGTTCCAGAAATAATATGAAACCAGTTTATAAAAATTTTTCTAAAGTTGAAAATCTTGCCAAAGAACAGTTTTTCTTCAGTCAGGGAATAATGATGGAAAATGCCGCTGCCGCGTTGGAAAAATCTGTGTTAGAGGCTTTGAATAAAACTTCTAAAATTGCAGGCGGTTCATCTCTTCAAAAGATAATTATAGTTTGCGGAGCTGGAAACAATGGAGCAGACGGTCTTGCCCTTGCTAGAAGGCTTTGTCCCATGCTAGATGTAAAAGTTCTTTTGACTGCTCAGCCAAAGACGGAAGAAGCAAAAATGCAGTGCAAAACAGCTAGGGCCGTAGGCGTTGATTTTATAGACTGTTTTGACGAAAAATGCTCATATTCAGTAGTTGTTGACTGTATGTTTGGAACGGGTTTTCATGGAGAATTAGACGAGAAATCTAAAAAACTTATACAAAAACTAAATCAGGCTGATGCTTTTAAAATTGCGTGCGATGTTCCTTCCGGATTGGATAAAGATGGATTTGGAGGAAAAGTTGTTTTTTGCGCGGACGAAACAGTTTGCATGGGAGCGATAAAGTTGGCCCATTTAAGTGACTTTGCAAAAGATTTTACAGGAAAACTTACAATAGCAAGTTTAGGAATCTGTGAAGAAAAGTTGATTCAAGTAAAAACTCCTGAAGCAATGCTTTTAGAAGAAAAAGATATTGTTCCGCCCGAACGGAAAAAGAAAAACGTGCACAAAGGTAATTTTGGACACCTTGGCGTTGTCGTTGGAGAAAAACCTGGCGCGGCAGTAATAGCCGGAACTTCTGCTCTCTGTTTTGGGTGCGGTTTAGTTACTTGCGTGCAGTTTGAAGATGAATGTAAAAAAATCATTATGTCGCCAGAACTTATGGCTAGCAATTCTTTTCCAGAAAATACAAATGCAGTTCTTTTAGGCAGCGGACTTGGAAGAGATTTAAAAAGATTAAAAGAAGCCGAAAAAGTGTTGGATTTTTTGTATAAAATGGAAAAGCCTTCTGCGGTTTTAGATGCAGATTTTTTTTACCAAGAGAAACTTTTTCAAAAATTAGAAGAATTAAATTCCTTAAAAAATGCCAAAATTTTGCTCACTCCGCATCCAAAAGAGTTTTATAATTTGATAAAAGAATGTCTTGATGAAAGCGTAGAATTTTCGCAAGTTGTGCAGAACCGCTTTCTGTATGTTCAGATGTTTAGCAAGAAATTTAAAAATCTTGTTTTAGTTGCAAAGGGCGCTGTTACTTACATTGCCAAAGAAGAACGTATTTTTATTTGCGATGGTAACGCTCCTTCTCTTGCGAAGGCTGGCAGCGGCGATGTCCTTGCTGGTATGTGCGCGGCTTTGCTTGCGCAAGGATATTCCGATTTGGATTCTGCAAAAACGGCAGTATATCTTCATGCGAAAGCGGGCAGGGCATTTTTGCCAAACTACGCGTGTACACCGCTTTCGCTTGCAAATTGTATTGCAAAAATCTAATTTGCTGAAAGACAAGTTGCGGCAAATTGGAAATTCACTGAAAGCGTTTTTTTTTACAATCTATAAAAAACTTGATTTTCAACCTGAGACTTTCTTACTAGATTTCTTTTTTGTAAAGTAATAAAATATTTTTTATGGAAAATTCTGCGAATATTACTGTTGTGGGAACCGGTTACGTTGGGCTTTCTAACTCAATTCTTTTGGCGCAGCACAACAATGTAGTTGCTTTGGATTTAGTTGAATCTAAGGTCAATCTGATTAATAAAAAAAAATCGCCAATTGTCGACAAGGAAATCTCTGAATACCTTTCTTCTCGCTCGTTGAGCCTGACAGCCACAACGGACAAGTCTCTTGCGTATAAAAATCCCGACTTTGTGGTTGTTGCAACGCCTACCGACTACGACAGCGAAAAGAATTTTTTCAATACTTCTTCAGTTGAGTCTGTACTTTCGCTTGTAAACGAACATTGCCCGTCTGCAGCGGTTGTAATAAAATCCACAATTCCCGTTGGCTTTACAGAAAAAATGCGGAAACGGTTTCCGTCTTTGGAAATTATTTTTTCCCCGGAATTTTTGCGCGAAGGCAAGGCTCTTTACGACAATCTTTATCCAAGCAGAATTATTGTTGGCGACACTTCAGCAAAGGCAAAGCAGTTCGCCGCGCTTTTAAAGCAGGGCGCAATCAAGCAGGATATTCCGATTCTTTTTATGAAGCCAACGGAAGCTGAGGCTGTAAAACTTTTTGCGAACACGTATCTGGCTCTCCGCGTGGCATATTTTAACGAGCTTGACACTTACGCAGAACTTAAAAATCTTAATACGAAGTCGATAATCGACGGCGTTTGCCTTGATCCAAGAATCGGCAATCATTACAACAATCCAAGTTTTGGCTATGGCGGTTACTGCCTTCCAAAAGACACGAAGCAGCTGCGCGCGAATTACGAAAACGTTCCGAGCAATCTGATTGGCGCGATTGTTGAGTCGAACGATACGCGAAAAACTCATATTGCAGCAATGATTTTGGCAAAAAAGCCTAAGACAGTTGGAGTTTTCCGCCTTACGATGAAGTCAAATTCCGACAACTTTAGGGCGAGCGCAATTCAAGACATAATGAAAAAGCTCCGTGCGGAAGGCGTTGAGGTTGTAATCTACGAGCCTACAATTTCTTCCTGCGAATATGAAAAATACAAGGTTCTAAACGATTTGCAAAGTTTTAAAAATTCCTGCGATGTTATTATTGCAAACAGAATGAGCGGTGAGCTTTTGGACGTTAAGCAAAAAGTCTACACGCGGGATTTGTATTCAAGGGATTAAAATGAAAAAAATCACGTTTTTGACCGGACACAACTGGAAGTCCAACCGTTTGGGAGGTTTCCACAAATTCGCGCAGGAAGCGCTCGACCAGGGAATTGAAGTTGTTTTTTTCAGTTTTCCGAGGCCTTATTATTCGTACTTTCAGCATCAGGAGCTCTACAACAAAAAATCCATAAAGGAACTGCAAAAGGGGCTTATCTACCACGAAAATAAAGCAACGCTCACGAATGTTACTCTTTCAACCTTAAAGCTCCCTAATTTTTTCAACAAGTTTTTTCCAGATTCCTTGATGAACGCTTTTGAACGCTTTTCTTTTTCTTCTTTTAAGAAATTTGCAAAAAAGTGGCTTTGCGGTACGGATGTTTTTGTTTTTGAAAGCTGCGACGGAATGATTTTTCTAAAAAAACTGAAAAAAATGTTTCCAGAGGCAAAATTCGTCTACCGTCCAAGCGACCCCTTGATGTACGACGGCTGCCTTTCCCGCTATCAAAAGAACGAAACTCAGATGATTTTGGGCGCAGACTTGAACATCATCGTAAATCAGGAAGGCTTGGACCTTTACAAGCGAAAAATTGACGGTTTTGAAGAAAAAGCTAGATACATGCTCCTTTCAAACGGTGTTGACATAGAAAGCTACCAAAAAATATATCCAAAGCCGGCTCTTTTGAACAAGCCTAACACGTTTTTGTACGTCGGCGCATGGGAAGTTGAATGGAATCTTTTGTTCAAGGCGTGCGACTGTAACAAAAATTTTAATTACATTGTTGTGTGTCCTAATTTTCCTGACGAAAGCGTTTTGCAAAAGGTAAAATCGTTTGAAAATCTTTTTTATGTTCCCGGAATAAAGCCTCAGGAAGTTCCCGCCTGGATTACAAATTGCGATGTTGTTATGGTTCCCTACGTTACGGATTTTTACAAAAACCGGCCTTTGGGAATTACCGCAAAATATTATCAGGCGATGGCGGCTCAAAAACCGATTGTTGCCTACTGCGACACGCCAAAATTATCCGATGCTGGAATTAGCGTGACCTACACTTACGAAGATTTTATTGCAGAATGTCAAAAAGCAATTGCGGTTGGCAAAAAGTTGTACACATTTGACTTAAAAGACCGGCAGTGGTCTAAAATCACGGCTAAATTTATAGAATTATTGCAGAATTTGTGATAAAATTTTATAACTTGCTTGAAATTCGAGTTTTAAAAAAATGAACAAAAGCGTAAGCGAATTTACAATTTGTGAAGATTTTGTGCGATAAGAACCATTAAGGTTGCATAGCAACCCCAGCCAATTCAAACGAAGTGCGAGCACAACCATCTGCAACAAATTGGAAAGTCGCTGAAAGCGTTTTTTTCACAATTTACAAAAAACTTGAAATTCGGGCTAATTTACAAGGACAGTTTATGATTCCATTTAACATTCCTCCCGTAACCGGAAATGAACTTAAATATATTCAGCAGGCTATAGAAAATCACAAGATTTGTGGCGACGGCTCGTTTACAAAAAAATGCACTCAGTATTTTGAAAATTCGCTTCAGAGAAAATTCCTTTTAACAACTTCCTGCACTTCCGCCTTGGAAATGGCGGCTCTCCTTTGCAATATAAATCCCGGCGATGAAGTTATCTTGCCTTCGTTTACGTTCTGTTCCACTGCCGATGCCTTTGTTCAGCGCGGCGCAAAGCTGGTTTTTGTTGATGTGAGGCGCGACACAATGAACATCGACGAAAACAAGATTGAACAGGCGATTACAGAAAAAACAAAGGTTATTGTTCCCGTGCATTATGCCGGCGTTGCCTGCGAAATGGACAAAATCATGCAGATTGCAAAAAAGCACAATCTAAAAGTGGTGGAAGATGCCGCCCAGGCAGTCTGCTCGTTCTACAAAGGCAAGCCTCTTGGAACAATCGGCGACTACGGCTGTTTTTCTTTTCACGAAACAAAGAACCTTTCCATGGGCGAGGGGGGGGGTATATCAATAAACACGAATTTAGAAGATTACGAAAAAGCCGAAATCATCAGGGAAAAGGGTACCGACCGTTCAAAATTTATCCGCGGTCAAATAGACAAATACACTTGGCGTGATTACGGCTCTAGTTATCTTCCAAGCGACTTGAACGCCGCATACCTTTATGCGCAGCTTGAAGACTGTCAAAAGATTCAGGAAAATCGCCTTTCAATTTGGAAAAAGTATTTTGAATCATTTGAAAACCTTGCGCAGCAGAAAAAAATTGCGCTTCCTTTTGTTCCAAAAGACTGCATTCACAACGCGCATATGTTCTATTTTATTACAAAGTCTTTGGAAGAACGCACAGAACTGATTTCTTACCTAAAGCAAAACGAAGTTCAGGCTGTTTTCCATTATATTCCGCTTCATTCTTCCCCGGCAGGAATAAAATTTGGCCGTTTCGATTCAAAAGATGAGATTACAACGGAATACAGTTTGCGTTTGGTAAGACTTCCTCTTTTTTATGGACTTTCAGAAGGTGAGCAAAATAAAGTTATTCACTGCGTCCAGAATTTTTATGCGCAAAGGTAAATTATGAAAGAGATAAGTGTTGTAATTCCAGTTTATAATAGCCAGGAATGTGTTCAGGAAATTTCAAGGCAGATTGCTGACGCTCTAAAAGATTTTGACTACGAGCAGATTATGGTCAACGACTGCTCAAAAGATTCCAGCTGGGAAGAAATCAAAAAAGTCTGCCAATCGAATAAAAACGTGATTGGAATAAGTCTTAGAAAAAATGCAGGGCAGGACAGCGCGATTCTTGCCGGCCTGAACTACGCTAAAGGGAATTTTGTTGTAATTATGGACGACGATTTGCAACATTCCCCTTACGATATTTTAAAGCTTTACGACGAGGCGAAAAAGGGCTTTGATGTTTGCTATGCGAATTTTGAGCACAAAAAGCAGAAGCTTTGGAAAAACCTTGGCAGCTGGTTCAACGGAAAAATAAGTGAAATTTCAATCGGCAAGCCAAAGGAAATTTATCTTTCGCCTTTCAAGATTCTTTCAAAAGGCGTTGTTCAGGAAATTGTAAAGTTCAACAATCTTTTTCCGTATATCGATGGTCTTATTTTTCAGGTTACAAAAAATATTACGCAGATAAACATTGAGCATCACAAAAGAGAGCTTGGAAAAAGCAATTACAACCTTGTAAAGTCCATAAAAGTCTTTTTGAGGATGCTTTTCGGCTTTTCCACAATGCCGCTGAATATTTCCACGTATTTTGGCTTTGTTTCCGCATTTGCAGGCTTTGTGCTTGCTATTGTTTATCTGGTTCAGTATTTTACTGGAAAAGTCGAAGTTCAAGGCTGGACAACTCTTGTTATCTTGCTGCTGCTTTTAGGCGGATTAATCCTTGTAAGCTTGGGAATTATTGGCAAATATCTTGGGCAGATTTATCTTACCGTGAACGGCCAGCCAAAATTCCTTGTGAAAGAAACAGAAAATGAATAAAATTCTTCCATATATATTCATGCATTTGGGCTTCCTCTTGTACAGCTTTTACACTGTTTTAGGAAAAGTCGCTTCGTCTTATGAATTTCTTTCGCTGAAATTTTGTGCATTTTACTGCGTTCTGATTTTGATTCTTTTTGTATACGCGCTTTTGTGGCAGCAGGTTCTAAAAAAGATTCCCTTGTCGGTGGCTACGGCGAACAAGGCTATTACCATTATTTGGGGAATGATTTGGAGCTTTTTGTTCTTTGGCGAAAATATAACTGCGAAAAAACTTGTTGGCGCGGCAATAATAATTTTGGGAATTACGCTTTTGTCGCTTGAAGAGAAAATAAATTTCAAGCTTAAAAGCATGAGGCAAAATAAAAATGAGCAATAATTTTTTCAGTCTGTTTTTGCTTTTGTCGGTTTTTATTTCGGCAGTTTCTCAAATCCTTTTAAAAAGCTCCGCAACGGAAAGCCATTCTTCATTTTTACGCGAATACCTTAATTTTAAAGTGATTTTTGCGTACTTTTTGTTTTTTCTTGCGGTTTTTATAGATTTGTTTGCTTTAAAATACGTTCCTGCAAGCTTTGTTCCCGTAATCGAAACTTCAAGCTACATCTTTGTAGTCGTTTTGAGCAGAATAATCTTCAAGGAAAAAATAAACTTGGTTCAGGGAATCGCAATGCTTTTGGTGATTCTGGGAATTTTTGTGTATATAATTTGAAATCTGTTTTGCAAACAGTTTTTCAATGCTGACAAAGCTTAAGATTTTACTTATAATTTAAACATAAGTTTTTCTATATGGAGGTAATAAATATGAGTGATATTGCATTTTCAACATTGACGCAGCAGATAAAAAATTGTACCTATGATGAAAAAATATCCCTTCTGTCATTTATTGCAGATTTATTGAAGAATAATCCTAAAGTAGAAAAAAAAGCCAAACGAAAACTTGGAGAGTTCAAAGGGAAAATTTTTATGTCAGAAGATTTTGACGAAACTCCAGAATGTTTTAAGGACTATGTCTGATGTATTTAATCGATACTAATATTTTGTTGTTCAGTCTTGATTGCACAGAAAAATTGTCTTCAAAAGTAAAACATATATTACAAACAGAAGAAACTATTTTTATAAGCATGGCTTCTTTTTGGGAAATTGAAATAAAAAGAAATTTAGGGAAACTTAAAATACCTTTTACGCCAAAGGAACTTATGGATTATTGCATAGAACAGGATTACTCTGTTTTGAATATTAATATCGAGCATATTTCACAATTAAAAGAATTGCCTAAAATTCATAATGATCCATTTGACAGGTTGATAATATGCCAGGCAATTTCAGAAAATTTAACCTTATTGACTGCTGATTCAATAATTTCTCAATATCCAGTAGCAACTGTTTGGAAATAGATTTTCACGCGAGGGTAATATGGAAACTTTAGAAAAAAAATATTTTTCAAAAAAAACTACAATCACACTTTTGGCAATTTCAATTGCTGCGATTGTGCTTTCGAGCATTCTGATTCTTTTTTCGAATCAATTTTATGGTTTGATTTACGAAATTCTTTCAAAAAAAGTTTTTCACCGTGAATTTGATTTTGAAAAATGGCTTCCGTCGATTGAATCGTTCTTTTTAGCTCCGATTTTTGTTGTACTCGTAGTGAACGCTCTTATTTTTGTAAAATATTCCGATAGGTCAAAAACTATTCTTCTTTCAGTTTTATTTGCGGATTTGATGGTGATGATTTTGTACACAAACTATGCCGCAACCGACTTTTTTGTTGATTCAGATTTGGCTTCAGAGATTCTGCTCGGAAAAGAATGTGTAAAGGAAAAAACTCTCTGGCCAAAAGGCTGGTACTATTCCACAGAATTCCGCTTTATAAATACGCAGTTTTTCTCGGCGCTGGGCTTTTTGTTCACCAATAATTTTAACGCCGTAAAAACAATTCAGACTTTGTTCTGCGTTCCGTGCCTGTTCTTTGCAATGTGGTTCCTTCTGAATCAGATTTCAATAAAGAAATTCTGGCTCAAGTTTTTAACCTGCATCTTAACAGTAATTCCTTGGTCCTGGATTGTTTGGCACGTAAGCGCCGGCGAAAACTACTACATTCCGCACGCGGTTTTCAGCTTGATTTACGTTTCACTGTTCATAAAAGTTACGCAGAACAGCGAGCTTAAGCACAAAAAGTTTTTTACAGCCTTCTTTTTTGTTTGGGCTTTTTTGAGCGGACTTTCGAGCATCCGCTACATAATAATTTTTGTTCTTCCGCTTACGTTCGCAATCTTGTGGATTGAAGGACGCGACAAAAATTCCAATGCGAAAATCACCGATTTTAAGAATTTTTGGATTAAAAATCAGAATGTGTTTTTAAGTGTTTCAGGCTTGATTCTTAGCGGAGTCGGCTACGTTTTCAATAATCTGATTTTTCAAAAGATATTTACGTTCCACCAGTGGAATTCAATGAATTTCAACAAGTTCGGTGAAACTACCTTAAGCGACATTTTGCTTGGTCTTTTGGAAACATTTGGATTCAAGCAGGAAGTTGCGGTTCTTACTCCGAGCGGCGTAATAAACTGCCTTGTTTATGCGGCTATTTTTCTGTTTGTTTTGTATTTGTTTCTTGCATTAAAAAGAGATTTGCCAAAATCAAACAGAATTGTGATGGTTTTCTTTGTTTCGGCTTTTCTGTTCAATACGTTCCTTCACCTGAACGTGGACTACATAAACAGATATTACTATCCGATTATAATTTACGTTATGCCTTGCATTGCAATCATTGTAGAAAACAGCCAGCTTTCTGCCTTGCGAAAGTGGACTTTGGCGGTTGTTTGGTCTATTGTGCTTGTTACATCGTCTTTTTCAATAATGCAGCATCTTTTTAGCACCGACGCAAACAAAAAACGCCATGCTTCAATCGAGTTTATCCAGGAAAAAGGCTATGAATTTGGCTATGCAACGTTCTGGAATTCGACGGTTGCGACCTATCTTACCGATGGCGACCTAAAAATTGGAAATTTAACCTGCGACCGCAAGACTGGTAAAGTCATAATCACACCGAAGTTTGACTTTACAAAGTGGCTTGCTCCAAAGGACTGGTACACAAACGACTACGGCAACAAACCGGTTTTCCTTTTGGTAGAACAAGTTGAATACGAAAACACAAAGGATTACAAGGTCTACTCAAACGGAAAACTTGTTTACGAAGACGAATTTTATAAAATCTATGAATATCCAAGCCACGAAGATTTTAAAAAGGCGTTTTAATTATTAGTTCAAATTTTAAACTTTTATAATTGTGAAAAACGCTTTCAGCGAATTTCCAATTTGTTCAGATGGTTGTGCTCGCGCTTCGTTTGGGCTGTTTTTGGTTGCTATGCAATGGTTGCGGTGCGACCTTAATTGTTCTTATCGCACAAAATCTTCACAAATTGAAAATTTGCTTACGCTTTTGTTCAGCATCTTAAAAACTTTGGATATAATCGTCTTGTTGCAATTATAACGCACTAATCGCTTGCCCTTTTTGTATGCTTATTTTATAGTATTTAAATGAATTTTTTAGCTTTTCTTTACAATATAATCATTGCGCCAATCGAAATGATTATTGAATTTGTCTTTGTTTTTGCAAAGGAAAAAATCAAAGTCGGCGGGATTTTCGGTTCGATTATCACCGTTAGCCTTGTTGTGAATTTTTTGGCTCTTCCGCTTTACAATATTGCAGACAATCTTCAAAAAAAAGAACGTGACATTCAATTAAAAATGTCAAAGTGGATTGCAAATATAAAAAAAACCTTCAGCGGCGACGAACACTTTATGATGATTCAAGCATATTACCGTCAAAATGGTTATCATCCGCTTTATGCGCTGCGTTCAAGTCTTTCTGTCCTTATAGAAATTCCGTTTTTTATTGCGGCTTACCACTTTTTGTCGAATTCGCCTTCTCTTAAAGGTGCCGGCTTTGCTTTTTTTAGCGATTTAGGCTCGCCAGACAGGCTTTTGCATTTTTCTGTTTTTGGAAAAGAAATTTTTATAAACGTCTTGCCAATTTTAATGACTCTTATAAACATCTTTTCTGGAATTGTTTATTTAAAAAACGCTCCTTTGCGCGAAAAAGTTCAAGTCTACGGACTTGCGGCACTATTTTTAGTCATTTTGTATAATTCTCCTTGCGGCTTAGTTCTTTACTGGATTTTGAACAATCTGTTTTCTCTTGTAAAAAATATTGTAAACGAAAAAGTCAAAAATCCTAGGAAGTTTGTTTTTAGGACGATTGCAGTCATCTTCTTGGCAGGGGCAGCTGGCGTTTTAACAAATACAATTTTAGGCTTTAAGAAAAGAATGATTTTCTTTGCCGCTGCAGTTGTTTTTGCATTTATTGTATTTGGTTTTGAATTTATAAAAAAAGTTCCTGCCTTCATTAAAAAAGTATTAAACTTAAAAGAAAATGCTTCCGCCCGGCGTGAAAAAACTGAGTTGGATACTCCTGAAAGCCGAAAATCTGATTTTTTGCTTTTGTTGTTTTCTGGTATTGGCCTTTCAATTCTTGCTGGATTTTTGCTTCCTTCCGAAGTTATTGCTGCAAGTCCAATCGAATTTAGTTTTATAGAAGACCGGACAAATCCTAATAGTTTTGTCTGGGGATGTTTTTCTTTGTATTTAGGGCTTTTTACGTTCTGGCCGCTTGTAATTTACAATTTATTTGGCAAAAATGTAAAACGTCACCTTCCGTATTTGTGGGCAGGAATTTTTATTCTTGCAGTGCTAAACAGTTTTGTGTTCCGCCATCACTTTGGAACTATGAGTATTTTTAGCATTCTTGATAGCACAGCTCCTTTGGAAAAACATTCTTTCTATTTAACTTATTTGCCATTCCTTGTTTTTGCTTTTGTGGTTTTGTCTTTGATTTTGATAAAAAGATTTAACTTTCAAAAGTACTTGTCTTTGTTTTTAGCTGTAATTTGTTGTTCAGAAACAATTTTTGCGGCGATTAATGCTTGTAAAATAAGCAGAGAATTTAAAAAATATGAACAAATTGTAAAGGCTGATTCTGAAGGCATAAAAAAAGATTCTCAAAAAGAACTGGAAAAAGTTTATCATCTTTCAAAAGACAAAGAAAACGTTATTGTTCTGTTTTTAGACAGAGAAATTCCTTCTTTAATACCTTATGTTTTTAAGGAATTTCCTGAGCTTGAAGACATTTTTAGCGGATTTAAACTTTTTGAAAATACAGTTTCTTTTTCAGATTCTACAATAAAAGCAAGTCCTGCTTTAATGGGCGGTTATGAATATACTCCAGAAAATATAAATAAACGTTCGAATGAGCTTTTAGTGGATAAGCACAATGAAGCAACTTTAGTTATGCCAAAATTATTTTTGGATGCAGGCTTTAATGCGACAGTTTCTAATCTTCCGTTGCAAAACTATACTTGGAGCGGCGACACTTCAAATTACGAACGATTGCCAGAACTTAATGTAGCAAAAAGCGGAAAAAAATATTCAACACATTATCTTGAAGAAAATCCAGAACTAAAACCGGAAAAAGAAGCCTATTGCGTTGAAGGCAACTTGCAGAGTTTTGCATTGCTTGAAATTATACCTCCAGTGCTTAGACAAGTCTTTTATTTTAGCGGTTTGTATTTTAGAGAAAGAATTCCATTTTATCTGAATACAGTGCCTTCTAGGTTTTTAGACGAATGGTCAACTTTGTATTATCTTCCTGAAGTTTGTGATACTGAAAGCGAAAAGCCTTCATTCATTTTTATTGATAATGAAACTACCCACGAGCCTTGTATTTTGGAAGAACATACCTATCTTCCTAAAAAAAATCTTGACAAAGAAAAGGCAACTTGTGGCGGAGTTATGGTTCCTAACGAGTTAGCTCCAATTGAATACTATCACGTAACAGCCACAGCCATGCTGCAGCTTGCAAAGTGGATGACTTATTTAAAAGAACATGGCGTTTACGACAATACCCGGATAATTTTTGTTGGTGACCACGGAAAAGACATTCCTCTTCCTGTGTTCAGGGATATTGAATACGGTGTCCGTTTGGGAAGTTTTAATTGCCTGCTGATGTACAAAGATTTTAATGCCGCGGGAAAGTTTAAAATCGACAGCACCTTTATGACAAATGCGGATACAGTTATTCTTGCAACGCAAAATCTTGCAGTTTCAAAAGAAAATCCTTTTACGAATAATAATCTGAAAGATTTTGTTCAAAAGGATGACGTTCACATTTACCCTTGCTTGGATACAAACACATTCCGCGAATTTGATTCTTACTATATGCTGAACAAAACTCAATTTATATTGGAAGACAAAAAATCTAACTACGCGCATTACACCGTGCACACAAACATTTTTGACAAGAACAATTGGCAAAAAATTGTAGATTAATAGAACGAATTTTGTTTTTATTATAAATTATGAAAAACGCTATCAGTGAATTTGCAATTTGCTACAGATGGTTTTGCTCGCGCTTCGTCTGGGCTGTTTTTGGTTGCTATGCAATGGTTGCGGTGCGACCTCAATTGTTCTTATCGCACAAAATCTTCGCAAATTGCAAATTCACTTACGCTTTTGTTTATCTTCAAAAAACTCTAATTTTATTGCTTTAGGCGAGACCAATTTTCTTCTCTAAATATATCGTCTTTTACAGTGTACCATTGTGAAGCGTCTATTTTGAACTTTTTATTGTTGCGGCTTCTCAGGTTTTCTACGGGCGCATAGGAAATTTTCACAAAGTCAGATTTTTTTTCTTGCGGAACTTTCAATGCGTTCCCAGTGAATGGATTTTTAGCGTCTTTTATAATTCCTTCTGTGGCAAGAGCTGGAGTGTCGGAATTAGTCATAAAGGTGTTGTCGATTTTTAAATTTCCGTGCGAATAGAAGTCTTTTACAAGCAGAGTGGCTGTAACGCTTTCTTTCATAAATGGAATGTGGTTAAAGTCGTTTTCAAACTGCTTTGAATTTGTTCCTTGTCCGTGGTCGGAAACAATGATTATTCTTGTGTTGTCGTAGCAATTGTTTTTTCTTAGATAATCAAAAAAATCGTTCCACTTGCTTAAAATCGCGTTTGCAGCGTGAAAACTTTTATCATTTTTAAATTCGGAAGAGCCTTTCATTTCTTCTGTTACTTCATTTGAATATAAATACTGTTTTGTGCCGTCTTTTTTGTAAATGAAAGGGGAATAGTCAGCGGAATTTAAAAACCTTGCTTCGTGGGTTGTTTCATTATCGATAATAATAAGGCTTGGGTTTTGGGAATTTGTGTCTGAAAGCAAAGGCATCAGGTCGAGCGTGGAATATGAATCGTCAAAGAATTTGTCTTCAATTTTGGAACTGCTTTGCATCCAGTAAGAGCGGTGAAAAACCATCGGCCTGAAAAACGGCGGAACAATTTTAAACAAGCCAAGATACGCAAAATTCCTTTTTAAAAGATTTGAAAGAATTGGGTACGGCTTTATTCCGTTCATTTTGTACCAAACATTGTTGTAAACGCGTTTTGTAATATGGCGACTGATATTCGGCATGCCGTTGTAAATTTGCGCGACAGGTTCTTCTCCGTAATTTTCGTAAGGCAAGTCGCTTACTGTTACTTGAAAACCTGCGTTGTAAAAAAGAGTTGGCATTGTCAAAAGCGCCTGATTGTGTTTTTGCTGAATTGTTCCTTCTCTTTTGTTTATCTCGTAAGGAGTAAAATCATAGCCGCCAAAAAGAGCAGGCGCTCCAATTTGCGTGTAATAGCTGGAAGAAACCGTGTTCGGGTAAAATGTGAATCCATCGTACTCCTGAGCCAGTTTTGGATTTTCTTTAAAGGCTTGGGCAACTAAAGGAGAAACGCAGGCGTCTTCCATAATCACAAGAACGTTTTTTTCGTCTTTTGAAAAGTGGAAAATTGGCTCAACTTTGTTTTTTGCTTCATAGTCCATTTTTTTGTAGTTTGAGTTTATAAAAACAACATTTTTTACAGTGATTGCAAGACAAGAAATCAATAAAACAGAGCAAATGTAATTCAAGATTTTAATCTTTTTTGAAATTAAGAAAAATGTAAACGCAAAAATCAGCGCCAGAACTAAAAAGTTTAGCAGAGTTTCGCCAAGCGAAGGAAAAACAACTTCGTGCATAAAAGTTAAATCATCGTTTAATGCGCCGTAACTTCCGCTGAAAATAAAGCAGTTTACAATCGAACAAATGAACACTGCTGGAAGAACAATCGAAAATGCCTTTTTTACATTTTTAGAAAATAATTTGTAAAAGCAAGCTGGCCAAAAAACGTATAATCCCAAAGCTTGCACAAAAGGAACAAATAAAAATACAAAAGGGGATTTGTAGTTGTCGATGTAGCAAAAGTTTGCAGGCGAAGATTCAATTGCGAACGAAGGAATTACCGCTCCTACCAAAAACGCCATTGAAAAAGCGCAAAGAAAAAATAAAAAATCCCGGTTTTTAGGTTTGTCTAAAGGGGCAAACTTGTTCTGCAGAACGTATAAAACTGCTTTTTTGATTTTAAAGTAAAACAGAACGGCAGCAAAAATAATTATCATTCCAACGATGTAGATTTTCTTTCCTGTAGAAAATGCCCAGATTACGCCAAAGCCTAAAACTATGCAGCAGCAAATGTGAAAAACTTTGGCAGGATTTTTTAGTTTGAAAAAAACGTTTTTTATCAAGGACAAAATGTTGTTCATCGTCCAGTAAACTACAAGTCCTGCCGGTGAATTGTACAAAAGCAAAAGAAAAATTGCCGCCGAAGCAAAAATTTGTATTTTTTCGCTTCTTGCGTGTCCTTTTGAATAAATAACGCCAGAAATGCAGTTGATTGCAGTCATTAAAATTGGCAAAATATTGATGTAAAGGTTCCCGATTTTTGCAAAGTGGTCAGGGGCACCAAAGTCTTTTATGAACAAAAAACTGTAGCCTTTTAGCGATTCAACGTTTGATAAAAATGTATATGCCGCAATAAAAAAAGGAATTTGAATCAGCAAACTGAACGAAGAGCGCAATGCGAAAATCGGGCGGTAATTGTTTTGGCGGTAGTAGGCGTTTAAAATCATGTATTGCTCGTCGCCTTTAAAAGTTTTTTTGATTTTATCAACCCAAGGTTTTAATTTTTTTTGTGTTCGGCGTTCTTGTTCCTGCCAGTTTTCCGCAACGATATATAATGGCAGACAAAACAGTGTTACTACAAAACTCAACGCAATTACAGAAAGTCCTTTTGATGTTACGCTAGAAAAAAACACATAAAAAAATTCTAAAATATTCGAAATCGGTGAAATTATAAGATTGTAAAAGAAACTCATAATTTCAGTATAAATTTTATGGGGGGGGGTAGGTCAAGTACTCTTTGATTTGATTGCCACTTGTTTTTAATCTAAGTTTGCCTTATTCTTTATATAGTCCTAAATTCGAGTTTTAAAAGAACTAAATTCGCTGAAAGCATTTTTTTATAATTGCAAAAGCTCGAAATTTGGGCTATATAAATTATTTTGGAGATTTTGATGTCTGGTTTATTTTTGTACATTGACCCGGGAACGGGCAGCATGCTTTTTTCGCTTTTTATTGGGCTTGCAACAACCGCCGTTTTTGGAATTCGCGCGCTTTCTATTAAACTTAAAGCAATTGTCGGGCGAGGAAAACAGACAGAACTCGATAAATCGCACTTGGGAATTGTGATTTATTCTGATTCAAAAAGATATTGGAACGTTTTTGGACCGATTGCTCATGAATTTGAAAATCGAAAGATTCCGTTGACTTATTTTACTCAAAGCAGCGACGATCCGGCTCTCTCTGAAAAATTTGAATACGTAAAAACTGAATTCATAGGCGAAGGCAACAAAGGTTTTGCCAAAATGAACTTCTTGAATGCGGATATCTGTCTTTCTACAACACCTGGACTTGATGTTCTTCAGTGGAAAAGAAGCAAGCTTTGCAAGTATTATGTGCATATTCCGCACATGCTAAGCGACATGACAGGTTACAGAATGTTTGGCCTTGACTATTACGATGCGGTTTTATGCACAGGCGACTATCAAAAAAATGACATTCAAAAGTTGGAGGAAATCAGGGGAACTGAAAAGAAGGAATTTGTGACCGTCGGTTATCCGCCAATGGACGAAATGAAAAAGCGGCTTGATTCTGTTCAAAAAAGTTCTTCTGAAAATGGCATAAAAACTGTTTTGGTTGCTCCAAGCTGGGGAAAAAGCGGAATTCTTTCAAAGTATGGCGAAAAATTCCTTGAAGCGCTAAAAAGCACTGGATATAAAGTTGTGGTTCGTCCTCATCCTCAAAGCCTTAGTGCCGAAAAAGATATGATTGACCGATTGATGAAAAAGTTCCCTGATAGCGAAAATTTTGAATGGAACTTTGACAACGACAACTTTAACTGCATGAATAATGCTTCCATTTTAATTTCCGATTTTTCTGGAATTATTTTTGAATTTACACTTTTGTTCGACAAACCTGTAATCTACGCCGACACAAATTTTGACAAAGCTCCTTATGATGCAAGCTGGATTGACGGCGAAATGTGGCAGTTTAAAACATTGCCTTTGCTTGGAGAAAAACTTTCTGAAGAAAAAATTTCTAATATAAAAGATGTAATCGACGAAACAATTGCAAATGACAAGTACGCCGAAGGTCGAAAAATTGCCCGGGAACAAGCTTGGCAAAATCCAGGCGACTCTGTAAATAAAATTGTTGACTATTTGGTAGAAAAGCAAAAAAGTTTGGCGGAGGAAAAATAAATGCAAGCATTAATGTTAGCTGCTGGTATGGGAAAACGGCTTGGTCGTTTTACAAAAAATTCTACAAAATGTATGGTTCCTGTAAATGGAAAAACTCTTATAGAATATGCAATAGAATCTCTAATCCAGTGTGGAATAAAGAAGTTTGTAATGGTTGTTGGTTACAAGTCTGAAGTTCTTATAAACTTTATAAAGGAAAAGTTTCCAGAAGAACGGCTTTGCGGAATGGAAATTGAATTTATAGAAAATCCAATCTATGACAAAACGAACAATATTTATTCGCTTTACCTTGCAAAAAATCGTCTTTCAGAAGACGACACTCTTCTTCTTGAAAGCGATTTAATTTTTAAGAAGGAAATTTTATCTTCGTTGATTTCTAGCTCTGATAAAAATGTTGCCGTTGTTTCAAAGTTTGAGCCATGGATGGACGGAACTTGCACTCTGCTTAATTGTGAAAATCAGATAACTCAAATTGTTGATAAATCCGCGTTTAAGTGGAATCACACAGAAGATTACTATAAGACTGTAAATATTTATAAATTTTCTAAAGATTTTTCAAAAAACTATTATATTCCTTTTCTTGAAGCGTATCAAAAAGCTTTTGGAGAAAACGAATACTACGAACAGGTTCTAAAGGTAATTTCATTTCTTTCTTCAACGGCAATAAAAGGCATGAAAGTTAGCGGTGATGATTGGTATGAGATTGATGATGCCGCAGATTTGGCTATTGCCGAAGACCGGTTTGCAAATAATGAAGAGAAAATAAAGCGGATGCAGCATCGTTACGGTGGCTATTGGCGTTTTCCTAATATGAAAGACTTTTGCTATTTGGTAAATCCATATTTTCCTCCGCAGAATATGATTGATGAGCTTTCTTCAAATTTTAAAACTTTGCTAACTCAATATCCAAGCGGAGCTGCTCAGCAGAGCCTTCTTTTAGGGAAAATTTTTAATATTCTTCCAGAAAACATTGTTGCAGGAAACGGCGCTGCCGAATTAATTGCCTCGCTAGGAGAAAAAATTCAAGGAACTGTTGCAATTCCTTATCCAACTTTTAATGAATATCCAGAACGTTTTATTAATGCAAAGACTGTTCCGGTTCCAGTAGATAAGGAAGCATTTTCTTATACGGCTGAAGATATTCTTAAAACAGTAAGGACTTCTGGAGCAAAAACAGTTCTTCTTATAAATCCTGATAATCCAAGTGGAAATTTTTTGAATAAAAAAGATGTTCTTTTGCTTTGCTCTGAATTGAAAAAACTAGATGCAAAACTTATTTTTGACGAAAGTTTTATTGATTTCGCACAAAAAGACGAACGATACACTTTGCTTGATGATAAAATTTTAATGGAAAATCCAAACCTTATTGTTGTAAAATCTATAAGCAAAAGCTATGGAGTTCCAGGTTTGCGTCTCGGTTTGCTTGCAAGTTCAGACTCTAGCTATGTAAAGCAGATTCAAAAGAAGAATGCAATTTGGAATATTAATTCGTTTGCAGAATACTACTTGCAAATCTATGATAAGTATAAAAAATTGTATGCAGCTGCTTGCGATAAAATTGCAGAAGAAAGAGAACGTTTCGCTTTCGAATTAGCAAAAATCCCAGATTTTTATGTATTTCCAAGCCAGGCGAACTTTTTAATGTGCAGGCTTGATGGAAAAATTACTGCGTCTGAACTTACTCAGATTCTTATACAGCGTTACAATCTTTTTATAAAAGATTTAACCGGAAAGAAATGTTTTGAAAATGGAAAGTACATAAGGCTTGCAGTTCGCGACAAAAATGACAACGACGCTTTGCTTTGCGCATTAAAAGAAATTTTATGTTAAGTTGCAAACAGAAGAGTTTCATCTATGCTTCAAAATAAATTTTTAAACAAGCGTATTTTCATTTCTCTAGTATTAAACGTCCTAATCGCAGTATTTGAAGTTATTGCCGTTATTTTGACTTTTACAGAATACGGCAGCTTCATATTTTTCAAATACTACACGCAGGACAGCAACATTCTTTTGGGAATTTCGTGTGCAGCCATGGCGATTTTTAAAGTCCGTTCTTTGCGCTTTGGAAAAAAAGTTCCTTATTCTGCAAAACTTTTTTTATACATTGCAACTTGCTGCACAACTTTGACGATTACGGTTGTTCTTGCCCTTCTTATTCCGAACGCCGGCGGATATACAATGCGGAATTTTAGCAGCTATATGCTGGAAGGTTCAGGGCTTTTTATGCACTTTGTTTGTCCGGTTTTAGCTTTGGTTTCATTTATCATATTTGAAGATGTTCAATTGACTTTTTCGCGTGCAGTTTGCGCTTTGATTCCTACATTGATTTATGCAGCTGTGCTTTTTATCCTGAATATCGCAAACGTGCTGGTTGGACCGTATTTTTTTCTTCACGTTTATGAACAAAGCGTTTTAGCCTCTGTGGGTTGGACTTTTGTTGTTCTTGGCATAAACTATCTTATGAGCGTAGGAATTTGGGCTTTGTCTAAAAAATAAAAAAAATCGACTACTTGACGCTCCCCCCCCCGATTTTATACTTAAAAAATGAGTTTGTTTTACAATTTGATTGTTTCTCCAATTGAAATAATCGTGGATTGGGTTTTTGTATTTTTTTGCACAAAATTCAGTGCTTTTGGAATTATCGGGGCTGTTTGCGGAGTTAGTCTTGTAATTAATTTTTTGGCTTTGCCGCTTTACAATATTGCAGATTCCTTGCAGGAAAAAGAGCGGAAGATTGCTAAATCGCTTGAGCACCGTGTAAAATTAATAAAAAAAGCTTTTACTGGCGATGAACGCTTTATGATGCTTCAGACTTATTATCGCCAAAACAATTATAATCCTGTTTATGTTCTTAGAAGCTCGCTTTCGATTTTGATTGAAATTCCATTTTTTATTGCTGCTTACCATTACTTGAGCAACTGCGAAGCGTTAAAAGGCTCTTCTTTTTGGATTTTCAAGGATTTAGGCTCTCCAGATGGACTTTTCCATATAGGAAATTTTAAAATCCACATACTGCCAATCTTAATGACGTTGATAAATTTTGTTTCCGGAGCAATTTATACAAAAGATGCAACTTTTAGAGAAAAAGTCCAGCTCTACGGCATTGCGTTGGTTTTTCTTATTTTGCTATATAATTCACCAAGCGGCCTTGTTATTTACTGGATTTTGAACAATCTGTTTAGTCTTGCAAAAAATATTGTAATGAAATGTAAAAATCCAAAAAAGATTTTGCATGGAATTATCAGCGGAATCTTACTCTGTCTTTCCGTTTTCTTCTTGTTTAATAGCGGCGCTTTGTATAAAAAAGTCGGGTTGCTGATTTTTTCTATTCTTATAACTTTCCTGCCGTTTATAAAAAATTGGTTTATAAAAACTTTTCCTTTTGCAGCTAACTTTTCGTTTGAAGATGCCGAAAAAAAATCTAACCTTTGGGTTTTGTTTTTCAGCGGATTGGCATTGGCTTTGCTATGCGGATTGTATCTTCCTGCAAGCGTTATTGCTACAAGTCCAACAGAATTTTCTTTTTTAGGAAAAACTTCTTCGCCCATTGCCTATGTTTTAAATAGTTTGTCAACATTTTGCGGTCTTTTTGTTTTTTGGCCGCTTTGCATTTACTTTATGTTTGGAAAAACGGTAAAAAAAATTGAACCTGCATTGTTTTTTGTTTTATTTATCGTTTCTTTGTTGAATGTGTTTGTTTTTAAGGCTGATTATGGAACTGTTGATACAAATTTTTCGCTTGAAACTCAAAAAGTTCTTGAATGTTCAAAGCTGTTTAAAATCCTTCCTTTGGTTTTAGCTTTTTTTGTCGCGTTTTTGTATCTTTTCCTTTTAAAATTTAAGAAAAACTATGTCGCTACCTTTGCAGCTTTGGCAATTAGCGCTGCGGAACTCGTGCTTGGAATTTCAAAAGTCGGCGCAATAAAAAAAGATTATGCAGAGTTTGCAAAAAATACAGAAAAGACTAGGGCAGAAATTACAAACGAAAAAACTGAAATAAAGCCTGTTTATCATCTTTCAAAAGAGCAAAAAAATGTCGTTGTAATTTTTTTAGACAGAGCGGTAAACTCTTTTTTTCCTTATGCATTGCAACAGCTTCCTGAATTAAAAGAGCAAATGAAAGGCTTTGTTTATTATCCTAACACTTTAAGCTTTAGTTCAAGTACGATTATTGCGGCTCCTGCTCTTATGGGTGGTTATGAATACACTCCTGAAAATCTAAACAAGCGCAGTTCTGAATTGTTAAAAAAGAAATTTAACGAAGCTTCTTTGGTAATGCCAAGACTTTTTAGCGATGCGGGTTTTGATGTTACTGTAACGGATCCTCCTGCTCCGAATTTTACTCCTAAAGGTGATTTATCACCATTTTTTGCTAACAAAAACACTTCCGCTTACGAGCTAATGGGAAAATATACAAATCAATTTAAAAAATCTATTAATTTTTATACAAAAACTTCTGCTGATGGTAATGTTTTTAAAGAAATAAAAAACTTTTCAATTTTACAAATTTTGTTTCCATTTTTGAGAAACACTTTTTATGGTGATTTTAAAAAAAATTATGGGTTTAACGAAAAATATTTAGATTTTGTATCTTGCTTGTACTTTTTACCGGAACTTACGGATTTTAATGCAAAAAGAGCTAATTTTATTTTTATTGATAACGAAACAACCCATGAACCTGTCTATTTACAAAGTGATTTTTTAACTCCTACAGATTCAATAAAAGTTTATTTGTATAAAACAGAAGACGGCCAAACAAATCGGCAGTATCAAGTTTCTGTAGCTGCATTAAAGCAACTTGGCAAATGGTTTGATTATCTTAGAGAAAATAGCGTTTTTGATAATACAAGAATAATTGTGGTTGCTGACCATGGCTGCAATTATTTGCCCTTAAATGATTATTCAAATTTTGAAAAAAATACAATTCCAGGATCTTTTACCCCAATTCTTTTAGTAAAAGATTTTTATTCTGATTCAGAGCTTTCTACAAGCAATGAGTTTATGACAAATGCAGACACTCTTTTTCTAGCAAAAAAAGATTTGCCGGTTTCTAATAAAAATCCTTTTACTGGAAACGATTTTGTTCAGCAAAAGCAAGATGGCATAAACGTCTTTAAATGCTATGAACCAAACAAAGAAGACAAAGAATGGCAAGTTCAGTATATGAAGGATAAAACTCAGTTCACTTTGGATAAAAAGCAGGGTTTTCATGTGTCAAAAAATATCTTTGATGAAAAGAATTGGATTTTGCTTGCAGAATGAACAAAAAATCTTCATACTGTAAAAATGAAATATAAACTGCTTGCCATAAACGGAGAATTTTTTTGCCGAAATCTTACAGGAATAGAGCGTCTTGCCATAGAAGTTACAGGCTTCCTTGACGAAATGGTCGCTCCAAACAAAGTGGAACTTGTAATTCCTGCGAACGCGCAGAATGTTCCGTCTTATAAAAATATAAAAGTTGTAAGACTCAAAAAAGAAGCTCATTTTTTCCCAAAGTGGACTCAATTCGCTTTTCAAAAATATGTTTTAACCCGCAGAGCTTTAAGCTTGGATTTTTCAAACACATGCCCATATTTTTGTCCTGGAATTGAATTCATTCACGATATTTATTGCAAGCTTTTTAGAGAAGATTTTACTTCAAAACGCGACCGCCTTATTAGTCTTTACAGCAGGATAATGTATCATCGCATCGCAAAAAAGGCAAAAAGAATTGTTACGGTTTCGGAATACACAAAAAAGACTATTGTGGAAACTTACAAAATAAGACCAGAAAGAGTTGCTGTTGTTTACAGCGGAATTGGCGAATATCAAAAAATTGAAAAAGATATGTCAGTTTTTGAAAAGTTTTCAGTTCTAAAAGAAAAAGAATTCTTTTTTACTTTGGGAAGCCTTTCTACAAGAAAAAACTTAAAGTGGATTGCCTTGCATGCACAGCTATTTCCGCAGGAACTTTTTGTAATTTGCGGAAAACCTATTCCCGCAGTTGTTCCGCCAGAATTAGAAAAACTAAAGACTTTAAAAAATGTTATCATGACAGGTTATCTTTCGGATGGGGAAGTTAAAGCAATGCTTTCAAAGTGCAAGGCTTTTATTTTTCCTTCGTACTTTGAAGGTTTTGGTCTGCCGCCTTTAGAAGCTCTTTCCTGCGGGACTCCTATTATAATTTCTGATAAAACTTGCCTGCCGGAAATTTATGAAGATTGCGCGCATTATATAAATCCTGATGTTTATGATGTGGATTTAAATAAAATTCTTGGGCAGCCAGTCGCAAGTCCAGAAAAGCTTCTTGAAAAATACACCTTGCAAAATACTGCCCAGCGTCTGCTTGGCGTTATAAATGAAGTTATAAGGGTGGCTTAAATATTCTGGAATAGCTAACAGCCTAAACTTTGAGTTTTTATAGATTATGGAAAAAACGCTTACAACGAATTTAAAATTTGTTCAGATGGTTTTGCTCGCACTTCGTTTGAATTGTTTTATGTTGCTACGCAATCTAAATAGTTCTTATCGCACAAAATCTTCACAAATTGTAAATTCGCTTACGCTTTTGTTTGCTTTTCAAAAACTCGAAGTTTGAACTATATAATTTTTTCTACGCACCTTTTATTCCTTGCAAGAAAGTTGTTACCACATTTGTTCCGCCTATAAAGGTTCCTATTGAGCTTCCTAAAGAAGAAAGCAAAAAAACCGTAAGAACGTGCAGAATTCTATTTTTATAAAATCCTTTTAAAGATGAAGCATCGTCTGTTAAAGTTTCCATGTCGCGAACTTTGGGTTTCTTTATAAGCGCCTGCGTTATTCCAGTAAGAATTCCCACCCCTATAAACGGGCAAAGGGATGTAAAAGGCGCTCCTAGAAAAGAAACCAAAATTGTTAAAGGGTGCGCGCCTGCGATAACTGAGCCGATTGCAGAAAGTGCGCCATTCCACAAAAACCAGCTTAATGCCATTTGAGAGCCAGTTTTTCTGCCTCCGTATACAAATCCCAAAATTATGAGCGCAACTATAAAAACAGGTATAATCCAAGAAGCTATTTTTCCGCCTTTAGATTTTGCAGGAACTTTTTCAATTTCCGTTGTGTCTGTGGATTCTTTTCCAAACGCCATGCTTTCAAGGTGGTTTTTTACGCCTGGCAAATGTCCTGCTCCAAGAACGGCGACAATATTGTTTCCTGTTGCGTTCCATATATGGGCGGCAAGGTATTGGTCGCGTTCGTCTATTAAAACTTCCTTTACGGTAGGCAAGTATTCAGACAGTTCCTTCATCATGGAATCCATTTCGGAAGAGTTTTTTAGTTCTTCGATTTGATTTGAAGAAACTTCTTCGTTTGAAAAGGCGCTTGCAACCAAGGCTGAAAAAAGCTTGCATTTTCCCCATGCAGAATTTTTTGCCCAAGCGCGCTGGAGCGTAGTCTGTATAGGGCGGTCCACCATTGCGGTAGGAATTTTCAATTCTTCTGCCGTGTTCATTGCAGCGAGCATTTCGTCTCCAGGTCTTACTCCCACATTTTTTCCAATTCTTTTTTGGAATGAGGACAAAACAAGGTTTGCGAGCAGCAAGAATCCTTCTTTTTTTCTTAAAACTTTTATAATATCAAGTTCCTTGTACTTTTCAGGATTTTTTATGGAAGCACAGCGTTTTTCGTCAAGCTCAATTGCTACGCAGTCTGGCTTAAGATTTTTTATTGTCTGTGAGACTTCGTTTACGCTTTCTTCTGAAACATGGGCTGTTCCAATTAATGTAATCTTTCTTCCATTAAGTTCTAATATTTGCTGTGTTTGGCTCATTGGTATGTTCCCCATTCTGCAAGTCTGTATTCAAAAAACATTGGATTTTGCATTTTTGTTATTTTTGAATAATATTCGTATGCGACTTTCGGCAGACCTTTTAGTTCGTAGTAGAGTCCAAAATAGTAAGTCATTTTTCCTTTTTTAGTAGAATCCGTTTCCTTATCAAGTAGTTTCACTATTGCATTTTCAGCATTTACTGGACCTTGATCATGATAAAGTCTTATCATTAGATATTCAATAGAGTTTCTATCTAAAGGTTTCATGCAAGTTGCGGCGAATTCCTTTGCTTTAAATGTATTTTTTTCTTTTAAGTACGTGGCAATTATCATAAGCTGATACGCTGTGTTCTTTTTGATTGAATTAGCCTTTATAAATGCCTGCCTAGCAGCTTCCCAGTTTTTTAGATGAAATTCAAGAATTCCAATTTCTTCAAACGCAAAGTAATAGTTTGGATTTTTTTCAAGCAGGCTGTTGTAATCTTTTAAAGCTTCTTCAAGACGGTTTTGCTCGTCAAGCAGACCAGCTCTATAAGCGTAAGGAAGAAAGTAGTCTGGATTTAGTTCAATTGCTTTTGACCAGGCTTCTTCAGCCTCTTTGTATTTTCCTTGGCTTCTCATATATTGACCCAAATCTATGTAGTATTCGTAGTTTTTTGGGTCAAACTTTATAGCTTTTTGAATATATTTTGTTGCGCTTAAATAATTATCATCTTCTGCGCTAAGTTTTCCAAGATAGTAATATGCGCTAGGATTTTCGCTGTCGATTTGTAGAAGTTTTTCAAATTGGGTTCGGCTGGTTTCAAGGTCTCCCAGATAGTAGTTCATTTGGCCGTATCCAAAAAGCGCTTCTTGATTTTCGCCGTCGCCAGTCAGCGCTTTTTTGTAATAATTTGCGGCAACTTTATATTTCTTGCGAAGAGCCTGCTGGTTTCCAAGTATTATATTTGCAGTAGAATTGTAGGGGTCAGAGGCAAGCAGCTGATTTAAAGTGTTTTGCAAGCTGCTGTTGTTGTTTGTGGCCATGTCAATTTGAGCTTTTATTTCAAGGGCGTCTTTTCTAGCGGAAGGATTTGAAGACAGTTCCTTTACAATTTCATCGGCCTGCGCATATCTTTTTGCAGAAAACAGCAATGAAGCGTGAAGCAGTTTTAAATCTGCATTTGAGTCAAGCGATTTTGGCAAGTCTTTGTAAAGGTCAATTGCTGCGTTCAAATCGCCATTTTCTAGTTCGTTCTGGAGTTTTTGCACGAACATAACAACTTCGTCTTGGGCTGCTGGTTCAGAACCTTGCGCTTGTGGTTGCGTTTGGGCAAAAAATGGAGTTGCTAAAGTTCCTGTTGTAAAAAAAAGTGCTAAAGCTAAAAGAAATATTCTTGCGTTCATATAATCCTCAAAATAAAAGATGAAAAAACTGCGTTCATAACTGGTTGAAATTCATCTTGCCTTTAATTAAACTTATAGAATGTTTACACAAGTTTTAAGAAAATCTTTGATATTGCTTGCAACTTATGCTTTTATAATTATCGGTATTTTTGTATTTCAGTTTAAGAATGATTCTATAATATCAGAAAAAATCGGAAGCCTCCATATAACTCTGCTTGAATCTACTGCAGAAGATAACAGCATTAGCCTTAAAAATAAATTCACTTTTATGTTCAATGGAATTACCTTTAGCGGAAATGATGAAAAGCCTGTAATCGCTCAAATAAATGGCAAGAAAACTCCTCTTTCGCTTGTCTCTTGGAAAAAACTTTCTCCTCTTTCTTGTGAATTTGCTTTTAATCACGGAATAAAACTTTTATGTTCTGTTAGCGATGAAACTTCTAAGGCTTATCTTTTGATTGATGCTGCCTTGCCAAAAGGTGTAGAAAGAATTTCTCTCCCTTACGGGCTTTCTGCAGGCTCTACAATTACAAATCAGGCGGATTCAAAACTGAGGCTTACAAATAAAAAGAATTCTTGGGAGCTTGCAGCCTCTGATGTTGAATCAGATAAAATTGTTTTTACCAAAAAAGAACATTCTGCCTCTTATGCATTTTTCGACAGTTCCCGCGCATTTTCGTTTGAAATGGTTGCTAGTCTTGATTCTGCAAACGAAACTAATTACATCAATACCATTGAAAACTTTAAATCTAATCTTATCTCTTCGTTTGCGCAAGTTCCTGCTGATTCAAGCGCGGTTGCTGAGCAGGAAGCCGTTTCTTACGTCGCAGCAATGGCTGAACGCGGTAAATACAATGAAGCCCTGGACGCTGTGCCTCAGGCGTTTAAGAAGAGCTCTTCAAGAACCTTTCTTTCCGGGCCGTATTTTGATACTCTTGTAAAGGTAAATGAAACTTTGCAAAGAACGCTTTTAGGAATTGCGGACTTTATAAGAACTTGCAACGAAAACGGCACTATTGAAGCAATGAGCACGCCTTTTGTTGCAGATTATATGTGTATGCATCCTGGAGCAGAATCTGTTCAAACTTTATTAAAGAATGCGGCTGCAATGGATTACGCAGAATCTTCAATGCAAATTGTGGCTGCCGTTTTAAACGTTTACAACGAGCTTTACGAAAAAGACACGAGTCTTGCTCAAATTTTAAAACCTGCGGCGCAAAAATGCGTGGAAAAAATTCAAAATTCGTGTGCTGTTGACAATGGAAATATAACTCTTTCCGAAAGAGGAACCTTCCTTTCTGTTGTTCAAGCCGTTTCTGCAGGAGATGCTTTGTATCGCTATGGTCTTGGTGTTCAAAACGAATCTTACATAAGTGCTGGAAGGCTTATAATAAGTTCTTATCTAAAAGAAAGCGCTTCGTTTGACCTAAAAACTCTTAGCGATTTGTATCCAATTGTTGTTCATAAAAACAACTTTTATCCTCATTTTGAAATTCTTTCATTTGATAATGGCCGCGCAGTTTGGGCGTTTACTTGCGCAGAAAATATTTCTTATAAGAATGACAACGCCGGAACTGTAACCCTTGCAATCGACTTCCCGCTTTCTTATACGCATTACGTCATTATAGACGGAATTGAACGCTTCCAGTCGATTTATATTTACGATTTGGCATTCAGAACAGACTTTAGATTTGAAACATACAATTCGTCTGGATACGTATATCAAAGAGACACATCAACTTTGCTGCTAAAATCAAGGCACAAGTCGCAGCTTGAAACAATTCGCCTAGTTTACAACGTGCAAAAGGAAGATACTGCGATTAAAGAAACAGTTTCCGAATAAAAGAGCATAGCAAGAATATTATAAGATTCGCCACAACTATGCTTGCTCCCGCTGGCGTGCTCCAGGCAAAACTTGCTAGTATGCCAGCTATAAAGCAAAACACAGAAATGGCAGCAGAAAAAATTACTACCTTAAAAAAACTTTTAAAAACTTGCATTGCGCTAAGGGCAGGAAACACTATAAGGCTTGAAATCATCATAGCCCCCATGAGCCTCATTCCTATTACAACTGTAAGCGCAGTTAGTATTGCAATTAGCGCATTGTAGGCGTTTGTTTTTATTCCTGCCGCTTTTGCAAATGGCTCGTCAAAAGTTACTGTAAATATTCTGTTGTAAAATATAGCAAAAAGGCTGACTACCGTTATTGCAAGAGCAATGCTTATCCAGACATCTGCTTTGCTGATTGCAAGAATGCTTCCAAACATAAAAGATGTAACATCCGTGTTCAATCCGCTTGTTAAAGATGTTATAAGTATGCCCAGAGCTAGCGAACTAGAAGAAATTAATGCAATTGAAGCGTCTCCTTTTAGATTGCTTGAAGAACTCACTTTTAATAAAAGAAAGGCTGCCAGAATGCAAATAGGAATAGAAACTGCTAACGGAGCCCAATTAAAAGCCATGGCAGTTGCCATTGTTCCAAAAGCTACGTGGCTAAGGCCGTCTCCAATCATTGAAAATCGTTTTAGAACAAGTATTATTCCTAAAAATGCGGCGCACAGACTTATTAGCGTTCCTGCTATTAGCGCTCTAACTATAAAACCGTAAGAAAAAAGTTTTGCAAAAAAATCAATCATTTATGTATTTCCTAATATGAATATGGCTAGCGTTGCAGTCTGGCCCGCAATGATTTCCGCAATGGGTTTCGCAAACTTCTACCTGGCTCATCAGTTTATACAAGTCTGTTTTTGCGTAATCTTTAGATTTTCCAAAAAACAGGGGAGAGGTGTTCATTTGAAGAATATGGGTCGCATTTTGAACAGCCCTGTGAACATCGTGGCTTACCATTAAAATTGCAATTCCGTCTTTTTTGTTCAAGTCTTGAATTATTGAATAAAGTTCGTCAGTTACGATAGGATCTAATCCAGTTACGGGCTCGTCTAAAACTAGCATATTTTTTGCCGCGCACAAGGCTCTTGCTAAAAGAACGCGCTGCTGTTGGCCTCCGCTTAGGGCGCTGAACGGTTTGTTTGCAAGGTGGCTTAGTTGGAGACGCTGAATTTGAAACTCTGCATTTTGCCTGTCTGCTTTTGTATGAAAAAAACTTGATGAAGAAAGGCATCCTGAAAGAACAACTTCTTTTACGCTTGCAGGAAAATCTTTTTGAATATTTTTTTGCTGCGGAAGATAACCTGTGTGCAGCCTGTCTAAATTTATTTTTCCTGATTTTATAGGGACTAGTCCTAAAATCGCCTTTACCAAAGTTGTTTTTCCAGAACCGTTTGAGCCAACTATGCAAACATAGTCACCGGGATTTACAGAAAAAGAAACATTTTTGCAAGCTTCAAAACTGCCATAGTTTACGCACACGTTTCTGCATTCTACAAGGGGAATCATCTTAGACCTCTTTTTAGGGCAAGGGCATTTTTTTTCATTAAAGAAACCCAAGTCTCGGCGTTTTCAAAGTCTTTTTTTGAAACATTTTGACAAGACTGCAATAGAATTGCGGGTACGTTTGCAGATTCTGAAATTATGTCCGCAATTTTATGATTGCCCAGTTCTATGTAAAATACGGCTGGCAATCCAAGAGTTTTTATTTTATCTATAAGTCTTGAAATTGTCGCAGAGCTAGCTTCTACTGCTGTGCTGCAGCCTGAAAATGCCGCGTCGTATTCTAATCCGTAGTATTTTGCAAAGTAGATAAATGGAAAGCGGTCGCCCATTACAATGTACTTTTCTTTAGCATTTAAAACTATCTGCGCAATTTCCATAGAAACCTTTGCGATTTGTTCACAGTAATTGTTCGCGTTCTGTTCGAATTCTTCAACAAGCTGAAAGAGCTGCTTTTGCGCGGCAACTTCTTGCAACGATTTGCAAACCGATTTTACTATGGCAATTTCGTTTTTTGGGCTCGTCCAAATGTGTTCGTCCTGTTCGTGAATATTTTGATTTTGTCCGTCTTTTAAATCTTTGCTTTCTTCTTCACTATGATTTTTATGTTCGTCTAAGTGTTCTTCAGAATCGAAATGCTCTTCATCAAGTGTTTCTACAAAATCAAAAAGTCTTAGTTCGGAATTTTTGTTTTTTTCTGTGTTAGAATTAAAAATCTTTTTTACCCAGGCATCGCTTTCTCCGCCTACGTAGATAAAAAGGTCGCTGTTAGTTATGGCAATTATATCTGCGGGGCTTGGATCAAACGAATGTGATTCTGCGCCCGGTTTTACAAGCAATTTGAGTTCGGCGGTTCCGTCAAGAAGAGTGTCTCCTAAAACGGCTCTTGCGGCATCGTAGCATGGAAAAGTTGTTGCAACGACTGAAATTTGAGCGTTTTGTTTTGGAATGTTATTTTTTTTACAAGCAATTATTGTAAAAACTGTTGTGAAAATGCAGATTGCTGTAATTTTTGTTAGAATGTTCTTTTTCATTTAAAAGAAAATATACTAAAAAAAATCTTACAATTCAAATGGTTGCAAAGCAAAATCTTCACAAATTAAAAATTCGCTTACGCTTTTATTCGTTTTATTAATATTGTAAGAAACGCCTTCAGCGAATTTTTAATTTATTCGCCAAAAATTTCTTTTCTGTGTTTTGTCCCAAGCTCGTCTAATAATTCTTTTAGTGTTTTTTTGGGATTTTCATTTTTGAACGAATTTAAGTCTTTTGTAAAGCAGTTCATAGAAAAATGCTGAAAGACTTTTACGTTTTTCCAAGTTTGCTGGCCGCAAGTTTTTTTCAGTTCTGCCTTATACGGTTCAAAAATTCCGCTGGGCTTTAATTCGCTGTAGCCAACAAGCCAAAGTTGAGTTTTCGTTTTTCCGTATTTGTTTAAGTTTTCAAGAAGATTTGCAGTTGCTTGCGCCATCCAAAGCTGGCTTTCAAGAATCAATTGTTCTACCTGCCTTCCGCCCTCCCTTGCGATTGCTTTTAGTTGCGCCGTTTTTGCAGAATGAATGGGAGTCTTGTTCAAAATTATTACGTTTTTTCTAAAATCTATTTCAAGTTCCGCGTTGCGCTTAAAAAATCCTTCGGCAATTTTTCCGGCTTGCCCCACAAGGTACTTTTGATTTTTTGCAAGCTGCTCGTTTTTGCCAGGATTGTCGCCTATGACAATGAGTTTTATTTCGTCTTCGCCTTTAATATCGTCAAGAGCCTTGTTATAAACTACAGGAGTTTCTATTGGATATTCTGGCGTTTTTGCCTTTTGTGCTGCCTGTTTTTGTAAACTTGCTAAAATTGTTTTATACTGATTCCAAGTTGTAATTTTAGATTTAAAATCGTTTTTGAAATTTTCAACGCATTTCCATTGTAATTCTGTCATTTTTTTCCTCGGTTTAGGTTTTGGACTAAAGTTAGTTTTTTTTGTTATGAAGAACTTTTAGATTCTTTTAGTTCGTTTAGAATTTTTCCAACCGCCTGTTGAATTCTCTTTCCTGATTTTGTATCGTACATTTCTGCTCTTCGTATAAAGCCTATGTCGTAATAGCCCATTATATTTCCAGCTGTATGGATTACAAAATTGTTGGAAAACCGGCCGCTTTCAAGAACAATTTGGGGAACGAGCCCCATTCCTAAATCAAGTTGGGCTAGCGCAAGAATTGCTTCGTTTCCTTCGGTTTCGGCAGCGATAATCGGTTTTACATTGCGGCTTTTTGTCCATTGGTCAAAGCGGCGGCGTGCCAAACCAGTTTTTGGTAAAATTAGCGGTGTTGAAGAAATTATGTCTTGAGGCGAACCTGCAAGATTTGTAAAATCTCCATTTTTGTTTGCCGCAAAAATCAAAGGCGTTTTTTTCATGCTGATTGTTTGCAAAAACGAAAGTCCGTCTTCTGGAATTGCTGCAACGGCAAGGGCGGCTCTGCCTTCTTTTATTGCGGGAATCGCTCCTGCGGGGTCTCCTGTTTCTACCGCAAGTTGAATGGCAGGAAATTCTGCGGCAAGTTTACTTAAAAAAAGAGGAAGAATTGTGTAGCAAGCTGTTACAGAGGCGTAAACTTTTAGCGTGCCGGAAACAGTTCCTTTTTCGCCTTTGAATTTTTCTTGCATGATTTTTTGTCGCTCTAAAGTTTCTTTTGCAAAATCGGCAAAAATCCTGCCGTTTTTTGTGAGGACGACTTTTCTGTTAGTTCTGTCTAAAAGTTCTGTTCCATTTTCTTCTTCAAGACGGCTTATAATTCTGCTCAATGCGGAAGGGCTTATGTTTATGGAATCTGCGGTTTTTGCAAAGTGCAAGTTTTCAGAAAGTGTTAAAAAAGCCTTTAATTCGTAAAAGTTCATATTTCAAGGGATTTTATCACATAATTCTTTGTAAGTCTTTATTTTTGACAAATCAAACTTGTGGATATATAATTTAATTAGTATAAACTTCGAGTTTTTATAGGAGGTTTTCAGCAATGAAAAAAATATTTTTTTCTTTTGTAGCTTTTTTTATTGGAATTTCACTGTACGGCTACGATATTATGGGAAATACATCTGTAAAATCGGGTGCAAAAACCGTTACTCGTACAGACTATTCAATAATATCTAAATTTGGAGAGTATTACAGAACTCCTAGTTCAAAATTTATCTATCTTTACGATGAAACTGGCAAGCAAACTGAAAATTCAGAACTTACTGTGCGCGATGTTCTTGTAAACAAGGTTGTAAATTCTTATGATTCTGAAGGAAAAGTTTCTGAGCGCAAAGCCTATGATTCAGAAGGGTTGCAGCTTTGGAATTCTGTGCTTTCTTATAAGGACGGGCTTCTTTGTGATGAAACCCAGTATGCCCGCGATGGTAATTTAAAGAGCAAAACAATCTACACATATACAGATTCAAAGCTTACAGACGAAAGTTACTACAATTCTGATGGAGTTCTTATTTGGAAGATTGTTTACAAATATAACGATAAAGAGCTTTTAGAAAAAGAAGAGCAATATTTTGGTGACGGTTCCTTAAATGAGGAGCGTGTTTACACATATACAGATTCTGGAAACAAGGATTCAATTGCTGTTTACGGTGCGAACGGTCTGCAGCTTTATAAAGATGTTTTTAGATACGGTTCTAATGAGCTCCTTTCTGAAGTAACAACTTATAATGCAGAAAATAAAACTTCAAAGCGCGAACTTGTAAAATACGATTCAAAAGGCAATATTTCTAAGTTGACTGTTTATTTAGTTTCTAAGAAATTTGGAACTATTGTAAATGAAATGTCATCAATGACTGAATTTTCTTACGAATATTAGTCTGGATACTAACTTCTTGTGCTTAGCTGCGCAGCGGCTTCAATTGCGCGGTTTTTATCTAAAGACAAGTTTTTAAAGCAGCGGCGCAAATATTTTAAAAAACCAGCCTATTACCCTCTGACGAAGAGGGTATTTTTTATATATATCCAAAGTAATTTCTGTGCAACGCTTTTTAGTTTCTTGAAAATCTTTTTCCATATCAACGATTACATTCGTTTTGTACATATATAAGCCACATTCAAAGTGGTGGTCTAAACTTCTGTAGTCAAGGTTTACAGAGCCCACAGTTCCTCTGTTTCCATCGGAAATAAATACTTTTGCATGTATAAAACCGGGATCGAATCCGTATACGTGGACTCCGTTTTTAATCAATGTTTTTATAAAATTTCTTCCTACACAAAAGGTTATGTAATGGTCGTAGTGCGAAGGAACAATCAAACTGACTTCAACCCCTCTTTTTGCTGCAAAAATAAGGCTGTTCATAAGCGTGTTGTCTATTATTATGTACGGAGTCATTATGTGCACATAACCGTGCGACTTTGAAAGAATGTAATTATAGACGTTTTCCGCAATGTCTTCGTTGTTGTATGCGTCGTCACCGTAAGGAATTACAACTCCACTTTGCGGCGTTTCTGGAAATGCTGTTTCTATATACTTTGAAAAATCTTCAAGAGCAAAACTGTTTTTTTCTTTTTGCGGAATTTGAATATTCCACATTTCTAAAAACATTGTTGTAAAAGAGCGCACCGCAGGTCCTTGGATTTTTATGCCGGTATCTTTCCAGTAATCGAACCGTTTGTGATTTAAGTTTATGTATTCATCAGAAATGTTTATGCCGCCTGTGTAGGCGATTTTGCCGTCAATAACAAGAATTTTCCTGTGATCCCGGTTGTTAAGTCCTGTGTCAAAAACTGGCACGAACTTTTTAAAAATCTGAGCTTTTATTCCAAAAGATTTTAGATAATCGATATACGCGTTTGTTGAAAAGGCAATAGAGCCAAGACTGTCGTACATTAATCTAACTTCAACACCGTTTTTTACTTTATCCTTTAAAATTTTTAAAATAAGCTCCCATAAGGTTCCTGGTTCGATTATAAAGTATTCCAAAAAAATAAATTTTTCAGCCGATTTTAAATCTTTTATGATTTGAGGGAACATATATTCGCCGGCAGAAAAATATTGAGTGCTTGTGTTCGTAAACGGCGGAAAATTTCCTGTTTTCATGAGATATGTAGAAATATCCTGAACCTTTGGATAATCGGCTAGAGCTTTTTTGTTCTCTGGAGAATCTAAAAAGTAGTTTTTTGAAGATTTTTTTATTTTGTTTAGTTTTCTGCTTAAAGAAAATCCGCCTAAATTCAGTTTGTAAGAAAAATAAAGCGAAATTCCAAAGACTGGAACTATAAGAACGGGTATGAGCCAGGAAATTTTGAATTCATTTTTTCCAGGACTATTAACAAGATAAGTTGCGAATAAAAGGCTTAAGGCAATGCTTCCGCCTATAAAATACTTTGTGTAAGGTTCAAGCTTTAAACAAAAAACAGCAAAAAGCGTGAACTGTATTAATAGCAAAATAATGATTAATAAAAGTTTGCTGTAAATTAAAGTTTTGAGAAATTTGTTATCTTTTTTTAATTTGAGATTTTTTTGATTTTTATTCATAAAATTATTTTATTTAGCGTGCCTTTTTTTGATAATCATAATATAATAAAAATAGAATAAATAAACTAGATTTTTTTCCGATAAATAAGTGTCTAGCTTTAATTTTTAAAGGCTGTTTGTATTAGGTTGAAAGTCAATTTTTTAGAAAAATGAATAAAAAGCTCGGCTTTCGACCTATTAAAAGATAATAAAAAAGATGAGGGTAATATATGAAACAGATTGGAATCAGACTCGCAGACGGATCTTTTTATCCAATTATGGAAGATGGTCAAAAGTGTACAAAGACTCTAGGGCTTACCACTGTAAAGGATAATCAAACACGTGTAATAGTTGATGTTTATCGTTCAAAAACAGGAACTATGGAAGATGCTGAATATATTGACTCTCTTCAAATTGAAAATCTTGTTGAACATCCAAACGGAACTGTAGACATAAATTTAGATATTGGGCTTGATGAAAATGGCAAATTAAGAGCCGCGATGATTGACCCTGAAACAGGAAACAAGAGCAGCGCGGATGTTACCTTGGTTTCAAGAACTGTAGAAGAGCGCCTTGAGCCCACTAATTACGAAATTTCAATGCCAGAGACTGAGCCTGCAGAAAGAGACACAAAAGATGAAAAAGAAGATTCTTTAGGTTCGGACAAGGTTGAAGCAGCTGAAGCTGCTATTGCAGGGGCTGCGCTTGGCGCAGTTGCTGGCGGTATTGTTGTAAACGAGCTGAATAAAGAGGCGGAAAAAAACAACGCAGATATTTTTGATTTAGATGACGCAATTGTAGAAGAACCAGTTGTTTCTGACGACCCTAATTCTACGGCAGAAGAGCCTTCTGTTGAATTTGATTCTGACTCTACTGCCGAACCTGAACCTGAAATTCCTTTAGAAGATGCGACGCAAGGGGAGTCTGCAATATCTGACGATATTACGTTTGATGAACCTTCGCTAGATGATTCTGTTTCTAGCGCAGAATCTGAACCAGCTGAAAATTTTGCAGAAGAAAAATCAGATGGCTCTGTAGAAGCTCAAATGCCTCCTTTAGAAGATTTTGACGATACCCCTGTAGCTAGTGATTTTAATATCGATGAAATTGAAGAGCCTAAAATCGAAGAGTCAAAAGAAGATTCTATTTCTGAGCCAGAATTGCCAGAGCCTGATGAAACAGTTGCTTTTGAGCCGGAATCGCCAGAACCTGATGAAACCGTTGTTTCAGAAAATACTAGCGAATCTGTTCCTGTTCATAGTGAAGACGAAAGTTCTAGTTCCGAATCCTTTGAAGATTTTGATTTGCCGGATTTTAATCTTCCAGAAGAAAATACTCAAACAGAAACTGCAGATTCTTTGAGCGACGACGACTTCTTAAAAACTCTTGACAGTTCAAACGGCTTGCAATCAAATGATATTGCTTCTGAAGCTTCCGATTCAATTTTTAACAATGAGCTTGTAAATGACAACACTCCTTCAAACGGAATAAATTTCAATGGTCTTTACGATAAAGAAACTGAGCAAGGAACTTCTTCTGTCTCGACTGACGAGGTTTCAGAAAGCGTAAGGAAAAAGACAAAAACTCCTGTGATAATTTGCCTTGTTTGCGCAATGATTTGTCTTATTTGCGCGGCTCTTGTGCTTTTTGTAGTTCCATCAAAATTTAATCTTCTTGGAAAAAAGAATTCTGCTTCTAAAGAAAAAGAAGTTGCTCCAATTGTTGAAGAAGCAAGGCCTGTTCAGGAAGAAGAAATTCAAGAAACAGTTCCTATTCAGGCAAAGGAAGAGGAAGTTGTTGTTGCCCAGGAGCCAGAAGAAATTGTTCCAGAGCCTCCTGCTCCTCCTGTAGAAAAACCAAAGAATATTACTTACAAAATAAAATGGGGCGACACTCTTTGGGATATTGCTGACGCTTATTATAAAAATCCTTGGCGTTACAAGTACATTGCAAGGTACAATGGAATAAAAAATCCTGATTATATTATTTCAGGAACAACAATTGTAATTCCTGCAAATTAGTATATTAGGTCTAAAGTCTAGCTTTTAGAAAAAATTATAATAATGAAAAAAGAAATTTTATTTACTCTTGTTTTATGCGCTGGCTTTTGTCTTTGTGGTTGTGCAAATTCAAAAAGTGATTTTAAAAACGACTCTCCCTATTACGTAGGTCTAGTTAAACTAAAAGACGGAAAATATCCGGAAGCAAAAAGGCATTTTGCTAAAGCCTTAAAAAAAGGTTCAAGCTATGTACGCCGCCGCAGCGCAGAGGAACTTACAAAGATTGGAAATCTTCAAGAACGGCTAGAAGCCTGCGAAAATCTTTTAAAACTTTATATGGATGAAGATTCTGTTCTTCTTGCAATAAGACAGTACGAAGCTGCTGGCAAATATGCAAAACTTTTAGCGCTCACAGAAAAACTGGACTATTCAACGTGCCTTAATGAAATTGCTCTTTTTCGCTTAAAGTCAATGTTTGCAGTAAAAGATGCTAGATTCCTAAAAGAAGCGGAAAGCTGGTTTTACTTTAGACCTGTTTCAAGCAGCCATTGTGAATTGTACGATTTTATAGTTTCGCAAAAGGATTCTAAAATGAATCTTGATGATTTTGTTTTTCTTGCGGAGTTTAGAGTAAATATTTTTAGAAAAAAATACAAACTGTCTTATAATAGTTTTAAAGAAAAGCCAGAAAAAATTCCGCTTTTGCCGCAATTTGTTAGCGATATAGGAAAGGCTTGTCTTTATTCATCAGATGACTTTTACAAGGAAGCCCAGTTTTTTGAATTGATTGCAAAAAAAGTTGCAAAAAGTCCGTCTGAATTTTATGCGGCATTTTATGTGGCTCGGTTCTATGAAAAAGCTGGAAACTATTTTACATTGGCAGAGAATTATTATAAAAAGGCAATGGAAGTTGCTCCTGCTGCACAAAACTACGACAATGCCCTTTGGTACCTTTTGCAGCTTAGTCTGAAGCGTTCTGTTTCTAAAGGCATTGAGTCTGTAAAAAAGTATTGCAAAACATGGAGCAATCCTTCGTATTTTGACGACTTTTTTAATACGCTTTCGCCGCTTCTTTTGTCTGAAGGAAGCTGGGATTCTTTTAGGGATTTGTACAACGCGCTGGACGGTCATGCAAGCGGCGAAGTTGTTTCTAAATATGCGTACATCTACGCTCGCCTTGTTAAAGAAAAAGTTTTGCTTCTTGCTAGCGATGAAGATTATAAGGCTCAGGAAATTGCCGCCTTGAAAAAAGTTGTTGAAAGAGCAGGAAAAACCGATTATTACCGAATTATGGCTATCAATCAACTTAAAAAAAATGATGTTGAAACTGAAGAAATTTTAAGTTTTACCGCCGAACCATCGGATTTAAAAGTTGATTTTGATGCGGAATCTCTTTTGCTTGGATACGCGCGCTTCGGAATTCCAGAAAAGATTTATCCGGAATGGCAGAATATTTATGGTTCTGGAAAATTGCGTTTCAGCCTTAAAAACGGAATAAAAATTGCGAATTTTTTAAGAGAATGTGGCGATGAAGACAATCGCTATTTTCCTCAAAGCTTAAGAATTGCTGCAAGAGTTGTTTCTAAGGCCGAAGAACCTGTCGGTTGTGATGAATTGAAGGCTTTGTTTCCGCGCAATTTTAGCGGTTTTGTAAGCGAAAGCTGTTCTAAGTACGCTCTTCCAGAAGAAATCATGTATGCTTTAATTCGAAGCGAAAGTTTTTTTGATGCCGGCATAAACAGTCACGCAGGGGCGATAGGTTTAACTCAGCTTATGAAAGAAACTGCGTCAGACGTTGCAAGAAAGTTAAAATTTCAAAACTATGATTTAACGGAGCCGGAAACTAATATAACTTTTGGAAGCTATTATCTTGCAGAACTTGCAAGGCGGCTTGATGGAAATTGGCTTTCCGCTTTTTTTTCGTATAATGCAGGCATAACACGAGTTCGCCGCTGGATAAAGAGTTCTAAAATAGCTTTCGGTAATCGGCGTTATTTGCCGGATGACCTTTTTTTAGAAACCATTCCGTACGAAGAAACTAGGGAGTATGGTCGAAAGCTCGTAGGCGCAACTGTAATGTACGGTTTGCTTTATTATGAAAAAGATATTCAAGAAGTTATTGGCGAAATAGTAAAATAACTGTATATTTAAAAGGACGAAAGTCGAGTTTTTTATAACAGTGAAAAGCTTTCAGCGGCTTTCGACCTAAAATATAGTGTGTCAATTTATAAATGTTCGATTCATTCAGTATTGACTTTTTTATGGATGGTAAAAATGGATGAAAAAAGAAAAGAAATTGAGGAAAAAATAAAAGAAGCAATAGAAATGTTTCGACCTCAGCTTCAAGCAGACGGTGGCGATATGGAATACATTTGTCTTGATGATCAAATGAAGGTTCATCTCCGTCTTGTTGGTGCTTGTGGAAGTTGCCCGATGGCAGTAATGACTCTTAAAATGGGAGTCGAACGCTATATAAAAGATGCGGTTCCAGAAGTTGTAGAAGTAGTTCAGGATTTGCCTGAAGGTGTAAATGAATCTGACTATTCATCTTTTTAGTTTAAATAGTTCAGAAAAAATAAAAAAAGAGTGTAAGATAAAAATAGCTGAAAATGGTGTCTGTTTTTATCTTTAAAAGTTTGCGTTGCAAACTTCTTAACATCTGTTGTTTCTCACTTCGTTGCGAAACAACTTAAAAAGTCAATCTTAAAACTTCAGTTTTAAGATTGACTTTTTATTATAGGAAAAAAAATGAATATTGCACAAGACAAAAAAGTTTCGTTTAACTACATTCTTAAAGATTCAGAAGGAAAGGTTATTGATTCTTCAGAGGGAAAGGCTCCATTGGAGTACATCCATGGAAAAGGTTTGATAATAAGCGGTTTAGAAACGGCTTTGGAAGGCAAGAAGCCAGGAGACAAGTTTTCTGTTGTCATAGAGCCAAAGGACGCTTATGGTGAATACGAGCCTAAGCTTGTGGCGGAAATTTCAAAGAGCCAGTTTGATGAAGGAACTATTGTTGAGCCGGGAATGATTTTTAGAGCATCAACTCCTGATGGCGGCTTTTTTACTGTAAGAGTTACAAAGGTTGAAGGCGACAAAATTACTGTTGACGGAAATCATGAGCTTGCAGGAAAACAGCTTGCTTTTGATATTGAAGTTGTAGACGTTAAAGACGCCACCGAAGAAGAATTGAAAAATGCAGAGAACAGTTGCAATTGTTGCGGCGGAGAATGTGACGGCGGTTGCGATTGTTCAGAAGGTGGCTGTGAAGGTTGCAAAAACTAAATGGTTTTATAATCAGCCTGACTTCAAGATAAAACTCCTAAGAGTTTTATAAGATTTTTTTCAGCCGAATCTGATTCCATTTGGAAAATGATGTCGGCTGCTTTTTTATAAACTTCAACGCGTTCTTCATAAATCTTTTTAAAAAAAACAATAGCTTCCTCAACGCTTTTTGGTTGCTTTTTAGCGATGTACGCAGGAATTCCAATTACGGTATTCGTGGTTGCGTTGTATTTTGCGTCTGCAAAAACTCTTTGAATAATTGTTTCTTCATCGGTGTCTAAAAAAACGATTTTTCCTAGAGGGCTAAGTTCAATTAATGCTTGCGGATTGTCGCAAATTCCGCCGCCTGTTGAAATTACAATCCTTTTTTCTTTAAATTTTTCTGCTAAAAGGTGGCAAACTTTTGTTTCTGTTTGCATAAAAGTTGAAACTCCAAATTCGTTGTACAAATCTCTAACAGATTTTTTTGTTACTTTTTGAATTACTTCATCTGTGTCAAAAAAAAGGTAGTCTAATCTTTTTGCAAGGAGTTTGCCAATCGTTGTTTTTCCGCAGTGTTTCACACCTGTAAGAATTATTGAATTGCAATTAATCATATTTTTATTATAAACGTTGCAATTGCAAAAGTCCACTTCATGCGTTATCCTAAAAAGGATGAATGTTTATTTTGCTATAGCAATTTGTTTTATTCCGTTTTTTATTTGCTTTTTTCTATTTAAAATTTTTGCCAAAAATAAATTTTCCATTGAGCTTTTAGCAAGTTTTTTAGGCTTGCTTGCAGTTCTTCCAATTACATTTATGCAATTTTTGCTTGGAGAAGTGATTCCGTCTTCGCAATTTGCAAGTGCAGGTTCTTTGGCAAAAATTTTTCTTGAGGTTTTGTTTTTTAATGGAATCCTTGAAGAAGTCTTAAAAATGTTTTTGCTTGTTTTTTTACCGGCAAAAAAAGTAAGTCTAAAAGAGTTTTTTTGCGCTTCCCTTTTGTGCGGTCTTAGTTTTGGCTGTTTTGAATCTGTTGTATATTTGTTGCAGAGTTTGCAGCAAAACAATGTTCGCGGAGGAGAATTCTTGTGGAATTTAGTTTTTGCAAGAATGTTTACTTCAGATTTGATTCACATGTTTTGCACAGGTTTAACAGGCCTTTTTATATGGGGAATCCGGAATAAAAAAGTAGATTTATTTTCGCTATTTTTTGCAATAATTGCGCACGCTCTATTTGACTTTTTTGTATACTTTAAAAACGGAATACACTGGTTTGCGATAGCTCCTTTGCTTCTTGCTTTTGTTGAATGCAGAATAAGATATTCAAAGCAAAAAGAAGTCTTAAAAATTGAAAAAACAAACGCTTAATGTTGACAAGTATTAATATTTTTTGTAATATAAAGCCAATTACGACGCGAGGTAGAGCAGTTGGCAGCTCGTCGGGCTCATAACCCGGAGGCCGTAGGTTCGAGTCCTACCCTCGCTAAACAAAGGCATTCATTGATAAGTGAGTGCCTTTTTTTTTGCTATGCAATATTTTTAAAACATAATAAAAACTTCTAAATTGGAGGTCTCTTATGGGAAGAATTTTAAAAGATGCTTATGGCAAGTATTTTCACGAAATGATGAAAATATCGCATGCTCCTGCAAAAATTGACACAACAAATGTTTATCAAGAAGCAAACAAAGAACTTACAAAATATATGTATATGATTCTGGATGAAAATTTTCTTCCTGGTTCCGGACTTGGCAACGTTCAAGTCTTTAAGGAGTTTTATGAAAAAGTTGTAAAGGACGGAAAAAGAGGCCTTATTTTAATGGAGCATTACACAAATTTAGACCTTCCGGCAATCCTTTACTTGCTAAAAAAGCAAGGAGAAACTTGGGCGTCGGATTTTGCAGATAGAATTGTTGCTGTTGCAGGAATGAAATTAAACGAAGCTTCTGATGCGGTCCGCGTCTGGACGGAAGGATTTACAAGGGTTGTAATCTACCCTACAAGAAGTCTTGATAAAGTGGAAGAGTCTGGCATTTCTAAAGAAGAAAAAGAAAATGAAGAAAAAAAGGCAAGGTCTATAAATTTTGCGGCCATGCGCGCTATGGATGAATGTAAAAAACGGGGACAAATTATTTTAGTTTTTCCAAGCGGAACAAGGTATAGACCTGGAAAACCAGAAACAAAGCGGGGATTGCGTGAAATTGATAGTTACTTGCGCCTGTTTGACATTGTGCTTCCAGTTTCAATTAATGGTAACTGCCTGCGCATAAATCCAGAAACTCCAGATGATATGCTTTCTGATATAGTGGAAAAAGATGTTGTTCTTCTTACAGCTCATCCTATAATCGAATGTAAGTCTTTCCGCAATAGTATTCTTGAGTCTTTGCCAAAAGACGAGCCTGACCCTAAGCAAAAAACAATAGATGCTCTTATGCAAATGCTGGAAGAGCAGCACGATCAGGTTGAAAAACAACGTGTAAAAGAATAGTTTTAACCAAAAAGACTTGAGCTATCCAAATATTTTTTTTACAAGTTCGCTGATGTTGTTTGTGTATTCAATGCCAGCGCTTTTTTCCGGGGCAAAGATGTTTGAAAATCCCAGGTTTTCAGCAGTTTTTGCCCTTTGCTTTATTTTTGGCACGGCTCTTAATTCTCCGGCAAGGCTTAATTCCCCAAAAACAGCAGTTCCTACAGAAACAGAAATATCTGTCCGTGCAGAAAATATTGCAATGGCCAATGCTCCGTCTATTGCGCTTTCTGTAAGCTTTATTCCTCCTGCCACGTTTACATAAATATCTTGTCCAAGAAATTTTATGCCGGCGCGTTTTTCAAGAATTGCTGCTATTCTGCTTACCCTTGCGGAATCTATTTTTTCGCTAAAGACTCTAGAAATAGACGCCTTTGCAGGCGCTACAAGGGCTTGAATTTCTACCATAAATACGCGGTTTCCTTCAAACACTGCTGTGCAGCATACCCCGGCTGGCTGAACATCTCTTCGTTCGCTAAGGAACATTGTTGCAGGATTTAAAACTGGCTCAAGGCCGTTTTCCGTCATTGTAAAAATACCTAATTCATCAACAGAGCCAAACCTGTTCTTTTGCGCATGTAAAAATCTTACATCGTCAGTGTTTCTTTCAAAGGAAATTACTGTGTCTACCATGTGTTCTAGCGTTTTTGGACCGGCAATTGTTCCTTCTTTTGTTATGTGGGCAGTCATAATTAAAATGCTATCCCGTTCCTTTACCCATAAGATTAGTTCATTAGAGCAATACTTTAGTTGATTTACAGTGCCAGGAATAATTCCTGCCTCTGCTGAATATACAGTTTGAATTGAATCCACGATAACCATTATTGGATTAAGTTTGTCTAAAGCGTCTAAAATGTCTTCAAGGCGAGAGGTGCAAAGAATTTCGATTCCATTGCAATTTAGTTTTAACCTGTCGGCTCTCTCTTTGATTTGAACGGCAGATTCCTCTCCGCTTACATAAAGAATTTTCCCCGGCAGACTTTTTGGTCCGCAGAAATTGTTTGCAGAACTGTTAGCCATTTTGCTAGCGGTTTGCAAGAGCAGTGTGCTTTTTCCAATTCCTGGTTCGCCTCCAATAAGAATCGCAGAACGCTTTGTGGCTCCGCCCCCAAGGACTCTGTCTAGTTCATCAATCCCGGTAAAAAACCTTGAATTGTCTTTTGCTTGGATATTTGCAAGCGGCTGCGGCTTTGCTTTTTCAGATACGGCAGAACCTCTGCCCGCTGGTGAAATTGCATTTGGGTCGATAATACATTCTTCCATGCAGTTCCATTGGCCGCATTCCGGGCATCTTCCAAGCCATCTAGGCTGGCTGTAACCGCATTGGTTGCATTTATAAGTAATTGCTCCGTTTTTTTTCATATTTCCTCACTTTTTACAATTTTTTATTTTTTTTATATTGACATCTTAGTTTAAACATATTATATTCTAATCAGCTTGTAAATAAGCTGATAAACTCTCTCCGATGTCCAGGAAACTGGACGCGAGCCTTTTGGATATTTGGTATTCGAAAGGCTCGTTTTTTTTATGGTTTGCCAAGCCCCTAGGATGGCTAATCAAGGGTTTGAATCTAAGCAAGCCTTTATTGAAAATCTTTTTGCAGGCTTTTTAATTTTTTTCCAAAATAATTACAGAATTCGGAGCAATAGATTTGGTAACCCAGGTGTTTCCGCCAATAGTGCTGCCTTTTCCAATTATGGTATCGCCTCCAAGAATTGTTGCGCCTGCATAAATTGTTACATCATCTTCAATTGTTGGATGTCTCTTTTTATCCATAAACTCTTTTTTTACGCTATGAGCGCCAAGTGTAACTCCCTGATAAATCTTTACATTATTTCCGATAATACAAGTTTCACCAATAACAACACCTGTCCCATGGTCGATAAAAAAAGATTCTCCAATTTTTGCGCCAGGATTTATGTCAATTCCTGTTCGCGAATGAATGTATTCGCTCATAATTCTAGGAATGATGGGAACTCCGTTTTCATGAAGAAAATGTGCAATCCTGTATACTTGAATGGCTTGCAATCCTGGATAAGAAAGGATTACATCTTCGTTGCTTTTTGCTGCGGGATCTCCTTTGTAAGATGCAACTACGTCTAGCATAAGTTTTCTTCGGATTTCAGGGATTTCTTCCAAAAGAGCAAATGAAGTTTGTTCTGCAAGCTTAAAACAGTGAGAATTTTCTATATTTTTAGCATTTCCTTTTTGTTGTGTAACTGCATATACCAATGCTTTTTGAATTTCTGTTGTTAGCAAAGAGATTATGTTGTTTACTTTTGAACCTGTAATGTACCTTATGCTTGTAGGTCTTATATCTTCTGCATTTTTAAATCCTGGAAAAATTAGGCTTTGAAGTTCAGAAAGGACTTTTAGAACGTTTTGTCTATTTGGAAAGTTTTCGCCATCGCTTCTGTTTATTCCGCCGTATCTATCGTAAGAATCAAGAATTCCGTCTATAAGCATATCAATATTCATAAAAACCTCTGATTTGGTAGATGGTTGTTTTTTTTAGGCGCGATGTTCGTCCTATAAAAAAGTCAGCTTTAATTTGTGCAAGCTCAAAACTGGGTAATTCAAGATTTTGAGTGTAAGCGAGCCTTGGTTAAATTTATTTTAGATATACTAGCATAGATATATAGAAAAAACTAGAATTTTCATTAAATTTATCAGAAATCTTATTGACACAAAACAGAAGGTTTAATATATTCTTAGAACGCATTGTATTGAAAATTACGAGGCGATTACGCCCTTGTAGCTCAGTCGGTAGAGCGCAGCCATGGTAAGGCTGAGGTCTGCGGTTCGAACCCGCACGGGGGCTCGAGGAAACAAAGAATATAATAATTAGGAGTATAGATATGGGTAGCAAGAAAAAAGGTGCTGTAGAAATTATAGCTTTGCAGTGTTCTGAATGTAAGCGAAAGAACTATACAACATACAAGAATCGCAAGAATATCACTGGTAAACTTGAACTTAATAAGTATTGTCCATTTGATCGCAAGCATACAATGCACAAAGAAACAAAAGCAAAATAATTAATGTATATTTCCTATCTTAAATTATGGTAGGTTTATATAATAGGGCAGTAGTTCAGCTGGTAGAGCAGCGGTCTCCAAAACCGCCTGTCGTGGGTTCAAATCCTGCCTGCCCTGATATTGTAGCAGTTCCGTTATGGAACTGCTTTTATTTAGGATTTAAGGCAAATCCTAAGAACGCCTGTGTCAAGGTCTTGAGCATAATTGAATGTGTCTTGGCAATGCGTTTTCAGTATACTTCTTTATATTGTTGTTGTCTGGGTTGTCTAGGCAATCTTATCAATCCCCATTTGGAGGAATTATGTCAAAGATTGGTCAGTTTTTCCGTGAAAGTAAAGCGGAACTTAAAAAAGTTGTATGGCCTACACGCAATGATGTATTGTCATCAGTAAAAGTTGTGATTATTTCTACAGTTGTCATGGCTGTCTTGCTCGGCTTGTTGGATACAGGATTTTCTGCTGCATTCCGTGCTTTGATGAGATAGTGGAAGGTTCTTATGTCTAAGAGTTGGTACATACTTCATACTTATACCGGTTATGAAGGAAAAATAGAGCGTACTATAAGAGCTCTTCTTGAAAAAAAAGACCTTGATTCTGCCGTTGTAACAGATGTAAAAGTTCCTGTAGAAGAAGTCGTAGAAATCAAAGACGGAAAGAAAAAAACTCGCAACGACAAATTTCTTCCTGGCTATATAATGATAGAATTGGATCTTCCTGATATTGGTTGGAAAGCAACTTGTTCAACGTTGAGAAGAATCCAAGGGGTTACAGGTTTTGTAGGAACTAATCCTAACGAGCGTCCTAGACCAATATCTGCTGCGGAAGCAAAAAATCTTTTACAGAAGTCTGGTGTAATCAAGGGTGAAAAGACCGTAAAAATTAAGCAAACATATTCTGTTGGTGATGTTGTAAAAATTACTGATGGACCATTTGCTTCGTTCAGTGGAAATATTGAAGAAGTTAACGACGAAAAGAATAAGTTGCGCGTAAATGTGCAAATCTTTGGTCGTGCAACTCCTGTTGAAGTAGATTTGCTTCAAGTTGAAAAAGTTTAGAACAAAATATCAGGTGCTCACATGCCAGTGTGGGCATTGCCTGTTTTTGGGAGGAATACAAGTCCGTTGGACAAAGGTGTTCCGCTAGAAATTTTTGTATGCTTTTGCATAAAAAGTTTCATACCAATTTAGGAGAATTAAAATGGCAACAAAGAAGGTAACAGCCGTAATCAAATTGCAGTGCCCTGCTGGCGCAGCGACTCCGGCTCCTCCAATTGGTCCTGCGTTAGGACCTCACGGTGTAAGTGCCCCTAAGTTTGTACAGGAATTCAACGACAGAACAAAGAAAATGGAAAAAGGTCTTATTATTCCAGTTGTTTTGACCGTTTACGCTGACAAATCTTACACATTTATTCTAAAAACACCTCCAGCAGCTGTTCTTATTAAGAAAGCTTGCAAAGTTGAAAAGGGTTCAGGAAATCCTCTTCGCGACAAGGTGGCAACTCTTTCTCAGAAAGATTTGGAAGAGATTGCAAAAACAAAGCTCCCGGACGTTAATGCTAACGATCTTGAGGCTGCGAAGAAAATCATTGCCGGTACTGCTCGCAGTATGGGTGTAGAGGTGGAGCACTAATATGAAACATGGAAAGAAATATCGCGCATCCGCTGCAAAATACGATTTAACAAAAAAATACGATGTAGCATCTGCTTGTAAAATGGTACAAGACATGAAATTAGCTAACTTTGATGAAACTGTAGAAGCTCACATCAATGTTAAGTTGGATAAATCTACTTCTGTACGTGATACATTGGTATTCCCAAATCAATTCAGAGGTGAAAAGAAAGTTCTTGTTTTCTGTCAGCCTGGACGTGTTCAGGAAGCTTTGGATGCTGGTGCTGCTTATGCAGGTTCTGATGAATACATTGAAAAAGTTAAGGGTGGCTGGCTTGATTTTGATATAGCTGTAGCAACTCCTGACATGATGAAAGATGTAGGTCGTCTTGGTATGGTTTTGGGTCGAAAAGGACTTATGCCTAACCCTAAGACTGGAACAGTAACTAATGACATCGTAAATGCTATCGGCGAACTTAAAAAGGGTCGTACAGAATATCGTGCAGACAAAACAGGAGTAATTCATATTTCTGTAGGTAAATGCTCAATGGATCCTGCTAAAGTTGCTGAAAACGTAAATGTATTGATTGCAGAAGTTTCAAAGAAAGCTCCTAACGGAGTTGTTGAAAACTTTATTCAGTCAATATCCCTCAGTTCAACTATGGGCCCTGGCGTATGGGTTGGCATGAAGGAAGGTGAATAATTATGGCAATGATGGCAAAAAAGATTCAGTCTGCAAAAACAGTTGCTATTGATGAAGCAAAAAAATCTTTTGCAGATTACAATAGTTTTATCTTCGCTGATTATCGCGGAATGACTGTTGAACAGATTTCTAAACTTCGCAAGAAGCTCAGAGAACAAAATGCAGTTCTTAAAGTAGTAAAGAATAACTTTGCTAGAATTGCATTTGAATCAATGGATATAAACAACGTTGCTGATTATCTTAAAGGACCTACAGTTATCTGTATGGCTAACGAAGATGCAAATGTTGTTGCAAAAACTCTTTTTGATTTTTCAAAAGAAGCTCCTGTTACAGTAAAAGGTGCTTGCGTTGAAAAAGAAATTTACGACGCTGCAAAAATCGAAGCGTTTTCAAAAGTTCCTGGAAAGAAAGAACTTATTGCTATGCTTATGTCTGCAATCAACGGACCTGCTCGTCAGTTGGCTGCAACTATCAAAGCTTACGCAGAAAAGAAAGAAGCAGAAGGTTCAAACTAGTAACCTGGCTTTTTTCAAAAAGATTCTTATGAATCTATACACGGTCAGGCTTCATAGCTGTCGACTGTCCGTGATGATTTGCAGAAAAATCCGTATGGATTGCTTACTGCAAGCGCTCAAAAGGGCGTATATTTTATTCATATTTGTGAGGAAGACAATATGGCAGCATTAACAACAGATCAGATTTTGGACGCAATCTCTGGCATGACAGTTTTGGAATGTTCAGAACTTGTAAAAGCAATGGAAGAAAAATTCGGCGTTACAGCAGCAGTTGCTGTAGCAGCAGCTCCAGCAGCAGGCGCAGCAGCAGGCGCAGAAGAACAGACAGAATTCACTGTAACTCTTGATAGCTTTGACGCTGCTAAAAAGATTCCTGTTATCAAAGTTGTTCGCGAAATCACAGGACTTGGTCTTGGAGAAGCAAAAGCTTTGGTTGAAGGTGCTCCAAAAGAAGTTAAAGCTGGCGTAAGCAAGGCTGATGCAGATGCTATGATAGCTAAGATTACAGAAGCTGGTGGTAAGGCTTCAAAGAAATAAGTTTTTGACGCTTATTTAAGACTGTTCCTAAAAAATTGCTTTGTCAGCTTTTTAGGAATAAGTTGTTTTTTAAGTTATTGTGCTACAGTAGCTTAAATAAAAAGGGTCTGTTTTGAAAATGAGTTTTGCGCTTTTGCAAAAGCATTTTTAAAATAAGTCCCTTTTTGTGTATTTGCTCTTTTTTGTGAGAGTTTTTATTAGGTCTAACCTATTAGTTCTTTTATATTTAAGTAAACCCAAATCCCTTGGGAAATCAGAGTTTTCTGTGCTGTGCAGAGTTTCTTGCATGTAGCAGATTTCAACTGAATCTATATTTTAGGGGGAACAGATGTTCGCAAAGACACGAACAATCAACCGTCAGTATATCGGTAAGGATATTCAGAATTTTATGGATGTTCCTGATTTGATATCTGTTCAAACCGATTCTTATGAAAGTTTTCTACAGGCAGATCGCCTTAGAAAAGGTGAACCATTGCTTAATCAAGGGCTTCAGGAAGTTTTTACTTCTACATTTCCTATTGAAAGTCCGAACGGCGATATGTCATTAGAGTTTGAATATTACGAACTTGAATATGACAAAATGAAGTTTTCAGAACTTGAATGTAAGCAAAAAGGTGCTACTTATTCCGTTCCATTAAAAGCAAAAATAAATCTAACATTCTTAAATGATGGACATATAATCCAAAAAGACATCTACATGGGCGATATTCCTCTTATGACAGATAGAGGAACCTTTATTATAAATGGGGCAGAACGCGTTGTTGTTTCTCAGATTCATCGTTCTCCTGGTGTTATTTTCCAGCATGAAAAAGGCGTTTATTCTAGCCGAATTATACCTTATCGAGGTTCTTGGCTTGAATTTGAAATTGACCAAAAGAAAGAGCTTATTTTTGCAAAGATTGATAGAAAAAAGAAGATTTTGGGTACAATTTTCCTTCGTGCGTTAGGATATAACACTCGAGAAGAAATAATTAGTGCTTTTTATAAAACAGAAAAAACAAAAGTTGAAGATTCTACACAGGTGCGGGAAGCCTTGGTTGACAGAGTTCTTGCTCAGGCAGTTATCGTAAAAGATGAAAATGGCGAAGAAAAACGTCTGTTCAATGCGGGCGTTCGGCTTCACCCTCATGATATTGACGATTTAGTTGCTAACAATGTTCAAGAAATTTCTGTAATTGTTTTCAGCACAAAGAAGAATCCTAACGATAAAGATGAAAAAAATGATTCGCTTGATTCACAGATTATAATCAATTGTTTTGAACGCGAAGAAGTTCGTTTTGTAAAAGAGGGTTCTATCGATAATGAGCCTACAAAAGAAGACGCTTTGGCTGCTGTTTATGCAATTCTTATGCCTGGTGAGCCTATAACTGTGGATGCAGCCGAAAAAGATTTGACTACAATGTTCTTTAGTGAACGCCGCTATGATCTTGGTCGTGTTGGTCGCTACAAGCTTAACAAAAAATTCGATTATCCTGAGGATGTAAAAGATTTTACTCTCATAAAAGATGATATTATCAATACGATGAAAACTCTTATCAATGTTTACATTGGTGAAGACCAGATTGACGATATTGATCATTTGGGAAACCGTCGTATTCGCTGTGTGGGAGAACTTCTTACAAATCAGTTGAAAACTGCGTTCAGCAGAATGGAAAGAATTGTAAAAGAACGCATGAGTATCAAAGAAAATGATACAATGAAACCTCAGGATTTAATCTCTATTAAACCTATTGTTGCTGCGATTCGAGAGTTCTACGGTTCTAGCCAGCTTTCGCAGTTCATGGATCAGGTAAATCCGCTTTCTGAACTTACTCATAAACGCCGATTAAACGCTTTAGGACCTGGCGGTCTTTCTAGAGACAGAGCTGGTTTTGAAGTTCGCGATGTACACTATTCTCATTACGGACGTATGTGTCCTATTGAAACTCCTGAAGGTCCGAATATTGGTCTTATAGTTTCGCTTGCAATGTACACTCGTATAAATGATTACGGCTTCCTTGAAGCTCCTTACAGAAAAGTTGTGGATGGAAAGGCAACAAAGGAAGTTGAATATCTCTCGGCTATGGACGAAGATAAATATTATATTGGGCAGCTTGTTCCTGGAATTAAGGAAGATGGTTCGTTCCCAACGGATATGATTTCTGTTCGTCACCGCGGGGATTATACTCAGCGTTCGCCAAAAGATGTTCAGTACATCGACGTTTCTCCACGTCAGGTAATATCTGTTTCTGCGTCATTGATTCCGTTCCTTGAACACGACGATGCTAACCGTGCGCTCATGGGCTGTAACATGCAGCGTCAAGGTGTTCCTTTGCTGTTCCCAGAGCCTCCTCATGTAGGAACTGGCATGGAACGAAAAACTGCTTACGATTCTGGAGTTCTTGTAAAGGCTAAGTATGAAGGTGATGTTACTTATGTTGCAAGCGATGTTATTCGTGTAAAGCCTACAGATTCTTCAGCAGGTGAAGTAACAGAATACAAGCTTTTAAAATATCAAAGAACAAATAACGATACTTGTAACCATCAAAGACCAATTGTTGAGGTTGGACAGCATGTAAAGAAAGGCGATGTTCTTGCCGACGGTCCTGCAACATTTAATGGAGAACTTGCTTTGGGACGAAACCTTCTTGTAGGATTCGTCCCTTGGAATGGATACAACTATGAGGATGCTGTTTTGATTTCTCAGCGAGTTGTTCGCGAAGATATGTACACAACTATCCATATTAAAGAGTTTGAAGTTGAAGTTCGAGAAACGAAACTTGGTCCTGAAAAAATTACTCGCGATATTCCTAACAAAGCAGAAAAGGATCTTGATAACCTTGATGCAGAAGGTATTGTTCGCATTGGCGCAAAGGTTCGTTCTGGAGACATTCTTGTTGGAAAAGTAACTCCTAAGAATGATACCGAAACAACTCCAGAGTTTAAGCTTTTAAATTCAATCTTTGGTGAAAAGGCAAAAGAAGTAAGGGATTCTTCTTTGCACGTTCCTCATGGAATTGAAGGTGTTGTAATTGATATTCAGCGAATGAAGAGAATGGAAGGCGATGAGCTTTCTCCTGGCGTTGATGAAGTTGTAAAAGTAATTATTGCCAATAAGCGAAAACTTCGCGAAGGCGACAAGATGGCCGGCCGACACGGAAACAAAGGTGTTGTTGCGCGAATTCTTCCGCCAGAAGATATGCCTTATTTGGAAGATGGTACTCCGCTTGATGTTTGCTTAAATCCTCTAGGTGTACCTTCCCGAATGAATATTGGTCAGATTATGGAATCTGAACTTGGAATTGCTGGAAAATATTTAAATCAATTCTTTGAATCTCCTGTATTCCAGTCGCCAAGTCAGGAGCAAATTGCTGATAAGCTAAAAGAAGCTGGTCTTTCTCCAGATTGCAAGCAAATTGTTCGAAGCGGTCAGACTGGAGAACCTTTTATCAATCCAATCTTTGTCGGCGTAATTTACTTCCTTAAATTGCATCACTTGGTTGATGATAAGATGCACGCCCGTTCTACAGGACCTTATTCACTTGTTACTCAGCAGCCACTTGGTGGTAAGGCTCAGTTCGGTGGTCAGCGTCTTGGAGAAATGGAAGTCTGGGCTCTTGAAGCTTACGGTGCTGCAAACTGTCTTCAGGAGATGATGACAATCAAGTCTGATGATATGACGGGTCGTTCAAAGATTTACGAATCTATTGTAAAAGGCGACCCTTCTTCTCCAGCTGGTGTTCCGGAGGCGTTCAACGTAATGGTTCAGGAATTGCGTGGATTGGCACTCGATTTTACGATTTACGATGACAAGGGCAAACAAATTGCGCTAACAGAACGTGATCAAGAATTGATTGACAAAGCTTCGTCTGGTTTTGACAAAGAAGCAAGATAATAGGAGATATTAAATGCGTGATATTCAAGATTTCGCAAGTCTTAAAATAAAATTGGCTTCTCCAGATACCATTCGTGCATGGTCTTATGGTGAAGTAAAGAAACCGGAAACTATAAATTATCGAACTCTTCGTCCAGAGAAGGACGGTCTTTTTTGCGAACGCATTTTCGGAACTACAAAGGAATGGGAATGTTATTGCGGAAAATTTAAGTCTATTCGCTATAAAGGTGTAATTTGCGACCGCTGCGGCGTTGAGGTTACTCACTATAAAGTTCGCCGTGAACGCACTGGTCATATTGAGCTTGCAGCTCCTGTAAGCCATATTTGGTATTACCGCTCTGTTCCTAGCAGAATGGGGCTTCTTTTGGATATGCAGGTTGCTCAGCTTCGTTCTGTTCTATATTACGAAAAATATATTGTAATTGACGCAGGCGACACTGACTTAAAAAGAATGCAGCTTCTTTCTGAAGATGAATATCTTGAAGCTCGTGACCGCTATGGTGAGACTTTTACTGCGGATATGGGTGCAGAGGCTATTAAAACGCTTTTAGACCAAACTGATTTGGACGCTCTCGCTGCGGAATTGCGTGCAAAGATGATTGAAAAAGGCGCAAAAAGCGATAAGCGTCTTTTAAAGCGCATTGAAATTGTAGAAAATTTTCGCTCTTCAGGAAATAAAGCTTCTTGGATGATTTTGGATGTTATTCCAGTAATTCCACCTGATTTGCGTCCAATGGTTCAGCTTGATGGCGGAAGATTTGCGACATCGGATTTGAACGATCTTTATCGCCGTGTAATAAACAGAAATAATCGCTTGAAAAGACTTCAGCAGCTTTCTGCTCCAGATATTATTATTCGCAATGAAAAACGCATGCTTCAGGAAGCTGTTGACGCTTTGTTTGATAATTCAAAACGCAAGCGGGTTGTAAAGGGTGCTTCAAACCGACCATTAAAGTCTATTTCGGACATGATAAAGGGTAAGCAAGGTCGTTTCCGTCAGAATCTTCTTGGTAAACGCGTTGACTATTCAGGGCGTTCAGTAATCGTTGTTGGCCCAGAACTAAAACTTTGGCAGTGCGGTCTTCCAACAAAAATGGCATTGGAACTTTTTAAGCCATTTATAATGAAGAAACTCGTTGATAAAGGCGTAGTCACAAATATAAAACGAGCTAAAATGCAAGTGGAGGCTGAAGCTCCAGAGGTATTTAGCATCCTTGATGAAGTAGTTCGCGAGCATCCTGTAATGTTAAACCGTGCGCCTACACTTCACCGACTTGGTATTCTTGCATTTGAGCCAGTTCTTGTTGAAGGAAAAGCTCTAAAACTTCATCCTCTTGCTTGTAAGTCGTTTAATGCCGACTTTGATGGCGACCAGATGGCTATTCACGTTCCTCTTACTCAAGCAGCGCAGATGGAATGTTGGACTTTGATGCTTTCTGCAAGAAACTTGCTTGATCCTGCGAACGGAAACACAATTGTGGCGCCTTCTCAGGATATGGTTCTTGGTATCTACTACATGACTTCCATAAAGCCTGGTTCAAAGGGAACTGGAAAACGCTTTAGTGATTCTGATGAAGTTCGACTTGCCGCCGAAAGCGGCGCAATTGAATGGCAGGCTGCTATAAAAGTTCCAGCTCCAAAAGATTCTTTTAAAGAAGGCGAATTCAAGGCTGGTGATTTAATAGAAACTACTGCTGGACGGCTTGCATTTAATGAAGCAATGCCTCAAGAAGTTCGTTACGTAAATGAACTTATGGGCGACAAAAAACTCAAGGCGATGATTGAACATGTTTATCATACGCAAGGTGCATGGCTTACAATTCAAATGCTGGATGCAATTAAGTCAGTAGGTTATAAAAACGCAACTTTCTATGGCGCGACTCTTTGTATGGACGACATCATTATTCCTAAAGAAAAGAAGGAAATGGTTGAAAAAGCAAACAAAGAAGTTGAAAAGATTGTAAACCAGTATAGCCGTGGTGAAATTACTGCGGAAGAGCGTTACAACCGAGTAACCGATATTTGGTCTAGAACGAACGATGAACTTACAAAGATAATGTACGACAATCTTGGAAAAGATAAAGATGGTTTCAATACTATTTACATGATGGCAACGTCAGGTGCGCGCGGTTCTAAAAAGCAGATTTCTCAGCTTGCCGCAATGCGTGGACTTATGGCTAAGCCTAGTGGAGAAATTATAGAACTTCCAATTCGCTCAAACTTTAAAGAAGGTCTTTCGGTTATTGAATACTTTATTTCAACTAACGGTGCTAGAAAAGGTCTTTCTGATACTGCGTTGAAAACCGCCGATGCAGGTTACATGACTCGCCGTCTTGTTGACGTTGCTCAGGATGTTGTTGTAAACGATGAGGATTGTGGAACTATAAACGGTATTGACTATGCGGCAATTAAGGAAGGTGATGAAATTGTTGTTCATCTTGCGGACAGAATTGTAGGTCATTACACAATTGAACGCGTTGTTCATCCAATTACAGGCGAACTTATTTGCGATGTAAATCAGTACATTGATCCTGTTCTTGCTAAAAAAATTGAAGACGCCGGCGTTGAAAAAGTAAAGCTTAGAACAGTTCTTACATGCGAAGCTCAGCACGGAATTTGTATCAAGTGCTATGGACAGAACCTTGCACGCAATAAGATTGTAGAAATTGGTGAAGCCGTAGGAATCATTGCAGCTCAGTCAATTGGGCAGCCAGGTACTCAGCTTACTTTGAGAACGTTCCACTCTGGTGGTACAGCCGATAAGTCTACAGAAGATAACCACATTGTTTTGAAATTCCCGGCAATTATAACTGATGTTCAGGGAACTCACGTCGAAATGGATGATGGCAGCTGGTTGTTCACTCGTAAAGGTTTTATGAATGTCATCAGGATTCTTGATAGCATAAAACTTGAAAAAGGTGATGAACTTTCTGTAAAAGATGGCGTAAGCCTTATGAAGGACAGTTTGCTTCTTAAGAGAGGCGGAAAGGATATCACCGCATCTGCTTCTGGAAAAGTTATAATAATAGGCGATATGCTTTATCTTACTAGCAAACAGATTAAAGTAGAAATCGCAAATGGTTCTACTCTATCTGTAAAAGCAAACGATATAGTAAAAGCAGATCAGCCGATAGGAACTTTTGATCAGTACTCAGATCCTATTATTGCAGAAAGCGACGGTTACGTTCACTTTGAAGATATAATTCCAGGTTCAACGCTTGCTGAAAAGGTTGATATGAAGTCTGGTTCTGTAGAAAGAACGATTTCAGATCTTCACCTTGATATAAAACAGCCTCGTATTCTTGTAACGGATGAAGCTGGTAACGAAATGGGTAGTTACTATCTTCCTGCTGGTGCGGTTCTTCTTGTGGAAGATAAACAGCAGATAAAAGCCGGTGAAACTCTTGCAAAAATGCCAAAGGCAGCCGCTAAAACAAACGATATTACTGGTGGTATTCCTCGCGTTACAGAACTTTTTGAAGCTAGAAAGCCAAAGAATATTTGTGTTCTTGCGCAGATTTCTGGTCTTATTAAGTTTAATGGAATTACCAAAGCAAAACGTGTTGTTACAATTGAAGATGAGTTTGGAAGGAAGTACGAGCATCTTGTTCCAACAAACAAACACATGATTGTGCGCGATGGCGACCGAATTGAAGCTGGAGAGCGTCTGTGCGACGGTTCTCCAAATCCAAGCGATATTCTTGCTATTCTTGGAGAAAATGCTCTTCAGAATTATCTTATGGATCAGATTCAGGCGGTTTATCGTGCCCAGGGCGTATCTATAAACGATAAGCACATTGGTGTAATTGTTCGTCAAATGCTTCGCAAGGTAGAAGTTGTTGCTGTAGGTGATACGAAATTTATATATGGTCAACAAGTTGATAAGTACAAGTTCCATGAAGAAAATAAGCGTGTGATTGCTGCTGGTGGACAACCTGCTGTTGCTCGGCCAATGTATCAGGGAATTACAAAAGCTGCTTTGAATGTTGATTCATTTATTTCTGCCGCTTCGTTCCAGGAAACAACTCGTGTTCTTACGAATGCAGCTATTTCTGGAGCTTCTGATGGTCTCCACGGAATTAAGGAAAATGTTGCTATCGGACACATGATTCCAGCCGGAACTGGTATTAGAAACTATAAGAACATAAAGCTTTTTGACGGAAGTGACAGAGATTTGGATCTTCAAATGGAAGAAATTTTGGAACGAAGACGTCTTGAAGAAGAAAGACTTCAAAATTCTGAAATTGAGCCTGTTTTCGAAAGTGAAGATTCTGACTAGTTTGTAAGCTGTTAAAATTGATAAAGCATTGCGCAGAAATGTTTTTCTGCGCAATGCTTTACAAATATCAATTCTGCTCGTAAGTTTTAAATTGTTAATTTTGCACTATATATGTTATTATAAAAAGTAAAACTGAGGATAATATGCTTTATAATTTTATGGAATTGCCAGATAAAGCATTAATCAGTCATTCTGAACTTATAAAAAAGATGGGAAAGAACAGGTTAAGGTTTATATTGAAAAACCAATTTACGGCGGATTCACGACAGCAACTTGTTATCTTTCTGAATATAAGTATTTAACTTGTCAATTTAATGGTAGTATAGTATAGTATAAAAAACAGAAGTGAGGGAGATATGAAAAAACTTTTTATAAGTGTTTTTGCTTTTTTTGTTATTGGTTCGGTGTTTGCTGATGATGTTACAATAACTCGAGAAATTCCTGAAAATTTTACGGGAACTTATGTTTCTGTTTTATTTGATAATATTTTGAAGAACACTCATTCTTATGAAGAAGCTATGTCAAAAAGTCACAGTGCCGGAAATTATGACATTCTTATGTTGAACAATGAAATATGTTATTCAGATTTGTGGTTTCATGATGGTTATGCAATTGATGCAAAAGAAATTGATAAATGGAATTTTTTCAAAAAAGATAATGATTATTTTCTTACCGATGAAAAAGGCTCTGATTATATAAAGATTGGGAACGAGTCAGACCATAAAGGTTATGAGGCTTTTAATAGATACGTTCTCCCAATAATCTTTGAGGATTTTTTGCAAAACTCAGAGATAAAAATACAAAATGACAGAATAACAATTTATGATAAAGAATTCCGCTGGTTTAAGGATTCTAGTTATTGTCATGGCACGAACTGTTCTATCTGGCTGTATGGCGACATGGGACTTTGTGTCCTAAAAATTGAAGGTATTGCCGCGCGAATCTACAAAGAAAAACCAACAGAATACAGAATGTGGTATGAAGATTCTGATGATTTGTTGCTTGAAATTCCTCTTTTTTACTGGAATGATAAAAACTATCCAAATATCGATGTGTCAAATTTGAATAAAAAAGACCTTAGAATTGTTAGAAATCTTGTATACGCAAAACACGGTTATGCCTTTAAATCTGATGATTTAAAAAATATTTTTGAAGACTTCAATTGGTACAAAATTAATCCGAATTTCAAGAATTCTGATTTGTCCGCAGAAGAGATAAATTTGGTAGATAAAATTCTAGTTTTAGAACAGAAATGATTTCTCTTATTGAAAAATCCGGAAATTTCTAATTTTTTCACAAAATTTTTCTAATTTTTCTCAAAATTCAGCACATTTACTTCCAACTAAACATATAGATTCTTTAGTGTAAAAAGGAAGGGTAAAATATGAAAGAAAATGTGTTGTTAAAGGTTAAGTCTTGTTCTCAAAATGACGCGCTGGCTCTTACTTATTATTTATATCAACTTTGTTTTGACAAATCTTTTGTGTCAGATACTGAGGAATTGCAGTATTTGTTCAATGCTCTTGTGGAACGCTTAGGCGTGCAGGAACATTTGGAATCTATTCTGAATATATTTATACAAAAACTTGAAAAAGAAAAATACCTTGTTCCTGTGGAAGTAAGTCCTCGATACTTGCATCCTTACGCTTATAAAGGAAAGTTAAAAATAAATTACAGGGAAGATGAAGACATTTATCAAAATTCTGGAAATTGGGCATCAAACACGCTCCGCGATATTAATCTGATTCGGATTGTGTTTTCTTATTCAAAATCAGAATGTTATTTTTCAAAAATTGTTGCGCTTACTTTTTTCAAAAAAGCAGGAACTGTCCGCCAAAAAGACATTGCCTCTTCAACAAAAATTGCTGTTCCTGCAAAAATAAAAAAGGCTGTAGAGGATGTAAGTACCGTTCAGTTTGCAATTGACGTTTTAAAGTTAAGTAAAGACGAAGGCTTGTTTTTGCAATCTATATATAGGCTTCAGTCCGTAAAAGAAATGTATGATGTCTGCAATTCATTTTTTCACGAAGATGATTTTTCTCGTATTGATATTTTTTCAAAGTGCATGGACAAAAGTCAGCGTGAAATTCGCATGATGTTAAAAAACGACCAAAAACTTGTCGCTTATGGGCTGCTTGATAGTGAAGGCGAATTGGAAACAGACGCTATTGATGCAATTTCTGAAAAGGACATGAGGCTTTATTTTATCGACATAATAAAAAATGAAAAAGCCGAAAACTCTTACGAGCCAGATTCATTTAGTATTCCAAAAGAAAAAACAGAAATTGCCATTCAGCTTTTAAAAAGCAAAAATGCCTGCAACATTCTTCTTTACGGTGCTCCCGGTTCTGGAAAAACCGAATATGCAAAAATGCTTGTTGAGCAGTCCGGGCTAAAAATGTCCACCTATAAGAATGAACTTGAAGTTTGCGAAAAAAACGATTCTGAAACAAGGGCAATAAGCCGTTTGAACTGTTATTTGTCTCTAAAAAAAGACGATTCAGTTTTGGTTGTTGATGAGGCTGAAAATGTTCTTCAGACACGTGAGTTTAATTTTTTTCATGGAATTAGCTCTTCTAAAAAAGGAACTGTAAACAGAATGTTGGAACAATCTGAAAACAAGGTTATTTGGATTGTGAACCACACAAACGAAATGGACGAATCTACTTTGCGCAGGTTCACGTTTTCAATAAAATTCAACCAGATGCCAAAGCAGATTTTGCGTTCAATTGCGAAAAGCAAACTTAAAACTTTGGATATTCCACAAAGACTAAAAACCGACATTCTTGACATGTCCAGTAAATACAAGGTTACAGGTGCTTCTGTTGAAAATATCGTAAAGGCAATAAAATCTTTTGACTATCAAACTTGTGGTGAAAATAAAATCCTTTCCGATGTAAAGCTGGTTTTGGAAGCAAATTCTTCGTTGTTATATGGAAGAAAAAAGATTCGCGACGAGGTTAAAAGTTCTTACGATTTATCTGTTTTGAACACTTCGATGAAAGCTTGCGAAATTGTGGAAATGCTAAAAAATGCGGAAGAAAATAAGGACGAAAAAAATCCAGCTAGCGTCAGAATGCTTTTTTACGGAATGAGCGGAACTGGCAAAACCGAATTTGCCCGCTACATTGCGCAAAGTTTGCAAAAACCTCTGCTTTTAAAACGCTGTTCAGATTTAATAAGTCCTTATGTTGGTGAAACTGAATCCAATATAAAAGCTGCTTTTGATGAGGCTGAAAATTGCGATTCAATTCTTTTGATAGATGAAGCGGATTCGTTTTTTTCTGATAGGAATATGGCTCATTATGGTTGGGAGCGCACAATGGTGAATGAATTTCTGACGCAGATGGAAGAATTTAGCGGAATTATGATTTGCACCACAAACTTGCGTAAAATTATGGATCCTGCAATGCAAAGGCGTTTTCATATCATTACGGAATTCAAGCCGCTTACGGAATGGGGAATTCAGATTCTTCTGAAAAACTACTTTGGCTCTTTGAGTTTTAAAAATACTCAGCTTGAAAAACTCCTGAAATGCAGCTCTGTAACTCCTGGTGACTTTGGTTCTTTGAACGGAAGTCTTCGCTTTGTTTCAAAAGAAAAATTGACTCCGGAATATATCGTTCAGGAACTCTTAAAAATCCAAGCGGAAAAAAGGATGAATGGCATTGGTCAAATCGGTTTTGCCTCGTAATTGAAATTCCATCGCAGTTTATGTTTTTTATTTAAAAGTTTACGTTGAAAAATTTATTATTCATAGGAGAATTTATGTATATTGAACCACGTTTATCGGATCATACGGATATTTGGACGGCTAATTTGAACAGCAGGATTGTTCACTGTTTTGGCGAAATTGAAGAGAATATGGCTGAAAGCATTATCGCCCAGCTTTTGTATTTGGACGCTCAAAGCCATGACGACATTCAGTTTTACATAAACAGCTACGGCGGCGACGTTACTGCAGGAATGGCAATTTACGACACAATGAAGCATATAAAAAGCCAAGTGCGCACAATTTGCGTGGGAAAAGCCATGAGCATGGGAGCGGTTTTGCTTAGCGGAGGAGCAAAAGGCAAACGAAATGTGCTTCCAAATTCAACAGTGATGATTCATCAGGTTTTGGGCGGTGCAAAAGGTCAGTCTTCTGATGTGGAAATTGAAGCAAACGAATTGAAACGCACAAAAATCTGCTTGAATAAAATTCTTGCGGAAAACTGCGGCAAACCGTTTGAGCAAATCGAAAAGGACGCGGACCGAAACTTTTATCTGCACGGAACAGAAGCCGTTGAATACGGAATTGTAGATTCAGTTTTGGAATAGGAAAATTTATGAGGCAAGATGATATTAGATACGAGCATATATTAGAAGAGTTCCCATATTCGATAGGAATAAAATATCCTCAAAATAGTTTTATGAATTCATTCTTTTATATGTTCAAAGATGCTGTAAAAGAAACTCTTGAAGATTTCAATAAAAAACATTCTGAAAAAATTGAGTTAGAAATGCATTGTGGAAGTTCGTATGAGCAAGAAGTAGTAATTATTGTAAAAAATGAGATAGTTTACACAATTGACACAAAAAATCAAAAAGAAAATGGCTGGACTTTGCAGAGTGCAAGTGAATTTTGTGAAAAAGTAAAAGCGGCTTTTAAAGACACTTTAAACAACAGGCATGATGAAATCATCGAGCAGCAAAAACAGAATGAATTGAAAGTGGAAAAAGCAAAGCAGGAACATGACATCAAGTTTCTTTTTGAATACTATTATTATTTTGTGCAAAGTGATGAAAAATCTTTAACATACGTGAAGAAACTTGCAAAGCGATACAAAAATTCTCATTTTTATGCAAGAAAGCTGTATTGGATTTACAGAGAACTTGCCTATAAATACAAGAACAAAAACTTCCTTAGAATTATAAAAACTATGGGAGGCAAAGAAAATAGAGAAGCGTTTTAAGGAGTTTTTTTGCTAAAAATAATGTAGCTCTATTAAAATAAAAAATAACAAAAGGAAAGAATCTATGGAAAAGTTTGAAATCGAAAATGGCGTATTAAAAAAATATAACGGAACAGACACTACGGTAATTATTCCAGATGGGGTTAAAGTTATAGGAGAATGTGCATTTGCAAAATGTGAATTATTGAAAGAAATTATTATTCCAGATTCCGTAAAAAAAATAGGTGGAAGTGCTTTTTCTTACTGTTCTTTGTTAACAGATGTTACCTTGCCAAAAAAACTAGAAGAACTTGGAGAAGACGCTTTTTTATGTACTGGTTTGTCTAATATTTCTATTCCAGATACTGTTAAAAAAATCGGTGAAAATTGTTTTTGGTATTGTAATATAAAAGAACTTAATCATCCTTTATTAAAAATTAAAAATGGATTTGCAATAAAAGATAATCGTCTTTTGTATTGTGCAGATAAATCACTTAAAAATGTCATAATTCCTGAAAATATTGAAATAATTGGTTCCAGTGCATTTTTGGATGATAGCCACATTGAAAGTGTTGTTATTCCTGCAAGTGTAAAAGTTGTAGGGGAAAACGCTTTTAGAGGCTGTTCCTATCTTAAATATGTAAAATTAACAGAAGGCTTAAAAATTATAGATGTATGTGCTTTTACTGAAAATGATATTTTGACCTCTGTTTATATTCCAAATTCTGTTGAAGTCATAGGTATAGGTGCTTTTGGTTCTTGTCCATTAAGATCAGTTTATATTCCTGACTCTGTAAAAACTATAGGATCTGACGCTTTTGCTAGTTGTAAAAAAATACGCATACCAAAAGGCATTCAATCAATCGGAGAGAATGCCTTTCCTGGATGTAGTCTAGTGAAAATGAAATTGGCCATTAGAAATTTTTTCACTCGGAAATTATCTAGAAAATTATAAAAAATACTAAAAGACTCATCAAAAGATACAATTATTTTTTAATTCTCTCAAAAGTTTGATATATTATTCATAACTAATATTGTATAGTCTATTTTGATTTAATAAGTAGTGAATAAATTAAAATTCGAGGTTCAAAATGATAAAAATCAATGTAAAATCTTTGGAATATGTTTTAAAAGTTACTCCTCCCGAACAAAATGTAATGCTGGTAGGTCGTCATGGTATTGGTAAGTCAAAGATTCTTGAAAATTATTATACAAAACAGAATATAAAAGTTATTACTTTATTTCTTGGGCAAATGTCTGACCCTGGTGATTTAATTGGACTTCCTCAAAAAAATGAAAAAACTGGGCAGACCGATTTTTTGCTTCCTTACTGGTTTCCGACAGACAATACGCCCATCGTTTTATTTCTTGATGAATTGAACCGGGCACGTCCAGAAGTTCTTCAGACAATCATGGATTTAACATTGAACCGCAAACTGGCTGGAAAATCACTTCCAAAAGGAAGCCGGATTATTTCTGCGGTAAATAACGGTGACCAATATACACTTACAGAATTGGATCCGGCTTTAGTCAGTAGGTTCAATGTATATGAATTTGTTCCAACTGTTTCTGAATGGCTGCTTTGGGCAGAAGGTATTGGAATTGATAAACGAATTGTAGAATTTATTTCTGAAAATCAGAATATGCTTGATGGAACTGAATATGATAAATCTGTTATGGGACTGGAGCGTAGTCCTGACCGTAGAAGCTGGGAGCGACTTTCTAATGTAATGAAAAACATGACAGGCATGGGGCAACAGGAATTGGAAGTTATTTCTGGTATCATTGGAACTGCAGCAGCAAGCAGATTCTTTTCATCGATTTCTGAACACAAAATTATAAATGCTGCAGAAATCCTTAATTCTAGCAATTTTTCTTCTATTAAACAGTCTCTTGTGAAGTATAAAGTGCCGGAACTTGCTGTTATCAACGAGTCAATATTCCGTTATCTGGATGTAGAAAATTATTCTTCATCAGATGAGAAGAGAATTCTTACAAACCTAGAAGAATATTTTTACGCAATAAGAGCAATGGAAAGCAAAGAAGTAATGGCTCATTTTGTTAATCTTTTTACGGCTGCAAATTATCCTCATGCGGTAGTTACAATTGCAACCAAGTGTGAGAAGTCAATTTATAATTCTATTCAAGAGTTCATCGCAGATATTGGTAAGAACTAAGGAGGTTTTGAGTGGCAAAAAATCTTACAGAAATTCTCAATAAAATTACTCAAACTTGGTTTTTGTCCGAACCGCTGCTGTTTTCAGTTTTTTGCAGCCATGAATTTATTGCCAATGAAAAGCTTCATATTCCATTTAGAACCGGAAAAATGCGTATTGAGTATTGTCCTCAAATTGTGGAACAACTTACCGAACACGAAATTGCAGAATATCTAAAAATCGAAGTTTTTCGAATCCTTTTAAAACACCCATACCAAAGGCAGCCGACTGGAGCAAATAAAGCTTATCTTGCAATTGCCAGTGATGTTACTCTATACACAAATTATCAGACTGATGTAAAACTGAATGGGGTAGAAACCATAAGAGAACTGCTACAAAGATATGTAATGATGAAACATGGAATGCCGAATTATATGAACCGGGCATCGCAATCAACAGATTTTACGTACAGAAATATTGTTTCAAAGTATTGGAATGAGCGTGAAAAACTTCTGATTGAAAACGAAAATCAAAAAGGAGTAAGTGAATTTCTTCACAAAGATCCCGATGACCTTAAACTTACGGTAAACGGAGTTCAATATCATGTAATAAAGGACGAAATCAACAATCTAAAAATTCTGGACACAAATGGCAAGAAAATTCCAGAGCCAAACAGTGCTAACTATCAAGTGCGAATACCTGCAAGGGCTTTACATCATTATCTTAAGCGTAACAATGCAGAAGAAATAAAAAAAGAAGATGACGGATTTTCTGCATATATTAATGATGAAAAACTGCTTTTTCAGCTAGAAGGGGAATATTACATTGTTTTAAGATATAATTCTTTTCTTCACAGGTATGAAATAGTTCAGGGAACTGGCATTTTTCAATTTTGGAAAGAACGCTCATGGCAATGTGAAGGCGTTTTTGAGCTTCCGAAAGACCTTTGCTTTGAAGAATGGTATTCAAAAATTCTTGCCGTTATGAATTTTATGGCAGAAGAAGGCGATGAAGATTTTAAAGATGGAAATACAGGAGCAAACAATTCTAAAGATAAACAAAAAAAAGAAAAAACAAAACCGCTTGAAAAACTTTCTGAAATTTCAGACTTATGGGAAGAAGATGACCAGACGCAAGAAAAAATCAACAGTATGATTGATGATGCTGAAAAAGCCAAACAGTGGGGCAGCGTAAGCGGTAATATTAAAGACCTGATTTTGGCGAACAAAAAAGTTGATATGAATTATATCGACATACTCCGCCATTTTAGCACTTCTATAATAGCAAGCAAACGAAATCTTACCCGGATGAAGCCAAATCGCCGCTTTGGATTTGACCGTTTGGGCAGCAAGTATAGCCTTATTTCAAATTTGCTTGTTGCCGTTGATATTAGTTCTTCTATAACTAAAGAAAACCTTGAATATGTTTTTTCTGTTATCAATCAGTTTTTCCGTTATGGTGTAGAAAAAATTGATGTAATTCAGTTTGACACCCAGCTACAAGGGGAAGTTACAGAAATGAAGAGAGCCATGAGCTATATTCAGATTAATGGACGTGGAGGAACTGATTTTCAGCCAGCGGCAGACTTTTATTGTAATCATAAAGAATATGACGGCATGATTTACTTTACCGATGGATTTGGTCCGCATCCTGAATTTAAAAAACGCCTATCTCCTAACGTATTATGGATTTTTACAACAAAATCTTACTACGATAAGGGAATTAAATGGGTTGAAGAAATTCCGGGGAATAATGCGACCTATATTCCATTGCCGTAAAAAAGGAAGTGTTTAATGCAAACAGAAGAGCATTTTATCCGTTACTTTTGGAACAATGTATTCAATGAACTCAATGTGCACAATAGAACTATGCCAGATGTTGCAGAAACGCCTGAAAATTTTATCAGCAGATTAGATGAAATTGCCGTAGAAAAACAAGTTTCATCTTTTGGTTTTAATGAACATCATGGCGGAACATTGGGCGACATTAGGGCAAAAATGACGGTTGACTATGGAGCTGGCAAAAACTTTCAGATTGACATCAATGCAGACATCAGGTTTGCCAAGAACACAAAAATAAAAATCGTTTATGTGGAACTTAGTAAAATACATCAAAATAAAAAAGAATTCCTAACGAATATGTTCTTTCAGAATCTTCCTTATGCGGAACTGGAAATGCTCTTGGATTCCTTAAAAGACTGCAATGAAAAGTTTGATTCAGAGCTGATGGAATTTCGTAAAAAACAAAAAATGACGCAGCTTGCAATTGCTACAATCAAGTCTTTGTTATCTGAAAAGTTCAAGAATACCAATTATGACTGGAAGATAACCGATTTTGGCGATGACGATGACGTTTCATTTGTGATAGTTCTTTTGGAAAATAAAACAGAAGTTTCCAGATTAATTGTTGAAAAATCAAATCTAGTTCAAAAGATTACTGAGTGGGAACTCTGAATGTTTTTTATCAAAAAAAGAGGGTGTTTTTTATATTTTGCAGATAAACCACCTGAAAAATATTATGCCTAAAATTCTTTTAAAAGCTGAACAAAGCCTGCTATAAGTTTTTTGTCACGACTTGAAAGGGAAGAAAAGTTTTCTGAAAGGTTTAGGATTTCTGCAATTCGGTAAAGTTTTGCATTGTTCACATTTTTCTGCTTTATTGCCGGTTTGCTGTCTTTTCCTGTAACCAAGTATTCTACAGTAACGCCCAAAGCATTTGCAATTTTTACAGCAACATCGGCAGGCGGCATAGAAGGATTTTTGCTGGCAACATAATTATACAAAGCCCGCTCCGGAACCCCAGATTTTTCCGCAAGCTCCTTGTACCGCATATCTGCAAATTCAATTTCTTCTTTAAGTCGTGTATGGAAATCCATACCATAAAACTACTATATCTGGCAATTAAATGCGTGTTTACTACTAAAAATAGTTGTGTTATAATTTTACACTACTAGATTTAGTAGTAAAGAATAAATTAAAGAAGTGTTTTTTATGACAACAAAGTATTGGGTTATTCCAGATGGTGATGGAACTTTTTATGTAACAGAAGGTTCTGAGGCTGGGAAAAGAGCAGCAGTTGGGATTCCTACAGAAATGGCAGCAGTTGCAACTGCAAGAGGATTCTTACATAACAAAGGCGGTGGGCAAGTTGTTGTGAAAGGTGAAGACGGAAAAATAAAATATCACAAAACTGTTGAGCAAATCTTGATATTTCATCCACTGTAAAAAATACAGTGGATGATTTTATCGAATTTTGAAAATTTCATATTTTATTGGAGTGAAAAATTTATGAAAACCCTTGAAGACCTTGCAAATGAATTAAACAGAGAAGAATGGGCTGTCGAAAGAATGTTGAAGAACCGAGGTTACTTAAAAAATAATGGCGAGCCTAGAAAATCCACAATAGATGCTGGATATATGAATAAAAATGGATTAATTACAAATTCTGGCTGGAATACATTTGTTGAGGAATTAGGATATAAGGAATATGTAAAGGATAAGTCGAACTCTGAACAGTCAGAACCAAAAAATGACTACGAAGATGGCTTTAAGTTCATAAAATCTGAAGAAACCGAGGATGATGGATTCATAAAATATGAAAACAGTGATGATTGGTGGGAAGGTGAGTATAAAGGTTGGAGAATTAGAGCTCATAAAACCATAGCAGAAAAGGGACAACGTTTTAAAAGTGCCGTTGTATGGTCTGTTTTAAGAGATGAGATTGATGAATTTGAGGATAAAGTCGAAGCCCTTTTTTCACAAATTAGGGAATATCGAGGATGGAAAATTACAGAATCTGAATATAGTGCTAAGAATCGCCTTGTTGCAAAAAAGGAAGGATATGAAGATATAAGTGTTTATTTGGGTGAAGATATAAGAAGCGAAATTGACGAAATTGAGCAAATAGCCAAAAATACTATTTTTGAAGATGAATATCGAGGTTGGAAAATTGAAACTAAAATCACCAAACGGGGAGCTCGGTATTCAGCTGAAAAAGAAGGTGCTTTTTCAATCGTACATGGTTATTCTTTAGATTCTATCAAAGAATTGATTGATGAGGAAGAAATAAATATTACCGAAACCCAGAATGTATTAGCAAATCCAGAAAACTTTTCCGAAGAATATAAAGGTTGGACTATAACGGCTAATGGCAATGAACTTATTGCAAAAAAAGAAGGAGAAGATGATATTTCTGGAATGGAAACATTAGATGCAATAGGACTATATTTGTGTAGACATCGTTTGCATGAACATATAGATAATCATTATGTACGAAAATCTTCTAATCCTGTTGAAAATGTTGCCGAAGATTTACATTATGATTTCTTTAAGAACGAATGGGTATAATAATTAGCCTTTAAAGTTGCGATTATTCCGCATCCTAACGCACGCTGCGAAACCGATGCAAATAAAAAAGAAATGCTGTTCAAGCAGATAAAATAGTTTTTTACAGGAGAAATGAATATGCCAACAAGTAAAAACAAAAGAATTACAAAAACTTGGAAACAAAAAATTGATGACCAAAAAATAAAATATAAAGAAAATCAAGCTGTGCGTGCATATAAGTTAAAACTAGCGGAACTGAAAAATGAACGTATCTATAATGATAATCAGTATTCTTTAAAAGATAAAGAAACAGAAATAAAACGGTTACAATCTCAATACGAACATGAAGAAAAAGTAAATGAACAAAAAACTCAATTTATTGTCAGAATGACTGAATTATATAATGAGTTTATAAAAGTAATTATTGGTCCAATGACAGAATTGGCAAAGGAACATTTTAATGCTCTAAAAGATATTAGACAAGAAACTGTTGCTCTTTTGCAAAATCAGATTAATTCAACAAAAGATGATATAAAAAAACTTGAGGCTGAAAAAGAAAATGCAAGAAAAACTGGGGAAATTTCTTTGTGTTCAGAAATCAGTAGTCAAATACGTAAAAATCGAAAAGATGTTGCGACTAAAGAAGAAGAACTGAATGATTTTATAAAAACAAGTTGGAATGATTTAAACGAGTTGGTTCATAGAGGTATACCTTTGCCATCACCGACTGAGTTCGTTAATAATGGTAATGGACTCATTGGCAATCAGAAAACTTATTTAATTGAATAGAAATGATTAATTTTCGAGGAGCTAAAATAAAAACTTCCTAAATTGTCGTCAGTTTTTATTTTTTTTAGTTTGCTTTGCAAACTTCATTGTTACAGGAGATGCAAATGAATAATTTAAATGAACTTTGTGAAATATGTAATGATTGTGGTGATGAAATTTTTATGTTTATGGAAAATATTCAAAAGAATAAAGATATAAATATAAAAGATCTTAATAGCTTTTTAAAAGATGTAGAAGAACTTTCAAAAGAAGATGATATTGGTTTGATTGGACATAAAATTGTAAGGTTAAAAAAAGAATGGGCATTGTTGGTAAAATATTACGCTGATGTAGAATTGACAACGTCAAAAAGGGCTTATTTAAATTCGATTACGGAATGTATTGATAAGATTGAAATAGAAGATATGACTGCTGCCTATCGTGTTTTTGATTTATCAGATGATGAAATAGAAGATATTTTTACTTCTATAGATAACTTTATAGAAGATTTTATAGAAACTATTGATAATATTGAACAGCTTCAAAAAGAAGGAAAGACCGATTCTGATGATTATAAAAAATTGTTAGAAAGTATAAATGATTTATCAAAGTTTAATGAACTGGAAAAGTCTTTGGAAAATTTTGAAGTTTGCGATATTACTTCAATTGATAATGAATTGACTACTCGGCAGTCATTGTGGAATAATTTTGAAGAAGAATATAAGAACTTAGAGTTTGAAAAAAACAATTTTGTTAGTGAACAAATTTTAATAATAAAAGATAAGTTTGAGAATATTTTGAAAGAGATTCCTGAACGTTATCTTAATCCCATTGATGCCAATGAATTGTTAGCGATTGAAAACGAAATAAATGAATTTGATGCTAATGCATGCAATACTTGTAGACCAATAAAAGAAAAAATGACTGATGGGGTAGAGGCATATAAATTAACGGAAAACTTTTCTTATGATTGTCAAAATTTTATTACTTATATTTCAAACGAAAATTTTTATACCCAAAAAAGAAGGGTGTATAACGAATATAAAGTAAAGAATGTAAAAATTAATGGAGATACAATTTTTTATGAGCAAGTGTTTAAAAACGGTAACTCCATGGAGACAAATCGTAAACTTCAACTTGGAAATATTACAGAAAGAATCCCTGAACTAGAAAATCAGTATAGTAACTTGTTAAATAGAATTAATGAAAATTTAAATAAAATAAAAGATTTTCTAGATTCAGAAGAAAGTGCAAAATTGAACAGTTTCATGGATAAAATAAAAGAGACTCGCAAAAAATACTTACACAATATATAAGAAAAATAAAATTTCTCCATTTTCTAAAAACTCTATTTCAAAAATGAAGAAACTATGAAAGCAGCCGGTTGGATAGAGGATTAATATTCTGATGAGCTGGCAAGGATTATTGATGAAATCAAAATAATTGTTTTTTTTAATCCTTTAAACATCCAACTGGCACAACATAAACTCCATCTGCACGGCGATAGGCAAATTTTCCAGTTCCGGTAAGAACCATCAGAAATGAAGGTTCTTTCATTTTGGCTGTGTCAATCTTTGTGCTGAACTTTTTCAGGGTTTCGGCGCCTTCTTCTATCAGTCTGTCGCCGCCAAGTTTAATTTCTATCAGACCGAAAGAGCCATTACGAAGGTGGACTACGGTATCACATTCGAGACCTGATTTATCGCGGTAGTGGTAAACCTGACCGTCGATGCTTTCTGCATAAACCCGAAGGTCGCGCACGCACATGGTTTCAAAAAACAATCCCATTGTGTTCAAATCTTTTGTGAGGTCATCCGGTCCAAGTCCAAGACTGGCGGTTGCAATCGAAGGGTCAGTAAAATACCGTGTGTCGGAGGTTCTGATTGCTGTCTTGGAACGGAGATTTGGATTCCATGCCGGCATATCTTCAATCACAAAGATTTTTCGCAAGGCATTTGTGTAAGCATAGACGGTATCTTCAGAAAGTGTTTCAGAATCATTAACAAGAATATCTTCCCGCAGCACCGCATAAGAAGTTTGACTGCCCTGATGTCTCGAATAAGATTTCATCAGTCTTTTTGCGCGCTCAGAATCCCGCTGTACGTTATCAACTCTTGAAATATCAGTGTTCACAATTGCATCAAAATAATCAAAAGCCTGCTCCAAAGCAACGTCTTCTTCCATATCAATTGCTCCAGGCCATCCTCCACGGCAAATCAAAAAAGCCAGCTTATCGATGTTTTTAACTTTATTTTCTGCAAGGAGCTTTTCCGGCTGATTGAACATTTCTTTGAGACTGACCTCGCCGGATGATTCCCCTGACTCAAACAACGTCATAGGACGCATTTTTATCCAGGCAAAACGGCCTGTTCCAGAATGAAAAATCTCATCGGTAACTGGAGGAACTGCAGAACCCGTAAGAATAAACTGTCCGACACTGTTTCTATGGTCTACTTCAAAACGTACGGCATCCCAAAGCTTTGGAGCAATCTGCCATTCATCTATAAGACGAGGCGTTTCTCCTTTCAGAAGTTTTGAAGGTTCTATGTCAGCCGCCGTAAGATTTGCCGTAACATCTTCTGGCTTTGACATGTACAGAATGCTTTTAGCCATCTGCTCGGCAGTTGTAGTTTTTCCGCACCATTTTGGCCCTTGTATAAGAACCGCACCTTTTCCCCTCAATTTACGGGCGAGAATATTGTCTGAGATTCTTGGTCTGTACATAGTTATATTTTATACTTTGTTCGGTAATTTGGCAAGTTTTTGTTCGGTAATTTGGCTTATGATTAATCGGGTATATGGCGGGTTTTTAATCGGTAATTTGGCATTTAAGATAGTGTTGCAGGACTTCGCATTTTTTAGGTAAAAACAGGTACAAAATGAACAAAATTCATAAAAAACTTGAACTTTGAGCTAGGTAATTAAGAAAAATAAAATTTCTCTTTTTCTCAAAAACTCAACTTTTTTCTCCAACATATAATATGTAACTTCTGTAAGTCAGAATTTAAATATTATAAACAGGGGGATACAATTTTGAATAAAAAAGAAGATGTAAAGAATAGCATGGATGACTTTGACATTGATAAAGAACTTGCTGAACTTGATGAATACATTGACGATTCTGTGAAGTTTAAGATTAAAAATGGAATATTACAAAAATATTGTGGAAACGATAGCGAAGTAGTAATTCCCGATGGGGTTAAAGTTATAGGTTCGCGTGCTTTTTCAGGTTCTCTCGATTTAGAAAAAGTAATAATCCCAGAGGGAGTAGAAGTTATAAGTGCTAGAGCTTTTGACTCTTGTGCCTTTTTAAAAGAAGTAGTCTTTCCAAAAACATTGGAAAGAATTGAAAAAGAAGCTTTTTATGATACATCATTATCTAATATTTTTATTCCACCTTCGGTAGTAGAAATAGGGCCTCGTTGTTTTGCTGCTTGTAATATAAAAGAACTAAATCATCCTTTATTAAAAATTGAAAATGAATTGGCAATAAAGGATAATCTTCTTTTATATTGTGTAGACAGTTCACTTAAAAATGTCATAATTCCTGAAGGCATCGAAGTAATAAATGATTGGGCATTTGATATGAGCGACGCGGAAAGTGTTACTATTCCTAGCAGTGTTAAATCCATTGTATTCTTTGCTTTTGGATGTTGCAGTAATCTAAAGTCAGTAAAATTAACAGAAGGTCTTAAAGTAATAGAAGACGGTGCTTTTTATAGAACAAATATGTTTGGAAATATATTAAAAAAACAGAAATGCAAAAACGATTCGTGCGGATATGATACATGCGTTAGAATCTACAATTCCGATGGTTCTTTAGATGTTTATGATTACGAAGAGCCAGAAGATGATATTGATATTATATATGAGAGAGGATGTATTGCTCATTTTAAAAATCAAGAAGATATGAAAGCCGCTGGGTGGGAATTTTTAGATAAAGAATAAATCTTAATAGACATAAAAAATGAACAAAAAAAGATGTGGCTTTAAAGATAAAGATTTGTCATATTACGAAACGAATTTAATCAGGCTCTTTTGCATTGTTTGTATATTGTAAGTTGTAAAAATAAGCACTGAGCGAAAGATAAATCAGTTTTCGTGTTTTCAGCACGCCCGGAGTAGATTGTTGACTTTTGTTCTGTTGTCGAATAAACTCGACATAATATAATGTTTTTTGTCGGGTATATTTGACACGGAGTTTGCGATGAACCATGATTTATTAAAAACAGTTATTTACGATCAGCATGAGATAATCCGCAGTCTCAATATTGTTAGCCGCGAGTATGATTTTGATATTAACGCTAATTACGTTGTTATAGGGCTACGCCGTGCCGGAAAATCAACTTTATTGTATAAAATTGTACAGGATTTGATAGGACAGGGCATTGATTGGAAGCAGATAATATATATCAATTTTGAGGATGAGCGTCTTTCTGAATTTTCTCTGAATGATTTTAATGATATTCTTGCCGTTCAGTCTGAAATGAGTGATAAAAAAGGCTGGTTCTTTTTTGATGAAATTCAAAATATTGAAGGATGGGAAAAATTTGCCCGGCGAATGGCAGACTCTAAGGAGCATACTTTTATAACAGGAAGCAATGCGAAAATGATTTCTGCGGAAATTGAAAACCGGTTGGGTGGGCGGTATCTTACAAAATATGTGACTCCATATAATTTTCGCGAATATCTGAAAGCAAAAAAAGTTGATTATTCGGATAAAACTATTTTGGGAACAAAAGGTAGTGGAAAAATTATTAGGGAATTTAAAGACTATTTCTATTTTGGAGGTTTTCCTGAAAATCTTGAATACAAAGACAAACGGGAATATGTTTCAAGCATTTATCAGAAAATTCTGCTAGGTGATATAGCTGCAAGAAACGGAATCAGAAATACGAACGGCTTGCGCCTTCTTATGAAAAAAATTGCAGAATCTGTAAAAGATGAAGTTTCTTACACAAAACTTCATAACACGCTTAAATCAATCGGTGTAAGCATAAGCAAGGATATTATTATAGATTACATTGGTTATGCCCGGCAGTCGTTCTTGATATTTGCAATCAAAAATTACTTTTCAAAGTTTGTTGAGCAGGAAACAACGCCTAAGTATTACTTTAATGACAACGGTCTGCTTAATCTTTTTTTGAACAAGGGTGAGTCTCGTTTGCTGGAAAATCTTGTTGCAATAAATCTTTGGAATAAATATAAGGATAGGCTGTTTTATCTTAAAGGCAAGAATTTTGATGCGGATTTTTTTGTGGAAGAAACAGGAGCTGTTATACAGGTTGCTTATTCTGTTGAGAATATTTCAAATGAGCGGGAAACAAAGTCTCTTGTAGAAGTTGCAAAATCTGTAAAAGAAGCAAAACAGTTTATAATCATTACCTATGAAGAAGAAAAAGAGCTGAATGTTGATGATATAAAAATCGAAGTTATTCCTGTCTGGAAATGGCTTTTAAAATAGGTTTTTGTTATTTTGTCCAAACTTCGAGTTTTTAGGAAAAATAAACAAAAGTGTAAGCGAATCTACAATTTATGAAGATTTTGTGCAATTAGAACAACTAAGTTTGCACAGCAACCCAAACCTTGCCAAGTGAAACGCGAGCATAACCATCTGTAGCAATTGTTTACAGCAATTAATTGTATTTTACTACTAAAAATAGTTGTGTTATAATTTTATACTACCAGATTTGGAATAAGATAAAAGAAACTCGCAAAGAATATTTAGGTAATGAAAAATAAAATTTCTCCATTTTTCTCAAACCCTCAACTTTTTTCTCCAACTTATAATATGTAAGTTCTGTAGCTTAGGATTTACGTATTATAAGACAAGAGGTACAATAATGAACAACGAATTGAAGTCAGAAATCAGTTTTGTGCTGGACGGCAAGGAGCTTAAAAAGAATGTTTCTGCACTTGAAGTAATTTCTTACAATGATAATGGGGAAATTGTAAAAGAAGAAGAAATTGGTCAGTATACTTGGACTCATGTATATGATGAATCTGGCAATCATATAAAATCAATAAAAACAGATGCCGCAACAGGCAAAATTGCTGAAGAAACCAGCCCTTCTGATGCTGTTCGTGTGTATTCAGATGGAACAAAAGAGGAACATTATCATTCAGAAGATGGTCTTGTATATTGGCATAAATATTATAAAAATGATGTTTTGGTCTATGAATCTTACATAGAACGCTATGAAAACAAAAGCATCAAATACACCAGAAGGTTTGAAGACGGAAAAACTATAGAAGAATGGTGTCCAGTTTCAGAAAACGCAAAAAAATCAAAAAATGCGGAAATCAAAATTTCAGAAAACGGAAAGACAATAACAGGAAAAAGAACTTTTTCAGAAGAGGAACATAAGCTCTATGAAGAATTTTCAGACGGTTCAAAAGGCTGGGCAAAATACACGGGTGACAATAAAAAACTTCTTCACCGAGTAGACAGAACTGGCTGCGAACAGATTAACGAGCTTGATGAAAACGGAAACTTTAAGTCTTACAAATACATCGAGCAAAACAAATATGATGCTTTGTACATTATTTCTGATTCTCTTTCCTACCACATTTTAGAAAAAAACGGAGTAAAAAAAGAGCAAATTACAGTCACCGAATTTTCAAAAGACGGAAAAAAGACAAGAGAAATAACATACAAAGTGATTTAGGAGAAAACAGTTTATGTTGTACAAAACACTTGGAAAAATCAAACTTGACGCTGAGGATTTGATTGCTTATTCAACGCCAAAATTTACAGTTGAACGAAAAATCAAATATTTTAATAAAGCAAGAGAAGCTAAAGAAAAATCTTTGAATGGCAGTGTAACCGTAACAAGATGCACTCCAAACAATAAAGATATTGACAGTTTTGTGTTTACAAAAACGGCAACGGTATTCAAGGACGAACCCGGCTTTTACAATTATGAAAAAGATCAGTCTAATTCAGAACGCTACGTATGGTGGATGAACTTTGGCGGCAATCCCGAACTTATGTATTTCTTGCAGATTTGTGCAGCCGGCATTACCGGGGTAGACGAGCTTGTTCTTCATTCTGTGGATGACGACACTTTTCTTGACGCTAAAGAAATGTACGAAGACCTTGATGACGAAAACTCACTCGATTCAATAATAAATATGCTTTTTGAAAAAGAATATTACTGGGGTTCTGGCGACGGAAACTGATTTTAAGTTTTTATGGAATGTTGTAGATACAAGAATCTAACTTAAACTCAAACCGAAAATTGTTCTGGAAGTACGGCTTCTAGTCAATTTTCGGTTTTATTTTTATAGGAGAAAAAACATGACAGAAAAAGAACTAACTCAAAAATTAAGCGACTGCTCATTTGTTTTAATGAAACCTAATAAATGTGCAGTTGCAATCAAAGACATTCCACAGGGATTTTCCATCGTTGCAAAAGGACTTGATAATGATGCTAAAAAAATTGTAGCAATTGCACAAAAACTTTTAAAACTCGTTGTGGAAGCCCCCGAAGAAGCAAAAAAAATATATAACGAAATTGAAGTTGATGTTTCTTTTAATAAGTACGACGAATTTCTGATAGATATTATGGAAGAATTCCGTCTTATAAAAACAGGCAGCAAAAAGCCAAAAAAATAAGGCGGAAACTCAGCGTATTTTTCATCTTGACTAATTCATAATTCTTAAAAACGTGTTATAATTGTTTTTATGACTATTGAAGAAACAAGGTTAAAAAATATTCATCTGGTAAAAATGCTTGCAAGACACTTTTTTGTAGCGTTTTTGCCAGATTCACAGGAAGTTATTGACGAGTTAAACGAAAACATCAAACAAGATTCGTTCGATTTTGATTCCTTAATATCCACGCAAAATAAAAATACTCATGAATTTTTAGCCAACTTTCTGCCAAAAAACGAAGACTTTTTTACGAATAAAAAACTTCAAAACGAAATCATAAAAAAATATGAAGAAAACACAGAATTGTTCAAGTACGGTTTGCCGCAACTTTGTTTGGAAGAGATTTACGATTCCAAGTTTAAAAAAGAACTAAATCTTCGTGCCGGCAATGTTCTTGAATCGCTGAATAAAAATTCTTCGGAAAAATGTGGTGAATTTAATCTTGTTGAAGATTTTATGGGAAAAATAAAATCTGCTTGGAGTTTTGAAGACAAAGATTTGTCATATTACGAAGCCGAAGTTAATTTTTACGGTCTTAAAAAGATTATAAAAACTTCTGAGCCAAAAACTCTTCTGTTTAAATGGAATAATTTCAATGCTGTTACTTCAATAAAGCAAATCGGCAAAAAGGAAAAAAACTCCAAGCCCGAAAAACTTGACAACATTTATTCCGCCTACAAAGTTTATGCTCAAGGCGAATATTCAAAAATCTTTATAGGCTATAAGGCAGAAAAAAATGCTTCTTCACTAAAAGATTTCATAAAACTTGGTACAAATACAATCTACCAAAAGTTGAACAGCAAGTATCATGCCGAAAAAAACACGAACGATGATTTGATTCGCCTTGGTTTTCATCTTGCGGACGAAGAAAACTTGATTAATACAGAATCCACTGATTTGGACGAATATCGGTTTAAGCATCAAAAATCTTTTCAGATAACCGAAAATCAGATTTTCTATATAAACAATGAGCTTCAAAAGTTTGACGGAAGTTATGTTCCGCAGTGCTTGGAAGATGATTGTAAATCTAGCGGCGAAAAGAAATCTTTGCTTGACCACTTGTACGAAAATTGCGTGCAGATTGTTCAAAAATTTCATAAAAAATGGCTTGATTTCGATAAATACGAAAGTGGGCTTCCTTTTGAAAAAGAAGAGTTTCAGTTTATTAACAAGATTTTTGATTCTGTAATTTCTTTTAGACTTGAACTTTCTTCAATCGAAAAAGAAAATTTTGATTCAGAAACTAACGAGAAATTCAAATCCATAGAAAATGTTCAAAGCGTTTTTGAAAAAATAAAGCTGCTGTCTGAACTGGAAAGCATTTCTAAAAATTCAAAAATTTTAGAGCCTTTAAAAAGTCTGTTCACCAAAAACTCGTGGCAGTCCGTAAAGCAAAAACTTAATATCGACAATTCTTTGGAATATGAGCCAGAAAAAAAATCGAAAAAGCCGGTTTTTAGCGACAATATTGATTATGGCGGCGAAAACTACAGTGCGGATGAAGATTCGTATGAGGCGCAACCTTACGATATGGCAAACAGTCGGTATGGCGAAGAAGCCGATGACTCCTATGAATATCTTATGAATCTGTTTTGCCAGGAATTTGAAGACGATTCTTTTTTTGTAAAAACTTTTTCAAAATTGGCCAAAAAGCAATTGCAAAACAAAAAAGATACAAATTCTTATAAGGCTTTGCTAGAACTTTTTGAAAAATGCGACAGAACTCATTCGTACAGCGCTTTGTGGACTTACTACAAAACTAAAAACGACTTGGATTCCTCAAACAACGAAATGAGGGCTGTTTTTTCAAAACAAATAAAACGGATTCTCGACACTTTTATTCGCCATTTTAAGAATGAATTGGGGGAAATCTAATATGGAAAAAAATGTTAGGGAACTTATAACAGATATTTCGATTGAAAACGGCTTTTTCCCAGCGGATTTGGCAAATTGCTACGAAAAACATTCTGAAAAAATCGACAATATTATTTCAGTTTTTGATTTAAAAACGCCACAAGATAAAAAAATCGTTGAAGCCGCCTGCGAAATAATCAGCAGCAGTTTTGAAAAATCTGATAACCAGGTGGATTTTGAAGCGGAAATTCCAAAAGAAACAAAACTTCTTGTAATTACGGCTTTTCTGAAAAGTATTCAGTTTTTTTCAATGTGCTGGAATTTGGTGATTCTTGAAAAAAACAGCGTTTCAAAAAATCAGCCTAACGCATTTGTATTTGACTGGAACTGTGCAAAAAGAATTTCCATCTATGAATATCAGGAATATATGGCGGCCGCTGGCGACGGAATGAGAAAATTCGGCAAAGAAAACGAAATTTCCGATTTTGGAAAACTTGGCCAGATGTGCGAAATTGAAGACAAGGAATATCAGTTCTACATTGACTTGAACCAAAATGTCGCTTCAAAAAAGTTTGCTGTGGAACTGGAATTTACAAATGCAGATGAAAATTACAAAACTTCCATAGTTTCAAAAGGCGATGGAACTTGCAGATTGTATTCGCAGCCTGTGCAAGTTGGAGATATTTTCCGCGGAATAAAAAATCTAATCGTAAAAATTATTCCCGAAGAATAAACGCCAGTCCTAGCCAAAAAATCGAGTTTTTAGGAAGATGAACAAAAGCGTAAGCAAATTTACAATTTGTGAAGATTTTGTGCGATAAGAACAATCTTGGTTACGGAGTAACCCAAACCAATTCAAACGAAGTTTGAGCACAACCATCTGTAGCAAATTGTAAATTTGCTGAAAGCGTTTTTTCATAATTTATAAAAAAACCGGCTTTTGGACTATCTAAATAAAATTTATCTTCATAAGGTGAGTTTATGACAAAGTTGTATGTTCCCATTGTTTCAAGCGAAAATGAATTATTTGAAGTAAAAACCGTTTTCGATGAAGATTTAAGCGTAAACGGTTTTTAGTATCACAGCGATTGCGAAAACGTTGATCCTTTGCTAAAAAAATTAAAAGCCGCTTTTTCAAACGACATAAAAGCTCGTATAAAAATCAGAAAAGGCGACGAAAAATTCAAATCTTTTGATTCAAGCACGCAATCCATTCATCTTGGCATTTTTGTTTCTTTGTTTTCTTATTTAAAAAAACGTGAATTTTCAAAAAAATACAGCACAATCACAGTTACAGGAAATTTTTCTGTATGCAACAAAAAAATAAAGCTGGAAGCGGTTTCAGAAATCCTTCAAAAATTTGAAGTTGCCAAGGAAAACGCTTTTTCAAATCCGAACGAAAAGCATTTGTTCATTTATGTAAGCGATGAAGAAAAACCTGTTTTGGAAGGTTGGCATAAAAATCTTTTTGTTGTGGCCATTTCTTCAAAAGAAAAAATTGAATGTGTTTTTGCCGAAATTTTTGAACTGAATGCACTTCAGAAAAAGGTCATTTCTTCATTTTTGGATTCCAAGTATAAAAATGAATATGTTGAAACTCCATCTTTTATAGAATGGAAAAAGGAGTTTCTTTGCAATGAATGTGCAGGCTTTATAATTCAAGGAAAGTCAAACAGCGGAAAAACCATTGCCGCAACAAATCTTTGCAAATATCTGCTTGTTACAGACTTTTGCAAAAAAATAGTTTGGATTACAATTAATGACAATAAACGATTTTGGAATAAAATCACGGGATCAACAGGAAATGTAATCAACTTTGACAAAACACAAATCATAAAAAATGAATTTTTGGAGCAGTTTTGTGAGCTGGATGATTTTCTTGCGAGTAAAAAAGAAGTTTGCTTAATAATCGACAACATTGAAGGCGACTTTGTAGATGAAATATTGACTTTTATAAATGACAACTATAAAAATTCGATTGAACAAGGCATCCTAAAAATAATACTTACAAGCTGGTATAAAAGCAAAGACAAGGAACTTGTGCAAAGTCTGCGTTTGTCAGAAAAAAGTGCTGAAAAACTGGAAATTACCCGCAACGAATTCAATTATATCGTTTTTAGCGTTTTAGAAACTTTTCAGAACAAATCAGTTTATTTTGAAAGCCCTGTGGAATTGCAAAACAAACTTTTGAATCTGCTTTACAAACAGTGCTTTAGTGGCAAAACAATCTATCCCGGCTACGTTGCGCTTGCCCTTGCTCCATTGCACGAAATTGAACTTGCAGAACTGATTGAACGCTACGAACAGGAAGACATAAAAAATCTTTCTGCAAAAAAAAGAATTCTAAAAATCGATTTTGAAGTTTTAGACCCGGTTTCACAGTTGGTTTTCTTTACTTTTTTAGGAATCCATAATTACTGGGGTGAAATAAATGCTGAAGAAATTTGTAAAACTTTAAACACAAAGATTTTTAACAGTTCGAATGTTGGAAATTCATTTATTTCTGAAAAAAATGTGGCAGATTCTATAAAAAAACTTGTAAAAAAGGATTTTCTTCAAAAAAATGAAAAAAACGCATATTTTATCAAAAAAGATGTGGTTGAATATTGTATTTTTTCAAATCCTAAAAAAGGTGAAATCGAAGAAAAATTCACTGCTGTGCGGAACGTTTTAATTCCCGACGACATAAAAATCGAATTCACGATTCAATACAATCTGTTTGATGAATTCAAAGGTTTGATAAAAGATTTTCCCGATAGCAAAAAGATAAATGACTTTTTCATTTACTGCATTGAAAAAGATAAAGGCTTGAATTACTTAAAAGTTCTTGTTGAAAAAGGAATTGATCCTAATTATAAGGATAAGGATAATTTTACTGCTATTGATGAAGTTTGGTTCCACAAACCTGATGTAAAAGTTCTTGATTATCTGATTGAAATAGGTTTTAAGCCAAGAAAACTCTCATTAACCGGTAACAGTTGTTCTCCATTGACATGTGCAGTTATGGTTGGTCATGTTCCTCTTGTAAAATGGATTATAAAAAAACATCTTTTTGACGACATCAATAAATACGAATATAGAGGGCAGTATACAGCTTTACAACTTTATACTGCGATTGGAGCAAATACCGAAATTCTATACCTTTTAATAGAGGCAGGTGCAGATTTTTTCCTAAAAACAAAAACAAAAATCGCGCTAGGTCTTTTGAGTTTGGCAGTAGGAAATAGCAAACATCCTGAAATTTTAGAAGAATTAGTTCAATATAAGTTATATGATGATTGTTTTGATAATAATGATGCAGAATTTGCTCTAAAATATGCAATTAAAATTAAAAATAAAAAAGCAATCAAAATTTTAACTCCACTTTTTAAGGAAGGTAATGGAGTTGAGGTTCCCCAAAGAGTATGATTTTCTAATTTTTATCAAAACCCAAGCATATTGGAATTTATTAACTTGGTTGAATTTTTCAATTCCGCTTGTCGTTCGGGGTCCAATCCCTAACGCAAATCAATTTCTAAAGCATAATATTTTCCAGTCTATCAGCAAATGAAAGACCAGGAAATGTATATTTTTTATAAATCTAACAGTTCAATCTTTAATTTTTTACGAGGTGTTTATGATTTACATTTTAAAAGAGTTTTTTCAAAGAATAGCGAGCAATATTTCTTATTTCTTTACGGATACGTTTTTTCCTTTGGTTAAAATTATTTTGCTTTATCCTTTTGCAATGATGGGAATTATTTCTGCGCAACTTGCAATTGCAGATAATATTTTAGAAAACTACTTTTTCAAAAAAAGAAAAATCCCTGAAAAATGGCTAAAAAAGGGAATTGAACAAAAAAATCCTCGTGCGTATGTTCTTATGGGAAGATTTATTCAAAGAAACATTGAGCTAGCTGGTTGGGAAAATCGACCGAGCGAAAAGGAACAAATAGCCGGTTTTAATAAAGCTTTAGATTTGTACAAAAAAGCAGCCGCCCAAAACTACGCAATCGGTCAATATTGGGTTTTTCAAATTCATTACTACAAGGAATATTGCAGCTGGAAAACTGACGGAACAGAAGAACTTGAATTGGCGGCAAAAAACGGCTGCCCGAATGCTCAATTTTATTATGCTAAAAAATTTTTAGAAGCTGACGATGTTGAAAATGGTTCTTACTGGATGAAAAAAGCCGCAAGCCAGAGCAAAAGAGAATGGAAAAAATGCGAAAGCAATCCGCCTTTTTATGACGATGTAAAAAAATGGGTGAAAAACAACAAAGATATTATCCAAATCAGAAAGCTTGCTTTGGAAGGCGATGCGGACGCAATGTATAAATATGCACAATATATGAAGCATGATTCTTTTAACAATGACAGCCTAAAACTTGGCCATGAATGGAACACAAAAGCCGCAAAAAAAGGTTCAGTTTCAGCCATGTGCGATGAAGCAACCTTTATTGTAAACGATTGGGTCAGCGGAACTCTGGAAGAAGCCGTTGAATATTATAAAAAGGCGATTGCCGGCGGAAGCAAACTTGCACATTGGGGACTTGGCGAATGTTATCTTTATGGCTGGGGAACGGAAAAAAACTATGAAAAAGCAAAATATCATCTGAACCAAGCTGCCAAGTACGGATATAAATTTTGCGCAAAAGAACTTAAAGGCGTTACTTCAGAAAATATCAGTAAAATCGACGGTAAAAAAATATTAAAAAATCACCGGGATTTTTATAATTAGGAAAAATTATGGAAAACAACAAAACAATGAAGAATCTAAGCAGAATCAACGCTAGAATCTACGAGCTGATGTTTCTTCTTTATGACCAGATGGCAGAAATAAAAGAACAGCTGGATTTATTGATAAAAAGCGGAAAAACTTACTACAAAGGATATAAAATAACTGGCGACATTGGATTCGGTGTTGATGAAGAAGACAACATTTCCGGAGTTGATGAGTATTTTGAAGCCGAATCAGAATGGAAACTCGTGTTTGAATATGGGAAAAAACTGCCGAACAAACTAAAGGCTCTTGATTTGTGGAAAAACTACAGCAAGGATGAACTTTCAATTCCTATGGATTACATTTGCCGCGTAACTTACGGTTTTCTTCATCCTGAAAAGGAAGAAGATGAAAAGCCATATTGGGCGAACTACAAAATTCCTTATGAAATTTTTAAAAATGCAAAGCCAGAAGATTTTTATCACTGCATAAAAATCACTATTGGAAAATTCAAGTTGCACAGAAAATTCACAGAAAAAGAGCGCAAAGACTTTAGGATGAACAAAGAATACTTTGAAAAAATGAAAAAACATCCAGAAAGACAAAATTTCTTCTGGTTTGAAAAACGAAAACTCCTGAAACTTGCAAAAAAAATGCTTGAATATGAACTTAGCATAAATTTAACTTCTAAAAAAATCAAAAAAGACTTTGAGCAGCTTGTAAAAAACGGATATTCAATATTCGACAAAAGCGAGATAGAAAAAACGCTCGACTATAATTTTCATCATCCGTTTGGAATTGTTACAAAAGACGATTCTCTGCTTGCTTACACTTTTCATAACCTTATGACAATGAATGGACTTTCAGCCGACAACGAGGAAAATTATTTAGACGGAGAAGTTCCGCAATGGGCAGATCCGCCGTTTTTTAAGGAAGAACCATTCAACAAAATTCACTTGTGTTTTTCAATGCACGGACTTTACACTCACTGCGATTTAACAAGAAAAGAAGTCCTAAAAATGAAGTTAAGAAACTTCAGCCCATATTTTGAAATCCGGATTGAAACAAATCCAGAAGTGGAAAGTTGAATTCTTATTTAATTTTTATTGGGGTAGGAGTAAGCGTATAGCCAATAGAGTGCAGAATGTTCCACACTGTTGAAAAAGCAGGATTGCCGTTTGGTGATAAGGCCTTATATAATCCCTCTCTTGTTATGCCAGCTTCTTTCGCAGTCTTTGTCATTCCTCTTGCTCTTGCCACATCACTTATTGCCTTGAGTAATTCTTCTTGAGTTCCGTCTTTTGCAACAAGTTCAAGATATCCTTTTCTAAGTTCTTCCGTATCTAGATATTCAGCAACATCAAATTTTGTGGTTTCCAACATACTAAACCTCCTCTGCCATTTTTTTAGCAGTTTCTATATCCTTATTCTGTGAAGATTTATCTCCTCCAACAAGAAGAAATACAATCCTGCTGTCCTTATTTGTAAAATAAATCCTATATCCTTTGCCGACATCAATCCTCAACTCAAAAACTTTATTACCGACAGATTTTGAATCTCCAAAATTTCCATCTTCCATTCTGACAATTCGTCTTGCTATTGCGATTTTTGCAATAGAATCTTTCAAGTTCTTAAGCCACTTTGAGAATTCTTTTGTTTGCCGCACTTCATAATTCATCATAATGTATCGTAAACTATAATTCACAGTTAATCAAGAATTAATTTTTCACATTTCTATTAGATAATATTGTGTAAAAAAACAACATTCCGACTATTCCATTTCCGCCAAAGCCGTCATTCCTTTGATGTGGGCTTTCCATTCGTTTACAAGCCATTCTGGTTCAAGCGGTTTTGCATAGCAACCTTGAGACAAAATCCACTCTTCAATTTTTAGATATTGCGTTGAAGAAAATTCGATTGTTGTGCAGTTTCTCGCCTCGTCATCGTATAATTTTTGGTCTTCTGCCCAGACAAAATCTTTTAGCATTTGCCGGGCGTTCTCGTAAAATTCAATTTTGTAATGCTCGGATTCGTTATAAGAAAAAGAGCCGAATTTGCCGCCGCCGCAGTGTTTTTCAAACTCAAAATCTTTTGGAAGCGAAAAAGTTTCTTCTGTTGCTTTTGGATTTTTTATTCTTGAAAGCGAAAAAAGTCTGTTTTCATTTCGCTCTTCTGAAAAGCCGTACAAAAAATAGTTTCCGTTGTCCATTACAAGCTGGTACGGATGAACTTTTCTATGCGTGTTTTCTGGATTCCACAGGCCGATGTAGTCAAATTCGATTTTTAAGTT
>DJRF01000027.1 GCA_002437725.1 Treponema sp. UBA6367
GAACTTCTCATAATGGCAATTATCGGTAGTGGACTTGTAGATGTAGCTGTCGTTTTTGTCGCGTTTAAGTTCGCCTTTTGCAATTTTGGCTTCTTTTTCTGCGCGGAGCTTTTCAAGAAGCGCGGCTGCCGGCTCGTCTGCCGGGTCTTGCGGAACAAGCTTTCCGTGAATAGCGAGGTCGAGGATTTTTGATTTGGCTTGTTTGATTAAATTTTCAAGCTCACCTTTATCATTTTCTATAACTTGTATTGTCTCAGAAATATTATTAATTATAGAAATAATAGATTGTTGTGCAGTAATTGGTGGTAAAGGGATTAATAACGAACGTAATTGAGTTTTGTTAAACTTTGGCATCGCACTACCAGCTGTAAACGCAACCAAAGCACTTTGTCCATATGTTGATAACATTATTGATTTTAGAAATTGAGTTTCCAATAAATCTATTGTTCTAACTACAATTGAATTAGGTGCAACCACCATTGGAATATCAAACTTAGGCACAATTAAGACTTTACCGATTGATGCTCCGATATTACTTAAGAGAAGTTCTCCACCAAATAGATGAGATTTGCTTAGAAAATTATAGCCTGTTTTATCAGTATATGTTAAATCATCTGTAAAGTTATTATTAAAGTCTTGAGTTTTAACAAGCAATGCATAATTCTTTTCTTTGTAAAATTTCACGTTTGCTCTTGTATCTGCAAAACTGCCATTGGCGATATAGTCAGTTGTTTCAGATAAAGTTCCCAATCTGCACCACGCCCACCCCTCCGGCACTTCAAACGGAATCTCGTCTTCAATGTCCTTTACGCTTCCGTCCGCGAACTTCTCATAATGCCGGTTATCATCACCAATAAAAATGTAAGAGTCTTTTTTGTCCCGCTTTAGCTCGCCTTTTGCAATCTTTTCTTCTTTTTCCGCGCGGAGCTTTTCGAGCAGTTTTGAAGCAGGCTCGTAGTCTGGAGAATTTTTCAATCCGTCAAGAGTTTTCAAAGGCAATAATTTTCCGTGAATTGCCAAATCAAGAATTTTTGCTTTTAACTGTTTTGTGTCCATCTGTCTACTTTTCCTCTATTTTCTGAACATTCTGCAAAAACAAATCAAAATCGCTTTTGTAAGTTTTGTCCTGAATGGCACGGTATTTTTCAAATTCGCTTTCAGCAAATGCCTTTGCAATTTCATGGGTCACTTTTCCATTGTCATTCAGAATATCTTCCTCGTTAAACTGCAAGAATGCGTCAAGTTTTTTTACCCAGTCTTTCATGTACATGACACGCTGTTTCTTTGCCTGGCTTTCTGCATAATCAAGAAACATAGTCACAATCCGGTTCAGGTTATCAAGCTCTTCAAGATTCAAATAATTTTTTGCTGTTGAAACATCTGATTTTCGGATAGCTCCGTCAGGCGCATTTTTCCAGTTTGTCAGCCCCATGTTCTGCTTTTCATGGTTCGCCCGTGAATAAACAATTTCGGCAGCCGTCTGGCGGCTTATTGCAAAATGAAGCTTATTTTGAACTGTTGCAAAAAAATCCTTTGTAATCTGACTGTCACAGTCATAATCGGCGCTGCACTTTGAATATATATCCGTAATTTTCTGATAGAATCGTCTTTCGCTTGAACGGATGTCGCGGATTCTTTCCAGCTGTTCTTCAAAATAGTCTTTGCCAAAATAATAATCAGGCTCTTTTAACCTTTCGTCATTCATGGCAAAACCCTTAATGACATATTCCTTTAATATTTTGTTCGACCAGATTCTGAATTGTGTGGCTTTTTTAGAATTTACCCTGTACCCGACTGCAATTATTGCATCCAGATTATAGAATTTTGTTTTGTAGTTTTTTCCGTCGGCGGCAGTATGTGTAAAATTTGCACATACTGAATTTTCGTCCAATTCATTTTCCGCAAAAATATTCTTCAGGTGTTTCGTTATGACGGTTCTGTCTACATCAAAAAGTTCTGCTATTCTTGCCTGTGTCAGCCAGAGATTTTCGTTCTGCAAAAGGATTTCAACCTTTGCTTCACCGCTTTCATTCTTATAAAAGATGATTTCTCTAGTCTGAGGTGAAATCGCGCTGCTTTGTGTTGCCGGAGTGTTCATTTAGTTCTCCCATAAAAAGTCAAGATTAAAACTTCAATTTTCCGATTCATCGATTGAGCTTGTAAGCGCCTTTAGTTCAGAAACCGCTTTTGCAATATTTGCTGACTTCTGTTCAATTATCTGCATAAGCTCTGAAAGCGTGCAGTTCACGTCGTTGGAAGTGTCTTTTATCCACTTTAAATCTAAGCTTGTTTTTTCATCTTTCAGGATTTCTTCTATTGTGTATTTTTTCCATCTTCCGTTCGGATTTTCCTCTGACCAGGTTTCTTTTCTGTCTTCAAAATGGCCGGCGCAATAGAGTTCTTCAAACTCCTTAAAATCCTCCGTCTTAAGGGGATTTGTTTTTCCAAAAGAGCGCATATTTGAGCGCATGTCGTAGACCCAGACTTCTTTTGTGTTGTTCCCGTCTGTTTTTCCGCGTGTAAAGAAAAGAACATTTGTCTTTACGCCCTGCGCATAGAAAATGCCTGTAGGCAGGCGCAAAATTGTGTGAAGATTGCATTTGTTCATCAAGTCTTGCCGGATTTTCTGGCCTGCATTGTCTTCAAACAAAACATTGTCCGGCAAAACAACCGCCGCCCTTGCGTTTCCGGTTGTCCTTAAAGAGCGGTAGATATGCTGCAGGAAATTCAGCTGCTTGTTGCTTGTGGTGTAGGTAAAGTCGTCGCGGGTCGCGCGCTCGCCGCCCTTCTTAGTTCCGAACGGCGGATTTGTAAGAACCACGTCATAGCCGGTCATGGCTTTTCCGCTTTCGCTCAGCGTGTCGCCAAGAACGATTTTTCCTTCTATGTTGTGAAGCATTGCGTTCATCAAAGCCAGGCGGTGCGTCTCATGCACAAGCTCTCCTCCTGTGAACGCTTCTTTTATTTGAAACTCCGCCTGTTTTTCTGTTAAATCGCAGTAGTCATCTGTCTGAGATTTTACGTACTGGTCCGCGCTAATCATAAAACCGAATGTGCCGCAGGCAGGGTCGTTGCAGCGTTCGCCCACCTGTGGCGCGACAAGGCGCGTCATAACGTCAATCAAAACGCGCGGAGTAAAATACTGGCCCGCGCCGCTCTTTTTTTCGTTGGCGTTCTTTTCCAGAAGCCCCTCGTAAAGGTTTCCAAGCCCTTCTTCCTTTGCCGAATACCAGTCAAGCTCATCTATTGACTTAATGATTTTCTCAAGGTTTTTAGGCTCGTCAATGTTCGAGCTTGCGCCCTGATATATTTCACGCACACGTCCTTTTGTGTTTTCGCCAAGATATGTAAGAAGCTCCTTGTAGAATTTTTTAAGCTCGATTCCGCTGTGGCAAACAAGATTGTCCCAGCGGTAGCTTTGCGGAATTGAATCTTCTGTCTTTGTCTCTTTAGCCATTTTTAAGAAAAGAATATATGTAAGCTCCGTAACATACTGGTGATATGTGATTCCGTCGTCGCGCAGAATATTGCAGAGATTCCAAAGTTTAGAAACAATTTCCTGGTTTGTCATTTTTTTCTCCAATAAAAAGTCAAGATTAAAACTTCAGTTTTAGGATTGACTTTTTATTGCAATTTCGCAACAAAGTGAGAAATTGCAGTTGATAAAAAAGTTTGCAACGCAAACTTGTAAAGATAAAAACAGACGCCATTTTCGGCTGTTTTTATCTTATCTCCAATTAAAAGCCAAGGTTATACGGCTTTGTCTTCGTACAGATATGTGTTCAGCTCTTTTATAATCGAGCCTAGAGTGTTGCTGAATATTTTGTTCACCTTGCTGAATCCGCCCTGGTTCCGCCAAGCCAAGTATTCATCAAATGTCTGGGCATTAAGAACCGATTCATTTATAAGATATTTTTCAATCCGCTCTATCCACTTTTTTTCGCCGGCGGTAAAGTCGTGCGCCTTGTTCAGTTTTTTTACGGCGTTATGAATGCGCTCCTCGTGGGAAATCAAAGGAGAGCCAATCGCATACCAGCGGACTAGTGTAATTATGTCGGCGGCGCAGTCTTCTTTTGTAAGCTGCTGAACGGCCGTGTTCAGATGGATTGAGTTATAGCCGTTCGCATCAAGAGCCGCGCTAAGGCTTCTTAAATCTGCAAGAGTCAAATCCGCCGGGCGCGCGCATACAATTTCCAAAGCCTCAATCTTGCTTCTGTTTGCCTTTAAGTACGCTGAAAAGCTTTCAAGATAGTCGGCCGGCTCCAGCCCTTTTCCAAATCCTCTAGCAACCTCTTTTAAGCTGTCCTCTTTATTGCTGATTGGAATATATCGGGCATCTGTATTTTGAATCTTGAATGCGCCAAAAGCGGCTTTTTTTCTAAGAAGAAGCTCCTTGCAGGCGTCCTCGCTTTCGTCTTTGCATTTTCTTGCGGCTTTCAAAAAGTCTTCCACAGATTCATAGCTCGAAGCTATTGCAAAGTAGTTAGTCTGGGAGCCGTCCATGTGCCGTTTTACACGCTGCAGCTTTGCGATAATCTGGTCATTTATGAATTTAATGTACTCCTCGTCATCGACTTTTTCGTAGCCCGCAAAAAGCTCATCAAATGTAACGCTTGGATTTGAGACAACTGGCTTCATTGAAGAAAACTCATCAAGATAGCTGTACAAATCAACCGCGTCAAAAATGTCAAAATGAGTCTTATTGATTTTAGGACACAACCGGGTCGCGCGGCCGAGCATCTGCTCATAAAGAATACGCGACTTTACGCGGCGCATAAAGACAATCTTTGTAACTTCCGGAACGTCAATGCCTGTAGAAAGCAAGTCTACCGTAACCGCAATTGTAGGATAATGCTCGTTCTTAAACCGCTTGATTGCATTCTGGACGCGCGTTCTGTCGCCGATTGCGCAGGTGATTTTTTCTATCGCATTTGCAGGTATTTCCTGGTCTTTGTAGATTTCCCTAAGCTGCTTTACAATCTCGTCCGCATGGCGGTCGTTCACCGCAAAAATTATGGTCTTTTCCTCGCTTTCCGGGTCGATGTGTTTTGAAATTTCAGAAAGGGCGGCTTTATTGAATGAGGGCGTTATCACATTCCTGTTAAAGTCTTCCACATCAAAATCAAGCTCATCTTCAAGCTCCTCAGGATTTAAAAGCTCTTTTGTTACCGGATTATAGCGCGCAAGGCTTTCGCCTTTTTTATGATGAATTCCATGCTGGTTCAGCTCTGTTTTTATGATATGCGGCGCGTCATAGTCAACAAGATAGCCGTCAATCACCGCATCGCGGTAGGAATATGTGTAGACTGGATTTCCAAAAATCAGCTTTGTATGCAGCGCAGGTGTCGCGGTCAGGGCGATTCTTACAGCGTCAAAATATTCGATTACTTTTTTGTACTTGCTTATAAAGTCGTTCTGGTCGCGGAACAGCATTTCCGCCTCGCTAAGCTCCTTATCAAGCGTGTAGCCTCTGTGCGCCTCGTCAATAATAATGCAGTCAAAGTCTCCAGACGAAGGAATTCTTTCCTTGTCCTCGCCCATAATGCGGGCAACCATTCCCTGAACAGTCGCAACCTGAATTCTTGTTTCGCTGGCTAAATCAATATCATCAAGAGAATTCACATTGTAGATTTTATTTAACGGCTGCAAATCCTCAAGCTTAACATCGTTAAAGACATCCTGGGCCTGCTCGCCAAGAGCCGTGCGGTCCACTAAAAAGAGGATTCGGCGGAAGCGGTTTGTCTTTAAGAAACGGTAAACCATACCAAGAATTGTGCGCGTCTTTCCAGTTCCGGTCGCCATTGCAAGAAGAATATGATTTGCCCCGTCAACAACAGCCTTTTCAACTGCTTCTACGGCTTTAAGCTGATAATAGCGGAAATTCAAGCCGTCAGGGTCGCGCAAAAAGTCGTAAGGCAAGTTCTCAAGCTTCTGGTCAGCCTCGTCAACATTCTGCTTGAACTTTGCAAGAAGGTCTTCCGGACTGTACCAGCCGTGCAATGCCTGCGGAGGGTTAGTGTTTTTTCTAAGGTCTAAAAACCAGATTCCAGATTCAGTTTCGATTTGCTTTAGATACGGGCGGCCATTGGTTGCAAAAACAAAAGGAACTTTAAATTCCTCTTTCTGAAAACCGCTCTGCCATTTTCCCATGCAGTATTTTTCATCTTCTTCCTTTATATTTCTTGCATACTCGCGGCACTGGTTGTCTATAATAGAATAGACGCTTTTTTCATAGGCTTTTGCCTCTATAATTCCAATCAGCTGCTCGCCGACAAAAAGGGCGTAGTCCGCGCGGTCATCCTGCTTTTTAGTAGGCTTTACCGGCCATTCCGCAATGGCGATTTTTCTGCCTTTCTGTGGCCGGGTTCCTTTTGAGTAGCGAAGATTCTCTGTGTCAGCTTCCCAACCTACTCTTCTAAGCTGGTCATCTATAATTTTCCGCGTCTCATCTTCTGTAAGCTTTGCGTCAAGAATCGCTTTTGCGGAAGATTCCAGCCTTTTCTGTTTTGTAAGCGCTGCCTGCGGTGTAACAACTTTTAAGGATTTTCGTTCATTTGTAAGTTTTTCTATTATCGCCTTCTGCTGTGCCAGAAGTTTTTCTCTTTCCAAAAGCAATGCATTTGAGGCCGCAAGCTCTGACTCTTTGATTGCTATTTGCTCATTCTGCTCTTCAATTTTTCTTTCCTGATTCAGAACCAGCCTTGTATAGTCGGGAACTTTTTTAGGCGGCTCAGGTTTTACAAAAACTGGAGCTTCAAACGCGCCGTCGCCATAAACCTTCATGAACCAGACAGCAATGTGATAAGCAAATCCTAGAATCAACATTGCTTCTTGTTCAGTCGCCTTGTTTTCATGGGCGGAATCGTTCCGGCCTAGCCGCACCTGCGTAATCCATTGGCTGACATCGTAAGGCAAAAGACCGTTGTTTTTCAAAAGTTTTATTCTGCTGTAATTTGAATTTTCTGCCTCCGGCTCAGGAATATTTTCAATTCTTAAAATCTCGCGGACCATCAGCTCAACGAACAAGCCTGATTTATTTTTGCTTGACACAGGATCTGTATAGACATATCTTTCAGCAAATTCCATTATCTGAGCAAAATCAGGCCAATAAGTTCTTAAAAATGCAAAATTACTCATACCTTAATCATTTTATAGTATCTAGGTCAAAAGAGCCATAGTAATTTTTTGAATCTTTTTTGTTAGCTCGAAAGCAAAGTTTTTTATAACTGTAAAAAAATGCTTTCAGCGGATTTTCAATTTGTAAAGATTTTGCGCAATAAACTCAATAAAAACAGTCAAGGCTACATAGCAGCCGAAACTATCTTATAAGCTGCAGAGTTTTTTTAATATTTTCTGGCGATTCAAGCTTTCTTTTGGCGATGAATTTTTTGACCGTTTTTCGCTGCACACCGTAAAGATTTGCAATCCGGTTTATGGAAATCCCCTGAAGCAACATGATTGTTGTTCCAATTTCCGCGCCGTCGAGCTTTGAAAAACTGCTTGAACTGCCCAGCGGCCGGCCGAGTTTTTGACCTTCCGCTTTTTTGCGTTCAAGAGCTTCTTTTGTACGCTGGCTGATTAGATTCCGCTCAATTTCCGCAGAAAGCCCGAAAGCAAAGGCAAGCACTTTTGACTGTATGTCATCTCCTAGCCGGTAACCGTCCTTAATTGTCCAGATGCGCGCGCCTTTTTCCAGCAGCTTGTTCAAAATCGACATTATCATAAAAAGACTTCTGCCAAGACGCGAAAGCTCGGAGCAGATTATCAAGTCGTCTTTTTTGATTTTTGCAATCAGTTTTCCAAGCTCGCGGTGTTCAGGCTTAATAGTTCCGCTGACAGTTTCTTCAATCCAGGATTCCACGCAAAAAGAATTCCGTTTAGCAAACTCTTGAATTTCAAAACGCTGATTTTCTACCGTCTGTTTATCCGTGCTTACGCGAATGTATCCGTATGTCATTGTTTAAATATACGAACTTTTTTGCCAAATGTGTGAAAATTTATGAATTATAAATTCATATCCGATTGCGATTTTATAATTTTTTAACTTTCAACCCATTTTTTTGCCCATTTTTTTGAAAAAAAATTGCAGTTTTGCACAAACAAACTCTGATTATTTATGTAGAGGAATAAAAGAATTATAAAAATCTCAAAGATTTTTTGTATTTCTTTTTCACTTTTATAAAATTTTTTATTATTAGATATTGATTTTTTTTATTTTACATATTACAGTTTTTAAGTATTTATAAAAGTGTTATCTATTTTTTTGTGCTAGCCAATTAAATACGAATTCCTCTAATTTCAAAACGGAGGATTTCAAATGAAATCGTTTCTTTCAAAATTTCAGGAATTGGATTTTTCATCGCTTTTAGATATAAACGGTGGATATGGCTCAAGTTCATCAGGTTCGCAAAGCAGAAAAAGCGGCTCTAGCAGTTTTAGCTCCTCTAACAGGGGTGGAAGCAGTGGCAGCAGCGGAGGAAGTTACTGTGCAAGCACATCAGGCTTGGATGCGGCAAGGTACGTAAATGCTCGCAATAACAAAAGCAACAATGCAAAAAATCCTGATTCGGACAAAAAAATAACGTCTTTTCCACCGCAAGGATACAATGCGCTTACTAGCGGACTCGAAAATTTTGGTAGCAAAAAAGGAACTGAAAATCCTGACAACGAAACTAACAAAAAAGGCGGTTCATTAGGGCTTTCTCAAGATGACAATCTGGGAACAGATTTAGGAACTGGAGATTATACTTCACCCTTTGGTAGCGATGAAAAATCTCTTGAAAACCAATTGGTTTATTCTATGGAAAAAGACGTTTCAGAAAAGAAAATTAAATATGAAGAAGGAGTTTACCAATGTGATAATTATGTTCAAACCAAACTTGAAGAAGCTGGCGTTGATACATCAAAATATCTTGCAGGCGATGCCCAAGAAAAAAATGTTTCGCAGCACATTGCAAGCCAAAGCGATCTTCTAACAGCGCCAACAGAATCTGGAGTATATGTTGTATATATGAAAGATGGGGCAACTCCTCACTGCGGACTACTTTCTTACGATGCAAACGGAGGAGCAAACAGTGTAAAATTCTATGACAATTCTAGTAACAATGGAGCAAAAACGCCTGGAATTGGAAAGAATTCTTATTCATCAATCGATAAATTCAATGAAGATTACAGTCTTTATTCTACTTTCTACTATAAAAAAGTAGAATAAAATTCAATTGAACTGCCAAACAATTCAAGTATTCTGAACTTTTGGCAGTTCATTTTATAAAACTTTTAAACAAGGAAAAATATGAAAAAGAAACTTTTATTTACGTTATTTACGGTCTTATTAAGCGCAGCTTTATTTTCGCAAAAAATACAAAATTCTGCAGATGAAATCAATAAAGGCAAAATCATAGGTGAAACTCAACTAAATGAAAGGTATTCAGTGTACTATAAATTAAGTTCTAAAGAGAAATTCTACACTATAATTGACGATTTAAAAACAAAAAAAGAGGTAAAAATAAAAGATTATCCTCAAAGTTTTGACCTTACAAACAAGTTTCATATTCCTATTCGAGGGCAAAATATTAGTTTTTATCTGACATCGGATTTTAAGAAATTTCTTTTCAAAGAACGCGGCTATAAAAAAGTTTTTCCATATTGCAATGGCTCTGCATTTGTCTTAGACAAAGATGAAAACTATGTTCTAATCGATATGAAAGGCAACACCGTAACTGACCAAGTTGAATTCACTACAGGACGGTTTGGAGAAGGTCTTGCCCCTGTAAAATTAAAGGACGGCAGAACTGGTTATATGAATCCTAAAGGAAAGCTGGTTTTAGAATTAGATTTTAATTTCAAATACAACGGAAATTGCTATTATGCCACAAGATTCAACAACGGCTATGCAATAGTCAACGATGGAAACGATTTTGATTATTCTGTAATAGACAAAAAAGGAAACCGCATAAAAAAAATAAATGCAAAAATTTATAGCGATGAATTTTCAGGACTTGTAACATTTTGCGTTCCTGCAGAAAGAGAAGGATTATATGCATTTGGATTTATGAAAACAGATGGAGAAGTTGTTTTTCCTCCAAAATACAGATTTGCAGACGGACCAAGAACATTTCCAAGTTTTATGAATGGAATGACAAACCACTTCTACACAAAAGACGGAATTCCTGTGCTAATGGATAAATATGGAAACGTCTACAACTATGACGATTATCGAGCAGGAATAACAGTTTATGTAGAAGACTATTTTGACAATTTAGAAGATTACAAAATAGAAAAATAATCTTCTATAATAAGTATCAAATTTTTATGAGAGCGATATGAAAAAGAAACTTTTATTTTTATTTGCAGCTTTATTAAGCACAGCTTTATTTTCGCAGGAATTACAAAATTCTGTGAATAAAATCAACAATGACAAAATCATAATTCAAACTCAGCTAAACGAGAGATTCGTAAAATATTCAAAAATGGACTCAAGTCAAAAATACTACTCCACTTTAGCAGATGTAAAAAATAACAAAGAAATTTTATTCAATAAATACGTAGCACCTTTTGAAATTTCTGGAAAATATCATATTCCAATACAAGAAAACAATCATGGCTTTTATCTTTCATCAAATCTAAAAGAATATCTATTTATAAACAAAAACTACAAAAAAACTTTTCCATATTGCAATGGAGCAGCTTTTGTTTTAGATCAAAACAATAATTTTCTATTAATCGATATGAAAGGAAATGTTATAACAGATCAAGTTGCATTCACTACAGGCATTTTTGGAGAAGAATTAGCTCCTGTAAAGCTAAAAGATGGCAAAACAGGTTATATGACCCCAAAAGGAAAGCTTGTTTTAGAATTAAACTTCGATTTAAAAGAAGATTTTAACAAGACTTACGCAACAAGATTTAATAAGGGCTACGCAATTATCAATGATAGCAAAACAAATGAATACTTTGTCATCGATAAAAAAGGCAAATATATAAAAACACTTGATGAACGTCCAGTTAGCGATGTCTACTGCAATCTTGTAACTTTTTGCGTTCCAGCAGAAAAAGATGGACTATATGCATTTGGATTTATGAAAACAAGCGGCGAGATTGTTTTTCCAGCAAAATACAGATTTGCAGATGGTCCAAGATTTTTTCCAAACTTCTCAAACGGAAGAATAGACAATGTTTACTGTAAAAAAATAAATAGCAATGTATCCATTGAGCTTGATGGAAAGGTATACGAACAAGAACAGTACTTTAAAGGAAAAAAAGTTCTGGTAGAAGACTATTTCGATAATTTAGAAGATTACAAAATAGGGAAATAGTGGATTAAAACCGAATTTAAGCCAGCAGTCAAAGCCTTGAGTTTTTTATAGCTGTAAAAAAACGCTTTCAGCGAATTTCCAATTTGCTAAAGATGGTTGCACACGCACTTCGTTTGACTTGGTCGAGGTTGCTACGCAACCTTAACTGTTCTTATCGCACAAAATCTTCATAAATTGTAAATTCGCTTACGCTTTTGTTTATTTTTCTAAAACTTGAAGCTTGGGCTATTTAAGCTCATCGAACTTTTGTTTCATTGTGGGGTTGTTTTTCACAAGTTTTTTAACAGTTAAATCCTCAAGTTTATTGTTTGCAAGACGGTAATTATTTTCAGAACTAAGCAAATCTTCTTTCATTTTTTGAAGATTTGAAATAGCTTTATCAATATCATCAATTGCGCTCATAAATTTGCGGCTTGCTAAATCGTAGTTGCGGCTAAAACCGTCTTTAAACTTGTTCAAGTCTTCTTCAAAATGAGTTATATCCATATTTTGCTCTTGAATTCTTTTTAACTCGCGTTTTGATTCAAGAGTGTTCATAGCAGCATTCCGTAAAAAAGTTATAACTGGAATAAAAAATTGAGGACGAATTATGTACATCTTCGGATATTTATACGAAACATCGACAATTCCTGTGTTATAGTAATCGTTGTCTCTTTCAAGCATAGAAACTAGAACCGCATATTCACAATCTTTTTCAGTTCTATCCTTGTGCAGCTCTTTTAAAAAGTCTTCATTTTTATGTTTAGTCGCAGTTTCATCAGCTTGGTTTTTCATTTCAAACATAATTGAAATAAATTCAACTCCATCGCTGCTCTTTTCTCTAAAAATAAAGTCGCCCTTGCTACCAGAAGCCTTTGAAACTTTATTGTCTTTTTCAAAATAGGAATTCTGAAACCCTAAGGCACGATTTTTATTAAATTCCGTAAGACAAAACTGCTCTAAATCTTCACCAATTTGCTTGGTAGATTCCTTAGCCTTAAAATCCTTGTAAAATGCAATTACATCATCTTTAGCCTTAAGCTGCGCCATAAGTTCTTCTTTTATAGAAGAAACGTCGCTTTTAGCCTTGTTTTCCATAACAGCAAGGTCACTTTTTAGCTGGATAATTTCTTTTTCCTTGTCTTGGACAGCAGATTTTACCGCAATTTCAGATTCTTTTTTTCCAGAATCAATTTTTTCTTTTAAGATAGCAATCTCTTGCTCCTTTGAAGCAAGAGCAATTTTTAATTCCGACTGATTTTTTTGCTTTACAGAATCAAGCTCTGCTGAAACTTTTATAAATTCCTGCTCCTTGGCTGCCAATGTAGCCTGCAAGTCTGCCTTTGTTTTTTGTTTTTCCGCATCAAACTGCGAAGTTATTTTTGAAAGCTTTACTTCTAGTTCTGCAATCTCTTTGTTTTTTTCGCTTTGAGCCTTAGAAACAGCAAGCTGAATTTCAGATTCTTTTTCTTTTTCAAAAGAAGCCGCCCTTTTCTCAAGCTCTTTTTCAAACTGTTCATTTCGAACATCATTCGCAATGGAATCATACACATTTTGTTCCAGTGGAATCAATTGACCGCAATTAGGACACTTTATATTCATTTTTCACCTCCAATAAAAACTCAATGACGAAGTTTCAACTTAAACTAGACTTTTTTACAACACAAACCCAAAATAAACTAACGAAAAACAATAGCCAAATTATCAGTATAAAGTTCGTTTGGCATAAAATTTGGAGTTTCGTCTGCAAAGCGTATTATTTTTTGAGTTTTTTCATCAAAAGTAAAAGAATAAAGACAGCAATTATAATTTTTTTGCCTTGGAAAAGCAGCCCCACGCTTGTTCATTTCTCGAACAATAGAATTCATAATTCCGCCGTGGCAAACAACAAGGAGGTCGCCTTCTGTATTTTTCAAAAAATCTTCAATAAGCAAAGATATCCGTTCATCTGCAAAATCAGACTTTTCATTTTCAAGCCGCCAAGGAAATTTAACTTTTTTGGGTATAACTACTTGCGGAAAATTTTGTTTTATTTCCTTTTTCGACAAACATTTTTTTGTAATTCCAACAGGCTTTGACAACGATTTCAATCCAGTTACTTCCTGAGCGCGTGGCTCTAAAATCATTTTTTTTATGCCCATTCTTTCGCAAGCAAGAGAAGCCGTTTCTAAAGTTCTGTAATAAGGAGATACAAATACAGTTCCTTCAAATCCAAGTTTTTTCAAATATTCGCCAACCGCCTGCGCTTGCAAAACACCTTTCGGCATAAGGCAATCTTCTTTACATTCCTTAAAAGTCTTTTGATAGCGCAAATCGCCACGCTGGCCATGCCGCACAAAATAAAAAGTCCGCTCCTGGGCAAACAGCAAAAACGCAAAGAAAAATAAAAAACAAGCTGTAAAAAACTTTTTCATATTACAGATTATAACATATATATTTTATTTTGTATAGTAATTTCAAAAAACCAAATTTTTAAATTTTATATGCTACCATCAACGAGAAAACAGAAGATTCTACGCCAGGAATTGTAGAACTATCTATAAAATCATTTTTGTCTCCAATAGTCCGTATCTGTGTTTTTCCTTTTTCGCATTTGAACCATTCATAGCAAAACGAAAAAGAAAGTTTTTTCCAACTAACTTCTGTTCCAATCGAAAACCCCAAACCTTTTTCCATATAATCATTGAACTGCGCAGACCTTAAATAATGATTATCGATTGCCGCCGCATAAATATATGGAAAAAATCTGCCAAAAAGTTTCAGCCGCCAAGAAGAATCAATTTTATATTCAGTTTCAAGGCTCAAAAAAGGCATATAACTTGCCACTTCATAAGTAAGGCTGCTTCCAGATAAATATTTTTTTTCTATTGAATCGCTCCAATATTCTCCGCTGTCTGCATATTGCGTATATCCGTTGTACGCTTCAAATTTTTGATTTCTGTACAAAAATCCAGCCTGAGGAATTATGCTCAAGTCAACAGAAACGCCAAAATTCTTAAGATTAAAATCGTAGCCAGCTTTTGCTTCTAAGTCATAAAGTTTGTTCAAAATAAGTTCGTGATTGGAAAAATGCGTGTATTTTGATTTGTCCTGCCCCAGCCAGTCGTAATCTTGAATTGAGCCAAGCTTTACAGGAATTGCAGAACCAACCGACAAATCCAAAATCGCATGAAAAATATCAAAACGGCCGGCAACATTCAGCACAGGAATCAAAGGAGCGTTCCAGTCAAGCCGGCTTAAAGTATAATCATCTTGAAAAACAAATTCTTGAACTTTGCTGTTACGAATTCCGCCAGAAACCGAAAGCTCAAAAATCTTAGCGAACGAAAAATCTGACGCAAACACTAAAAAATTAATAAGAATTACCAAAAATCTAAAAAATCGTTTCCGCATACGCATATATCAAATCTGCAATATTATATAAAATTTTCATACCATGTACACTATTTTTAGCCTTTTTAAAGCAAATAAAAAAAATCAAGAAACTATCTGCAAATCACTATAATTCATAGTTTTGGATAGCCTCTTGATTTTATATAAACTAAAAAGAATTATTTTGAAACACTATTTCTTTACATTTCTTCCATACAAATCAGAAATAAAGGCAAGATGTTCTGCATTTTCTTTAGTTAGACTGCCAGGAGCAATGCGCCAAGACCAGTTTGTTCCAAGCGTATTTGGAATGTTCATGCGGGCTTCTGTTCCCAAGCCAAGAATATCTTGCATTGGAATAACAGCCATGTCTGCGCAAGAAGCAAGCGCGCAGCGAATAAGAGCATCGCAAAGTTCACCGCTCTTTGAAAGAGCTCTTGCTTCAGCTTCCGACATTTTTTTAGAAAAAGCATACTCCGCAGCAATTTTAACGGCTGCATCGCTAGCACTATCAAGCCAGCCTTGCATAGTATCGTTGTCGTGCGTTCCTGTATAAACAACAGAATTCTGACCGTACATGTGAGGAAGGAACGCATTTATCATTCCGTCTTTGCCAGCTTCGTTAGGGTCAAATGCAAACTGCAGAACTTTCATTCCAGGGAATGCACAGTCGTCGCGAAGTTTTTTTACACCGTCGGTGATTACGCCCAAATCTTCTGCGATAATTGGAAGTTCGCCCAAAGCCTTTTTTATGGCGTCGAACAATGCAATATTTGGACCTGGAACCCATTTTCCATTTACAGCGGTTTCATCGCCATAAGGAATTGACCAATATGCTTCAAATCCGCGGAAGTGGTCGATTCGCACAATGTCAACAAGTTCTGTCATGCGTTGAGTTCGCTTTACCCACCAAGAATAGTTGTCTTTTTTCATTGCGTCCCAGTCATAAAGTGGGTTGCCCCAAAGCTGGCCGGTTGCGCTAAAATAATCAGGAGGAACACCTGCAACCTTTAAAGGAATGCCTTTTTCGTCCAACTGGAAGAATTTTTGATTTGCCCACACATCGGCAGAATCTGGAGCTACGAAGATTGGAATATCTCCGATAAGTTTTATTCCTTTTTTGTTTGCATAAGCTTTTAAAGAAAACCACTGCTGAGCAAAGAAAAACTGAATCACTTTGATTTGTTCAACGTTGTCCGTGTGTTCGCTGTCCCATTTAGAAACCGCTTTTGCATCGCATTTAGCCAAATCTTCTGGCCAAAATGCATTCCACATCTGCGCGATGCCGCTAATGCCTTGCTTATCTGCCTGAGCATCGTAATACTGCTTTATGCTTGTAAAATCAGCATAGTTGTTAAGCCAGGCGGAATTGTCGTTCTTAAAAGCTTCGTAAGATTCCCTGTCTTTTTTTGAACAATTTTCTAAGAAAAAAGCAGCGCTCTTAAAAAGCACAGGAAGTTTCCACCAAACCACACTGCCAAAATCAACCTTTCCTTCTGATTTTATATATTCAGGAGGAACAATGTCTTTTTTGTCTGCCCAGCCTTTTTCAACAAGGGTATCCAAATCAATAAGCAAAGGATTTCCCGCAAACGTTGAAAAAGAGGCATACGGACTGTCTCCGTATCCTGTAGGTCCAATTGGAAGAATCTGCCACAAAGTTTGATGAGCAGATTCAAGCCAGTCAACAAATTCGTACGCTGCTTTTCCAAGCGTACCTATACCAGGTGTACCCGCAAATGAAGTCGGGTGCATCAAAATACCACTGCTTCTTGTAAATTTCATAGTTCTTATTTTAATATAGGTATAGCAAATTGTAAACAAACTTCTTTAAGCTTCTTTTAAATAACCCAAAATCGAGTTTTTTATAAGCGTTAGAAAAAAATGCTTTCAGAGAATTTTCACTTTGTTCAAACGGTTGTACTCGGACTTCGTTTGAATTGGTTTGGGTTGCTGTGCAACCTTACTTGTTTTTACCGCACAAAGTCCTCACAAATTGCAAATTCGCTTACGTTTTTTGTTTGTCTTACTAAAACTCTAAATTTTGGCTATTTAATTTATTGAGACAAATCCGTGTAATGAGTTCCGAATTTTGGAAGTGCTCCAATAAGTTTTTTTGTGTAATCGGCAGAAGGATTATTCATTATATTTTGAGCAGAATCAATCTCTACAACAGAACCTTGATGCATAACTAAAATTCTGTTGCTTATTTGAGCAACTAAATTAATGTCGTGGCTAATAAAAATAATCGAAAGCCCCCTCTCTTTTTTCAAACGAAGCAAAAGAGAAACAATTTGAGCCTGAATCGTAACATCAAGAGCCGTTGTCGGTTCATCTGCGATAAGAAGCTCACAGTTTTGAGCGAGAGCAAGAGCAATTCCAATTCTTTGCAACTGCCCGCCGCTAAACTGATGAGGATAAGCGGAAAGTCTTCCCCTTGAATCAGGAAGCCCTACTTCCTGCAAAAGTTTTTCGGCCGTACCATAAGCTTCTTCTTTTGAAATTTTAGGATTTTGATTTTTCAAAGTTTCGTAAAAAACGCTGCCTATATTTTGGAGCGGATCAAAAGCTCTACCGGGTTCCTGAAAAATAATTGCAATTTTTGCGCCGCGGTATTTTCGAAGCTCTTTTTGCGAAAGCCCCATTAAATCAATCCCATTGTAAAATATCTGCCCAGAAAAATCTGCATTAGCACTAAAAAGCCCTGTAATAGCAGAAGTTGTAACAGATTTCCCTGAACCAGACTCTCCTACAATTCCAAGAATTTCGCCTTTGTACATATCAAAGTTCACGTTTTTTACTCCATGAACAACTTTTTTTTGAATGCCTTGCAAAACTGTAAAATCAACTTTTAAATTGCGAACAGAAAGCAATCGCTCACAAATATTAGTTTCTGCAAAATCAAAATCGTCCTTTTGAGAATTGCAATTGTATTCTGCTTTTGAATACTTTTTTTTCTTTCTTTTAAAAACTACAGCATAAGGATCAAAGTAGTCGCGAAGAGCATCCCCTAAAAAGTTAAAAGCCAAAGTCACTATGAGCAATAGCAAAACAGGATACAAAAGCCACGGAAAGTTTTTTAAATTAGAAAGAGTTGAAATATCGCGGTTTATAAGAGAACCCCAGCTTACAGCCGGATCGTTTATTCCTAATCCCAAATAAGAAAGAGTTGTTTCGCTCATTATAAAAACTGGAACATTTAGTGCAGTACTTACAATAAGCAAACTCATAATCTGCGGAATTATATGTTTGCATATAATAACAATTCCCGGAACACCTTCAAGATTCGCATTTACAACAAATTCTTCGCGCTTTATGGCATGCACCAAACCTCGAATAGTTCTTGCGCTGCCAGGCCAGCCTACCAAAGAAAGAATCAGCGTTATAATCATGTAAGAAGTTCCGCTGTCCATCCGAGAGTTCAAAAGGCTCCGCAAAAACAAAATTAAATAAAGCGAAGGAACTAGCATAAAAAATTCAGCGCCTCTCATAATAAACCAATCGCTAAATCCACCGTAGTAACCTGCAATGCCGCCAAGCAAAACTGCGAGCAAAAGAGAAATCGCAGTTGCAACAAAGCCAATGGTCAAAGAAATTCTGCTTCCGTAAACAATTCTGCTAAAAAGGTCTCTGCCTAAATTATCTGCTCCTAGCAAATAAACTGGATACATATTTCCATTAGAATCGGCTTCGCTTCCAAACAAGTGAATATTGCAAGGAATAAATCCAAAAAGTTTATAAGGACTACCCTTTACAAACCACTTAAAATCGTGAATATATTCGGAGTCTTTTACGCGAGCATAATGCCAAGTAGATTTATCAATTACTCTAAATTCGCGAACTTTTAAGCCTTTTGCAGTCAACTGCACATTAGCAGGATGAAATGTATTGTTTTCAAAAGTTAAAGTCGGTCTGTAAGGAGCAAAAAATTCTGCGAAAATCATAATAAAGTACAAAACACATATAACAATTACAGACGCAAACGCTAAAGGTTTATGCCTTAGATAGTCAAACATTTTTTTCATACAAAACTATTCCTTTCCATATCGGATTCTAGGATCAATTACCGCTAAAAGAATATCGCTTATAAGCATTCCAACTAAAACTAGAGCCGAAATAAACATACTGTTCGCAAGAACTAAGTTTATATCTTCCTGAAGAACAGCCTCGTACATAAGGCGGCCAATCCCCGGATAAGCAAAAATTATTTCCAAAACCAAAGAACCGCTAAAAAGACTTGCCAATAAATTTGCACTGCCAGTAATGTAAGGATTAAGCGTGTTTATAAAGGCGTGATTCAAAAACACCCTGCGTTCGCTAATTCCCCTTGCACGAAGAGCAAAAATATACGGCATTCCAAGCTGGTCAAGCATAGTAGCCCTTATCATGCGCAAAGTTCCACCCACACCACCTAAAAAAGCAGAAAGCAGCGGAAGAAAAATATGATACATATAGCTAAAAACAAATTTAGCTGGAGCTTGCGAAAAAGAAAAATCAGGATATGCTGTAACAGGAAAAAGCCCTGTAATGCTTGCAAAAAGTTGAAGCAAAATTAAAAGCAAAATTCCTGGAAAAGCGTGGAAAAACAGGGCAAAAAATGTAATTGCCGCATCAGACTTCGTTCCAGCCTTGCTAGAAAAATAAACGCCAAGCAAAAACGAAAACAATGTTATAAAAACAAGCGAAATCAAATTCAGCAAAACAGAATTCCAAAGCCTGTTTTTTATTAAAAAACTAACAGGCGCCCTGCTTACAAGGCTAACTCCCAAATCGTGATGAACCAAAACTCTGTCAAGCCATTTAAAGTATTGCACATAAAACGGTTTATCAAGACCAAATTCCGCACGCATACGTTCTAGCTGCTCTTGATTAAATGACTTATCTGCAGTTGCTCCCCCTGAGCCAGTTCCGTGCCGTCCACCTTCGCTTGAATTCATTATCTGCTGATTTGCCATTTGCGAAACAACATCGCCAGGAGCTAAATCTAGCAGAGCAAACAAAGCTAATCCTAGCAAAAACAGCAAAACAATCATTGTTAATGTTCTGCTTAAAATAAAGCTCAGTAAAGGAGATTTTTTTCTAAAAGCTGAAAACGGAGCTGAAAGAGTTTTTACAATTAAAACAATTTTTTTATTCATCTATAACCTCATTCTTCAGAAAGAAAAAGCCATTCATTTTTTATTCCATTTACATTGTCATAATAAAAGTTTTCTAAATTCCATTTGTTTTTTATAGCATAAAAACTTTTACTTCTTACAAGATAGATAATCGGACATTCTTCAAGTATAAGACGCTGATATTCGTCCCAGATTTTTTTTGCAGAATTGTAATCGCTTGTGTAACAACCTTCGTTGTAAAGAAAATCGCACCTTGCTTCCCATTCAGTAGCAGGAGATTCTTGCAACGGATTCCACAAATGCAAATTTCCATAGCTAGGCCAAACGTTGCTGCCCTGACTTGGAAACAGATTCGCACCAAGACCAATCATGACAGACTGCCAATCGTAATCAGAGGTTAAAGATTCCACAACCTTTTGAAAATCAAGCTGCCGGACATTCACCTTTATGCCGACTTTTGAACATTCATCCGCAATAATTTGCGAAATGTCATTAAAAAGCGTGTTTGCCGAAGGAATTGTTATATCAAACTCAACAGGCACACCGCTTGCATCGCACATAGCCCCCGAAGAATCTAAATAAAAACCAACGGACTTTAAAAGACCCATAGCTCGCTCAGGAGCATATCTATACTGCAAAGTTATATTTTCATCGTAAAAAGGATTCGCTTCCGGGAAAAAAGAATACTTTGGTTCGGCAAGCCCCCTGTAAGTCTGGCTAACAATTCTGTCGCGATTTAATAAACAACTCATCGCCTGCCTAAACTTTTTATTTGTAAACCATCGGTAAAATTTTTTGCCAGAATTTTTAGGATTTTGATTAAACGACCAAAGAGCCGCCCCCATAGAACCTTCTGCGCTAAAAACAGTGTAATCGTCTTTTTGATTTTCTACAACGGAACTAAGTTCTTCTGGGCGAGGAGTATAAGATTCAAGTTTTCCCTGCTTAAACAGAAGATAATCAGTATTCATATCGCCAACAATGTTGAAAACCATCTTTTCGTAATACGGAATAGAAACCCCGGTTTTGTCCTTTTCCCAATAATTAGGATTGCGGACACAAACCAACTGGCGGGCACTTTTATATTCAGTTATGTACCACTTTCCACAGCTAGGAATTAAAGCAACATCAGTGTCCGCAGAAAACAAAGACTTTACAGCACTCATTCCGCCAGAATCTTTTGCTTTTTTATATATAAAGCTTGGACAAAGGCTCATGTTCGTGGCAAGCAAAGGATCTGCAACAATTCGCGGAAAAATAAAATCAAAGCGTTTTTCATCAATTTTTACACATTCAATGCGTTTTTCGCTGCCGTCCGGCATAACGCACCACTGCGAACCGTAACTGCTTGAGCCAGATTCTGGATCAGAAGCGATTTCATTATACCAAAACACAAAATCATCGCTTGTAACAGGGATTTTTTCATTTTTTCCATAGTAAGACCAAAAAAGGTCAGGCCGAAGCGTATAGTGAACTGTTAAAGTATCGTTTTTCTTGTCAATTTCAATTTCAAAAGAAGCGCAATGAGGCTTCCATTCCTTTGTGTAAGCGTCATAATCAACAAGATAATCAAGAGTAAGTCCAATAAGCGAAGAAGAAGACGCATCGCGTTCCGCTATAAGCTGATTAAAAGTCTTTGGATCAGAAAGAATAGAATCGTACCAAACACCTCCAAGTTTACCTGGCTTGATTTCTTGATTTTTCCAAGGTTTAGAAACAGTTTTTTTAATAAGAGAAGAATTTCCGTCTTTTGTAATTTCTTCGATTTGCGCCAAAGTTAATTCTTCAGTTTTTGTACAACTAAAAAAAATAAGACATACAAAAAAATAAGCAAACAGAAAAAAACATTTTGCTTTCATAAAATACCTCAACACGTTACCAAAACACATTTGAACAAAACATGCTTAAGAAGCTTAAGCACAGGACTTTGATTCAGGCGCTTTTACGCTTTTGATAAATCTAAATAAATCGCCAAACAAAATTAACATAACACAAAAAGAAAGAGAATAAAAGACTAAAAAGTTTTTTGTGTTTTTGACATGCACGCAGCCAAAATCCATTTCATTCAACAACCGTACTTCCTAGTACCAGATGTCGGCACTA
>DJRF01000015.1:0-45880 GCA_002437725.1 Treponema sp. UBA6367
GTAGCCGTGCCAGCTCTGAATTATAAAAGGAATTCTCCTTTCTGCGCTCACGCTCTTTTTTTGTCATTTTCTCATAATCCCTTGTGCTATTTTTGTTTGAAAATCATCAAAATGTTTTCTGATTTCCCAGTGCGCTTCTTCTACATTCATTCCGTCAAAGCAGTAGTCGCCGCTTATGCTTCGCCATGGGCACAATTTTCCGTATTCATGGTATGCGCTTTCGCAGTTATTACATTTGGCATTAAGAATTTCATTTTCTGTTATTTTCATTTTTCTCCTCGACCGACACGTGTCGGTTCAGTGCTTTTCTGAATATTCCGCCAGCAGAAAATGTGCGGTGGTCCTGCCTTATCCGCTTTTCAATTCCAATCAATTCATTATCTACGGAAGAGCTTTCAAACATGTTCAGATTGCAGAAATTCTCAATAGTTTCCACTGCATTTTTCTTATCCAAAAATTCAACATTGACGCTGACATCGGAAGAATTCCTCATCGCAGAACTCCAGGCTGAATACCAACTCAAATATATTTTTTTTCTGAGCCGCCATTCTTCAATTTTATTATCAGGCTTAGCCAAAACCAAAAGACAGAACCGAGGTCTGCACATTCCTCTGTCGATGTCATAATCCACATGAAATTTTCTCAAAACACCGGAATATTTCTTGCTGAAAAAAGACCATCGGCTGTTGCTCCATATTCTCCAGGCGCGGAACATTATATCTGCCATCTCCACAGTTTCCTGAAGTCCGCACCATCCGGCATCAAGAGAAATCCTGCACAGCAAATCCGGCGAATTTTTTATCACCTGAGCTATCAACAACTTTCTCTTTTTTGAAAAATACATATTTTCCACCAATGACATATAATTTCATATCTAAACCTGTAATAAATATGTCATTATAGAAATATCTTGTCAATATATAAATATTTCTTATAAAAATACAAATTTCCAAAATCTTAGTAAAAAACTCAGCAGAACCAAGCCGTACTACACAGCTAATTATAGAAGAAAACAGACAGCCGCATTACACAAAAAACGCACGTAATACATATAATTCCAGAACTGGAAACAAAATAGCACGGCTTGTAGCACAAACCTTTATCTTGCGTCCAAGAGTTACTCTTTTTTCTCTTTTGCTCATTTCCACTCTTTTCAATAACGGCTCTTTTTCAGAAAATTCTTCTAATGACTTGAAAAGCACGACTTTATCGGAAAAACTTCTTTTTTTTCATAAGACGAACCGACACGTGTCGGTTCAACAGCAGCAGCTGACACACCTGCCCTTGAAAAATCCTGAATATCGGTCTATAAATTGAACTGAACTTCTGCCCGCCCGAAGGAGTTCACAATGCTTATAATCGCAGAAAAGCCGAATGTCGCAGAGGAATTCGCCAGCGCACTCTCGTGCAGGAAAACCGGCGGAATATATTCCGGCAAAGACATCACAATCACAAACTGCAAGGGGCATCTGTTCAGTCTAGAAGAGCCGAAACACTACACTTCCGAATATCTTCCAGTCATCCCGGACAGATTCGGCTACCGCACAAATCCAAAGACATCAGAGCAGACTAAAATTGTCGTCAGCCTTCTGAAAAAGCACCGCAACGATGAAATACTGATTGCAACCGACGCAGACCGCGAGGGCGAAGTCATAGCAAGGGAATGCCTTATAATGGCAGGAATCACGAATTTCAGCAGGATAAAAAGGTTCTGGGTTTCGCAAGCTCTCACCGCCGAGGTTATAAAAGACGGAATCAGAAACGCAAGGCCGCTTGCAGAATACAACACGCTCTCCGCACAGGGCTTTGCACGGCAGCACGCGGACTGGCTTGTAGGAATGAACTTCTCAAGATACATAAGCCGCGCCGCAAACAAAAAGCTCCCAGTCGGCAGAGTACAGACAGCGATTCTAAGCGCAATCTCGGAAAGATGCGACGCAATCAGGAATTTCAAAAGCCAAAAATACTTTGAACACTACGGAATATTCCGACCGACACGTGTCGGTTCAAGCAACGCAGGCTGCGCAGGAATATATTTTGAAAACAGCACGACAAAATTCCCGGACGATTCAAGAAGCCGAAAACTGAAAGAATGTGCCGGGAAGAAAGCAATCTTGAAAGAAAAAAAGGAAGAGGAAAAATCCGTTGAGCCGCCGCAACTCTACAACCTGAACTCAGCGCAAAAAGACGCGTTCAGGTTTTTCGGCTACAGCGCAGACGAGACGCTCTCAATAATCCAGTCGCTATATGACGACCTGAAATGCGTTTCATATCCGCGCACTCCGTCCAAAGTCATGGGAAGCGGAAACACAGGACTTTGCCGCGATGTGTTTGACAAGCTTTGCAAAGCATATCCTAAATACAGGCAGCTTGCCGAATGCGAGGATTTCTCAGCATCAAACAAGAGGTGCTTCAACGACAAAAAACTTGAAGCCCACCATGCCCTGATTCCGCTGAAAGCCCTTCCTGAAAACGCAGGCGAGAAGCAGATGAACGTCTACACTCTGATTCTTGAGCGTTTCATGGCGGCCTTTCTCCCGGAGGCAAAATATATCCAGCAGGTCTATATTCTTGAAACAGAAGGAAAAACTTTCAGAATTTCAGGAAGAAAGATAACTGAGCCTGGCTGGAAAAAGTTTTCTGACATACTGTCCGACCGACACGTGTCGGTTCAAAGTGAAGAAACAGAAAACGAGGCTCAGTGCCTTGACGGAATCGACTGGAACTCGCTTGTCCTTTCAGAAATTGAGACAAAAGAAAAATGGACCAAGCCTCCAAAATATTTCAACGAGGCAAGCATTCTCTCGTTCATGGAAAACCCGAAGCCCGACCGACACGTGTCGGTTCATGATGAGCAAAACGAAAGACTTGTCGGGCTTGGAACTCCGGCGACGCGGCACACATTCATCCCGAAACTCACAGCGAACGGATACATTGAGGTCCAGAACAAGAATTTCATCTGCACAAAGCTCGGCGAGACGCTCCTTGCAGCTTTGAGAAATTCCGCGCTGAAACAGGTCGCCGACATCTCAGCGACAACTCAATGGGAAAAGGATCTTGCGGAAAATCCTGAAATCTTCGAGAAAAAAATGAAGGACTTTGTGAGGCAGGCTGTCAGCACTGAAATCAAAATCGACCGCTCAGGAATCACGGCGGATGAAATCAAATGCCCAGTCTGCGGAAAGCCTGTCAGGGAAAGCCAGAAAAGCTGGTTCTGCACAGGCTACAAGGACGGCTGCAAATTCAAGTCGCTATGGAAAGAGACACGCGGAGCAAAATTCACAAAGTCAGACATAAAGGCCTTATGCGAGGGAAAAAAAACTTCTCTTAAAAAATGCACGAAGAAAGACGGCGGAAACTACGAGTGTCGCTTCATCCTGAACAAAGAGAACTCGTGGGAGCTTGAGCCGGTGTTTGAGAAAAAGAAAAAAAACTGAACCGACACGTGTCGGTCGTAAGCAACATCAAGGCTTGTGGGAAACTCAGAGGCACTTCCAGATGCCGCCCGTGCCTAAGCGCGGCGAGTTTTCCATAAGCCCTCATTTCTCATCTTGAAAAAACAGTTTGACATATCAAGGTTATTGTGCTTATTTAAACGAATCGGACATTGATATGCGGCGAAACATTAGGCTCGGAGAATAACAAAATCCTGCAAATTCTTTTGACAGCTGTATAGCCAGCCCGACAAGGAATCTGCCAGAATGAAATACACACTTGAACACGTCAGAAACAAGCACCTGACAATCTGCGAGCGCACGCTTATCCAGCTCAGGCTCAAGGACGGACACACAGTCTACTCAATCGCAAAGGAAATAGGCTGCGCATACAACACCGTCAAGAATGAAATCATAAGAGGCTCAAAGGAAATGTACAGAAGCCACCGTCTGTGCTACCGCGCGGAAACAGGGCAGGAAAAATACGAGGCAAACCGCGCCAACTGCCACAGAACCGGAAAATTCCGTGAATGCGCGGAGTTCATAAAATGTGTTGAGAGAGATTTTTCAAGTCCTCTGAAAAAATGGTCGGTGGATGCATCTGCCGGAAGGCTCAAAGCAGAACGGTTTTTCACAAAGAAAAATTCAGTCTGCACAAAAACGCTCTATAACTGGATTCACAAAGGAATTATGGAAGTGAGAGTCTCAGACCTGCCTGAAAGCCTGAGACGGAAAAGACAGATCCATAAAAATAGAACAGGAAAGATGAGGCTGGGAAACAGCATAGAAAACAGGCCAGCGGAAGTCGCAACACGGAACACATTCGGACACTGGGAAATCGACACTGTAATCGGAAAAAAGAAAGGAAAGAACGCTGTCGTCCTGACGCTCGCCGAGCGCAAGACGGATTTCTACATAACGCGGAAGATTCCAGCGAAGGCAGCCAGTGCGGTCAATTCGGAAATCAAGCGGCTGTTCTCAGACTTTGGAGAAAATCCAGAGAAAATCTTTAGGACGCTGACATCGGACAGAGGCCTTGAGTTTGCATCGCTTGCGGAGGTTGAAAATGAAGGCACAAAAATATACTTCGCGCATCCGTACTCGTCATACGAGAGAGGAATCAACGAGCGGCACAACAGAATTTTAAGACATTTCATCCCAAAAGGCACAGACATCAACAAAATCTCAGAGGCAGAGCTTGAGAGAATTGAAGACCTGATAAACGGACTGCCAAGAAAAAGACTAGGCTATAAGACTCCAGAAGAACTTTTTAATGAGCAACTTGATTTAATCTACAGGCGTTGAAAAAAAATTCAAAAAATAGTGCAATTTGATATTGCAATTTTTGAAAATTATATTTTCTTTTCTGTTTATTAAAACTCATTTTCACACCTTTTATTGAAAAATCATTATTTTCAAAATGCAACCGAATACTTGTCTTATATTACGCTCAGCATATCAATTTTCTTGTCCTAAAAATATCATATCACAAAACTCAATTTTTTTTCTCCACTTCATATCCCATCATTCTGTAAAAGTCCTCTTTCCAGACTATGTTGCCGCAGCCTTTTCCGTTGGCGGTGTAGTTTGTGCAGGCGAGAAAATGGTTTGTTCCGTCTTTTGATGACTTTACAATCAGATAGCCGTCGGCGCAAGAATCACACTTCATAATTGAAAGCTTGCCGGAGTCAAGGCGGTTTGTCATAAAGTCGCAGATTTCAGGCTCGTTTGTGCAAATCCAAAGGTTCAAGCCATAAGCCACCTTGTATTTGTGCTGTAGCGGATATCCGCAAATCGGGCAGGATTTTTTCAGGAGCGGATTTTCCTGCATTTCTTCGTTCCACTCGCCTTTCAGCACCACATTTTTATAATCATGTTTTATTTCCAAAAGGAATTCTGACGGATTTTCTTCCGGCGCGATAAAAAACACCCGATTCTTTGTCCGTGTCATCGCAACGTAAAACAGCCGTCTTTCCTCCGCAGCTTCTATTGAATTGTCGCGCTTCACAACATAATTCAAAACAGGATCATCTTCGATTTTTGAGGGAAATCCGTAAGTCTCATTTTTTCCGTTGATGACAATCACGTTGTCGTAGCCAAGTCCTTTTGACGCATGAGCCGTCATAAAAGTTATGTTCAGTTTTGGATATTTTACACATTTTACCTTGCTGCCGAAATTTTTATATTCAAACAAGCCTGAACGCTCAAGATTCTTTCCGTCAAACCCGAATCTGCCAAGCAATAATATAGAAGAATCTTTCTTGTTTTCCTGCCTGTTGAATTCCAGAATTTGCTCGATTGCGGTTTCAACAGCCTTTGCAAGATTATATGCGGCTCCACTTCTGTCATTCGCCTTGCGACCTTTCAGTTTTCCGTCGTAAGTATAAATTATGACAGGATCTTTTATCGTTTTCGGCGACTTTAAAGTCTTCTTTATTTGAGTTGCATTTTTCTGAATGAAATTTCCGGCTATATCAATGACTTCCTGCGAATTTCTGTATGTTTTTGTAATTGAAAGCAGCTCGGCATATCCCATTATCTCGGAAAATTTTGTGAACAGAGTAATGTCCGAGCCGCTGAAAGCGTAGATTGACTGCCAGTCATCGCCAACCGCGATTATTTTCGCGCTGGAATTTTCATGCAATGCGCCGACCAAATCAAAACGCTGGCGTGAAATATCCTGATACTCGTCCACGATAATGTATTTGAATTTTATCTGGCTTCTGACCTGCTCCGATTCTTTCAAGAGCATTGCCGACTTGTTTATCATATCTGAAAAGTCTATTGCGTTATGCTGGTTCAGATATTTCTGATATTCAAGATAACATTCCTTGCAGATGCGCAGAAAAAGTTTCGTCCGCACATTTGTAGATTTTGCAGACCATTCATCAAATTTTTCTTCGGAATATCCGTTCGTCTTGAAGTTGGAAATGAACCTGTCTATAAGATTTATGAGCTTACGTACATAGCGACTTGAATCCTGCGCGCTGATTTTCTTCATAACCTCGCGGTTGTCTTTCGGATTCAAAACAAAGCCGAATTCTTCAAGCTTAATTTTCAGATGTTCCGTGAGTTCCTTTCCGTCCTTATATTTTGAGCAGGTGCAAATCAACTTTGTGTTATGTTGCCTGTGTATGGCAACTTTGTCATGCATTGCCTTGTTGTATTTTTCAAGCTCTTCTTTGCTGTACCTGTTGTTGTAGCCGTCCTCTGTAACACCGAAATGCTCGATATATGCTTCACTTCCGTTCTGCCGGATTATAAAGTCGGGAGTGTAAGGCTTTTTCGCTCCAGGAATATCAAATTTATAGCGCGGCTCATATTCATACTCGATATTGTTCAGATACAGAAAGTTTGCAATCTGGACTTCTTCATTTGAACGCAACTGCTCGTCCTGAATCGTTACATATTTTTTCGAGCCGGTCGGAAGCAGTTTTTTCTCATATTCGCCAAGCTCACTTTTCAATGTTGAAAACGAAGATGATAAAATCTTATTGAACAGAACTGTCTTGTCTACAATTTCATCCGCAGGCGCATCGCAGTAAGAGGCGAAGAATTTTACAAAGTCGTTTACAATCCTTTCGTTCTGCAGAACCGAATCCTTGAAATAATCTTCCAAAACAAAATACAGCTTCTCGTTTTGAACTATATTGAGCTTTTCATCATTCTGCTTGTGGAGAATTGCGTTTCCGGTCGAATGGAATGTTGTAATCGGGCAATTGATTTTCAGGCCTTTCTGGATTTTTTCCTTAAGCTCATCTACAGCCTTGTTCGTAAAAGAGACGACAAGAATTTCCTCCGGCTTTACATTCTGCTTTTCAACAAGATATTTTACCTTTGCCGCGACCGTCGTGGTTTTTCCAGCTCCCGCGCCTGCAATCACAAGGCAGTAATCCTCGTCCGTAAGAATGACCTTGCGCTGGTCGTCATCAAGATTTATTACCGGGTCGATTTCCTTAAGAATTGAATCAAGATATTCCTTTTCTGATTTCAGCTTGCGCTCAATGAATTCATGATTGTGGAATTTTATCAGTTCATCGAGTTTTTCAATATTCTGAAGAGAACTTTCAACATCTTTGACTTTCAATCCGTTTTTCCTGCAGTAATCTTTTAAGAAACCGTCCGCGCTAAGTTTCTGCACATAGCCAATCAGCTCCGAATTCTCAAGAAAATATTTTATGTAGTCGCTTTTCGCAATATATTTGTCCGCAGCCAGAAGATTTTTCAGGAAAATTTGAATTGAAGCGAATGTGTTTTTTGAACCTTCATTTTCCGTTTCTGATTCAGAGCGGGAAGAATTTTGATTATAAAAAAGTTTACTAAAAACAGACATGGGCTATTTATATCCGCCTTTAGTATAAATCATTTCTGCCGAATTGTCATTGATTGATATGCAAAATGACTGGAGAAAAAATAGGATTTTTCTATTCCTTGTTTTGATTAAATTTTTCGTGTGTTCTACAATTCCGACAAATATCTCTGCCCACTCTCACTATATGCAAGCCTCATGCGTTATCATGCTCGTATGAAACAAGACGACAAAATCGGAACTTATTTATTTTTTGGAACTTCTGGAAGCGGAAAAACGAATATTCTGTTCAAATTCCTGCGTCAGAAACTTCTAGAAGAAAAGCGATACGGCAACGGCAAAATGACTGAAACGCCATACGAAGTTCTTTCCTTCAACAGCTTTAATATCTGCGCCAGTGAAATGTGCCGGAAGCTCTGCCGTATAATGAGTATTCCATGCAAGGCTGAAATCAGCAAATTTCCGAAAGATTACATCTACAGTTCGGACAAAACTTATTTTGTGGACACAAGCGGAAAACTTGACGTGCAAAAACTTGTATACGATTTCTTTTCAAATGGTTCGTTCGCCACAAAATGTTTTCTGGCGATTCCAGCGGTTATTGACCTCCAGATTTTGAGCGGAATTTTAGAGCAATATTCCTTCTTAAAGGACTTTCAGGTTGTCCTGACTTTCTGTGATTTTGCAAATGACAAAAAGATAAATCAGCTTTCAGAATTTTTTGAATCAAGAAAGATAAGGATAGCAGCCCGCAACATTTCAGGAACAATCGATGGGTCAATGGAATTTTTGTAGGCTCATTTTCCAGCGAAGACAATTTTCCGTACGGTAAACGCGTCGCAACAACCATGCTTGAAGTTGCAGAGTCCGCACGAATTATACACAGAAATTTTCTAATGAAGAATCAAGTCTTATTTTTCCGGAAGCCTGATTTCTCCAGACGACTCAACCTTATTCTTCAAGCAGTTTGATTTTTCCAGATTTTTCAAGTCCGAATATCACATCAAGAATTTTCTGCTGCGCCTCCAAGGAATCATTGCGAGAAACGTTCGTGTTGTACCGCATGTCTTCCGTTATCATCTGCTCCGCACGTTTTGACATATTGCGGAAAAACGCATCCTTGACTTCCGCACCCGCTTCCATCAAGGCATATTCCAGCTCCATAACATCGATTTCCTTTAGAACCAGCTGAATGTCTTTGTCCTTCAAAAGATAGATTTCATCAAAAGTCATTTCATTTTTCATGTTCGCCTCCAACTTTGTTTCACGAAAACTTTTTATTCAACTTTTAAATTATGATAACACGGCTTACTTGCATATAATGACAGTCTAATTTTTTTTCAAAAAAAATGTTTTTCGTGATATAATTTTCAGACTTGCATTATATGACAGCGTGAGGGTGTATGCTGAAACTACAGTGAGGTGAAAGCATGGAAAATCAAAATATCCACGGTTAGACGAAGGTCTTGCTAAGATAGTAATAGGATTTGATGGAAAAACATTTACGCTCAGAGAACTTAGAGATTCGGCTAATGAGTATACAGCAAAAGCTCCGATTGAAGAACGTAAATCTATAAAAGAAAAATTCGAGCAAATTTTTAATTGTGATAAAGAAAGAATTCCAGACGAATTATTAAAACAAGTTTATGGAGATAACATACAAACCGAAGAAAACTGGAAAACTGTTCCATTGTACAAAAATGAAAAAGACGGAAAACCAGAATATTCAGCAAGCAACTTCGGAAGAATAAAACATTATGGAATAATAATGAAGCAAGGCGACAAATTGGGAAAAGAATATGGCGGCTACCTTGTAATGAAAGATTATACAAGACCGGCTGAATATAAATTTGATTCTACAACCTGTGTTTATCGCTTTGTCGCAGCAGCCTTTTTACCAAATTACAAAGAGGGAATGCATGTTCACCATATCAACAACAACGGATATGACTGCCGCCCGGAAAATCTGATTTTACTGGAAAAAAACAACACTCAATTGTTCATAATTTTCCTGTTCCAGAACTAACGGAAGATCCAACTTATGGGCAATAGACGGCTTTCGCTTTCCAATTACCGCAGGGCTTTGCAAATTGACGAGCTGATTGCGAGCTTCACGACCGAAAAGCAGATTATCGCCGCGCACCTGATGACAAATCTGCTTAAAGTCGTAAAGGACACTCCAATTTACAATCAGGCGATTGAAGTCTACAAAAGCCTTGAAAACGAGCTGGACGGAAACGAAAAACTGAACGCGGCAAAACTTGAAAACCGGATTGTGTTTCTCGGAATGAATGCGGTCAAAATAGAAGACAATCTATGGAATCTAATCGAAGAAGCCATGATGAAAAACCGCCTCATTCAGTTCGACTATTATAAAAACGGCAGGCGTTATGAAGTTACCGTCGAGCCGTGGCAGCTTGTCTATTTTCAGGGAATGTGGAGCTTGTATTGCTACAATAAATTTTACAGGGAAACTCGGCTATACAATCTTCCTGCAATCACGAATCCAAAAATCCTGGACAAAACCTTTGAGCTTCCGCTGGACTTTGAATTTGAAAAGCACAGCAAAGGCAATTTCGGAAAATTCATCGGAAAAAAAAACTACAGCTTCAAACTGAAAATTCGGAAAGAGAAACTTTGCTACATCCGAATGTACAAGTGGGCGGACGACCAGAAATTCGAGGAACAGAGCGACGGGACGGCAATCATGACATTCACAAGCAACCAGTACTACCCCGTCTTGAACTGGATTCTGGAAAAAGGAATGTACGTCACTCCGCTTGAACCGAAAGAACTCGTAGTCGACTGGAAGGCGAATGTCCTTGCGATGTATGAGGAAGTGAAGAATGGATGATAACAAAAACGATAAAACAAAGTCAACAATTTCTATCTAATCCCAAACTCAATGTCGTTCGATAAATGGAAAAGGGTCATATTCCGTTGTTCTAGGAAAAGATTGTATCGTTTTTTTGTAACTTGCAGAAGTAAAATCGATATTTATAGAATCAGGCTGTGTAATCATATCAAAGTGCATTTTATCTCCTTCAAATCGTATATTTCCTATTTTTAGTTTCTGAGTTATATGCTCTGTATTCTCAGTAAGAACTTCAAAAATCACTTCAAAAGAAACAATGTTATTCGAAATTTTATATTGCAAATTCTTTATAATCTGATTTTCGTCATCTAGCGTTATATCAAAAATCTTTTTCTGAATATTTTTTCTTGGCAAAAAATAAATATTTTCAGTTTCTGCAATTTTTATATTATTTTCTCCGTAATCCACCATTTCAACATACCAAAGAGAAATTGAAGTTATAATTTCATCATAATCCCCCTTGTTATTAAATATTACTGGAATACCAAAAGTGGTATTGTTTATTTTAATATCCAGAACAATAAGTTCCAATTCATGACAAGGTTTATAAAAACTTTCTTTTATCTGTGGAACTGAAGCAAAAATTGCAACAATAATCCCAATTAAAGAAATGAACCAATGAATAGTTTTCGCTGTCTTACTTTCAAGAAAATCATTACACATATAATATAATCCAAAACAATAATTCTACTCTTCTTCCCTTTCTTCCAATATTGATTTATCAAAGTCAAATTTCTTGTATTCAGAAAAATCAAAGTCTTTTCCAAGTTTCTGCAAAATTGCTTTTGATATCTCGTATTAGAGGAATATGCAGCCCATCTTCTATAAATCTGAGAATTGTCATTGCAATATTCAAGCAATTTTTTTAACTGGGAAGCAATAAAACTATCCAAATATGGAGCAATTACAAAATCAAATCTTTCATCAGCCATATCGAATGACTGGCTGTCGCCATAATAAAAAATAAAGAAATCGTAAAGTTCTGATTCTTTTCCTAAATCGGAATAAGTTTTTACCATATATTCTATAGTTTCCTCAGTAAGCAGCAACGAATAATTCACTTTCAACATATTTAAATGCGCCGAATAATCATTACAAACAAACCATGAAATCGCCTTTGCATTGCTATTCTTTTCAATAACAGAATCTATATGCAACTTCACATCATCTGCCAGATTACTATAAATCTTAGGAAAATGCGACAAATAGACAATCAAGCTAAAAATGCATTTTTCATCAGTTGCGACGGAAAACTTCTCTTTTTCATCATCAATTTTCTTTATAATCTCATCTCCGATTTCTTCTGTTAAAATCTGCAAGCATTTTCTATTTATTTTCAGATTTTTCATGCGCAATTCATCATCAGGCTTATTGAAACAGAATTTCCATAAGGTTATGAAAATTTTAAACTTCATGGAATCCGGCATTTTCGAAAAATATTTGTTTTTTAGATAATCATGCAGTTTTTCATATTCATTGATATAGATTTTGCTTTTTTCATTCAAATCATCCGTAAGCATTCCAAGAACGTTTTTTATGAAAATCGGCGGTTTTATCAGGATGTTGGTTAAAGTCAATCTTATGAATGCGACCGTTATTTCTTTTGTAGGATTTATCAGCTCATAATTTTCATTCAATACAGGATGTGCAGAAAAATTTCTGTAATCATACAGATGATTCAAGTTTGTATAAGATTCTAAGTCCAAGAGGTTGGTTTCGTTATAAACCTCGTCAACAAGCTCTTTTTCCCATTTTGATTTTGACAGACAGTCTTTATTATTTCTTAAATATTCGACTTTCTTTAGGATTTTCGCTGCCATAGAATCGTTGTACATATCCTTAAGTTCCTGCAACTTAAAGAGAATATCACATATAGAAATTGAATAAAGCATGATGATTGCAGAACGGTAATTTTCGTTTGAATATGAACTTATGACTTCCTTAAAATATTCCCGCGTTTTTTTGAAATAAATTTCCTCGCTTTCAGGAAAATATATGGACATGATGAACACCTCTTTATGTGATTATAATAAACATTCCTGAATAATAATAGATTCTATTCCCCATGTCCCCATTCAATCACATAGCTCACATACTCACAACAGAATATTTTTCAAGATTTGTTTTCTTTACAGGAAGTTGTAAGTTTTTAATTTTTTACAATTCAATCCGCAGATAACCAATCGGAATGTTGAATTCCTTATTGACAAATTCCAGATATTCTTTTGTTGCGGAATCAAGCTCCGGCTCCCCTACAACGAAAAGTTTTGAGGCATTACGCACATATCGAACGGCTTGGCTCTAAAGAAAATGCGAATCCAAAGTGAAAACCTTCCTAGCAGTTTCCTGTATTGAACTGCAATTCAGCTCCTCATCTCAAACCTTTATTCCCATCAGTTTTCAAATACCCCTTAAATTTCGCGCCGCATTTTACAGCGACAAACAAGGCAAACCGATAAATAAAAATATATGCGCAGCAAATTACCGGAATCAAGCTGCATATATTCAGCAAATACAAAGTGAGCGAAATAGCAAGCAGAATAAAAGTTGCCCATACTCTAAAGACGGTAATTTTTGAAACATCATATTTTATAATGTATTTCCTGAAAAACAAGTTCACATCGGAATCAGCTCCGTAATGCGCCTTGTATTCCATTGTGCGAACAACTGGAAAAACAAAAATGGCAGCAATAAAAATGCTAAGCGAAAGTTTTTCCGAATTTATAAAAATCAAGCTTGAATATTTCATCACGCTCAAGAAAAAATAAACAAGCTGAGTAAATTTTCCCCGGACACTGTTATACACGTAATAAATAAAAAGCGTGGCAAGCTCTGCAGCAGAAAAAAAGAAAACAGATTTTTTTGATATAAAAAACAACAGCAATAAATTTAAAGCTATGGAAACAATAAATCGCTCGGCATAAATAATTGCCTTATGCTTTTCATAAAATTCCAACTGAAAATCAGTAAGCCTTTTTGTAGGATTCTTTTCTTTTTTTATAGTTTCACATTCGTTATAGATGTAGCCAGCTTCATACAAATTAACGTAGGAAACAAGAGCCAGAAAAAAACTTAAATAAAATGACACAGAAGTTAAATTCTGCGGATAACTTTGCAAGAAAGAAATCATAAACAGCGGAATAAGATAAGTTATAAAATAAACAGCTATCTTGTTTGCTGAATTATAGTGCGTCTTCTTTGTGAACACAAAAGGAATAAAAAACATAAAGCCTCCAAAGTTATTTAGATATTTTTATTTCGCCATTCTTAGATAAAATGCCATGCAAAAATCCAAGGTAAAAATATTCTAACCGCTTGAATTTATGCGGAAGGTAAAAAACAAAAAAGAAAATACGGACAGTTAGATTAAAGACAAAATTTCTTTTCCAGTTTGAAGGAACATAATTTCGCTTTAAAAGCTTTACAGCTGCTCTAGTCTGATAATATTCTCTGAGCGGCGTAGAATAATTGAATGTCATCTCCTTAAAAACAAGACGGCATTTTAATACTCCCACCCCAAGAGAATGATTTAAAACTGTATTTTTTGAGATAAAAGTTTCAAAACCATATTTTTTCATTCGCCAGCATAATTCAAAATCTGCATAGTCAAGAAAAATCGTTTCATCCCAAAAGCCGATTTTTTCCAATACATCATAAGTTGTAAGCAATGAAGATGTTATAATTTCCGAAGTTTTATAAATATCTTCATCAATTTTAATACATCTCTTATTGATTCCGCTGATTTCTTTCTTGGTTGAATCAAAATAAACAGGACCAATGCAGCCAACTTTATAAATTCTGGAAAGCTTTTCAAAATCGGAAACAAGAATATGCACAAGATTTTCTGTAACACAAGAATCCTGATCAAAAAACAGAACATAGTCAGAATGTTTTATGAAATCAAGATTTTTCAATGCCCAGTTAAATGCCGAAGACAGCCCAAGATTTTTTCCCAAAAAATGATAAACAACGTTTTCTGCTGAAAAAAATAACCTTTCGCATTGCGCATTAGGCGAATTATCCAACAAAACGACTTTTGAAACCTGCTTTGAAAGAGTTTCTATCCGTTTTGCAATTTTCTCATCAGGATTATAAAGGGTTACAAGTGCGACTGTATTCATTTAAAATCCCCGGCTAACAAAAAATTTTTTATTAGCATTTGTGTAGATGATTTTTCTTGAGTTGCTAGCTTCAACCAAGTCAATATCTTCAATATTATCTGTGCATACAAAGAGATTTTTATATGCATAATTTTGGTCAAGAACCTCTTTTTTCCTTCCAATAGGAGCTTTTAAATACGGAACATTAAGCGACTTTGCAGCCGAAGATAAAATTTCAAAAGGCGCATTTGAAACTATTATGCAACAATACCCTTCTTTTTGTTTTTGGCGCAGCAGCATAACTGTCTCATCATTAAAGTCAAGCAAGAATGAGGAAGAGTAATCTTTTGGAATTTTTTCATATTTTTTGCAAATCAAGTTATAAGTACTTTTCTTAAAGAAATGCCTGTACAGCCGAAATAAAAATGATTTATAAAAATTGGTTTTAAAATAAGAATTCAATATTTCATAATGAGAATTGCCTTTCCACAAAGTACCGTCAAGGTCAAAAGCAGCAAGATTTTCAATAGTGGTCATTTATTACCCCCTTGTTTAAAATAATCTTGAATTAAAACTTCCATAAAGATTAAAGAACAAAATCCAATGCTTCCAAGCAAAAAAGGATTTGTACATGCAACGCATACATATGAAATTATTATTACAGAAAAATAAACTTGATAAACAAATGGCATTTTATTTGAAAAACAAAAAATAATGGGTCGTCCCCAAATGAAAATAAAAATCAGAATAGTTGATAAAACTCCATACCGCCTAATTGTTTCAAAGAAAGAAAGTTCTGTTGTACTTGTAATTTTATGAAAACCTTTCGAATAAAATTCAGAGCCGGCACCCCACCCAGTAAAAATTGTCTTATAAGGATGTTCTGAAAAAATCTCCATATAAGAAGTTTTATGCAAATCTTTTACTTTTATAGATGCATCAGAACTTTCTCCCATCATGATAAAAAGAAAAGCCAATGATAAAGAACCTGCTAGTAGAATAAGAAAAAGAGCTCGAACAATTTTTTTATGTTTCAATAAATTCAAGCAAACATAACCTCCGAATAACAAACAGACAACAAGGATATTTGCCCTTGCTCCGCTTATCAAAAGTGCAAAAGTATATATCAAAATTAAAAATAAATTCTTCTTCGTAGGATTTTTTAATTGCTGTAAATAATAAAAACCGAGCGAACAAATCATACAAGGAGCTGTACAATAATAAACACGTAGAAATCTAAAACCTAAGATTTCTCTTTCTATAATCATAAAAATAAAAGCCGCCGCATCGGTTTTATTAGTTTCAAAAAACAACTGTAAACCAACACAAATAAGAGGAAAAAGCATGCAAACAAGCCAAACAAAAATTGAAATAACAGCCACAATCAAGGAAGACGATAAAAAAGTTTTTATAATTGTATCTTTGTAGGCTTCAACTTCAAAAACTTGCAAAAATAAATATATAAACCCTAATAAATTATAAATTGCTGCATTAAACTGATAAGCAGGTTCGGTAAAAAGATTTACAATAGCACTATAAAGATAAAGACAAATCATCAATAAAAAATTAAAAACTTTTTTATAATTTCCATATTGCAAAGAACAGGCCACAAACAGGACAAAGAAAATCTCTTTTAAATGAAAAAAATTATTTCCATTTATGTTCATCATAAAAATTAAGCAGCCAAGGAAAAATTGTGAAATTTGTGTCAAAGTTTTTTTATAAAGCATTTTTTTTCTCTTTCATTAAATTTCTTAATTATCACATTCACCATCTCATCAATATCTTTTACAATAATTCCCTTAGTATAAGTTCTTACCTTTTCAGATTGAGCTCCCATATCAAAACAAATTATAGGAACATTCATTGCAATATGTTCAGAAACAAGATAACTGAATGTTTCAGGCCATATCGATGGAAAAATTTCCATCGATATGTTTTCGCTCTCTACAAGTTTTTGAAGATTTTCATGCTTGTATTTTCCCAAAAAACGAATATTTTTCCGTTTTATTTTTCCAAATTGATACTTTGAAGAACCAATTATAGAAATCGGAATTTCTTCTGGTAATCTTTTAAAAAGTTCTTGAATAACAAATCTACCTTTCAAAATTAAATGAACAGCTCCAACAATTCCAATATGAAAAGAAAAATTTTCGATATTTTTTATCGGAGTAAATTTGCAATATTCCATGCTATGCGGAACAACATTAAACTTTTTATCTGATAAATCTGGAAAAGCATTTTTCAATATTTTCATAGAACTCGTTGAAAAACATCGTATTTCATCAGTAACCAAGAATAATTTTTTCCAGATATTTCGCCATTGTTCTACATTTCCTATAAATTTATGAGAAAATTCATTAAAACTACATTTATGTTCCCCACATTTTAGATTACAGTTCCAATTATCAGAAATTAGATTAAAATTAGGACAAATACAGTGATAATCATGAACCATATATGTAAATTTCACATCAGAATTTTTATTTTTATACTTAACAAGCAAATTTATAATTTCTTCAAGTTTGTAAAAACTTATGAGCGAATTTAAAATAATTTCTGCAAATAAAAATGACAAAATCATTTCAAATCTGGCAGATGAAAAATAAAAACTCTTTCCATCTTTTTCAATTTTAATAGAAAGATTTTTTTTATACGAAATCATACGGCAAATAACGATTTTTTTGTCAGAATTTGAAATATAATTATTTTCAAAAGTCTTAGTTCCTCCTCCGTAATTATGAGTTATAAACAGAACAAAACTTTCTGAATCTGAAAATAATTCTTTTATATCTCTTTTCTTAAACTTACAAAGCAAACAATATTTTATTCTTAAAAGATGATATTTTATAAACCTGCAGATATGTTTCAAAAAATTCATTTTCATCCTCTATATGGAATATCAGATTTCAATAAATCTCTGTGTAAATTCTTGCTAAATCCAATACCATTCAAAAGACAAACCTGGTTAGCAGAATTTTTTGCTAATTCATCATTACAAGGTCCAAGCGTAATATTTCCTAGCCATGGATATCTGTTTTCGTCTTCAACAGGTAATTTTTCTTTTTCAATCTTTACTTCACAGTAAGGAATAAACAAATTCTTTCCGCATCTAGCATTTTTTTGAGCTTTTTCTACATTTTCTATAACAATTCGCCACTCCTGCTCATCTTTAAAACTTTCATGTTTGAAATAAGTAGAAAACTTCAATAATTTTGGTATAATGCTATAAATTGGAGTATTTTCAGACTTAATAGAATCTATCAATTTTTGAATTTCAAGAATTTGTTCATTTTTATTATATATACATTTTTTCAAGTCAATTTTATTTTGATTACATTTATTTAATGTTTCTAATAAATAAGAAGTATCGAATTCAATGCATATCCCTGAAGCATTATCTCCATATAATCTCCATTGATTCAAATCATCTTTTTTTTCTGAAAAAGAAATTACATAATATCCAAAACCTTCAAAAGACTTATAAAAATCATTGAAATCAAATGTCACGTTTTCCTTTTTTAGTTTTTCTTTTACATCAGAATTTTTTTCTAAAGACAATAATTCTTCAAATATTTCATAAGGAATCTTACTTTCTTTACTATCATTCATAAATAAAATTTCAGAAGCCCAAAGAGTTTTATTTTTAATAATACCTAGAAATCCTGTTTTCGATGTGTAATGATACAATTTATCAGGTACTGCTGTTTTTTCCATAATAATTCTCCGAAAATCTTTATTATTAATATTAGAAAATACATTACCTTCATAATCATTTTCCAAAAACTCAAATCCATTTTTAATCCATCTGCCTTTAATTCCAAAAAGTCTGAACAGATTTTCTATCCGCTCATTCATAGAGAAAACTTTTCCTATTAATGGAACAACACCAAATTTCTTCTTAAGAATCAAACTGAAAACGCAGCAATGAAAGCTGTTCGTAACAACATATTCCGCATTGTCTACCAGATAAAGCCATTCAGGAATTGTCGCGAATGTTTTTGTGTAACTGTCAATTTTCGAGTTTCCAGTTACGTAAATTACATCAAGATTTTTTTCAGCAGCAAAATCATAAACGTTATCAATATCAAAATCGCAGGCATTACTGAGCATGTAAAGCAAAAGATAAGGCTTATAAGGAACATTGATTTTATTTTCACTGTAGATTTTTCTGTAATCTTCTGCACTCAAAAGCAACGTCGGATCCGGCACGAGTTCAGCATTCTCATATCCGCATTTCCTGCATAGCTCTATTCCGCCTTTTTCACGCACTGAAACATAGTCAAATTTTGCAATAAGAGGACGGATTTCTTCTATAATATCAGGATATAAATCTGAACAGCTCCAGCTTGCAGCATAGCTCATTCGTTTTGTTTCAGATTTTCCAAAATCAAGAAAATACGCATGTATAAGATTTTTACATTTTTTTATGTTCTTGCAAAAACTGAAATTCCAGACCTGATCACTTCCCGCAATATAGACATCAGCTTCTGGAGGATTTTCTTTCAGTTCCGAATATGAGCTATATATTTTTTCTGACTGGACAATATATTTGTTTCGGAAATCCTCAAAATGCCGATCGTGAAGTTTCGCTTCCACAATGGATTTTCTTGAATTAACTCTATAGTTTAAATATTTGAAAAGCAGGATTGGATTCAATGCCTTCAACAGGCGAATAAAAACAGGACTTCTTGTAAAATCATTCTGAGAGTTATACCGTATTAAAAAGGCATCGTGTCCTGCGTCACGCAGATATTTCTGGAGTGCATAGCATTGCAAAAGCTGACCATAATTGTCGTTTGACCACCAGAAAGTGAGTATTCCGACTTTCAGTTTTTTTGTTCCAGCCATCTTTTTTTTGGCTGAAAAGATAATTGATTTTATCTGATTTCTATTTTTGAATTTTGTCTTTCTAAAACAAGTTTTTGTCCAGCAGAAAATCTGTAATTCCGATGTTCAGAACGCCGTCTTCATCGTACCAGCGTTTTCTTATGTCGGCGCGTACAATTATTTTCGGGAATGAATCTCCTGTGAGCGAAAAGGGCTTGAGTTCTGACGCAGTCTTCTCTTCGGTCTGCAACGCAAAAGCCGACTGGACATAGACTTTCTTTCCGCCTTTTGAAGCCACAAAGTCAATCTCGCGCGGAACACGCACAGAATTCTTATTCTGGTTCAGCTCCCTTGAATACACAACGCCCACATCAACAAGAAATCCGCGGATTTTAAGCTCATTATAAACCACATTTTCCATGATATGCGTCATCTCCTGTTGCCTGAATCCAATTCTCGCATTTCTTAAGCCAACATCCTCACAGTAGAATTTGCTTGGAAAATCAAAATAGGACTTTCCGCGAACATCGTAACGCTTAGCCTCGGAAATCAGGAACGCATCCTCAAGGTGCTTTATGTATGAAGAAACAGTAACGTCTGAAATTTCAGTTTTCTCTTTTGAGCGGAGTGTGTCAGCAATTTTTTTAGGATTTGTAAGAGAGCCGACAGAAGAGCAGATTAAATTCAGAATCTTGGAAAGCACATCCTCGCGCTCAATTTTTTTACGATCAACAATATCTTTTATGTAAACCTCAGAAAAAAGCGTGGAAAGATACTCCATTTTTCCCGCTTCATCACTCTTAGAGAGCACAAAAGGAAGCCCGCCGTAAAAACAGAATTCCTCAAACGCATCGGATTTTTCGCCGTCATACACCGACAAGAATTCTGCAAAGCTTAATGGGTGAACCCTTATTTCATCGCTGCGCCCGCGGAATTCTGTAAGAATATCTGATGAAAGCATTTTTGAGTTCGAGCCTGTAACGTAAACATCAAGATTCTGATACTCACGGAAATCATTCAGAACATCATAAAAAGTGATTTTTTTGCCTTCAGGATTGTAAGGATTCTTAACTTCATCCGAAAGCTGAATCTCATCGATAAAAAGATAAAACTTTTCCGACTTGCCCTGAATCCTGCTGACAACAAATGAGGAAAGCTCAAGCGGATTTCTAAATCGTATGTCGCGAAGCAAATCAAGCTCAATAGAGATGATGTTCTCTGGCTTCGCTCCTTTTTCAAGCAGATAATTCTTGAACAGGACGTGCAAAAGATAAGACTTTCCGCATCTTCTGATTCCAGTTATGACTTTTACCTGCCCGTTCCACATAGACGAGACAAGTCTGTCCAGATACACATCACGCTTAATTTCCATAGCAGAGTTCCTATTAAAAAGTTCAGCCCATAAAGGCGATACTTTTTAATAAAAGTAGCATTTTTTACAAATATCCTCAATACGGTAAAACGGTAAAAAATTTATGCAAAAATCAGAACCTTGACTCAGCCGTTTTTTTGGGTTTTGATAACCCCCAAATCAAAAATAGAAATGTCAAAGAACATATAAAACAACAAGAAAACACCGTTGTCTTATCAAAAATCAATTGTCTTTTCAGCGAGCCTCCTTTTTATTTTTTATATTTCGGATATGCCATAAACATCTTGCTGCAAAACGTTTCGTTTTCATAAAAAAAGAGTCCTTTCCAAATTTTATGTACAACTCATTAATTTCTGTTCTTTCAAAATTTTTAAAGAAGATATTTCTCTTTTTAGGGCGCTTCTTACTTTCAAAATATGCAGGATTGAACTTTACAGCCTGACTAAAATCAGTTTCTTTTATGCAGCAAGAGTTCTTTATTGAATCAACTAGTCTTTTTCCTTTTTCATTTTGAACAATTACAAGACTTGTCCCTTTGTCGTCAAAGAATTCTTTTTCAAGGTTTTCAACTCCCCAAAAATCCGCAAGCGTTATATCTGACTTGTGGCTATTTCCGCGGAATGAGCATTCATAGCAACTTTTTCGAAGTCCGTTATCTTTTAAGAAAAGCTGCATATATTTATCTTTTGTCAAAGTCTGCCTGTATTCACTGCCATTCGCGAAAGTGAATGACAGTGAAAACAGCTTCCAGCCGTCATTCTTCCGCCTGAAAGCTGTTTTCACAATCCGCGAAGCGGATTTTTTTTCGCGGAATTTTATATACTTTTGCCAGAGTGCGGGGCTTGGAACTCCGTGGCAGATAACGTCAACGGCAAAAAGATTCTCATAGTCCTTTTTTAGGAACGCCTTTAATCCGGCAATCTGGCACGGTGTTCCTGTGTAAAGGACCTTTCTTCCATCATCAAGAAATTTTCTGCATTCCAAAAAACTGCTTTCCGTGCGGCTCTGCAGATACTTTGACCCGCGGAATCTCTCAAGCCCGCAAACGGAATCAGTCCAGCCGTGCCTTACAGAAAAATCACTGTCAAATTCCGCACCGAAAACAACGCCTCCCTCAGCTATCACTTTTTCAGCAAGAACCGTGAACATTCCGCCGGAAGAGCTTTCAAGACGGATTTTCTCGTCGCTGCAGATTGCCGCATACGCTTTTCTTTCTGAAAAATCAGTTGAGTTTTTTACGTTCAGAACCGGGCAAGTTTTCTCGCAAAGCCTACACTCAACGCAAAGAGAAGAATCAACTTCAGGATATAAAAATCCTTCATTATTCGGTGTCATCGAGATTGCGGACTTAGGACAAATCTGTTCGCAGACGCCACAGCCGGAGCATTTTAAAGAAGGAAGACTAGGCATCAAAAAAACTCCTTCGCATCATATTCAAGACAGAAACACGTTCTGATTTATTCATTCCGACAAACAAGATGGATGCTGAAGCAAAGGTGACGGACAAGAAGACAACGCCAATAAAATTCATAATTTCACCTTTAATGAAATAGCGAGCAGCAGCAGGAACAACCGCAGACAGAACTGCAACGGCAAAAATCGGCAGGTACACGCTCATTAAGAAACTTCGTATAGAAAAGTCTGTCAAAACTTTTACAATAAAAAGACGCACAACAAACGCAATAAAAGTTATACAGATTGCAGCGACAAGAACACTGTATGCAGGAAGCCCGCATTTCAGGCATACATAGCTTGCAGGAAGATTCATAAGCAGGATTCCGCCCACAGCACTCTGATAAAGCTTTATTTTTCCAGTCGCCTGCGCAAGCGTCATGACTGGATAGCTCACGGAATCAACCAAAGCATCAATCAGAACAAGGCGCGCAAAAAGTACGGCATTTTCAGGCGGATTTTTAAGCCAGACATCCAATACAAACGGCATTTCGAGCAAAAGCGGAAGCGTAAAAATATACATCAGAAAAAATGTCATCCTGCAGCCGCGGAAAGTCAGCGAAAGACATTCCTCTTTTTCTTCCGCGGCATAAGTCTTTATAATCTGAGGACGTATCGCTGTTGAGAAATTCTGGCTGAAACTTGTTACCGCCGCGCTTACCTGCGAAGCTATCGCCCTGGCAGCATTCACAAGTGAACCGAAAAACTGGTTCAGAAGAATATTCACAATCTGATTTTTGAATACACCAACAGAGCTTCCGAAGAGATTCCATCCGACATAGCTGAACATCCCGGAAAACAGCTTCTTATCCCACGACAGTCTGAATCTGCATTCCTTGTAATGCCTCCTGCAGTAAAAACGGTAAAGCCCAGTATTTATGGCAGCCACAAACAAAAGAAGTATTCCGTAAAGAATCAGTTTGTCCGCCACAGCGATTTTCAGGACAAATGCAACTGCAAGCTTCAGCACCGCCTCGGCAATGCTCACATACGCATAGATGCTCATGTTCTCATGGGCGATTATCGCGCTCATGTACGGTGTAGTCATAAGGGTGAACAGAAATGATATGACCGCACACTGATAAATCCATTTTGCGGCAGTCATGCGCTCCAGCGGAATCACAAGCTTGTTGCATACGAACCAAAATCCCAAAGTTTCCGCAAAAATGACAATCACAGCAGAAAGAAAAGCGTAGATTGTAAGAGTTACAGAAAATATATGCGGAAGCCCGGCTTCGTTTTTCCTCCCCATCTCAAACGAGAAGAAACGCTGGCTTGCAGTCGCCATCGCGCCGCTCAAAAAACCGAACATCGTGACAACGCCGGCGACAACATTGTAGATTCCATAATCTTCCGCGCCAAGCGTATTCAGAACGACACGCACCGTGTACAAAGACACGAGCATTATGAGAATCTGCCGAAAGTACAAGGCAAGCGTGTTTTTTGCAATACGGGATGTATTGGACATTTAAACGTCTTCCCTCACATCATATTTCCCGCGCTTATAGTTCACCAGAAATTTCACCAGCTTCATCTGCCTTGCCACGCGTTTGAACGAGAAACTTGCGAACAGTCGGAAAAGCCATTCTAGTCCGAGGCGGATCATAAATTCAGGCGCGCGTTTTGTGTTTCCGCTCCAGAAATCGACAGCACCGCCGTTTCCGAAGATTATTTTTGCGTTCAGTTTTTGCCGGTTTTCCCAAATCCACTGTTCCTGAAGCGGGCAGCCTTTACATACAATCAGGATGTCGGGTTTTGCGGCGTTTATTTTTTCAATCAGAAAATCGCCGTCAAATTTTGTGTAGCCGAAAGTCCATTCGATTATTTTTACGTTCGAATGCGCGCTTTCTATGCGGAGCTTTGCGTCCTCAAGGTTTTCGATTTTCGAGCCATAAAGATAGACGCCCACTTTTCTGCCGTCAGGAAGATAGTCAAAAAAATCTGTTCCCGGATAGCGGTCAACGGTAGAATATGAAGTGCCGAGTTTTTTGTTGATTGCGTACAGAAGGTTTATTCCGTCGATAAAGTTGTATTTCGCGCTCTTAAAATATTCATGAAGAAGCGGATTTTTCTCTTGCGCCAAAAAGATTTCGGGATTTATGAACGAGATTACAGACTGCCCGGAACCATCGAGCATCTGGGAGAAAACAGATTTCATTTCCGCAAGGTCAGAAGGAACTGCGAGCGGAATTTCCTCAAAGAGATAGTTTTTCATATCACTCTCCCGTCTTCGCAAATGAAAGTGAAGTTATTTTGCTTTCAAGAATTTTTTCTTCCTGCTCTATCTCTTCCTCCCTCACAAATTCCCTTCCGCAGTCATAAACCACCTGACCGCAGCCATCCGCACAGAAAGCCACAATCACGCTTTTCCGCACTTCCTCGCCGCCAAGCCACACAGACTCATCATCATCCGCAACCGGCGACAAAGTGCATATATATAGAAGAATTTGTTCAGTTCTGTCCGCCTTGAGCCTCTCAAGCACAAAAGAAAGCATCGCCTCTGTAACGCCGTTCGGGAAAATCATAATTTCCTTTTCCGCCCAAGAGCCGCCGGATTCGCTTGCGAGAAAATCGTGCATTTCGTTTATTTTTTTCTGCGTGAATCCGTCAGGCGCACAGCCGCAGAGAATGGCGTGTCGGGTCAAAATCTTCTCCAAAATCAAGAGTAATAATGAGAATTACATAACTCAATTTATGACATCTCATTATTAGTTTATGATTATATTATGATTTATCATTATTAACAAGAGATAATTTATGAAATGTTATTAATATAAGACTATGCCAAAAACTTTTAGGGAAAATCTGAGGGAAGAGCTTGATTATCAGGACATGAAGGTCAAGGAGCTTGCCGTTGCGACCGGAATTCCAAAGCCAACTCTGGACTGTTACCTGAGCGCACGACAGGTGATTCCCCCTGCCGACATTGCGGTAAAAATCGCGCAGGCTCTGAATGTTTCGGTTGAATATCTGGTTACAGGAAAGGATGAAAAATCAAAATCGCCAGCGTTTATTCAGATTAATCCGGAGACAAAGTCAATTTTAACAGATTTGGATTCGATTCCGCAGAACATCCAAAAAACCATAAAAAATCTTATACACCAGACAGCAGAATCATTGCAGAATTGATAAAGACGAAATGCTGGAGATTAACACAGAGCTTAAAACCCTGAGCAAAAAAAACTGCGCTCTTGAAGCTAAAATAGCAGATAATCTGAAGGAGTTGTTCGGGGAAATGAAAAACGAAATAGCAATACACAATAGCGAATAGATAAAAAACAATTGGAATATGATGTTCCTGTAATAAAAAAACTTGAGCTATAACGGAGAAGCAAATTACGGCAAACCATCTTCACTTGACGGCCGGCTTGGAAATGCTACCTAGAGCCAGTTTGTTCCTGCTATTTTTAAGAAATTGTGCTAGAATAAAAACGTGAATATTTATAGGTTTATCTACAATATTACAATGTTTCGCAGCCGCAGATTTATTATAAAAAACTATGGCGCGGAATTTTGGAAAAAGTTCAAAGCCGAATCTCGCATTGTATTTAAAAAGGTTCTTTTGGAACTGCCTGATATTGGGGAAAGCATTTTTTCTTTTAACTATGCGTATACGCCGTCATATATCGCCTGGTACAAATCCATGCGGAATCTTGGACTTTCCGCAAAAGAAGCCGACAGCCTGATGTGGAAAATGAATGAATGCATGATTTTGACTGTGCCAAAAATTTTTCTTCGTTCAGCCGGAAGAATTTATCTTGAAAGCTTCCGAAAAAAAGCCGCGTCCCACATCGAACATCAAAAGAATGGAAATCTTCATGAAAATGACTGGCTCATTGAATACAGAAATCTGAACAAAAATTCTTTTGAAATTGACATAAAGAGATGCGGATTTATTACGCTTGCGAAAAAATATGGCGCGGAAGGAATGCTGCCCGGAATTTGCGCCGTTGACTACATTGTCGCCCACTATATGGGAAACGGTTTTTCAAGAACCAAGACGCTTGGAGACGGAGACGACTGCTGCAACTGCCGCTATGAAATAAAAGGCAAGTGTCCCTTGCAAGTTCCAGCGGAAATGAAATAATTCAGAAGAAACTTTTATCCCAGCGCGACATCCAGAATCATCATCAGAATAAAGCCAATTGAAAATCCGATTGTGCCTAAATTCGAGTGCGGTTTTTCAGAAGCTTCGGGAATCAGCTCTTCCACAACAACGTAGAGCATTGCGCCGGCCGCAAACGACAAAAGGTAAGGCAGGACAGGCACTATTAAATTTTTCAGAAGGATTGTAATTACCGCCGCGACAGGCTCCACAATTCCAGAAAGGACTCCGAACGCAAACGACTTGTTTTTTGACTCTCCGTTTCCTGCAAGCGACATTGAAATTATCGCGCCTTCCGGAAAATTCTGAATTGCAATTCCTGCCGAAAGAGCCGCAGCCGCTGCAAATCCCAGGCTCTGCGCAGAAAACGCCGCAAAGACAACGCCGACCGCCATTCCCTCCGGAATATTGTGGAGCGTAACTGCAAGAAACATCATGGTGCTTTGCTTGAGCTTTGCTTTTAAGCCTTCGGGTTTTTCCGAGTCAACATGAAGATGCGGAATCAGAACATCGAGCAAAAAAAGAAATGCAATTCCAGCCGCAGTTCCAGTTGCCGCCGGAATAAACGCAAGTTTTCCCATTGAAGATGAACTGTCTATTGAAGGAATTATAAGCGACCACACAGAAGCCGCAACCATTACTCCAGATGCAAATCCCAAAAGAAATTTCTGGACATTTTTATTTAAACTTTTCCCAAGAAAGTAAACGCAGGCTGAGCCCAATGTGGTTCCAAGAAAAGGAATCAGAATTCCATAAAAAGTATTCATGCTCTGATTATAGATTTAAAGAAGCGCAGTTTCAATGTTCGGATTTCGGCTGGAAGTTGACGGCATGACACCAATATGTTATATAAAATGAAAGGAAATGCCCGAATTTTGGGTTATCTCCACTAAATGCGATAATAGCCGCCGCAGTAGGTCAAACTTGGCGGTTATTTTTTACTCTACTTATTTTTTAGGTAAGCGAGAGCGGCAATAACTGTGCCTGCAGCGGAAACTTAATTCATATATCATAAAAAATAAAGTAACTAAGTTGCCCGAACAAAGTAACTATATTTACTCAACATACTGGGTATATTTTTCTTTCTGCCTCATCTTCCTGCTGCAAGGTTTTATCTCCCATAAGCCAAATCCAGAAAATTTTTGAGGATGCCCTAAATGGATTTCTTCACATTCCAAACCGCCTGATGAATTCCTTTTTGTCGTTGATGCCGGTTTTTTCGTAGATGCTTGAGATATAGTTTTCCACGGCGCGCTGTCTTATCTGCAGTTTTTCGGCAATCTGCGTGTTTGAAAAGTTTTGCAGAATCAAGGCCATCACCTGCTTTTCTCTTTGCGTAAGCGCGTCTGTAAACGAATTGAATTCTACAAGATTTTCCCGCAATTCTTTTTGGACAAAAGTTTTTCCGCTGAAAGCGTTTTCCATGCATTCTATGAGCTCGTCCGACGGCGCGTTTTTTGAAACATAGCCCGCAGCTCCGTTTTGAATTGCCGTCTGGACTATTCCTGCCGAAAAGAACATTGAGTACACTATGATTTTTAGTTCCGGATAAAGCGAGTGAAGCTCTGCGATAAAGTCAAAGCCCGCGTCGTCGCCAGAAAAATTAAGGTCGGAAATCACAAGGTCCGGAAGCGTGTTTCCGCCCGACAAAAGCGAAAGCTCAGAAAGCGCCTGTTCAGGCTCGCCGGCATTACCTTTGCAAACCCAGCCAGATTTTTTTTCGATGTAGGAAATCGTGCCGATGCGCAAAAGCTCGTGGTCGTCAACAATGTAAAATGTTTTTGCCATTTTTCACACCTCCACCGTTATCTGCGTTCCAAAATCCGGCGCGGAAGAGAACGTCACTTTTCCGTTGAGAAGCCTTGCCCTCTCGCAGATATTGCGGACTCCAAAATGGGATTCCTTGGACTTTTCAAAAACGGCACAGTTTATCTCTTTTACAAGCTCCCCGTCCATTCCGCAGCCGTCGTCGGAAATTATGATTTTAAAATGGCTCCCTGGATTTTTTGTAGCCATCGCCCGCGCCGGAAATGCCTTTTTCAATGCCGCTTTTTGTCCGGCGTTTTCGGCAGGTCCGGCCTCCGGTGCGCTTCTCTTAAAAAACACCGTGACTTCGTTCGCGCCCGCGTGATTCTTTATATTCTGCAGCGCTTCCTGCACAATCCGGTAAACATTCAAGAGCCCGTCGCTATTCAAGCAGGAAAAGTCAACACCGTTTTCCGCAATCAGACGGAACTGGAAAGCGTCTCCGAAAATCTTTTTTGCAAAGACATTCACCAAAGAAAGCAGATTGTCTTTTGTAATGCTCGGCGGAGTCAGGTTGTAGCAGAGATTTCTGATTTCCTCAATGTTCTGGTTTTGCGTTTCAATAATCTTAGCCGCCGTGCCTCTGTCAGAAATATTTTCCGCAAGAAGAGAAACATACCGCAAATTCTGCGCGACGCTGTCGTGGAGCTCCCGGCTGATTCTTTTGCGCTCGGCTTCCTGAACCAAAATCGAATGCTGCAAAAAGGCCTGCGAACTGTAAAGCATCTTGTCTTTTTCAAGCCCTTCCTTCATGTTCAGAATGACAAGAGCAGCTCCGCCAATCAGAATCGTAAGCGTAAAATAAATGAAGAATTCGTACAGCTTTTGGTGCGTGTCTTCAAGAGATTCGTTTTTGTTTTTTAGAAAACTCATAAAAACCCTGTCCATTTCGTGAACAGCAAGCAGAATCTCTTCCTTATGGTTTTCTTTTTCCAAAATGAGCGGCCGCAGCCCCTCCGCCAGGGAAATGCAGAGCGCAATCTGATTCTCTGCCAGCTCTTTTAATGCCATGTCGCTGTTAAAGCATTTAGTGTCAAAGCGTTTAAGCGTGCCGATAAAATCCTCAAGAGAGGAGGCGTCCTGCATTGCGCAAAATTCGTTCCAGAAGCCGCAGACTGCATCCGTGCCGTTTTTATCCGGAGCTTTTTGCGCGCATGAAGCGAGAAAAACGATAACTGTAAGAAGCAAAAGGAGTTTTTTCATATTTTCTATACCGAGTCAAAGCCGGCATCCTGCCGCCGCTCTTTACCCCCCCCCCGTGCATAATTTTACTATACAGCCTGCTGATTCCAAAGCCCGAAAAGGTTGTAATCACTCTGTCCAAAACGGTGACGGGAATGCGGCCTATAATTGAGGAAAAAAGGAAATTCATATATTCGTCGCCGTTGAAGGCAAAAATAAATGTGTTGAAATACCAGTCTTTTTGGAACAGTTTTTGCGCAAACCAATTTATCAAGCCCGAAACAACGCTGCACGCAAGCCCTGCAAGAACCGAAGCGGTAAGAATGTACAGAAAGGTCAGGTTCACGCCCTTCTTGAGATTTTCCTTTTTGCGGATAAAAAGCCATGTAACAAGAATAATCGTGAACGCGGAAAGCGTGTACAAGAAGACAAAATCAGTTTTTCCATCGCGGATTTTAAGCTTTACGCAGGTAAAAGAAATGAACAGAAGATATTCGATAAGAGAGGCAAGCGGCCCGAACAAAAACAGGGCGGCAATCATAAAAATGGTGTCGAAGAAAAACGGCGACTTTAAGACGTCCTGAAAAAAAGAAGCCGCAAGCAAATCGCACACGCTGAAAATGAGGATTGTAATGGCAACAATAAAAAAATGCCTTTTGCCGAATTTTGCAGTGTTTCCGTTCATCATTCATAAAGTATAGCAAATTCCGGCGAAAAATTTCAGTGCGTTTTACGCACCGGGAATACGGCTTGGTCAAGGTACGTTCGCTTCGCTCTCTTAAAGCCTTGGCTCAGCCGTTTTTAGGGTTTTGATAAATCCTAAATAAAAAAAGGCCTCCCATAAAAACAGGAAGCCTTTCACAAAGTCTTTAGCGGATTAAGCCGCAGGACTATTGTTTTACATATTTATCATAACTAGAGTCATTCACGTCAACTCTAGCTGGAGTATCACATACCTCAAGATAGAATACGCCGTCCTTGATTTCCAAGGAAACTTTCTCCCAGCCGCTTTTTGTTCCGTTATGCTCTACAACTGTAAAATCCAGCTTTCCGTTTGTAAAATCTCCAGAAGTAATTGCATACGTTCCTTTATAATCTGTGCTTGTATAGTTAAAAGCAGGCTTTGTTTCTATACATTCCCAGGTATTATCTGCATAGAAATAAATTGTTTCTGTTCCATAACTTTGAGTATAAGTAAACGCTGCCAACGCTCCTGAGCCTGAGCCGCCGTCATCATTGCCATTAGAGCAAGATGCGAATCCAAATCCAAGCGCTGCGACCGCCGCAAGCACTGCCAATGCTTTTAAAAATTTCTTCATAAGAAACTCCTTAAAAAATTAATATGGCAGTATTTTACAGGGCAAGGGGGGGGGAGCGAAAGTGCGTTTTACGCACCGAAAAAAAATCCACGCAAGACTTGCTTGCGTGGAGAATATATTTTAATTCAAATTAGGAATGAATAAATGTATTTCTACCATTTAAAAATCCAAACTCATTGTCAATCACATTACAAAGTGCATCCAAAATTGACTCTGCAACATTTTCATCAATGGGGTCATCTGGTTCATCTTTTGTGTGCTTTGTGGTTTCAGAATGAGCATTGTAATTATTTGCGATATTTACGATTTCATTGTAAATATCGTCAAAATCATCTTCAACGCCCTTACAACCGCACACAATAGCATCGCAATTTGTATCAATCAATTCTTGCATTTTTTTCTGTATGATTTCTACAGTGTCGCCAGCAGTACAAATGCCAATAACTATCTTTTTGCCGTCACATTCAATGGTGATAATGCACAGTAATTCTTTAGCAGAAACTGTACCCCAAAGTACATCCACAGTTATTTTTAAGGGAACAACATTCTTGGTATTTTTGTGCTTTCCCATATAACGAACAACAAGCCGTTCTGCAATGCTACGGATAGTATGTGTTTTTCCGCTGTTAGAAACACCACGAACTATGAAAATATGTTTGTTAAGCATAATTCAGTTTCCTAAAATTACAAATCATAAAAGAATTGCTGTTTAATAAACTGATACTTTTCATTGTCGAAGCCTAAATCGGTAGCGAATTCTTTCAGACAAGAATTTAGTTCATTATTAAGCATTTCTCGACAATTCCATATTTCTTGAACTTTGTTTTCTATAATTTTTGTATCCTTTAGTTTTTCTTGGAATGCAAGCGATTGTGCTATCTTTGATTTTTCGCCACATGAAAAAAAATATGCAAGCGATTTTTCAAATTCGTCTATTCCATGGTTTCCACCGTCATGATAACTGCAATCAACACCCCAGTCTTTATAATAACCAAAATAGTCGTCGACAATGCCTATGAGGGAAGACGCGCAAACCGTCCAATCATCAGACCAATTGATTTCAGAAAGGTTGTCACAATCCCAGAAAGCTTGCGCTCCAATCCATTTTACGCTCTTTGGAATTGTAAGGTTTGAAATTCTTGTGTTTTCAAATGCAGATGAACCAATATACAAAAGCCCTTCTGGTAAAGAAATTTCTCTTAAAGGTCCAGGATGATTCAGTGTATGGAAAGTAGTACCACGGAAAGCGCCATCAGCGATAAACTTAACACTCGGCGGAATTGTGACTTTAGTTATAGGACCTGCGCTTCCATCAAATATGCTTTGACTGATTATCTTTAAATTTGGAGGAAGTTCACATGATGTATATGTTCCAAAACCAAGACGGCCAAAATTATAAATCCCATCATTAAAGAGAACTTCTAGTGTTGAAGGCAAAATCAAAGTATAACATTCAGAAACACCAGATGACAGCCCCGCAATGTATCTAACTCCTTCAGGAATAAGTATTGCACTTGGATATCTTTTTGAAAAAGTTCCGCCATGACAAGTCATTTGTCCAAGTGATTTAATTCCTACAACAGGAAAGCCTTGTATTGTTGCAGGAATTACATAACAGGTACGAGGTGTTTTTTTGTCAATAAAGTCTTTACCAATAAAATCAGTAATGATTACGCCTTTTTTATCTTTTGTAAAAACAACTTTAAAGTCAGCATCAGTAAGCGGCTCTGCCTTTAGTAATTCCTTTACGGTAATAGGCTTACGTTTTTTAAAGTCGTTTTCGCCAGTAAAAAAGCCATAAATTTTTTGTTTTTCCAAATCACTAGAAGCGGTGTCATTGTTTTTCTTTTTTCCACCACAAGAAGTAAACATTACTGATGTCATCATCAATAAACCAAGAGTTAGAAAAAAATGTTTTTTCATTTTATTATTATCTCCTTCAACATTTTTCTACTGCGAAAAATAACGAATATTTTGCAGTAGAATTATTTTACAGGGCAAGGGGGGGGGAGCGAAAGTGCGTTTTACGCACCGAAATTAAAGGCTGGTTTTTTATCCCGAGAAAAATGTAAGATTTCTCCCTTTTTATCCCAAGAAAAATGTGCTGCTTTTATTGAATTATCCCAAGAAAAGTGTGATAATAAAATTATGAAGCGAAGACTGTACAAAGATTTAGCCGCATGGAAGAATTCTCAAAACCGCAAACCGCTCATTTTGGAAGGCGCCCGTCAGGTCGGCAAAACATGGCTTTTAGACGAATTTGGCAAAAACGAATATGAGCATTATATTAAAATCAACTGCGACAATAATCCGGAAGTAAAAGACCTTTTTATTGACTACGATGTAAAGAGAATCCTGAGGATTATTTCTGCGATTTCTCACACTTCGGTTGTTCCAGGAAAAACATTTATTTTCTTTGATGAAATTCAGGAGCTTCCAAAGGCTCTCGGCTCGTTGAAATATTTTTGTGAAAACGCGGGCGAGTTTCATATTGCGGCCGCAGGTTCTCTTTTGGGGCTAAAAACTCGTGACGGAGAGTCCTTTCCTGTAGGAAAAGTTGATACGCTTCGTCTTTATCCGCTTAATTTTGAAGAATTTTTGCTTGCTGTCGGGGAAGAGCAAAAAGCGCAGATTTTATCATCTTGCGAATGGAACGACATAGCCTCTTTAAAATCTTCGTTTATTGAACTTTTACGGCAATATTATTTTACAGGCGGAATGCCAGAATGTGTTAAAGAATATGCGGCAAGCGGTGACGTGCTTGAAGTCAGGAAAATTCAAAAAGCGATTCTTCATGATTACGATGATGACATTGCAAAACACGCTCCAAAATCGGACATAGCAAAAATCAGAATTGTGTGGAATTCAATTCCCTCACAGCTGGCAAAGGAAAACAAAAAATTTGTGTATGGAGCAATAAGAAAAGGAGCCAGGGCGGCAGAATATGAAAACGCAATCCAATGGCTTTGCGATGCGGGAATCGTTCATAAAATTACAAGGGTAAACAAAATCTCCATGCCCATAAAGTTTTACGAGGATTTCAATGCATTTAAACTTTTTATGAATGACTGCGGACTTTTTGGCGCGTTCACTGACACTCCCATAAAGGACATCATAATGGGAAATTCCATTTTTGAAGAATACAAAGGGGCATTTACAGAGCAGTATGTTGAGCAGCAAATTTCTTCTTGCAGAAAAGAAGCAATTCATTATTATACCAACGAAAATTCGACGAATGAAATTGATTTTGTAGTCCAAAAAGATTCCGCCGTGCTTCCAATAGAAGTAAAAGCCGAAGAAAATCTTCATTCAAGAAGTTTAAAAGCCGTGCTGGACAAAGATGAAAAATTGCGGGGCTTAAGGATTTCTATGTCGAACTACAGGGCAGAAAAGCGGTTCGACAACCTGCCTCTTTATGCCGTATGCGCCTGGTTTTCGTAAAAGTTTCTGTCAACTATTATCTTATCTATGACGGTTTTCCAAAGCGATTTGAATTTGCCGGCAAAGTGGCGATAATTCGCTATGCGGACGATTAAAAAAAACTCCTTCGCCAAAAACAAAACTTTTTACAAGCGAAGGAGCGGCTTGCCGCCGGTAAACTTCTATGATGCCAGCTGTTTTTTAGAACGAGTGAATTGCAAGCGCATAGGCATATCTGTCCTATCGTAACAATTCACTCGATTAGCATCTTCACAATCTCTCCATCTTTCACTTGCTTGCGCGATATTTTAAAATTTATACACAGCTCCGACATTTACGCCCACTGGGGACATAAATACTATGTCACCATATGTGGTACCTGTTTCAAGACCTATTGATTCTATTACTGCAGCCGCAATACCAAACAGGCCTGCTTCTATCTTAAATGAAAGTCCAGAATCTTTTTTCAAAAATCCTGGCTGCCATCCAAATCTTAAATCCACAGGAATAAATGCTGCCTGTGCTTTGCTAAATCCAACGCCAAGTCCGTAAGTTAAATAAATTGTTTTCCAGCCAACAGAAGCAAATCCAAGCAGATTAAAACCTGGGGCAGCAACAGAATAGCCCATAAAATCACAATCAAGACCTACATTCCACCACCAGTTCTCATTTATATCAAACTGATAAGAACCTCTGACATCAAAACCTATTCCCAAAAATACCAACGGAACGCCAGCTTCGATTTTGATGTTGTGATAGTCAAAACCGCTTTTTTTACTTTCAGAGACTTCAGCCTCCTGTGCAAACGCTCCGCTTGCCAATGCAGCGCACATAGCAATTGCGCATAACATTTTCTTCATAAAACAACTCCTATAAAAATCAGATATAGCAGTATTTTACAGGGCAAGGGGGGGGGGGAGCGAAAGTGCGTTTTACGCACCGAAATATGCCATGCTGTTATGCTGTCAAAATATTTCTTATTGATAAGGAATAAAAAAAGTTGATTTTGCGAACCAAAACAAAGAAAAATTTCCCCTATTTTAAGCAAATATCCGGTTCAAGCGCAAAGCATAAAAAATATTGTCTTGGTTCTTCTCAATTCAATCAACAAGATAAAACATTAAAGTTTAATGACCAATTATCCCCTTTGCAAAGGTCAATCCCCCATCAGCCAGTCCAGCGCATTCATTCTGGCTATTCCGTTGTAGTCGCCCGGAGGATCATCGTCCAGCGTCAGAATCATTTTCGGGTAGTTGTCCTTGACTGCCTTTAAGGGGCGCAGCTCACGCTGCAATGTCTGCTCGTCACGGACGCTTGTGGCAACCTGAATGTAGGTGTTTCCGTCCTGAGTCTGCGCCACAAAATCAACTTCCGCATCGTCAATTTTTCCAACGTACACGTCGTAGTGGCGGCGCAAAAGCTCAAGATAGACTATGTTTTCCAGAATGTGACCAACGTCCATAGCCTTTTTTCCGAGCATGAAATTCCGCAGGCCGATGTCGGACACATAGTATTTTTCAAGGCTCTTAAGATATTCCCTGCCCTTGATGTTGTAACGCCCCGCCTTGTACACGATGAAGCTTTCCTCAAGCGCGCCCACATATTTTTCGATTGTCTTCGGGTCGGATTTTCTGCTGCTTGACGTGAGCGTGTCCGCTATTTTTTTCGATGAAAGCTCAAGCCCGATATTATCGAACAGAAAACGCGTCACGCTCTTGAGAACCGGCGTGTCGGAAATCTTCTTTCTGTCGATTATGTCCTTTACAAGAACAGTGTTGTAAATTCCTTCAAGATACGGATTTATCTCCGCCGGAGTCTGCAAAAGCTCAAGCACATACGGAAACGAGCTTGTGCTTACATACTGATTATAGGCTTTGGAAAGATTGTCCTCCTGTCTTGTCGCAACAACAAATTCCTTGAAAGACAAAGGCAGCATTTTGATTTCAACATAGCGGCCGCTTATGAGCGTTGCAATCTCGCTTGAAAGAAGAGAGGAATTCGAACCTGCAAGATACAAGTCCACATTTTTTTTGACATAAAGGCTGTCCACAACATCAGGAAAATTCTCCACGCGCTGAATCTCGTCAAGGATTATGTAGTTCATTTTTGAAGTCAGCCGTTCCTTTATGTAGCTGTAAAGAGCGTCAGGATTCCTCAAGTCCTTGTTTTCGTATTCCTCAAGATTCAGAAAAATAATCTGATTTTCTTCAACCCCTTCATTCAGAAGCTGAGCGCGGAACATCTCCAGAACCGTGGATTTTCCGCACCGCCTGATTCCAGTAACAATTTTTATGAGTTTTTTATGCTTAAGATTATTCAGCCGCTCAAGATATTCCCTGCGGACGACAAGTTCCGGCTCAAAGCTATGTTTCTCTTCCATATTTAAGATTATAATCCCAAAAGTCGGTAAAATCAACAAGTTTTTGGATTACGTTCCTAAAAACTCGACATTTTGACTAACCAGTAACAAATTCCATATAATTGTCTTTTGTCACTGCAGAAAAAGAAATTTCTGGATAATTATTTGAGAATGTCAACGGACATTTTACATTCGCCTTTTTAGGATTGCACTTAAACTCGTAAGCAGAAAATTTTCCGTCAATTTCTTCTATAAAGTCAATTTCCTGCTTTTGTGTTGTGCGCCAAAAATAGTATTTTGCTTTTCTGTTATGGAAAGCGTTGTTTTTTACACGCTCGCTTATCAAAAAATTCTCCCAAATCATGCCAATATCGGAACGCAAATCGCAGGGAGAAAAATTTGAGATGACAGCATTTCTAACACCGTTATCATAAAAATAAATCTTTATGCTTTTTTTCAGTTCATTACGAACATTGCGGCTGTATGAGTGAAGATGAAAAACAACGTAAGCCTTTTCAAGCAAATCCACATATTTTTGAACAGTAAGAGTGTCAATTCCCAAAAGATTTCCAAGCTCATTGAAAGAAACTTCACTTCCAACCTGCAAAGCAAGGGCCTGGACAAGCTTTTCAATCACAGCAGGCTTCCTAATATCTTGAAATTCAAAGACATCCTTATAAAGATAGCTTGAAACAATATTGGAAAGAATTTCTTTTTCCCCGCCAGGATTATTTGCAACATCAGGATAAAAACCATAGACGAGCCTATTTTCAAGCTGTTTCATTTCATCAAGCATGTTTGAATTTGAAACAAGCTCGTTTGTAGAAAAAGGGAAAAGATTATATTCAAACTTTCGCCCGGTCAAAGGCTCATTTATGGTGTTTGACAAATCAAGGGCAGAAGAGCCGGTTACAGCAATTTGAACTTCCGGAAAGTTATCATGCAGGATTTTTAGTTTAAGCCCAATATTCTGAATACGCTGAGCCTCGTCAATAACAATAAATTTCGAATTTCCTATAAGAGACTTGAACCTAGCGGAAGATTCTTCTGATAAAATCTTTCTAACTTCAACCTCGTCACAATTCCAATACTGAACGGAATTATTTTCAAAATTTTCAGAAAGGATTTTTCTTAGCAGAGTAGTTTTTCCTACCTGACGCGGTCCAATCAGAATCAGAACCTTGCCGCTCCCTATTTTTCCCTCAAGAATTTTCTGCAAATCACGCTTGATTTCTTTCATATCAAAGATTATACGGCAATAAAACAGTCTAATCAACAAAAATTATAATATTTATTGATTACAATCGAAAATTGTTATGATTTTTGTTGATTTTTTTACTAATAGTTCCAGCGCAAGCCGAGCCTGTTCCATTCTGCTTAGGAATGCCGTTGATTTAAACCAGCTTTTCGCAGAAAGGATGCTCCAGCCTAGCCGCTTCGCACGCTGCCGCGGCTCCGCTTGCAAGGCCTGCGCCTTCTTTCTGCGCCCATATAGGGTTACTGCGCGGATTCGTACTTCCGCGCAGGCGGAAGCTGTAAAATAATTTCCTTGCAGAACTAGCCAACGCTAGTTGGCGTTGCGAACAAGGCGGAAGCCACCGCTGGAAATTTTCGGGACTTCGGAGAGCCTGTTGTTAACCCTCGCGAAGTCGGCGTCGCTGCCACCACTGCCGCCACGAATACAGCGGGAGTCGTCGGCCTTGCCCGAAGCCGCCGGGCCAGTACTTGGAGTGTCGCTTGATATGCGGTCGCACCAGTCCCAGCACCATTCTCTTACGTTTCCGCTCATGTCGTAAAGTCTGTAAGCGTTTGCCTTTTTAGTCTTTACATCTCTTGTTTCTGAGAAGAAAGTTGATTCCGAATTGCCTTGATACCATGCCACTTCGTCTATGGTGTCGCTTCCGGCATAGGTGTGGCTTTCGCCGCCGCGCGCAGCCCATTCCCATTCTGCCTCTGTAGGCAGGCGGTAACCGTCCGCTGCAAAGTCGCACGTTACGGCATCCCATTTCTCACGCTCACTGTAGTTGCTGTAATCATTTGGAACACTTCCCCAGTCTTTTGGGTCTGCTTTTCCGTCAATTGAATAGCAAGGAGTCAAGCCTTCCTTCATAGAACGAATGTTGCAGTATATAAGCGTGTCGTACCAGTTTAATCCGCTTACAGGGTTGTTCTTTGCGGCGTCGCCTTTAAGCTTGTTTCCGTCCTTGTCGTAAGCGTAGACTTTGCTTGGATCGCTTCCCATTACAGCCTTGAATTCTCCGCGTGTTACCTCATGGTCGCTCATGTAGAACGAGGCGATCTCAAGCTTGCGTCCGCTTACGAATATACCTGAGCTCGGGGTCCATTCTTCTGTTCCGTCAATTGAAGCGCCAGGAATTTTTACAAAGTTTTCCGCAACCGGCTCGATGCTGCCGGAAGTTGAACCGCCGGTACTGCCGCTTTCTGAACCGCCGCCAGAAGAGCTTGAGGAGCCAACTTTTGTAAAAGTTACAGTTGTCGAATTTATATCTACCGTGAATTTTCCATCTTTTACAGCAAGCTCGTTATCTTCTACTTCTTCTACCCATTCACTAGAAAGTGTGTCTGACGAGTGGGTCTGGTGCTGATGAATTGTGCCGTTCTCAAAAGTGCCGTCCAGTGTGTAAGTGCCTTTTGCTTTGTTTGTAGCTCTTTCCGCAGAATTGTCCCCAAAAAACCAAGTCATTAAAAAAGTGCCGTCAGCTTTACAGTCAACCTGAATTGTTCTTCCATAAAATAATTTGGTTGACTGAAACACTGCAGATTCAGAAGTAGAACCGCCGCCGGATGTTGAACCTCCGGTACTGCCGCTTCCTGATCCAGTTTCGCTGCCAGAAGAGCTTGAAGAGCCAACTTTTGTAAAAGTTACAGTTGTCGAATTTATATCTACCGTGAATTTTCCATCTTTTACAGTAAGGGTTTCATCTTCTACTTCTTCTACCCATTCGCTAGAAAGTGTGCCTGACGAGTGGGTCTGGTGCTGATGAATTGTGCCGTTCTCAAAAGTGCCGTCCAGTGTGTAAGTGCCTTTTCCTTTGTTTGTAGCTCTTTCCGCAGAATAGTCACCCAAAGACCAAGTCATTAAATAAGTGCCGTCAGCTTTGTATTCAATCTGAATTGTTCCTTCATAAAATCTGGTTGACTGAAATACTGCAGATCCAGAAGTCGAACCGCCAGTAATAGTTCCATCACCTGAACCATCGCTGCAGCCAAAGACTGCAAGCCCCATTGCCATTGCCGCGAGCAAGGCAAAAATCCTTGATTTCTTCATTTTTTTTCTCCTTCGAAAAATGATTTAAACAAAAAAAGACCGCTGTGCTGCAGGCGCGCAAATTTTTGCACGCCGCAGCACAACGGTCTTCATTTTATTCTTTATATAGCCGCCTGAAGACAGTGTTGCTATTCTGAGTTCTGAGTTCTGAGTTCTGACAAGATTGTGTTTCTCCCTTTTCTATTTGTCAAGCAGCAGTTACTGTTTTATTGTAGAATATTTTACAGGAAGAAAAGCAGGCGAGAAAGTGCGTTTTACGCACCGAATTTGAGATTTTTTAGCAATGAAATCACATGGCTTTTTAGTCCATTTTTTTAACAAATGCCTTGATCATAAATGCGCAGAAATATGGAAATGTATAAATGCAGTTTGCGTATCCAACGTTAAAATCGCCAAGCTTTATTCCGTTTTTTATATCGCTATAATTTTCATTTTTTATCAGCGAAGCCAAAGATTTTGAGCGGCCGCAGTTTGATTTAACTTCTACCGGCAGCAATCCGCTTTTGGACCTGACAAAAAAATCTTCCTCTAAGGTTGAATTTTCTTTCTTATAGTAAAACAATCCTAATCCCTGTTTGACAAACGCTTCCGCCACGAAATTTTCATACAGCGCACCCTTATAAACACCAAGGTTCTTATTCACACGCAAATCCTCCTGCGCCTCTTCATCAAGCGCAGAGATGAGCAATCCCGTATCAGGATAGTACAGCTTGAATTTTCCTTCTTCCACATTTCCTTTAAGCGGCAGCTCAGGGTATCCAAGGCACTTGCACTCCGCAACAACTCCGGCGTCAATCAGCCACTCAACGCAGCCGGTGTATTCCCTGGACCTGGCATTCTTATCTATCTTATTAAACTGGAATTTCTTGTTTTCCTTTGCCAGCTGGGAGGGAACGCTTCTGTATACGCTTATGATTTTTGCCTGGTCCAATCCTTCCGCATATTTACGGACATCCTCCTCGTAATCAAGCCTAATCTGTTCCTGCACGGCAGTTGAGCCGGAAAACGTTCCTGTTTCTATATACCCTCTGATTACATCAGGCATTCCGCCTAGCACACAGTAATCCAGAAACAACGCCTTATACACATTCAGCTCAGTCTCGCTGAACGGCTTAATCTCTGTCATATGGGTTAAAATGTCATCTATCTGTTCCTGAGCATATCCTTTTGCCCACAAAAACTCCTCAAAGTCCATGGAATACATTTCATAATCAGTTTTGTTTCCAACGCTGTTGCTATGAATCTTTTTATAATTAATTCCAAGCATAGAACCGCTGCAAATAACATCGAATCTTCTGTCTATATTAAATGATTTCAAGCATGTGGCCGCATCCGGATATTCCTGTATCTCATCGAAAACAATAATTGTCTCTCCGGGAACAAATTTCAAATTTGGGTCAGCAAGGGAAATATTCTTTATTACAGTGTCTACATCATAGCCATCACTTACAATTGCGCGGAATCTTTTGTCCAGCACAAAATTTATATATACGACATTTGAATAGGCTCTTTTGGCAAAATGCAATATGGACTTAGTTTTTCCAATCTGCCTTGCGCCCTTTATGATTAACGGCTTGCGCGATACATCTTTTTTCCAATTCAACAAAAAGGAATCAATTTTTCTCTTAAAATACATGATTCTGCCTTCCGAAATGAAATATATCACATAATAATAGCGTTTTTCAACAATATTTTCACATTTTATGAGCGTTAAAAGCTAAAGCTATCACATTTTATGTTTCAGTTTTAATACAAGAACCCAAACAGCCACAATGGAATTTTAGAACCGCAGCCAGCTTCAATTCCGTCTGCCGCGACAAAGGCATTTTTCAGATTTTTTACTTGCTCTCCTGTCTTGTTTTTTCCGCCACATTCAATTGTATATTTGCCGTTTACAAAGAAATCACTTGCATCTGAAAATTCCACTGTCTGATTATAAGAAAGCTGGTTTATCAAAAAAGTTTCCCTCGCATTTCCTTCATCCACCTTCTCTCCCTGATATAAATACATCAGGTTTGTATTTTCAAGAAAAATTTTATCAGGTTTTTGAAGCGAACTTACCCCTTTTAAATCCTTAAATAAAGAATCAATCAGTTTTGCATCCGTAAGGCTTTTTAAGTATGAAAGCAGTGTGGCCCGGTTCAACTCCATAGCGCCGGAGAGCTTTGACACATTCAGCATAAATGGCGAACTTTCAGCAATTATCGCCAGAAGCTTCTTAATCTTGGGAACATAGGCTATTTCTATTTTCCTCAAAAGCGGAAGCTCCACATCCAAAATCATATTTACGGTTTCCTCAAGCTTCATGTAGTAAGAATCCAATCCTTCCATGAAAAAAGGATAATAGCCGGTCTTTAGATATTCATCAAAATATTCAAACGGTTTTACTTTTCCGCAAATATCAAAAGCATGTCTTGAATGATTCTGCAAAATTTCTTCTAAAGACAATTCCTGAAAGTCATTTCCTGTTTTTATATTTAAAAACTCCCTGAAGGAAAGCCCCTGCATATTGTACATCACAGGACGGCGGCTCAAATCAGCACGCGCATCAAGAATCTGAAGAAGAGATGAGCCTGTAAAAACAACCTGCAGCTCAGGATAATTATCATAAATATTTTTTATGTACACAGGCCAGTCTTCATATCTATGGACTTCATCTAAATAAAGAATTTTTCCGCCGTTTTTTGAGAAAGAATCAGCAAGATCAAGCAATGAGTTTTTTGCAAACCAGATATTATCAAGGCTTACAAAGAGAGCTTTTCCTGAAGAAACTAAATCCATATAATTATTTTTTAGATGCTGAAGAAGCAGTGTTGCCTTTCCGCAGCCTCTGGCGCCTTTAATTCCAATCAGCCGGGAATTCCAGTTAATTTTATTATCAATTGACCGCACAAAAGATTCTTTTGTATTCATGATTCTTTTTGCTGATATTTCAATCAGAACTGTATAATCTATCATATATCAATATTATACAGTATAAAGCCAAATTGTATAGTCCAATAAACAAAATTTAATAAAAATTGTATATCAGAGTAAACAGATTTTAAATTATCCGCCACATAGACCGTTCTTGCCTTGCCGTTCACTGTTGTTTCAAATATGTCTGATGAAGAAAAAAGCATGCTAAAGGTTATTCTTGAATATGGGAAAAAAGCAGAGAAAGAAGCCGAAAGCATTCACAAAGCAAGTTGAGCAGCTTATATAAGGAAAAAGGAATTTCAGCTGGGAAAGCCGCAATGCAGCACTGGGTAAAAATTCTTTTCGGAGCAACATTCGGCTGGATTTTCACGGCAATTCTTGCGCTTCCATTGCTCACGTCTCTCATATATCCGCGGGAATACGACAAGCTGATTCCGGCAGTTTTTATAATCGGAGTCTCACGTCTTTCTAAAGAGTAAATATTTCTAGCAGGCGCAGAAGTTTCTCTATGCCTGATGTTTTTCAAAGCACAAAAAAACAGGCTTTTCCACTGCGGAAGAGCCTGTTCCATTCTGCTTAGGAATGCCGTTTTATTTGCTCTTTATTTCTTCAGATTCTTCAGGAATTTCGCTCCAGTCGTAATAGATTGTGGCGGTTGGATTCTTAACTTCTGTGTACTTAAACTTTGCAAAACGCGACTCATTTTCAAGAACATATATTTGAAGGAAGAGTTCTTCGCCTTTTTCTTTTTTTCTTTTTAAATTTAAGTCATTTTCGACCCAACATTTAAATGCGCTTAAAGTTGCAAAATCATTATAAAGAATTTCTTCTGGATTTAAGATTGAGACTTTGTTATAGAATTTTGCAATTTTCCATATTGAAGTGTAAATCCCTTTGCCTTGCAAATCTTTTTTTGAAATTCCGGGATACAGATTTTCAAGATATTCATTATTGCTGTTAAAAGAAAGGCGCGGAAGAAAAAAGGCTGCCCTGCGTTCTGTTCTTTCATATTGCCAGCAATAAATTCCTAAAGTCTGAATACGACTGTAAGTTATGCCGACTGGCTTTGAAACAATATCCACAAATTCAATTTTGTTCATATTCATTTTGCTATTTAACCTCGTTCAATTTAAGTTTTTCTAATTTATTGAAGAGCGAACAAGGCGGAAGCCAAAGAGACTGTAGCCGCTGGCGCTGATGGTGACGTAGTCGAAACGTTTGCCCGGGCAGCTGCCGCCCTGGTAGGAAACCTGCGCGTAGCTGGCGTTGTTGTACCAAGAGCCGCCGCGACCGCAGCGGATAGAACCCGAAGCCGGGCCTGTACTTGAAGTGTCGCTTGATATGCGCCCACACCAATCCCAGCACCATTCCCATACGTTTCCGCTCATGTCGTAAAGTCCGTAGCCGTTTGCCTTTTTGCTCTTTACATCTCTTGTACCATAGTAAAAGCTCGCATCAAGAACTTCATACCATGCTACCTCATCTACATTGTCGCTTCCAGCATAGGTGTAGCTTTCGCCGCCGCGCGCAGCCCATTCCCACTCAGCCTCTGTCGGAAGGCGGTAACCGTCCGCTGTAAAGTCGCATGTCGCGGCATCCCATGTTTCATCGTTATCAATCGAAGTGCTGCTAAAGTCCGGAACACTTCCCCACTCTTTTGGGTCTGTTTTTCCGTTAATTGAATAGCAAGGAGTCAAGCCTTCTTTTATAGAACGTGTGTTGCAGTATACAAGCGCGTCATACCAGTTGACAGTGTGTACAGGATTGTTTTTTGCATCATCACCTGTAAGCTCTTTTCCGTCCTTGTCAGAAGCTCGAAGATAAGAACCACATAGGTCGCTTCCCATTACAGCCTTGTATTCTCCGCGTGTTACCTCATGGTCGCTCATGTAGAACGAGGCGATCTCAAGCTTGCGTCCGCTTACGAATATATCTGAGCTCGGGGTCCATTCTTCTGTTCCGTCAATTGAAGCGCCAGGAATTTGTACAAAGTTTTCCGCAACCGGCTCGATGCTACCAGAAGTTGTGCCAGATGCAGAACGCACAACGCGGAAGCCATATTCATCACTGCGTAAGTATGGCTCATTGTCGTAGAAGAACCTTTTGGCAACCTTCGCGTAGCCGGCGTTGTAGTCATCCCAAGATCCGCCGCGTATGCAGCGTGTAGAACTTTTTGATAAGCACAAATAGTATGCGAACCGCCCAGAATCATAGTTCCAGCACCATTCCCATACGTTTCCGCTCATATCGTAAAGTCCGTAGCCGTTTGCCTTTTTGCTCTTTACATCCCCTGTTCCTTTCTTCTTTTCCCTCCAACTCGTATACCATGCAACTTCGTTTGCGTTATCGCTTCCGGCATAGGTGTAGCTTTCGCCGCCGCGCGCAGCCCATTCCCATTCAATCTCTGTCGGAAGGCGGTAACCGTCTGCTGTAAAGTCGCATATCGCGGCATCCCAAGTATCGTCATTTGAAAGCGGAACTTCTCCCCATTCGCTTGGATTTGTTTTTCCGCCGATTACATAGCAAGGAGTTAGGTTTTCCTTTATAGAACGAGTGTTGCAGTACACAAGCGCGTCATACCAGCTGACATCGGTTACAGGGTTGTTCTTTGCATCATCGCCTGTAAGTTCTTTTCCGTCCTTGTCGTAAGCGTAGGCAGCGCTTGGGTCGCTTCCCATTACATCCTTGTATTCTCCGCGTGTTACCTCATGGTCGCTCATGTAGAACGAGGCGATTTTCAGCTTGCGTCCGCTTACGAATATATCTGATTCCGGGGTCCATTCTTCTGTTCCGTCAATTGAAGCGCCAGGAATTTGTACAAAGTTTTCCGCAACCGGCTCGATGCTGCCGGAAGCTGAACCGCCAGTATTACCGCTTTCTGAACCGCCGCCGGATGTTGAACCGCCAGTGCTGCCGCTTTCTGATCCAGTTTCGCTACCCGAAGAGCTTGAAGAGCCAACTTTTGTAAAAGTTACAATTTCATCTATATCTACCGTGAATTTTCCATCTTTTACAGCAAGGTCGTTATCTTCTACTTCTTCTACCCATTCACTAGAAAGTGTGTCTGACGAGTGGGTCTGGTGCTGGTGAATTGTGCCGTTCTCAAAAG
>DJRF01000015.1:46085-51233 GCA_002437725.1 Treponema sp. UBA6367
CAAGCCCCATTGCCATTGCCGCAAGCGCGGCAAAAATTCTTGATTTCTTCATTTTTTTCTCCTTCGAAAAATGATTTAAACAAAAAAAGACCACTGTGCTGCAGGCGCGCAAATTTTTGCACGCCTGCAGCACAGCGGTCTTCGTTTTATTTTTTATATAGCCGTCTGAAGGCAGTATTTCTATTCTGAGTTCTGAGTTCTGAGTTCTGAGTTCTGAGTTCTGAGTTCTGACAAGATTGTGTTTCTCCCTTTTCTATTTGTCAAGCAGTAGTTACTGTTTTATTGTAGAATATTTTACAGGAAGAAAAGCAGATGCGAAAGTGCGTTTTACGCACCGAATTCTGCCATGCTGTCAAAATCTTGCTTATTAACAAGTAAAGATTTACACATTTTATGAGCGTTAAAAGCTAAAGCTATCACATTTTATGTTTCAGTTTTAATACAAGAAACCACAGAGCAAAGAAACGAATTTTACATTGCCTTTTTCGCGCAAGGCTATTAAGGGAAAACCATTTTCCCCATAAAAAAAGCACCGTCTCACATAAAGCGAAACAGTGCTTTTTAGTTAAAATTTGTGATTGCTAAATTTTTCCGCTCCACTTCATATTTTCACGGACTCACGAGTTCCTAATGAAGTCCTCAATGGGTGTCAATTATCTCATTTCTCCATTTGATTAGATTGGATAACCGATAAGGATTATGACCGTTTTCTATATACTCGGTTAAAGTTCTACAAGGGAGCTCCTTACATTCACCGCAATGTTCAAAACTTTTTGAGGTTGCACATTTATAAATGTCACATTCTCCCCAAAACATCTTACCGTCTTGCTTATTGCAACCACCGCAGTTGAATTTTTCTTTGAACTTACAAGTAGCACAGTCTGTTCCACATTTACCTTTAATCATACTAATTAAACTTTTTCTCCTTTCTACCCAAGTTCAATATCTTCCTGAATCTTATTGTAATTGGGCGGACAAGAATTAACAAGCCTAAATAAAATCGTTTATTCTGTTCTTTCCGTCCACTTCTTTTTAATCAACTCATTTTAAACGATTCAATTTCTTAAAATTATTATAGAATTCTATAAGCGTAAAAAAACTTCGAATTTTTTTAAGTTCATAGAACTTTTCTTCTGATGTTAAATCTGCTATGTTTTTTATATTTTCCACTGCATGAGTCGCCTCATTTCCATTTTTTCTAATCCAATGCATTGCAGCTATTATTTTTGCATTTTTAATAATTCCTTGATATTGCAAAATATTAATTTTCAATTTCAAATTTTCTTGCCCATAATCTCCATAATCATGATTTGTAGAAAGAATTTCATTAACTATCAATTCCAAAATTGTACGAAAATCTATCAAAGAAAGTGGCCATTCAGAAGATGCCCTTGAAATTGCAGACAAACATATATATCTAATAAAATTATCAATATAAACAAATTCGTAAATTTTTTGAAAAACATACCATAAATAATCATCAAAATCATTAAGATTGAATATTTTTTCAGCTAATAATTTTTTTTCCTCTCTCTCTATAGATTTTTCCGCAATTAATTTCCAATGTTCCACAGGAAAAGCATTTTTTGCATTTTTATAATTTTCAATGGCTTCATTGGTTTTTCCTCTTAATTCAAATGCTTCTGCCTTAGCATAATAAATCATTCCATCATTTTTATATTTATTTAAAAGTTCTTCAAAAGACTTTAATCCAGTTTTTTCATTAAAAAACATTTCAGAATTAGCATTCAGACTTTTTTTCCAAATATCTCGCCATACTGACATAACTTTATCTCCATTAATATTTTAAAAATATTATAGCATAAATCTATTTTTCAACAAAACAGGCTCCTCCTCAACGGAAGAGCCTGTTCCATTTTCCTTATCTCTTATCCCCTGTAAAAGTTAATCAGACATCCTGCCTGAATAATCTTCCGCTCGTCGTCGGTCATATCTCCGGTTGTTAATTCGAACTCGGCGGTTGTACCGTCGGCGCGGACTGCGTAGGCTTTTATGCTCGGGAGTTTTTCCGCAATCATCTTCTTTGCGCCCGGAACAAAAATGTAGTCTCCATTGGCGAATGGCAAACCATTTGGAAGAAGATTGCGCGAGTTTTCGCCAGAAAACTCGGAGAGCAAAACGGAGTTTTGCGGCTCGCCCTGCTTGTAAAGGAACGGAATCATTCCCCAGTTGATAAGGTTCGAGCGGTAGCGTTTTGTGGCATAGTCGCTTGCAATGTTCGCGCTCGCGCCAAGAACTCTCTGGCAGCTTGCCGCCTGCTCGCGCGCTGAGCCGTCGCCCGGCTTCACAGCGTAGATTGTAGAGCCAAGACCTGCCTTTTCAATTCTTCCCTTGAACTCAGGATATTTTTCCTCAAGGATTTTCTCCGCGCGGCTCACTTCCGCCATGACTTCTTCCGACTTGTCGCGCACAGCCTTAGCACGTCCAACGTAGGCAGGATCTTTGCGGCTCAAAGTGAACTCGGCAAGTCCAAGCGGATTTGAGCGGAAGCTTGAAGTCTCGCCCGAAGGAATAAGCTCGTCCGTTGTTGTAACCGGGTCGTGGATTTCAGAGACAACCTTGAGCAGGATGTCGTCTGAAAGCGGCTGCATCTCAGGCCAGTCCTTGATGTTCGGGCCGAACTGAATCTGAACTTCAGGATGGGCAATGCCCTTTGAATCGTAAACGCGCTTTTCGTAGATTGTCTTGTCAAAGAAATATTTTTTCTTGCTGAACTCGCCGTCCGCCAAGTCCGTGGCGGCAGTCAGGAACCCCTTGTTTGCGGCAGTCGCAGCGATTGAGCGGGCATCCATAAGAGCGACAGAGGCAATCTGTCCGTTCTGGATTTTCGAGCCTTCGCGGTTCGGGAAGTTTCTTGTTGAATGGCGGATAGAAAGCGCGCCGTTTGCAGGAGTGTCGCCCGCGCCGAAGCAAGGCCCGCAGAACGCAGTCTTTACGATTGCGCCCGCGTCAACAAGCGAGGCGAACGCGCCGTTCTTCATAAGCTCCATGTAAACAGGCATAGAAGCCGGATAAACGTTCAAAAGGAATTTGCCGTTTCCTGTGTCCTTTCCCTTTAAGATGTCGGCAGCCGCGCAGATGTTCTCAAATCCGCCGCCGGCGCAGCCTGCGATAACGCCCTGGTCAACGTAAAGCTTTCCGTCAATCACCTTGTTCTTGAGCGTAAAGTTCACCTTGTCGCCGAACGAGACTTTCGCGCGTTTTTCAGTCTCTTCAAGAATATCCATAAGATTCTTGTTCACTTCCTCGATTGTATACGCGCATGAAGGATGGAACGGCATCGCAATCATCGGGCGGATTTCTCCCAAGTCAAGCTCAATCGCGCCGTCATAATAAGCGTCAGAGCCCGGATTCAGCTCCTTGTAGTCGCCTTCTCTTCCGTGGATTGAATAGAATTCGCGGATTTTCTCGTCAGTTGACCAGATTGAAGAAAGGCAGGTTGTCTCAGTTGTCATAACGTCAACGCCGATTCTAAAGTCAGCGGACAAGTTCGCAACTCCAGGACCCACAAATTCCATCACCTTGTTCTTAACGTAGCCGTTCGCAAAAACAGCCTTGATAATCGCAAGAGCAACGTCCTGAGGACCAACGCCCGGAATAGGAGAGCCGGTCAGGTAAACCGCGATAACGCCCGGCATATTAACATCGTAAGTCTTTCCCAGAAGCTGCTTTGCAAGCTCGCCGCCGCCCTCGCCAATCGCCATAGTTCCAAGCGCGCCGTACCTTGTGTGGCTGTCAGAGCCCAAAATCATGTCGCCGCACTTTGCAAGCATCTCGCGCGCAAACTGGTGGATTACAGCCTGATGCGGAGGAACATAAATTCCGCCGTATTTCTGCGCGCAGGTAAGACCGAACATGTGGTCGTCCTCGTTGATTGTTCCGCCGACCGCGCAGAGCGAGTTGTGGCAGTTAGTCAGAACATAAGGAATCGGAAACTTTTCAAGCCCGGAAGCCCGCGCCGTCTGGATAATTCCGACATAAGTAATATCGTGTGAAGTGATTTTGTCAAATTTGATTTTCAGCTTAGAAGCGTCGCCAGAAGTGTTGTGTTTCTGCAGAATAGAATAAGCGATTGTGTTTTTCGCACAGTCAGCAGGATTTTTGCCCGGCACGGATTCAACCAATTTTCCGCCCGAAAGAAAAGCGCCTTTTTCCCAAAGTTTCATAGAGTCCTCGAATAGTTTTTAAGATAAATATATGGAAAAGATTAGCACAATTCGGGGATTTTCTCAATTGCCGTTTTTTATCCAGGCGTTACCCTCGCTCTGCCTGACAGCCGCCAGCCAGGCTCAGGTCGGGCGTTACAGCCTTCGCTATCCGCTCATCGTCCTCGTCGCCTATGCTCCTGCGGTCGACTAAAGGGCTTCCATGCCCTAACGCATTGCCACATTTTTTCACAATTTTATTTCCGCCAAAGCCATCATTCCTTTGATGTGGGCTTTCCATTCATTTACAAGCCATTCTGGTTCAAGCGGTTTTGCATAGCAGCCTTGAGACAAAATCTTTTAGCATTTGCCGGGCGTTCTCGTAAAATTCAATTTTGTAATGCTCAGATTCGTTATAAGAAAAAGAGCCGAATTTGCCGCCGCCGCAGTGTTTTTCAAACTCAAAATCTTTTGGAAGCGAAAAAAGCCTGTTTTCATTTCGCTCTTCTGAAAAGCCGTACAAAAAATAGTTTCCGTTGTCCATTACAAGCTGGTACGGATGAACTTTTCTATGCGTGTTTTCTGGATTCCACAGGCCGATGTAGTCAAATTCGATTTTTAAGTTATTCCGCAGGGAGTGCAAAATCGTTTTCCACACATTTTCTTCTATTATATTGATTGGCAGGGGATTTGGAGAAAGCGCAATTCTTTTTAAAAGCTCGTCATTTTCTTCATGGCCGGAATTTGCCAGTAAGTTTATTGAGCTGCAAATTTCGCTGTACAAAGGGGAATCCTTAAAATGGGAAAGCATAATTTTTGTCGCAAACAACGAAATCATCGCATCCGGTGAAATTGCGTTCAAGGGCATTTCAAAATCTGAAGTATAAAAATATCCGCGATGTTCGTAGTCGTATTCAATTGGAGCGCCAAAGCGGTCGCGCAAAAATTCAATATCGCGGCTGATTGTTGCAATTCCTTTTCC
>DJRF01000010.1:0-168930 GCA_002437725.1 Treponema sp. UBA6367
CGTTGACTTTTTATGGGAGATATAAACATGAATATCATAAAAGTACGGGAAGATAAAGGCCCTATCGAATTTGAAAAATATGAATCAAAAGAAAAATCTTTTAAGGTAAAGGATGAAGCTAGCAAATATATTAATGAAAATGGAGAATTCTCTGAAAGAGATTTACGTTCTCGCGTAGAACCTTGGCTTTCATCTCTTTTCCAATCTGAACACCTTTCATTATTAGTGGGTAGTGGCTTAACTTCTGCAATTCAAATTGAAGCAACTGGAAAAAAAGCTGATAATGGAATGTATGAATTAGACCTTTCTGAAACAAAATACAAAGATAATATTAAAACATTCGCTTCTGAAAGTGCAAAAAAGACTGGTCGTGGAACCTCAAATATAGAAGATGAAATAAGAATAGCAAATGAATTATTACGTGGATTGGAAATATCTGGATTACAAGAAGACGATACAAAGATTTTAAAAGAAGTGATAAATAAAAATATTCAAGCCTTTACAGAAAATATATCAACTATTGAGAACTCTATCGCAACAGCAGAAATTGATAAAAGAGAAAAAGCATTTCAATTTCTAGTATCATTCCTCATGAGTTTTGCAAGCAGAACTGGAACAAGAGACAGGCTTCATATTTTTACAACCAATTATGACAGGCTTATTGAGGAAGGTGCAGACATTGCAGGTCTTCATTTAATAGATAGATTTGTTGGAAGCTTAAATCCGATTTTTAGATCTTCAAGACTTGATATTGATATGCATTATAATCCTCCTGGAATTAGAGGGGAACCAAGATATCTTGAGGGTGTTGCAAAATATACAAAACTACATGGCTCAATAGATTGGGTTGAAACGGATACAAACAATATTAGAAAAATTGGTATGCCATTTGGAGCAAAAAATTTAGCACCTTTTTTGGAAGCTGCAAATGTTCCAGAAAATTATCAAAAGGTTATGATATATCCAAATTCATCAAAAGACAGGGAAACTGCAGAGTATCCTTATGTTGAATTATTCAGAGATTTTGCTGCTGCTTTGTGTCGTCCTAATTCAACTCTTGTAGTTTATGGATATAGTTTTGGAGACGATCATATCAATAGAATTATTTCAGACATGCTAACAATTCCTTCAACTCATTTAGTGATTATTTCGTTTAATGATAAAGAAAAACGAATTATGAATTTCTATGATAAGTGCGGGCATTCTGATCAAATTTCATTATTGATTGGTGAAGATATCGCAAATATTTCAGCATTAACAGGAATATACCTTCCAAAATCAGCTATTGATAAGACTTCTATTAAAATGGCTGAATTAATTAAAGCACGCATCACAACTAAAGATGACAAGTCAGAGGAGAAAGATAAATAATGATGTCTCCAATTGAAAACTCTGAAAACTTACGCGTTGGTACAATAGATTTTATTTCTCCTGATGAAATTAAAGTTCTTCTTGATATAGAAGTGCCAAACGATGTTACTTTAAATACTGGAGTACCTCGTTCGTTTCCACGAATTAATGGATATGTTTTGTTTTCTTGTGAGAATGGATATTTGGTTGGGCAAATTAACTGGATAACCATTGAACGCTCCCAATATCCAAAAAGAAGAGGAATACAAGATTTTGGAATAATTGATTTACCATTTCCTTTAAGAATTATAAGTGTAAACCCACTTGGAGTATTACGTAATTCTTATGATTATAATGATGGAAAAACAATTTATCAATTTTCCAGAGGAATAGATATTTTTCCAACTGTGGGAGACCCGGCATACTTACCAACAGAAGAACAACTTAAAGCCATTATTGAAAATGGTGAAAACAGACGTGTAAAAATCGGAACAAGCCCATTATGTGGGAATGCAGAAGTTTCTGTAAATCCAGATAAATTATTTGGAAGACACGTTGCTGTTCTTGGAAATACAGGAAGCGGAAAATCATGTTCTGTTGCTGGTTTAATAAGATGGTCAATTGAAGCAGTTGGCAAAGACTCGAATTCTAGATTTATTATTCTTGATCCTAATGGAGAATATTCTGAATGTTTTTCTGATTTTAAAAATGTAAAACGTTATGCAGTTGAACTTGATAATGAAAAAGAAATAAACCAATTAAAAGTTCCTTTATGGTTATGGAATACTGATGAATGGATTGCATTCACACAGGCCGGTGGAAAAGCTCAGAAACCAACACTAGTACAAGCTTTGAGAACTGTACGCGAAGGTCTTTCTCATATTGATTTAGGTGAAGAATATAAAACGAAAAACTTTTTAAAAACAATTTATCAAATAACAGTGCTTGAAATAAAAAATGGCAATCCATGGGGAGGATTTCGTAAAGCGAAGAGTTTTCTCGAATTATTAGAGAAATGGAATGAGTCTGTCGTTGAAAATGATAGTTTTTCACAACTTGAAAATAATGCAATCAGAAACTTGAAAAATCAAATAGATTCATTAAAAGAACAAAGGACTGGAAATTATGTAAATTATAACTTTTCCACAGTTGAAGCTAATAATGTTAAAGATTTAATAAATAATGCTTACATTGCTTTTGGTGGCTCTGAAAAAGATTTTCTACCAATTGATGAAAGCATTCCACTTCCATTTACAGGAGAAATGTTTTTATCTAGTATTGAATCAAATGCAGCTTTAATGGGAACAAGCGAATATGTAGAAACCATGCGTATGAGAGTTCAAACTTTGCTTTCAGACAAACATTTAAAACCTGTAATTAGTTATGAAGCTGACTATACATTAGAGCAATGGCTTGAAGACTATATTTGTCCTAAAACAGAAGATTCTTCAGCAATAACAATCATAGATTTATCTTTACTACCTAGCGAAATGACTCATATTATTGCATCTGTAATTGCAAGAATGACTCTAGAATCTTTACAGCGTTACAGAAAAGTTAATAATGGAAAAACTCTTCCAACAACAATTGTTATGGAAGAAGCTCATACGTTTATAAAAAGATATAATGATGATACTGAAACTTATTCTGCTTCTTCAACTTGTGCTAAGATTTTTGAAAAAATTGCACGTGAAGGAAGAAAATTTGGTTTAGGTTTAGTTTTATCTTCACAGAGACCAAGTGAACTTTCTCCAACTGTGCTTTCACAGTGTAATACATTCTTATTACATAGAATCTCAAATGATAGAGACCAGGAATTAGTACATAGACTTGTACCAGATAACTTACGAGGATTGTTGAGAGATTTGCCTTCTTTACCTTCAAGAAATGGAATTCTTTTGGGTTGGGCAGCAGAAATGCCAATAATGGTACAAATGAATCATTTGCCAGAAGAAAAAAGACCAAAATCTAATGACCCTGAATATTGGAAATATTGGACTGAAAATAAAGAAAAAGTTGATTGGAAAACAATTGCTAATGATTGGCAAGATAAAGACTTTAAAGAACCAAGTGTAAACATTGAGAAGCAAGATGAACAAAATGATAATTGATAATAAAATATCAGAAGCAAGAAAATTTTTTGAAGAAGACTCTTATTTATTAGATTTTTATGACAGTGCAATCGAATGTTATGAAAAATCAGATTTTCCTCTAAAAATAAATAATTTTGCTTGCAATATAAGAGAATTACTTAGAGAAAAAATGGCTTTAGTTGCTTCTGATGAAGATGTTTCTCAATGTGAATGGTGCAAAGGCAACAAATATTTAGATGAAAATAATAAACCAACAAGAAGGGCTCGAATTAGATATTACTTATTATTAAATATGCCAGATATTTCGGTGGAGAAAATATTTAAGGAAAAGATTGAAGAAATAGAAGATGAATACATGAAACAAATAAGGGAACTTAGTATTTATACTCATGTAACTAAGGCTATTTTTTATTCTACTACATCAGAAAGAGATATTAAATTTTGCGAGATTCTTAACTTACTTTCAGACATATTAAGTTTTATAGAAACATCAAAGAAAATGACTACAACAGAAATAGAAAAATTTCTTTATGATGATATTTCTAATCACGTTTATAATGATTATCTTGATTCAGAACTTGATTTACTTTCGACTCATACAAGTGTTGATGATGTTCTGATTAAAGAATTCTCAATTGAAGATATTACTAATGATTTTATTTATATCATGGGGACTGCAGAATTAGATACCTGCTTGCAATATGGTAGTTACTCTGAATTTTGTCGCGGGGAAGGTGCAGTCTTTAATATGAGTTTTGATTTAGATTTTTCAGTTAAAATAAATATTACTGATTTTGACGATAAAGAATATAAATATGAATCTGTAAATACTGATAAATTCTATGGAGTTGAAAATGGAGAATAAAATGACACACCTAAAAATGCACTCAATGAATAAAATAGACGAAAACGTTCGCAAAATCGCTGCATTTTTCCCGAACTGCGTGACCGAGGCAAAAGATGAAAACGGCGAAATCGTACACAAAATAGATTTTGACATGCTCAAACAGGAACTTTCAACTACACTTGTTGAAGGTCGTGAAGAACGCTACCAGTTCACCTGGCCGGACAAGAGGCAGGCGATTCTTACCGCGAATGCTCCGATTGACAAAACTTTGCGTCCGTGCCGCGAGGAAAGCGTGGACTTTGACAACACGCAGAACCTTTATATTGAGGGCGACAATCTTGAGGTGCTCAAGCTCTTGCAGGAAACCTACCTTTGCAAAATCAAGATGATTTACATTGATCCGCCCTACAACACAGGAAACGATTTTGTTTATGAGGATGATTTTGCGCAGAATGCCGCCGACTACATTGCAAACAGCGGACAGACTGATGAAGAAGGCAACCGCCTTGTAGCTAACACCGAAAGCAACGGAAGATTCCACACCGACTGGCTGAACATGATGTACCCGCGCTTGAAGCTGGCAAGGGATTTGTTGAGCGATGATGGAGTAATTTTTATTTCTATTGATGATAATGAAGTTGATAATCTTAAAAAGGTATGTGATGAGGTGTTTGGGGAGTCAAATTTTGTTGCAATTTTAAATTGGAGAAGAAGTGGCGGTCGTCAAGATAGTAAATATTATGCAATTATACATGAGTATATTTTATGTTACGCAAAAGATATATCAAATTTTGAGGCAGGCGAAGAAATAAAAACTGGTGAAGTTTTTTCAAAATATGATGAAGAAAAAAAACGCTTTTATAAAACTCAATTACTGCGAAAATGGGGGTCAAATAGTTTAAGAGAAAATAGACCAAATCTTTATTATCCAATAAAAGCTCCCGATGGAATCGATGTATATCCAACAATATACGAAGAAGATAAGTCCAGCGCCCTTGAATTTATTGAAATTCAAGGGCGCTGGCGCTGGAGCGCCAGCAACCTTGTTAATGCTCAAAAAGAAGGTCGAATTGAATTTCAAAAAAATAAGTGGGGAAAATGGATTGCTTATGAAAAAATATTTGCACCTTTAGAAGGGGAAGAGAATACAAAAAAATATACGACATGGATTGATGATGTTGGAAATGGAACAGATGTTATAAAAAAACTCTTTGGTAAAGTTTGTTTTGATTATTCAAAATCTCCAGAACTTATTAGTAGATTTTTGAAAATGGCAAATCTCGAGGATGATGACATCGTCCTCGACTTCTTCTCCGGTTCTGCCACAACCGCGCACGCTGTTATGCAACTCAACGCAGAAGACGGCGGTAACCGCAAATTCATTATGGTTCAGCTTCCCGAACTCTGTGACGAAAAATCCGAAGCATATAAGGCTGGCTACAAAAATATCTGCGAAATCGGCAAAGAACGCATTCGTCGTGCAGGTAAAAAGATTATAGAAGAAAATCCATTAACTACTCAAAATCTTGACATCGGCTTCCGCGTTCTCAAATGCGATTCCTCTAATATGGAAGATGTTTACTATTCTCCAGAACATTTTAGCAGTCAAGATTTGTTCAAAAATAACATCAAAAATGACCGTACTCCAGAAGATTTACTTTTCCAGGTAATGCTTAACCTTGGAATTTTACTTAGTAGCAAAATCGAAACAAAAGAGATAGACGGCAAGACTGTTTTCTATGTTGAAGGAAATTATCTTGTTGCCTGCTTTGACGAGAATGTGGACGAAAAAACACTCACTGAAATTGCAAAGGAAAAGCCTTATTACTTTGTAATGCGCGATGCTTCTATGGCTAGTGACAGTGTTGTTACAAACTTTGAGCAGATTTTTAAGGCTTATCTTGGAGAAAGCTATAATCCGGATAATATCAGGATTATTTAAGAGGGCTTAGATGAACAAAGAAATTGCAATCTTTAGCACTGATAAAGAAACCATAAATGTTGAAGTTCTCTTTGAAGACGAAACTGTCTGGCTGACACAAGACCAGATGGCAACTCTGTTTGAAAAGGCAAAGTCCACTATCAGCGAGCATATAAAGCACATTTTTGAAGAAGGCGAACTGGAAAAATCTATGGTTGTTCGGAATTTCCGAAATACCACTAAGCATGGTGCAATTGAAGGAAAAACACAAACCCACGAGGTTCTTTACTATAACCTTGATGTTATAATTTCTGTTGGCTATCGGGTAAAATCTATTCGGGGCACACAATTCCGTCAATGGGCGACGAAACGCCTTAATGAATATATACGAAAAGGCTTTACACTGGACGACAACCGCCTGAAGCAGCTGGGGGGCGGGGACTACTGGAAAGAACTTATGACACGAATCCGCGACATTCGTGCCAGTGAAAAAGTGTTCTATCGTCAGGTACTCGATATCTACGCAACAAGTATTGATTACAATCCTAGTTCTGATACTTCAATTCAGTTTTTCAAGAAAGTACAGAACAAAATACATTTTGCCGTGCACGGTCAGACCGCCGCGGAAGTAATTTTCAATCGGGCTGATGCGGAAAAAGAATTCATGGGGCTAAAGAGTTTTGAAGGAAAACGTCCTCACTTAAAGGATGCCGTGATTGCCAAGAACTATCTTGATGAAAAAGAACTTCGTGCTATGGGGCAGATTGTAAGTGGATATCTTGATTTTGCAGAGCGTCAGGCAGAACGGCAGGTTCCTATGACAATGAAAGATTGGGCTGAATATCTGGATAAGATTCTTACGATGAGCGGTGAACAGATTTTACAGGGAAATGGCATGGTAAGCCATGAGCAGGCTATCGAAAAAGCAACAGGTGAGTATAAGAAATATCAGCAGAAAACGCTCAGCGATGTTGAGGTGGCTTTTTTGGATTCAATTAAAGTAATTGCAGATAAAACCGCATATAAATCAAAGGAAAAGAAATAATGAAGTTTACTTTTAAGATACAAAAATATCAGACCCAGGCTGTAGATGCTCTTGTAAAATGTTTTGAAGGGCAACAGTTTGCAGACAGAGTTCAATATTTACGCGATAAAGGAATTATGCCTCAAGTTCAGAAAACTGAAATGGAACAAGTTGAATTGTTTGAATCAGAACCTTCTTCAACTGACGAAGAGCTTGAACAGGCAGATAACGGTTACCGCAATGCAGATTTAATTCTTGGCGATAAAGAGCTTTTGGAAAATATCCATAAGATGCAGGACAGCAATTTTATTATACGCTCTGCAAAAATTGAGCGTACTGCAGGAGTTCCAAGTTTTGATATTGAAATGGAAACTGGAACTGGCAAGACTTACGTTTATACAAAGACAATGTATGAACTGAACAAGTCTTATGGATGGAGTAAGTTTATGGTTGTTGTGCCTTCTGTGGCTATCCGAGAAGGAATCTACAAAAGCCTTGAATATACACAAGACCATTTTATGCAGCAGTATGGAAAGAAAATCAGGTTCTTCATATACAATTCTAAACGTTTAAATATGATTGACCAGTTTTCTGCCAGTAGCGATATAAATGTAATGATTATCAACACCCAGGCATTTAACACTTCTTTGAATAAAGAAAAGAATGTTGAAGGCCGTAAAGGAAACGAAGCTGCTCGTATTATTTACACAAAGCGTGATGAATTTGCAAGCCGCCGGCCTATTGATGTTATTGCAGTCAACAGACCTATTTTGATTCTTGATGAACCTCAGCGGATGGGTGATGAAAAATCTGCTACTCAAAAAGCTTTAACTCAGTTTAAGCCTTTGTTTGTAATCAACTATTCAGCTACTCATAAGATTCAGCATAATCTTGTTTACCGCCTGGATGCTTTGGATGCCTATAATCAGAAGCTTGTTAAGAAGATTGAAGTAAAAGGCTTTAAACTTGAAAACATTGCCGGAACAAATACTTACATATACGCAGATTCTATTATTCTTTCTAAAAACTCTGCTCCTATGGTGAGGCTTGAGATTGAAGTAAAACAAGGAAACGGAATTAAACGGCAGTATATAAAACTTAATCAGGGAGACAAGCTTGATGAAGCAAGCAAAGGACTTCCTGAATATAAAGGTCTTTACATTGCCGAAATCTTACCACAGGAAAACCTGATTCGTTTTAATAAATCTGTTAGCGATAACTCTGATTCTACAGTTCTTAAAGTTGGAGAAATGACTGGAAACGTTGCGGAAAAAGATATACGTCGCGTTCAGATACGTGAGACAATCCGCAGCCATTTTAAGAAAGAAAAAGAGTTTTATGACGCAGGTCTTAGAATAAAAGTTTTGTCTTTGTTCTTTATTGATGAAGTTGCAAAGTATCGTGCTTATGATAAGGATGGAAATGAAATTCTTAGTGAGTATGGCAAGATGTTTGAAGAGGAATACAAAACTGTTTTGAATGACTTTGTGGATATCAATCCTAATAGTTATTATCAGAAAGTTTTGCTTCCAAGTTCTAATGATATTGGCCCTTGCCATGAAGGATATTTTAGCCGTGATAAGAAGAATAGATTGATTGATTCTTCTGGAGATAGCGACGAAGATATTTCAACTTATGATGCAATTCTGAAAGATAAAGCAAGACTTTTGGATTTTGATTTTCCATTACGATTTATCTTCTCTCACTCGGCTTTACGTGAAGGCTGGGATAATCCTAATGTATTCCAGATTTGTACTCTTAAACATTCTGATAACAACATAAGCCGACGTCAGGAAGTTGGTCGTGGTATGCGTCTTTGTGTAAATGAAGATGGAGCTCGCCAGGATAAAGAGGTTCTGGCTGATGCAATTCATGATGTAAATACACTTACTGTAATTGCTAGTGAAAGTTACCGTGATTTTGTTGATGGACTTCAGAAAGATATTACTGCTGAACTTAGTGATTCTAGACCTAAAATTGCTAATACAGATTACTTTGAAGGAAAAACTATCACAGTTTGTGGAAAAACATTTGAAATTGATTCAAAGCAGGCAAATATTATTCATAACTATCTGGTTAGAAATAATTACATAGATGACGAAGATAAGCCTACAGATATTTATAAGACTGCTGTTGAAGAACAGTCAATCCAAAATCTACCTGTTACACTGCATCAGACATTACCTAAAGAATTATTCCAGAATGCAAATGCAACCACAGAGATTTTTGAGCAGGTTCAGAAGCTGATTCAGGCTGTTTATAATCCTTCTGTTCTTACAGATATGATTGATAATGGTCAGAAACCTCAGTGGGAAAATGGAAATCCACTTAATAAGAACTTTGAGAAGAATATATTCCAGGAACTTTGGAAGAAGATTAATCATAAGTACACTTACAGCTGCCGCTTTAATAGCGAGGAATTGATTAGAAATGCCGTTCAGGCTATTAAGAGCGATTTGAAAGTTGCGCCTATGCGCTACACTTTGGAGATTGGTCAGCAGAAAGATAAGATTGATGAAAGCCAGATACGTTCTGGAACTGCTTTTGGAAATGCTGATTCTGAAACAAAATCATTGAGCCGTGCTGTCGCCAGTTCTGTAAAGTATGACCTTGTCGGTGATATTGCTAAGGGCTGTAAGCTGACTCGTAAAACTGTCGCAACTATTTTGAGTAAGCTTACTATAAAAGAAATGGAACAGTTTGGATTTAATCCTGAGAAGTTTATTCGTGATGTAATCAATATTATCAATGCTCAGAAGTCTACAAAGATTGTTGAACATATTGAATACCACGAGCTTGAAGATACTTATGATTCAAGCATTTTTACTTCTCCAAAGTTGCCGGATAAGAATCCATTTATTGCAAAAAAATGTATTCAAGACCTGGTGTTTACTGACAGTATGGTTGAATGGAAGTTTGCTGAGGATTTGGATGGATCTGCAGAAGTTGTTGTTTATGCGCGTTTGCCTCGTTCATTCCAGATTCCAACACCTGTAGGAAATTATGCTCCTGACTGGGCTATTGCATTTGATAAGGACAAAGTAAAGCATGTTTTCTTTATTGCTGAAACTAAGGGAACGATGGAAGATTTGCAGCTTAATAAGATTGAATCTAACAAAATTGAATGTGCTAAGAAGCTGTTTAATGTAGTTTCCACTAGTGGCGTAAAGTATGACCATGTTGATAGCTTTGAGCAGTTAAAGAATGTGATTGGGTTGAAGGGGTAGGTTTGATTATATTAGGTCGAATGTCGAGCTTTAGGGTTTCTTGAAATTGAACCTAAATATAGAAATGAAAATATTGGGGAATTAAAAATAATAAGAAATGTAAATGACTGGCAGTATTTAACTGGCACTTTACAACAGTTTGGAATCTTTCTCTAATAGAATTTTCCCCATTCCCATACTATAATAATTCCATGAATCTTGAAAAAGACAAGACTGAATACATTGTGGCTTTTGTAAGCGAGTTCGCAAAAAAATATAATCTTTCCGCGAAAGAGACTTTCAATTATCTTGACCGCTTTAAGGCTGTGGATTTTTTGGAGCGGCAGTACAGCATTGCGCACACGCTTTCGTTTTCGCAGATGGTTTCTGACGTCGCAGTTTTCTGCAGAAAAAACGGAGGCAGGCTTTGATGTTGCTGTATCACGGTTCAAATTTGCAAATTTCAAAAATTGATTTATCCAAGTCAAAACATGGCAAAGATTTTGGCTCAGGTTTTTATCTTTCTGATAATTTTGAACAGACGATGGAAATGGCAAAATTCAAGTCTGAAGTTTTTGGCGGAATTCCAACTGTAATGGAATATGAATTTGATGAAGCTGGTGCGGAAAATTCAGCTTTGAAGATTTTGATATTTTCAGAATATTCAAAAGAATGGGCTGAATTTGTTTTCAAAAACAGAACATCAGATTCTTCAGAAATAAAAAACGAATATGATATTGTAATTGGACCTATTGCCAATGATAAGGTAGGAGCGCAGATTCGCCGCCTTATAGAAAAAGACATAGACTTTGACACTTTTCTGCACCGTATAAAATATATGAAAGGCCTTACATTGCAGTACTTTTTTGGAACAGAAAAGGCGGTTTCATTTTTTAAATTGAAAAGGAGCATTTCGCAATAATGACAGATTTCGAATATCAGATTGAATGTACCACCCGCGACCTGGCGGACAAGCTTATCGGTGATTTTTCCATGTCTGTTCCACAGGCTCTGCGTGTTGTGTATAACTCTGAAACTTATGAAAAACTAATAAATCCCAGGACAGGACTTTATTTTCAAAGTCCGCTTTATGTCTACGATTTCCTGAAAAACGAAGTCCTTACCGGAAAAATGGCTTGACTTTGTAATAATTCCAAATTTCCACATTCCACACTGTCTGTATATATTGCACAGTTTGACTGTATAAGCACCCAATTTATTGTGACGCTTGTGATTACTGTTCATGATTTGTTGTTCAAGGTAAAAACAATTTTTCATTGAAAAAAAACTATAAAAAACGAAGAAAATGTTTGACAAAACTTGGCTGGGGGGGGTAGACTATTTTTGGGTCGTTCAATCGACAAAATCTAGTTTTTTTATAAGGTAAGATAAAAACGGAGCGATCTATATTTTAACAGGTAGATAATTTTTAAAGCTGTCAGGTTTCTGATAGCCTTTTTTTATCATCACAGTTCACACAAGAATCTCTTTTGCAAACTGTAATTTTCGCTATTCATTGCTCACCGCTAAGCGGAGTTTTATAAGGAATTTTTGCATAGAAAATTCTTAGTTTTCTCCAAATATTAATTTGACTTATTCAATATTTGGTTTTAGAATTAAATCATAATATAACCCTTAGGGAGGCCACACAACAAATGGCAAAAGTAGAACTTAAAGGTATTGGTAAAATTTATGATGGCGGTGTTCAGGCCGTTACAAATGCCAATATCACAATTGAAGACAAGGAATTCTGCGTATTCGTAGGTCCTTCTGGTTGCGGAAAGTCAACAACTCTCCGAATGATTGCTGGTTTGGAAGATATTTCTGAAGGAAAACTTTACATCGATGGAAAAGAAATGAACGATGTTCCTCCAAAGGATCGAGACATCGCCATGGTATTCCAGAACTACGCTCTTTATCCTCACATGACTGTTTATGACAACATGGCATTTGGTCTTAAACTTAGAAAAGTTGATAAGGCCGAAATTGACCGCAAGGTAAGAGAAGCTGCTAAACAGTTAGGTCTTACAGAATATCTCCAGAGAAAACCAAAGGCTCTTTCTGGTGGTCAGCGCCAGCGTGTTGCTGTAGGACGTGCCATCGTTCGTGAACCAAAAGTATTCCTTTTTGACGAACCTTTGTCAAACTTGGATGCTAAGCTTCGTGTAACAATGCGTTCTGAAATTGCTGCTCTTCACAACACTCAGCAGAAGACAATGATTTACGTAACACACGACCAGACAGAAGCAATGACTTTGGGAACAAAGATTGTTGTTATGAAAGACGGTTTTGTTCAGCAGATTGGAGCTCCTCTTTATCTTTACAACAATCCAATCAATAAATTCGTTGCAGGATTTATTGGAACTCCTCCAATGAACTTTATGACAGTAAAAGTTCTTGAACGCGGCGGAAAACTTGTTTGCGATGAAGGTTCTTTTGAAATTACTCCTACAGATGCGCAGGCTGCTTGCCTTAAAGATTACATCGGTAAGGAAGTTTCATTTGGTATCCGTCCTGAAGATTTGAAGTATGTTGACAAGCCGCAAGGCAAAGACAATATGCAGATGAAGATTGTAAATAAAGAACCTCTTGGCGCTGAAACTCATCTTTATCTTGTGTCTAACAAAGGTCAGCAGCTTATTGCAAAAACAAATGCAAATGCTGAATTCCGTCTTGGCGACACAATCAACATTGTTCCTAATATGGAAAAAGCAAAATTCTTCAGCATGGAAGAAGGCGAAAAGAACATCTGCGATACTATCGAAGTAAAGTGGTAAAATCTTTTCTATAAAAAAAGGGCTATTCAAAGTATATGATTAAGTGTCTTTTTCGACCTTATAAAACTACTTTGGATAGCCTTGTTTTTTTACGGCTATAAAAAACTCGAAGTTTGAGATAACTGATTAGGTCGAAAGTCGAATTTTTAGGAAAATGAATAAAAGCGTAAGCGAATTTACAATTTGTGAAGATTTTGTGCGATAAGAACGATTAAGGTTGCATAGCAACCTCAACCGATTCAAACGAAGTGCGAGCACAATCATCTGTAGCAAATTGTAAATTCGCTGAAAGCGTTTTTTTACGGTTATAAAAAACTCGAGGTTTTGTCTAACTAGTTATTAAACTACACTAAAAACGCATTTTTGAGTCGGAATATCAATTAAGGTTGGTTTTAGCATAACTTCTTGATTTAGTTTTAGTTCTGTTCCTGCAAGCGTTGTTTGCATTGCAAGAGATGGAATCATTATTAATGAATCGCCATTTTTTATGTCTATGCAAATGCCTTTTCCGCTCCATTGTGGATTTTGCAGCAAGTATATAAGTTTCCAATGTATTTCGCTAAAACGGCTTGCTTTTCTTGCCGCAATTGAAGCGGCATCGCCTTGACTTATTCTTTCAAGCATTGTGTCTTTGTCTAAAAGTTTTTCTCCGTTTAAAAATGCCCTCAGCTGCTGGTGTGCAATTAAGTCGCTGTAACGCCTTAAAGGGCTGGTTACTTGGCTGTAAGTTGCAAGACCAAGACCTGCGTGCATTCCAGGAGTTATTCCCACGCTTCTTTTGTGCATACATTTTAAAAGTGCAAATTGTCCTGCAAGTCCTTCTACTGTCGTTTTAGGAACATCTGGAGCGTCTTGCGTTACATAAGGAAAAGGAATTCTGTTATTCATTGCGAATCTTGCGGCTCCTTCACCGGCGAGCAGCATCATTTCGCAAACCATGTCATCGGCTTCAAATCGTTCTAGCGGTGAAAGTTCAACTTTTTTTGTTTCTGGATCTACGCTTATGTGGACTTCAGGCATATTTATGCTGATTGCTCCAGATTTTTTTCTTCGTTCGATATTTTTTTTAGCAATTTCAAAAAGTTCAGCAAGTTCTTCTGTTTCTTTTTTATTTGTTGCTTCTTCGTAAGTCATTCGCTTCACGTTTACAAAGGTTTTGAACACTTTACATTCTTCTATAGAATTATCTTCATTTAAAAGAATTCTAAACGAAAGGGCGCGTGATTTTTCTTTGATTCCGAGCGCGTATTCTTCAAAGCAGCTTTCGTTCAACATTCTAACCGCGCCTTCTGGCAGATAGAGCGTTGTTCCTTTGTTTCTTGCAACTTTGTCGATTGAAGAATCTGGTTTTACGTAGCTTGCTGGATCTGCAATGTGCACCCAAAGGTATTTTCCGTCAAAAGCCACTGCATCGTCCGGGTCTGTTGACCATTTGTTGTCGATTGCGTAAGCATAGCCTGGAACTTCAATTCGCTCTTCTTCAGGAGGCAAGCCTAACGCTTCAGATGCGCTGTTCATAGAAAGACCGTACCTTGCAGGATATGGATTTTTTGTAATATTCCAAATGCCGCAGTCTATTAAAAGCTGATGAGCCTTTTCTGGAGTTTGAGTAACGCCGGCTTCTACCATGACTTTTGATTTTTCGCTTTTGCCGAGCGCAAGGTTTTCTACTTCTACCATGAACTTTGAATCTTCTGGCAAAAGTTTTCTCTGTTTTAATCTTTCTATAAAGGCTTTCCTGATTTCTTCCTCGTGTTCTTTTTCAAAGTTTTTCTGCTTTATGGCAAGAATTTCTTCTTGTTTTCTAGGAATGAATTTTATTAAGCCGTTTTTTAGTTCGTTTTCGCAAAGGCTGAACTCAAGGCTTTCGCATAAAGTTTTAAAGATGAACCAGCACTGGTCGCTAGTTGTGTCTGTCCGTAAAATTGAACACAAGTCTTCAAAAGTCAGCGGTTCTTGCGCAGTCGATTCATCAGAACTTAAAAGTTCGTAAGTTTCTTTTATTTGATTTTCTAGTTTTTCATCGCTGTAAGAAAGCAGGTTTTCTAGGGAAGTCGCTGGCTCTTTAAATAGAATTGCAATATCTTTTTCGCGGACTTTTTGCTGTGCGTATACTGCTTTTTTTCCGCTTTCTGTTGCGGGACTAACTTGATATTTTATTAGTATTTTTTCGCCGTCGGTTTCTTCTATAATTGCGCATTGCTTTTTGTAAAGAACAGGGATTTTTTTTTCAAACATGACTAAAGCACCTTAAAAGAGTTTGTAAAATCAAATATAAACGAAATAAGCGGTTTTTACAACAATGCTGCTGTTTGCGTGCCTGCGAATATTGGCTCAGAATAAAAATTAAAACTATGTTGCGGAACATTCAATGTGATTTTGCTGGTTCATTGTAATATTTGCCGTTTTTTTGTAAAATATGTATATTTATAACAAAGATACAATAAGGATAGACAAATGGCTTTGCTTGATGTTCAAAATATTTCGGTTAGTGTTGAAGAAAAACAGGTTTTAAAAAATCTTAGTTTGCAAATAAATCCAGGTGAAACTCATGTTCTTATGGGACCAAATGGAGCAGGAAAATCTACGCTTGGAAATGCTCTTATGGGGAATCCAATTTACACTTTAAATAGCGGAAAGATTTTTTTTGACGGCAAAGACCTTTCTGAAGAAAAAACAGATGCGCGTGCGAAATCGGGTTTGTTTCTTTCTTTTCAAAATCCTTTGGAAGTTCCAGGAATTTCTTTGGAAACGTTTATTCGCTCTGCGATTCAGCAAAAAACTGGCGAGCGTGTAAAGTTGTTTCAGTTTCAAAAGGAACTGCAATCAAATATGAAGCTTTTAAATATGGATGAATCTTACGCAAGAAGAGATTTGAACGTAGGATTTTCTGGCGGAGAGCGCAAAAAAAGCGAAATTCTTCAGCTTTTAATGCTAAAGCCAAAACTTGCAATTCTTGATGAAACGGATTCCGGTCTTGATGTGGACGCTGTTCGAACGGTTTCAAAGGGAATTGAAGAATACCAAAAAAACATGAACGGCGCTTTGCTTATAATCACTCATTCTACAAGAATCCTTGAAAGTCTTCATGTGGACTACACTCATATTCTTGTAAAAGGTTCTATTATAAAGACAGGAGACGCATCCCTCGTTCAGCAGATAAACGAAAATGGGTTTGACCAGTTTATAAACAGCTAACATGGAAAAAAATATGGCAGAAAGCAAGATTGATATTACTGATATAAATCGGGAATTTTATGATTTCCGCTACGAAGAATCTGAAAAAGATTTTTACAGGATTGAAGCTGGTCTTAATCCCGAAATTGTTGAAAAATTGAGCGAAGAAAAAGGCGACCCTCAATGGATGAGGGAGTTTAGATTAAAATCCCTTGAGCAGTACAATAAGATGCCTGTTTCTACTGCATGGATGCCAGATATTAGCGGCCTTAATATAGAAAACATTGCAACTTACGTGCGTCCCAAAACAAAGATGAGCGGAAATTGGGAAGATGTTCCTCAAGACATAAAAGACACTTTTGAAAAGCTTGGAATTCCAGAAGCGGAACGAAAATCCTTGGCAGGCGTTGGCGCTCAATACGACTCGGAACTTGTTTATCACAATGTTCAAGAAGAAGTTGCAAAGCAGGGCGTTGTTTACCTTGACTTTGAAAGCGCCTTGAAAAGTGAAAAATGGGGCGAAGTTGTAAAAGAGTACTTTATGACTCTTATAACTCCAAAGGACCATAAGTTTGCAGCTCTTCACGGGGCGGTTTGGTCTGGAGGCTCGTTTGTTTATGTTCCAAAAGGCGTGCATCTAAGTTTTCCTTTGCAGTCATATTTTAGGCTGAACGCAAAAGGGGCTGGCCAGTTTGAACACACTTTAATCATTGTTGATGAAGACGCCGATTTGCACTTTATAGAAGGCTGTTCCGCTCCTAAGTACAATGTTGCGAATCTTCATGCGGGAGCTGTTGAACTCTTTGTAAAAAAAGGAGCGCATCTGCGTTATTCTACAATTGAAAACTGGTCAAAGAATATGTACAACTTGAACACAAAGCGCGCTCGTGTTGAAGAAAACGCTGCAATCGAATGGATTTCTGGTTCTTTTGGAAGTCATGTTGGTTGTCTTTACCCGGAAAGCGATCTTGTAGGGCGAAAGGCCAGAGCTGAATTTACAGGCGTTACCTTTGCAGGCAGTGGGCAAGATTTGGACACTGGCGCGAAAATGGTTCATCTAGCTCCAGAAACTTCAAGCGTAATTACTTCAAAATCTATTTCAAAGGGCGGCGGAAAGTCCACCTACCGTTCTGCCGTTTATATTGCAAAAAAAGCAGAGCATTCAAAAGCTAGCGTTTCGTGCCAGTCCCTTATGTTGGATAGCAAATCAAGGAGCGACACGATTCCTGCGAATGTTGTCCTTAATGATTCAAGCGACCTTGGCCACGAGGCGAAAATCGGGCGAATTTCAAATGAAGCCGTGTTCTACCTTATGAGCAGAGGAATCAGCGAAGATGAAGCTAGGTCAATGATTGTTTCAGGTTTTGCAAATCCTGTTAGCAAGGAGCTTCCGCTTGAATATGCTGTAGAAATGAACAATTTAATTAGGCTGGAAATGAAGGGGGCTATGTAAAATGGAAAGCGCTAAAAAATTAGTTCTAAACAAACTTCCTTCTCCTACTTGGAGCTGGCTAAAAATGAACAGCGTTCAGGTTGATTTTCCAAGAGATTTTGAAAAAGCAGAAAAAATAGAAAAGTTAATAGATGAAACTTGTGTTTCGCACTTGGAAGAAGGAATTGATTTTAAAAGTGGAAAAGTAATTAATTCTGATGAGTATGATTTTGCTCACAAAATTAGTTCTGCTTGTGGCGAAGATTTTTCTTCTATTATAGAAAAAGTTTGTTCAGAATATTCAGCAACTTTTACCGTAACAGGGAAACACAAAAAGCCAATTGTAGTTTCTATTGAATATTTAGATGATGAACACGATGCTTGCTTGCAAACTATTGTGGCAAAGGAAAACTCAGAATCTTCATTTATATTTTTTGTTAATTCATTGGATGAAGATGAAGGTTCCTGCATTATAAAAACTAAGGTTTTTGCTGAAAAGAATGCAAAAGTTCACATATTTTGCGCTCAAATTTTAGGCAGCGGTTACGTCCTTGTATACGATAAAAGCTGTATATGCGCAGAAGGCGCAGAAGTTACTTTTTCTCAAATCCATTTAGGTGCAAAAGATGTTTATTCTGGTTTGCACTGCGTTTTGGAAGGCGACAATTCTTCTTTTCGTTCTGATTTTGCATACTTTTGCGGAAAAAATCAGCATTTGGACATAAATCATGTAGTTCCTCAGTTTGGAAAAAAAACTGAATGTAGAATGTATGTGAATGGAACGTTGGCAGACAATGCCCAGAAGACTTACCGCGGAACAATTGACTTTAAAAACGGCTGCGCTGGTGCTTTTGGAGATGAGCAGGAACAGGTTTTGCTTTTGAGTCCGGAAGTAAAAAACAATTCAATTCCTGTTATACTTTGCGATGAAGAAGACGTTGAAGGTGAGCACGGCGCTTCTATTGGCCGGCTAGGCGAAGATGTTCTTTTTTATATGCAGAGCAGGGGAATTTCAAAAGATGCTGCAGAAAAACTTATTGCAAAGTCAAAAATTCAGGTTTTACTTAACAAAATAGAAGATTCTTCTGTTTATGAAGCCGTTGAACAAAAAATGAATCGGATTTTTAACGAAAATCCTGGGTTGTAAAATATGAATAGTTTATACAAAAAAGATTTTCCAATATTTTCTGCAAAAGAAAATAAAAATTTAGTTTATTTTGACAATGCTGCTACAACGCAAAGACCAAAGTGCGTAATTGAAGCTGTTGAACGTTTTTACGAACATAATAATGCAAATCCTCTTAGAGGTTTGTATTCCCTTAGCGGGCGTGCTACTGAAGATTATGAAAACGCGCGGCATACTGTCGCAAAATTTATAAATGCAAACGACTGCGAAATTGTTTTTACCAGAAATGCTTCTGAGTCGTTAAATCTTGTAGCATATACCTGGGGATTAGATAATATAAAAAAAGATGATGAAATTGTTCTTTCTATAATGGAGCATCATTCAAACATCTTGCCGTGGCAGATGCTTTGCCAGAAAAAAGGCGCTCGCCTGGTTTTTATGGAATGTAACAAAGAAACTGGCGAACTTCCAGAATCTGAATTTAATAAGATTAATGAACGCACTAAGTTAGTTGCCATAACTCAGGTTAGCAATGTTTTAGGCGTTGCAAATCCTGTAAAAGAGATTGCTAAAAAGGCTCATTCTGTTGGAGCTGTTTGCGTTGTGGACGGCGCGCAGTCTACGCCCCATATAAAAGTCGATGTTCAGGATATTGATGCAGATTTTTTTGCTTTTAGCGGACACAAGCTTTGCGGACCGATGGGAATCGGCGTTTTGTACGGAAAAAAGCGCTTGCTCGAAAATATGAGTCCATTTATGCGTGGCGGCGAAATGATAGAATATGTTACCCGAGAAAGCGCTACTTGGGCAGAACTGCCTCATAAATTTGAAGCTGGAACGGTTAATGCTTCTGGAGCAGTGGGTCTTGCTGCTGCGATAGATTATGTTAGCTCAATCGGTTTAAAAAAAATTGCTGAGCACGACAAGAATCTTTCTTCAATTCTTATGAGTAAAATGCAAGCTGTTCCTCATATAAAAATTTATGGCAGCCCAAATCCAGAAAAGCATTGCGGAATAATTACTTTTACAATTGATGGCGTTCATCCGCACGATATTGCTTCCGTATTAGACACAGAATCAATTGCAATTAGGGCAGGGCATCACTGCGCGCAGCCTCTTGGTGAATATTTAAAAGTTCCTGCAACTGCCAGGGCTAGTTTGTATTTTTACAATGATGAACAAGATATTGAACTTTTTATAAACGCTTTATCAAAAGTGCGTTCCTGGATGGGTTATAAAGATTAGTTTGAACTTAGGAGTTTTGTAATTTATGGACACAAAAGAATTGTACAGAGAAATTTTGAATGAACACAATTTAAATCCTTCTCATAAAAAAGAGCTAAAAGATGCAAATCTTTCGCTAAATGGCGTAAATCCAAGTTGCGGCGACAATATAACCTTAAACTTAAAAGTTGTTGATGACGTTATAGTAGACGGTTCATTTACAGGAAGCGGTTGCGCTGTAAGCCAGGCTAGTTGCGATATGATGCTGGATTTGATAATCGGAAAATCAAAAGAAGAAGCTGAGCACCTTGATAAAATTTTTATGGGAATGATAAAAGGTGAGGCTTCACAAGAACAAATAGAAGAACTTGATGAAGCGGCTTCTTTAAGCGATATTTCTAAAATGCCGGCTCGCGTAAAGTGTGCGGTTTTAGGTTGGCGGACTATGAAAGAAATGTTCGAATCTGGCGCAAATTGTTCGACTTGCAGCAATCCTAATTGCTGCGGGGTTGATTAAGTTTCAAATCCTTTTAATCCTTTAAGGAATTCATTACTTCTTCGACAGGTTTTCTTAAAGCCAAAAATAGTTCTGCCAAAATAGGATCAAAATGCGAGCCCGAAGATTCTGAAATTATTTTAAAAGCTTCTTCCGGCGACATAGGAAGTTTGTAGCATCTCGGTGAAACTAAAGCGTCGTATACATCGGCTATAGCCATAATCCTTGCGCTAAGAGGAATGTCTTCTCCTTTTTTGTGGTAAGGGTAGCCAGAGCCGTCCCATTTTTCATGGTGAAATGTTGCTACATCAGATGCAATGTTCACATATTCAGGCTCTTCGTTTTCGCCAAGTACTTCGTGAACAATTCTACCGCCTTCCGTTGTGTGTCTTTTTATTTCTTCAAATTCTTCCGAAGTAAGTTTTCCAGGTTTTTTTAGGATAGAATCTGGAATTACAATTTTTCCAATATCATGCATAGGAGCAGCTTTTTCTAGCAAATTTATAAAGTTGTCTGTTAAAATATTCTTATAAAAACCTTCTTTTTGCGCCTTTTTTGCAATAAGCTCAACATAAGCGCTAGTTCTTCTGACGTGTTCGCCTGTGTCAAAATCGCGGTTTTCCACAAGGTTCGAAAGGCTTATAATCGTGTTGTTTTGTATTTCAATAATTTTTTTATTTTGCTTTTGAAGTTTTTCCGCTTGGCTAGTAATTTCGTGTTCTTGCGTCTGTTCAATTTTATGTACAACCAAGGTGAAAATAAAAATCATTGCAAGAATTAAAAATGTGCTAAGCCCTGTGTTTATGCAACGAATTATAAAATGCATAAGCTGTGAAATTTCGTACTTTGGTTCAATTTGATTGCAAAAAAATTCTATTATGATAAAAGTTGAAGTTGTTAAAAATGAAATAAACGCATACTTTTTCATGTTTTTATTAAAAATAAGAAACGGAACAATTCCTATTAAAAGTATAAAAAAATGAAAATTAGTTTCTGCCCCTAAAAAATAGTCTGCAAAAATTTGGTGGAGCAGAACTTCTGAAAAACATAGAAAAAAAGGCTCGTGGATTCTATTTTTTTTGTTTATTAGCAATAGAGAGGTAAAAAATACAACTATGCTCGCAATATTAAAATAGAACATAGGATATACTTTTAGTTTAAAAAATATAAATAAAAATATTATGTGATAAGCAAATCCTGCTGAACATATCATATTAGCAACAAATTTAGCTCTTTGTTCTGGAGAAATAGAAACAAAAGTTTTTAAAGATTTCATTTTTATGTCACCTATTCTAAAAAATAAGTTTTAAACAACTTTCTTCATATTATAACACCTTTTTTTCATACTGTAAAAAAAATATTAGCTAGAAATTCGAGATTTTAAAATCTTTTGTTTTAAATGTGTTCGTCGTGTTTCAATTCGTTATATTGCATTACATTACATAAAAGTGATAAAATATAGCGGTTTCGCAGAGGCCGTTTTATAGCGTTCTGTGATAATGTTATATTAAAAAGAAATCTAAAAGTATAAATCGTGGTTGCTTTTATTAAAACGGTCACAATAATAGCCATGCCGCTCAATTAAATGAGTTCAATTGGCGCTATGAATACTTATTAGATAATCTTTATTTTATGGGAGTATAGAATGATCTACACTGCAGAAGTAGAACACATGTGTCCTTTGGCAAAAGGCGCATATCATGGACCGGCTCCTATTCCGGAAGAAGGAAAATGGGTTCAGGTTAAGGAAATTAAGGATGTTTCTGGATTTACACACGGTGTCGGCTGGTGTGCTCCGCAGCAGGGAGCTTGCAAACTTTCTTTGAATATCAAAGATGGTATTATTGAAGAGGCTTTGGTTGAAACAATCGGCTGTTCTGGTATGACTCACTCAGCTGCTATGGCTTCTGAAATTCTTATCGGAAAAACATTGCTTGAAGCCTTGAACACTGACCTTGTTTGCGATGCTATCAACACAGCTATGCGCGAACTCTTTATGCAGATTGTTTACGGTCGTTCTCAGTCTGCTTATTCTAAGAACGGTCTTAAAGTTGGCGCTTCTTTGGAAGACCTTGGAAAGAATCTCCGTTCTCAGGTTGGAACTATGTTTGCAACACGCAAGACTGGTCCTCGCTACCTTGAGATGACAGAAGGTTATGTTGAAACAATGGCTGTTGACAAGGACAACCAGGTTATTGGTTACAACTGCATTAACTTTGGTAAATTGATGGATGCTCTTAAGGCTGGAAAACCTGCTAACGAAGCTATTGAAGGCGCACGCACTCATTACGGCCGTGTGACAGAAGATCAGGGCATGGTTAAGCTCATTGACCCACGCAAGAACTAATTGTAGGAACGGAGGAATATAGAATATGTCATTGTTTGAAGATTTTGAAGGCCGTATCCCACAGGTAAACAAGGCTCTTAAAGAATATGGTTTTTCTGAAGGCGAAAAAGGACTTCAGGAAGCTCGTGACCTTTGCAAGGCTCGCGGATTTGACCCTTATGAAATTTGTCAGTCTACACAGCAGATTTGTTTTGAAGATGCAAAATGGGCTTACGTTTTGGGTTCTGCAATTGCAATTAAAGAAGCTGAAAAAACTGGCGACAAGACTGGTTCTACAGCTGCTGCAAATATCGGTAAGGGACTTCAGGCTTTCTGTCTGCCAGGTTCTGTAGCTGATGACCGAAAGGTTGGGCTTGGACACGGAAACTTGGGTGCCCGCCTTCTTTCTGAAGAAACACAGTGCTTTGCTTTCTTGGCAGGACACGAATCTTTTGCTGCTGCTGAAGGTGCTATTAAAATCGCTGCAAACGCAAACAAAGTTCGCAAGAACAAGCTCCGCGTTATCTTGAACGGTCTTGGAAAAGACGCTGCCCAGATTATCAGCCGCATCAATGGTTTTACTTATGTTCAGACTAAGTTTGACTACTTCAATGGAGAAGGAACAGACAAGGCTCTTAAAGTTGTAAAGGAAATCCCATACGGAAACAATCCTGAACGTCTTATCGTAAAATGCTACGGTGCTGATGATGTCCGCGAAGGTGTTGCAATCATGTGGCACGAAGATGTTGATGTTTCTATTACAGGAAACTCTACAAACCCAACACGTTTCCAGCATCCAGTTGCAGGTACTTACAAGAAGGAGCGCTTGCTTGCAGGCAAAAAATACTTCTCTGTAGCTAGTGGCGGCGGAACAGGACGTACTTTGCACCCGGATAACATGGCTGCAGGTCCAGCTTCTTACGGATTTACAGATACTTTGGGCCGCATGCACTCAGACGCTCAGTTCGCAGGTTCTTCTTCAGTTCCAGCTCACGTTGAGATGATGGGCTTCATGGGAATGGGCAACAACCCAATGGTCGGCTGCACAGTAGCTTGCGCCGTAGCCGTTGCCGGAAGCTTCTAGTTTTTAGGAATAACTGCATTAGATTAAAATCATTGCAGCCGGCAACTTTCCACGTTTTTCCGCTTGCGGAAAATGCGAGCATTGCGAGCAAGTGGAAAGTTGAGTTTCATCTGGAGTGAAAACGACAGATGAATACCTGCACAGTAGCATGCGCCGTAGCTGTTGCCGGAAGCTTCTAGTTTAGTTTGTGATTTTATAAAAAGGTCTTGTCTTTATGGCAAGACCTTTTTTTTGCGGCAAGGATAGTAGCCCCGCCGAAGGCGTTCCGGAGCGTAGCGCAGGAATGTAGGCGAAAGCCGGAAGGGCGGATAGCCTGTTTTTTGGCGGTTTGGCGCAGGCAAACGGACAAAAAGCCGCCCAAGTTTTTATGGAAAAAATCAAAGAATTGCAATATACTAGTAAGAAATGGAGATTTTTATGACAAGTACAATTGTTGAGCAAAAAATAAAGCAACTGCCTGACTATTATGTAACACTTGTGAATGAATATGTAGATGAGCTTCTGAAAAAGGCAAAGAAAATTGACTCTTTGAAAGGCTCTTTGGAAAAGTATGCAAATGCAGAACTTAGAAAGCAAGAGGAAGGTGCATGGGAAAAAGTTGCTATGGAGAAACGTCTTGATGGCTAAACTGATAGATGCAAATGTGATTATTCGTTTTTTGTTGAATGATATTCCAGAACAGGCAGATATTGCTTCGAAAGTAATTTACGGTGGTGCATATACAAATGAAGTTATCCTTGCAGAAGTTGTTTATGTTTTGGTTGGAGTTTATAAGATTGAAAGAAAACAAGTTTCATCGTTACTACTTTCGCTTTTGGAATTTATTCATGTTGAAAATCTTGAGGTAATGACTAATTCTTTAAAGTTGTTTGCAGAGTATAAACTTGATTTTGTAGATTGTCTGATTATTTCATACCATAATATTTTAAAAGTGGATGTTTTTTCATTTGATAAAAAACTTTTGAACAAATTAAAATAATTTTTTACCATATATCTATATTTTTGACGGGGGGGGCGAGAGCCCTTTTCGTAATATGAAAAAGAATTTTAAGTTTTTTGGTTGTGCGTTTTTGCTTTTGGCTGCTTTGCTTGGCTCTTGCAAAAATGGAAGTGGTTCGGACGGCGGAAATCCCGAGTTTCCTGAAAATCTTGCTGAATACGTTGGCGATGAAAATTATAAAAGTCCGAAAAACGTTGAAATCAACTCAGAAGAGGCAAAAAATCAGTCTGAAAGTTTGGAAGACAGCTGGTGGCGAAAAACTTCGTTCTATCACATCTGGGTAAAAAGTTTTGCTGATTCTAATGACGATGGTTGCGGTGATTTTAAGGGAATTGAAAGCAAGCTCGGCTATATTCAAAATGATTTGGGCTGTTCTGGAATCTGGCTTTCACCGATTTTTGAGTGTGATTATAAATCAAAATCTAAAAGTGAAAATATGCACGGCTACGATGTGAAGGATTACTACGCCGTGAACAGCTGTTTTGGCACGGAAGATGATTTAATCAGTCTTATAAACGCTTGCCACGAAAAAAATATAAAAATCATCTTTGACTTTGTGCCTAATCATAGTGGAGAAGGAAATCAATGGTTTGCAGATTCCTGCAGTGGCAAAAACGGCAAAAAAGACTGGTACTTGTGGAGCGACACGAAGCTTTCCTGGAATCCGGGAATGGGAAGCTCTGAAACTTGGCACAAAAATCCGAGAGGAAGCGACTATTATTACGCGGCGTTTTGGAAAGGGCAGCCTGATTTGAACTTCAGGAACTGGGAAGTTCGCGAAGAGATGAAAAATGTTGTGCGCTATTGGCTGAACAAAGGTTTTGACGGATTAAGGATTGACGCCGTGCGCTATTTGATAGAAACGGAAGATTCAAAGTATGACACGGATGAAACGCACAGATGGTTTAGTGAGCTTAGAAAAGATGTTATTGACGCTTATAAAACTATTTCGCCAAAGTTTATGACTTGCGAGGCTTGGATTACAGGCGACAGGACTAGGCTTGAAAAATATTTTGGCACGGACGAAATGCCTGAATTCAATATGGTTTTTGATTTTGACCAAGGCGGTGGCGTTGTAAATAGTGTCGCTCGCGGCGAGGCTAGTTACCTTTCTGCTGCATTAAAGAAAAATCCTGCGGAAAATAAGTCTTACGGAACATTTCTTGGAAACCATGACAATTATATTGACCGGCTTGGAACTTTTTATGGCGGATATGAGGCTAGCATAAAGGCGGCAACCGCAATGTCTCTTTTGCGCCCGACAGTTCCTTTTATCTACTACGGTCAGGAAATCGGGATGAAAGACGATACTTCCTACGTGAGTGGCGACATCCGGCACAGAACGGACATTGACTGGACTGAAGTTGAAAAGCAGAAATCCAATCCGTCGTCGGTTTTGAACTTTAATAAGGCGCTTTTGTCTTTGCGGAAGATGTATCCGAATCTTTTTGCAAATGGCGATGTTCAATTTTTGAAAAGCTGCACTGTTGACGCAAATAAAAATCCTTTGAACACTGTTGCCGCCTACACAATTTCTGATGGAAAAGACAGCTTGCTATGCGTGCAAAGTTTAATAAATTATGGAGATTATTCATTCTGGTTTGAAAACTCTTCTCTTGTTGATGTCGGAAATTATTCCGTTCTGGTTGGAATTAATGATGAAAAAAATCTTTCGATTGAAAAAGATGTAGCTTTGAAAGTTAAATTCATTGCGCCTTACGAAACTCGTGTTTACTATTTGGGTGACACTCAAAAAGAAATGCTTTTTACAGATAACCGCCTTTTTCTGCGCGGAGATATGAACAGCTGGGGCTACCATGAAATGGTGTATGATTGTGAAAAAGAAACTTTTGCGGCTTCTGTTGAACTTGCGGCAGAAACTTATCAGTTCAAATTTGACAAATACTGCGACTGGACTTTGTCTTACGGAAGCGGCGAAGAAAATGAGGATGGAAAAACAATTTCCTTAGGCGAAACTGTGCAGACTTCTACAGAAAAAGGTAAAAATACAAATTTTTCAATAACAATTTCAACTGCTGGAACTTATTTGTTTACGTTTTATGAAAAAGATAACACATTCAAGGTTGAATTGAAGTAATAAAAATAAAAATTATTTTAGCCGGGCGGTAATTTTTGGTTATCGCCAGTTTTTTTTTAGACATTGCCGAACTTCCGTTATTTCTTGTAATATAAGACTATGAAAAGCATTTTGATAAAAGATACCACAAGAGAAGAACGCGAGAAAATTGTTCAGGAGTCTTTGGGCGACGGCTGGGATGTTGGCTGCGGAACTGGCTCTGCAGGCATTGACTACGCTCTTTATATCGAAGGAAAAGTTGAACTTAAGGACTTGAACAAGGCGGCAAACTGCGGTTTTGAGGTGGCTCACCCGGCGGAGCAAAGGGCTTCGTGCTCTGGCGAAGGTTTTGCAGACTGATGAAAATACGCACGGCGAATCTTTTTGATATTGATTCAATCATGAATATTGAAAACAACTCGTTTGTTCCGCAGGTCCGGGAAGAAAGGCAGGTTTTTCTGCAAAGATTAAAAGTCTTTCCGCAGGGGTTTATTCTTTTGATTGATGATTCTGTTTCTGTTGCAGACGAAGGTCAAAAAACTGGAATTGACGCAAAAAACGAAAATATTTGCGGCTATTTTTGCACGGAACTTTGGGAAGGAATGCCGGAATCTAAGGAAGTTTTTTCTGTCGGGCACGATATTTCCTTGGCTCATTGCGCGGATGGCTCGGTTCTGTACATTTCCTCGTTTGCAATTTTGCCAGGCTTGCGTGGCGGCGGTCTTGGCGGAAAGTTTTTCCGTTCGGCTCTTAATTATATAGAAGAATCTGTTTCAAATCTGAAAGAAGAAGTTCTTTTGGTGAACGAAAACTGGCTTGGCGCGCGGCACATCTACAAAAAAAACGGATTTTCAGAATGTTTTTCAATAAAAAACGCCTTTCAAAATGAGTTTCTAGAGCCGCAGACCGGAATTGTTATGAAAAAAGGGCTTTCGCAAATATAAAATTTGACAAATCAAAACAATGGGCATAACATTATTATAAATGCGTTGAGGACTGTTTTTGGGATAGTTCATAACGTATTTAAAATAAAAAGTAATTTTTCATTCATGGAGGAAAAAAATGAAAAAAATACTTACTTCTGTTGTTGCCGTTGCTATGATTGCGGCTGCGTTCACAGGTTGCAAGAAAAAAGATGGGAATAAAAGTTCTGGCAATTCTGGTTCTGTAAAGCTTGAAATGTACTATTACAAGCAAGAAAATCAAGAAGGATTAAAAAATATTGTAAAGGCTTTTGAAAAAAAGAATCCTGGCATTACAATTGATATGCTCATTATTCCTAATGATGCGGATTCTGCAATGTCTGCGCGTGCCGCTCAAGGCGACCTTCCTGATATTCTTCAGATGCAGTCTTATTCTCGTATAAAAGAGTATGCGGAAAAAGGATTCCTTTTAGATCTTTCTAAAGAAGAAGCTTTGCAAAAAGTTCTTCCAAGCTCTCTTCCTGCCGTTTCTTATAACGGAAAGCAGTACGCAGTTCCTATGGATTACGCTGGAATTGGTATCATTTACAACAAGGATATTTTTGCAAAATATGGACTTGAAGCCCCAAAAACTTATCGCGACCTTGAAAAAGTTTGCCGCACTCTTAAGGAAAACAACATAGTTCCTTTTGCTGCCCTTCTTAAGGAAAACTGGTCTGTAGGCCATTTTATTACAATGGTGCACACAGCTCTTCTTCAAGAAAAATCAATCAGCGTAGATTCTTTTATTTCTTTGATGAATTCAGGTAAATCTTCTTACGGTGTTGTTGATACAGACAAGCTCTTCAGCATTCTTGATTTCTATCGCGAAAATATGAACTCAAATGCTGCTGAAATGGACGGTGGAAACCAGCAGCAGTCTTTTGCAAAGGGTGAGTCTGCGATGATGGTTCAGGGACTTTGGGCTTATGTAGACGCTCTTAAACTTAATCCAAACTTGAACGCAGGATTTATTCCTTTCCCTGTTTACAACGATGCAAAAATGAACACTTTCTATGCCGATGTAGATTCTACATTCGGAGTTTCTTCTCAGTCTTCAAAGGAAAATCAAGAAGCTGCTGTTAAATTCCTTAACTGGCTTACTTCTGAAGAAGGTCAGAAGCTTTGGATGGATGAGTACAAACTTATTCCACCTTTCAAAGGTGTTGATGTAGCTCAGTTTGGCGGTCCTTATGTTGACCTTATGAAATCTGTAGAAGAAAAAGGTTCTATGCCATGGGCATTCTCTCAGTATCCTTCAGATGTATTTGAAAATGCTTGTAAGAATGGTGCTCAGCAGTATATGATGCACAAAAAGTCAGCAGCAGATGTTATTAGCTCAATTGATGAGCAATGGGCTGCTTCTACAAATAAATAATTCTTTTTAAGAATCTTTAAGAGGGTGTCTAACAATTGTGTTAGGCAGCCCTCTATTTTTTTATTTAAGTTTTATACGAACTTTAAATAAGTGTGAGTCAAGGTTTTGAGTGTAAGTGAGCCTTGACCAAATATGTTAGAAACTTTTCATAACTAATTATAGGCCTTGTTGGACAGTTTCTTTTTTTCTGAATTGGGAAATTTTATTATGGTTGAATCAAAATCAAAAAAAATTATTTACTTTCTTGCATTTGTCATACCTTGTCTGATTCTGTACATCCTGTTTTTTATAACTCCTTTTGTGGACGGCATTGGAATCTCTCTTACAAACTGGGACGGTTTAACTCCAAAAACGCCTAACATACTTCAAAAAGATGCATTTGAGTCTGAAATTTTATCAAAATTAAAAAATCAAAAAGATAAAGATTATGTTATGACTATTTATTCCTATAATAGTTCAAACAATAGTTATGAAAGACGTTCTGTTTCTGGCTCAAAAAGAAACAAACTTGAACGCATAATTCGTAAAACTGGCTATCAGCCTGAAAAAAATAAATTTATTGGTCTAGAAAATTATAAGAAAATTTTTACAGGAAAAATTGGCAGCGATTTTTATCCTAGTAAAAAGAAAATAGAAAAATTTACGAAGACTTCAAATCTTCCTTCGTATATTTCTAAAAAGGAATTTGAAAAAGAAATTATTCCTAATGCTAGTGCAAAACAGTCTGATTTGAATCTGATAAAATCTGCATATATTTTTGATTCAAAAACAGAAAGATATAAATTAAATCCTGCTTATGACGAGTTTACCGTAATCGATGCCGTTTGGCTTATTCCTGAAGTTGAAGAAACAAAGTCCGTTTCAGAAAATGAATTGGATTCTTTTATTAGGCTTTTAAAAAAGGATTCTGCAACTGGAGAATTTGTTGTTCTAAAAGCTGATGTCGATTCTTTTACTAAAAAGAATAATATTTCTTTTGAATCTTCAATGATAATTGAAAATGTTGGACGCAAACTTATTTCCATCGCTGAAGTAAAATCTGTCCTTTCAAAAAACTGGATTGTCATAAACAGAAATATGGGCGTAATTGGATTTACCATATTTTTTGCAGTTTTTTCTGTAATCGGCATAAACGTTCTTGCGTTTGCCCTTGCATTGGCGCTTGATACTGGAATTCGTGGCCAAAAAGTTCTCCGCACGGTGTTCTTCTTGCCGAACGTTCTTTCAATGGTAATTGTAGCGCTAATCTGGTCCATGATTTTTGTCCAGCTGTTGCCGTCTATTACTGGAGTTGAAGAATGGCTTTCAGATTCTAAAAAAACGCCTTGGCTAATTGTTTTGGTTGCTATTTGGCAAGGTTGCGGATACTACATGATAATCTATTTGGCAGGACTTCAAAATATTCCTACAGATATAATAGAAGCTGCAAAGATTGATGGCGCTTCTGGCTGGCAAAGATTTAAAAGCATAACTTTTCCTTTGATGATGCCGTCTATAACAATCAGCTTGTTTATGACAATTGCAAATGCTCTAAAGAGTTTTGACCTTATCTATGCAATGATTGGTAGAATGGGATACGCAACAGGAACAGTTCCTTTTGTAATGGATATTTACTATGATGCGTTCTCTTTAAAGCAAGCCGGTCTTGCAACGGCTAAGGCCATGGTTCTGTTTGTAATTATAGTAATTATTACAGGAATTCAATTGTTTACAATGAAGAGAAAAGAGGTTGAAGCATAATGAATATAAAACTTATGAATAGATATGAAAGAAAAGTAACTGCCAAACAGGCCGCTTTAACTGTGGCTTTAATTGTGCTTGCGGTATTTTTTATTTATCCGCTTATTTTTGTTATAATAAATTCTTTTAGGCCTAATTCTGGAATAATTGTAAATCCTACAGGGCTTCCAAATTATAAGGAGTTTGCAAAATATAGTTTTAAGCTTTTTAATAACTATTCTCAAGTATGGAGCGAAATGAATTTCCCAAAAGTCTTCCTGCAGACTTTGCTGGTTACTGTTTTAGGAACAAGCGGAATTATTTTGACTTCTTCTATGTGCGCTTATGGTCTTGTTCGTTCAGAGTCAAAAATTTCGCAAGTGCTTTACGCTTTTTTCGCTTTTTCTTTGGTAATTCCGTTTCAGATTATTATGGTTCCAATTGGAGTTTTGGCAAGCGACCTTCACCTTATGAATGTTTACGGGCTCATTCCTATGTATTGGGGACTAGGTTGTCCTACTGCGATTTTTATGTTCCATGGATTTATAAAATCGGTTCCAAAGGAGCTGGAAGAGTCTGCATCTATTGATGGAGCTGGAAAATTTAGAATCTTTTTTAGCATTGTTTTTCCGCTTTTAAAGACTATTGTTGCCACCATTGCTGTAATTGATGCTCTTTGGATATGGAATGACTTCCTGCTGCCTTTGATTGTCGCAAAAGAAGGTACAATCCAGCTTGCGCAAATGCGATTCAACGGGCAGTTTATGAAGGATTACGGTCCTATGTGCGCATCTCTTACAATTTCTTCTATTCCTATAATTATATTCTATTTAGCTTTGCAAAAATATATTATAAAAGGAATTGCGGCAGGCGCTGTAAAAGGCTAAAATCTTATCTATGAAAAAGATAGATTTTAAAGTCCTCGGAGAGTTGTTTCTTTCTTTTTGCAAGGTTGGAGCATTTACTATTGGCGGCGGGCTTGCAATGATGCCTATGCTTCAAAAAGAGCTTATAGAAAAAAAACAGTGGATGACTGAAGAAGAGCTTATTGATTATTACGCAATTGGTCAGTCAACGCCTGGAATTATTGCTGTAAATGTCGCCACTTTTATAGGCTATAAACAGTCTGGCATTATTGGCGGAATTATTGCTACGCTGGGAATTATTTTTCCTTCTGTTGTGATTATAACTGTTCTTGCCCGCCTTATAAGTTCGATAGATGATTTTCCTTGGGTTCAAAAGGCTTTAAGGGGAATAAACGTTTCTGTTGCCGCTCTTTTAACTGATGTCACAATAAATTTTGCAAAGAAAACTGCAAAAAATGTGTTCAGCATAGTTCTGATGGTTCTTGTTTTTTGTTTGGTTTATTTTGTAAAAATACCTTCTCACTTTATTATTTTAGGCTCTGCTCTTATAGGTCTTTGGTATTACTATATCTGCAAGGCAGTAGCACAGAAAAAGACTTTAAAGGAAGGTAAGTAAATGCCGCAGATTTCTTTATTCGAGCTTTTTTGTACTTTTTTTTATATAGGTCTTTTTACAATTGGAGGCGGTCTTGTTGCAATTACGCTTATGCAGCAGACTATTGTTGACAGGGGATTAATTTCTCCAGAGCAGTTTTATAACATGGTTGCCATTTCTGAAAGTACACCAGGACCAATTGGCGTAAATATGGCAACTTATCTGGGATACAATTTTTACGGTGTTCCAGGAGCTGTTGTTGTTTCCATAGGACAGACACTGCCATCTTTGATATGTATTATTTTAATTGCAAAGTTTCTTTCTAAGTTTGCAGAAAAGGAAGGCGTAAAAGCAGCCTTTATGGGGATTAGGCCTGCCGCCACAGGTCTGGTGTTTGTAGCAGCCGTTCAAGTGTTTTTGCTTGCATTAGTTAATGTTCCTGAGAAAATTCAGCAGCTAAGTTCAGTTCCTGCTTGGCAAGAACTTTTTAAATGGCCGTGCCTTGCTTTTTATTTTTTTCTTATGTTTTTAAGGGCAAAAAAACAGCTGCATCCTATTTTTATGCTTTTGCTTGGGGCTGCTTTTGGAATTGTATTTTTATAGTGATTATCAGCATCTTTTTAAAATTTGTGTTATAATATCGCTATGAGTATACATATAAACGCTCCAAAGACAGCTGTTGCTCAAAAAGTATTGCTTCCTGGTGATCCTTTAAGAGCTAAGTTCATTGCTGAAAATTTTTTGGAAAATCCTGTTTGTTATAACGAAGTTCGTGGAATGTATGGTTTTACAGGAACGTATAAAGGAGAAAAAGTTTCTGTTCAAGGAACTGGAATGGGGCAGCCTTCTCTTTCGATTTATGTTAACGAGCTTTTTCAGTTTTATGATGTTCAAACCGCTATAAGAATAGGAACAATCGGTGCTATTCAAAATGAACTAAAATGCCGTGACATTATAATTGCAAATGCCGCTTGTTCGGATTCTTATCTTTTAAATCAGCGTTTTGGCGGAATGCACTTTGCGCCGACAAGCGATTTTGAGCTTTTATACAATGCGTACAATAAAGCAAGAGATTTGAATATGAAAGTTCATGTAGGACCCGTGGTTTCAGGGGATTTGTTTTATGATGAAAACAATCTTTGGAAAAAATGGGCAGAATATGGAGTTTTAGGGTGCGAAATGGAAAGCGCAGAACTTTTTACACTTGCAGCAAAGTTTAAAAGAAAAGCGCTTTCTATTTTTACAGTTAGCAATCAAATTATTACAGGGGAAGAAACAACTAGCGAAGAGCGTCAAAAAACTTTTAAAGATATGATGTTGCTTGCGCTTGAAACAATAATTCTATAGATTTAATGCGCTTGCTAAAGTTTTTTAGCATTTTTAACTTACGGTTTGCATTGCAAACTTACTTATCAACTGCAATTTTTTGCTTTTTGCGAAATTGCAATAAAGAGTCAATCCTAAAATTGTAGTTTTAGCTTTGACTTTTTTATGGGAGGAGATATGAAACCTACTTTATTAGTATTGGCAGCAGGAATGGGAAGTCGCTACGGTGGAGTAAAACAGATTGACAGCGTAGGTAAAAATGGTGAATGTCTGCTAGATTTTGCCGCTTATGATGCTAAAAAGAGCGGCTTTGGTAAAATTGTATATATAATAAGAAAAGATATTGAAAAAGATTTTAGAGAACGTCTTTTTGACAGGGTTGCCAGAAACTTTGACGCGGAATACGTGTTTCAAAATCATGATAGCCTTCTTTCTGAAGAACAAAAAAGACTTTCTGAAAACCGTGCAAAGCCTTGGGGAACTGCGCATGCTGTTCTTTGCGCAGAACAAGCATTGAAAACTCCATTTGCAGTCATTAATTCTGATGACTATTATGGCCGCGAAGCTTTTGAAACTCTTGGAAAATACCTTTCAGGAATTGAAAACGATTCTACAGAGCATGCAATGGTCGGCTACATTTTAGGAAATACAATGAGCAAAAACGGTTCTGTTAGCAGAGGCGTTTGTTCTGTAAAAGACGGAAAGTTGGAATCGATTGTTGAAAATCTAAAAATTTATTACGAAGGGCAAAAAATAATCAGCGATTTGGGCAATAAAAAAGTTGAAATGACTGGAAAAGAATGGGTTAGCATGAATCTGTTCGGTTTTAGTTTAAAAGTTTTTGAACAGTTGCATGAATATTGGGAAAATTTTATTGAAAAAAATGCAGCTGCAGAAAAAGCAGAAGCGCTTCTTCCAGTTGTTGCCAGCGAAATTATAAAAGAAAAAAAAGGTATTCTTAAAGTTTTTACTTCTTCTGAAAACTGGTTTGGAATGACTTATCCAGAAGACCGCGAAGTTGTAAAACAAGAACTTGCAAAGAAAATTTCAAGTGGTTATTATCCTCAAATTCTTTGGGAAAAATAAAACAAAGTTCTACGCTTAATTGTAAATTCCTTTGTTTTTCTGTAAGATATTTAAAGTTTTACTTTTGATTAAAGATTTATACAAACCTTAAAAACGGCTGACTCAAGGTTTTGAGCGTATGCGAACCTTAATCAGGCGTGTTTTTTATAGGAGTTTTTATGCTTACTCTGAAATTTGGCGGTACTTCAATGGCAGATGCTGGACGTATTTTAGGTTCAGCGGATATTATTATTGGGCGAGCTAAAGATAATCGCCTTAGTGTTATAGCTTCTGCTGCTGCGGGCGTTTCAAATTCTTTGCAGGCAAGCGTAGATGCTTGCACAACTGGAAAGCCTTATGAAGAGTTTGTGGAAAAACTTCGGATTCTTCACTCCAAAATTTGTGATGATATAAAAATAAAGCTTCCTAACTTTGATTGTTGCTCTGTAAAAAATAAGCTGGAACCGCTTTTTGTTGAATATGAAAAGCTTCTTTCTGGCTGCGCGGCTTTTGGTGAATGTCCAGACACTGTGTATTGCCGTATAATGGGGCTTGGAGAGCTCCTTTCAACTCCTATTTTGGAGCAGGTTCTTGCCTGCCAGGGATTTTCTGTAAATCTTTTAGATTCAAGAAAATTTATTTTTACAACTGGCAATCAAAAAGAAGGTGATCCAGATTATGTAAAAACTACGCAAAGTCTGGCACCTTATAAAGATGGAGGGGATTTTAAAGATGTTCAGATTCTTTTGTTTCCTGGTTTTGTTTGTTCTTGGACAAAAGGTACGGGGGCAAAAAGTGTTCCAGGTCTTTTAGGCAGGAATGGTTCGGATTTTTCTGCTGCAATCATAGGTTCTTGCCTTGATACTCAGCGAGTTGAATTTTGGACAGATGTTGATGGAATTTTTTCTGCAGATCCAAAAGTTGTTCGCGATACTGTTTTGATAAAGGATATGAGTTATGAAGAAGCTATGGAACTTGCATTTTTTGGCTCTAAGGTTCTTCATCCAAAAACAATTGCTCCGCTTGCCGCAAAAGGAATCGAAGCTTGGAGTCTTAACAGTCATAATCCTTCGGCTTCTGGCACAAGAATTGGAAAAGGTCCTTTTTCTGGAAGAAAGAGCGCGATTTGTGGAATTTCTTGTTTAAAGCATACTTCAATGATTAGCGTTGGCGGCTCTGGAATGCGCGGAAGAAGCGGCATGGCCAGTAGAATTTTTGAATCAGTTTCAAGCGCAGGAATTTCTGTTCTTTTGATAACCCAGTCTTCTAGCGAGTATACAATTTCGTTTTGTGTAAAAGACACAGAATCTGATATGACCCGTGATGTTTTGGACAAAGAATTTGCCCTGGAAATTCGAGACGGACTAATCGATCCTATTGAAGTTCGTAAAGATTGCGCAGTAGTTTCTGTTGTTGGCGATGGAATGATAAGCAATCACGGAATTGCAGCAAAATTCCTTGATGCAATTTCAAGTCAGGATATAAATATTGTTGCAATAGCGCAAGGTTCTAGCGAGCGTTGTATTTCTTGCGTCGTAGACGGCAAATATGGTGATACCGCTGTAAAGTCAACCCATGTTTTCTTTTTTAATACTTGTCAGACAATAGAAGCTTTTGTTTTTGGGGCTGGAACTATAGGCGGTGCTTTGTTAAATCAAATAAAAGTTCAGCAAAAAAAGTTGCGCGGCGCAAATATCGACTTAAAAGTTATTGCAATTTCAACTAGCAAAAAACTTGTTCTTAATGAAGATGGAATTGACCTTTCTAACTGGAAAGAAAACTTGGCATCTTCTGCTGTTTCTTCCGATTTGAATAAAATTCTTGAATTTGTAAAGGAAAAGAAATTCTTAAATCCTGTTTTTGTTGACTGCACGGCAAGCTGTGAACTTCCAGAGCGGTATTTAGATATTCTTAATGCGGGAATGAGCATTGCAACTCCAAATAAGCGTGCTAATTCTATGAAAATAGATTTTTACAAGGAATTGCGGCGTACTGCAAATAAAATGCACAGGCGCTTTTTGTACGAAACGAACGTTGGAGCTGGTTTGCCTATAATTGATACTTTGCAAAACCTTTTTAAGAGCGGCGACAATCTTAACGTGTTTACAGGAATTATGTCTGGAAGTCTTTCTTATATTTTTGGAAGGCTTGATGAAGGTGTTTCGTTTAGTAAAGCGGTTGAAGAAGCTAAAAACATGGGATTTACTGAACCTGACCCTAGAGATGACCTTAATGGAATGGATGTCGCTAGAAAAGCTCTTATTGTAGCCCGCGAAGCTGGCTACGAAATAGAGTTGGAAGATGTAAAGATAAATAGAGTTTTTCCAAATAATTTTGATGATTCAGGAAGCGTTGAACAGTTTATGGAAAAACTTCCAAAAGTTGATGACTATTTTGCAAATCGCATAAAAGAACTTAAAGGTCAAGAAAAAGTTTTGCGAATGGGAGCTTCAATAAAAGATGGAAAATGTACGGTTGGCGTAATGGAAGTAGGAAAAGATGATCCTTTGTATGCTGTAAAGGGTGGAGAAAATGCGTTTGTTTTCCTTACAGATAGATACAATCCTATTCCTCTTACAGTGCGTGGCTATGGAGCAGGGGCCGAAGTTACCGCTGCAGGTGTTTTTGGAGATATTCTTAGAACTGTAAGTTTTAATCTTGAAAAAAAATAAAACTATCTTGCTTTAAGGATTATATGAATCTTAAAAAGTTTGCGTTGCAAACTTACTATTTGTAGGAGAATTAAAATATTATGGAAAAATTTGTTCTTTCTGTTCTTGTGGAAAATCATGCGGGAGTTTTAAGCCGTGTTTCAGGACTGTTTAGCCGGCGTGGATACAATATTGATTCTCTTACAGTCTGCGAAACTGGTAATCCTGGACAGTCTAGAATGACTATTGTTGTAAATGGGGATGCCTATATACTTGAGCAGATTCAAAAGCAGCTTTTAAAACTAGTTGAAATAATTGCCATAAAAAAGTGCGAAAAACTTACTACAACTCAGCGAGAAATGGCTCTTATAAAAGTAAAGGCTCCTGGAGAGACTCGCGCAATTATAATTGGCACATGTGATATTTATAGGGCCCATATAATAGATGTCGCTCCAGATTCTGTTATCGTAGAAGCCACAGGAAGTGAAGAAAAAATAGAAAGCCTTATAAAACTGCTTGAGCCATTTGGAATTCTTGAGTACGTAAAGACGGGACTAACTGCAATGGACCGCGGAAGTAACACTATTATTTAGTCCATATAGACTTGTTTTTAAAGTTTGCACCAAATATATTCATTAATTGTCCAGGAATATTTGCTGCATTCTACTTGCGCAAGCTTAAATATTTTGCACACCTCTTCTTGATTGCTGCTTAAAGAGCCTTCCACGCTGCTTTTGTTGCAATATGAATATGCAGTCGGTTGCAATAGGCTCTTGTTAGAAAGAATGTCGCTTTGAACGCTTTTTTTTGTTGGATGGTCATCAAAATTTAGTTTTTCAATGCCAAAATTTTCATAACACTGTGAATCATTTGCTTTTAAACTTGCAATTTGAACAGCTTCTTCTACTATAGATGCTGTTTTTCCGTTGTCGGTTATAAGAATTTTTATTTTTTTGCATATAGAAAAATCTTTTAAATACACTTCTTCGAATGATACTTTTTTTATAATTGATTTTATTTCTTTTAAGGAAAGACCGTTCCACTCTGGCGATTTTAAAAAACAAAACACTGGAAACTTTGGAAATGCCTTTTGGTTTTCTCTAGCGAAACTTTTTATTATTTCTTTTTGTTTTTTAATCAGCTCTAGCTCTTGATTTGGATTAAAGATTATTGCATTGCAGAGATTGTTCATTCTTTTAGTATAGTATTTTTTTAAAAAAGGTTGTAGTATCTGTTTTATGAATATAAAAATCGGTAGTTTTTCTAATAAACAAAAGATTGCTATTTTAATTGTCGCAGTTTTTTTTATTTTTGATATTGTTTTTTTATCTATCCGCTCCATATTTCCAGGAAGTTCTTGTGTAAAACTGTTTTTTCAAGAATCTTCTTTTTCTGCAAAAAGACTTAAGGGCTTGGAAAAAAATGCAAAAGAAGGACAAATCCCTGCCCAAAAATATGCTTGGTTCGGTTTTTCTGATGAGCAAAAGCAGTGTTTTTCTGAATTTTATAATAGTTTTGACTCTGTTTCTGTTTCTGCGCGAATAAAAATAAAAAATCTTTCAAAAAGAAAATACAATAAGCTTATGCAGTCTGAACAGATTTTTTACTATGGATTTGTTTATCCTTCTGATTTTAATAAAAAAGGCACTCTTGTAAAATCTTCTTCTTCAAGGATTTTTTGCGGAACGGATTTAAGAGCTTTTTTTAAGCCCAACGCTGGCATTTCTTTTATTGACGTTGGATTTGCTGTGGAAAAAAATCTAAAAGAAAATGAACTGCCTTGCGGAATGGTTTTGTATTCTGATTTCCCATTGGAAATACAAAAGTTTGAAGTTTCTCAAGCAAAAATTGGCTTTGATAAGACATCCTCCGTTCCGTATTATGGACTTTCTTCAAACGGCGGCTCTTTTTCTGATTCAAATTATGTAGATTTTTCAGGCTCTTCCCTTGTTTTTCCTGTTGAAAATTCTTCTTCTTCGATTATGCCTAAAATTCAGATTGCATTTTCTGAAATTGAAGATTATGGAACTCCTGAAAATCAGGTTTCCGTTGTGCTTAATGCTGGCGGGGAAAAAATTACTATAAGAAGGGCAAGAAGTGTTTCTTCTATAACGATGCAAGCTTCTTCCTTGAAAAATCCGTTTAGCTCTTTTGAAATTTCAGAAAATGCCTGGATGGTCACAAAGCTTATAATGACTTCAAATTCAAGCGATTTGTTGCCTAACGAAATGGGTACGGTTTTTAAAGCCTTGCCTACAGATCCTGGCTTGATTCTTGAGACAAAAAGAAGCGCATGGCGCACAAAGGATTATGAAGTTTACGAATGGGAGCGATTTCCTGGCTGTTTAATTTTTGATACTGCTGATTATGCTGTTCAAAGCCAATTTTTTACGCGTCTTGCTTTTTTTGTTGAAAAAACAGGTTATAAAGGAAGAATCCTTTCTGATTTAGAGCTCGGCAATATGCACGGATACAATGCCCACGACTACAGCTCAAGTTCTTTGGCTGATTTTTTTACAAAAGCTTTTGAAAATCCTTCAGTTTTGAATAAAAAGGAATTACTGCTTTTGGATATTTTAATAAAAAACGGCGTAGTTCTTGATAACGGAAATAACACTTTTTCTGCTGGAAGAGGAGCTGTGATTTCTATTTCAAAAGAATCTCAAGATTGGCTTAGGCATAGTTTTATAGCTCATGAAGCGTGGCACGGCATTTTCTTTTTAAGCGAAAGTTTTAGAAATGCGGTTGCTGCTGTTTATTATACGATTGACAGCAAGTCTTTGGATTTTATAAAAGGTTATTGGGCTAGCCAGTCTTCTCTTAATTATGATCAGAGTGATGATTTTCTTATGCACAATGAATTTATGGCTTATATAATGCAGCAAAAACTTTATGGTGCTGGCGGGGTTGCTTCATATTTTGTTCATCTTGCAAACAGAAAGTCTGTAATGGACTCAATTCCTGAGCTTTGTGAATATGTCCGCAGAACTAAGGGCTGCACATTTGAAGATGCGGCAAGAATCCTAGATGACTACGCATTCGACAATTGGGGACTTGCTTGCGGCAGAATTTCTCTTGTTAGCCGTTAGTTAAAATCATTGAATTTTTTTTCAGCACCTACAGTTGTTGGAGGTCCGTGACCAGGCAGAAGGATTGTATCTTCTTGTTGAGAAAGAATTTTTTCTTCAATATTTCTTTTTAAAATGTGGCTAGAATAATTTGAATTCGTGCTTCCGAGTCTGCCTGCAGAAAGTGAATCCCCTGTGAATATTGCGTTTCCAATTTTATATACGATAGAATCTGCAGTATGTCCTGGCAATGCCATATATGTAACAGGAAGACCCGCTATTCTTATTTTTCCATCTCCAGAAACAATGCTTGTTTGCCTTCCTAGAATTTCCCAGTCTGCGCCATATATTTTGGGAGAATATATTTTCATAAGCGTTTTTAATCCGTGAACATGGCTTCTGTGGTTGTGAGTTATTAGAACTGCTACAAGTTCTAGTTTGTTTTCTTCTATTTGATTTATAATAGATTCTGTCAGTTGTCCTGGATCTATTATAATTGCTTGGTTTGTATTTTCGTTAGCAACCACATAGCAGTTTGAAAAACCGGCAGAATTTAAGTGAAAGTATATCTTCATTAAAGAATTTCTCCAGTTTGCTCGTTGTCTTTCAGAGTTTCGTCTAAATCCATGTAGATTTGGCTTCCATTTTCTTCAAAAACAGCTTCTTTTGTGTTAGACATTTTGAATGAAACGTTTTCCAATTCATGCTTGTAAAACAGAACTTTTTTAAGGTTGCAGTTTCTAAAGGATGTGTTTATCAGTTTTGATTTTATAAATCTTGAGTTGTAAAGGTCTGTGTCGTCAAAAGAAGATTGGAAAGCTGAAATTCCATTAAAATTGTTTTCGATTAAGTCACTTCCTGTAAAAAGTGTGTGCGAAAAAGTTCCTCCAGAAAATGATGTAAACAGAATGTTGCTTTCAATGAGGTTGCAGTCTGCAAAAACTGAAAAGTCAAACATGCTCATCCTGCTGCGAAATCCTTTTGAATGAACATTTTTAAATGTGCAGTGCATAAAATTGCAGCCATAAAAACGTTTGTTTGAAATGTCTATATCAGAAAAAGCCATGGAAGATGCGTTTAGTCCAACTATAGTTTCGTGCGTTTCGATGTAGTTAATAATGTCCTGCTGAATTTTTCCAGGATTCGGCGCGTGTATAAGGCAGTAGCTCTTTCCTTCATTAAGATTGCCGTTTTCGTCTAAAGTTGATACTGCAAGATTGTTGCAAGCTCTAACCGTGCATTTGTTTAATGAAAACATAAAATATATGGTAAAGTATTGCCCTGTTTTAGTCAAACGATTATTATTCGTTATATGGTAAACTTTGCTTTTTTGGATTCTGGTACCGGTGGATTGCCTTATTTAAAATATCTTAAAGAAAAAAGTCCTCTGTCAAAATGCATTTATGTTGGAGATACTAAAAATTTTCCTTATGGGGAAAAAACTTCTGAGCAAATAATAAAAGATTCGTGCGAGTGCGTTCAAAATATTTTAGATATTTGGAATCCAAATGTTGTTGTAGTAGCGTGCAATACAATTTCTGTTACAGCTTTAGATGAAATGCGCAAAAGATTTCCAAAAACTCCTTTTGTGGGAACCGTTCCAGCCATAAAGCCTGCCGCAGCTGTTACAAAATCTAAAAAAATTGGGCTTTTAGCCACAGATGCAACTGTAAATCACCCATATACAAAAAAACTTATAGAAGAATTTGCCGAGAGCTGCTCAGTTTTTTCAAGAGGCGACCCAAAACTAGTTTCTTTCATTGAGCACGAATATTTTTTTTCATCAAACGAACAGCGGCTTAAAGCTGTAACGCCAGCTGTAGATTATTTCAAGAGCAAAGGTTGCGATGTTATTGTTCTTGCGTGTACCCATTTTTTAAATATGGCAGATTATATACAAACCGTTGCTGGCTCTGAGATAAAAGTTATTGACAGTCGGGAAGGTGTCGTTCGCCATGCGCTTGAAGTTGAAAAATCTTTTTTCAAGGAACAGACTGAAAAAGGTCTTGACTTTCAAACAGAAGTTTCAAATCTGTTCGTTACAGGATTTAAGAAAAAGAACGACAGTGAATGTTACAAGTCTTTTTGTAAAAACAATGGAATTGTTTTTGGCGGACTCATTCCATTAGTTTAAAAAAAATTGTATAATCATAGCATTATGGCTAAAATTCAAATGAAAAATAAAATCGCTGAACTTGATGGCGATGAAATGACACGCGTTCTTTGGAAGGTTATAAAAGATGAACTTCTTTTGCCTTATGTTGATCTTCAAACTGAATATTATGATTTAGGATTAAAAAATCGTGATGATTCTGATGACAAGGTGACTTACGAATCTGCAGAAGCTATAAAAAGACTTGGGGTTGGAGTAAAGTGCGCAACAATTACTTCAAATGCAGCTAGACAAAAAGAGTATAACTTAAAACAGCTGACGCCTTCTCCAAATGGAATAATTCGCGCAGAACTAGACGGAACAGTTTTTAGAACTCCAATTTTTGTAAAAAATATTCAGTGCAATGTTTCTAGCTGGAAAAAGCCTATAATCTTAGGACGGCACGCTTACGGTGATGTTTATAAGAACTGCGAAATAAAAACTCCTTGCGCAGGGAAAGCTGAGCTTGTTTTTACAGGCGTAGATGGCACTGAAATCCGAAAAACAATTATGGACATGAAAGGTCCTGGAATAATTCAAGGAATTCATAACTTGGACAATTCTATTGAAAGTTTTGCGCGCTGCTGTTTTACTTACGCTTTAGATCAAAAAGTTTCTGTTTGGTTTGGAGCAAAGGATACTATTTCTAAAATTTATGATGGAAATTTTAAGGCAATTTTTCAGCGTGTTTTTGATGAAGAATTTAAAGAAAAATTTGATTCTGCAGGAATTGAATATTTCTATACTTTGATTGATGACGCTGTTGCTAGAATAATGAAGTGCGAAGGCGGACTTATGTGGGCATGCAAAAATTATGATGGCGATGTTATGAGCGATATGGTTGCCTCTGCCTGCGGTTCGCTTGCAATGATGACCTCTGTTCTTGTTAGTCCTGACGGAAAATTTGAATACGAAGCAAGCCACGGAACTGTACAAAAGCACTATTACCGCTATCAAAAGGGCGAGAAAACATCAACAAATCCTGTTGCTCTTATTTTTGCTTGGACTGGAGCGCTTGCAAAGCGAGGCGAACTCGATGGAACTTCTGAACTTGTTGAATTCGCTCACAAGCTTGAAAAAGCAACTCTTGAGACAATTGAATCAGGTTACATGACAGGCGATCTTGCAAGAATTGCAAATCCTGCCGCTGTAAAAGTTTTGGATTCTTGGGAATTTATCGCGGCAATAAAAGACCGGCTTTAAAAATCAATTTATAAAAAAAGGCTTATCTAAAAGCATGAGCTTATTAGGTAAGCCTTTTTTTAGTTTGTTATCACCCTAAAACTTCTGAGCCAAGGCCTTGAGCGTAAAGCGTGCCTTGACCAACCGTATTATAAAACTGAAAGTCTAGTTTAGCAGTTTAAGAGTCTAAGAATCTTTCCCTTAAATAAAATCATAATAAAGTCAAGAATCCAAATAATATTCCAGCCTAAGAAAAGCCTTAGAATACCAGCGACGTATTTTTTTTCTTTAAACCTTGTTATAAATCCGAATAACCAAGAAGTAATTGGAATAAGAGCAAAGATAACGCTAAGAATCCTTGACATTCCAAAATAGTCCTTTCCTTTTTTTGCCATAAAGTCCTCCAAAATAAAAGCAAATATATACTATTTTCAGCCCATATTCGTCATTTGTCAAATAAAAAGAATTATGATATGCTTTGCTCATGATTAAACGAAATTCTGGTTTTTCAAATTTAACTGCTGGTTATTTATTTCCTGAAGTTGCTCGCCGCCGCAGGGAATATTCTCAAAATCATCCGGATGCGCAGATTATAAGTCTTAGCATTGGAAATACAACAGAACCTCTTCCTGAATTTATAGCAAAGGCTATGGCTGATTATGCGATGGCTCTTTCTACTAAGGAAGGTTATTCTGGATATGGCGATGAACAAGGAAATCCTGTTCTTAGGAAAAAGATTGCTGAAGTTTGGTATAAAGGATTAGCAACTGCTGAGGAAGTTTTTATTTCTGATGGCGCAAAATGCGATATTGCTAGAATTCAAACTCTTTTTGGTTCTAAGGCAAAAATCGCTGTTCAAGATCCCGCTTATCCTGTTTACGTTGACGGTTCTGTTATTGTTGGCGCTGCTGGAAAAAACAATGGAATGGGGTATAGAGGTGTTGCTTATATGCCTTGCGTGCCAGAAAATGGATTTTTCCCTGACCTTTCAAAAATTAAAAAGAATTCTATTATTTACTTTTGTTCTCCAAACAATCCTACTGGGGCTTGCGCAACTAGGGAACAGTTAAAAAAACTTGTAGATTTTGCAAATTCTAACGGCTGCATTATTATTTACGATGCTGCGTATAGAGAATTTATTAGGGATGAAAATCTTCCTAAAACAATTTTTGAAATACAGGGAAGCCGCACTTGTTCTATTGAAATAAATTCTTTTAGTAAACCTGCTGGATTTACAGGTGTTCGTTTGGGCTGGTCTATTGTTCCAATGGAATTAAAATTTGCCGATGGCTCAAGCGTAAACCGTGATTGGAATAGAGTAATGACAACTCTTTTTAATGGAGCTTCTAACATAGCGCAAGCTGGTGGCATTGCTTGCTTAGAGCCAGAAGGTCTTGAAGCAATGAAAAAAGTTATTGATTATTATCTTGAAAATGTAAAAATGATTAATGACGTTTTGGAAGGTGAAAATTTCAAGAAGGCCGGTGTAAAAATTTATTCTACAGGTAACAGCCCGTATCTTTGGGTAAAGTTCCCTAGTATGAACAGCTGGGATATTTTTGACCGCTTGCTAGATGAATGTCATATTGTTACAACTCCTGGAAGCGGTTTTGGACCTTCTGGAGAAAGTTTTATAAGATTCAGTTCCTTTGGCCATCAAGAAGATGTAAAAGAAGCTTGCAAAAGGCTTGCTGAATTTAAAATATAGCTTTTGGATTGTAACTTTTATAGTTGGGATTTGTATCCTACGCTAAGTCTAAAAGCCGTTCCCCATTCGTTTTTTATCATGTCAGAAACAACGGCTTTTAGACTTGTGTGGAATTCTCCATTGTAAAAAGATGTAGAAAAATAAGGAGCTATGGCGATAGTGTAGTCTTCTTTGAAGAATTCTGTGATTTTTCCAAAATCTAAGTAATCTTTGCCTGCAAAAGAAAGTGACGAATTTATTCCAAAGATGAACACTTTGTTTTTTATGTAAAGATTGTCTGTAAATACATCAATATTTAATCCGAGCGTATCATTTATAAATAAAGAAGAATCAACTGTTTCTTGCGGCAAGCTGTATGCAGTTATATTCACTTGAAATTCTTTGGCTCTAAAGCGCGGTTCAAAAAGAATGTACGCTGTTTCAAAATCAGAAAGTTGAAGGCTCGTATGCTTTTTAAAAGGAACTGAAGAAATTCCTGCCTGCATAAAGAGCGACGTAGTGTAAGTGTTTCCTAAAAGCAGGTTCATGCCTGTTCGCCAATAAAGCGTGTCCACTACTAAAATGTTTTCATCGTTGCTGTTTTGTTTTAATGGAACTCCCAGCCCTGCCGAAATATCAAAAGTAAAAAGTCTATAAACGCAAGCGAATCTAAAATCTGTATTGAATACATAGCTGTCGTCTAATTCGTGATTAACGTAAATGTAAGTTCCTATGGCTATTGGCTGAACTGTAAAGTGTATTACGTCTGAAAATCCAACTCCAAAAAGCGGATATATTACAGAACCTGCCAAACCTAGCCAGCTTTCCATAAGCCTTGAGGCAATTGGCTGAATGCCAAACTGCCTTCTTAAAAATATATCAGAGCCAATAGGCTCATAAGTTCCTATAAATGCGCTTAAGTAGTTTGAAGAATCTAAAAGCCTTCTCCTAAAAATTATAGAAAGCTCGTCAATTTGAAAATCTGCTGGTGTTTTTTTGAATACAGAATTTTCTATAAGGTCATCTGTGGCAACTGAAAATTCTGCTCTTGCAAAAATATCTTCAGAAATGTTTAATTGTCCAGAAAAGTATGACTGTATTCTTAAATCGGGATTAAATTTGTCAGGAGTGTCCGATGTAAAGTCTGCTTTTCCTCCTGCAAAACCGCTGAAAGACACGTTCGCAAAAGCAAAAGAGGCTGTCGCAATAATAATTGTTGTAAAAGCAATTTTTTTTATATTTTTATTCATCTATATCACGCTCCAATAAACCTTCTTTGTTAATCATTTCTATTTTTATATGTAACAAGTGCAAACTCTGATTTTTGACCTAATATTCCTCTTTAATTTTCGGCAGGTATTTATAAAAATATAAGAAAAAAAATCGCAAGAATATAAAAAAAACGTGTCATAACTGCTTGAATTATGAAAATTACTGTGTATAATTTCAAGTATGAGTGACTATCTTGATCCTAACAATGAAGAACTTCTAAAAGACTTTTTTGCTGAAGCAGAGCAGCAAGTTGAAACGCTTGAAAGTAATGTTCTTGTTATTGAAAATGATCCTACAAATCATGACGCTATAGATGAAATCTTTCGAGCAGCACACACGCTAAAAGGTGGCTCTGCCACTGTAGAAATGAACGAGCTTTCTAGTTTTACGCATAAAGTAGAAGATGTTCTTGACGAAATTCGTTCAGACAGATTGGCTGTTACAGAGCCAGTTGTCGATGTTTTGCTTAGTTCTATTGATGTAATAAAAGCTATGATGGAAGCTCGCCGCAATGGAGAGGTTTATTCAGAAGATGTTACAGAAATAGAAAACAAATTAAAATCATATATTCCAGAAAAAGGTGATAAAAAAGCCGGCCATAAACCTCCTGCTGGAACAGGGCCTTCTATTCCTGTTCATGAAGAAAAAGCAGCTCCTGCACAAAGCTCAACGAATCCGTCTCCTTTTGTTTATCCGGAACTTTCTGAATCTGAATATATGGAATTAAAAGGCGCTTGCGAAGGTTCCCAGAAACTTTGGCTTGTCTCTGTAAAATTCGATGAAAATAATCCTATGAATTCTGTTGGTGGAATACAAGTTTTTGCAGCATTAAAAGCTTTGGGAAGTGTTTTAAAAACTGTTCCTGATTTTGATGCCTTGTATGAAGACGAATTTCACGAAACTGTGTTTTACTATTTAGCTTCGGATTGCGAAGCTTCTAAAATTGAAGATACTGCATTCTTAGGAGATGTTACTCTTTGTACTGACGCTCATCTTGTAGAAGAGCCTCAGAAAAAGGCTGATGCTGCTGAAGTTCAGGCTCCTTTGGCTTTAAGCAAAGATGAGAAGGCAAATTCAGTTTCTGCGGACACGGAAAAAACAGAAACGCAAAGTGCTGCTGTGTCCGAACAAAAGACTGCTCCAAAAGAAGAAACTCAAGCCGCTGCGGTAAAACATCCTGAAAAAAAGGATGCTCATAATGCTATTGCAAATCAGAATAGCGTGCTTAGAGTCGATTCTCGGCGAATAGATTATCTTTTAAATCTTGTAAGCGAAATTGTAATAGCAAAGGCTGCATTTAATCAGCTTTCTGCAAGCCTTACAAAAGAAGTGACTTCTTTTCAGCAGTCGCAGGTTGCATTCCGCGAAAAAATTGGTCGGGTTACAGAAACAATTTCGTCTTATATCGAAGATGTAAAAAATGGAAAGTCTTTGCAAGAAATTCATTCCGCAGTTGCAAAAGAATTGCAGACTTTAACTTCATCCTTTGATGGAAACGATGTTTCTCTAAAAGCTATAACTACAAAATTCCGTTCTTCCACTCAAAATCTTGGAAGAATAACAGGAGAGCTGCAAGAAGGTGTTATGAAAATCCGAATGGTTCCAATCAATCAGATTTTCAGCCGCTTCCCTAGAGTCGTCCGTGACCTTCAAAGAGAGCTTTCTAAAAAAATCGAACTCGTTATTGAAGGTGAAGACACTGAACTCGATAAATCTGTTGTAGAAGACCTCTTGGATCCAATAATGCACTGCGTTCGAAATTCTGTTGACCACGGTATTGAAATGCCTGAAAAAAGGCTTGCCGCTGGCAAAAGCGAAACTGGAAAGGTCTTGCTCAAGGCAGAAAATGAAGGAAATCAGATTGTTATAGAAATTGCCGATGACGGTGCTGGAATTGACGTTGAAAAAGTAAAAAACAAGGCTATTCAAAAAGGTCTTATACATCCAGACAAAGTTCTTACAGATCAAGAAGCTTTTCAACTTATCTTTGAGCCAGGTTTTTCTACTGCTGATAAAATTTCGAATATTTCAGGCCGCGGTGTAGGGCTTGATGTTGTAAAGACGATGATAGAAAAACTTAAAGGAACAGTTTCTGTTGCGTCTAAAAGAGGCGAAGGAACTACCTTTACAATAAAGCTTCCGCTCACGCTTGCAATAATTCAAGGGCTTTTGGTAAAAGTTGGAACTCAAATATATTCTATACCGATTGCTTCCGTAATTGAAAGCCAAAGAATAAAGCATAGCGATATAAAGACTATAGACAACTATGAAGTTTTAAATGTTAGAAATGAAGTTATAAGTGTTCTGCGTCTTTCAAGGCTCTTTGGCATAAAAGAAACTGTAGAAGACGAATTTTGCAATATTGTTATTGTGGGGTCAAAAGACAAAAAAGTCGGTATTATGGTCGATTCCCTTATTGGAGAAGAAGATGTTGTAATAAAACCTCTTAAAGACCAGTTTACTGTTTCGCCAGGTATTGCCGGTGCTTCAATACTTGGAGATGGTTCTGTATCTTTGATAATCGATGTAAGTCAGTTGCTCGATTTGAGTTTAAAACAAGATATAGACGCACAGCGTTTTTTAGAAGCATAGAGTTTAGTTGAGGAAATTATGACTATAGAATCTATTCTAGTATCAGATGAAAACAGCGATAGTACAAATGCCTTGATGTCAAAGGTTGGCGACGAGTTAAACCGCGAAAGAGATGCTCAAGAAACCATTGATTTTAAAATGGTTACATTTTCGCTTTCTGGAAAAGATTACGCAATCGACATTATGTATGTAAAAGAAATTGCAAAAGCCGGACTTTTTACTTACGTTCCTAATACATTGCCATTTGTGATTGGTGTGTATAATTTGCGTGGTGAAATAATTCCGATTCTTGATATGCGAATCTTTTTTAATATACCGATTCCTGAAACTAAAGAAAACGAACTTAGAAATTTGCTAATCCTTACTGTAAACGAACAAACTTTTGGAATTGTTGTCGATAAGATTGATAAGGTTGTTGGCGTGCAAAAAAGTTCCATTCAGCCACCGCATCCGCTTTTTGTTGATATAAATGTAAAGTACATTTCTGGAGTTGTAGAAAGCAACAAGCATCTTTATATCTTGTTAGATATAGAAAGAATTTTTTCAAATTCAGGCTCTGCAGAAGATGTTTCTAAAAGCTCTGCTTTAAAAGATGGTTTTTCGCTTGTAAAACCGCAGCAGTTGCAGTCAAATGGTCAAGTTTCTAAAAAGGCTGAAAATCAAGCTGATTCATCTGGCGCAAATGCAAAATCGCCTGAAAAAAGTGTTTCGGATGGCAAAGACGATAAGGCAATAAACGATGAGCAGGATTTTAAGTTTATAAGCGAAGGTCTTAGTAATTTTGCAAAATTTTTTGTTTCATCGGTAAACAAAGATTGGGTCGCAAGACGGCTTTCTGAATGGAGAAAACTTCGCGGAGAACAAAATATCCAGTTGCAAAATGCTGGCGATGCTCAAGAATTTTTAAAACCTTTTTGGTCTGCGCATACAGGTTCTTTGTGGTCAAAAGAGTATGCGGATTCTGTGTTTGCAGTTTTGCCTGAAAATTCTGCTAAACAAATTGTTGTTTGGAATCCAGGATGCGCAAAAGGTCTTGAAACATATTGCTTAGCTTGCGTGCTTTCAAAACGCTATCCTGATGCAAAAATAAAGGTTTATGCTCAAGATACAGACCTTTTGAACGTTGCAAACGCTCCGATGTTGACCATTTCTCAAGCAGACGCAGAAGGCTGGCTTTCTCCTTTTGTTTCAAAAAATGCTAGTGGCAGTTTTACTTTTAATCAGCAAATAAAGGATAGCATTCTTTTTGAATACCACGACTGCCAGCATACTAATGCTATGCCTATGATTGATTTAGTTTTTTCAAGAGATTTGCTTTCTCTTCTGCCTGATGAAGCTAGAAGTTCTGTTATGAGAGATTTTGATGAAAAGCTAAAAGGAAATGGAATACTTATTATAGGTGATAATGAATCAGTATCTGATTCTCCTGATTTTATGGAACATACTGTAGGTTCAATTACTGTCTATAAAAAGCAATAATTATATTAGTTGTTTTTATTTGGAGGATTTAAATGAGAGTAGAGTATATTAACCCATTTGTTGAAACTTCTTATAAGGTTTTAAAAGAAGTTTTGGGCGGTGCTGATGTAAAGCGTGGAAACCTTTATTTGAAATCTACTGCAATGCCTGTAATGGGAGTTGCCGCTTTAGTTGGTCTTGCTGGCGATGTAGAAGGTCGTGTTCTTTTTGATATGACTTTAGAAACTGCGCTGAATATAGCATCACAGATGAACGGAGAAAAACTTGCAGAATTTGATGATCTTGCAAAGGCTACAATTAGCGAGCTTGCTAATCTTATAACTGCGCAAGCTGTTACAAAACTTCATGAACTGAATTTTAAATTTGATCTTACTCCTCCAGCTCTTTTTGTTGGCCAACAGATGGAAATTGCAGCCCTAGCTGGTAGCGGAGAAAACGTAGAGGCTCTTATAGTTCCTCTTATTACTGAATATGGAAAAATTGAAGTAAATGTTGCTATTCGAGAGAGAGCTTAGCAAGTCACTTATAGAAATTATGGAGATAAATTATGAAAACTGCACAAGATTTTCCTACGATTAACGAACGTCCGCCTGAGGGAATCAAAGCAGACGGAAGTGCATACAGAGTAATGATAGTTGATGATTCAATGTTTGTTGCAAAACAGCTTGGTCAAATTTTAACAAGTGAAGGTTATGAGGTTGTAGCAACCGCTGTAGATGGAAAAGATGGCGTTGATAAATACAAAGAGCTTGCTCCTAACATTGATCTTGTTACAATGGACATTACAATGCCTCGTATGGATGGAATAACTGCTCTTGAGCAAATAATGACATTTGATAAGCAGGCAAAAGTTGTAATGGTAAGCGCGCTCGGCAAGGAAGAACTTGTAAAAAAGTCTCTCTTGCTTGGGGCAAAAAATTACATTATTAAGCCTTTGGACAGAAAAAAGGTGCTTGAGCGAATTGCTGCTTGCTTAAAATAAATTAATTTTCTCCTGATGAAATGTATTGCCATAATGGACTAAAAAATGTATTTTATAGGCAATATTTTATATTCATCAGGAGGCAATATGAAACATTTAAAATCTGTTATCTCGGCTTTAGTTGTGGGTGCTGTGATTGGCATGACAAGCTGTGGCTCTTCTGGCATAAAAATTGCTATTCCAAATGACACTACTAACGAAGCCCGTGCATTGCTTTTACTTCAGGATAAGGGAATTATAACCTTAAAAGATGGTGCAGGAATTACTGCAACGGTAAGAGACATAAAAGACAATCCAAAAGGTATAAAATTCAGCGAAGTAGAAGCTGCTCAAATTCCTAACGTTCTAAAAGATATGGACTACGGAATTATAAATTCAAACTATGCTATTGGCGCAGGAATTAATCCTGTAAAGGATTCTCTTGCAATAGAAGGTTCTTCTTCTGCTTATGCTAATATTGTGGCTGTAAAGGAAGGCGAAGAAAAGTCTGAAAAGACAAAGGCTTTGGTAGCCGCTCTTAAAAGCAAAGCTGTTGCTGATTATATTGCTGAAAAATATGACGGCGCAGTTGTAAGCACTGTTGAAGTTCCTGGCGACGGATACGACAGTTCTGTTGATTATAACAAACTAAAATCTACATCGATTCGTGTGGCAGCTTCTCCAACTCCTCATGCAGAAATTCTTAAAGTCGCAGAAAAAATCCTTGCTGAAAAAGGCGTAAAACTTGTTGTAACAGAATTTACTGACTACGTGCAGCCTAACAATGTTGTAGAAAGCGGCGAATTTGATGCAAACTATTTCCAGCATCTTCCATATCTTTTGGATTTTAACAGCCAAAATAACACTCACCTTGTTTCTGCCGCTGCAATTCATGTAGAACCAATGGGAATCTATGGTGGAAAACAAAAATCTTTGGATTTGCTATTAAAATAAGATGATAGAAATAAAGAATCTTTCTAAGATATTTAAATCTGAAGAAAAGAATTCTTCAGAAGTAGAGGCTCTCAAGGATATAAACCTAAAAATCGAAGACGGAGAGGTCTTTGGGATTATTGGAATGAGCGGTGCAGGTAAGAGTACTCTTGTTCGATGTATTAATATGCTTGAGCGTCCTACTTCTGGCAGTGTTCTTATTTATGGAAAAGATATTGGCAGTTTTTCTGCAAAAGAATTAAGAACTTTAAGAAGTAAAATTTCTATGATTTTTCAGGGATTTAATCTTCTTATGCAAAGAAACTGTTTGGATAATATCTGTTTTCCCCTTGAACTTGCTGGAATAAAGCGAGCGGAGGCAAAAAAAAGAGCGTTAGAGCTGCTAAATACTGTAGGTCTTCCAGATAAAGCGTATAAATATCCCGCTCAGCTTTCCGGGGGGCAGCAACAGCGCATTGCAATTGCTAGAGCCCTAGCTACAGAGCCTAAAGTTCTTTTGTGCGATGAAGCAACAAGCGCTTTGGATCCAAAAACTACAGAAGACATTCTTGAGCTTATTCAGGATATAAATAAACGGCTTCATATTACCGTTGTTGTAATTACGCATCAGATGAGTGTTGTTGAAAAAATTTGTTCAAAAGTTGCAATTCTTGATGAAGGAACTGTTGTTGAACAAGGCAATGTTTCTGATGTCTTTATGCATCCTAAGTCTAAAACTGCAAAGCGTCTTGTTTTTCCTGACAATGCAGAAGGTTTTGATGAGGATACTTATTCTTCTGACAAAAAAGTTCTTAGAGCTGTTTTTGTTGGAAAAACCGCAGCGGATGTTTCTTTAATTGCAAAACTCGCAGCAGAAAAAAATATTCTTGCAAACATTCGCTATGCTTCTACAAGAAGTATTCAGAACAAGGCTTATGGCAATATGATTTTAGAGCTTGACAACAATGATGATATTGTAAAAAGCGCTAAAGAGTTTTTTGAAGCAAATGAGGTTGTTGTAGAGGTATTAAATTGAATATAAACACTATTTTTTCTCCACAGGCTATTCAGGAAGCTTTGGAAATATTAAGAGATGAAATTCCGTTTGCTCTGCTTGAAACTTTATACATTACAATAGTTTCTACGATTTTTGCGTTTATAATAGGTTTGCCGCTTGGAGTTTTGCTTGTTGTAGGCGAAAAAAAAGGAATTCTTCCATTGCCCGCTGCATTGATGAAGATAATAAATGCTGTTATTGATATTATCAGGTCAGTTCCTTTTTTGATTCTTATGATAGTAGTTTTTCCACTTACAGCTTTGATAGTTGGAACTAGGGTTGGAACTACAGCTTCAATAGTGCCTCTTGTTATTTCTGCCTTTCCGTTTATTGCACGGCTTGTTGAAAGCAGCTTGCGAGAAGTTAATCCAAATATAATAGAAGCCGCTCAAAGTATGGGAGCTTCTCCTTTTCAGATTATAACAAAAGTTATGATTCCAGAAAGCATACCTTCTCTTGTAAGCAATATGACAATTGCGATTACTACGATTTTGGGATACACCGCAATGAGTGGTATTATTGGTGGCGGTGGACTTGGAAAAATTGCAATCAATTACGGTTATTATCGCTATAAGTATCTTGTTATGATTTTTGCTGTTATCCTTCTTGTTGCTCTTGTTATGATTTTCCAAACGGTTGGTTCAAAAATCGCATTGAAAAGCGACAAAAGAGTAAAAGGTTAAAGATTTTTTAGTTCTTCAAAAATCGATTCATCGATGCTTTGCTTTGAATATTTTGTTATGTCTACGCTTTGCTCAAAACTTAAATAGTATAAAATGCATTGAATTTTTGATGAGTTTATTCCAATCATATTTGCAGCGGCAATTTTATAAAGGCTTTGCTGGTAGAAAAAATATTCTGGGTTTATAGTCTTATTTGTTTTATAGTCCACTAAGGTGTATGTTCCGTCCTCGTTTTTAAAAATAAGATCCATAATTCCATTTACAATATTTTTTCCAATACGCATTTTAAAATTCCATTCAGTTTTCCAAAATGGCTCTTTAATTTTTTTTGCAGCCTGAAAATTGTGCCATAGTTCGCTGTTTTTCAAGGCATTTTCCATGCTTTTGCATATTTTTAGCAAACTTTGCTTTTTATCTTCTGAAGAAAAATTTGAAAGCATATCCAAGATTGTTTGATTTTCAACATATAAGGTTCCATTTGAGTCTTGCAAAATTGTATTATTGCCATTTGCGCTGCTTTCTAGTATGGAATGCATTAAAGTTCCAAAATCTGATTTTGATATTGTATTTTTCGGTTGCTTTAATTCATCTTCTTCTGATTGCTCTTCGCAGTTGTTTATCAACAACGCTAGCTCTTCTTCATACAGATTTTTTGCCGCATTTTTTTCACTATATCTTTCTGCTGGTTTTAATTTTTCAAATGCGCTTGGTGAAAATTCAACAATAGATTTTTTTTCTAGTTTAATGATTTCTTTTCTGTCAACTTGGTAGTATTTAGAATTTTCATTTATAATTTTATTTCTTAGTTCATTTGTAGGAAGTTCATCTGCATTTAAACTAAACAGCAAATCTTTGCTTTGCGGACAAATGAGTTCTAATGTAAAAGGCGCGTCCTTCATAAAATCTATTTTTTTTGTAAAAGTTTCATCTTTTTCAAACTGAACACTTTGCTGCTGGCTGCTTAAATCCTCGTTTATATAGAAATTTTTGTAATAGTGGTTTATTAAATTTACAACAGGATTTGAGGTTACAGCCTCTGAAATACAGATTTCTCCATTTGTTGAGCCAATTTTTATGCTTCCTACTATGTAAAAATCTTGAACTGCCCTGGTGCAAGCTACATAAACAAGGCGTCTAAATTCTGCAAGCTCTTTTGCCTGCGCAAGTTTTTTTTCTTTTATAAAGAAATAATTTCTGCTTCCGTCTGCTGGTTTTATAACTAAGCCAGTGTGCTCGTCAAAGTAATATCTTGGTTCGTTTTCAGGTCTTAACGACGATGTAATTCCTGTTATAAAAACGTGCTCGAATTGCAATCCTTTGCTTTTGTGGATTGTCATTATGCTTACGCAGTCATCTTTTTCAATAGGGTAATCGAGTTCCGGCATATTTTTTGAATTTTGTTTTATCTGTTCAAGCATGTCTGTAAAATCTGCAAGATTCAAGCCTTGAGAGTCAACTTTTATAGCAAGAGCATACAATGTGTCGAACTGTTCTGAAATTAATTGAGCTTTTTCTGAAATTAATGTTTCGTATCTGTATCCAGTTTGATACCACAGATAGTTTAATGTTTCTGCAACAGGCCTAGAAAGGGTGAGAGGTTGTTGTTCCAAATACATATTTTTTGCATTTATGTATTTTTTATAGGCTTGCAAATTTAAGCAAAAACTTTCTTCAATTTGTTGCTCTACAGAAGAAGAAAAAATTTGCCTTTCGTTATTGTTTTTATAAATTGCAAGAATATTTTCTATTTCTGAAATTGAAAGACCTACAAATGGGGAGGCAAGAAATCCCGCAAATGCATTTGTGTTAGCAGGGTAAATGCAAGCCATAAGAAAGTTGCAAATATCGTTTGCAATAGACTCTGAAAACAAATTTGACTGAAAATCAAGTGAATAGGGAATTTTAAAATGCTCTAGCCAATGGCACAAAATTTTTCTGTTTGTTCTAGATTTGTCTAAAATGGCAAAGTCTGACCACTTTGCTTTTCCATTTGAGTTCTCGTAAATGTCTTTTATTTTTTTTGCAATAAAATAGTTTACATTGTCTTTTTCGTTTAAAAATTCGTTGCTATTGTTTTTAAAATATTCATCGTTTAAAAGTATTACGGCATGAGAATTTGTTTCATTAAAGTTTGAAAGTTGCGCAGGCTTTATCTTTTGATGTTTTTTATCTTTTGTAACTTGCCATGCGATTGTTGATTCTGGATAGTAAGATTCATAGTCTTTTTGATACTCTTCATCCAAAGAAAAAATTGCATTTTCTAAATTATTTTTATTTTTTAGCCAAGTTCCGTCTTCTTGCGGAATGAACGCTCCAAACATTGTGTTAAAACTGGCAAGCAATTTGTCATTTGAACGATAGTTGTTCGACATGTGCAAATAGGTTTCTTCACCATCTTCTGCGCCAATTTGCGCAAGGTCTTCTTTTAATTGGCTGAATACAGAAACGTCTGCGCCTCTAAACTTGTAGATTGATTGTTTTTCGTCGCCTACAAAGAACAGCTTGTCTTTTACTAAAAGCTTGTTTTTTAAAATAAAATCCCTAAGGGGAATGTTTTTATCTTTTAGAATAGAAAGATCTGTCCCTTGCGGTATGGAAAGCAAAAATAATAAATCGCGGTTCGAAGCGTTGTTGTCTTGAAATTCGTCAATCATTATAAAACTGAATGACTGAATCATTTGGTCGCGGATGTTTTGTTCTTCTTGCAAGATTTTTAGAGCCATGCAGCTTACATCGCTGAACGAAAGATTTCCAGACACTCGTTTTGATTCGTTTGTAAGTTCTGTAAAATCATCTAAAAGTTCGCATAGAATTTTGTTATACGGCTGCTCTTTTATTGTCGCAAACAAAGAAAAAAAAGCGTCCGCAATATTTTTATCTGGCTCCGGCTTTGTTGTTTTTTGTTTTAAACTGTCAATTAAAGGCTTAAAATCACTGTTGTAAAGTTCTTTTAATTCTGCTTCCGAAGAGTTTTCTGATTTTTTTACATAAAATTTAGGATATTTTAAATTTTTAATTTTAGCAAAAAAAGCAGTTATATTTTGTTCCGCTTGGTCAATTTTTGAGTTAAAATCTGAATCTGATAGAGTAAAAATACCTTTTACATCTAAAGATAAAAAGTCTTGAAAACTGTAAAGAAGTTTTTTGTACTCGTCAATAAAGTCGTCTTTATAAAATGGAAAATTTTCTATTAGCGAAAAAATATTTTCTGCCGTCGTTTGAAACTTTAGGCAGAGATTTTTCCATTCTTCAGAAAGAATTTCTATTTGCGTTTTTGCAAAATTCTTAAAAAAATTCTTTTCAGTTGCGAGTGAAGTGTGTTTATATACAGTTTCTGCAAAAATATCTGCAATTTTTTGAATTTCGTCAGAACTTGAAAAATGTAAAATTGTATTTTTTATTTTTTTATTTTGAATAGAATTATCGTTTAATAGATTGATTACAAATTGCAAAGCCTGAAACTTTACTGAAGAAAGGGAGTTTTCATTTTCTGTAGAAAAGTCTGGCCGTATTCCATAAAGATTTGCACTTTTGCGGAGAATTTCTGCGCAAAACGAATCTAAAGTTTGAATATGTGCAGAATTGAACTTTTCTAGTGCGTTTTTTGCCTTGATTCTTTTTTCTTGCGGACAAAGCGGGTCTTTTGCAAAAAACGAAAGCATTTCGTAAATGCGGACATACATTTCTGCGGCTGCTTTTTTTGTATATGTTAGTGTAAGAATTTTTGAAGGATCAGAATCTTCTATCTGTTCCATAACAAGCCATGCAAACCGGGTCGCAAGAACTTGAGTTTTTCCAGAACCTGCTCCAGCTGCTACAACGGCATTAGATTTGTGGCAGCATACATTTAGCTGGTCGTCATCAAGGTTTCTTTCTAAATCTTCAAGATATGGATACTTTTCTTTAAGTTCTTCAATATTTTTAGCCATTTTTTTTCCTATTGCAATTTATTTTCTGAAATTGAAAACGTAGTCCTGCATATTGTTTTGTAGCTGCAATTGCTGCAGTCTGAATATTCATCTAACTGATAAAATTTGTTTTTGTCTGTTATAATTTTTTCCTTTTTGAAAGGTTCAAAAGACATAGATTTTAGTTTTTTTGAAAAATAATCGCTGTATTCAAAAAATACTGGAATAGTTTTTTCTGTAAACTCTGTAGCCTTTGTGTTTTTTTTGGTATTAGAATCAGGATAAAATATTGTTTCATCCTTTTTGTTTTTTATAGAAATAAAAGCGCCTTGCTGGGCATTCATTTTATTGTTGTCTACAAGAATTTTATACAAAGCCAACTGAAAATTTTTAAGTTCATTTACTTCGATTGGATTTTTTTCAACTAGACAGGCATTTGCTTCGCTTCCTTTTGGCAGTGCTGTTGTTTTGTAGTCAACTATTGCATAAATTTCTTCGCCTTCGTCTGTAATCTGTTTTAAAAGGCAGTCAATTTTTCCGTACAATGAATACTCTTTACCATCAGGAGTAAAAAATAGCTGTTTTTCTGTTGCAACTATTCGCCAATTTCCAAAAAGGCTTGAAGAACAAAAATAGCTCAAGAATGACAATATTGTTTTGCAAAAATTATTTTTTTGCGAAATTAATATGTCTTTTACAAGTGTGCGGCGGTTGTATTTTTGTGTTTCGATTGTGTTAAAAAAACACTCTTCTATATCATTTAGTATGATAGAAGAAACTATTTGATTTTTGTTATTATCCGATTCTTGCGCTGCGTCTAATAGATTATGAGAAAAGCCGTTTTCAGTTGAAAGCGGCAAAACTGTTTTAAAAACATGCGCAGGCTCTTGCCATTTTTTTAGAAGAAAATCCATTATGCTGTGAAGAATATTTCCAGTTTCGTACTTGTCCATTAATTCTGTATTGAAGTCATCTTCTTTTATTTTTAGAACGTTTCTAAACAACCAGTTTCGTGGACAAGGAAAAAAGTTTGCAAGATCGCTTTGTGTTATTCTTGGCAAATCGCTTTTTTCTGCACAGTATTTGTTTTCAACTGTTTCGGTTACAGTTTTAAGCAAGTTTGAGCTTTCTTTTTCTTTGTAAGTTGTGCCGCAGTTCGAATGAGCTTTCCAGTTGTTGAATTGCAAAACTTGATTTTCTGTAAGCTCTTTTGCTTCAATCTTATTTCTAATATTTTTGCCTTCGCAAATAATAAAATCCTCAGAATCTAATTCTTTTAGTTGGTCGTTTAGTTTTTCGTTTTGTTTTTGCTTGCAGATTTTAAAACTGCTGTGTGGGATTGCGTATCCTGAAAAAGACCTTTCTGCGCAAGAACTTATGGAAGTTCCCGTTGCGGCATAAAGCGATATAAAACTCTTTGTGCTGTCGTAATCTTTAATTCCCAATTTAAAACGCTTTTGTTCGCTCAAGAAGTTTAATGGTTTCGAACTTACGCTAATAGCTGTTTGCGAGCAATTTAGAATAAAGTTGTAATTAAAAGCCGCTGCCGCCGCATTTTTGTATTTGTAAACATTTACCGCATCAATTTTTTCAGGTTGAGGAGCATAAACAATTTTATTTAGTTCGTTTATATAAAAACTAAAAATGTTTTCGATTTTTAGTTCGCCGTGTTTCAAGTAAAGTTTTTCTAAGACAATTAGTTTTTCTAGCTCTCTTATGCATCTTCCAAGAATTTTGTCTGACTCCTCAAATTGAGGCAGCTTAAATTTTTCTTTTGAAATGAGTGGCGTAGATCCGTTTCCTTCTAAAAAGATAAACCAGCTTTTTTTTAAGTCTTCAAATGACTTTGTTTTGCAAATAGATTCAATTTGCTTTTTTAAATTTTTGTAGAAATTAAAAAGAAGCTCATCATCTGATTTTGAAAAACTTTCTTCCCAAGTTGAAATCTTTTTTTGGGTTACTATTCCTTGCTCTGTTTCAGTTTTTTTTGTGTATGAACAAATGCAGTGGTTTTCTTGTCCAAACCTTACTAAATCAGTGCATAAATCTCTTTGCGTTTTTTTGCCGTTAATTTCTATTTCCGCGTTGCTCCAGGGAATATAGCCGTTAAGAACAAGCGCTCTTATTGAATTATAGGAAAAATCTGATTGAAAACAGTCCTGAATGAGCGAAAATATTTGCCCGGCGCTGCAGCTAGTCAGCGGCGTTCCTGCGTGAAAAATCGTTGGGACTTCATAATTTTTTAACTCTCTTTCAAGGTATGGTCTTATAGTTTCTAAATCTGGGATATGCAGGGCAATTTCGTTCCAATCAATGCCTTGGTGGCGAAGTTTCCTTATGTAGAGAATAGTTTTTCTAATCTCCCTTCTAGAATCTGAATAATAATACAACTTTGGGCTGTCTTCTTCATTTTTCATGGGTTGAACATGAACGCATTGAATGTTTTTAGATGAGTCAAAAAACATTTGATATTCACAGAAGTCTTCATAGGTTTCTGGATAGAATACTATAAATTTTTCGTCAGTATTTAAAAAATCAGGAGCAATCCAGGATTGTTCAAAAAAATTATTTTTTTCTAAAAAAGATTTGTATTCGTTGAAAATAAGACAGTAGTCGCTTTCTTCTTCATCTGACAGGTCAAAACCTTTGTCTGCCCAAACTTTCAAGGACATTAAATTTGAAGAAATCCAATCAACAAAGGAAAGTCCATTTTCAGCGTAAATGGGATTGATTATTTTTTTTAGAAAATGTTCTGTTTTGTTTCTTCGCAAAAGGTCGTTTGTAAATATTTTTCGCATTTGAGAAGGAATTGGTTTGCAGTCCTTTTCTTTAAGCTTTATATATTTTGATTTAAACTTGTCCCAAGCAATGAATCTTTCCGCAGAAATAGAAAATATTTGTTCATTTTTATTTATTTCTTTTGCGCACCAAGAAAGCCAGCTGCTTGCAGTAACGTCAGTAGAAAATACAAAAAAAGTTTTCTGTTCACAAATATGTTCTTTTAATATTTTTGCTATTTGCGTTGCTTCTAGTTTCATAATATCTTTCCTGGTAGTCGTTATTTATAAAAAACTCGACTTTAGAATGTTTTATTTATATATTGAATATAGTTCGTTTTGATAAAAATAAGTTTTACGGCATAGTAAAAAGGAGAAACCTATGGACTTAAAAGCATTATACAATCTTTCTTATGGAGTGTTTATACTTGGCACAAAAAATAATGAAAAAATAAACGCTTGTATAACTAACACCTGTATTCAAGTTGCTTCAAGTCCAACCCGATTTGCAGTTTCTCTCTTAAACACTAATTTTACTTGCACTATGTTAAAAGAATCAAAAAAGTTTGCGCTTTCTGTATTAGATAAACGTTGCGCATTTGATGTTATAAAGCGTTTTGGCTATCAAAGCGGCAAAAATACTGATAAATTTTACAATTTTGAATACAAAACTGATTCAAACGGATTGCCATATATTGAAGACTGCTCTTGCTCTGTAATTTCTTGCCATGTACTTTCAATGCAAGACTTGGGAACTCACACGCTGTTCATTGCTGAACTAGACGATGCCTTTATAACTTCTAATGAAAAACCTCTAACCTATGCAGATTATCAGATGAATCTCAAGCCAAAAACTCCTGTTTCAAGCGAAAGAAAAATTATTGGCTGGAGATGCAAAATTTGTGGCTATGAATACATGAATCCACAGCTGCCTTCTGACTATGAATGTCCTGTTTGCGGACATCCAGCAGAAGACTTTGAACCGATTTACGAATAAATTATTTTGCCTGGTCAGAATCCTTTTTTTCTTCTTTATTCTTATCATCGTAGTTTCGCTTGACTTTTTGAGTGGTTGTCATTTCCATCAGCTTGTCTAGAATTTTAATTCTAGTAATTCTTGCATACGGTTGAAGCGTCTTGTTTATTTTGTCTACGATTGATTGAATCTTATTTTTAATTTCAGAAGAATTAAAGTTGTCGCTTCGTTTTTGACCAATTTCTTCGTAAGCTATATCGCTAGGGTAAATAAGAGCTTCAATTTCTTCAGAAGAATCATCATTTTCTGCTTTGTAGCCACGCACAACAATTTGCTGAATGCTATCGCACAATTGGAAAGAATCTTCAATTTCTTCTGGATAAACATTCTTGCCGCCTGAAGTTACAATCATGTTCTTTGCTCTTCCGCGTAAAATTACATAGTTATCTTTGTCAATTTCGCCAAGATCTCCAGTTTTAAAAAATCCGTCTTCAGTAAAAACTTTTTTTGTTTCTTCAGGCATATTGTAGTAGCCTTTCATTACCATAGGACCTTTTACAACAATTTCGCCAATTCCTTTTTCATTTGGATTAATGATTTTCATTTCCATCATTGGGGCAAAATATTTTCCTACGCTGTGAATTTTAAATCCTTCGATTGGATTCAATGCGATTATAGGTGATGTTTCTGTAAGTCCGTATCCTTGAATAAAGTCAATTCCAGCCGCGTTATACGCTTTGAATACGCTTGGAGCAAGGGGACCTCCGCCGCAGATAGCAACTCTAAGCGTGCTTAAACTTGCTTTTTTTAGAATAGGCATAAATAATTTGTGTCCCAGGTTGATATGAAATGCTTTTTTTAGTCCATAGCAGATTTGCATCATTAAACCCATAAGCGCAGAAACAAAAATGCCTTTTTCTTTTATTCCTTTTTTGATTCCTGCCAAAAGTTTGTTGTAGAGCAATGGCACTCCAAGCATTATGGTTATTCTTCCTTCTTTAAGTTCTTTTAAAAGACGGCTTACAGACATGCTCTTTCCAAAAACAATTTCTGCTCCCACTGAAACAGGGTTTATAAAAGCCGCTTGCATCGTGTAAGCGTGATGAATCGGTAGCAAGGCATAAAATGTATCCGTAGGAAGAATTTGAAGCTGGGTTTGAGCAATAAAGCAGTCGCTTATAAGATTTTCGTGTGTAAGCATTACTCCTTTTGGGGTTCCTGTAGTTCCAGATGTAAAAAGAATTGCCGCAAGGTCGTTTGGTTCTGCATCTCCGTTCATCTTAACTTCTGCTGGTGGTTCAAGATTCAAGCAATAGACGTCTGAAAGTTTTGGAGTTAAAGAAAGAACTTTTATTTCTGGATTTGCCTTTGAGATGGTTTCGTATTTTTCATCATCTACGAATATCATTTTAGGCTTTGCTGTATTTAAAAGGTTCTGGACTTCTTTTTCATGCAGCGCAAAGTCTAGAGGAATAGTTGTTGCCGACGCGCATAGAATTGCAAGATAGGTGATTGCCCATTCCGGAGAGTTCTTTCCTGTAAGCGCTACGTGGTCTCCTTTTTGAATTCCGTTTGCAGTCATCCAAGCCGCTAGTTTTTTAATTTTTTCGTATGCTTGTGAATATGTGAATGTTCGTTTAGTTCCGTTTGGTCCGTCGAAGTCTGTAAAACAGTTGTTGTCCTTAAAACGTTCTGCGCTTATCTGTATAAGTTGTGGAAAAGTCGGCCATTCAGTACTAAAAACTTTGTTTCTGTACGGATCTAGCGCTTGCCATGGTTTTCGTTCTTTTTTTGCCATAAAAACATTCCTCTTTAAATGATAACTAACTTAAATTTGGCATTTTTCTAGGCTTTAGCCGTTATGTAAAAAATTGCCATTTACTTAAGTTTAATTATAGAAAATTATATTGATAAAATAAAACTCAATTTCCAAAATAATATTCTATCACCTTTTTTGCATTGTACAATCGTAAAATTAAATTTTATGTAAAAAAATGAATTTTAAGTCTAAATGTGAAACTGTGTTTTTTTGTATGGATGTCAGTGAAAAAGCGGCGGAATGGTTTAAAAATAAACAGAGCCTCCGAATAACAACGTTACCCAGAGACTCTGCCGTCCGGTTTACCGGACATCGGAGAGAGTTTATCAGCTTATTTACAAGCTGTCTATAAGATAGTTTATATTAGTTTAAATGTCAAGCGTTTTTTTTAATTTTTTTTATTATTTTTTAGGTTTTCTAATAAAAATGCTAGAAAAAGTTTTATAAAAGTTCTAAAGTTTTTACAGAGGATTTTTATGTCTAAATACTTTCCATTAAACAATGAACAGTTGCATGAACTTGTAAAAAAAGTTCCTACACCATTTTATCTTTATGATGAAAAATCGATTCGCAAAAATATGAAAGACTTTACAAAGGCTTTTAGTATTTTTCCTTTGTTTAGAGAACACTTTGCAGTTAAGGCCTGCCCTAATCCGCATATTTTAAAAATTTTGGCACAGGAAGGTTGCGGGGCAGACTGTTCTAGTCTTCCTGAACTTATGCTTAGCGAGCTTGCGGGAATAAAAAAAGAGAATGTAATTTTTACTTCTAACGAAACTCCTGCTCAAGAGTACAAATTTGCTTATGAGCGTGGAAATATAATCAATCTTGATGATATAACCCATATAGATTACTTAAAAAATGCTTTGGGTGGAAAACTTCCTGAAACAATCTGTTTTAGATATAATCCAGGTCCTTTAAAAAAAGGTGGAAACGCAATTATAGGAAAGCCGGAAGAAGCTAAGTATGGGCTTACTCGGGAGCAGCTTTTTTCTGCGTACGAAAAGTGCTCTGAAGAAGGGGTAAAGCATTTTGGACTTCACACTATGGTTGCTTCAAACGAGTTGAATCCTGATTTTTTTGTGGATACTGCGAAAATTCTTTTTGAACTTTGTGTCGAATTAAAAGATAAGCTAGGAATTAGAATTGAATTTGTTGATTTAGGCGGAGGACTTGGAATTCCTTACAGACCTGAGCAAAAAGCGGTTTCTTATGCGGAAGTCGCTCAAAAAATTCGAAAGCTTTACGACCAGATGATTGTTCCTAACGGATTAGATCCTCTTGGAATTTACTGGGAGTGCGGGCGTCCTATAACAGGTCCTTATGGCTGGCTTGTTTCCACTGCAATCCATGAAAAACATATTTATCGTGATTATATAGGTCTTGATTCCTGCATGGCAGATCTTATGCGTCCTGGAATGTATGGAGCGTATCACGAGCTTACAGTTAGCGGAAAAGAAAATTCTCCTAAAACTGAAGTTTACGACGTGGTAGGTTCTTTGTGCGAGAATTGTGATAAATTTGCAGTTCAAAGGGCTCTTCCAAAAATTGATATTGGCGATCTTGTTATTATTCACGATGCAGGCGCTCATGGCAGAGCGATGGGCTTTAACTACAATGGCAAGCTTCGTTGTGGAGAACTCCTTTTGCAGGAAGATGGTTCTGTAAAAGAAATAAGACGCCGCGAAACAATTTCTGATTTGTTTGCAACTTTGGATTTTAATGATTTATAGTCTGAAAATCGAGTTTTGCAGGATTGCAGAAAATATCGTCGAAATCTTTGTTTTAGTTAAAAAATACACAGGCAAAACTCTTTTTGCAGGAGGTTTTTAAGTTTGACAAAAAATAAAAAATCTTTTTTTGTGTTCTTGCAGTTTTTTTATATTTTATTTTGCAGTTTTTTTTGTTTTTCACAGGAAACTGCAATAAAAGGACTTTATTCTTATACTCTTGATAACGGACTTTCCTTATTTGTTGCCGAAAATCATGCGGTGCCGTTAGCATATATTGAAATTGCCGTAAAATGCGGCGCTTTTACGCAGACGGAACAGACACAAGGACTTTTTCACCTATACGAGCACATGATGTTTAAAGGAAATTCTTTGCACAAGGATGCGGCTTCTGTGAATTCTGCGCTTGGTGATTTAGGCGTTGCCCAGTGGAACGGTTCTACAGGAATTGAGTGCGTAAATTATTATTTTACAATTCCTTCTGAAAAACTTGAGCAAGGTTTAAACTTTTGGAATGCGGCAATAAGAACTCCAAAATTGAACACAAAAGAGCTGGAAAATGAAAAAAAAGTTGTGCTTGCAGAAATAGAGTCAAACTTTAACAATCAATCTTGGCTTATTGAAAGTAATAAAAATTCTTTAATGTTTCCAGATGCTGAGTGGAAATTAAATCCTAGCGGAACTGCAGAAACTGTTCAAAATGCAACTGTCTCTCAATTAAAGAAAATTCAAAAAAGATTTTATATTCCAAATAATTCTGCTTTATTTGTTGGCGGCGATGTTAATCCTGATGAAGTTTTTTTACTTGTAAACAAAATTTTTGGCTCTTGGAAAAAAAGAGCTAATCCTTTTGAGGAAAAAAAATCCAATCCGGATAAAATTGTTCAGTTTTCAAAGACTCCTCTTGAAAAACCGCTGTTTTGCGTAATTCCTTTTGACAGAATTTCAAAGGATATTGCGCAAATCGAAGTAAGCTACAGAGGCCCGGACTGTTTTTTTGAAAAAAATGACACTTATACGGCAGATGTTCTCGCAAATCTTATTTCAAATCCAACGGGTCTTTACAAGCAGTCGCTAGTGACAGACCCCTTGTTATTCGTTCCAGACCCATCTTACGCCTGGGGCGGCTATTACACTAGAAAAACTTGCGGAGAACTTTCCTTTGGAATCATGGTTCAAAATCCTCAAATGAGCCTTGCCGAGCGCGCTGAATACTTTCAAAGCGAAATTTCAGAAATTGTGCACAATATTGCCATGCAAATTGACGAAAATCAAATGGATTTTTTAATTAGACGTGTAGAAGATTCAAGAATTATTGAAAGCCAAACAGCGCAAGGCCTGCTGGAAACTTTGCGTTTTTGGTGGACTGTTGCTGATTCTTCTTATTACTTTTCTTATATAGAAAACTTGAAGTGTGTTAATGCCCAGATGTTGGAAGATTTTAACTATAAATATTTAGTTGGAAAAAATCCTCTTGTTACAGTAATTGTAAATCCTGAAGTTTATCAAGCTATAAAAGAAGATTTTAAGCAAAGAGGTTTTACTGCATGGGAGTTTTAAATCTAAGTATGAAAAAAGCTGTTCTGCTTTTAAGCGCATTTATATTGTTTAATTTTAGTTTTCTTTTTGCAGATTCAAACGAAAAGCTGCTTCTTGAAAACAACATCCCCTTGTACGTAAAAAAAATTGAAAATTCAAGGATTTGCGCGGTTTCAATTGTTGTCTCTGGCGGAATTTTGTACTATTCGCCTGAATATTCAGGAATCGAAAATGCAGTTTTTAATATGATGACAGCCGGCTCTGAAAACTATTCAAAGCAGCAGTTGCAGTCGTTCAGTTATTACACCCAAGGAGGAATCAGCAGTTCTAGCAATAGGTATGGTTCTACGCTTTCGATGAGCTGCATTGATTCGTATTTTGAGCAGACCCTAGATATTCTTGTGGATGGATTTATAAATCCCTTGTTTGACGAAAAAGAATTCGCTCTTATGATTCAGTCTTTTAATCAAAATGTTCAGTATATTTTAAATGAGCCTAGGTCAATGCTTTTTTACTATGCGGATAAAATTCTTTACGAAGGAACTCCTTTTGCGTCTGAAACTAATGTTACTCCAGAATCTATAAAAAATATAACCATTGAACATATGAAAAACTTTCATGAAAATTTAATGGATAGCAGACGAATAAGCATTGTCGCAGTTGGCAATTTTGATGAAAATCTTTTAGTAAAAAAACTAAACGAAAAGATTGGTAAAATTTCTGCAAAAAAAAATGCTTTGCTAAAGTTTAAAGAACAAAAATTGAATATAAGCGGAGAACCCGTTGTGCTTTTTAATAAAGATGCAAAAAAATCAGGCTTTGTAATAAGAGCTTTTGATTCTCCTTCCGTAAGAAGTGAAGATTACGCGGCAACTCGCCTTATAGAACTAATCTATTCCGATATTCTGTACAATGTTGTAAGAGAGCGGGATGGCATTTGCTATACACCATCTAGTTTTGTTTTTAGCTCCGACTGCGCTTTTGGGGTGGAAGAACTTTACAGGGTTTCAAACCTAAAAGATTTTAGCAAATCCCTTAAGGAGTCTAGAAAGATTATGATGGAAGGAAAGGTTGTTTCTGGAAAAGATTCTTCTGGTAATTTTATATTTGAGCCTTTGGAAGAAAAACTCGAAGGGTATAAAAATAAGTATATAAATATGAAGTATTCAACGCAGGACACTTCTTTAGGCGTGGCGTCAAGAATGTGCGCCGGAATACTTCAGTTTGAAGACGTTTATGCATCTGAAAAACTTACACAAAAAGTAAAAAGTGCAAGTGCTTCTGATATTTTAAAAGTCTTTAATGAATATTGGCAGGGCGATTCTTCTCGTTGGTTTGCAGTGGTTGCCCCCGAAGAAGAAAATGAGCTTTCTTTTTAAAATAGATTGTTTATAAGTCTGAATGCTACAGAACCAGGCTTTGGAATTTGCGGCAGCTGTGTTCGCAAAAACCAAGCGGCATCTGAAATTTCTTCTTTTTGAATAGAAAGTTCGCCGCTGTCGTAATCGGCTGTGTAGGCCAGCATAAGCTGATCTGGATACGGCCAGCCTTGGCTGCCCTTGTATTGCAGATTTTTAATTTTTAGGCCGGTTTCTTCAAACACTTCGCGAACAACTGCTTGCTCGGCAGTTTCTCCAGCTTCAATAAATCCTGCAAGGCAAGTGTAAACGCTTTGGTCTCTTTGCGCGTGCCTTGCAAGAAGAATTTTGTCCCCTTTTGAAATTAAGACAATTACGGCAGGTTCGATTCTTGGAAAATACTGCAAAGAACAGTTTGGACATTCTTTTGCGGAAAATTCTTTGCAAAACAACAGTCTGCATCCGCATTTCGGGCAGAAATTCATGGAGTTTTTCCACTTTGAAAGAGTCCTTGCCCTTGCCGCGGCGGAACTTTCTTCTTTTGAAGCAATTGAAAAAAAATCCCTTAAAGGAATTTCTATATATTCGTTTGAAATTTCTTGGTTTTCTTCTAATTCCAGGCAAGTTAGGCTAAAATTTGTTTCTGAAAAGAAATCTATTTTTCTTAGAACAGAAAGTTTTTTTAAGTCTTCAAATAAAAGCGGTGACTTATCTTTTTTTAAAACTATATTTTTTGCTTTTATGGCAAAGTTATATTTCATTGTTTTATTTGGAGTGTTTTCAAAAGACATATTTTGATTATATCGTTTGTCATATTTGAAGTACAGTAAATTTTATGTTATTATATATGCATGAACATGAACGATTGGCGATTGAATGCTTATTCTGCTGCTTCAAACAATAAAAAAAATAATTTAGATGTTGATAAAAGTTCAAAAGAGCAACAAATTTTAAAAAATAATTCAGATTATAAAGTTCAGCAAACCGGCAATGAACAAAATATAAAACCTTTCTCATTTGAAAAGCCTCTTTTTAAAGATGTAAATAAAAAAGTTGCAGAAATTTTAGAAAATAAAAGCGAAAGCCAGAATTCTTCTGCCGACTATTTAAAATCTGGCGGTCTTATAAAAGTTCCTGTAAGCCCAAAAGAAAAAGACGGAAAAGATTCCGTTTACAGGCGGGTTGCAAAATTTCTTCTTTTAATAGGAGTTGATGAAGCTGCAAAAATTCTTCCTCATCTTACGCAGGAGCAAACAGAAAAAATTATTCCAGAAATTGCTTCTATAAGAAATATTGAGCCTGAGGAAGCATCTGTAATTTTAGCGGAATTTCAAAGTTTGCTTAAAAAATCGCGCGAATCTGGGGGCAAAGAAACTGCAAGGACAATTCTTGAAAAAGCATTTGGCACGCAAAGAGCGCAGCAATTGCTCGATAAAGCGGCTCCTCTTGCAGGAACAAAACCTTTTGACTATTTAAACGATGCAGACAGCGAAAGAGTTTTTTATCTTTTAAGCGACGAAAGTCCGCAAATTCAGGCGCTTGTTCTTTCTAGACTAGAACCCAAAAAAGCAGCCGCAGTCATAAATCTTATGAAGAGCGATCAAAAAAAAGATGTTATATACCGACTTGCTAAAATGGAAAGCGTAAGTCCTGAAGTTCTTAGAAGAGTTGATCAGGCGATGCACGAAAAGTCTCTTGCCCAGACATCTGAAAAGGCGGAAAATCTTGATGGCCGCAATGCGCTTGCTTCAATCCTAAAGAAAATGACTCCTCAAGCAGAAAACGATATTTTAAGCAGCTTGGCAGAAGATGATCCGGAGCTAGGACAAGATTTAAGAAGCCGCCTTTTTACAATCGATGATGTAATTGCCGCCGATGACAGATTCTTGCAAAATCTTCTTAGAGCTATGCCTGATTCTGAAATCGCAATGCTAATTGTTGGCAAGCCGGACAATTTTGCAGAAAAAATACTTAGCTGCGTTTCTTCTGGCAGAAGGGCAGCCATAAAAGAAGAAAGGGAATTAAAATCCCCTTATCGCCGGTCTGATGTTGACAAGATAACTGCAAGTTTCTTTAGCACCTTGCGAAGAGCTTTTGAAGACGGTTCTCTTGTTATAAAAGGCCGCAACGATGATGTTTATGTATAAAAGGCCTAAAGCCGACTGCAGATTATAAAGGAAAAAATTAAAATGAAAAACTATTATAAAAACTTTGATTTAATTTCTAAGACATTTGTAACTGATTGTGATTCAGATGTTCTTTATTTAAGGCACAGAAATACAGGCTTGGAAGTTGTTCATATATGCAGCAGCGATGAAGAAAATTTGTTTGCATTTGCATTTAGGACTCCTGTAAAAAATTCTACAGGAGCAGCGCATATTCTTGAACATTCTGTTTTTTGTGGTTCCCAAAAATTTCCATTAAAAGAACCTTTTACAAATCTTATGAATCAAAGCGTCAATACCTTTTTAAACGCTCTTACATATCCTGATAAAACAGTTTATCCTGCAAGTTCTACAATAAAAGATGATTATTTTAACCTTTTTAGAGTTTATGCAGATGCCGTGTTTTTTCCTTTGTTAAGAAAAGAAACGTTTATGCAAGAAGCATACCGCCTTGAAGTAGACGAAAAAGATGAATTTACAATTCAAGGTGTTGTATACAATGAAATGAAAGGTTGCTATTCTTCATTTGATTCAGTTGCTTCTGATTTTCAGTTTAAAAGTTTGCTGCAAGATACAAATTACTCTTACGATTCTGGCGGAGATCCCTTGGAAATTCCAAGCTTTACTTACGATGATTTCAAGGAATTTCACAAAAAATATTATCGCCCGGACAATTGTATTCTTTTCCTTTATGGAAATATTCCAACAGAAGAACAGCTTGATTTTGTTCAAAAAGAAATTTTAGACCGTCTTGAAAAAAAGTTTTCCATTCCGAAACTGGAAGATGTTTATCCATCCGTTCCGAAAGAGTTCGTAGAAATGGAAACTCCTTTGCAAAATCAAAAAAATGTAGAAGTCCATGCATTTGCTCCTGACTCTGGTTCTACTGGCAGTACCGTTACAATGAACTGGCTTTGCGGTCAAACTACGGATTTAATTTCTTACATGGAATGTATTTTTTTGTGCGAAGCGCTAGCTGGAAACGACGGAGCTCCAATTGTAAAAGCCTTGGTTGAATCAGAGTTAGGGGACGACCTCGCTCCTGGCATAGGAGTTTCAAATGATTCTAGATATTTTACAATTGCACTTGGGTTGCACGGTGTAAAATCTTGTGATGAAAAGAAAGTTTACAATCTTATAGAAAAAACTTTGCAAGATATTTGCAAAAACGGCCTTGATAAAAAAATGCTGGAATCTGCTGTTATGAGCGTTGACTTTGCAAACAGAGAAATTGTTCGTGGCAGCGGACCTTATGCTTTGGTTCTTTTAGAAAGAGTTCTTTCTGGATGGAATTATGGAAAAGAACCCGCTCTTATGCTAAAGTTCAGAGAAGCTTTTAAAGAAGTAAAAAATAAACTGAGCGCAGATTCTGACTACGTTTTAAAACTTATAAAAAAGTATTTACTTGAAAATACTAACCGTTCTTATGTAATTGTAGAGCCTTCAAAAGATTTCTTGAATGAAAGAAACAAAAAAGAAGCTCTCCTAATAGAAGAATTAAAGTCTAAAACTGACTTAAATAATTTAAAAGAAGAGTTAAAACGCTTGTATGATTACCAGTCGCATCGAGAAACATTAGAAGAAACTTCTTGCATTCCAAGCTTAAAACTTTCCGGCTTAAAAACAGATATTTACAATGTAAAAACTGAAATTGAAGAGCTCAAAAATAAGGATTCTATAGTTCCGCTTTTAAAAAATACTGAAAGTACAAATGGAATTGCTTATATTGAAGTGTATTTTCCAGTCGATGTTCTTTTTCCAGAAGATTATCCATATCTGCCAGTCTATTCATATTGCGCAACGAACCTTGGCTGGAATAATAAAAGATGGTGGCAAACAGCTTTGGACTGCGCTTGTGTTTCTGGTGGAATGACAGTAAGACTTTCTTCAAATTCTTCTGCAAATACAGAACTTGCGCAAAAAGAAAAAGAACGGCTTTCAAAATATAATTGCGTAGATCGCGATTGGCTGGTTTTTTCCATAAAGTGTCTTAGTGAAAAATTGCCAGAAGCGTTAAAACTGTTTACGCAAGCTATTGCAACGTTTAATTTTAATGATTTAAAACGCATGAAAACTTTGATAGGGGAAATTTCAAGCGGTTTAAAGGCATCTGTAATTCCTAGAGGAAATCGCTTTGCGGCAAAAAGAGTTCAGTGCCTTGAAAACCATGCTTGCACAGTTGATGAAATTTGGAGAGGCTTTTCGCAATTGTTTGCAATAAAAAGAATTTCTTCTGAATCTCTTTCTAGTCTAAAAACTCGTTTTGAAAACTATTCAAAAGAAATACTTTCCTCAGGCTCTCTTTTGCACGTAACAACTGATTCTGAGACTATGCCTAAAGCGGTTGAGCTTCTAAAAAAACTTGCAGTGGATTTAAATTTAAAAAATCCTGTAAAAAAACTGGATATTGATGAGTTTAGGTTTAAAAAACTGCTTCTTCTTCCAGGGGAAAAAGAAGTTTTGCCAAATTATGAATTTTTTGTTGCAGACGCGCAAGTTGGCTTTTCTGCTTGCACTATGAAGGGCTCTCTGTTTGGCAGCGATGAAAATCCTGCTGAACTGGTTTTGGCTCATTGGCTTAGCGGAGATTTTTTATGGGAACGTCTAAGGACAAAAGGTGGCGCTTACGGGGCTTACGCTTCAAGTTCAAATATGGTGGGCTCGTTTAATTTCGCCACTTTTAGAGACCCGTCGCCAGAAAAGTCTGTGCAAGTATTTGAAGAATGTCTAAAAGATGCTGGAGAAACTTTGCTAGACAAAGCAGAATGTACTAAGCTGATAACTGGAACTTACGGCGATGAAGTTCAGCCAAGTTCGCCTGCTAGCCGCGGAGCACTTGGTTTTTTAAGAACAGTTTCTTGCATTGTTCCAGAAGACCGCAAAAACAAACTTGAAAAATTGCTAAAGGTAACTCCGGAGCAAGTTCAGAGTGTTGCTAAGAAAATATATTCTGAAAAAGACTTAAAAAGATGTGCTATAATTTGCGATTCAGCATCTGCTAAATTGAATACTAAATCAATAAAAAATGCTAGCGTAATTATAAAATTGCCTTTATAATAGATAAGAGTAACTTGAAAGTCGAGTTTTTATATTGAATTAAAAAATCGTTCACGCTTTTATTTTTCTTGATATAAAAACTCAACATTCGTGTTATTTGGAGAGTATCGTTATTACCGAGGTCTGATTATGGATAAGAAAACTAAAAAGTGTGTTGAGATGTTGCGTCAGCTTGTGTCAGATGTTCAGGGTGCTCCTTATCCGGGAGAGGATATAAAAGGTGAACTTTATTCTATTTGGTACGAACATGCGCAAAAAGCAGCTGTTACTTGTTTTGAGTATTTAGATGAGAACTTTCCAGAAGATTCAAAGGATGTAAATACAAAAATAAACAAACTCTTTCAATAAAACTTATGAATCCTTGTTTTTATACCGAAAATTAATAATGACTTATAAAGTGAGGATTTTTTCAGAAGATGAGTGTTACAAAAAAGTGTATAAAAGCAAATCGTTATCAGTTAAACGGAGCTCTAAAAAAAAATGGTGTTAATATATGGCGCTATACTTTTAACGGCATTGAAACTAGCACAGGTTTAGAGCGAAAGTTTTTTGTAGAGCTTTCAATGATAAATCCTTATCTTTCTCAAAATGAAGTTGTTTTAGGTTTTAAGTCTAGAATGAACATTTCTGCAGATGACCTTCAAAATGTTCTTGCAGGAACAGCCTCTGCTCAAAAAATCCAAAGTGAATCTATTTTAACTCCCTCTTATGTGGTTGTAAGAGCAGGCGTGCTTGGCGCAGGCGCTAAAGAAATGTGCGAATACCACTGTATTAGGCAAGTTGAAATTGCTCCGAAAGAGTTTCAAGTAAAAGTTGGAAACTGCCTTTTTACAGAGGAAAAAATTTCAGGAAGAATGGACGTTTCTCTTTCTGAATTGCACGAGCAGCCAGAACTTCTTTGCAATCCTGGAATAATTAGCTGGGAACTTAGATACGATATTCGTAGTTCTTTTGATGATGGCTTTGAAAATCGTGATTATACATGGCTTGCAACTGGTGCTAGAACTGTTTTTGCAGGAACTATTACCTTAGATGGAAAAGAATACAACGTAATTCCTAAAAAATCATTTGGTTATTTAGACAGAAAATGGGGAAAAACTTTGCCTTCGACCTGGATTCATCTTTCTTCTTGTAATCTTACAAGCATGATTTCCGGAAAAACTTTAACAGAATCATCTTGCGCAGTCCAAGGTATGTACGACGAAAAAATGGTTGTTCTTTCCGACTTTGAGGGAAAGAAAATTGCTTTTTCTGGCAATAGTATTTATGAATTTTCACAATTGCCAGAATCTGAAGAAGGCGAAAAACTGCACTGGACTGTAAGCGCAAACAATAAGTCTTACGTAATTGACATTGATATATTTACTATTGCGGACTTGATGTTTGTTCGCAGCATCGAGCTTCCTGACGGCGGAAGAAAGATTTTAAAAGTTCTTAGCGGTGGAAATGGAAGCGGAGAAATTCGCCTTTATAAAAAAATAAAAAAGAATCTTGAGCTTATTGAACACGCAAAAATTCAAAACTGCCTTTGTGAATATGGAAAGATTGAGCTTCCAGAAAACTAATTTCCACTATACATTTTTTTCTTGCCTTTTTTATAATTTATGATTACCTTATCTCGTGAAAGAAAAATAACTTTTTTCTGCGAGGTAATTCTATGAATTATGATCAATTTACTTTAAAAATGCAGGACTGCTTGCAAGATGCAAGTGCTCTTGCCCAAAAAAATGACCACAGTGAAATAGGTCTTGAACATCTTTTGTCTGCTCTTTTATCGCAGCAAGACGGGATTGTTCTTCCAATTGTAGAACGAATTGGTGTAAATATACAAAATTTTCAGAGCCAGCTTGATGACTTGCTAAAATCTTATCCAGTTGTTACTGGAAATGCTCAAATGCGTTTTTCAGATGCTGCGCAAAAAGTCTTGGCAAAAGCTGAAGATGAAATGTCCAAGTTAAAAGATCAGTATCTTTCTTGCGAACATCTTTTTCTTGCAATGACAAAATCCGATTCAAATGTTGGAGATTTGCTAAGAAAAAACGGTATAACTTATGAAGCCGTTCTTGAAGCCCTGAAGTCCGTTCGCGGAAACCAAAGCGTTGATTCCCAGGACCCGGAAAGCAAGATGCGTTCTTTGGAAAAATACTGCACGGATTTAACTGCGCGCGCCCGTCAGGACAAGATTGACCCGGTTATCGGCCGTGATGAGGAAATCCGCCGTGTAATGCAGGTTTTGTGCCGCCGAACAAAGAACAACCCTGTTCTGATTGGTGAGCCTGGCGTTGGTAAAACTGCGATTGTTGAAGGTCTTGCTCGCCGAATCGCTAGCGGAGATGTGCCTGAAAGCCTTAAAAACAAGCGTCTTCTTTCGCTTGACATGGGAAGCCTTGTTGCCGGTGCAAAGTTCCGCGGTGAATTTGAAGAGAGGCTAAAAGCCGTAATCACTGAAGTTACAAAGTCTGAAGGACAGATAATTTTGTTTATCGATGAGCTTCACACGATTGTTGGGGCTGGCGCAAGCGAAGGTTCAATGGACGCTTCAAACTTGCTAAAGCCAGCGTTGAGCCGTGGGGAAATTCACGTTATTGGTGCTACAACTCTTGACGAATACCGCAAGTACATTGAAAAAGACGCTGCCCTTGAGCGAAGATTTCAGCAGGTTTACTGCGCCGAGCCGACCGTTGAGGACACAATCGCTATTTTGCGCGGACTTCGCGACAAGTACGAAATTCATCACGGAGTTAGAATCAACGATGAGGCTTTGGTCAGCGCGGCAGTTCTTTCAAACCGCTACATCACAAACCGCTTTTTGCCAGACAAGGCGATTGACTTGGTTGATGAGGCAGCAAGCCGCCTAAAGATGGAAATTGAAAGCCAGCCTACCGAGCTTGACCAGATTGAGCGAAAACTTTTGCAGCTTCAGATTGAAAAGCAGTCTTTGAGCAAGGAAGACGACAACGCTTCAAAAGAGCGTCTTGAAAAACTTGAAAAAGAACTTTCAGAGCTGACTTCAAAACGCGATGCCATGAAACTTCAGTGGCAGAACGAAAAAAACAGCATCGACAAGAGCCGCAAAATAAAAGAAGAGCTTGAAGAGGCGCGCTTTAACGAAGAAAAATACACCCGCGAAGGAAACCTTGCAAAAGCTGCTGAATTAAAGTACAGCACAATTCCTTCATTGGAAAAGCAGCTTGCAGAGGCTGTTGCCCACGACAAGGAAGTTGAGGCGAACCCAGAGCGAGAGTCCCTTTTGCGGCAGGAAGTTACGGAAGAAGACATTGCGCGTGTTGTAAGCAACTGGACAGGAATTCCTGTTGCAAAAATGCTTTCTAGCGAAAAGCAGAAATATTTGCAGCTTGAAGAAGTTCTTCACAAGCGTGTTATTGGGCAGAATGAAGCCGTGCAGGTTGTAAGCGATGCAATCCGCCGTAACCGTTCCGGCTTGAGCGACCCGAACCGTCCGCTTGGAAGCTTCCTGTTCATAGGACCGACTGGTGTTGGTAAAACAGAGCTTGCAAAAACTCTTGCAGACTTCTTGTTCAACGATGAAAAGTCGCTTACTCGAATCGATATGTCTGAGTATATGGAAAAATTCAGCGTGAGCCGTTTGATTGGCGCGCCTCCGGGATACGTTGGCTACGATGAAGGCGGTCAGCTTACAGAAGCAGTGCGCCGCCGTCCTTACAGCGTAGTTTTGTTCGATGAAGTTGAAAAAGCGCATCCTGATGTTTTCAATGTTCTTCTTCAGGTTCTTGATGACGGAAGACTTACAGACGGACAGGGCAGAGTTGTGGACTTTAAGAACACAATTATCATTATGACGAGCAACTTGGGAAGCGAGCTGATTCTTGATGCTGACACAGACGAGAAGATGAAAGAAGCAAGAACTCAGATTGACGGTTTGCTTAAAACGCATTTCCGCCCTGAATTCTTGAACCGAATCGACGAAATTGTAATGTTCGGCCGTCTTGACAAGAGCTGCATTGGCGGAATTGTAAAGATTCAGCTTGAGCGTGTTGCAAAACGCCTTGAAGACAGAAGAATTACAATTAAGTTTGACGATTCTGCTGTGGAATTCATTGCAGAAAAAGGCTATGACCCTGCGTTTGGTGCCCGCCCTGTAAAGCGTGCGGTTCAGACTTGGGTAGAAAATCCGCTTTCAAAGGAACTTCTTGAAGGAAAGTTCGCCGAAGGCTGCACGATAAATGTTTCGAGCAACGGACGTGAGCTTGTGTTTAAGTAATTTGCAGTGATGTCATGGAAAAACTAAAAACGTTTGGTCAAGGTCTTGAGCGAAAGTATGCCTTGACTAGACGTTTTTTTATAAAAATTTGAAGTTTAGGCTATTTTTTACAAATTTGCCTACATTTCGCCCAAGAAGCCCATGATAATTCCGCCGATAATTAGCGAGCCGATTTGTCCTGAGACGTTCGCGCTCACCGCGTGCATGAGGATGAAGTTCTGGTTGTCCTCCTCAAGGGCGATTTTCTGGACAACGCGGCTTGCCATCGGGAATGCGGAAATTCCGCACGCGCCGATCATCGGATTCAGCTTGTCGCCTTTTTTGCGGAACAGGTTCAGGAATTTTGCGAACAGGATTCCGCAGACCGTGTCGCCGATAAACGCAATTAGACCCAAAAGCATAATCAGAAGCGTCTGCACGGTAAGGAAATTCTGCGCTGTCATGCTCGCTCCCACGCTGATTCCCAAAAGCAAAGTCACGATGTTTGAAAGCTCGTTCTGCGCCGCCGTCGAAAGTTTTTCAAGAACGCCGCACTCGCGGATTAAATTTCCGAACATAAGAAAGCCGATTAAAGCCGCTGCATCCGGAATCAGAATGCTTACCGCAACCGTAACTGCGACCGGAAAAACGACCATCACCCAGTGCGGAATGTTCTTGTTCTTCGCCTTGATTCTTGTTGTGCGCTCCTTTTTTGTCGTAAGAAGCTTGATTACAGGCGGCATGATAATCGGAACAAGGCTCATGTAAGAATAAGCCACGACCGTAATCTGCCCCAAAAGATTTTTTGCGAAGCGGCTTGCGACAACAATCGCAGTCGGCCCGTCCGCCGCTCCGATAACACCTATGCTCAGTGCCTCGTTTATGCTGAATCCGAATCCAAAGTAGGCGACCGCCGCCGCAATGAAAATTCCAAAATGCGCCACAATTCCAAAGACCAAAAGCCACGGACGCTCAAGCAGCGGCTTAAAGTCAATCATCGCGCCAACGCCAATAAAAATCAGCAGCGGAAAAAGTTCCGTCATGATTCCGCAGTCAAAAAGAATCTGAAGCGCGCCCGGATGCTCCGCCGTTCCAAGCACAACCGCCAGCGGAAGATTCACCAGAATCGCACCGAATCCGATCGGCAGAAGAAGCATAGGCTCGTACTTTTTATACACCGCAAGAAAAATCAGAATCGCGCCAACCGCAATCATCGCAAAATTCTGCCAGGTCATCGCCCCGATTCCACTCGAAAAATAATCCAAAATCAGTTCCATTTTAAAACCTCCGTTTTGACTGATTGTCGTTATCTGCATTGCAAAGTCTGTCATTATCCAGCTTGACTTCTGTTGTCATCTTCGGGCTTGACCCGAAGATCTGTTGCAGGAGATTGCCGCGTCAAGCGCGACAATGACATTCTGGGGGGGGGAGGCACAAAAAAAAGACCCTTTGCCCAATTACCCTGAAATAATGAAAATAACAGGATAATCAGGCAAAAGGTCTTGTTTCCTCGGTCGAGCCGAAGCCTAAGAACCAGACTCAAAGAGCCGGCTGTTGATTCTTAAGGAAGTAACTACTCCCCCTTTGCTTTTCGCAGTATGCACGGAAAATGGGAGCAATGTCAAGACGTAAAAAAATTGCTTTACATAATTTCATCTTTTTTAGTATATTTTAGTGTAGCTGTAGATTTTTATCTTAAAAAGTTTGCCTTGCAAATTTAATTATGGGAGACGATATGAGTAATCTGCAAATTCAAGAAGCCTTAAATACTGTTAATCAGCTTATACCTTTGGTAGAAGAAGCTGAATGTCATTTTAAGAGCGCAAGAAATTGGAGTTTTCTTGATGTTTTAGGCGGCGGATTTTTTGTTGATTTGCTAAAGCATCACAATTTGAATAAAGCAAGCGATTCAATGAGCGAAATAAACTACCTTATGCAGCAATTAAGTTTTCAACTAGGGAGCATCGAAATTCCAAACGACTACAGAATGCAGCTTGGTGGTTTTTTGACATTTGCGGATTTCTTTTTTGACGGCTTTTTTGCGGACGCATACATGGCTTCCAAAATTATGAGCAGTTTGGAAGAAGTCCAGAAACTTAAAAATAGACTTTACATTTTAAAAGCAAAGCTTGAACAGATGTAAAAAAAATATTTGATTATTAATTGATGCTTTTTATGTTATGAGCCTGTTGCAACTATTGTTTCCGGTAGAATTGTAAAAATTGTCCGCAGATTTTATCCAGAAGTAATATGTTCTTGTTGAGTCAAGTGTTGTGGAATAGCTACCGCTGTATGCACGTTTATTAAGAATTTTTGCCGTTTCTGTATTTTTTTCTGTGTTGTAGTAAATATTGTAATAAAAGTTTTCTTTTGTTTCCCAAGTGATTGTTATTCCATTTTTTGTTTTTGAATCTTTTTGTACGGTGAATGTTTTAGGAACGTAGACCCCTTTGTCAGAAGGCTCTTCTGTATTTTCGATTGTAGTTTTAGGATTTTCATCAGATTCTGTTGAACAGCTATAAAATGTTGATAATAAAAATACTAAAGCCAATAATAAAGTTGTTTTTCTTAGTTTCATATTTCCCTCCATGAAATAAGAATGTGCAGTTGATAAGGAATTTTGAAATGTAAATTTTTTTGTGTTTGGAGCAGGTTAGTCAATCTGTTCCAATGGTATACCATTGGAGTCTTTGGTTTTTGTTTGTTGTTTTAAAAAAGACACTTGACAACTTTGTATAACATTGATAACTTAACAGTGTTATATTATTCAAGGTGGATGGCGTATGAGAAATGCAAATCCTGAGCTAGTTTCTTCCATAAAAAAGCGAACGCTTGAACTTCTAATGGAAAAGGAACCTTCTGAAATCGGAATGCGGGAAATCGCCAAAAATTGCGGCGTTTCGGCAACGGCGATTTATCATTATTACAAGGACAAGGACTGCCTTTTTCAGGAGATTTCGCTGGATTGTCTGAACGAGATAAATTCGGTGATTGAATCCGCTGCGGATAAAGCCGCTTCCCCAAAGGAAAAAGTTCTTGCCGCAATCAGGTCATTCCGCGACTGGAGCTTGAAAAATCCGCGAGTCGCCTCTCTTGTGATGGAAAAAATAAAATCTGCGGTGAATCTTTCGCCAGAAGAAACTGAAAAATTCTATGTCTGCAACCGCACCGGGGAAAAACTTCTTGAACTCTGCGTTGAAGAAGGCTCGGCTCGTTCGGAAAATCCTCGTCTGGATGTTGGCGTTCTGGTTTTCGGGCTTTGGGGCTGCATTCAATCCGTGATTTCTCGAAAGTCGGAAGTCGAGTACTGGGAAAATTCCGAGCCGTTCACCGAGCGTTTTATAAATATGTGGGCGGAAAATATTTTTGTAAAGTAACTAATGGGAGAAAAATATGAATTCAAAATCAATCTTCAGGAAAATTTTTGCGGCATTTTTTGCGCTTCTGGTTTTTCAGCAGGTTTGGACAGACGAAATTTCTGGAAAAGCTTCTGAAAATATTCGGACAGTTTTGGTTCGGGCGGTTATAGCTCCGGGCAGCGAATGGAAGGGAAAATTTCCGCCGCAGTTTGCACTTTGGATTCAAAACGGAAACGGAAATTTCAGCCAGACAATTTTTGCCACAAAAAAAGCCTCAAATAAAAAGTGGATTTTTGCGCCAAAAGACGGTCGTCCGGAATCGCTCCCTGTCTGGTATAATTCGTGCAAAACAAGTTGCATTTTGGAATCTGAAAACGAGATAGATGCAGTAACATCGGCAACTCCAAAAGGCAGCTTTGAAATCGCACGGAAAATTCAGCTTGCAGAAGGCGAAAAATATTTTGTCTTTGCGGAAGTGAACAAAAGTTTTGACTACAACGAATTTTATCCGAAAGACGCCGATAAAAATTCTACAGAATATTCCGGTGTGAACGGGCAGCCTTCCGCAGTCTACCGCGCGGAACTCAGCTTTGAAAATCCTGATGCAGAACTGGAACTTGTAGGAACAGGCTCTCTTGACGGAAAAAGCGGCTCGGTCGAATACAAGACAGAAACTCTGACAACCGCGAAAAATCTTGTGGAGAAAATCGTCGTAAGTTTTGAATTTTTGGGAGATGAAAAATGAAAACCCTGATTTTGAACGCCTCGCCAAAACCCGCTGGAACAATTTCGCAGATGCTGAAATTTCTTGAGGACGAAATCCGCCGGAAAATTCCATCCGCTGAAATTGAAACCGTCCGTGTGTCCTCGCTGAAATTCAGCAGCTGCGCAGGATGCATGAAGTGCCGCACCGCCGGGAAATGCATTTTTGCTGGAGACGACGCAGACGTTGCAGGGGAAAAAATTGCGCGCGCAGATTTTCTTGTTGTGGCTTCTCCGTGCTGGTGGGGCAACATGACCGGCAGCCTGAAGTCTCTTTTTGACCGCAATGTTTTCCGCTTGATGGGCGAGTCAAGGCATGGGATTCCGCTTGCGCTTCTAAAAGGAAAAAAAGCGGCAATCGTAACAGCCTGCACAACTCCGTTTCCGTTCAATGTGATTTGCAGACAGTCATCGGGCGTTTTTAGGTCAATCGGCGAAATCCTAAAATCAGCCGGAATAAAAAACACCGCGAAAATCTGCGTGGCCGGAACAAAGCAAAAACCGGGACTTACAGCTGGCAGAAAACGCAGGATTGAAAGGATTGTGAGAAAAATATAACACGCAAAAAATCAGCCCCTGCCGAAAAGCAGAAGCTGTATGAAAAAATTAGCACATAGTCTTATTCACTAAATCTGTTTGGGAAACACTCAGCCCTTACCCGAAAATCTGTCCCGGAAGTTTCAGCTTTTCTTTCGGCGGAAACTGCCTGTCAAATTCCTCTGCTTCCTTTGCGTCGATGAAATATCCGTCCGGCTCCTTGAAAGTTCCGCCGCCAGCTTCCTTCACTTTATCCAAAAAGCCCGGAATTAGCTCGTTTATCAGAAAATATTCCGCGTCAGGGTCGGCATGGTAGCGGACGCCTTTTGTTTTTGCCACGACAAAGCCGCTTTTTCCGTAAAAGCCTATATTGCCGGTTATTGCAAGCGCGCCGCAGTCCATCTCCTTTGCCTTTTTCATGGCGTGCCCAAGAAGAACTGTTCCGTAGCCTTTGCGCTTGAAGTCCGGCGCAATGCTGATTGGCCCGAACGTCATAATCGGAAGCGTTTTGCCGTTGTTCAGCTTGATTTCTGCCCTTGCGAACATCACGTGTCCAATCAAAACCCCGTTTTCTTCCATTATAAAGTCGAGTTCCGGCACAAAGTCGCTTCTTGTGCGGAAGTTGTGCAGAACAAAATGCTCGTCGCAGCCGGGTTTGTAGACGTTCCAGAACGCCTCGCGAGTAAGGTTCTCGACCGCCTTATAGTCCGCAGGGGTCTCGTTTCTGAAAGTGATTTTTTCCATGTCGATTTTGCTGTTCATTTTTGCCTCCCATAAAAAGTCAAGAGTAAAACTTCAGTTTTAGGATTGACTTTTTAAGTTGTTTCGCAACTAAGTGAGAAACAACAGATGATAAGAAAGTTTGCGACGCAAACTTAAAAAGATAAAAACAGACGCCATTTTCGGCTGCTTTTATCTTACATCCTTTGTCATTATACGTCTTGATTCTTGTTTATAATAATCCAGACCGCGCCTGTTTCCTACCTCAAACACATTTCAGAAAAAAGAATGAGAAAATCCGTTCGGGCAAAAAAAATGGCGGACAGACAAAATCCATTGCCGTATCCGCCTTAATTTTCACCTTGTATCCGCTTTTTTTTCGCACAAGATGATTCTGTAAATTGACTTTTCGCTCAGAAAGAATTCTTGTGAAATCTCGCTGACCGAAAATCCTTCTTTGTAGTTTTTGTATATCCGCTGGTTTCGATTTTTGTACCAGGCTTTTGAATCTTTTGATTCTCCCCAGTTTTTGCGGTTCTCGCATTTCTGTGGAATATACAAGTAGGTTCCCGCCGCGTATTCCTGAATTTTTTCAAGAAGCTCGGACGGAAGAATGTTTTTCGCTTTTACGTAGTCCATTTTTATGACGCTTTTCAAAAAGATTTTGATTTCTGATTGAATAAGCAGTAAAAGCCCTTGAAACTCAAACTGCGCCTTTACTGCCAGCGCAATACAAGTTCTAATGTGTTTGATTTTTTCAAAAAAACTCCTAAAATTTTTTGATGGTAGTTAAGTTTTATAGGTCAACATTCGACCTTATAAGAGCAATTATAATCTATTTACGCTATTTTGTTAATTAGCCTAAACTTCGGGTTTTTATAACAGTTAGAAAAAAAGCTTTCAGCGAATTTTCAATTTGTTCAGACGGTTGTGCTCGCACTTCGTTTGAATGGAATTGGGTTGCTACACAACTTTAATTGTTCTAATCGCACAAAGTATTCACAAATTGTAACTTCGCTTACGCTTTCGTTTATTTTTTTCAAAGCTCGAAGTTTAGGCTAATTACTCCAAACTTTCAATCTAATATTTAGCTTGGATATATTGTCAAAAAGTTTGTGATTATTCATAATGAGCGTATGACTAAATCTCAAATAGCAACATATATTGACCATACTCTTTTAGATCCAAAAGCAGGAGTTCATGACATTATAAGAATTTGTGAAGAAGCTAAGAAATATGGCTTTGCTTCTGTTTGTGTTAATCCGTGCTATGTTCCTCTTTGTTCTTCTGAATTAGCAAATTCTTCTGTAAAGGTTTGTACCGTAATAGGATTTCCTTTGGGAGCTAATTCTACGTCAACAAAGGCTTTTGAAGCGGCAGAGGCTGTCGCTTTTGGCGCAGATGAAGTTGATATGGTTATCAATATAGGGGCTGCGCTTGACGGGCGTTTTTCAGAACTTGAACTTGACATAGCTTCTGTTGTTCAAAACGCAAAGCAAGCTGGCAAAAAAATTGGAAAAAACATAATTGTAAAAGTTATTCTTGAGACTTGCTTTTTAGATGATTCTTGCATACAAACTTGCTGCCTTTGCGCTGTAAAAGCTGGCGCGGATTTTGTAAAAACGTCTACAGGTTTTGCTTCTCCAAAAGGAATAAATGGCAATCTTTTGCCAAATGGAGCATCTGTTTATCATGTAGAGTTAATGCGTAAAACTGTAGGACCTGATTTTGGCGTAAAAGCATCTGGAGGAATCCGCTCTGCAAGAGCTGTTGTTTCTATGATTTGCGCTGGAGCAAATAGAATTGGAACTTCAAGCGGAGTTCAAATAGTCGAAACTTGGGATGAAAGCGTAAAAATTTCTAAATAGGCTAAATAACTATTTTGCAAACCAAAGAATTCTGTTTTCTTCAATAGTATATGCAATCTGGTTTTCTTCAAGGAGATAAACTAAATATGCGTTTAACGTGCAATTTATTAATTGGTACTGCTGAAATCCTAGCCTTATTTCATTTCTGTCTGCAACTCTTTTTAACAGCTCTTCCTTTGTAAGTTTTTCTTTTTGCAATGATGAAAGAACGCAATATTCTGTTGAAAGAACAGCGATTTGATTTAGTTCCACAGTTTCGTTTATTCTAGTTACAGGAATTCCGTGGCTTGGAACGTACCAATTCATTTCAAGGGTGTCTATTTTTGCAAGAGTTTCTTTGAATTTTTTTACATCATAAAGAAAAGGAATCCAGTATTTTAAAATATGGGCTTGACCAAAAACCGCATCTGCGCAAAACAGGCAGGTTTGGCCATATTTGCCAGTGTAAATTACGCCTAGCATATCTAAATAATGGCCTGGAAGTTCCGTAAAAGTTATTTTACAGCCATCTGGTAAATGAACGGCTGTGTTTTTATCTAGAATTTTATTGCATGTGCTAGAAGGCGCTAAGTAGTACGGACCTTGCAGTTCTTTAAAAGGATGGCCTCCGCAGACGATAGACGCTTGCACTTTAGGATTAAAAATGATGCCTGCTTCTCCTTTTGAAATCCATATTTCGCAATTTGTTCTTTCTTTTATGTATGCGTTGGCACCGCAATGGTCTGCATGGGAGTGTGTGTTTATTATGGCGCAAAGATTAAAGCCTCCTTTTTCAGGGGGAAAAATAAAGTTTAAAGTTTCAAGAATATTTTTGCCGTCTAAATCTTGAGTTCCTGTGTCTACAAGGTAAATATCCGTAGTTTTGCCTATTCTACAGGCAATTACGCCTACATTTGTGGAACCTTCTATTACATATATGTTCTGAAATAACTGTTTGTATGCCATAATGCAATCTTATCACCATACGTCTGGTCAAGGTACGCTTACGCTCAAGACCTTGACTCTGTCGTTTTTAAGGTTTGTATAAACCTTAAATAAAATAAAAAATGGCTATCCTGGAACAATTTTATCGGATAGCCATTTTTATAGTGTTTAATTTTTTAGATTTTTGCTGCTTTTATATCTTTTACAGTGTAATTGTATTTGTGCTCATTGATTGTAAAAGTAATTGTTTCTCCAGCTTTTTTGTCCATAATCGCATTTCCAAAAGGAGCCATATAAGAAATTACATTGTTATCAGGATCTGATTCCCATGGTCCAAGAATGGTAAACGTTTCTTCTTCGTTTGTGTCATTGTTTTTAAGTGTAACAACGGTTGCAAATGAAATAATTGAAGTTGTAATTGTTGTTGGATCAAATACTACAGCTCTGTTTAATTCTGCCTGAAGCTTTGAAAGCTGCTCGTTCAACCAATGCTGTTTTTCTTTTGCTGCATGGAATTCGGCATTTTCTTTTAAGTCGCCTTTTTCCTTTGCTTCTGCAATTTCTTTTGCATTTTCTGGAATGTCCACAGTTTGAAGCCTGTTGAAAAGTTCCTTCTTTTCGTTGAGCTTTTTAGCAGTAACCAACATTCCTTTTGGAGCTTGGCTCTTTTCTTCAGAAACATGGAACTTAAATTCTGGATATTTTTCCCTAATTCTGTTTCTCATTGTTGTCTTGTAAGAAGAATCAAGCTCAGCAAGGTCGTCAATAAGAGTATACATGCGTTTTACAGTTTCTTCATCATTTTCGAACATAAAATTCAAGAGCGTGTCGTTTTCAAACAGAAGTTGAGTTGCTTTCTTGTTGATTTTTTTGTTCTCTGTTGTATTTACATGGTTTGCAATTTCTCTAAATGTAAGTTCAATTAAATGGATTAAAGTTATAAGTTGCTTTTCGTAAGAAATTCCGCAATCTTTGAACCAATCTTCATTTTGGCAGTTTTCAAACATATACAATACTGCGTTTCTATAGTCTTTGCAGTTTGTAAAACAGTTTGCAGCCAGTTTTTCAAGTTTATCTGCAAAACCGCTGTTTACCAGTGTTGAAATCATTTCGCTTGAATGTACAATAGGGAAGAGCTTTATATACTGGTCAGACCAATCAGGAAGCATCCTTACGTTCTGAAGGAAATCCTTTTGCAAAGAAGTGTTCTTTGTGTCTTTTAGCTGAGTATAAATTTCCCTTGGATCTTCAATTTTTTCGTAAATCTGCTGGAATGAAACTTTGCAAGGATTTACAAGCTGCTTGATAGAATTTGTTATTTCTTGAACGACAAGGTATGATGCAAGCGCTTCTTTTGTAACTCCAGAAGAACTTTCAATAGAATCAAGGGTTTTAACATATCCTGCAAAATAGTTGAACATTTCGGCAAAGAGCTCGCTCGTTTTGTCTGTTTCGTCTTTCTTTACGTATTTCATTATTATGTCGATGCGCGCAAAGAACTGTTTTTGAGCTTTGAATTCTGTAGAAAGTTTTTCTTCTATGCTGATTTCATTTTCTCGCACAGTATACATTGAAATATCGTTTGGATTTACGCCGAAAGATGAATTTGTTTCAAGGCAGTGCTTTGCGGCGCTGTTCCAAGAAGTCCATTCTCCAGGCGTAAGAATTGAAGGAACAAGCTCTGCTTTAATTCTTTTGAAGTCACAGTTGTTATCAAAACTTTTAATGATTGTTTTAAGAGCCCAAACTTTGTCTTCTTTAATCTTTTTGGCCAAAACTTCTTTCTTATTTTTTGCCTTCAATACCCAAATATGATCGTTAGAAAGAGGCGTTAATGCGGTTACTGCCATTTTTAAAGAAATTGTATGTGTTCCAACTTTTTTACCAAAATAAATTGTAAGAACATCGTTTTCTACTTTTGTGATAATTCCAACGCCCCAAGCTCTGTGGAACACATAGCTTTTTACATCAAAAGCAATGTGTTTTTCAAAGTCGTTTATAGCTTCAAAAACATTTCTGTAGTTCTGTGTAAGATTTGATGAGCGAATATAGTCGTCAAGATGGCTGTGATCCGCATATTTGCCTTTGTAGCAGTCAGTAATTTCTTTTCTAGCCCAAATGTCGTGCTGGTCAATTGATAAAATTTCTTTAAGAAGGCGGATAGCTGTATCCCATTTTTTGTTGTCTTTGTACCAATTATAAAGTTCCTGTAAAAGAATAGCAGTTTTATCTTCTCCAAGAGTTTTTGCAACCTTTCTTTTTACAAGCTGGAAGAAGTCTATTTCCTGAGGAATAAGTTGAACAAGCTTTGTCCAAAGTTCCTTTACAGCATTTAAATTGCTTTTGTTTATATAGCGAAGAATTGCTTTTTTGTAGTACTCTGTTGCATTTTCAACGTCGCTTTCTGATTCAAAGTGTTCTGCGAGGGCTCTTGCGAGGTCTGCTTCTTCAAAATCTATTTTAACTATTTGAGCATACAAATCCCATACTTTTGCATTTCCGTTGGAGCGATAGTATTCTGCTAATGTCCTCAGAGCAAATTTGTTATTTGAATCATCTTCTAGAATGCTTGTGCATAGATATTCAACTACAGATTCTTTATGGTTCTTTTGGAATATATCGACAAGCGTTACAAGCGCAGAGTTGTCAAGAGTTCCTTTCTGCAAAGAAATCATTCCTGAAATATACAATGCAATTATACTGTCTTTTGAATGCAAAAGTTGTTCGTCACAAATGTTTTGAATTTCGTCCAAGCAGTTTTCACTTCTGGCTTTTTCTACGATTCCAGCAAGTTCAACAAACTTTTCTTTGGTATAGTTGCTGATAGTGGCTCGTGTCCAAGTTTCTTCTTTGAGCATGTCCTGAACGGATTTGATTAGTTCTTCTGACATAAAGTACTCCCATAAAAAGACAAATAAAAGTTTTCGCTTTTAATTTTTCTTTTTAAGTTGTTTCGCAACGAAGTGAGAAACAACAATTGTTAAAAAGTCTGCAACGCAAACTTGGAAAGATAAAAATGCATTTTTAAGCGATTTTGTCTTTCCTTGCAAAAAATAGTATAAACTCTTGACTCTATTTTTAGTTACTTAACATACAGGTTATAAATGTTAGTATCCAAAATTTTTATTTTAAGCAGTATTTCATTTATTAACTGCTCATCGTGAGCTTCTTGACAGTAATCAATCAGCCAAAAATACATATTTATCAGCCTTGGAATTTGAAGTTCAGAAGATCTTGAAGGATCTTTGAATTCGTTTTCCAAAGCATATATGTCCTGTTTTAGTTTTCCGACTTCCTGAGAACGCAATGCCCTCTTAATTGTAAAAACTCCCCATAAGACGCCGTAAATAGGAATCCAGGCTTTTAGAGAATCCCCTGCAAAGCCTTTTTGAGCAGTTTTTTCAATAAGTCTTTTAATCAATTCTGAATCTAAAAAATCCAAGTCGATTTTTTTAAAATCAAGAAAAAAAGCTTCTCTAAACAAAACTTTAGCGGCTTTGTCTTCGCCGCATAACGCGTAGCAATCAGCAAGCTCTGCAAGCACATCTGCCTGATCCTTGTGATAGCTATTGGACTCCGAAAGGCACATTTTTGCGTTGTCGTATTCGCCTAATTTTTTGTAGCAGAGTCCTATTTTTCTAAGAATTTCAGACTTCTGCACAGAATCTTTTTCATCAAGAAGGCGAGTATAATTTTGCAATGCAAGCGAAAATATGCCTTTGCAAGTTGAATATATGGCTGGCTCGTAAATCTTTTCAGAATTTTTTATGTACTTAAGAAATTCTTTCCACTCCTGAATAAGCCTTTCGCCTCGTTCAAAAGGAGTTTCCATTTCTGAAAGCGCATTTATCAGATTAATCCAGTAATTACAACATTTTATTGTAAAAGTTATCTCCTGATTTGAAAGATCGTTTTCAAGAGTTTCCCGCAGTTCTTGTAAAGCTCTGCCTGGATTCCCTGATTCAAGACAGAGAAGAGCCTCTTTTAATCCTTGTTCAGTCTGATAGTCCATATACTGTAATAGTTATTATAGCAAATTGTTAATTTTAGTCAATGGAAATGCATGAAAATAGTATTTTGGGAACAAAGTTTATACTAGTATTTATGTAATATGTCAAGACCTTTTTTGTGCTTTTTTTACAATTTTTTAATTCGCTCTAAGTAAGAATTGATGAGCAGTTGCGTAAGCCCTGGTGAAGGACTGCTTAAATATTGGCAAACTTGTTTAAAATATTTACAATCTATTCTTCATCTGTTATTATTGAATAAAATGAAAGATATAATGCTTGCGCCTTCTTTGCTCAGCGCGGATTTTGCAGATTTAAAAGGCGCTTTAAAAACTATTGAAGCTTTTGGCGGTTCTATTGTTCATATTGATGTTATGGACGGAAGGTTTGTTCCTCAGATTTCTTATGGGCAGCCAGTTGTTAAGTCTTTGCGGTCTTATTCATCCTTGCCGTTTGATGTTCATCTTATGGTTGAGCATCCAGAAGAGCAGGTTGAATCTTTTGCGGAGTCTGGAGCTGACTGGTTGACATTCCATCACGAAGCTTGCATACATTCTCATAGGCTTGTTCAAAAAATTCATGGCTTAGGAAAAAAAGCCGGAATTTCTATAGTGCCTTCTACGCCTGTAAGTGCTATTAAAGAACTGCTAGAGTATGTGGATTTGGTTCTTGTTATGACTGTGAATCCAGGCTTTGGCGGGCAAAAATTAATTTCTTCATGTGTAAAAAAAATTTCAGAACTTTCGGAATTAAGAAATCAGAATAATTTAGATTTTAAAATTTCTGTTGACGGAGGAATAAACGAAACTAACTTGAATGAAGTTATTTCTTGCGGTGCTGATATTGTTGTTTCTGGCTCAGCGTTTTTCAACGGAAAAATAAAATGGACTTAAAAAAAATTAAATCTATAAGCAAATTTTTAAAGTCTTTTTAAAATAGTTTGTTGGAGATTTTTATGAAATATGCAAAGAAAATTTTCAAACTCGTGATTGCTTTTGTAAGTATTTGTCAGTTTTCTGTTTTCTCTCAAGAAATTAGCGAAGTTGCAACTTCCGCTTTTTTGCAAGGAACTACTGCCTATCGCAATAATGAGTGGGTATCTGCCGTTTTTCTTTTAAGAAAAGCAATTTCTTACCCTGAAAATTTCAATGCGGATACTTACTATATGCTTATTTCTGCCGAAATGTATTCAGGAGAATATAAAACAGCCTTGCAAGACTGCGATGTGTTTCTTTCAAATTTTAAAGATAGTCCGTATACATCTTTCGTCGTCTTTCACAAAGGCAAATCTTTGTTCTTTTTGGGGCAGTATGAAAAATCTGTAATTCAGCTTGGCGATTTTTGTCATCAGTATCCAGAGCACGAAATGTATGCTTCTGCGCTTTATTGGATAGGCGAAAGTTTTTTTGCAAGTTACAACTATGACGAAGCAAAATTGCTTTATTCAAGAATTATTTCAGAGTATTCAAACGATTCAAAAGCTCCGGCGGCTCAGTATAGGTTAGAAACCATAGAGCAAAGCGCTCGCGAAGAAAAACTGCTATATCTTTTAAAAGAAACAGGGGAAGAGTATCTTTCTGCAAAAGAAGAATATGAACGCCAGTTAAAACTTTCTGATTCTGAAAATTCGTTTGACGTTCGAAAAAGATTGATGGATTTGCAAAGGCGCAATAGCGATTTAGAAAAAAAAGTTGCAGAACTCAATGCTCAAAACGCTGAATTGGCAAATCAGCTAGATGTAGAAAAACAGTTTAATAATAGAATAAAAACTGAAAATGATGATATGATAGAGTCTTTAAAACAAAAAGCTTGGAAAACTCAGCAGTTGCTTGATAAAAGAACATCTTCGGAAGGGGCGAAAAAATGAATTTCCATAAAAGAAAAATATTTGTAACTTTTTTATGCTTTTTTTTGATTTCTGTAAATTCTTTTAATGTTTTTGCAGCAAAAAAAAATAAAAAAAACGGTCAAGAAGAAACAGCTTCTGTTGTTAATGTGAAAGAAGAAAGCAAGGGCAAAAAAAAGAATAAAAAAACTAAAAAACAAAAAAAACTTACAGCGGAAGAAAAGCGCGCTAAAAAGCAACAAGAAAAAGAAAATTCAAAACTTGCTGCTCAAGAAAAGAAAGAGCAGCTTGAAAAGGAGTCTCAAGATATTCTCGATAAATCTCGCATAAAAGTTGTTAATATGATTAGTGGCGAAGGTGTTTTTACGGCTGAGAAAAACTATAAGACTGTAGGAAATATAAAGCTTGCCGTAAAAGGTACTGTTGGAACTTTTCAATTTTATGCGATAAATGAAAGCAAGCAGGAAATCCCTTTGCTTGTGGGCTATGATGAATCAACGTCTTCATTTTTTTCTTTAAAGGTGAATAACCGGATTTTTAAATTGAATGACAATACTGGCATAATAATTGGTTCAAGAAAAAGCGACGATGGTGTTCAGCTTGTGTATGTTGTTCCAGAAACGGCTAGGGTTTTTGTTAAGTACGATTGTCTAAAATCAAATGAAAAATCTGAGGAAGATATTATAAAAGTATCTGCCTTTGTAAAAAATATTGGTTCTAAAAAAGAAAACTTTGCTCTAAAAAATGTGCTGGATACAGTTTTAGGCGAGCAAAGCGGACCTCATTTTATGACTGCGGAGAATAAGAGCATCAATACAGAATGTCAGTTTCGTAAGTTTGATGAAATAAAGTGGATTTCCTCTGGAAGTTCAAAAGCTTGTATGCAAATCCTTTTAAACGGAGCTGATATAACAAAGCCTGAAGTTGTAACTTTAAGTAATAAGGATGTTTTGTCTCTTAATTCGTGGATTCCTGTAGAAGTAAAGTCAAGAAGTTTTGATTCAGTTCTTTCCTATAATAATTCTGCAGTCTGCATAAATTGGGAAGGCATAGATTTAGAGCCAAATGAGGAAGCTTCTTTTGTTTACTATATTGCAGTTGCTACAGATGGCAATTTTCCGCACGGAAATATATTCTTAAAGAAATATGATGAAGAGCACTTATCTTCTAAAGAAGATTCTAGTTCAAATTTAAAAGATTTGAATTCAAAACAGGAACAGAATGTTCAGAATTCTGTTCCCAATTCAAAAAATGAATCTAAACAGGAAGATAGTTCTGTTGCTGGCAAAAAATCTGTTGAACAAAAAACTGAAGAAGCTAATAAAAATTCTGAAACCTTTGAAATTACGCTGGAATCTATAACGGATTCTCAGTTGGATCCTGTTTATATACAAGCGTTAATAAATAAAATTAATGCGCTTGAAAAGAATTCTGCAACAATAGACCGAATGGAACTTCTTAGATTGAATACTGAATTGGACGCAATTTTAAGAAAGCTGGAGCAGCAATAGATGACCCGCGATGTTCTTGATGTTGCTAAAAGCCTAATGCGAAGAAGGCATTTTGACAAAGCTATAAAACTCCTTGATGGACGGGCAGAAATATATAGCCAAAATTTTGACTATTATCTTTTGTTTGGTATTGCTTGCCTCTATATAGGTGATACCGGTGCTGCTTCGTCGTATTTTCAAAAGGCAAGAAATCTTCGCCTTACGGATACAAATTTGCTTTTAGGGCAGGCTGCTCTTTTTTTAAGAAGAGGTGATACGTCAAGAGCTTTGCAATATTACATAGATATTCTTAGCAATGACCCTTGTAATAAAACTGCAAAAAAAGCAATGAACTTTATTCGCAATAACGGTGACTACAATACAATTTGCCGTTGGGTTGATACAGGCAGGCTAGAAGAGTTTTATCCTCCTTTAGGTGTAAATCCTTACAAAGTGATGGGAGTAGTTTTTCCATTGTTTGCTTGTGTTTTGGGGATTTTTTGCACTGCAAATTTTGTGCAGTTTTCAAAGCCGGAACTAGGAACCCGGGAAGACCTTTCCGCTTACGTTCTTTCTGTTGACGAAAGAAAAAATGCGCAGGAAACAGATCTTTCTTCAGGCTCTTTTTCGTATATTCTGTCTTCCAAGCAGATTTTAGATTCTTATGAAAAAGCCCAAAGATATTTTCAAAACTATCAGGATAATCTTGCTCAAATTGAAATTAATAGAATTTTGTGTTCCAACGCTTCTGTTTCAATAAAACAAAAAGCAAGAGAGTTAATGAATTTTATAGAACCGCCTTCTTTTGATTCCATAAAGGACAGCCCTGAATATTCTATGGTTGAAAAAGAACCTAATTTGTATCTTTCGTGTTGGGTTTCTTGGTCTGGAAGAGTTTCGAATATTGAACAGACAGAATCGTCTTTTAAATGCGATTTGCTCGTTGGTTATGACACAATGCGCAGCGTAAAAGGTATTGTCCCTGTATATTTTAAGGTTGCCCCCGTAATGGATGTAGAAAAACCTGTTACAATACTTGCAAAAATAACTTCAAAAGATGGAAAGCTTGCATTGGAAGGTAGATCAACTTATCAGAGTGTAAAATAGAAAATTATGTTAATTGTTTTAGTTTTATAAAAGATGAAAAAAAATTCATTTTTTTATAAAAAAGTACATATATATTTTATAGAAAGAATGTCTTTTATCTTATTTTAAAATTGGAGGACAAATGTCTGAAGAAGTTTCAAAAGAAATGTCTGAAAAGCTAAAGGCGCTTGAAGCCGCTAGACTTCAGATTGAAAAACAGTATGGTCAAAATTCGCTTATGCGTCTTGGCTCCCAAGGAAATACCGCGGAAATTGATGTTATTCCTTCTGGCTCTATTATGCTCGATGAAGCTCTTGGCGTTGGAGGTTATCCACGCGGTAGAATTATTGAAATGTATGGACCTGAGAGTTCTGGAAAAACCACTCTTGCATTGCACGCAATTGCGGAAGCTCAAAAACTGGGCGGAATTGCGGCTTTTGTTGATGCTGAGCACGCGCTTGATCCTCAGTATGCAAAAAATCTAGGTGTAAATATTGATGACCTTTGGCTTTCTCAGCCAGATAGCGGAGAGCAAGCCCTTCAGATTACAGAGCAACTGGTTCGTTCTGGTGCCGTAGATATAATAGTTGTGGATTCTGTTGCCGCACTTACTCCCCAAAAGGAAATTGAAGGCGAAATGGGCGATGCTGTAATGGGAATGCAGGCTCGTCTTATGAGCCAGGCTTTAAGAAAACTTACAGCAATTATTGGAAAAAGCAATTGTATTGTAATCTTTATAAACCAAATTCGCATGAAGATTGGCGTAATGTTTGGCAATCCTGAAACAACAACTGGCGGTCAGGCTTTGAAGTTTTATACATCAGTTCGCCTTGAAATCCGAAGAATTGAATCAATTGACGGTAAAGGCGACGAAGATGCTGTAGGCAATAGAGTTCGCGTAAAAATTGTAAAAAATAAAGTTGCTCCTCCGTTTAGAAAAACAGAATTAGACATCTACTTTGGAAAAGGAATAAGCAGGTGTGCAAGTATTTTGGATTCAGCTGTAAAACACGGACTTATAGATAAAAAAGGTGCCTGGTATACACAGGGCGAAACTAAGGTTGGGCAAGGACACGAAAATGCAGTTTCTTTTTTGGAAACAAATCCTGACTTTACGAATAAACTTGAAGTGGAATTGCGGCAGCAGCTTTTTCCTGGTCAAGTTTTAAAAGATAAGGAAGGAAATCCTGTAAAAAAAGCCGCAGATGAAAAAAAGAAAGCAAAGGTTAAGGCTGATTCTGAAAAAGAAAATTCTTCTCAGGAAGGTTTGTTTTAATTGACTCAGGTTATTCTTGGATTGGGTTCAAATAGGCATTTTAATGGAAAAGATTGTGTAACTTTACTTGCGGAGGCCTGTTTGAGCCTTGAAAGCATTTTAAACTCAATGGTTTTTTCAAGTATCTACAAGTCAAAGCCTATGTATGTCACTAATCAAAGTGATTTTTTTAATATGGCTGTAAAAGGTTTTGTAGACGATGATTTTTCGCCTTTTGCTCTGCTTGAAGAAATTCACAAAATAGAAACAAAATTTGGTCGCAACAGAGATCAAGAAATTCGCTTTGGAACAAGGTCTTTAGATATAGATATCGAAGAATTTGGAGATTTGCAAATATCTTTGCCAGAATTAACTTTGCCACATCCGCGCATGCAAGAGCGCGAATTTGTTTTAATTCCTGTACTTGAGATTTTAGATGAATCTGCCGATTTTTTAAGAAGAAATACACTTTCTTCTTTTTTGCAAAAACTTCCAGAGCAAGGCGTAGAAAAATGTTGCGATGAAGTTCAAACTAGGTTTAAAAAACTTATAGCCACAAAAGAAGAGAATGTAAAAGACTAAGTTAGGTGGCATATCATGGAAAAAAATGCATCAGAAAAGTCAAATACAGCAGTTATTGAAAAAGTTTCTGATAAAGAAAAATCTCATAAATTTATTGCCGGGACGTTTGAAGGACCATTAGATTTGTTGTGGTTTCTTATAAATAAAAGCGAAATAAATATCTATGATATTCCAATAGCGCAAATTACGGAACAGTATCTAGAGTATCTTGATTATGCGGTTCAAACAGATTTAGGTGACTTAAGCGAATTTTACAAGTGGGCTGCAATGCTTTTGAATATGAAAAGCCGGATGCTTTTGCCTATTGAAGTTGCCTATGAAGGAGAAGAAATAGAGGATCCTCGCCAAGAACTTGTTGACAAGTTAATAGAATATCAGCGTTTTAAAAAACTTTCTGAACTTATGGAAGAAAAAGAATCTGATTCAGAATGGAACTTTGAGCGTTCAAAAATACAGAGAGTTCTTCCTTTTGAAAGCCAGGAAGACCAATGGGAGCAGGTTGATACTTGGGAATTGCTTCAGCAGATGCAAAAACTGTTTAAGAGCATGGTAAGCAGATATTCAAATGAAAAAATTTTGAATATGTACGAAGAAATTTCTGTAAACGAAAAAATTGCTCTTATGAATGAACTGTTCGAAAAAAGCAATGAATGTATGTTTACAGATCTTATAACTCGTTCTGGCAACGAAATGGATATAATTTGTGCGTTTATGGCAGTTTTAGAAGCTGTAAAGTTTAGAATGATTACAATCATGCAAAACAGGCTTTTTGGAGATATAAAAATTTGCCGCAGATTGGACACAAACGAGAGTTTTGATAATTTTGAAATTACAATCGACAAAAGCGATAAAACTGATTCTGAATAAATAAGTGGTGAAGTATGGAATTGAAAAAAGAGACTGCACTTGTGGAAACTGTTCTTTTTCTAGAAAGTGAACCTATTACTGAAAAGCAGATTTCAAATATAGTTCAGCTTTCAGAAGAAGTTGTTGAAAAATGTATCCAGATGTTGCAAGAAAAATATTCGGCAGAAAATTCTGGAATTGAGTTGGCAATGATTACAGGCGGCTGGTCGCTGGTTCCTAAGCAAGAGTTTTGGGCAGGACTTCGCGAACGCTATGGCGAGAAAAATGCCGGACGACTTTCCCGTTCCGCAATGGAAACTCTTTCCATAATAGCTTACTCTCAGCCTATTACAAGAACTGAAATTGAACAGATTCGGGGCGTAAGCGCGGATAATATGATAAGGCTTCTTGTTGAAAGAAATCTTATTAAAGAAGTCGGAAGAAAAGACGTGCCTGGAAAGCCTGTTCAGTTTGGAACAACAAAAGAATTTTTAAAATTCTTTAGGCTTAATAGTATTGCGGAATTGCCAAAACTCGATGAAGAAGAAGAACAGAGGTTTGAACTTGCAAGATAAAAATAAAGGTAAAGATACAAGCAGTGGAATTAGACTTCAAGTTTATTTAGCCCATTCTGGAGTTGCTAGCAGAAGAGCTAGTGAAAAGATTATTCAAGAAGGGCGGGTTTGCATAAATGGAAAAACAGTCTGTGAAATGGGAGAAAAGGTTCTTCCAAATGACGTTGTAACTGTTGACGGGAAAAATATTACTTTAGAAGAAAAAAAACGCTATGTTCTATTGTATAAACCCGCAGGTTATGTGTGTTCAATGGCAGATGAAAAAGACAGGCCTGTTGCAGTTGATATTTTGAAAAAAGATTTTAGCGAGCGTCTTTATAATGTCGGGCGGCTTGATATGTTTAGTCAAGGTCTTATAATTTTTACAAACGATGGGGATTTCGCCGCGACTCTTTCGCATCCTTCTGCGGAACTAGAAAAAGAATATGTTGTAGATTCTAGCGTTCCTTTGCCAAGAGAACTTTGTTCTGAATTTGAAAAAGGTATCCGTGTAGATGGAATTTTTTATAAGTGCAAAAAAGCTTTGGAGATTAATTCTCACAGAATAAAAATTGTTTTAGTAGAAGGAAAAAATCGCGAGATAAGAAACGTCTTTCAATCTAAGAATGTTGGAATAAAAAAACTTGTCCGCACAAGAATTGGAAATATTTGCGGGGACAATATGCAGCCTGGTGAATACAGAGAGCTTTCTTCTTCTGAAGTGCAAGGGCTTTTAAAACTTTGTAAAAACAAGTGTTTATAAGCATAGTTTGCGTTGCAAACTTTTTGATAATAGCAACTTTTATCTTTTTGTAAAGTTGAAAATAAAAATAAATTATAAAGGTGTATTATGGTTATTGCAATCGATGGACCTGCAGGCACAGGAAAAAGTACTGTTGCTTCAATTATTGCTAAAAAGTTAAACATAACGAATCTAAATAGTGGAAGTTTTTACAGAGCGCTTACACTTGCTATGCTGGAATCTGGCATAGACCTTTCGGATAGTGAAAAAGTTCTTGAATTTTGCAAAAAACAAAAGCTCGACTACGTCAATGCAAGAATGATTCTTAATGGAATCGATGTTGAAAATCGCCTCCACGAAGATAAAGTTAGCGCTGTGGTTGCTCAAGTCAGTGCCATCGTTGAGATTCGTCACCTTGTAAATGCAAGGTTGCGCGAAATAACAAAAAATCTTGACATTGTTTGCGAAGGCCGCGATATGACGACTGTTGTTTTTCCAAATGCTGATTTTAAGTTCTATTTGGATGCTTCAATTGATGTTCAGGCGCAGCGAAGATTTAATCAGGGGGTTAGTGAACTTTCACTTGAACAAATAAAAGAGTCTATAAAAAAACGCGATGAAATTGATAAAAACAAGTCAGAAGGCGCTCTTAGAATTGCCCCTGATGCAATGTATATAGATACTTCTGCCTTGACGATAGATAATGTTTGTGCCATAATATTGACACAAATTCATAAGAAAGGGTTCACAATGGAAGAAATGGAAGTGGAAAAGGATGAAGCTCAGAACAAGAGTGTAATTCACGCACAATTAGAAGAGGCTCTGAATGGCTTTAGCAATCCAGAGGAAGGTCAAACTGTTGAAGGTACAGTAATTCAAATTACAGATGATTACGTATTCCTTAATATTGATGGTTGCAAATCAGAAGGAAAACTTTCTGTAGAAGAATTCGCGGATGATATGCCTGCAGTTGGAGATAAGGTTCAAGTATTCCTTGTTCATGCAATTGGTCGCAATGGAAGTCCTGAAATCTCTAAGACTAGAGCTGATGAAAAACGCCTATGGAAAGTTTTTGCTCAGGCTCATAAAAATAATACACCTGTTGAAGGAACAATTACAAAAATTGTTCGCGGTGGTTACGATGTTGATCTCGGCGGTCACATTCATGCTTTTCTTCCTATTAGCCAGTCTGATAGTCAGAAAGTTGAAAAACCAGAATCTCTTATAGGTTTAAAATCAAAGTTTTATATAGAACGAATATTTAATGAAAATAAAAAGAACGTTGTTGTAAATCGCCGCAAATATTTGGAAGAGCAGATTGATTCAAAGCGCGAAGAGTTTTTCAATAGCGTAAAAATTGGCGATAGCGTAAAAGGAACTGTGAAGAGTTTTACAAGTTTCGGTGCGTTTATTGATCTTGGAGGATTTGACGGACTTCTTCATATCAACGATATGAGCTGGGGACATGTTGCTCGTCCAAAGGATTTTGTAAAAAAAGGTCAAGAAATTGAACTTAAGGTTATTCGCCTTGATCCAGCTGAAAAAAGAATTAATCTTTCGTTAAAGCATTTTACAGAAGATCCTTGGATTCACTTTGAAGAAAAATATCACGTAAATGATGTTGTAAAGGGAAAAGTTACTAAGCTTACAGACTTTGGTGCGTTTATTGAACTCGAAGAAGGTATCGAAGGTCTTGTTCATATCAGTGAATTCTCTTGGACAAAGAAAATCAATAAGCCTTCTGACATGGTAAACGTTGGTGACGAAGTTGAGGCTATGATTCTTGGATACGACATTCAGGCTGGCAGAGTTTCTTTGGGGCTTAAACAAATCACTGAAAATCCATGGGACAGTGTTGCTGAAAAGTATTCAGTAGGTACAAAAATTTCTGGAAAGATTGTAAAACTTACAAACGCAGGAGCCTTTGTTGAGCTTGAAGAAGGCATAGACGGTTTCCTCCATGCAGATGACATTTCCTGGACAAAGAAAGTAAAGCATCCTAGCAGTGAACTTTCTGTAAATCAGAATATTGAAGCTGTAGTTATTGATTGTGATTCTGAAAACAAAAGAGTTAGGCTTGGTATAAAACAGCTTACTGATGACCCTTGGAAACAGTTCGCAGAAGAATACAAACCTGGTTCAACACTTGAAGGTGAAATTACCGCAATTAATGATTTTGGCGTTTTTGTAAAGGCTCCAAATGGAATAGAAGGTCTTGTTAATAAATCTAATTTAAGCGAAGACAGAGATACTCCTTACGAGGAAGCTGTAAAAAAATATAACGTTGGCGACAAAATCAATGTGTATGTTGTTGATGTAAATACAGAAAGAGAACGTGTTGCTTTTTCTGTTAGAGAATTCAAGAGAAAGCAGCAGAGAGATGAGATTTCTCAGTATATGTCAAAATCTAATAGTGATGATGATGGCGCTTATACACTTGCTGATTATCTTCAGACACAGAAAAATTAGTTTTTGAAGTTTTGATGAATCAGTTTTCTTTTGAACTTGCGAAGACTCTCATCGAAATCAGTCTGGAACTCAATTCAGATTACCCTACTAAAGACGCATTGTTGTTTCGTATTTTGAAATCTGCAATGCGTCTTGTTAAATGTAAGGAATCTGCCTTTATTTCAGTTAATTCCGTTGATGGCTCTTGCACATTGGTAGGAGGTCTAAAGGACGGTAGTTATATTGAAGTAAATAAGTCGCTTTCTTCTGACTTTTTTGCAAATACTTTTGCTGAAAAACAGGATACATTGATACTAAATAGCCTTTCTGAGAATTATAATTTTTATAGATATGCACAGGATTTTTTTGCTATTTCTGTGCAAAATTCATTGAGAATTGCTCTGCCTTTTAGAGAAAAAGTTGTTGCTATAATAGAACTTTTTAATCTTGAAGATAAAAATATTACTTCTGAAGAAAGACTGCTTATTGAGTTGTTTGAAAAAATTGCTAGCCAAAGTTATGTAAAAATGCTTAAGGATTGCTCTGTTCTTAAAGTTTCTTTTTCAAGGAATAATTCGACAGCTAAAAAGCAGATTCCGAATGCATTTCATGATTTTTTGGTTGTAAGTCCCGTTATAAAAGATTTGATGACGGTTGTAAAAAAGGCAGCTATAACAAATTCTTCTGTGCTTATAACTGGAGAAAGTGGTGTAGGAAAAGAACTTTTTGCAGAACAAATTTATTTGAATAGCAAACGTTCTAACAAACCTTTTGTTCGTGTAAATTGTGCGGCTCTTTCAGACTCTCTTATGGAAAGTGAATTTTTTGGTCACGAAAAAGGGGCGTTTACAAGTGCGGATTCTTTGCAAAAAGGAAGATTTGAAGTTGCCGATGGCGGAACGATTTTTCTTGATGAGATTGGAGAAATACCGCTTCCTCTTCAAGTAAAACTTCTTAGAGTTATTCAGGACAAACAATTTGAAAGGGTAGGTTCTTCTCAAACTGTAGATGTAGATGTTAGAATAATTGCAGCTACAAATAGAAATCTTGAAAAAATGGTAAAGGATGGGACTTTTAGAGAAGATTTGTATTTTAGATTAAACGTTCTTCCTATTAAAGTTCCTCCTCTGAGGGAAAGGGTAGAGGATATTATTCCTCTGGCTAATAAGTTTTTAGCAAAGTATTCTGAAGAAAACGGAAAGGTTTTCGAAGGTTTTGACGAAAACGCAAGAATCTGTCTTGAAAATTATAGTTGGCCAGGAAATGTCAGAGAGCTGGAAAATTGCATAGTTCGCGCTTGCATTTTAGGAAATCCTCCGTTTATAAAAACTGAGAATTTACGCTTAGATATAAATGCGGGCGTCATTAATGAAGAAGAATCTTCTTTTGATGGAAGAAATCTTTTTGCAGAAATTAGAGATTCAAGCCCGGACAAGAGTTTAAAGTCTGTGGTAACATCCTTAAAAAGGGCTTATGTTATGCACGTTCTTGAAGAGTGTGGGTGGAATCAAACTAAGGCTGGAAAAGTGCTTGGAATTCAACGGACTTATGTGTCTCGCCTTATGAGTGAGTTGCATATTCGTGAACGATAGATAAAATTGGAGGATAAAATGAATAAAGATGAAAAAAAAGAAACTTTTAATGAAAAGTTGGCAGGTTATGTTGATAAAAGGGCAAAAATACTTATAGGTGTTCTTGTTGCTATTGTTGTTCTATTTGTCGCTTACTGCATAAGTTTTATTGTTGTTCAAAATAATAATAAAAAAGGTATAGAATCTGTAGATACAATTGAATTTAAGTTAACAGATGGCTCTGAATCTTTGAGTGATGAAGAAGTTGAAGAAAGAAAGAATGTCGCCCTAGAATCTTTGAATTCTTTTATGAAAAAAGGTGGCGTTACTGGAGTTCGTGCTAATATGCTTGCTGCAGAAATCTACTATTCTAGAAAGGATTATAAAAATTCTGCAGAATGTTATAAACTTGCCGCACAAAAAGGAAAAAAGTCTTATACAGCTCCTATCTGTAATTATTATGCTGCGGTTTCTTATGAAAATGTCGGAAATCTTGATGAGGCTTTGGCTTTTTATAAAAAAGCTGCTGATTTTGATACTTTTGTAAAATCGTCGCATGCAAAATTTAGTTATGCTAGAATTCTTGAATCAAAAGGAAACTTGGAAGAAGCAAAAAAAGTTTATCAAGATTTAGTAGATAACAATTCTGGTGATACTTGGGCAGATGTTGCAAAAACACGGCTTCTTTATCTTGATTTTTCAAAATAATTTTTGCTTGCTTTCTTTTTGCATTGATTAATCTTTGTTTATGAATACAATTATGACAACTATGAAAAGACTTTTTTTATCCAATGTATTTCTTAGTTGTCTTTTTTTATTTTTAGGCTGTGGCCTTGACGAATACTATGTTTTGGATGCGCCTGTTTCTTCTTTGAGCACGCCTTCTGTAACCTCTGCAAATTATACTTTTCAAACCCCTTTTGATTCTGCTGATTTTTCGTTTAGAACAAACGAAGAGGGCATTAACAAGACGTATACCCAAGCAGATTCTTCTTTTAAGTTTTTAGGAACTGCCATTTACTATAAAATTTATAATAATTATTCCAAAATGAATTCTGAAATTTCTTCCCTTAGTTCTTTAAATACTTCTACTAACGAATCTGCTGCGGCTTCTAAAATGATAGAAACTTATAAGTATGTGCAGTTAGGTTGCAAGGAAGGTTCTGTAACTCCTTTGATTTCTGGAACAGGAAATAATAAGACTGTAAAAATAAGGCTTACGAATTATCAAGAATTTATTTCAAAAATTTATATTGATGATATTGCGAAGTTTACTCCTATAAGAAATAAAGATAAAGAACCGTTTTCTTTTGATTTTGGTCGTACTAATAAAGATGGCGATTATTCTGATGACGAACTTCCAAAAGATGGCGATTCAGATGTCGCTTATGGAGATGAGTCAAGCGAAGGTATGTGGTATGTAAGCTTGTATGCCGTGGCTGTAGGGCGTGATACTACATATACTACGTATTACAGCGGTCTGCTGCATTTAGGGGCGGTTGCAATAGATAGCAGGGAAAAAGATAATTAACCCAGTCTTCGGTTTTTTATAAATTGTGAAATAGACGATTTTATTTAAGGTTTTCAAAACCTTAAAAACTCGGAGTTGAGGCTAATTAGAATTTTTTATTACATTTATTAGCTCCGCAGTTGATTTTTTTTTTAGATTGGTATATATTTCTTTTCATGGTTCCTTAGCTCAGCTGGATAGAGCACATGCCTTCTAAGCATGCGGTCGGCAGTTCGATTCTGCCAGGAATCAATAAAGTTCGTTATTGAAAAATAAATTTTCTTAAATAAGGAGAAAAACCGCTAGCATTAAAGTGATTTTTCTCCTTTTTAATGTCTTTTATAAGAAATATGCAGTTTTTAGACGTTGATAAAATTTTGTTGCAATAGTATAATTGTCGTCATGTGTAAATTACTTAAAAATATAGTTATATTTTTTAACTTATTTCCATTATTGTTCATTTCTTGTGTATCTACTAAGGTTTATGAAACAAGAACAGCTCGCGTTTTTCAAGATGATGTTCTTATTGTAGAAGAAGTAAATACTTTAAAAAATGGAAGGAAAAAGTCTTTTGATAGTACGATTTATCGGTATGTAGATTTTGATGATGAAGATGGGGATGCGATTCACGCGGTTTTAGAAAGAAAAATAAAAAATAAATCTGAAAAAACAAGCATTTCGATTTATGAAAATAAGGAACTCATTGAAACCAAAGAGTTTAAGTCAAAGAAAGGTAAAATTAAAAAGTTTAAAAAGAATTCTGAAAGTGAGCAGCTAATGAAACTTGCTTACGATACAATGAATGAGGAAAAAATTCAGGATAAGGGGAAGTGGATTTCAAAAGTCACTACTGAAAAAGTTTCAGTAGAAAGCACTCCCAATATGAAGTTTGTTGCGTATTCATTTTTAGGAAAACCTTTTGTAATTTTAGGAAGTTCTGTCTGGAATCTTGTAAAGTGTGTAGGATACGGTTGTATAAATTTCTTTGGAGGTTATACTACTGTTAGGGATAGGAATTTTCTTTGGGTAACGCCAGATATTGCCGGCTCTAAAAAGAAGTACCAGGAACAGCGAGTAAAAAATACAATTGTCTATCCTGAATATCATGTGCCGTTTACGGATAATAAAATTGCCGTAAAAAAAATGAATACTGAAGTTTCGAATATTTTTAAGGAAAATAATACGGTAAAAGTTCTTTCTGAAGAGGAATTTGTTTACGACAATACTCTTTCTGTAAAAAAATCGGCTTCTGCTGATGCTGCTCTTACAGCTTCAGTTGTAGGTGTTGTAGGTTCTGTGGTTTCTGTACCTATTTCAGGCGTAACTTGGCTTGGCGGTGCCGTATATGGAATCTATGATAAAATAAAATAGTTTTTTTTTATAAAATTTACTACGGAGGTAAATATGAAAAAAATTCTTTTAGTATTGGGAGCTGTTCTTGCAGTTTCTTTTGTTACTGGTTGTGCATCAAACCCTAAAAATCCAGCTTATGGACAGTCTTCTACAGCTATGGCTAAACAGCTTGGCGCGCCTGATTGGTATTTTAGAGATGTACGTGATGATGCCGGCATCTACGCTGTAGGTCGTGCTGATTTTTCTGATGAAATTGTTTCTGAAAAAGCTGCAAGAATCGATGGCCGTGCTAGACTTGCACAGATGCTTGAATCTGCTATGAACTATATTGGTGAAAACTCTAGTTCTGCTGATGGTGAAACAAAAAAAGCTTTTAAAGAAAATACAAAGCAAATTACAAACCAAGTTCTTGTTGGCTCTATGATGGTAGATCGCTTTGATATTGACGGAAAAGTAAGCGTTTTAATGTTCCAGCCTTATGATGACCTTATTAAAAAGATTAAATCGCAGGCTATGAAACAGGATAACGAAAAACTTAAGAATTTTATGGCACAATTGACTGTTGAACAGTTCAGAGATGCTGTAGATAACGCTCCTGTTGAAGAATAGTTCTAGCTTTTTTTAATAAAACTACCAAAACTAAATGAAAACTGTAGTTATAATCTATAGATTTGTTTATGTTTTGGTAGTTTTTTTATTTAAGATTATACGAATCTTAAAAACGGCTGAGGCAAGGTTTTTAGTTTATTTTGATTCTAAGCGTACCTCGGTTATGTGATATTTATGGTTCAAGAAAAAATCTGTGATGCGCATCTCCATTTAGTTCAGTGTTCTAAAAAAATGGATTTTGCTTCTTTTAACGGGTTTCAATCATATTTTGCTTGTACTTGTGCTCACGAAGAAAACGAGTTCTATGAACAAGCCAAAATCTGTAAAATACTTCCCGATAAGCTTGGAAAAAAATGTTCACTGAATTTTGCGCAGTCGTTTGGAATACATCCTCAAATGCCTCTTTTAAAAAATGCAGGTTTTCTTGAAAAATTGCTTCAAGAAGAAAAAATTGACGCAATAGGGGAAGCTGGTTTTGACTTGTTTACACAGGAATTAAAAAATCAACTGGATGCTCAAGAAATTGTTTGGCGTATTCAACTTGAACTTGCAATAAAATATAAAAAGCCACTTGTTGTGCACTGTAGAAAAGCCCTTCAGTATATTTATAGAGATGCTGCTTTATTAAAAAAAGTCCCTTCGGTATTGTTTCATTCTTTTTGTGGTGGAATTTACGAAGCAAAAGGAATTTTATCAAAAGGAATTAATGCGTACTTTTCATTTGGAAATCAACTTTTAAAAGGAAATAAAAAATCTGCTGAATGTGTAAAACTCCTTCCTCTTTCTTGCCTTCTTTTTGAAACCGATGCGCCTTTTCAAACTTTGAAACATGAGTTTTTTACAAATCCTTCAGACGTAAAGAATGTTTACAAAAAGGCTTTTGAGATTCGTTATCCAGAAAAAAAATTGGAGCTAAGTGAATTTTGCAACGAAATTTTTAATACATTTTTAAACTGTTTTAAAATATGCTAAGTTCTGTGAATATTTTCTCTTCTACTTTCGACCTAGCCCAAACTTCGAGTTTCTAGGAAAATGAACAAAAGCGTAAGCGAATTTACAATATTATAAAAACTCGACTTTCGACCTGATATTTATTCTTTTTAAGTATCTTGCTTTTAAACAGTATATTTACAAAAAGTCATGGTTTTTGCTATAGTTATAGTGTTCATAAATTAACTAGTATTTGGAAGAGACTTATGTATACTTTGTTATATGCAGAAATGAATCTTTTTTGTACTTTTCTTTTGATTCTTTTGTTCATTAGATTAAAAAAATTAATGCTTTCATCTCTTTATAAAAAGCTTTTTTTGCGAGTCTTATTTTTTGGAATTCTTTTTTTTATAAGTGATTTTTTATGGGAGATTGTAGACGGTGGCAAATTTGGGGTTCCAATATTTTGTAATTATCTTTTAGCAATAATCTATTTTATTTTTTCTTGTCTTGTAAGTTATAATTGGTTTTTGTATTCAGAATCTGTTCAAAAATCTGTAATCGTAGAAAGACGGCTTTATAGAATGTTGTTTTTAATTCCTACTATAGTTATTGGAATTTTGGCTGTAATTTCTTGTTGGAATGGAAAATTTTTCTTTTTGGATAAAAACGGATTTTATAAACGAGGGCATTTGCATTTTGTTCATCTCTTGGCTTTTTATGGATTAATTGCTTTTACCGCTATAAAATCTTTTGTAAAGTCATTTCATTCTTATGATTACAGAGAAAAAGAAAAACTTAGAGCTTTAGCATATTTTTCAATTTCTCCAGCTGTTTTTGGTTTTATACAGTTTTTGTGTCCTGGATTTCCTGGTATATGCGCAGGCATTACTTTTGGTTTGATATATGTGTTTATAATTGTGCAAGCTCAGTTGGTTTCTATAGACCCTCTTACAGAGTTAAACAATAGATACCAACTTGTTCACTATCTTAATAATAAAATCAATTCTTTTAACGTAAATGAGAAAAATCTTTGGCTTCTTATGATGGATGCTGACTATTTTAAAAAGATTAATGACACTTATGGTCATTTAGAAGGTGACCATGCGCTTTCCATAATTGCAACTTCATTAAAAAAAGCTTGTTCTAGAAAGGATTTTTTTATTTCGAGATATGGTGGAGATGAATTTATTGTTATTTGTGAATTAGATAAAAGTGAATTTATAGAGGATGTGTGTACATCAATTAATGCGGAGCTTGATACTGCCGAACTTCCTTACAAACTTTCCATGAGCATAGGTTGCGCTCTTTATTCATCAGGTATGAATCCTGAAAATTTTATTGAGACTGCGGATAAAGAACTTTATAGAATAAAAAAAGAGCATCACTCAGTTAGAGGTCATTAGCTTAAGTTTTGTTATTGGATTTGCTATGAAAAAAAAATCTTTTATTGATTTGCATCTTCATATAGATGGTTCAATTTCTGTTGATTCTGCTAGAAAGTTGGCAGAAATTGAAAATATTGTTTTGCCAGAGTCTGATAAAGAGTTAAAAACTTTGCTTACTGTAAGCAAATATTGTAAAGATTTAAATGAATATTTAGAAAAGTTTGAATTACCAATTTCTCTTCTGCAGTCTGAAAAGTCTCTTGAAAGTTGCGCTTTTAATCTTTGTAAAGAACTTGACGAATCAGGCTGTGCTTACGCAGAACTTAGGTTTGCTCCTCAAAAGCATTTGAAAAAAGGTCTTTCGCAAGAGCAAGCTGTGAATGCAGTTCTTTCTGGAATAAAAAAGTCTTTGTTCAATGCAAATTTAATTCTGTGCTGCATGAGAGATTGCTGTGATAATCGAAAAGAAAATCTTGAAACCGTCAGGCTTGTAAAATCTTATTTGGATAAAGGTGTGTGTGCGTGCGACCTTGCCGGCGCAGAGGCTCTTTTTCCAAATAAAAACTATGCAGACATTTTTTTATACGCAAAAAAACTTGAAATTCCGTTTACAATCCATTCTGGAGAGGCTAGCGGCGCGGAAAGTGTAATGCAAGCAATAAATATGGGCGCGTCAAGAATTGGGCATGGAGTTCGCAGCATTGAAGATAAAAATGTTGTTGGCATTTTGGCAAGAAATAAAATTCCTCTTGAAATTTGTCCTACTAGCAATTTGAATACTCAGGTTTTTAAGAGCTATAAAGAGATTCCAATTCCACAATTTTTGAGTGAAGGTGTAATTATTACAATTAATTCTGACAATATGAGCGTATCTGATACAAATTCATTAAAAGAACTTGAAATAATAACTAAAACCTTTAATTTTGATAAAGATATTGAAAATCAGCTTATTCTAAATTCAGTGGATTCTTCTTTTGCTTCAAAAACTGTAAAAGAAAATTTAAGAACTAAAGTTTTAGCCGAAATCTAGCTTTTTATATGCCGAAAGACGAACTTTTAAGAGTGCAATAACTTCCTAAATGTTCATCTTTATCTTAGAAGCCTAAATTTTCACCAATGATTATCACCTTTATGCGTTTTGCAGGATGGCAAAGCCTTGTTTGTAAAAAACTGCAGCAAATAGAATCTTGAGATCTGCAATTCATGCAAATGCCTTTTTCCTTGCAAGGTGTTTTTAATTCAAAACGCTGGGCATTTATTGGCGCGGCAAGGTTTCTGCACCTAGATATTGCATCTTGCTCTGTCTTTACAATTTTGTTTATTCCTGCGGCAACGATTACTGTTTTTGGTCCAAAGGCTAATGCCGCAATTCTATTTCCATTTGCATCTATATTAAAAAGCTGGCCGTCTTCTGTCAGTGCATTTGTTCCGCTTAAAAACACGTCGGCTAACAGGCTTTTTTGCATAAGTTCTAGCCGCTCGTTTCCTTGTGCAATATCTCTATTCAGGATATTTGGGTATTTCCCGCTTTTTATTTCTTCCATTACGCCTAACTGAACCATAGTAGAAGAACCGCCCCAGCCAATAGCGTCTTCATATTTTATAAAGGAAAGTATTTTTTCTTTGGCTTCTTCTTTTGTTTCGCAATAGTATGCCTCAAAGTGTCTTTCTTCAAGACTTTTTATAACGGTTGCTGCTAGTTTTTGATTTCTTTCTTGTTCTGCTGTCATTTTTATTAATCCTTTTTTATAGAATAATTGGTCGAAAGCCAAGTTTTTTTATAAAGTTTGAAAAAACGCTGCAGCGAATTTACACTTTATCCATAAGGTTGCGCTCACACTTCGTTTGGATTGGTTTAGGTTGCTACGCAACCTTGATTGTTCTTATCGTACAATGTCTTCGTAAACTGTAAATTCACTTTTGCTTTTATTTAAGGTTTATAAGAATTTAATTATAACTCTTAATTCTTTTTACAACAATGAAAAATTCAAATTGCAAATTCAAATGGGCTCAAGTTTTAATCAAACAGGTTAATTTGAAATTGTTTACAATTTGAGATACTGTACTTCAAAAAAATGAAAATATAGGGTATAATTTTTATATGGGTGTGGAAAAGAAAAAATCTTTGTTAGAAGCTGCTGGCGAACTTGCAGCAAAAAAAAATATTAGCAAAAAAGTTGAATCAACTGAAAAAAATGTTGAAAAGAACTCCTTAAAAAAGACAGCTAGCAAAAAAAATGAAGCCATTTATGATGAAGACAGTATTTTGCATCTTGAAGGCTTGGAACATATCCGCTTGCGACCTGGAATGTACATTGGTTCTCTTGGCGATGGTTCTAATGAAAACGATGGAATTTATATTCTCTTAAAAGAAGGGATTGATAATGCTGTAGATGAATTTTCTCAAGGATATGGTTCAAGAATCGATATTGAAATAAAAGATGGACGAGTAAAAATTCGCGATTATGGTCGAGGAATTCCTTTAGGAAAACTTGAGCAGTGTGTAAGTGACGTTAATACTGGTGCAAAATATAATAATTCAGTTTTTAAGCAGGCTATTGGAATGAATGGGGTAGGTATAAAAGCTACAAATGCTCTTTCTTCTTATTTTAGGGCTGCTTCTGTTCGCGATGGAAAAATGGCTGTGGTGGAATATGAGCGAGGCGTAAAAAAATCTTCTTCAGCAGGGGCGGCAAAGCCTGGTGTAAAAAATGGAACTTATTTAGAGTTCGTTCCAGATTCTGAAATGTTTGGAAAGTATCAGTACAATATGGATATGGTCGAAAAGCGTCTTTGGAACTACGCCTACTTAAATCCAGGACTACAGTTGTACTGCAACGGAAAACTTTACGTTAGCGAAAAAGGTTTGGAAGACCTTCTTATGCATGAAATTGGCGGACAAGAAAAAGCGATGTACGCTCCTTTTAACTACAAAGGAAAAGATGTTCAGTTTGTTCTTACGCATACGGCAAGTTTAGAAAGAATTGTTTATTCCTTTGTAAACGGGCAAAGCACAGATGATGGTGGAACTCACGTGACTGCTTTTTTAGATGGATTTGCAAAAGGTGTAAACGGATTTTTCAAAAAAGAATATGATGAAAAAGACATAACTAGCGGGCTTTTGTGCGCTTTAAAAATAGGCCTTGACAATCCTATGTTTACAAGTCAAACGAAAAATAAGCTTGGAAATGTTGAGATAAAACAGCCTATTGCGCAAGAAACACGCATCGCCATTGATGAATGGCTTAGGCACAATCCTCAAGTAGCAGCCGCGCTTGAAGAAAAAATAATTAGAAATCAAAAAGCTCGCGATGAAATAAACAATGTTACTGCAAAGCAAATTCGAGAGGCGGAAAAATCTGTTTCACTTACAATCAGAAAATTAAAAGATTGCCGCTACCATCTTCAAGACGGAGCAAAAGGTGAAAATTCAATGATTTTTATTACGGAAGGGGATTCTGCAACAGGCTCCATGATAGGTTCAAGGGATGTTGCGACGCAAGCGATTTTTAGTTTGCGCGGAAAGCCTGAAAATATGTATGGCAGAAAAAAAAGCGCTCTCTTTGATAACGAAGAGCTAAAAAATCTTACATTCAGTTTAGGAATTCAAAAAGATGTTGAAAATCTTCGCTATAATAAAATTGTAATTGCCACAGATGCTGATAATGACGGTTTTCATATAAGAAATTTGGTGCTTACGTATATTCTTCTTTATTTTGAGGAGCTTGTAATTACTGGTCACGTGTTTATTTTGGAAACTCCTCTTTTTAGGGTGCGAAACAAGAACAGGACAATTTACTGTTATTCTGAAGAAAGTTGCGAAAAGGCTCAAAAAGAGCTTGGCAAAGGGGCAGAAACAACCCGGTTCAAAGGATTAGGAGAAATAAGTCCTAGCGAATTCGGTCAGTTTATTCATCCTAGAAAAGAGGGGGAAAGTGAAGATGTCGGAATTCACCTTACCCCTGTTAGTATTCAGAGTTTAAAAAACGTTCCGGAAGTTCTTGAATTTTATATGGGCAAGAACACGCCTGAACGAAGGGATTTTATTGTTCATCACTTAGCAGAAGAAATTGATGCTTGATTTTCAATTTGTTTTTCAGCAAAGGCTTTTTTTAGTAAAACTGGAACAATCATTGAAGAAACTATTATTAGTAAAATTACAGGTGTAAAATATTTTGATTCGACCATGTTTACAGAAAGACCTTTTTGAGCGACTATAAGCGCGACTTCTCCGCGAACCATCATTCCTAGACCAATCTGCAAAGATTCTTTTGTGTTGAATCCTAAAAGTTTTGAAACGCCTGAGCAACCGATGATTTTTGAAATGCAGCCCACAATTACAAATGCTATTGCAAACCAAACTAAATTCATGTTTAGTCCAGAAAGATCGGTTTTTAATCCTATGCTGGCAAAGAAAATCGGGCTAAAAAACATATATGAATTTATGTCTATTTTTGATTCCATGTATTGAGCGTCAGAAAGACTGCAGAAAATTACGCCTGCTATGTAAGCTCCTGTAATGTCTGCAATTCCAAAGTATTTTTCGGCAATATAGGCATAAATTAGCGCTATTCCTAGTGCGTAGATTGGTATTCTTCTTGAATGAGGGTGGCGTTTGTCGTACCACTTAAAAAGTTTGTAAATTACAAAGCCGAATACAATTGCAAATACAAAAAATAAAAGTGTTTTTAAAAGTATAAGCCCAATTCCACCGCTGCCTGTGCTTATTCCAATTACAATGGTGAGTGCAATTATTCCAAATACATCATCAATAATTGCTGCGCTTACAATTGTTTGTCCAACGTCAGTTTTTATTTTTCCAAGTTCTTTTAGGGTTGCTACAGAAATGCTTACAGAAGTTGCTGTTAATATTGTGCCAATAAACATCGCTTCGTAAAATTTTCTTGTTCCAAAGCCATCAAATCCCCAAAAGCACAATGCCATTGCTGTTCCCATAATTAAAGGGACTATTACTCCGCAGGCTGCAATTATTGTGGATTTTATGCCTGATTTCATTAGCGTTTTCAAGTTTGTTCCTAGCCCTGCAGAAAACATTATAAGAACAACTCCAATTTCTGCCATGTATGAAATAAACTGGTTTGCTTCTTGATAAACTAAAATTGAGTCCGCTCCGCCGTAGTTTTTAAAAAATGGAAGAAAGCGAAGCAAGAGTCCTGCTACAATTTGACCAGCTACTTGCGGAATACCTATTTTTTTAGCAAGCAAGCCTAAATATTTTGCAGCGATTACAATAATTCCTACAGAAAGAAGAATTTGAAGTATAATTTCAGTGTTTGGAAGATTTGAACTTTCCATAAAGAGCCTCTTTTTAAAATTTAAAGTTTTATCTTAAAAATACTTTTTGCATTATACTGAATCTAAAGAGTTTGTAAAATATGGGTAACTTTTCTTTTTTCGATTTTTGAGATGTTGTGTTGCATCGCGTAAAATCTTATCAAAAATATCTTTTGGATTATGTTAAAAATCTGTAATTTTTTTGAGTTATAGGTTATACTTTACGCGTTATGAATGATCAGAATAAAAATTCTTTTGACGAACTTGTAGCTGGAATAAGTTCTGAAGAACGCCAATTTTTGTTAGCAAAGTTAAAGAATAATATGGCAGAGTCGATTCCTTTGCTGCAGCCTGTGCGTGAAAATATAGAATATAATCCAATTGAAGTGGGATTGAAAAAAGAGCCGCTTCTTTATCGCTTTTTTATATGGCTACGTTCTCTTATAACAAAAAAAACTAGTGCTGAAGTGTATAATTCGGATCTTGTCGCAGATTTAAAAAGAAAAATAATAAAAAATCATCCTGGAATTCTTGATTATAAAACTGATTTTTTGCAGTCACTTTTTTTTGAAAAATTAAAGCAATTAAAAGAAAGTGCAGATTTTTTTAAGCCGTATTTTTCAGTTGCCAGTGAAAATTTTGGAAAATTTTACGTTTTTTTAAGCACTTTTGTAGCTCCTGAAATTTCAAAACTTATAAACACAGAAGCAGATCCTTTTCTACTTCCCTTAGACAGAGAACCTACAAAAGAGCTTAGAGTTTCTCTCTTAAAAAGAATGGATTTAATTTTAAAAGATATTTCGTCTGATACAAGGGCAAAACTTTATTCAGCTGTTCAATCCTTAGACTGGCTAAACAGTTTTATTCAGTTGCCTTACCTGCATTTTATTGCTCAATTTACAGCAATTGTTTCTGAATCTTATACCTGTCCTTATATTAATGCCCAGTGCGACTATCCAATTTTTGCAACAGTTCTTTCTGGTGCAAAGCCCGTGAACAACGAGGCTTTAGAAGCTCTTTTTCTTTATACAAGAAAAAATTCTGGCATAGAGAGCGAAGACACAGAAAAGGCTCTTAAAGATTTTCTTTCAAAGGCTGCGTCAAACATTTCAATGATACAAATGTTTATTTCAACAGTTCCTTTAGAGGCATTAGGCAAGGTTATTTTTTCAGACTACGATTGGCAGTGTGGAGTTTATGGAGGAGCGGAAGATTGGTTCATAAAGTTTAAAGAAGAATGGAAGTGCGTTTTTGACTTAAGATGGGCTCAATGGTTGCGTTCAAGAAAAAAGATTCAATTGGAAAATGTTCTGAAAGAAGAGTTTGGAATTTCTTCTTTTCCAGAACTGCCTTACAGACCTTGGGCAAAACTTTGGGGAGGACTCCATTTTTCTTGCGAAATGACAGCAGGGTTTCTTTACTGGTTTTCTTTAGAAAAATATGATGAAATAATGGAACCGTTAAATACATTGGTTTTAGAAGGTGTTTTTATAAACAACGAAAATAGAACTGAACTTTCCGAAGCAATAAACGATTTTGACAACATAAACCAAAGCGTTAAAAATTTTGTTCAGTCTTTGTCTTCTTCTGGTGATGTGGGAACTATATTTCAAAATATAGAAGATAACCACATAAGATCGATGAAAGCCCAGTCTCAGATTGATTCTCTTATTTTGAGCGCGGAAACTTCTGTTCGAAATTGGGAAAAGAAATTTTGTGAATCCTGCAGGACTTTTGAAAAAATCTTTAGTGGTATTTTAGATGAAAAAAAGCAGAAAGGTTATGAATCAATTCAGAACTTTGTTACAATAAAGGGGCGCGAAAATCTTGCGTTTAGAGAAAGTCTTGAGTCGGCAAGAACTATTTTAAAAGAAGCAAAAAATGTTCTTTCTGAAGTAGAACCATTGGAGCTTGAAAAAGCGTAAGCAATGTTTTTGCTCTTTCGGTTTTTAATATATGAAAAAAATAAATATACTTGATTATAAATTAAAGTCAGATTCTACTCTAATTTCGGGCGATTACGTTTTTGTTCCATTTTGCTTTGGAGACAAACTGTTAGACTTAAAGAGTTTTCCAGGCTGGGGAATGTCCTTAAAAAATGCTTCTTCTATGCGTTTTAGATGGAACGAGACAAATCCTGCAAGGGAAAAATTTCTTTCTGCTGTTGCTAAAAATTCTAGGCCGATTGCAATTGAACAAAACCACACAAAAATAGTTTATGAAATAGAATCTGAAAAAGATTCCCTTTGCAAAATTGGCGATGGAATAATTACCAAAAATAAATCTCTTATGCCTGTGGTTACGGTTGCCGATTGCGTACCAATTTTCTTTTTCGATGTTGACTCTTGCGTTTTTGGAGTTGTTCATTCTGGCTGGAAAGGAACGGGAATAGTTCAACATTGGCTTTCTTTAGCACGACAGCGATTTAATGTTGTTCCAAAAAATGTATGTGTAGCAATTGGCGCGCATATAAATGACTGCTGCTATGTGGTAGATAAAACTCGTGCGGAATATTTTTGTTCTAATTTTACGCCAGATTGTGTAACTCCTATAAAAAGCGGCGAAGTTTTGTGCAAGGGAAGCGCTTCTTCATGGAATTGTGGAAATCCGCCGTATTTTAGACTTTCATTATTAAAAGCGAACCTTGAAATATTACGAAAATGCGGAATTCTTGAAGAAAACATAATAGTGTCTTCAAATTGCACTTGTTGTAACGAAGAATTTGGCTCTAACAGAAGGGAAATGAGCCTTGCAAATACCTTTACAGTTCAAGCGGCTTTTGTAAGATTTTAGACCGTGCAAAATAGTTCAATTAAAAAGACAAAAAAGCAATTGTTCAAAAAACTTGCTGCATGGACGTTATGCGTGTTGTAACAAAATTGTAAAATTTGTAAAATATACATTAATTTTATGTTTAGCAAAAATATCAAAAATCAAATTTTATTGTTTATTTTGTTAGTTCTTTCTTTAATTTTAAATTCTTGTAAAAAGGATTTTGCGCCTGCATCCGTTGATGAAGGCTTTGTTGAAGTGTTGCCCGCCGCAAAAGACAGCTCTGCCCTTGAACTTCCTACTCAGTTGTGGCACGTGGATAACCGCTGTATTTGTGTCCTTTTTGGTTATGGCTACAATGATTCTGATTTTGTTTCATCTATGGAAACAAAGCTTTTTGAAAATTACGGTAATTTTGAAGAAGAAGGTCTTGTTTTAAGTCTTGTTTTTCCTGATGATTTTAAAAGGGGCTCAAAGGCTTATATTTCTTCTTTAACTTCTGTTTTGGAAGATAAAAACATAAGCGGGATTATTTTATTAGGTGCTCCTGAAGGTACTTATTCTGCAATTGCTCGGCTGCAAGATTTGAGGGATCAGTTTTTTGATTTTCCTATAATTTCTCTTTTTAGCCAAGATGATGTGCTTGCAATGGAAGATAGCGCTGATTTTGTTCTTGATAAAGCTCAAAAAGCAGAAATTAATGGTCTTGTTGCAGAAACAGAACAGTCTTTTGTAAGCGATGTTCCAGAGCTTTTAATAAGGGCTGTTAGGTTGGCAAATCTTGCGAACGCTCCATTTAAAAAGAACAGTGAACTTTACGAAATTGTAAAAAACTTTGTATTTCCTATGAAGGTTTCAAGGTATGTTGATCCTGAAACTAGTCTTATATCCATAAATCATTTTGTTTTGGAATAATTATGAATGCAATGAAAATTTTAAGAGATGGAATTTTTGCTTCCTCAAAAGATTTTTTATTGCTAAGTAAAATGGAATCTGCAAGGATTTTGGTTATTAGCGATAGTCACGGTTATTCGTCTATGCTAAAAGAAATTGTTTCAAAATTTGGAGCTGATGTTCAAGCTATGATTTTTTGTGGAGATGGAATTTATGATCTTTTGAGCGCTGATTTTAAAAAACTTCCGCCTGTTGCGGGCTTTGTGCGCGGTAATAACGATCCTTCTTCTGTAATTTTGAAAAACGGTCTTTTTGAAAAAAGAATTTCAGTTCCTTCACAGATTCAGTTGACTGTTTGTAAAAAAAAGATACTTGTCTGCCACGGAAATGATTGCGGTGTTTACTATTCAGTTTCTGGTGTAGAATCAGTTGCTCAGATGCAAGGCTGCCAAGCAGCTGTTTTTGGGCATACACATGTGCCTTGCGAAAATATGCACGCTGTTTATTCAATGAATCCCGGTAGCATTAGCAGTCCTAGAAGAGCTTCCAAACCAAGTTTTGCAATTCTTGAAGTAAATGCAAATTATTTTAGTTCTGTTTTTTATAAAATCGAAGAAGGTTTAAATCCTGATTTTGTACCCTATATTCCAAATTATTATTATTAGGTCTAAAACTGTGTTTTTATAAAATTCAACAAAAAGCTGTTTTCTTCTAATCTAAAACCAAACTTTCCATGTCCTGGAAATACAAGGGTTTCCTTTGGAATTGTGTTTGCAATCATTTTTAAGGATTGCTCCATAAGCTGCTGGTTTCCGCCTTCTAAATCAGTGCGTCCATAAGATTGAAAAAAAAGCGTATCGCCAGAAATAAAAAGGCTTTTATTTTTGTTAAAAAGGCAGCAGCTTCCAGGTGTGTGTCCTGGTGTGTGAATAAAGTTCCAATCTGGAAGCAAGTCTTTTAGTTCAGTTTTATCTTCTATTAATATATCTGGTTCTGGAAGATTTTTTAAGGCTAGGGCAATGTCTTGAGCTCCCATGTACTCAAGGGATTTGAACTGTGCTTTATAAGCATTTTTACCCACAAGGTTTTCATCTGATTTGTGGCAAATAAGAGGAACGTCTGGAAACTTTTCTTTTAGTATTCCTGTCCCAGTTATATGGTCAAAGTGTCCGTGCGTAAGAATTACCGCTTTTGGATTAAGATTATTTTTTAATAAAAAGTCAGTGATTTTATTTTCGTCGCAAGTAAGAAAACATGCTGCGGGATCTACTACAAAAACATCGTTTTGATTTAATCTGACGATTAGTGTGTTTACTTGAAATGGACCAGTGTTTAAAACTTGAATATCTTTCATTTTTTATCAAAAAGTATGAAATTGGCTGCCCAAAAGGTATTCGGTTAAAAAATGAGTTAGAACTCTATAACCGAAGCGCTTTGGCAGCCGTTTTCTTATATTAGATTAAGTTTTCTTCTGTATTATCTTTAAACTCTGAAGAAGATTCTTCGTTTGAATATATTTTTGGAGAAGAAAAAGGTTCATTGTTTGCAGCCTTTGTTGCAGCTTCGTATGCAGCTGCATCTTCTGCGTCTTGAACAGAATTTTCAAATCCTTCTGGAACTTCAATATTTCCATCTCGCTGGCGGCTGTAACTTACGGCGAGTTTTCTTCCCCTATAATCGTAGCCGTTAAGGGCAGAAATTACTTTTTCAGAATCTTCTGCAAAAATCTGAATAAAAGAATAGTTTGCCAATACTCGAATGTCTCCGATTCTGTCTCTTTCAAGACCAGCAACGCTTACAAGGAGTCCTATTAAATCTTTTGGATATACGCGTCTGTTTCGTCCTATGCTTATAAAAATTGTTACTGCAACACTTGGATCTATTTGAACTCTTGGGCGAGGAGTTCTTTCTTCGTGTGTAGCTGCAGATTCTTGAACAGAAACAGGTCTGCGTTCTCTAGTCTGTCTTTCAAAAGGTTTTCTTTCATTTCTAAAATCTCTTCTGTTGCTTCTATAGTTGCCTCTGTAGTGGCGGCATGCCTCTTTTACAAGATACGCTGCCACATAAGACCTTAGCGTAAGAGGCACATTCTTTTTAAATATTTTTTTAAACTCTGTAAGAACATCAGGATTTTCTTGTGATTTGATTTTTTCTACTGTTTCCTGAAGAAATGAAGCTGCTGCTTCTTTATTAATTTCGTTTCTGTTATACATAATTACTCCAATGGTAAAATAAAACTATTTGATTTCTGCTAAAAATCCTGAATCAGTTTTTTTAAAGCCAAAATGCAATAATAAGGCTTGCAAAGAATCAGGTATTGCTGTGAATGCAAGCAGAATCCATTTTTTGTTGAGGGTTCTTAAAAGTGAAAGGTAACTTGTAAGCAATTGAGTACCTATGCCAAGCCCTCTAAATTTTAATGGAACAAAAAAACTTGTTATGACAACAACTTTTTCTGTTCTTTTTGAAACAGGGGCAGATGTTATGCATCCTGCAAATTCGTTCAACAAAGAGTGGCATATTATTCCAGTTTGTTCATTATTTTCTCCGTTATCAAACTGTTTGCGCCATATATCAAAAACTGTTTCGCTTATTGCTTGTGGAATGTCATCTTCTGATTGCCCAAAAAATGCTGCGCTATAAAGATTTTTTATAATTTCATTTTTATGATTTTGAGTGTATTGGCAAAAAGTAAAATCTTCTTCAACTAATCCAGAGGTTTCTTCTAGCTCTTTTTCAAGTTTTTCCAATCCCCAAACTTCACGCAGACTGTTATACCAGCTGTTGATTAATTCTAGCATCTTTTTATTTTTATAGCGATGCCACAATTTTTCAACTTCGGGATAATTTTTTAATTCATTTTTAAAATTCTTAAATACCCCCCTTCCTGAATAGAGAATTCTCTGCAATTCTTCCTTTGCAATCGGAGAATGCAATTTTCTTACAAAACTTTCTCTTAATTCAAATCCATTTTTAGAATCCCATTCAGGTAAAGAATAAAAAATGTGTTCATCCAAACTGGCGGAATCAAAAGGAACAAGAGTAGAATTTTCTGCCCTTACCATAAAAGTTTGTTCCTGATTTTCAAGAGCTTGCACTATTTCGTTTGCAAGTTTTTCCGTCAGATTGAACACCATAAGTTATTTTTCCAAATCTGTTCTAGAATTTATAATTTTTGAAACTAAACCGTATTCTACAGCTTCTTTAGAATCAAGCCAATAATCGCGCTCTGTGTCTTTTTTTACCTGTTCAACAGATTTTCCTGTTTGCGTCGCTATAATTTCGTTTAGAATGGCTTTTGTTTTTTCCATTTCTTTTGCATGGATTTCTATATCTGTAGCAACACCTTTCATTCCGCTTGAAGGTTGATGAATTAGGTAGCGGCTATTAGGAAGCGCAAGCCGGTTTTCTTTTTCTACAGAAAGAAGGATAAGAGCTGCCGCGCTCGCAATAAGACCCATTCCAATAAGAATTACCGGACACTTTACAAATCGAATCATGTCAAAAATTGCAAATCCTGCGTCAACGTCTCCGCCGGGAGAATCTATATACATATAGACAGCTTTTGAATCATCATCTGCTTCAAGAATTAAAAGTTGACGAACAATTTTGTCTGCTAAGTCTTTGTTGATTTCACCAGAGAGAATTATTTGTCGAGTTTTAAGAAATTTTTCCATCAAAGGATCAGCGGATTCTGAAGCCTTCTTTTTTTCATCTTCTTCTGAAAGGCGAATTTTATTCATCAGTTTACATCCCCAAATATAAAGTAAGGCAGCGATTGCAGAATGTCTGTTAAGTTTAAAATATGTAGCATTTTTCGAACTTATTTTAGAAGTCTAATTTTGCATTTGTTCTAGCTGCCGAAATAAATTCTGTATGGCAACACCTTTTTGACAATCTCTTTAACTGCTTTTATAAATATAGCAAAAACGGCAGGTGTTTTCAATTATTCTGCTAGTAATTTTTTCTTGCCCCATTCTTGAATTAGGTTTTCTGGATTTTTTGACAAAAGCAATTTTGCCAAAAGTTTAGCTGTTTGCGCAAAGACTTGAGACAAAATTATTTGCTGGTCTTCTGTAAACTTTCCTAAAACGTAGTCTGCAATATCTTTGCCATCAGGTTTTGAAATTCCAAATCTTAGTCTCCAGAAATCTGCTGTTCCAAAAACAGCTTTAGTTGAACGAAGTCCGTTGTGACCTCCTAAACCTCCGCTCCATTTTAGGCTTACAGTTCCAAGCGGCAGTTCAAGCTCATCGTGAACTACTAAAGTTTCTTCTGGCTGTATTTTAAAAAAGCTGGCTATTTCGATTATGCTTTCTCCGCTAAGATTCATGTAAGTTTCAGGCTTTAAAAAATATAACTTTTGGGGAGCTCCTTCAGGCACTGTTACAGGAGTTCCATCTTTTTTTGCAAGAACCAAAGATTCTGCGCACCATTGTGCAAATTGCAAGGTTTCTACAGTAGCATAGTTTCCTTTAAACTTTTTTTGCCAATTTAATTTTTGCGCAAAGAATAATGATTTTTCGAATTCCCACGCTACATTGTGTCTTGTGTTTTCGTATTCTTTTCCATAATTTCCTAAAAAGGCAACTAACTTTATCATTCTTTCATGATAGCAGAAAAAATCGATTTGTGCTATTGTACAACACATGAACGATTCTTTTGAAAAAACAGTAAATGCTTTTGGTCATTTTTTTAAAGTAATAAAAACATTGCGGGCTCCTGGCGGGTGTCCTTGGGACAGGGAGCAAACGCCTCTGAGTATGCGATGCGATTTAATAGAAGAAACTTTTGAAGCAGTTGATGCTATAACCGCTCAAGATGCAGCGCATTCTAAAGAAGAATTAGGAGATGTTCTTCTTAATACGGTAATGATTTCTTACATGAATGAGCAAAATGGCAGTTTTTCAGTTGCTGATATGCTAGAAGAAGTCAGCGAAAAACTAATTCGCCGTCATCCTCATGTGTTTCAACAAAGCGAAGGAGCTGTTGAATCAAAAGGAAAGGTTTCATCTTCTCAAGAAGTTTTGAACCAGTGGGAGCGAATCAAGCAAAATGTGGAAGGACGAAAGTTTTCTTCTGTTTTAGATGAAGTTCCAAACGGTTTTCCTCCGCTTTTAAAAGCTTATAAAATGCAGAAAAAAGCCGCGAAAAAAGGTTTTGACTGGAAGGATTCTAGTTCTGTTGTAAAAAAAATTAACGAAGAACTTGCAGAAGTTCTTGAAGCGAAAGAATTGCTCGAAAATATCGAACGTAAAAAATTAAAATCTAAAGATGCGGAAAAAATAGAACCTTTTACAACAAAATCTTCTGAGGAAATAAATAATGCCCAGCTTTGCGTTGAAGAAGAAGTGGGCGACCTTTTGTTTGCTGTTGTGAACTATGCTAGAAAATTGGGAGTTGACCCAGAAACTGCGCTAAATAGAACAAATAAAAAGTTTTATAGGCGTTTTTCTTATGTGGAACAGCAAATGCATAAAAAAGGAATCCCAATGGATGAGGAACATTTTAAAGAGCAAGATGCTTTTTGGGAAGAAGCTAAAAAACTTGAAGAATAAAACTATAAATTTCTAATTTTATCTATAAAAAACGCCGATTAATAACATAAGGATATTTTTCGGTGAAATCTAGAACAAAAGCTGCTGTTAGTTTGTTGATAGCGACTATATTTTTTGCAGGAATTTTTGCGGCATCTTCGTTTGGTCTTTTTTCTAATGTTGAAAACAAAATTTACGAACCTGCCCGATTAAGTGCTATTCAAAAGAAGCTTGATGCAATTGCAGGCTGCAGCAATGAATATATTTCTAATCTTCTCTGTGAGTTTGGTGCAAAAAACGGCGGATTTATGGCAAATCCTGCTTTGCCGTCTTTTTTTCTGCGAGAACCTTCCGATTTTGTTTTAAAAGATTTTCAATTTTTAAAAGCAAACGTTCCTTCTCTAGAAGGTATCCGTGTGGTGGACAAAGACGGAAAGCGAGTTTATTTTAGTTCTTTTAAAAATGATTATAAAATTGAAGGCAGATACAGGATTTATTCTGATTACAATAGTTTAAAAACCAGGACTTTTAGAGATGAGCTTGATTTTTCATTGGTAAATGGATTTGGAAAAAATCGTATTAACAATGAATGTACAATTGTTTTTGACGGAAATGATGAACGCCTTGTTTTTTCATATCCTTTTTTTGAGAAAGAAAACGAGGCTGTTGTAATTTTTTATGTAAATGCCTTTGAATTTACATCTGAACTGTACAAAAAAAATCTTATTTCAATAAACGAAAAATTAACCTTGATTTCCTCCGAGGATGGAACTGTAGGAGGCTTTGTTTTCGGCATGCCTTCTGTAGGTCAAAGTGTTGTCGCTCCTGAAATTTTAAAACAATGGCAGGCTAAAGATTTTTCTAAAGTTAAAGAAATTGTTGTTTCGCAAAGTGTCGCGCAGTCTTTTGGAATAACTGTTCGGGCAAAAACAGAAAAAGAAGAAAAAAACTCAATCAAAGAGCCCAAAAATTACGTTTCTTTTAGTCTGATAACAAGCAAAACAGGTCAATTTGCAAAAATCAGCGGACTTTATTCAAGCGACATATTGATAATGCCTTTGTATATTAAAATTGTTCTGCTAATATGCGCATTTATAACTGCATGCCTTGTAATTTTAATTGCTTTTAGCCTGAAAAAGGATGACGATGTTGTAATTTTTAATAAAATAAAGAAAATTCAGCTTTCTTTGCTAAATAACTACTTTGAAAAAGATTATGACAGAAAAAAGATAGTAGCTCTAATCGAAGAGCAAAAAGATTTTCTTTCTGCAGAAATTAAAAAAAGCCTTGGAAAACGCGGCCGCAAACTGGGAAAACAGCTTGACTTTCTGCTTGGGCAAAGCTGGGAAGATATTCTAAGAATTTTTAAAGGAGATAAGATGCCGTCTCTGTCTTCTGCTGATATGAATGAATTGCGCTGTATGTTTGAAGAAATAGTTTCATCTGCAATAATAAAAACAGATTCTGTTTCTAATCAGGCTAATAGTCATATTGAAAAAAATTTGGAACCGAACTTAAAAAATTCTGAAAATATCGAAGAATTAGAAAATTTAGAAGTGGTTGAAGAGCTTGATAAGACAAATGACATAAAAAAAGGAAAAGAACAAATTAATGATATGGAAGAAGTTGGACGTAGTAAAAAAATAAAGGAAAATAAGCCTTTTTCAAATGAAGATGAAATAGCTTCCTATCATTATGAAAATATTCATAGTTTTGAGGGAACTGAACCTCTTGTCATTGGGGGCAGTGCAAATTCTTTTGCAAGTGAAAACTCTAGCAATACTATTGGAGATGATTTTTTTGTTTCAAAACCGTCCGATTTTTTTAAGGACGAAAATTATATAGAAAAGGATGATGATTTGGTAAAGCCTGTAAATCAAAATGAAGAAATATTTGAGCTTGAACCGCTTCCAAATCAGGAGGAATTTATGTTTACACCTTTTGCAGCGAATGACAATGTAATTTCGGAATTAGTTCCAGATGCTATTGTGCTTGGCGAAGATGGAGTTTTTCACATTTCGGAAAATATTCAGCCTAGCAATATTCCATTGGATGAAGAATTTAAAAAACTTGTTGCATCTGTTATAAAGTAAAATAAAAAATTATTCCATCATGCAGGTTTTCATTAAGGTTGTAAAGAGATAGATTTTTTTATATAACGAAATTCCTGCTTCTTTTAAAGGTGTTTCTGAATAATGCTCAAGAGCTTTCCAGTTTGAAACAATTGTAGGCTTTGGTTTTGAAATATCTTCTATAAGAGTGCGAATGGTTTTTCCTATAGTAATAATATCTTTTAAGCTTTCTGTGATTAAACTGTAAGCAGAATCGTTTGCATCTTGAATTACGCGGTTTAAAATGTTCTTTGCGCTGTTGTCGCGATCTGCTTTTGTTAAAAGCGTTTTTATTTTCATTCCAACTGAAGAATCTTCGCTCAACTCTTCGTCAAAACTAAAAATTTTGTCGGAACAGGCTATCAGGCTATTGTATCCATCTGAAAACGGCGCGCACAAAGATTGAGATTCCCATTGGCCGCGAACAATTACAATATCGTAGTATTCTCGCATATCTTTTTTTACAATTTCGATTAAGAAAGATTTTAAATAGTCAAGAGCCTCTGTGTATTGATATATTTTTAATCCCTTTCTTTTAAAAACGGAACTCATAGCTTCTGTGTAATTTTTTATAGGAATTAGTTCTGAATTTCCAAAAAGTTGAGCAGCTATATCTTTAGTTTTTGTATCCTTTTCTTTTTCTGTAAGGACTCTAAGACATTCATTTACTTCTTTTTTTATCTGATCTATGTGAGGTTCAACAATATTTTTTGATGGCGACTGAATTTCCACAGCTTCGTTAGGATTCGCTACTATCAGTTTTATCATCATTTCAAAACAATGCGAATGTTGAATTGTTTGCAGTTTTACCATTATTTTTTTCCACAAGACGAGTGGAACTGGTTCTACGCCCTTGTACGCTTTTAAAATTTTAAAAAGCTCTGTCCAATCGCTATCAAAAGGAATTGCCCAGGCTATAGAAATAAAATCTTTTAAATCGTCAGCAATGTATTCGGCATTAATTTTTTCAAAGTGCGGAACTGAATTGAACGAATTTTCGCGTAAAGTTTTGTCAAATTTCTTTAGAAAAAAGTAGTAATCGAAAGTGCAAAATTCCTTTAAGGCAAGAAGCTGCCTGTACATTGTGTCTATTTTTGAAATTTGTTCCAAAGTAAAGTAGTCAGAGTAAGCAGAAATTCTTTTTTCTGCTTCTTTTTTTAAGTTTTCGAGAGGGATTTTTTTAGAGAGCTCTGTAATCTTTTGAACTGTAAGCGATTCTTCTAGCTGTCTTATTTGTTCAGAAGATGAAAAATCAATTAAGAGTTTTTTAAATATATTTGGATTTTGAACAGAGTTGAACATCGCTTGCGCAGGATAAATGGCTTTGTATATTTCGTAAAAAAGCTTTGCAAGCGTAGGTTGACATTCGTTTCCTGAATACTTATAAAACTTGTTGAATTTTGATTTTGAAAGTTTTTTTGCAATTGCTTTGAGTTGCCTTTTTTTTTCAGCTTCGGCATCATTAGAGCCAAATATTTGTGAAAGCAAATTTGAAAAAAAATTACCTGAAGATTTTGTTGACATATTTAAATAATGAAATAAAACTTAAACTGTGTCAAGATTTTTAGTGCAATCTGGCGCAGCCACTTGCAAAAATGGCGTTATTTTTAAACTCAAATCTTTGCTAAAAAAGGGCATATTAAAATTATATTGAAAAATCAGAAGGATGATATATAATTTTTGTTATGAAACTATCTTATAGAAAATTATTTCTAGTTTTTTTTATTTTTCTGACTAGTTCATTTGCGTTTTGCGCAGAAAAAAAATTGTATGTAGCAGTTGAATGTGTCCCTGTAAAACAAAAGGCTTCTATTTATTCAAAAAATATTTCTAACCTTAATTACGGAACAAAAGTTTTAGTATTGCAAACAAAAGGAGACTGGATAAAGGTTTCGCTTGAAAATGAACCTGATTTTTCCGGCTGGATAATAAAATCAGCTTTAACAAGAAAAAAAATTGTTGATGGTGTAAATCATCTCGATACCGACACAAAAGAGCTTGCCCTTGCTGGAAAAGGTTTTTCAGCCTCGCTTGAAAAGGCTTACTTAAAAGAGCATGCGCTAAATTTTAAAAACATTGATTTAATTGAATCTTATTCAGTAACAGATGCGCAGTTAAAAGAATTTGTAAAGGAAGGTCAGCTTTATGAAGAGTAAAAAAATTCTTTTAGTTTTATCAGTTTTGCTTGCGTCTGCCATTTTTTCTTCTTGTGTAACTTTTTCAGAAATTGTTTCTGTTGCAACAACTGTTGCCGCCTCGCAAGGTTTTATTGATTATCGCAGCGCTTCCGCCATAAACTCTACAGCTTCATCCTTTGAAAAAGCTGTTCAGCAGTTTACTCCAGAAATGTCGTATTATTTAGGAAGAACAGTTGCTTCTACAATTCTCTCATCTTATCAAGTGTTGGATGCTCCTGAAATGACACAGTATTTGAACGAGATTTGTGCAGCTCTCGCAATGACTTCTCCTGTGCCATACTTGTACAAAGGTTATTGGGTTGCAATTTTGGATTCTGATGAAATAAATGCAATGGCTACTCCAGGCGGCCATATATTTATTTCAAAAGCGCTTGTAAAAAGCGTCGATTCTGAAGATGCTTTAGCTTCTGTAATTGCTCACGAACTTTCACACATTCAGTTAAACCATAGCATAAAGGCAATAAAAGCAAGCCGTGGAGCAGATGTTGCTTTTAATGCATTAAATACGGCGATAACTATTTCTACTTCAGAGGTTGTTTCCGATGAATCTTTAAATTCATTTAATACAATGACAGATAGTATTTCTGATGTAATTATGAGCGAAGGTTTTTCAAAGCCGCAAGAATTTGAGGCGGACAAAAATGCGTTGGTTTTAATGAACAACGCAGGCTACGAACCTGATGCTATGCTAGATATGCTTACTTTAATAGAAGAAAACCATTCAAAAGGCGGATGGAACAAAACGCATCCTTCGCCAGAAGAACGTATTGAATCTGTAAAAAAGGAACTCAAAAAAATTGATTTTAAGGGAAGTTCATTTGAAGTCCGCCTTAATCGATTTAATTCTAAAAAGCAAAATTTTTTGAATGGAATCTAGCTGATGAAAAAAAATCCTTTTAATAAAAATGGATTAATGTTTCGCTCTTTTATTTTGATTGCAGTTTGCTTTGCCGTTTCTGTTGCAATGTATTTTTTGGATGCTTTTTCGTATTTTGAAAACAAAACCTACGACATTAGAATGAGAGCTGCTTCAAAATACGTTCATGCTTCTGACGATATAGTTTTTATAGGAGTTGATCAAAAAAGCCTTGATTGGGCAAAAGAAAACCGCTCTTGGAATTGGCCGTGGCCGCGCGAAGCTTATGCGCAAATAGTAGATTTTATTTCTGCAGGAAACCCAAAATCAATTGCTTTCGATATTTTGTTTACAGAGCCTTCCGTTTACGGGGCAAAAGATGATTTTATTTTTGGCAAGGCAGAAGAAGAATGTAAAAAAGTTATACAAACCGTTTTTATTTCTGAAAACAATGGAAAATCGCAAGTTCTTTTTCCAATTTTAGAAATAAAAGAAAATGCGGCAATAATTGCAAATATAACAAGTTTAATGGACAGCGATGATATAATTAGACGTACAAGGATTGGCTTTGAACACGAAAATAATTTTTATCCTTCGCTGGGATTTGCGCCCTTGTATCTTGAAAATAAAGAGCCTGATTTTAAAGATATTCCTGTTCAAAAGGACGGTTCTGTTTTATTAAGGTATGCAAGTTCTGCAAATGACTACCTTCCTTATTCTGCAATGGAAATTTTAAAATCCTATGATGACTGGAAATCTGGAAAAATTGGAACTTTTGTGCCAGAAGATTTTGAAGATTTTTATGTTTTTCTTGCACTATATGCTCCAGGTCTTTTTGATATTTGCTCTACACCGGTTTCTCAAGTTTATCCAGGTGTTGGTGTTCATATAACTGCTTTAGACAACTACTTAAACAATTCTTTTGTAAGAAAATTGCCAGATTTTATTAATGTTTTATGGATTTTTTTGTTTTGCACAATTGGAGTTATGGCTTGTTTCTTTGCAGAAAAGTCTAGCTCAATTTTAAAAAGTATTTTAAAACTTGCTTTTTTAATTGCATTTGCCGTTTTCCTTTCTGTGGGCATTCCTTTTGTTCTTTTTATATATGGATTTTGGATTTCTTTAGTTGTGCCGCTTTTTGCTTTTGTTATTTCAATTATTTCTTCAATGGGAATAAGTTTCTTTATAGAAGAAAAACAGAAAAGGTTTATAAAGACAGCGTTTAGTCAGTGTCTTTCCAAAGATGTTGTAAATCAGATTGTGAATGATCCAAGTTCTTTTACGCTTGGCGGAAAAAAATATTTTATGACGGCGATTTTTTCTGATATCAAAAACTTTTCTACTTTAAGCGAAATGCTTACTGCAGTAGAACTTGGAGAGCTTTTAAATTTTTATCTTACGCAAATGTCGGAAATAATAATTGCCGAGCATGGAACAATTGACAAATACGAAGGGGATTCCATTGTAGCGATGTTTGGAGCTCCTGTAGAAATGAGCGACCATGCATCTAGGGCTTGTAGAGCTGCTATAAAAATGAAAGCAGCCGAATCAAAAATGAACAAAAAGATTAAAGAGCTTGCAAAGTCAGACCGTCCTTCAGAAATTAACAAGGATTTGTTCAATGCATTTAAAAAAATGGCGCAGTCTGAACTTTTTTTCTTTACGCGCATAGGCATAAACAGCGGTGAAATGACGGCAGGATATTTTGGTTCAAAAAATAAAAAAAATTACACCATGATGGGAAATAATGTAAATCTTGCTTCTAGGCTAGAAGGGGCAAATAAGCAGTACCGTACAGGCGGAATTTTAATGAGCGGACAAACGGTCGCCTTGCTAGGAAAAGAATTTGTTTTTCGGAGTCTGGATAAAGTTCGGGTTGTCAATATAAATACTCCTGTTGATTTATATGAGTTGCTTGAAGAAAAAGAAAATGCTTCTGATTTCTTGCTTTTTTACGTTGAACAATGGGAACTTGCCATGAGGCATTTTAAAAATGCAGATTACAAAGACTGTAAAGCAATTTTAGAAAGTCTTATAGAAAAAGACTCTAGCGACAAAACCGCATTTTATTATCTTAATTTGCTAAAAAATTATTTCTTAAATGGAAAATATCCAACCCTCTATGATTCTGAAGGTGTGATTTATGATGAAAAAGATGGTGTTTTTACTCTTCTTCAAAAGTAGAAAGTTATAAAAGTAGAAAAAAAACGTATTTTTTATTATAATATAATTATCATAACTATGGCTAAATAATTCACCATTTTAAGTTTTTTGGAGTTAATATGAAAAAGTTTTTATGCATGGCAATATTTTCAGTTTTTATAGCAAGTGTTTTCGCTTACAATCCTCAATCTGGCGGACAAGAGCTATTTAGTTTAGGTTCGCCAGTTCAGTTGACTTCTGCACATTCTGCTGCTGGCAGTTCTATTTTTCCTAATTGCTCGGATTCTATTGTTCAAAATCCTGCCTTGCCTTCTTCTCAAGAGAGAATCCAGTTAGATGCTGGCTATACGATGTTGTTTTCTTCATCAGACAGTTCTTCCCCTTTTGGTTCTGCCGTTCAGCTAGGGCTAATTGTGCCTACAAAAATGTTTACTGTAAGCGGTATTGTAAATGGTGTTTTTAGCACTGCCGACGAAATGAACCTTGGAAAATCTTTAAATCTAAAAGCAGGTCTTTCCAAAAAAATAACAGAAAAGCTGAGCATAGGATTAAATCTTTCGAGCGGCGTATTTTGGAGCGCAAATACAGACTGGGCTTTGGGAGCAGACCTTGGAGCGCTTTATAATTTTGGCTCTCTTTCTTTTATGAAAGATTTAAAAATCGGCGTTTCTGCATTAAATCTTGGAAAGTATTATACAAAAACATCAATAGCAGGAATAGATAGTTCTTCTTATTCGGATGGTTTTCCTTCTGCGTTTACGCTGAAAGGTGGAGCTTCTGCAGTTTTGTTTGACTTAAAAGGAATAAAAGGTGGAGCATCTGTTGGACTTACAGTTCCTACATTTCAAAATTTAATTATGGATTTTGGATTGCAGTTTAGCATAAAAGAAGTGGTTTTTATAAATTTAGCAGAAAAAATTGATATTCGCGAAGCTGCAAGTGGTTATTCTGATTTTATGCCGTCTATCGGACTGTTCTTTAAGTTTAATTTTACAACAAATAAGAATGAATACCTAAAAAAGCACAACTGGGACACAAGCGAAATGGTTACAGGAGTTGCTTGGCAGCAAAAGTATTCAACAATGCAAGTTGTTTCCGGAGGCCTAAACTTAAGGCTTGGTCAAAAAGATGAACAGCCGCCTGTAATTGAAATTTTTGCAGGCGAATAATAATAAAATTCAAAACAAGTTTGCGTTGTAAATAAATTAAAAAATCAAATTGAAAATGGTAGTTATATTTGATTTTATGGGAGATTCTAAATGAAAAAGAAGATAATAAAAATTGCGTTGTCATATTTAATTTTTTTTCCAGCTTTGTTTTTTTCAGAAACAAAAATACGTTACATTTCTCCAGATAACAACGGTGTGCAAGATGAGCTTGTAATACCGTTAAAGATTTCTGATAAGCGCCTTATAACGGCATGGCAGCTTATAATAACCGATGAAAATGGTGCAACTGTACGAACAATAGGAAATAAAGTTGCCTTGCCAGAAAAGCTAAACATAAAGTCATTTTTTAAGCAGATAGTAACGCCAAAAGTCGGTGTTGAAATTCCTGAAACTGTTTCTTGGAATGGCGCTATGGACAACGGAGAAACAGCTCCCGATGGGACATATTTTTACTATTTTACAGCTACGGATGACAATGGCAATGTAGGTGAAACTGCTAAGTATACTGTTGTAGTTGACACGCAAGCTCCAAAAGTTGATTTAGCGCAGCCTAATGACAAAATCTTTGGAGAAGGTGCTAAATCTGAATTAAAGATAAATCAGTCTGGCTCAAAAGAAGATTTATGGACAGGGACTTTTAAAAATGCCTTAGGAGAAACTGTAAGGACTTTTACCTGGAAAGATGGCGAGCCAGAAAGTTTTAAGTGGAATGGAAAAAACGATTTAGGTTCTTTTGTACCCGATGGCGTTTATTCCTACGAAGTGACTAGTACAGACCGTGCAGGAAACACAAATACTCCAACTGCGATTCAGAATATTATTTATTCTGCGGAAAAACCTGCAACGAATATTCTCATTTCTGGAAGCCGCTATTTTTCTGCGGGAACCGAAAGTCCTTTGAAAAATATTTCTTTTGAAGTTACCATTCCAGTTCCTGAAGTTTCGTCTGGAAATAAACTTACTGCTTGGTCAGTTTCAATTGTGGATGCTAATGGAAATCCTGTTAGGGTTTACAATCAAAATCAGTCTTTGATTCCGCCTTCAAAAATCGTTTTCGATGGAAAAGATTCTTCTGGAAATATTATTCCTCAAGGAATTTATCATGCGGAAGTTTCTGCCGCTTACTTAAATGGATATGAACCTGTAAAGATAAAATCTCCAGAGTTTGTTCTGGATGTGACAAAACCTAACGCGCAGCTTATTGTTTCTGATAAATCTTTTGGAGGCGAAACAAAAAGAAATCTTACAATCTCAATGCTTATTGACAATTCCGGCAAGTTTGCGAAAGTTCCACAGTGGACTGGTTCTGTGGTTTCTGCAAATGATGAAAAAAATGTTGTAAAAAGCTGGAATTTTGGGGAATTCCCTCCCGAAAGTGTTGTTTGGAACGGCTTTGATTCTGAGGGAAAACTTGCCTCTGATGGCGAGTACAAATTTGTTTTGACTGCTACAGACCTTGCTGGAAATACCGGCGTAATTCCAACAAAAGAAACTTTTGCGTTTAGTTCAAAAGAGGCGAAAATTCTTCTTTCAATAAAAGATTCCGCCTTTAATCCGAATGGAAGTAAAGCTCGCAGTATTATGGAATTTATTCCTGTTCTAAAAGATGCAGATGGAATTTCTGACTACACATTCACTGTTCAAAATTCTAGAAAAACAGTTGTAAAAAATATTAAAGGCAATGGAAATCTTCCTTCTAAAATTGAGTGGAACGGAAAAAATGATTCCGGCATAATTTGCGAAGACGGAAAATACAATGCGACTTTAAAAATAACTTCTCTTAGCGGCTCTCAAGCATCTGTTACTTCTGCAGATTTTGACTTGGACACAGTTTCTCCTTCTTTAAAAGCTGTTTCTCCTTGGGCATTTTTTAGTCCTGAAGGAGACGGAAATCAAGATGTCCTTCCTATAACAATTACAGACTGCACAGAAGAAGAGCTTTGGACTGCGGATGTAAAAAATTCTTCTGGAAAAATTGTGCGCAAATTTACTTGGAAAGGAAAAATACGCACAGCCTCAAAAGATATGTTTGAATGGGATGGAACTGACGAGGCTGGAAATAAAGTTCCTGATGGAACTTATTCAATTGTGATTCATAGCGAAGACCGCGCAGGAAATTCATTTAGTACAGCCTTGCAAAATATTGTTTTAGATACAAGAGAAACTAAAATCTATTTGACAGCTGATTACGACGGAATTAGTCCTAATGGAGATGGAAAAGTTGATTCTCAAATTTTTAGAGTAAGTTCATCTGTAAAAGAAGGAATACTTTCTTGGAAATTTGATGTCCGCAGCGAAAATGGCGCTTCTGTAAGAAGCTGGTCAAACGATGATAGTCCTAATCTGCCTGCTCAAATAATCTGGGATGGACTGGATTCTTCTGGAAAAGTTGCAGAAGGAACGTTCTCTGGAACTTTAAGCGTTGTTTACAAAAAAGGTAACAAGGTTGATACCGTTTCTGCCCCATTTGTTTGCACTGCAATACCTCCAATTTTAACTGTTCAAACTGCTCCTGAATATTTTAGTCCTGATAACGATGGTTCAGAGGATGATTTGTTTATAAAGCTTTCAGGTTCTTCAAAAGCTCCTATAAAAGAATGGTCTTTTGTAATAACAGACCCTTACGGAAAACCGTTTTGGACAACTGGCGGAAAAACATCCATTACAGAGCGAATGGTTTGGGACGGTCTTAGCAATGTTCAAAAGAACAAAAATGGAAGGGCAGAGCGTGTTCAGTCGGCTACGGATTATCCGTATAATTTTACAGTTTCGGATACGCTTGGCATGACAACTACGGTAACAGGTAAAATCCGTGTAGATGTTCTTGTAATTCGCGACGGAAGTGTTCTAAAGATGGCAGTTCCTTCTATTATATTCCGAAGTGATGCCGCTGATTTTAATACCACAGGAGCAAGACCTCTTTCTGCAGAGCAAGCAAGAAATAACGAGATAGTTTTAAATCGCATTGCAGAAATTTTGAATAAATTTAAAGACTACAGGGTTACAATTGTAGGTCATGCAAATCGTCTTACGGACAATGAAGCTGAAGAAACTACTGATAATCCAAATTTGTGGGGACCTGCGCTTCAACCTCTTTCTGCCGCTCGTGCAGAATATGTAAAGCAATATCTTGTTAAAAAAGGAATAAATGCTGCAAGGCTTACCACAGAAGGAAAAGGCGGTTCTGAATTGGTTGTCGACTTTAGGGATAAAGATAATAACTGGAAGAACAGGCGTGTAGAATTTATTCTAGAAAAATGAAAAAAAATGTCCTTTGCTATTGACTAATTTTTTTATAAGAGCTATAGTATATTCACGTTCGCAAGAACAATGGTTGCTTAGCTCAGCTGGTAGAGCAATGGACTGTTAATCCATGTGTCGCAGGTTCAAAACCTGCAGCAGCCGAAAAGAGCCTGGTTTTTCCAGGCTCTTTTTTTATGCAAAAGTGAATTTTTTTTTTTAAGATTTCTAGGATTTTTATATGCCGTGTGCAACTCCAACTATTTTTGATTATAAAACTATTAGCGAGCAAAAAAAGTTTCTTCGAAATAGAGCAAAATCTGCGCTAAAAGAATATTGTTCTGATTCTGCGCTTATGGAAAGTTGTTCGCAATCTATGGCAAACAGTTTTCTTTCTTCTGAGGAGTATAAGAATTGCAAAGTTTTGCTTGGGGTTATGGCTTTAAGCGACGAGCCAAATCTATATTTAATATACAGGCAGGCTCTAAAAGACGGTAAGAAAATAGCGTTTCCTCGTATGCGCCCTTCCTGTGAAATTGATTTTTTTTATGTAACAGATTTTGAAAACTCGTTTTCTACTCAAAATCCTTATAAAATAAAAGAACCCTTGCCGCAGTGCAAAAAGGTTTGCTTAGACACCTTGCCAAGTAAGACTGTTGTTTTTGTTCCAGGTCTTGTTTTTAACTTTGAAGGGCATAGGCTTGGCAGAGGCAAAGGTTTTTATGATAGATTTTTGCAGCAACTTGCATTAAATAATAATGATTTTTGTTTGTGCGGAGTTTGTTTTACAATTTGTGTAACAAAAGCGATTCCTGTTGAAAAACACGACGTTTCTGTTACTCATTTGCTGACCGAATATGGTTTTATAAAATGCAAAAAAGATTCTAATCAATCGATTCTGATGAATAAAGCCGGAGCAGAGGAATCGGACTAAGATATTTTTCTGCAACTTCCTTAAAATCTTTAGGTGACGCATTTAATACTTTTTCACAATTGTTTAAGTATTCTTCAGGATTTGCCTCGCTCAATAAAAATTTTGCAGTTTCAAAATTTGAATCAGCGTTTGAAAACGTGTTTAAAATCCAGCTGTCTTTTATTTTCTTTGTTTCAATTACTGCATTTTCTTCGCCTGCTAAAAGTTCTGTAAAATTTAATACGCAGTTTTCAAAAAGAAAATCGACTTTTTTTGTGTGGCTGACATTTATAAAAGTGTAGGCGACTGCGTTGTAGCGTTTTGAAGGCGGCAAAATTTTTATTTCGCTTGCTTGGCCCGTTAAAGAAGTTTTCATGTATTCAAAAAATCTAAAGCAGATTGCTGAAAATAGTAAAAAATCTTCAGAAGAATCTAAAGTCGGCATTGGCAACCAGAATTGAACAGGATCGCAAAAATTTTTAGTAGGAACAAGGATTGCTGGCATAGGACCTGCGTCTTCTGCGCTTATATCGGTATAAAAAAGGTGCTGAAGCTTTACATTTAGTCTTTTTGCCTTTTTAGGAAAATTAGGTTTTTCGTATTTTTCGCTTATAGACGAATATTTTGATTTCTTTTGGCAATTCAAAATAGAAAATGTCGCTTCAATATAGGGCAAAACTTTTTGTGCGTCTATATTTCCTACTATAGCAAAAGAATAGAGTTCTGCATTTAAGAAATTTGTATAGGCTGCAAGGAGTTCAAAATATTTTACTTTTTCAATGCTGTCGCTTGTGTTGTATAAAGAGTTTTTATAGCTTTCTAGTGTGAACAGATAATTTGCAGCGCTTCCGTAAAGTTGATTAATAGGATTCGCATTAGAAATCCTTTGCTGCGTAGCAACTGAATATACGTAACTGTCTGCTAAGGCTGGCTGGATTTCTCCAAATATAATTGCTTTTCCTGCGGCTTTTATGCAAGCGCTAATATCTTCTGCGGAACTTTCCATTGCAATTATATTAGATTCATCTAAGATTTCTGAATAAACTTTTGGCATGACTTCTAAAAACCCTTGCTCCCAAAGTTTTTTTACTTCGCTTTGAATATTTGAAACAAAAATTTCTGTCATAACTTGCTGAAATTGAGGTGAATAAAGTGTAGAAAATTTTCCACCAGAAATTGAAATTGCAAAAGTCGCTTTTGAAGTTGTTTCTTGTTTTTTTATGACAACAGGAATTCCGTTTGAAAGTGTAAATTTTGAAATAGAATTTTTGTTTTTTGAAGTAAATTCTTTTAACTCAGAATTTTCAAAATTTTGCTGAGCCTGATTTTTTGTTTCTATTTTTTTTGCATTATTTTTTGCAAGTTTTTCAGAAAACCAAGAAGCATTTTTTGAATTTATGGCTTGAAAACCAGCTTTTTTAAATTCGTTTTTATATTTATTGTATGAATCGCTGTTTACAAGAACAAAAATAAAAGGATTTTCAAAAGATAACGAATTTTTTAAATCTGCAGTGTTTATTTCGCTTATTCTTTTAGGACGGTCAAGCATATTCTGTGCTAAAGTTTGATGCTCGTTGTAAAATGCTAAAGGTTCAAACTTTGAAAGGTAATTCATAAAAATGCTGGAACTTTCAGTTATGCTTAAAAAATCTTCGCAGATTGATTTTTTTGCGCTTAAAAAGTCTTTTTCTGGACAAGACTTTATTGCGTCCTTGCAAGTTAAGAGAAACAGTTCTGCTTGTTCAACTGGAGAAAGTTTATTCTTTTCAAGTAGAGATTGAACTATCAGCCTCGAGCTGTTTTTCATGTGGTTTGATGCTATGTTAATGTATTCAGGAGCGCGGATGTTTAATTTTTTTTCTGAAAAAAGCTGGGTTTTAAAGTAAGAAAAATCGTTTTCAAAGGCGGCTTGCGCAACATCGCATTGTTCTGCAAAAACGGATGTGTATTGCACCACTATTTGTGTAAAGTCTTTTGAAAACTGTTTGTCATAAAAAACAAATTTGTGAACTTCGTTTCCAATTTTTGGTGGAGCTGCTTTTTGTGAAACCGCAGAACGCTTGTATATTCCAAAAGTTTTTTCGATTAGTTCTAAGGCGGCTTCCTTTTTTACGCAGCCGCTTATAAAAATGCAGCTGTTTTGTGGTGTATAGAATTTTTTTGCAATTTCTTCAAGGATTGTTCTTGCTTGGCTTGGCGTAGTTTTTGAAAATAAAGCAGGATATATTCCAGAATCAAATTTCCAAGGCTCGCTTGAAAAAATTCTTGAATCTATGCCAGCGTTTATAAAAGATGCTGGAGTTGAAGAATACTGCATGACTTCATTTTTCATTAAATCCAGCTCTGCTTTAATATTTTTATCTGTAAATGAACTGTTAAAAGCGTGTTTTGCAAGATTTTCTAAAGATTTTTCCAAGCTGATAGGCGTTACAGTCATCGAATATGCGGATATGTCAGAATTACATTCTTCAGAGAAGTTTAGATTTTCAAGATTTTCTTCCTCTGTGTAGCCAGTTTTGAATAGCTTCGAATAAAGTTTAAAAAATCCTGTATTGTTTTTATTTTGGGCGCTAAAGCCTGCTGAAACTGTGTACTTTACATTTATTGTGGGAATTGAAAAATCTTCAAGGATAAAAACTTTAATGCCATTTTCAAGTATGTTTTCGCTGTAGTTATTTGTAGTTAAAAAAATTTGAGGAAAAACTGCAGTTTGAAAAAAAATAAAATATAACAAAAATAAAACTACAATTTTAAAATATTTTTTCATGCTTAGAATTATACAGTAACAGTCGGCATAATGTCGAGATTTTTATAAATAGTCGGCATTTTGACCTTTTAGTAAAAAAAGTAAAAAAAGTAAAAAAAAAAAGTAAAATTGACAAATGTATTTGCGCAAGTTAAAATTAAAATCTATGCCAAGTTTAACTTTTTTTAATCCGCACAAAACTAATATTGTTATTCCTGAAAATCTTTTTAAGGGAAAAAGACACCTTACTCCTGCAGAAATTTCTGTTCTTGATGACAACTTAAATACTAGTGAAGATCCTGCTTGGCAAAACGTTTTGGTAGATGCAGGGGAATTTTGCTTTGATCCAACTTTAATAAAAAATTCCTACTTTGGCGGCTGGGTTGTTTTAGGCAGACTGTGTTCTGCAAAACTAAAATATCACGATTTGGAGCTTGTTACAGGAGTTTATCGCTCGCATTTAAAAAATGTTGTAACTGGTGATGATAATGTTATTCAGAATGTTTCTTACTTGGAAAACTATCACTTGGGCAGCAGAGTAATGCTCTTTAATATAGAAGAAATGTCTTGCACTTTGCACAGCAAATTTGGAAATGGAATTCTAAAGCAAGGTGAGCCTGAGTCGAATCGCATTTGGATCAGTGTAAGCAATGAAAACGGTGGAAGAAATATTTTGCCATTTGAAAAAATGCTTCCTTCGGATGCATTTTTGTGGTCCCGCTATAGAGAAGATAAGGAGCTGATGCAGCGATTCAAAGAGATGACAGAATATGGAAATTCTGGAAAACTTGATACTTTTGGGATTGTTGGTGACGATGCTGTTATAAAAAACACAAAACTTATAAAGGATTCAAAAATCGGCAATTGTGCCTATATAAAAGGCGCGCTAAAAATAAAAAATGTTACAATTCTTTCTACAGAAGATGAAGTAAGTCAAATTGGAGAAGGCGTAGAGATTGTAAACGGGATTATGGGCGAAGGAAGCCATGTCTTTTATCAAGCAGTTGCAATAAGGTTTGTTATAGGTAAAAACTGCCAGTTAAAATATGGCGCTCGCTTAATAAATTCTGTCCTTGGGGATAATTCCACGGTTTCTTGCTGCGAAATTTTAAACAATCTTATTTTCCCTTTTCACGAGCAGCATCACAATTCTTCGTTTCTTATAGCCACTACAGTTATGGGGCAGAGCAACATTGCCGCTGGTGCGACAATTGGAAGCAATCACAATTCTAGAAGCCCGGATGGCGAAATTATTGCAGGCAGAGGATTTTGGCCGGGGCTTTGCAGCGATTTCAAGCACAATAGCCGTTTCGCTTCTTTTACACTTGTTGCAAAAGGTTCGTACCAAAATGAATTGAATATAACTTATCCTTTTGCGTTAGTTGCACCTGCAGCAGATGAAAAGGAAATACATATTTTGCCTGCCTGGTGGTTTATGTATGATATGTTTGCAATTGTTCGCAATAGATATAAGTTTCAAAACAGGGATAAAAGAATCGTAAAGGTTCAAAACATAGAAACTGATCCATTTGCTCCAGATACAATTCAAGAAGTAGTACATTCTGTTGAACGAATAATAGAACTTACAGCGGCGAATATGAATTCTCTTTTTGTAAATAAGGGCGAAAATCTTAAAGATGTTAGGCAGCTGGCAAAGGATTTTCTTCACAAGACAGAAAATTTGGACTTTACCCTAAAAGATATGACTTGTCAAAAAAAGTATGGAGCGGTTATTTGCAAGCCTGTGCAAGCATACCGCACTTATCGCAAGATAGCAAAATACTTTGCTGTAGAAACTTTAATCGAATACTTTGATAAGAATTCTTTGCAGGAACCTTTAAAGGAAACGTTAAATAAACTTAGCTCGCTGCCTCTTTATACGCAGTGGCTTAACGTTGGCGGACAGGTTATGCCTTTAGAAAAAGTTGAAAATGCGTTCAGGATGATTAAAGAGCGCTCGATAGAAACTTGGGAACAGCTTCACGACTATTACAATTCTTGCCAAAGCGAATATCTTAATGACAAAGTTAGATATGCAATCTACATTTTAGAGAGGCTTTATACTAGAAAAATTGCAGAGTTCAATAATGAAATTATAAAAGATTTGGCAGATGATGTTATTGCTGTAAGCGATGAAATGTACAAGTCGAGCGTTTCTAGCCGGGAAAAAGATTTTACTGACTTTTTCCGCTGCATGACCTATCGCAATAAAGAAGAAATGAAATCTGTTTTAGGTTCTTTAGATAGCATAGAGTTCTTAAAAACGTTAGAAAATGATTCAAAACTTTTTAACAAAAAAGTAAAAGAACTGTTATGCCAAAATTAGATTCATTATATAGACTAAACTCGACTTTCAGCATAAAAGTTACTATAATACTCTTGTGGCACAGATATTTAACAACGATAAAATAGTAATTCGTGGTGCTAGAGAGCACAATCTTAAAAATATTGACTTGGAACTTCCTCGCAACAAATTGGTTGTAATTTCAGGGCTTAGTGGAAGCGGCAAATCTTCTTTGGCTTTTGATACTCTTTTTGCAGAAGGTCAAAGGCGTTACATGGAAAGCCTTTCTAGTTATGCAAGGCAGTTTTTAGGAAGCATGGATAAACCTGATGTGGATTTAATTGAAGGTTTAAGTCCTGCTATTTCAATAGAACAAAAATCTACAAACAAAAACCCTCGTTCAACTGTTGGCACAATTACAGAGATTTATGATTACTACCGTTTGCTATTTGCCCGCGTAGGTCATGCGCACTGTCCTTCTTGCGGCAGAGAAATAAGAGAACAGTCTGTAGATCAAATAATTGACACAATTTTAACTTGGCCGCAAGAAACTAAAATTCAAATTCTTGCTCCAGTTATTCGCGGAAAAAAAGGCGAGCATCAAAAAGTTTTTGAAGATGCAAAAAAGTCTGGTTTTATACGGGCCAGAATTGACGGAGTTGTTGCCAATCTTGAAGATTCTATAAAGCTTGACAAGCAAAAAAAACACACTATTGAAATTATTGTAGATAGAATCGTTATAAGCGAAGATTGCAGACGCCGCATAGCAGACAGCGTAGAAACAGCTCTCAACTGTGCAAATGGAATAATCATAGTAACAAAACGAACTGAAGAAAAGGAAGAGGAAGTTTTTTTTAGCCAGAAAAATGCTTGTCCAGATTGTGGAATTTCAATTCCAGAACTGCAGCCTCGCTTGTTCTCTTTTAATAATCCTTTTGGCGCTTGCCCTGAATGTAGCGGGCTTGGCGAAAAAATGGAATGGGACGAGCAAAAAATAATTCCAGATAAAACGAAAAGTTTTAATGAAGGCGGAATAACTTTTTATAATCCAGAAAGCGAATGGAATCATTCTTTGTTTAAAGCTATTGCAGACTACGCAGGTTTTTCGTTAGATACTCCTCTTTGCGAACTTTCTGAAAAGCAGTTCGACTATCTTAAAAATGGCGATGAAAATGTAATTCTTCACTGGATTTATAAAAAACAGAGCGGAGAAGGTTATAGCGAATATAAAAGACCTTGGGCTGGAATTCTTAACGATATGAAGTGCCGTTACAATGAAGCTTGGGGCGATACTCAAAAAGAGCGCATGCAGACAAAGTTTATGACTGTAAGCGAATGTAAGTCCTGCCATGGGCAAAGGCTTAGGCCGGAAGCTCTGGGCGTAACTGTCGGGGGAAAAAATATTTGGCAACTGTGCACGCTAAGCGTAGTTGAATCCATAGATTTTTTTGCAAGCCTAAAGCTTTCAGAAAGCGAAAAACAGATTGCTTTTCAGATTTTAAAAGAAATTAATGCCCGTTTGTCTTTCTTGCGTGATGTAGGGCTTGATTATTTGACTTTGGAAAGAGCTGCGGAAACTCTTTCTGGTGGAGAAGCTCAGAGAATTCGTTTGGCGACTCAAATTGGCTCTAGTCTTACCGGCGTTATGTATATTCTTGACGAACCGTCTATCGGTCTGCATCAGCGTGATAATCAGAGGCTTATAGACACATTGACTTATCTTCGCGACCAGGGAAACACTGTTATTGTTGTTGAACACGACGAGCAAACCTTGCGAACCGCTGACTACCTTGTGGATATAGGTCCTGGTGCAGGTGTTCACGGCGGCAAGGTAGTTGCGGCTGGTACGCCAGAAGAAGTCATGAAAGTTAAAGAAAGCAAAACAGGCGCATACCTTGCTGGTGTGCTAAAAATGGAAATTCCTAAAAAACGCCGTATAGGAAATGGGAACTTTATAAAATTAAAAGGCGTTGCTGAACACAACTTAAAGAATGTCAGTGTAGATATTCCTTTGGGAACTTTTACATGCATAACTGGTGTTTCAGGAAGTGGAAAATCTACTTTGATGAGCGACGTGCTCTTTCCTTCTATAAGCAACAAAGTTATGCATTCTTCTTTGCCAGTGGGAAAATACGAGTCTCTTGAAGGCATTGAATTTATCGACAAAGTAATAAATATTGATCAAAGCCCTATTGGAAGAACTCCAAGAAGCAATCCTGCAACTTATGTAGGCGTTTTTGATGCTATAAGAGACCTTTTTGCAAGTCTTCCAGAAAGCAAGGCTAACGGCTGGGAAAAAGGCCGCTTTAGTTTTAATGTCCGCGGTGGAAGATGCGAAAATTGTCAGGGCAGTGGAACCATTACAATAGAAATGAATTTTCTTCCAGATGTTTTTATCCAGTGCGATGTTTGTGGAGGAAAACGGTTTAATAAGGAAACACTAGAAGTTCTTTATAAGGGAAAGAGCATAAACGATGTGCTTGAAATGACAATCGAAGAAGCTTGCTCATTCTTTGCAGGAATTCCTCATATTTCTAGAAAACTTGAAACTTTAAAAGCGGTTGGATTGGGTTACATTCAATTAGGACAAAACGCTCTTACACTTTCAGGCGGCGAAGCCCAGCGTGTAAAACTTGCAAATGAGCTTGCCCGCGTTTCAACAGGAAAAACTCTTTATATAATGGATGAGCCTACAACTGGTCTGCATTTTGCTGATGTTATGCAGCTTATGGAAGTAATTCAAAAACTTGTAAATCAAGGAAATACCGTTTTGATGATAGAGCACAACCTTGATGTTATTTGTCAGGCAGACTATATTATAGACTTAGGTCCTGAAGGCGGTTTTAGAGGCGGCAATATTATTGCAAAAGGAACTCCAGAACAAATTGCCAGTGTTGCAGAAAGCTATACAGGCCAATTTATAAAAGATATGCTTTGCAAAAAAAGATAAAAATATATGAATAAGCGCCTTTTAAAAAAAATCTTTTTTTCTCTCCTTTTTTTTGTTGGATTAAAAGCATTTTCTCAGGAAAATACAACTGTAATCACAATAGAAAACGCGCGGAACACTCGCTACGAAAAAGACAAAGAAACGGGGGCTGATTTAATAGTTCTTTCTGGCGAAGTAAAGATTTCTGTAACAAAAGGCAGCGATAAAAATGTTATTAATGCGGACATGATTCGTTACGACAGAGCGCACGAGATGATTTATGCGGAAGGAAACGTTTCTTTAGAGCAGACAACATCTAGCTCAGGTGGAATGAATGTTTCTGCTTCTTCTTTAATGTTTAACACTTCTACGCTTGAAGGCGTTTTTGACGATGGAAGAGTTGTTCAGACAAAATCCGATGCGTTAAATCTTCCAAGCGGATCGACCTTGGTTGTTGCAAGCGATATTTTTGGCAGAAGCCAATCAAATACAATAGTTTTTAAAAATGGACAGCTTACATTTTGCGATGACGAAGAACCTCACTGGCATATCAATGCGAACCGAATATGGCTTCTTCCAGGCGGAGAATTTGCTTTTTTTAATGCTTTTTTATTTGTTGGTGTAGTTCCTGTTTTATATCTGCCTGCGTTTTATTATCCAAAAGACGAATTGGTTTTTAATCCTGTTTTTGGTTACAAGCGAAGAGAAGGCTATTTCATTCAGACAACAAGTTATTTATATGGAAGAAAACCTCTTGACACAACAAGTTCTTCTTCATCTTCCGAAGACACTAGCGATGGCAGCGAAAAATTAAAGGCTCTGTTCAATTTTATAAAGCCATCTTCCCTAAAAGAACAAAAGCTGGAAGGCCTGGTTTTGCACAATCTTGAGCAAGACTTTAAAGGCGACACTTCAAACTATCTAAAAATTTTAGGAGATTACTATTCAAACATTGGTATACTAGCTGGGGTGGATGGTGTTTTTAAACCAAAAAAAGTTTTTTCAAGTTTAGAATTTAATGCAAATCTTGGTTTTTCAAATACCGTTTTTTATAACGGTTCTACGGCAGAATATATGCCATTTACTTCTACAGGCGCAAAAATATACGATACTTCAAACCTTTTGGGCTTAAAACTGCCTTTTAGGTATGGGGCGGGCTTTAAGTTCTCTATGAATAAACCGTTTTCGCTTTCTATGTCCTTGCCTGTTTATTCAGACCCGTTTTTTAAAGACGATTTTTCAGAACGCTCTGAAACTATGGACTGGATTAGTTACCTCTCTGATTCTGCTTCTAAAACTAAAGAACAGGAAACAGTTTCCGAAGTGTCTTCTTTTACTTGGACAATGAACAGTTCTTATACAGTTCCACTTCCTGAAGTAATAAAGCCTTACATAAATTCAGTTTCTTTAAGTTTAAATTCTTCGCTTGTATTTTCGTCCATGACAAATTCTTCTTTAGAGGATAGCGATATTCCTTACTTGAATAAAAGTGACCTGACCCAAGCAGATATTTCAAATTGGAAGAGTTATTCGCCGCAACGAAAGTTTTATTATCCGTCTTCTTTAACGCCATTAACGTTTAATGGCGCTTTAAGCGGAACCATAATTGATTTTTCAACTTCAAAAGCAAAAAAATCAAGCTCAAAAACTTCTCCAGCCTTCGTTGCAGAAATGATTGCTCCTAAAACTTTGCAAAAGGATTCTGAAGAATCAAAAGAAAACAAAGAAGCGGTTGAAAACAATTCTGAAAACAAAGGTGAAGGTGAATCTGAATCAAAAATTGCAAATTCTGTTAGCCTTGACAGCGAACAAGTTGCTTTAGAAACTACTGCAGAAATCTTGCCTGCGGAAAGTCTTCCAAAATTGCAGACGCCTTCTTTTTCAATAAATAGTATTTCTGGCCTTGCTTTTTCGATGAAGTATTCTGTTAGGCCGAACCTTAATACTCAGCTTGCCTACGATTCTGCTATGCTAAAGACTCCAGAGGATTTTGATTGGAGCAAGTTAAAATCTTCTATGTATACTTTAAAAATTCCTGTAACTCTTGATAACAGCTTGTCTTATGGCGGGAACTTTTTTAGCATTTCAAGTTCGTATTCTTACAATCCTGTTTTTCAAAGGCATCCATACATTTTTATAAATGATGAAAATGAAAAATACGGTTACACAAAGGAATCTGCGCAATCGCTTGTAAAAACAGACTATGCTGCGCAAAAGCAAGATGTTACAAATTCAAATACAGTTTCTCTAAAGCCATTTACAAATATAAAATGGATAAAAGATACTGGCGTAACTTGGCGTTCTTCAATCCGCTTGATAAGAACAGAATTTTTAGCAGATGAATACAATCCCGAGCTAGACAATCCGCAGTGGGAGTATCATTCTGTTGACTGGACTGACAAAGATTCTATAACTACAAATTCTTTGGATTTTATAATAGCTGGCAACGAGCTTGATGGAAAAATTACGCAGACATTAACGCTCACAACAACGCTTCGTCCCCAGTTAAGCCAATACTATGGAACTTTAAAATTAGGTTTTCCGTATACAACGCTTTCTTTTGAAGCCGGCATAAAAAAGAAATCTATTGACGACGATACTTGGGTAAAGCAGCCTTTTAAGCAGGCATTTTCGCTTTCTCTTTTTAATAACACCTTAAAACTTTCTGAAAGCTACAACTACGATTTGGAAGAAAATCGGCACGATGCGTTTAAGGCATCTTTGATTTGGAAAAGTCTTTCCCTTTCATATATTATGTCTTATAGTTACGGGTTTGATTTTGAAAGTGAAACTGGTTGGATTCAGAAAAAAGAAAAAGACTTTTTGCCGTATTCTCTTTCTTTTTCATTTTCTCCGGGCACAAAAACCTTTTATACTTGGAAAAATAGAGTCAGCTTAGGTTTAGGACTTTCAACAAGCGTTGTTGCAGATCTTTTAAAACCTACAGATAGTTATTTTACATTTAATCCTAGCATTTCTTTTAAAATACAAGATTTTTTGACACTTACGTTTTCTTCCTCTTCACGAAATTCTGTGATTTATAGATATTTTGGAAATGAGATTGGAATTCCTGGTGAAACAAATCTGTTCAAGGATTTAGTAAATTCTTTCCGCTTTGACGATGAAGACCTTAGAAAATCCTCCGGATTTAAATTAAAAGCCTTGAAATTCGATTTAACTCATGAACTTCACGATTGGGATTTTAAAACTTCATTTAAAATTGAACCTAGGCTTATTACCGATGAAAACGGAAAAAAAGTTTATGATTTTAATCCTTATATGACAATTTCAATTATGTGGAGGCCTATGGCAGCTATGAAGGCAGAAATTTTGGACGAGTATGGAAAATGGTCATTGCAGTAGACAATTATTTAAGGTTGTTTTAGAATAATCTATTATAGTGAGTACGGAATATACTATAGTGGTTCCAAATACAGAAGTTCTTTCTTGCATTTGTGGAATCAATGATAACAACTTAAACCTCATAGAAGAGCATTTGGGAATTCCTGTGTATACTAAAGGAAATGAGCTTTCCATAGACACAGAAGATGAGCCGTTGCGTCGTCAGTTTCAGTTTATTGTGGATAGAATTGCTGATGAGGTAAATGATGGCAGCAAGGACTATTGTGACATTGTTGCATCAGTATTAAATGTTGAAAAAAAGCCAAATTTGGAATCACTTTCAATTCTTGTTCCTGGCAGCTCAAAAAGAATTTATCCGCGGACAGAAAATCAAGCTTTATATGTTAGCGCAATGCGAAAAAATGAACTTGTCTTCTGCGCGGGTTCTGCCGGCACAGGGAAAACCTTTCTTGCAGTTGCATACGCATTGGGATTGCTGCTTTCTCATAAAGTTTCAAAACTGGTGATTACAAGACCTGTTGTAGAAGCCGGCGAAAGTTTAGGTTTTCTTCCAGGTGATTTAGAAGAAAAAATAAGTCCTTACTTAAAACCTTTGTTTGATGCTATGGAAAGTATAATTTCTTCAGAAAGTATAAGGCGTCTTTTAGATTCCGGAATAATAGAAGCCGCTCCTCTTGCATATATGAGGGGAAGGACTTTAAATAATTGCGCAATAATTCTTGATGAAGCGCAAAATACAACTTCTGAACAGATGAAAATGTTCCTTACCCGGCTGGGTGAAAATTCTAGAATGTTTATAACAGGAGATATTACGCAAATAGATTTGCCAAGGAAAATTCGTTCAGGACTTACGCATGCCATCGATTTGTTAGAAGGTATTGACGGAATTTCTGTCATTCGTCTTAATTCAGAAGATGTAGTTCGTAATCCTTTGGTAAAAAAGATTTTAAAGGTGTATGAAAATGAAAAAACAGAAATCTGATACAATTGTAAAAGAAGAATTGGGAGGCTTTAAAACTTATGTAAAAAAGCACTATCCGGTTTTTATTTTAATGGCTATAGGCTACCTTCTTGTTTCCGCAGTAAATATTTTTGAGGTTGCAACGAGCCAGACAATAATGTCTTTTAATCTAAATGATTTTGAAATAGGTCAAATTTCAGACAGAACTCTTGTAGCGCCAAAATCTATTTCTGCAGATGAAGATTTTCCTTTTTCTATAGAAGAAGGAGAAAAAATTATTCGCAAAGGTTTTCCAATAACTAGCGAGGCTTTTAATAAGCTTCAAAAAATGGCTAAAAGTCCAAACTATATAGATTGGCGGCTTTTTGCAAATTCAGAATTATATCTCTTTGTTTTGCTAGTTATGTGGTTCTTTATATACGCTTATGCTCCTTTTGGTAGAAAAATTCAACTCAGAGAGCTCGTCTTTCAGTGCATTTGTTTTTTGATAGTATATTCGGCAGTTATTTTCGGCGGGAAAAATAGATTTTTTGCAAGTCCATATTCTATCCTTATGATTATACCTGCTTCATTTGTAATTCTTTTTCAAGCAATACTTTATGGGCAGCTTAGCGCAGTTTTCTTTTCTTTTATACTTTCGCTAGGCGTGCTTGATGCTTCTAGCTGGCAAATAGTTCCTTTCTTGTTTACGCTTTCGTCTTGTCTTGCGGCGACTGCCGTTGTAAGGAACATTGAGCACAGAATCGACATGATTTTTGTTTCTCTCGTTATGGCTTTTTTTAACGCGGCAATGCTTGTTTTATACATGGTCGTTTTTAACGAAAGTTTTTCACATTCGATTTTGTTAATAGCTGGAGTTGCGCTCAACGGATTTATGTCTGGAATTCTTACGCTTGGACTTATAACTCCTATTGAGTTGATGCTGAATACCGCCTCTGTTTTCCGTTTAATGGATTTAAGCGATTTAAATAATCCTGTAATGCGAAAAATGCTTGTTACTGCAAGTGGCACTTATCAACATTCGCAGATGGTCGCTCAGCTTGCAGAAAATGCTTGTCGCGATATAGGAGCAAATTCTTTGCTTGCAAGAGTCGGCGCGTATTATCACGATATTGGAAAGATGGATCAAAGCGAATACTTTATTGAAAACCAGTCAGACGGAATAAACAAGCACGATTCTATGAAACCAAGCCTTTCCGCATCTGTAATTAGAAGCCATGTAAAAAAGGGTGTTGAAAAAGCTAGACAGCTGCATCTTCCACAGTCTGTAATCGACATAATTGAAGAGCATCACGGAAACAGTTTAATATCATACTTTTATGAAGAGGCAAAAAAAAGCAATCCAAATGTGCTGGAAGCTGATTATTCTTATCCAGGAAATCCGCCTTCCACAAAAGAGTCTGCCGTTGTTATGCTTGCGGATACGGTTGAAGCAGCTTGCAGGACTCTTGAAAATCCAACTGAAGAGCGGCTTGACAAATTTATAAAGGCCTTAATAGATTCTAAAATTCAGCACGGACAGCTTAATGATTGTGCTCTTACCTTTAGGGATATAACAAAGATAAGGCAAGCTTTTGTAACTCTTTTAGTCGGTTACTATCATAACAGAATTGAATACCCTGATCAAAAGAGTTTGGAATCAGATTTAGAAAAAACAAAGAGTGGAAAATCTGAAAAAACTTTGGAAGGCAAAGTCGTAAAGGAAGCTAAAACAAAAACTTCTGAAGGACGGATTGCAAGGACTCAAAAAGAAAAAACTTTAAGTGGAGCAAAAATTCATGAGCAATAGAGTTTATATTTCTGTTCAAGACGAACTTGAAATTCCTAGTTGGCTAGAAAAAGTTGAACCCTTTGTAAATAAAGTTCTAGAAAAACTTTGTTATAATAGGGAAGAAATTTCAATTTTATTCTGCAACGATTCTTTTATTCAAGAGTTAAACAAAAACTATCGCAACATTGATTCTCCTACAGACGTCCTTTCCTTTGAAAATGGGGAAGAGTATGAAGATAATAAAGAAAAGTGGATTAACGTCGGCGACATTGCCATAAGTGTTGAAACTCTTCCAAAAAATGCGGAATATTTTGAAGTGGACGAAAATACTGAATTAAAACGCCTTTTAATTCACGGAATTCTTCACTTAAATGGAATGGATCATGGGGAAGAACATATTGAAAAAGATGTAGTTCCAACTGGAAAAATGCTCGCACTTCAGGAAAAAATTCTTTTAGAACTTTCTGATGAATTGATTATATAATTAAAAGGATTAGAAAATGAATTTTTCATTGTTTAAGCGTAAAAAAAACAATACAAAGACTGTAAAAATCGAAGAACTTTCACAGGAACAACAAAAAATTCTTAACGAAGAAAAACAGGACATGATTCAAGGGGTTGAAGATTTAAGCCAGACTACTGTAAAAGAAATTATGATTCCTAGAATCGATGTAGATTTCATTTCTGTTGATACAGATAGCGATGAATTGCTTGAAAAAATTTCTGCAAGCGGACATTCCCGCTTTCCTATTTATAGCGAATCTATAGACAATGTTATTGGCGTTCTTTATGTAAAAGATCTTATCTATTCTCTTATGAAAAAGGACGAACACTTTGAACTTGAAAAAATTATTCGCAAGGCTTATTTTGTTCCTGAAAGCAAACGGATTGACTCTTTGCTTAGAGAATTTAAGAGACGTCATCTTCATATTGCAATAGCGATTGATGAATATGGTGGAGTTGCTGGAATTATAACAATGGAAGACATAATAGAAGAAATTGTTGGTGATATTCAGGATGAATTTGATAATGAGCGCGAAGATATTTTACCTATAGGCAATAATGTGTGGCTTTGCGATGCTAGAGTAGATTTGGATGACTTGAACGAAACAATAGAAGCTGAATTTCCTGCAAACGACTTTGATTCACTTGGAGGCTTTGTTTTTGATTTGTTTGGCAAAATACCTGTAAAATTTGAAAAAACTTCTTGGAATGACTTCGAATTTATAGTTCAAGACATGGAAGGACACAGAATTAATTTAATAAAGGTTATCAGAAAAAATCCGGAAGATATTTCTAAAAAAGAAACAAAGGCTGGCGCTGATGAAAGTTCTGAATAAAAACATAATCGTTTTAATTTTATTTTCTGTTATTTCAGCTTCATTTTATGGACAAACTAAAAGCGTTGCATCTTTTTTTAATGATGGCGTAAAAGCTCAAAATAGCGAAAAATGGTACGAAGCAAGCCAGAATTTCATGGAAGTTTTAAAAATCAATAACGCTTATTCAGATGCCTGGTTTCATTTGGCGCAGTGCTCTTACCAGCTTTCTGAATTTGACCTCGTTTTAGAACAGCTGGAGCAGGCAGAAAAGTTTGCTAAAAATGACAATGCCATAAACAATTTGCGGGGAATGACCTATATTGCAATGGGAAAATTTGATGAAGCTCGCAAAGTTTTTTTAGATATTATAAAAACTACTCCAAATGATGTAGAAGCTAGATTCGGTCTTGCAGAGCTAGACCTTTTTGATGGAAAGGTTACAGGAGCCGAAAGGCAATATTCAGAAGCTTTGAAAAGACAGAGCAAAAATAGAAAAGCTCTTTTAAGTCTAGCCATTGTTTCTGCTCAACTAGGTAAAAACGAAAACGCAAAAAAGTATATAAATCAGGCTCTTTCTAGTTATTCTAATGAAGCGGAAGTTCACTATTTAGCGGCTATTGTCTGCGCAATGAACAGTGATTTTACTAATGCAGAAAAACATTGCCGGGTTGCAGTTGAAGTTGACGGCGATTACGATAAGGCTTATGAGCTTCTTGCAAAACTCCGCTATTTTTTTAATGACTACGAAGATGTGATTTCTATTTGTGACTTTAGAATTGGAAGAAACAGAACTTGCCCAAGCGCATGGTATTTAAAAGGTTGCGCTCAAAAGTCTAATGGAAATCCTGATTTGGCAATTGAAACTTGGTCAGCAGGCTTGCGAATAACTCCTGATGATGAAGTTATGAGGGCTGCCCTTGAGCTGGCTGTTGCAGAAACAGTTCCTTTTGAAGATGAAAGGAGAACAGAATGGGCTTCTTATCATATTTCAAAAGCTTTAGATTACGAACGGCGCTACGACAATGCTGGCTCTTCGTACGAGTATCAAAGGGCTTTAAAACTTCAGCCAAACAATGATAAAGCGCGAATGGCATTTGCAGCGATGCTTGAACTTAACGGTCTTCACGAACTGTATTTAGACCAGTTGCTATTCATTCAGCAAACTTTAGGGGCAAATGGCAGCAAAACGAATACTGAATTAACAGATAAAATAGAAGCATACGAAGACTTGTTGCAAGATTCTCTTGCAAAAAAGTGGAATGTTCAACCTTTTTATCTTGATAAGACAAGGTGGAAGATAGGAATGTATTATAAACCATCTTCTGTGATTTCAGAACATGCCGAATACAATAAAATTACTGCGGAATATTCGGCAGATTTATTCAAGGGTGTTATAGCAACACCTGTAAGCGTAATTGCTTCTAAGGCTTTGTCTTTTGGAGAAGCGTATAAAAGTGCTAGAGCAGCTGGTTTAGATTATTTTATTCTTCTTTCTTTTGATGAAGGGGCGAGAGATGTTTCTTTAGGCTATGAATTATATTCTGCAAGAACAGGAACAAAACTGCTAGAAAATTCGCTGTATGCAACCGCAAATGACCGGTATGCGAATGTTCTAAGAAGGTTTTGCAATGAAATTTTAAGCCATCTTACTGTAAAAGCAAAAATTCTGGATAGAGATGGAAAAACGCTTCTTGCCGACATAGGAAAATCCGAAAATGTTGTTGAAGGCGCTGTTTTTGATGTTGTAAGAAGAAACAGTATTTTAACGGCTTCTAGTTCGCTCGGACTTTCTTATACAGCTGACAATATTTTAGGTAAGTTTACAGTTACTTCTGTAGGGGAAGAAGTAAGCGAAGGCCTTTTAGAATACAAAGGCTTTTACGATAGAGTAAATAAGGGCGACGAACTGGTTTTAGCCTATATGCCGAATTCGGATGAGCAAAATGCAAAAGAAAAAGATTCAAGCGTAATAAATGCAGCTCCTTCTGCAGATATGAATGGTAATTCCAGTCAAAATCAAAATGCAATGGGTTTAACAGCTGAAGACTTAGGAGCAAGAAGAACACCTTCTTTTATTGATATTATAAGAAGTATCCGCTAATAAAACTAAACTTGACTAGGTCTTTTGCGCAAGTTTCTTGACCATGCGTTTTTATAGTTGAGGAATTGAATATTTTTCCAAAGAAGAATCTATCCATTTTTTAGTCAGCGAAGGGTACTTGTTGTATACAAGGATAAATGTTTTAACAGCTTTGTCGTATTCGCTGTTAAAATAGAACGATTGTGCAAGATAAAATGTCGCTCTGTCCGTAACTGTCTCTGAAAGATTTGTTTCTAGCAGCTTTGAAAGTTGTTTAGAAGATTCTTTGTATTCTTTTTTTATAAAACTTGTTCTAAGAACATCGAATAAAAGATAATCGTCGCCGCCTGCAGGCGAAATTAAGTCTTCTTCAAAAATATATGGAGCAAGATTTTTAGTTTTAGAAGCTTTTTTAGTTCCTGCAAGTTTTTTTGCCACAAAAAGAGTTTCTTCGTTCATATTTACTTTCTTTTTATTTTTTTCGCCAGTTAAATCTAGGTATGGCAAAGGCATTTCGCGTAAAGTTCCCTGTGCAAGAGTTTTTTCTTCTTCAACTTTTTTTTCATTATAGGATTTTTGTTGAGCTATTTTTACGTGAACTCCATTTACAGTTGAGTTAATAGAAGGCAAGATTATATCGTAATTTCTGCCAGCAGTTTGCGCAATTACCGCATAGTAGTAGTCGTTAAAATCTGCTACAGAATCGGTCCATGCTGTGTCAATATTTGAAAGAACCGTTATCGGCGAATCGTTGCAGATGTCTGAATAAGTTCCTATAGGCTTTTTACTTCTGTAGACAAGAATTTTTTCAATTTCTGGCCTAGGCGAACTTGGAATAGACCATGTTATAGTAATTTTATTAGAATCTGAAAAAACTGCGTTTACATCTGTTAAAATAGGTTGTTCTGCAAAAAGCATAAAAACTGCAAAAAACTGGGCAATAATAAGAAAAGTATTTTTTTTGTTCATCGTTTTATAATAATCCACATATTGCGTAAAATCAAGTTCTGAAGTTATTCCGAGCTTGTTGCCTTAAAATCGTAAACTCTAAATTGTAAAATTTTCTGTGATTGCTCAAACTAAGCGTTTTGTTTATACTAAAAATATGAATAATTTTCCACGTGTATTTTTAAAATCAAAAGAAGAAACAGAAATTCAGCAAGGATTTCCATGGTGTTTTAACAACGAAATTTCTCATATAAAGTATAGAAAATCGGAATGTGATGAATGGCAGTTAAAATCTTTAGAAGAAGCTGCAGTTAAAAATGGAACAATAATTGAACTTTATACAAAAGCAGGCGGTTTTTTAGGAACAGGAATATTTAACAAGAATTCAAAAATTACTGTAAGGATTATATCTGGCGAGCATGCTGACAAGGTTGTAGAAAACACGCAGTTGTTTTGGGAAAAACGAATTTGTGATGCTGCGAACATAAGAAGATTAAAATATGCTGAAAACGACTCTTATAGGCTTGTTTTTGCAGAAGCTGATTTTATTCCTGGTTTTATATGCGAACGCTATTGCGACGAAAATAAAAAAGTGATTTTGGTTGTACAGTTTCTTGCAATGGCTTGCGAAGTCTTTAGAAACGAAATTCTGTCGGCCTTAAAAAAGTGCTGTTCTCCAAATGCAATTTACGAGCGTGATGATGCTGACGTTAGAAAAAAAGAAGGTTTGGAAGAAAAAACAGGTTGGTTGCTCGGTTCTGGAAAAACTTTAATTACAATTGTTGAAAATGACATAAGATTAAATGTTGATATAGCAAACGGGCAAAAAACGGGCTATTTTTTGGATCAAAAAGATAACAGAAAGGTCGCTAAAACTTTTTGCCATGGAAAAAAAGTTTTAGACACTTTTACGCATACTGGAGCATTTGGGCTGAATGCATTTAAGGCAGGCGCTAAGCAAGTCGTTTCTGTTGATATAAGTTCAGAAGCTGTAGAGATGGTAAATAAAAACATAGCTTTGAACAGTGCCCAAAATAATATGAAGGCAGTTTGCGCAGACGTTTTTGATTTGCTAAAAAACTATGAATCTTCTGGAGAAAAATTTGATGTTATAATTCTAGACCCGCCTGCGTTCACAAAAAGCGCAAAGGCTATTCAAAAAGCATACGGTGGCTATAAAGAAATTAATTTGCGTGCAATGCGCCTTCTAAATTCTGGAGGAATTTTAATTACTTGCTCGTGTTCTTATTTTTTTGATGAGCACTATTTTTATGATATGCTTATGCATGCGGCTATGGACAGCCATCGCCGGGTCCAAATTCTTGAAAAAAGAGGCGCAGGAATGGATCACCCCATTCTTTTAGGCTATCCAAAATCTGAATATTTAAAATGCGCAATATGCAGGGTGATGTAGTTTTTCTATGGAAAAATATAATTGTATTGTAGTTCTTGGACCTACCGCTGTGGGAAAAACCTCTATAGGAGTAGCTCTTGCCGGGATGCTGGGTGGAGAAGTCGTTTCCGCAGATTCTAGGCAAGTTTATAAAGGCCTAGATCTTGGTTCTGGAAAGGATTTAAAAGACTATTTTTATAATGGCAAACCCGTTCCATATCATCTTATTGATATAGCGACTCTTGATAGTGAATACAATGTATTTAATTATCAGCAAGATTTTTACAAAGTGTTTGCTAACCTGGCAGAACAAAAAATTCTTCCTGTTATTGTTGGCGGAACAGGACTTTATTTAGATGCCGTTATAAGAAACTATGAGCTTGTTGATGTTCCAAAGGATTATGAGCTTAGAGAAAGACTTTCTTCTAAATCTTTAGAAGAGCTTGGAAATATGTATTTAAAATTAAAGCCTGATTTGCACACAAAGAATGACCTTTTAGAGCGGGAGCGCATTATACGAGGCATAGAAATCTATTGCGGCACGCACGGAAAAAAGGCGGAAGAATTAAAGAAAAATATGCATCCTCGTCCTGATGTTCAGCCTCTAATAATCGGAACAACATTTGAGCGCGAAAAAATATGGCAAAATATTTATAGCCGCCTTGAAGAACGGTTAGAGCAAGGCATGATTGAAGAAGTTGAAAATCTGCATAAGTCTTACAGTTGGGAACGCCTTGAAAAACTTGGTCTTGAATACAGGTACTGCTCACTTTTTATTCAAAATAAAATTCCAACTTTGAAGCAGATGAAGGAACAGCTTTTTATTGCTATCAGGCAGTTTGCAAAACGCCAAGAAACTTGGTTTCGTTTTATGGAAAAAAATGGTGTAAAAATAAATTGGCTGCCTTCTGTTCAAGAAAAGCAGCCTAGAATTGATGCCGCGCTAAAACTTTCTTTTAGCGCAGGTTTTAGTCAGAATTAAAGATTATAAAGTTTAAGGCACAATAAAAACTTTTGTAAAAATTCTGCCTTTGGCAAAAATTAAGCAGAAACTGCGATTTTTACGCTTTCCTGAATTTCTGTTAAATAGCCCGTTCTTAAGCAACATTCGAAAAGTTCTTTGCTTAAAAAGTCTGTTTTTATATCATTGTATCCGTCAAGGTCTCTTACTATGCGGATTATATAGCCATCTTCCATTTCTTGTACAATTGTCATGTAGTCGTTTTTGTTTCCTAAAGTTTTAAGCGAATATTTTTTCATAACATTTCCTCCCGTTTTATATGCCATACATTTATATATTCGGTATTATAAAAACAAAATTTAGTTTAAAAGTTGACTTTTTTAGCGAATTTACAACTTATGAAGAATATTTTGCAATTAATAAAAAATTCTACTTTCGACAGTTTAGTCTTTTTTTTATTTATAAAAAGTGCTATGTTTTATTCATGAAAAAAATATCATTTTGGATTTATTTAACTTTAATTTTATCTATCGTTTTTTCTTTGTTTTCAGTTTCTTTTAAAGCAGATATTTCTTTATTAGCTTTTCCCTTAAGTTTTGCTTTTACAGCAATTACTTGTTGGTTCTTGTATTTTAAGTTTTATAAAAATAAAGATTTTTTATTTTTTAAAACTTCTTTTAAACTTTTAGAGTATCTTCCCTATGTGCTTTTGTGTTCTTTTATAGTAAGAAGGGCAGGTAAGACAGGAACCTGTTTTTGGTACGATATTGTTACAGTTTTATTGTGGTGTGCAATTTTAGTTTCTAGAAAAGTTCTTTTATACTATATCAGTCCAAAAAGAGTTTTAGGGCTAGAGCCTTCCTGGAAAAAGTATGAGCAAAAGCTTTCTGAAAAATATACAGGAAAAAAACGGCTTGTATACGAAGTTTTAAGTTGGATAGATGCAATTCTTCAAGTTGTTTTTATGCTGTTGTTATTCCAAATTTTTATACTTCAGCTTTACGTTATTCCTTCAGAATCAATGGTTCCTACCTTTCTTGTAAATGACAGAGTTGCAGTTTGTAAAGTTGCAAGCGGACCAAAGTTTCCTCTGACAGAAGTTGGCTTGCCTACTGCTAAAAATTATAAGCGTGGCGATATTGTTGTTTTTAGAAATCCTCACTATTCAATGGACAGAAAGTCTGAAGTAAAGACTGTCGTTGGTCAGATTGTCAGCATGCTTACCTTTACAAAAGTCAATATCAACGTTGATTCAAGAGGAAATCCAAAAGCGGATCCATTGGTAAAAAGAATTTGTGGTATTCCCGGCGAACAATTGATGATGCAAGATGGAATTTTATATTCTAGAACTTCTGAAAATTCTGACTTCAAGCCTGTGCAGTTTGATTCAAAATATGCAGCTTGGAATTTGAACTCTGAAAGTGAACAGTTGAAAAGAAAGATACAAATTCTTCCTCTTTCAAAAGAAGACTATGAACTTATGATGGAAATTGAACATGAACGCAACTCTTTGAATGTAGAAGAGCTTTCAGAGCAATGTAAAAAACTTGCTGAAAAATTTAGGCAAGTTTCTACTTCAAAATCAAAAATCAGTGGAAACTTCTCTTTCAATATGAATGTAAACAATGCTCTTGAAAATGTTCAGTCAATTATGATTTCAGAAGGAGCTTGCTCCTGGTTTGAAAATTTTATGACTTCCTGGATAAAGGATTTCTCTTTAGGTTTGGATTTTAAAGGTGATTTGTATGCACAGGCAAATTATAAGCTTAATTTAATGCTAAAAAAATCGTTTGGTTCTTATGTCGTTCGATATGCACAGTTACTAAACGTTCCGTCATACGAACTGGCAAACGATTCTGAACTTATAAATTGTGCATACAGTTTTAGAAAGCTTCTTTTTTACTGTAGCTTGCTAGACCAGCGAAATATGCCTGTTTTTCCTGAAAATACACAAGACGGCTCTCCATCTTACATTCCCCAGAATTGCTATTTTATGATGGGGGATAACAGATTTAATTCTTTAGACATGCGTCATTCCTATAAAGTAAAAAATATTTCCTTGACAAAGTTTGATTCATACTCGTTTGAATATCCGTCAAATATGGAACCTCGCTATGTTAATAAAAAATTTATATTAGGATTTCCGTTCTTGCGTATATGGCCTTTAAGTCGTTTTGGAAAAATAAAGTAAAAACTGAATGGAGAGTTTTATAAAGCTATTGATATAAAAAGGTTTCTCATTGCTTTATATAGCCCGAATGTCGAGTTTTCAGAAAAATAAACAGAAGCGTAAGCGAAGTTACAATTTGTGAAGACTTTGTGCGATTAGAACAATTAAAGTTGTGTAGCAACTCAACTCCGTTCAAACGAACTGCGGCACAACCGTCTGAACAAATTGTAAACTCGCTGAAAGCTTTTTTTTATAACTTTTATAAAAAACTCGAAGTTCAGGCTATATAAAAATAAAAACGGCTTAGTCAAGAAACACCTTTGCTGAAGGACTTGACTCAGCCGTTTTCAAATTTATTCAAAGCTTACTGTATTTTATAAAATTTGACCTTTGTTTTATTAGTTAGAAGATGGCTCTTATGCGTTTCTTCCGCAACAGTGCTTGTATTTTTTTCCGCTGCCACAAGGACAAGGATCGTTTCTTCCTACTTTTGGCTGTGTTCTTCTAACTGTAATAGATTCTCCCTGTGTGCGTCTTTGCATAGGGCTTGCCATTGCGCTTCTTCTAGCTTGCTCTCCGCTCATTTGCACAGAGGCTTGTCTTCCCATCGCTTGCGAAATGTTGCCTGCTTCAGAATGTGTTGCATTCATTCCGTTTTGCATTTTCATTGCAGCAAGTCGCCTTTGCTCTTGCGCTTCTGGACTTAATTGAATCCTTACTTTAAACACTCGGCTCATTACAGAATTTCTTATAGAATCCAACATCTCATCAAACATATTGAATCCGTCGATTTTATATTCTGTAAGAGGGTTTTTAGAGCCGTAAGAGCGTAGGCTTACAGCTTCTCTTAAGCCTTCAAGAGCTTCCAATTGATCAAGCCACTTTTTATCTATAGTTTGAACATACTGGTAGCGAATGAACATATTAAGATTTTCTTTTCCAACTAGAGTTTCTTTTTCGGTAATATCGTTTTGTAAAACAGATTCAAGAGCATCTGCTGTAAGTCTTTCAGTTGGAAGAGCAACACCAAATGTGTTCTTTATTTCATCATTTAAAGAATTTATTGCATCTTCTTGTTTTGTACGACCTAGATGGCTGTAGTCATAGAATATTGATTCAACAGCGTCTCGAGCATTGTTCATAACTCTGTCCGCAAGGTTTTCATCTGCAAGGATTTCATCTCTTTGGCTATAAATAACAGATCTCTGCTCGTTTAGAACATCATCGTAATCAAGAAGGTGTTTTCTTATTTCAAAGTTTCTGTCTTCAACTTTTTGCTGCGCTTTTGCAATTCCTTTGTTCAGCCAAGGGTGGTCAATAGGTTCTCCAGGCTGCATTCCTATGCGGGTCATAATGTTTTTCATTCTGTCGCCGCCAAACAGTCGCATAAGGTCATCATCCATAGAAATAAAGAATTTGCTTCGGCCAGGATCTCCTTGTCTACCAGAACGACCTCTAAGCTGATTGTCTATACGTCTTGATTCGTGCCGTTCAGAGCCTATAACGTAAAGTCCACCGCAAGCTTTTACTTCTTCGTTGTCTTTTATCCATTTTTCTTTTTCGATTTTTAAAGCTTCGTTGAATTGTTCTGGAGTGGCATTTGTTCCTGCGCGCTTTCTAGCCCTAAATTCCGGGTTTCCACCAAGCTTAATATCTGTACCACGGCCTGCCATGTTTGTCGCAATTGTTACAGCGCCTTTTGCACCAGCTTCTGCAATAATCATAGCTTCTCGCGCATGGTTTTTTGCGTTTAGAACTTCATGTCTAATTCCTTTTTTTGTAAGCAGGCTTGAAAGCAATTCTGATTTTTCAACAGATACAGTACCTACAAGAACTGGCTGTCCCTTTGCATGAGCCTGCTGTATTTCTTTGCAGATTGCTTCCCATTTGTCCTGCTCGTTTAGGTAAACTTCGTCGTTTTCATCGATTCTTGCTACAGGTTTGTTAGTAGGAATTGCAACTACATCCAAGTTATAAATTTTATTAAATTCAACCTGTTCTGTGGCGGCTGTACCAGTCATTCCCGAAAGCTTTTTATACATTCTGAAGAAGTTCTGAAAAGTGATGGTGGCAAGAGTTCTGTTCCTTTGAGCAATTCTTAAGTGTTCTTTTGCTTCGATTGCCTGGTGCAAACCGTCGCCGTAGCGCCTGCCTTCAAGCACACGTCCCGTAAATTCATCTACGATTTGAACTTTTCCGTCTTTTACAAGATAGTCAACATCGTTTTTGTAGAGCTTGTGCGCTCTTAAGGCTTGAGTAAAGTAGTGAACATATTCAAAGTTTTCTTCGTCAACAACTTTTGAATCCGCAGATATTAAATTGTGCTTGTGAAGAATCTCGTCGATTTTGTTGATTCCCGCATCAGTAAAAGAAACTCTTTTTGATTTTTCGTCAAGTTTGTAGTCGCCTTTGATGTTCTTGCGCGCTGCAGGATCCATGTCAACTTCGTCAGGATATTCTCCCGTTTTAGGGTCTTTTTCGACTTCTGTAAGTTCGTCTACATATTTGTCTACTTCGTGATACTTGTATGTATCGTCTTCGCCCTGTCCTGAAATTATAAGAGGTGTTCTCGCTTCGTCTATAAGAATAGAGTCTATTTCGTCCACGACGCAGAAATTGAATCCTCTTTGAACTTTGTTCTGAAGGTCAATCTGCATATTGTCTCTTAAGTAGTCAAAACCGAATTCGTTGTTTGTTCCGTAAGTTATGTCGCAGTTGTAAGCCTGTTTTCTAGCTTCGTTGTCCATGTCTGAAAGAATTGCGCCTACTGTTTGACCAAGATATGCATAAACCGGTCGCATCCAGTCGGAGTCACGGCCAGCAAGATAATCGTTTACTGTAACTACGTGAACACCTTTTCCGCTAAGTGAGTTTAAGTATACGGCAGGAACGCACATAAGCGTTTTTCCTTCACCAGTTTTCATTTCTGTTATTCTTCCTGAATGAAGAACTAGAGAACCCATAATCTGAACATCGTAAGCTCTTTCTCCAAGAACACGGAAAGCTGCTTCTCTAGCAAGTGCAAAGGCTTCTGGCAAAATATCATCAAGAATTTCGCCTTTTGCAAGGCGTTCTTTAAATATTTGTGTTTGCTTAGGAAAATCTTCTGCTTTAAGACTTTTAGCCCATTCTTCTTTTGCATTGATTTTTGCAAGTGTCGGACGCAGTTTTTTTACGTCTCTTTCGTTTTGTGTACCAAAAATAGCTGTTAAAACTTTATCTACTAACATAATGCTTCTATTTTAATTATTTTTTTGACTATAGTAAAGAATAAAATATGTCAAATGCTGAGTTTTATAAAAAACTTGCCTTTCAACCCTTTTGTAAAATAATAGGCAAGTAAATTCAAGTAGCCCAAATAGCCCGAATGTTGAGTTTTTTTATAAATTGTAAAAAAAACGCTTTCAGCGACTTTCCAAGGTTTGTTTACTAACCCTTGCTGCAGATGGTTGTGCCCGCACTTCGTTTGAATTGGTTTTTTTGGGGGGGGCTATGCAACCTTAATCGTTCTTATCGCACAAAATCTTCACAAATTGTAAATTCGCTTACGCTTTTGTTCATTTTCCTAATAACTCGAAGTTCGGGCTAAATAGATTGACATTGATTTAAGATAATTTTATTCTCTAAAAATATGAAGAAAAAAACTTTTTCAGTAATTCTTTTTTTTGTATGTTGCATAGGTTTTTTCGTTTCTTGCCATAAAAATGGAAAAATACAATCGATTTCCGAAGATTCGCTTTTTTCTATAGAATATGGAAATTTTGAAGAGCAAATAAATCTTTTTAATCTTAGTAAGCCTGGTAATATAAAAACATCTATTTTTATGAGGGATGGTTTTTTTTACATTGTAAATGGTGAATCTCAAAAAATTCTTTCCATGAATTCCTATGGTGATTTGTTGTCTTTGTATTACAACGAAGATTTGTATCCTGAATCCAAAAAAGGGCTGCCAGAAAAATCCCCTTTAAAAATATGGAAACCAGTTTCGTACCCTTTTGATGTAACAGGAAAAATAACTGTTGATTCTAGAAAGTATATGTATGTGGTGGCTAATGTTCCAAGAGATAGGTATGAACAGGATGAAGACGAAAATCTTTTGTACAGCCAGGTTGTCCTTAGATTTTCTAGCGACGGTTCTTCTGTTGATTATCTTGGACAGCAAGGACCTGGTGGAACGCCTTTTCCTTATATAAAAGAAATTTATACAACCGAAAACGATGAGTTAGTCGTTGTGTGCACAACAAATGTAGGTCTTACAACCTTTTGGTTTGCAACTAATGGATTTCTTAGATATAAAATTCCTATATCTATAAAGTCTGCTCCAAAAATTAATTCAGAATCTTTGAGCGATGTTAATCCAGATTCAGTTTTTGTTACCATAGAAAATGCTGTTCCTGACTGCTATGCTCTTAGGCTTTATATAAAAGTTGACTATTCCGTTGCATTAATCGATGAAGAATCTAAAGTTCAGTCTGGAATCGATTATAGGGAATCTTATATTCTGCCTTTGAATGTAGAGACAGGAAAGTATGGAGAGCCGCTTGCGCTCCCGCCGTTTGAACAGTCAGTTACAGAAGATTTTAGCAAAATTACGTATAAGTTGCCTTATGATTTTCTTGGTGTTACAAAATCAGGATGGCTTTTCTTTATAATAACAGCTGAAGATGGATTTAACATAGAAATGCTGCAGCCTGTTACGCAAATTGTTCAAAAAAGGCATCTTGCGGTTAACCACAACGAAACTTTGTATTATTCTTTGTGCCTTTCCCACGATGGAATTATTTCTGCCCTTTTAGCCGAAAAGAATTCTGCAAAAATTGTTTGGTGGCGAACAGATTCTTTAATAGATACTGTAATAAAATAGGTGTTTTTTATGGATTTCAAAAAAATTGACGAAGGTTTTGCAGATGGGGAAGAAAATCTTCATTTTTATTACAATCGGGAAGAAAGAATTGCAAAGGCTCCTAAAAATGTTCAGGATTACTATGCAGGCAAAGGAGCGCAGCCTGTAAAAGGTCTTTTTCGTTCTTTGTTTTCAAATAAAGGCAATCGCTTTATGTTTGGCACTGTCGCCATACTTGCGGCCTTTGTATGGATCTACAGTTTTATGCAAAAAAGGGAAGGAATACAGATTGCTGATACCAAAGTTGAAGTTTCTGCATTTTCCTATGCAGATGAAATTTTTGCAAGTGTAAAACTAAATAAACTTGAAGATGATTCAGAATTTAAAGATAAAGTGCTTCCTGTGAGCGTAAAGTTTTCTGCAATAGAAAACAATTCTGCTATTTGTGATGAAAAAGAACTCTTTGGTGAATATAAAGGAGAAGAAGTTTTTTTTAGGACAAAATTTTCTAACTATGATATAATAAAAATTCAAGTAACTCTTTTTGTTGGTAATGAAAATAAAGAAATCACTGTACCTGTTGAAAAAAAATAGTCAAGTAACCTAGGAGGACGAATTATGCTTCAGTTCTATTTTTTGTCTGTTCTTTTTAATCTTTTTGTGGGACTAATTTTATTTTATGGAAAAAATACTCATGAAAAAAAGATTGTGCCTGCAAAAGAAGGCGAAGACCTTTCTTTTTTAGATGAAGATTTTAAGCCTAGTGAAAAAAACGATTCTTCTGAAAATCCTAATTTTTTTAAAAAACTGTTTGGAAATATTAGTATTGAAAATGACAGTTTGTTTTATTTAGTAGTAGGAGTTCTTTCGGTTTTTGTTGCTATTGTAAAATTGCTTTCTCCTGTAAAAGGAATTGCTATTTTCGGCGACCTTTTTCCATCTGTTACAGGTATTTTAGGCGGCGGAGTCGTTTTGTTTAATTACTTTTCAGAAAATTCGTCTACAGAAATAAAATTGCCAAGTTTTTTTCACAAACTATTTGTAGAGTTTCAAAAATATATAGGAATTGCTTGTATCGTTGTTGCTGTTATTCATTTTATAATTCCAGGAGCTTTGTTTTTGTAATGAGCGCATCTATTGCTTGTATTGTATATAAAGATTCTAAAGTTTTAATAGCTCATAGAAATCCTGTAGGAGATATGGGAGGGCGATGGGAATTCCCTGGAGGAAAACTTGACGCCGGCGATGACGATTTTTCTGCTATAGTAAGGGAAATGCGAGAAGAATTCGGTGTAAAAGCCTTTCCCAAAAATAAGATAACATCGTGTGCCTTTGAACATAAAAACAAACAGTGTTCTTTGAATGCTTACTTGGTTGAACTTGAACACGACGGCATTAAAAAGCCTTTTTCGCTTACAGAACATACTGAATATAAATGGGTGGATCCAAAAATTATCCCTGCTCTGAACTTTGTTGATTCTGATTTAAAAATTTATCCTGCTGTAATGGAGTATCTAGAAAATCTAAAATGAAACAAAAAATTGTCTTGTTTTTTCAGATTTGTTTGCTATTTTGTTTTATTAGTTGTAATCGCAATCAAGAAATAGTTTTTGACTCTTCTCAGCCGCTTGCTCTTTGTCCTGATGTTCAGTGGGCGGTAGTTATAGACCCTTACGTTTCTTTTCGCCAGGAAATTGGTTGGAATAGTATAGTTGAAGGGCACTGCAGAAAAGGGGCGATACTTCAAGTTCTAGGAAGAAATGTCGTTTCTAGTAAAGACGTTTGGTATTTATTCGATGAAGGCTGGCTTCCAGAAAGTTCAATTTCAGTGTTTTCAAATAGATATAAGGCAGAAAGTTTTGCAAAAACTCAAGGATTGTTATGGCAATGATAATAGCAGAAATTGGAACTAGCCATGAAGGTGACGAAGAAAAAGCTCTTAAACTTATAGATTGCGCAGTTTCTTCTGGTTGCGATGCTGTAAAGTTTCAATGGGTTTATGCGGACGAAATTCTTCATCCTAAAACAGGTTTTGTAAATCTGCCTACAGGAAAAATTCCTTTATACGAACGCTTTAAGCAGCTTGAATGTCCTGCTGAATTTTATAGCAAAATGAAAGATTATGCTCATTCAAAAGGTGTAAAATTTGTTTGTTCGCCGTTCGGAATAAGAAGCCTTCATGAGCTTGCGGATATAAAACCCGATTTTATAAAAGTTGCCAGTCCTGAATTAAACCATTTTCCAATGCTAAATGAACTATCTCATTACGATTTTCCGATTATAGTTTCTGCAGGTGTTTCTCTTCTTTCTGATATAGAAAATGCTCTTTCTATTTTGAAAAAAAATCAAGTTACGCTGTTGCACTGTATTACAAGTTATCCAGCCCCAGAATCTGAATATAATTTAAAACTTATTGAAAATTTAAGCAGAATTTTTGGAGTTCCAGCTGGTGTTAGCGACCACAGTTTAGACCCAATCCTTGTTCCAGTGCTTTCCATTATGTGTGGAGCGACCGTAATAGAAAAGCATATAACTCTAAGCCGGCTTACAATGGGACTTGATGATCCTGTTGCATTAGACGGCGAGCAGTTTTCATTAATGGTTCATTGCGTTCATCAAGCGCAAGCGGTTTTAAATCGCTATGGCAAAGAAAAAGGCAGGTTAGAAATTTTAAAACAGCTTTCCGAAAGTTATGCTGAAGAGCAGATTTTTGCAGTCCTAGGCGATGGTGTAAAAAAACTTGCCTGTTCAGAAGAAAAAAATTACGGAAGAACTAATAGAAGCTTGCACTACACAAAGGATTTAAAATCTGGAGATTCTGTTTCAGAAGAAAATATTGCTGTTTTAAGAACTGAAAAAGAACTTTCTCCTGGAATAAGTCCAAAATACTTAAAATACATTTGCGGGTATAAGCTTTGTAAAAACGTTTCTTCTGGCGATGGCGTTCAGTTTTGCGACTTTATGGCTAAATAGAGCAATACTCTTTTATTTTTAAAAGCCCCTTTATAGTAAGTTCTTTGTCTATGCAGTCAAAAATTTCAGTTATCGGCGCAAGCATTGAATTTAGTCCTCCTGTTGCCATGACTTTTACAGAGGAAGTTTCTGTCCGGCTTTCTTTTTGCATATCTTCTTTCATGTTCTGAATCATTGATTCCACTAAGCCTTTGTAGCCTAATACAATTCCCGACTGAACGGATTCAACAGTGTTTTTTCCCAAACTTGAGCGAGGAATGTCTAAAGAAATTGCGGGAATTTGAGCTGTGTTTGCAAACAATGAATTAAACGCCGTTCTTATGCCTGGTGCAATTGCGATTCCTGCAATATTTGCATTTTTATCTACTGCTGTAAAAGAAAGAGCTGTTCCAAAATCTGCAACTATGCAAGGACCTTTAAAAGCTTCCCATGCAGCAACCGCGTCGCATAAAAGATCTGTTCCTATTTCATGAACCGCCGTTGAAGGAACCTTTACAGGTAATTTTTTATATATGGATGGTTCTACTATAAAAGGTTTTTTGCCAGTTATGTTTTGGCTGACGTTTACAAAAGGTCCCGTTAGAGCTGGAACTACCGTACTCATGACTACATCGTCAATTTGTTTAAAATTAATGCCAGCATCCCTGAAAAGAGGTCGAAGAATACTAAAATATTCATCTCCAGTTCTTTTTGAATCTTTGCTTATTCGCCATTGATGGACAATTGAATTTTTTTCACAAAGAGCGACTTTTATGTTTGTGTTTCCAATATCAAATGCAAGAATCATATATCTTATATTTTATTGATTTTATTGCAACTTGCAAGTTTTTTGTGTTAATATAATAAAATATGAGCGATTTAATTCAACCTAGAGTTCTTAAAGGTTTCCGCGATTTTTTGCCGGAAGCAGAAATTGGAAGAACAAATCTTACAGAAAAAATTACACAAGTTTACAGATCTTTTGGTTTTGTTCCTATTGATACGCCGGTTCTTGAATATACAGAAATTCTTTTGCGAAAAAGCAACGGCGAGACAGAAAAGCAGGTTTTCCGCTTTGAGGACAATGGAGGCCGCGATGTCGCATTGCGTTTTGACCTTACAGTTCCTTTCGCGCGTTTTACGGCTGAGCATAAAAATGAGCTTTATTTCCCGTTCAAACGCTATCATATTGCAAAAGTCTGGCGCGGAGAAAAACCGCAGGCCGGCCGTTACCGTGAATTTGTTCAGTGCGATATTGATACAGTCGGTTCAGACAGCGCTGCAGCCGATTTTGAGATTCTGAATGTGATGAAGGCGGCTTTGAATGGAATTGGCGTTGAAAATATTACAATCCATGTGAATCACCGCGGAATTTTTAACCGTTTTCTTGCTAATCTTGGCGTAAGCGAAAAAAGCGAGGATATTCTTCGTTCTGTTGACAAGCTTGCGAAAGTCGGCGGGGAAGAAGTTCTAAAAGAACTTAATGAATTTACTGGCGATGAAAAAAAGGCTGAAAAAATAATTGAATACATTTCCAGCAAAGGCTCGTTTGAAGAAATTCTTTCAAAGATTGAAGCTCTTGCCGGTGGCGCGGATTCTGACACTCAGCGTATGCGCGACATCTATGAAATGATGAAGGCTGCAGGAATTGAAAAAACTTATGTTCTTGATCCAAGTATCACGCGTGGACTTGACTATTACACAGGCGTTGTGTACGAAACTTTTCTGAATGATCTTCCTTCAATAGGTTCTGTTTGTTCTGGCGGCCGCTACGACAATCTTGCCGGTCTTTACATGAAGGAAAAAGTTCCTGGTGTTGGCGCTTCTATTGGAATCGACAGGCTTATTGCCGGACTTGAACAGCTTGGTGTTTTCAAGTCTGCCGGAAGTTACCTTGATGCCGAGATTTATTGCCTTGACGCAAAAAATTCGATTTATTACCAGAAAGTTGCCGCAAATCTCCGCTCTTTGGGAATAAATGTGGAAGTCTTTCCGGATGCAAAAAAAATGGCGCAGCAGTACGCTGTAACAACGGCAAAAGGCGTAAAATGGGGAATCATGCTTGGCGTAGAAGAAATAAAATCCGGCACAATTTCCTTAAAAAATCTTACGAACCGTGAAATTTCAGCCGGCCTTACCGCAGAAACAGCCGCTGAAATAATAAAGGCTGCAAGAGTTTAATAGCCTAAATGCCGAGTTTTTTATAAGTTGTGAAAAAACGCTTTCAGCGACTTTCCAATTTGTTGCAGATGGTTGTGCTCGCGCTTCGTTTGAATTGGTTTGGGTTGCAATGCAACCTTAGTCGTTCTTGTCGCACAAAATCTTCACAAATT
>DJRF01000010.1:168959-469000 GCA_002437725.1 Treponema sp. UBA6367
TTGTAAATTCGCTTGCGCTTTTGTTCTTTTTTCTAGAAAACTAGACTTTCAATCTAATTAATAATAAAAGTGAGGTTGCGTATGGAAAATTCAGAATCAATTCTTATTCAAAAAGCGATGGAAATGCTGAAAGTTTCGTACGCACCGTATTCGCGCTTTTTTGTTGGAGCAGCATTGCTTTCAAAAAGCGGAAAAATTTATGGCGGCTGCAACATTGAAAATTCTGCGTATGGACCTAGCAACTGCGCTGAAAGGACTGCAATCTTTAAGGCTGTAAGCGAAGGCGAAAAAGATTTTGAGGCAATCTGCATTGTTGGCGGAAAAAACGGCAAAGTTGAAGATTTTTGTCCGCCGTGCGGAGTCTGCCGCCAGGTTTTGCGTGAATTCTGCGAGCCGGATTTTAAGATTATTTTGGCAAAGTCACTTACTGAATATAAAATTTTCACATTGGCGGAACTCTTGCCAGAAAGTTTTTCGCTTTCAAAATGATTGATTAGTCAAAACTTCGAGCTTTTTATAAATGTAAAAAAAAATCCCGCCATAACAGAAAAAACTTCCGTTTCGGCGGGATTTTTGAAAATTGTCAGTTTTTCAAGCGGTTAAGCCTGACCTGCAGAGCCGAATGCCTTGCAAAGGTCAATTACTTTTGCTGTGATTGCATCGAAGCCTGGTTTTAAAAGTTTGCGAGGATCGTATCCTTTTCCTTCCTTGTCTTTTCCTGCTTCAATGTATTTGCGTGTAGCAGCTGCGAATTCAAGCTGAAGCTCTGTGTTGATGTTTACTTTTGAAACACCAAGAGTTACAGCTTTGTGAACCTGGTCAAAAGGAATTCCTGAGCCACCGTGAAGTACAAGAGGTTTTCCGTCTACAGCATTATTGATTTCGCCAAGCCGGTCAAAATTCAATCCTGCCCAGTTAGCTGGGTAAACGCCGTGGATGTTACCGATTCCGGCAGCAAGGAAGTCAACTCCAAGAGCAGCGATTTTCTTGCATTCTTCTGGATCAGCAAGCTCTCCGTTAGAAGCGACACCGTCTTCTACACCGCCGATTCCGCCAACTTCACATTCAACAGACATTCCCTTTGCGTGCGCAAGCTCAATGATTTCCTTTGATTTTGCAACGTTTTCGTCAAAATCAAAGTGTGAGCCGTCAAACATTACAGAAGTGAATCCGGCTTCAATAACTTTTTTTGCGCCCTCGTAAGTACCATGGTCAAGGTGAAGGGCTACAGGAACTGTGATTCCCATTGATTCGTAAAGATCTTTTACAAGATTTACAACTGTCTTGTATCCGCCCATGTATTTTGCCGCGCCTTCAGAAACCTGAATTATAGCAGGTGATTTTGCTTCCTGAATACCAGCAAGAATGGATTTTGTCCACTCAAGGTTATTTGTGTTGAATGCAGGAATTGCGTAGTGACCAGCGTGAGCTTTTTTTACCATTTCTACTGCTGAAACCAATGCCATTTTATGACCTCCAAAAATATTTCGATAATCGTGCGACTCATGGCCTTGCACAATTTTTTTTTCTGAAATTCTAAAAGATTTTCAGATTTGATTTAAGGTTTGTATAAATCTTAAATTTAACTCTTATCTATAATAATTCAAATTAAGTTGAATGTCGAGTTTTAAAATATAACAAATTGATGTATTTGACCGCTTAAACAATTTGACAAACTATTGTTGTGTAAATATAATTGTAATAATTATTTTTGCATTTGTTCCGATAATGAATAAGAGGCATTCCGCCTGATGTCGGAATGTAATATGTATATAAGGAGTTTTACATGAAAAAGGGCTTGAAAGTCTTTGTAAATCTAGCTCTTCTTTTTGTTCTTTGTATTCCGGCATTTAGCCAGCCAAGTTCAAAAAGTCAAGAGACATTTTTGATTGATAATTTTGATTCCGAAACGGAATGGTCTTGGACAGTAAATGCTAGCCGTTTTGTTGCTGAAGGTTATCCAAAAATTAGTTATTTTGATGGCATACCAAATTCATTAAAGGTTCTAACAAAATCTGATGTTGAACCAAAAGTTTTAGGCGTAAAGGTTGCTTTTAATAGAAAAGGTGATAACTGGATGGAGATTTTTCCTGTAAAAGACGGAAAAAACTATGAAATCCCTCTTATTGGAAGCGTTCAGCAAATTGACTTTTGGGCTTGGGGCGCAAATTATCTTTACTATCTAGAAGTTCTCGTTCGCGACGCAGATGGTCGTGTTCACGTGCTTCCTGCAGGAAACATGAGATTCAATGGTTGGAAAAATATGATTGTTTCTATTCCTGGTTGGATAAACCAACATTCAAGGCTTCGCTCCGGTCCAAAGAATCTTTCTTTTGTAGGATTTAGAGTTCGTTCAGATTCAGCAGAATTTGTTGACGATTTTACAATCTATTTTGACAACGTAAAGTATATGACAAATTCTCTTTCTTACATTTATGACGGTTATGAATTAAAGGATTCTGATTTTAGCAATGCTGAACAGGGATCTGCGGCTGGAAAAACCAGTGATTCTTCGTCTTCGGAGGCTAAATAATGAAAAAATACTTTGCTATTGCTTTGGTTGCTCTTTCAGCCGCTTGCATTTTTGCACAGAACAGTATTGTTGAAGAACCTAATCCTGAAGTTGTAGGAAATGATTCTGCAATGCAGGCTCTAACAGAAAATTCCTTAGACAAATTTGAAAGAGAAGGCTCTTGGAACGTACATATGTCTCCAGACTATGGTGTAATTTCTGCAAGAACTTTTGATGGAAATCCTGCAATGAAAGAGATGCTTCCAGAAGATGTTGAAGCTGGTGTTGAGGATAAAAAAGTTCTTGGTGTAAAAGTAGAATTCTTTAAAAGAGGGGTAAACTCTTTTTATATTACTGCACAGCGTCCTCTTGCAATTGAAGGAATTACAAAAACAATTTCTCTTTGGGTTTGCGGACGGAATCAAGATCATGACCTTTATGTTCTTGTAGAAGATTATTTTGGACGAAACTATGAACTTTACATGGGTTCTTTAGGTTTTAGCGGCTGGAAAAAGTTGACAGCTGTTGTTCCTCCTAGTCCTGATGGAGAACACGGAATTGTCCAGAAAAGCGCTTACTATGGAGACAAGCCTGGTCTTCGTGTAATTGGTTTTAGAGTTGATTGCAATCCTATGCTCGCTCGTGGAACTTATTATATGTATGTTGACGATTTGCGTTGTGTTACTGATGTTTACGATTACATTAACCGCGATTCTGATGATATGGCAGACAACTGGTAATTTTTAATAAGTATAATCTATAATTAAGAGCCGTCTTTTAGTTTTTGCTATTAAGGCGGCTTTTTTATTTACATAATGTATACACTTTTGCGTTTCCTTTCTTTTTGCGGTTTTCAATAATATTCATCTTTGCAAAAAGCCAAATCATAATTCCTGCTTCTTTTGATTCTTTTAAACCAATTTCATTTTTTATGGCGTTTTGAACATCTTTTACAGTAAAATTTTGAGGAATGTCTTTTGGAAGAAAATTTAAATAGTCGTTTGCCTGTGAAAAAGTTTGTGTTGAAATTATTTCCTTTAATATTTTATCTGTTTTTATCCAATTTTTTTTGAATCTTCTTCTTTTGTTTTCTGATTGGACATTTTCTTTTGTTCTTATTCTTTCTTCAATTGCTTTCACCATTAAAACTTCTAGGCAAAAGTTTTTTTCTAAAAGAATGGGATAAATTCCTGTTAATTGTTTAAAAATTGAATAAAGACTTTCTTTTTTTGGACTTTTTCGTTTGTAGAGTATTTCGCCTTTTTCGTCTTTTAGCAAAATGTATTTTTCAATGACTAAAGGAAAAACTGCTTTTATAGGCATCGAGTTTTCTAAAGTATCTTTTATTTTTGGAAGTAGTTTTGAAAGATTTCGAGTTTGAATTTCAATTACAGAGTTGTTTTTTGTAACAATGTCGTATATGTAGCCATTTAAATTTACTTCTGTATTTGAACCTTCTTCCAAGGAATACATTTTTTTTAAAGTTTTATGCATTGAACTTTCGTTGAAAGTGTTTATTCCCATATATAGCGTACCTATACAACTATGTGCATTTTTTTTAGTTTAAAAAAAATTTTTATTATTTTCGGTATTATTTTGTGTTGACTTTAGGAATTTTTTGTATAAAATAATAAATAAGTGGGAAAAAGTGGTAAATTGTGGTAGGTAGTGGAATTGAATTTGCTTACGGGTGAGTATAAAAATACTTTGGACGAAAAAGGAAGAATTTTATTTCCTTCTAAACTTCGTTCAGCAATTGCAGGAAATACTCTTGTCTGCACCCAGGCAATGGATCATTGTCTATGGCTTTTTACAGTTGAAGAATGGGAAAAGCTTTCTTCAAAACTTATGGAAAGTTCTTCTCCTTTTAACGAACGCAATAGGCTTGTTTTAAGAAGATTTATTGCGCCCGCCCAGGAAATTGAATTTGACAAGTCTGGTCGCATTTCAATTCCTCAAAGTCTTCGCGAGTATGCGACTCTTTCAAAAGATTGTGTGCTGCTTGGAGTTAATAAATATGTAGAATTGTGGGATTTGGATGCCTATAAGTCTTATTTAACTCAAACAGAAGATTCTTTCCGCAGTGCTGCTGAAGAACTGAACGGAATAAATTTTTAAAACGTAAGGGTGGGAAATTACGTGGAAATAATTCATACTCCAGTTTTGCTGGAACCTTGTCTTCAATATCTTAGTCCTCTGGGAGAAAAGTATGAAAATTCCGCATGGATGGTTGATTGTACCTTGGGAGAAGGCGGCCATTCAGAAGCTTTTCTTTTAAAATTTCCTACTCTAAATATTATTGGTATCGATGCAGATTCTGTTATTCAAAGCAGGGCAAAGGAACGTCTTGCAAGATTTGGAGACAGAATGCATTTTTATAACGGCTGGTTTAATGATTTTCATGAAAACTATCCAAATGAATATCCGAAACCAGATCTGATTCTTTTTGATCTGGGGATTTCGGTATTTCATTATGAACGTTCTGGCAGAGGTTTTTCTTTTAGATATGATGAGCCTTTGGATATGAGGCTAGATCCAAAATCCGAAAATGAGTCTGCTTGCGATATTGTAAATAATATGAGCGAAGCTGAACTTGCAAATCTTATCTATCTTTATGGAGAAGAAAAACTTAGCCGCCGTATTGCTCGCGGAATTGTGGAAGCAAGGCACTTCGGAAAGATTGTTTCGTCAAAGGCTCTTGCAGATATAATTTATTCTGTTGTTCCTGCAAGTTATAGGCATGGACCAATACATCCTGCTACAAGAACTTTTCAAGCTCTTAGAATTGCTGTAAACAGTGAGCTTAGGCATATTCCTAAGGCAATTCATAATGCATTTAACAATCTTAATGCGGGCGGAAAACTTGGCGTAATTACATTTCATTCGCTTGAGGATAGAATTGTAAAAACGTATTTTAAAAATCTTTCTAAGCAGTGCGTTTGTCCGCCAGAAGTTGCTGTTTGCAGATGTGGCGGAAAACCTTGCGCAGAACTTTTAACAAGAAAACCTATTGGTCCTACACAAGAGGAATGTGAGCAGAATTCTCCATCAAGAAGCGCAAAGCTTAGGGTTGTAAAAAAATTGCAAAATGCAAGTGAGTATCGTCTTTTGGGAGTAGAGGGATTTTAATGAAAGGAAAGAATAAAGAAATATTTTCTAAAATAAGCTTGTGCGTGCTTGCATTTCTTATTCCAGTTTTGCTTTTGGCTTACGGTGTTCAAGTTAGGCGATATTCTGAACTTTCGCGAGAAATTTCAGAATTAGAAACAAAACAGAAACGCTTGGTCGAACAGAATAAAAAACTTATAAGCGATATAAGCCTGCTTTCTAGCACAGACAGAATTGAAAATATGGCAGAAAATGAATTAGGTATGCATAAAGCCGAATCTGAAGATATTGTGCGCGTTGAAATTCCTGGAGAGAAAAAATGATAGAAAAAACTGAAAATCAAAACTCTTTGCTAAGTTTAAAAGAACTTGTTTCTGCCGTTTGCGGCGTCTTTGTAGGTTTTGCAAAAAGCGAAAAAGAATTTTATTTTTCCTCTGTTTGCACTGACAGCCGAAATGTTGTAAAAGGTTCTCTTTTTGTTCCTCTTATTGGGCAAAATCAGGATGGACACAAATATATTCCCCAGTCAATTGAAAAAGGGGCAACCGTTGTTTTTGTAAAAAAATCTGTATACGATTCAAATTCTGAAAAGTACATGAATCTTGCTGCAGAGTATACTAATGTTGCATTTATTGTTGTTGCAAATACTCTTTACGCTTTGCAAGATGCTGCAATGGCTTATGTGGCAAAATTTCCAAATCTTATAAAAGTTGCAATTACAGGCTCTAGCGGAAAAACTACAACTAAGGAAATGGTTGTAGCCGTGCTAAAGCAAAAGTACAACGTTGTTTATACGCAAGGAAATTTTAATTCTGAAACAGGGCTTCCTCTTTCTGTTTTTAATATAAGAAAAGAACATGAAGCTGGCGTTTTTGAAATGGGCATGAATCGCAAAAACGAGATTGCAGAAATTGCTGCAGTTTTAAAGCCAGAGTATGCTCTTGTTACAAATATTGGAACCGCTCACATTGGAATTTTGGGAAGCCGGAAAAATATTGCAATTGAAAAAAGAAAAATTTTTAAATATATTTCTGAAAGTGGAATAGCCTTTGTTCCTTCGGATGATGAGTTTTCAGATTTTTTAACAGAAAATGTAAAAGGAAAAGTTGTATTTTATGGCGAAAATGTTCCAGAAAGCATAAGCGGCGCTTCTTTTATTTGTGACAAAGGTCTTAATGGAACTGAATTTAGTCTTGACGGTTGTAAAATAAATTTAAAAACTCCAGGTCTTTATAATTACAGAAATGCTTTAGGAGCTTGTGCTATAGGAAAAGCTTTAAAAGTTCCTGTTGAAAAAATTAAATATGCGCTTGAAAATATTGATTCAGTTTTTGGCAGGATGGAAACTGTTCCTTTAATTTTAAAAAATGGTGTAAAAGTAATACTCTTAAAAGATTGCTATAATGCCAACCCTGATTCAATGAAAAGCGTTTTAGAATTTTGTGCATCCCTAAAAAATGTAGATAATAAAGTTTATGTTTTGGGCGATATGCTGGAACTCGGAGAAAAGTCTGCTCAAGAGCACAAAAATGCAGTGGTTAGAGCTATTGAGACAAATCCTGCTTTTTTAATTCTTATTGGAAAAGAAATGAAAAGCGGGTATCAAGTTGCTTTGAATTGCGGCTTTAAGAATGTAAAATACATTCCAGCTTGCAATGAAGAATCAATAGAAGAAGCTGGACTGGAAGTTTTGAATCATGCAAAAGAAAATGGATTAGTGCTTATAAAAGCGTCTAGGGGGATTTCGCTTGAACGCATTATAAAAGTTATTGCAAAAACGGAGAGCCTTAATGAGTAGCTATAATTTTTTTGCAGAGCGTTCGTTTGAAAGATATAAAAAGAGCGATTTAACTTTTTTAATTTCAGTAATTCTTTTGCTAGGATTAGGAATTTTTACTCTATTTTTTTCTTCTCAAAACTATGCGATGCGCATTTTTGATGATTCTTTTTATTTTGTAAGAAGACAGCTTGTTTGTATATCAATAGGAATCTTGCTTTTTTTAGTTTTAGCATTTGTTCCTCTTGAGTTAATAAAAAAATCTATTCCTGTTATTTTTGCTGTAACATTGGTACTGTGCATTCTTACTTGTATTCCAGGAATTTCCATCGAAAAAAATGGCGCTAGAAGATGGATAAAAATGCCTTTTGGTTTTACACTTCAGACTTCTGAGCTTGTGAAATTCACAATAATTATTTTTCTTGCAAATTTTTTTGATAAGCAAGCAAGCATTCCAAATCCAGAAGACCGAAATGTTGCCTCGGGCGTGTTTGTAATGCTTTTGTTTGTAGGGTTTGTTCTTGGCCAAAAAGATTTTTCAACATCTTTGTTTATTTTTTGCATCTGTTGTGCATTCTTTTGGCTGTGTGGCATGAAGATAAAATGGATTTGGGTTATTGGAATTATAGGAATTGGATTTTCAGTTTTCTTTATAGTAACTGAAGAATATCGAATGGAACGAATAATTGCATTCCTAAATCCTACTGAAAAGCAGCAGACCTCTAACTTTCAGAGCTTAGCTGCAAAAAGAGCTATTAGTTCTGGAGGATTATTGGGAGCTGGCATTGGAACTAGTTTAGTGCAGAGCAATAGTATTCCAGAAGTTCATTCAGACTACATTTTTGCAAGCTGGTCTGAAGCAATGGGATTTTTTGGAGTTTTGGCTTATTTTTCAGTTTTAGTTTTGTTTGCTGCTAGGGGAACTATAATTGCCTTGCATTGTACAAATCGTTTTGCAGCCTTTGCTTCTTTTGGATTTGTTTTTTCAATTGTAGCACAATCTCTTATGAACTGCGGGGTTGTTTGCGGTTTGCTCCCATCTACAGGAATTCCATTACCTTTCTTTTCTTTAGGTGGTTCTTCTATAATAGTAACACTTGCAATGTGTGGATTTGTACTAAACGCTAGCAGAGCTAATACCGAAAATGAAATTGAAGTAAAGGTATCTGATAATTACACCGAATTTACTAATATTGACAGCATTGATGATATTGTTGGAGAAACTTATGAGTGATTTAAGTCTTAGATTTGAAGATTATGATGAAGGATTTTTTCAGTCTGAAAAAAAAGACTTTGAAAGTGTTGAAAAAACTGAAAAATCTGATGATAAAATTGTAAAAGCTGTTAAAATTATTTTCGCTGTGCTTATCTCGTGCATAGTTTTGGAATTTTGCTTCTATATGTTTATTCGTCCTAGTCTTTCTGCCCCAAGAGTTTCTGTGTCTGGGCAAAGTTCTTATACTCCTCAAGAAGTTGTAGGCATGCTAAAACCTATGAATGTAAAAAACTGGTTTGACTTTGATGTAGAATCTGCAGTTTCTATACTTGCTAGCGTTAGCGGCTTTGATTCTGTGACTGTAAAAAAATCTTTTCCAGACAAAATTTATATTAGCATAGTAGAACGAGAACCAGTTGCAATGACTTTTATAAACAATAGTGGCAGAAGCATTCCAGTTCTAATTGATAAAAATGGAGTTATTTTTCCAGAAAGAAATAAAAAATCGTATGCTTCTTATATTCCTATTATTTCGGGATTGCCTGTGGAACATCTTACGGAAGGAATGAGAATTCCTATGAAATATAGAAGTCTTATTGATCAAATTTCTGTTATCAGGAGTATTTCTCAAAAGTATTTTGCAGCAATTTCTGAAATTTGTGTTGTCCCGAAGGAATATGGCAACTATGAGTTGGTTTTAATTCCTGTGGGTTCAAAAATAAAAGTTCTTACCGATCGCTCATTGAATGAAGACGCATTAAAGTATATGATGGTGGCACTTGATGTGGTAAACTCAATAGAACCCGATGTTTCAGAAATAGATTTGAGATACGGTTCTGTTTCTTACAGAAGAAAATGATTTAGGATTTTAAAAAAAAACTAAAACGGCTGAGTCAAGCTCTTTCGCGTAAGCGTACCTTGACCAGGTGTATTCTTGCCAAGGGGTAAAGTCTAAATGGTAGTAGGACTTGACATAGGAACTAGTTGTATAAGAGTTGCTATAGGTGATTATGACGAAAATGGTGTTTTCAGAATTTTTGGCACATCGTCGGAAAAGTCTGTAGGTCTTAGAAATGGAAACATAGTAAATATAGAAGCTGCTTCTAATACAATTCGAAAAGCAATTGAAAATGCAGAGCAAAATGCTGGCGTTGAAGTTGCATCTTGTTTTGTAACAATTGGCGGAGACCAAATAGAAGGGCTTAACGCAACAGGAAAAGTTGCCGTTTCTAAAAAAAGTAAATCCCAGCAAGAAATTGGTCCTGACGATATTGCTCGCGTAAAGGAATCTGCAACCGCTGTTCAAATGTCTTTAGACAGGGAAATGCTTCATGTTATTACGCAGGAATACATTGTTGATCATATCCATGGAATAAAAGATCCGATGCACCGGCTTGGAGTTTGCCTTGAAGCTTCTGTGCACATAATTACAGCCTCGCTTACAGCTATAAAAAATATGGGGCTGTGCATAAATCGCGCAGGTTATTCTGTTGATGGAGTAATGTTAAAGACTTTAGCAGCTACTCACACTGTTGTAAACGATGATGAATCAGAGCTTGGCTCTATTGTGATAGATTTAGGAGCTGGAACTACAGATTTTCTAGTTTTGGTTCATGGAGCTCCTATTTGTACAGCTTCTATTCCTCTTGGCGGAAATATTGTGACGAATGATGTGGCTCAAGTTTTAGGAATAGGAATAAATGAGGCTGAGCGAATAAAAGTTGAATCTGGCAGCTGTTGGGAAGAAAATATCGATCATCGCCAAAAAGTCATAATAAATGGTGTAGGAGGTCAACCTCCTAGAGAAATTTTGCAGTCGGAGTTGTGTCAAATTATTGAACCTCGAATGGAAGAAATTTTTACGATGGTCATAAATAAAATTATGGAAAAAACTAACGTGACACAACTTTCTGGAAACATAATTCTTACTGGTGGCGGCGCCCGCATGAATGGAATAATAGAACTTGTTCAGAATGTTTTTCAAACTTCTGCGGTTAGAATTGGAACTCCAGAGCGCCTTGGTGGAATTGAAGAAGATTATTCTGGACCGGAGTGGGATAGTGTTATTGGTCTTGTAAAAGCTTGCAAAGATAATAAGGTTAAAAAAACAAAAAAGAATAAAAAAGCGGGATTTTCGTCTGGAAATAAACAGTCTAATTCAAAGGAAAATCCTGTTGTAAAATTTTTAAAATCTTTATTCTAAACAGGTGGTGGGAATATGGAATACGAAGTAATAAGTAAAACTGGGTCTAATCTTGGGGAAGAAAGTCCTACTCATATAAAAGTTGTAGGTTGCGGTGGCGGCGGCGGAAATGCTGTAAACTGCATGATTGACGCTGAAATTAAAGGTGTAGATTTTGTCGCTTTAAATACAGATCTTCAGGCATTAAAGCGTTCTAAAGCAGAGTATAAACTTCAAATTGGTCAAAAAATTTCTGGTGGTTTGGGAGCAGGCGGAAATCCAGAAGTAGGCGAAGAGGCTGCCAAAGAAGAAGAGGAGGCTATTCGCAATATTTTAAAAGGTTCGGACATGGTTTTTGTTACTGCAGGAATGGGCGGTGGTACAGGAACTGGTTCCGCTCCTATAGTCGCTCGTATTGCTCGTGAACTAGGAGCTCTTACTGTGGCTGTAGTTACAACTCCTTTTAATTTTGAAGGGAAATTAAGAATGCACCAGGCTGAAGAAGGCATAAAAAAACTTCGCGCTTCAGTAGATTCTTTAATTGTAATTCCAAATCAGCAAGTTTTTAAAGATATGGAGAAAAATCTTACTGTGCAAAATGCATTCCGCATTATTGATGACATTTTGCGGCAGGGAGTTCAAGGAATTTCAGATATAATTACAAAGCCTGGACTTGTTAATAGAGATTTTAATGATGTTGAATCTGTTATGAAAGGTCAGGGAGATGCTATCCTTGGAACTGGAATTGGCAAGGGGGAAAACCGTGCTGTTGACGCTGCGACTGCAGCCATAAATAACAAATTGCTTGAAAATGTACGCATAGATGGCGCAAAGAATGTGCTTATCAATATTTGCGGCAATAGCGGTGTTTGCATGGCTGAATGTGATGAAATTGCAAATATTGTAACAGCAAGCGCAAATCCTGACGCAAAAGTTCTTTGGGGACAAGTTATAGATGATTCAATGGAAGATTCAATCTGTGTAACTGTAATCGCTACAGGATTTAATAAAAACACTCCTGAAGAATCTGAAGTTGAAGAAGTTGTTCAAAAAGAAGAAAAAACTGTTGAAGATTCAAATCATATTTCTGTATCAGATTTCAATATGCTTCTTTCTGGAAAAAGTTCAAAGAGTTCCATGGATTCACCAGAGCTTTTTGATGAAGAGCCTTCTGCCCAAAATGACTCTTTGCCTGGAAATATAAGTCCAGATCAGTACGGAACAATGACGCCAAAAGGCAAGATAGATCCTGATGACATAAATACTCCTACAGTCCTTAGGAAAAAGAATGGATATTCAGCAACAATTAATTTTAACAGAAGATAAAAAGTCTGTAAAAATCGGGCAGTTTCTTTCTAGTTTTTACACAGAGCTTTTGCTAGTGGAAAGACATTCAGAAGAAACTGCAAAAACCTACCGCCTTTGCGCAGAAATTTTCTTAGACTGGTGCGCTTCCTCCAAAATAAAGCTTTCTAATGTGTCTGTGCAAAATTTAATATATTACTTTGCCTGGAGAAAAACTTCTGGTTGTACGTCAATAACTTTATCGAAAGATCTTTCAGCCTTGCGCTCTTTAGGCGAATACCTGGTTAGAAATGATATTTGGACAGAAAATCTTGCTCTTTTGCTGGAGCGTCCAAAAGCGTCTAGAAATTTGCCAAAAGTGCTTTCTGTATCTGAAGTTGACACAATCCTTTCTTCCATTGATGATTCAACTCCTGTTGGAATAAGAGATGCTGCTCTGTTTGAGCTTATTTATTCATGTGGACTTCGAATTAGCGAGGCATGCTCTTTGCTAGTTCAAAATCTTCACCTTAACGAAAATATTATTTTAGTGCGCGGAAAAGGTGATAAAGAACGCATAGTTCCTTTTGGAGAGGAAGCCAAGGTAAAATTATTGCGCTATATTAATGAGGCCAGGCCAATTCTTACAAAAAACAGAATTGTTGCTCAGTTATTTGTGAATTATAAGGGCGAGCCAATTAGCAGAAAAGGCGTTTGGAAAAAATTTAAGGAAATTGAAGCAATTTCAGGAATTGATGCAAAAGTTCATACTTTAAGGCATTCCTTTGCAACCCACTTATTGGCAGGCGGAGCCGACTTGCGTTCTGTGCAAGAGCTTTTAGGACACTCTGATTTGTCAACAACTCAAATCTATACTCATGTGGAAGATAAGCAGCTAGAAAATCAGCATAAAAAATATTTTCCTGGTCATTCTGGCTGAATAATGTAAAAAAACTTTGCAAATTTTGATTTACTATGTATATTATTTATATTAGCAGAAAAAGTTGCTTTCTATTCTTTTTATAGGGGAAAATTAAAGTGAAAAATAAAGTTTTTTTGTTTTGCGGATTGCTTTCAGTAGCCTTTTTGTTATCAAGCTGTAATTATTCAAATAAAAAATTGCTCCAAAAGCGATTAGAGAATATGCAGCGAGCTTCAAAAACTCCTGTTTCAGTTGAAGAAATAAAATCTGCAATAAACAAATATGATGAAGAATCTTCTGAAGTAGTTAAAAAAAATTCGCAAGTTGGAATTTGGTATAAAATACTAGGAACCCGCTATATTGATAAAAAAATGTATGGAGAAGCATTGGAATGTTTTGAAAAATCTCTTGAATACTATCCAGAAAATCCAAATCTTTATTATTACATTGGCCGTTGTGCTGCTGCGATGAGCAGAACTGTTTTTGAAAATGATATGTACCGCGACCCTAAAAAAAAGCAAAGCTATTTAAAAATGTGCGAAGAATCTTACATTCAAGCATTGCAACTAGATCCTCGTTATTCTACTGTTTTGTATTCCTTGGGTGTTCTTTACACTTACGGTGCTATACCTGGTGAAATCGGGCTAAACGAGCCGGAGAAGGCAATTCCGTATCTTCTTAGATTTTTAGAAATAGAAACCAAAGATACTTCAGGGATGTTTGCGCTTGCTAGAGCTTATGCTGTTACTGGCAGTTATGAAAAAGCTGTTGAAATGTACGATAAAATTATTTCTATAACAAAATCTGCGCAAATTAAAGCTGACGCAGAAGCAAATAAGAAACAGGTTTTAGATGCTTCCTATGGATTATAAAAATAAAGACCCTCTTTTGCTTATTTCTTTAGCAAGAATAACTTTTTTGTCTCTTGCTGAAAAAATAAATTTGCTAAAAAATCTTGACAGTTTCAATAGCCTTGCGTTACTGTCTATAGAAGATATATCAAAATATGTAAATCGGAGTATAAAAGTTTCTTCTTGGAATGGAAAGAAAAATTTGCTTTATGCGCAAAAAGAGCTTTCTATTCTTGAAGCAAAAAATATTGGCTATCTTGCGTATGGCGAAGAAGATTATCCGGCTTTGCTGCGAGAAATTCCAAACGCTCCTTTTTTGCTTTTTTACAGAGGGAATGTAAATGCTCTTGTGTCTGGAAAAACCGTTTCTGTTGTTGGAACAAGGCGTATTTCTCCTGAATCTAAGATGGCTGCCCAAAAGTTCTCCTACGATGCTGTAAATGACGGCTGCACAGTTGTAAGCGGTCTTGCATACGGAGTTGACAGTGCTGCTCATCAAGGTTGCATAAATGCTTATTTTGATATTTTAGAAAATTCAGAAAAAAAATCTGCGGGAAAAACAGTAGCAGTGCTGCCTTGCGGTTGCGATACAATTGTGCCTTCCTCAAATGCCAGGCTTGCCCAAAAGATTCTTTCTTGCGGCGGTTGCATCGTAAGCGAGTATGTTCCAGGAACTCCTGCGCAAGCGTGGCGGTTTGTCCAGCGCAATAGAATAGTTGCAGGACTTTCCCCGTCAACAGTTGTAATTCAAGCGCCTGCCGGTAGCGGGGCTTTGTTGACTGCTGGCTTTGCTTTGGAATATAACAGGGATGTTTTATTTCATTCTTCGGGATTTTGTGAAAATTCTAAAAAAATCGCTCATTCTGTTTATGAAGATTTGAAAAAAAAGGTTTTGCAAAATCAGGCTCACAGGTCAAAATTGGAAAGCACTTCTGAAATGTTTGTTGAATCTGGAGCTTCTGTTGTAGACAGTTATTCGGATTTTCAAAAGTGTGTTTTGGCGCCTCCCGGAACTCATAAAATAAAAATGGAGCAAATGACTTTGTTTTAGAATAAAGTAGAAATTAATTTTCTATATAAGATAAGGAATGATTATGGCTGAAAAGAAAAATGCAGCGAAAAAAGTTAAGTCTGCCTCAAAAAAGAAGCAAACTTTAGTAATTGTGGAATCTCCTGCAAAAGCTCACACCATCGAAAAGTATCTTGGTTCTGGATACACTGTAAAAGCTAGTATGGGGCATCTTATAGATCTTCCAAAATCAAGAATGGCAATAGATATTGAAAATAATTTTCAGCCAGAGTATATAACTGTGCGTGGCAGAGCAAAGCTTTTAAAAGAATTGCAAAAAGACGCAAAAAAATCTGATAAAGTTCTTCTTGCATCCGATAACGACCGCGAAGGGGAAGCTATTGCTTGGCATTTGAACAATGCCTTAAAAGATAAAACTTCCGCGCAAATAAATAGAATTGTATTTAACGAAATTACTCCTATAGCGATAAAAGAAGCTGTAAAAAATCCTGGCCAGATTGTAGAAAGCAAAGTTAACGCTCAGAAAGCTAGAAGAGTTTTGGACAGGCTTGTAGGTTACAATCTTAGCCCTCTATTGTGGGCAAAAGTAAAAAATGGACTTTCTGCTGGACGCGTTCAGTCCGTTGCTTTAAGACTTATTTGTGAACGCGAAAAAGAAGTTGAAGATTTTATTCCAGAAGAATATTGGTCTTTGGATGCTGATTTTTCAAAAGGAAAGACAAAGTTTTCTGCTCAATTAGTAAAATATAAGGGCGAAACTCCAGAATTAAAGTCAGAATCTGTTGTAAAAGAAATAATCAAAGAAATTGGCAATTCTAAGTGCGTTGTTTCAAATATAAAGCAAACTGAAAAAACTGTGCGGCCAAAGCCTCCTTTTACTACTTCAAAACTTCAGCAGGCAGCTGCAAATAAACTTGGTTTTACTTCTAGAAAAACAATGCAGATTGCACAGCAGCTTTACGAAGGTATAAACATGGGCAGCAGCCGTGTTGGTCTTATAACTTATATGCGAACCGATTCAGTTCGCATAAGTGAAACAGCTCTTGCCGATGTTCGCAAATGGCTTGAAAAAAACTATCCGTCAGAATTGCCAGAGCAGCCTATTCATTACACTGTTGGAAAAGCTGCCCAAGATGCTCATGAAGGTATCCGTCCTACTTACACAGAGTATACGCCGGATTCAGTAAAAGAGTATCTTTCTCGCGACCAGTTAAGGCTTTATACAATTATTTGGGAACGTTTCGTTTCTAGCCAGATGAATAATGCAAAAACAACAACCACTAGCGTTGAAATCACTGCCGATGATGCTTTGTTCAGGGCAAGCGCCTCAAAAATTAGTGAAAAAGGTTTTTATAGCGTTATAAAACTGCTTTCTAGCAAAGAGGATAAATCTGGAAATCTTCCAAGCTTAAAAGTTGGAGAAGTTATAACCGCTGATAATTTTTATCCCGAACAGCACTTTACGCAAGGTCCTGCTAGATATACGGATGCCAGTATCGTAAGAACTCTTGAAGAAAAAGGGATTGGGCGGCCTTCAACCTATGCTCCAATAATTTCAGTTCTTTTGGACAGATACTATGTGACAAGGGTAAACAAGCAGCTAGTGCCGACTCAGCTAGGCAGAATGATTTGCAAGATTCTTGTAGAAAGTTTTCCAGAAGTAATAAATGAACATTTTACTGCGGAAGTAGAAAATAATCTTGATAAAGTGGAAGCAAATCAGCTTGTGTGGAACGAAATGATTGCAGATTTTTTTGCACCTTTTAAAAAACGCGTTGACGAAGTGATGCGCAATGTGGAAAGTGTAAAAGGAACGCTAGACGAGCCTACTGACAAGATATGCGAAAAATGCGGAAAGCCTATGGTAAAGAAACTTGGACGCTACGGATTTTTCCTTGCTTGTTCTGGTTTTCCAGAATGTCATAATACCCGTTCTATTCCTCTTGCAAAGTGTCCTATGCCAGGTTGCAATGGCGAAATTGTTGCGAGAAAAACAAAAGGCAGGGGAAAGGAATTTTATGGTTGCACAAACTATCCTAAGTGCAGTTTTATAACTCATTTCAAACCTATTGATCAGTACTGTCCAAAATGCGGCTGGTTCCTTGTTGAAAAGTTTGACAAAAAAAATGGAAGCTATAAATCGTGCATAAATCCTGATTGTGATTATTTACATTCTGCCGATTCTTCAGAAGATGTTGATTTTTCCGACAAAGAAAAATAGTATTTAAGGTTTGCTGAGCCATGTCTTGAGCGAAAGCGTACCTTGATTAGACGTATTTTTAATGCTAAAGGTTAGATTATGAAAACCGTGTCGCAGCTTGCTATAGAATTTTTAGTATACTTAGATTCTGTTCGGGGCTTTAGCAGTAATTCTGTAGTTGCTTATAAAAATAATCTTTCTCACCTTGAAGAGCTTGTTGGTTCTGATAAAAATATTGAAGATGTTGCTCCCAATGATTTAAGGCTTTGCATTGCTAAGCTAAGCGCAGAAAAAAAATCAAGTGCAAGCATAAATCAATTTATTGCAGCGGCGCGGGCTTTCTTTTCTTATTGCAGAAAATTTGGATACATTGAAAAAAATCCATCGCTGGATTTAAAAAGTGTAAAAATTCCTAAACATTTGCCTCGTTTCTTGACTTCTGCAGAAGTTGACTCTTTGTGTTCTCTTCCTGAAAAAAACGAGCTGCTTTGGGAAAAACGTGACAAAGCCTTGTTTGAAATGATGTATTCCTCTGGTTGCAGGGTAAGCGAAATTGTTTCTTTAAAACTAAATGATTTTCAAAGCGAAAATTCTAGTGCGATTGTAAAAGGAAAGGGGCGAAAAGAACGCAAAGTTTACTTTGAAGATGATGCAAGGGCTGCATTAAAAGAATACTTAGAAGATAGAAAAAAACGTTTTGCAGAAAATAATAAAAGTCCTTTTGTTTTTGTAAATCAGCAAGGAAAGCCGCTTACAACAGGAGGCGTAAGATATATTCTTTCAAGATACAGCGGCAATGAAGGATTAAAGCATCATATTTCGCCGCATGCTCTAAGACACACTTTTGCAACGGCTATGCTTTCAAATGGCGCAGATGTAAGAATTGTGCAAGAAATGCTGGGTCATTCGAATATTTCTACAACACAAAAATATACGCATATAACAACTTCTCAACTTATAGAAATTTACAAGCATGCTCATCCTCACGGCGAAAAATAGCGGTTTTTAACTGTTGAAAAAAAATTATTTTTTTTACCGAAAGAATGTTGTTAGTTTCATTTTTAGGAGATGTTTTTTCTTTGCAAACAGAATGTAATTTTGATATATTAAAGTTTATAATATGTTTTAATGGGATATGCTATGTCAAAAACAAAAATTAGAAGCACAACTATTCTTGCAGTAAGAAAAGACGGTCATGTAGCAATGGCTGGTGATGGTCAGTGTACACTTGGCGAAACCGTTTGCAAGGGAAATTCTAGAAAATTGCGAAAAATTTATGACGGAAAAATCATAACAGGATTTGCAGGTTCTGTCGCAGATGCCTTTACTCTTCTTGATAGATTTGAAACAAAAGTAAAGGAATACAATGGAGATATTATGCGTTCCGCTGTGGAACTTGTAAAAGCGTGGAGGACGGATCGCACATTGCAAAAACTGGAAGCGATGCTCTTGGTTGCTGATAAAGAGAAAACCCTTCTTATTAGCGGAGATGGAAACGTTATTGAGCCTGAAAAAGATGCCATCGCGATTGGTTCAGGTGGAAATTACGCATATTCAGCTGCTTTAGCTTATTTGGACTGTTCTAATTTGTCTGCAAAAGAAATTGCAGAACGCTCTCTTCATATTGCTGGTAGAATTTGCATTTACACAAACGAAAATATAACTATCGAAGAACTTTAAGGATTTTTTATGGAAAATATGGATTTACCTACTCTTGAAAACAAGGTGGAATTAACACCTAAGCAGATTGTGGAAAAACTTAATCAATATATCATTGGCCAGACAAAAGCAAAAAGAGCTGTTGCCATCGCTTTAAGAAATCGTACTAGAAGACTTAGGCTTCCAGAAGAAATAAGAGATGAAGTTGCTCCAAAAAATATTTTGATGATTGGACCTACAGGCTGTGGAAAAACAGAAATCGCCAGAAGATTAGCAAAACTTTGCAATTCTCCGTTTTTAAAAGTTGAAGCTACAAAGTATACTGAAGTTGGTTATGTTGGACGTGATGTTGAATCTATGGTTAGAGATTTAATGTCCGTCGGCTATAAAAACGTAAAAGCCGAAATGGAAGAGCAGCTTCGCGAAAAATCTGTTTCTATTGTTGAAGAAAAACTTCTTGACTTGCTTTTGCCAGGATCTTCGGATAAAAGCAAAAATGAAGAAAATTTACCGGAAAACAAAGACGAATCTACAAGAGAAAAATTCCGCCAAATGCTGCGTGAAGGAAAACTAGAAGAGCGCGAAGTAGAAGTTTCTATTTCAAACAGGCAAGGCGGATTTCCTAGCATGGAAATAATAGCAGGTGGTAGCCTGGATGACCTTCAAAATAGCATGCAGAGCCTTGCAGGAATGTTAGGTGGCGCTAGACGCAATAAAAAAAGAACAGTTTCTATAAAAGAGGCTCGGAAAATTCTCACAGAAGAAACGCTGGATAACTTGGTAGACAACGATAAGGTTGCTCAGATTGCAAAAGATAGAGTTGAAAACAGCGGAATTATTTTTATAGATGAAATCGACAAAATTGCCGTTCATGGGGAAAGTCATGGACAAGATGTTAGCAGAGAAGGGGTTCAGAGGGATATTCTTCCTATTGTAGAAGGAAGCAATGTAAATACCAAATTTGGGGTAATAAACACAACTCATATACTGTTCATTGCTGCTGGTGCCTTTAGCGTCGCCGCTCCTAGCGATCTTATTCCAGAACTTCAAGGTCGTTTTCCGTTAAGAGTTGAATTAGAATCTCTTAATAAAGAAGATTTTAAACGAATTTTAACAGAACCAAAAAATAGCTTGATAATGCAGTATACTTCTTTGTTGGAAACTGAAGGCGTAAAACTTGAGCTTACAGAATCTGCAATTGACAGGATGAGCGCTATTGCAGAAGAAGTTAACGCCTCTGCTGAAAATATAGGAGCTAGACGGCTTCAAACAATAATGGAAAAAGTTCTTGCAGATATAAATTTTGATGCGGATGAACACGCTGGCGAAACAATAACAATTGATGTTGACTATGTTAATGAAAAGCTGGGAGATATTGTCCAAAATCAAGATTTAAGCAGATATATTTTGTAAATTTTGCAAAAAGTTATAAATATTTTTTTTATAAAACCGAAAATTATTGTAAGAACAGTCTGAATTAGTTTTAGTTCAGGCTGTCCTTAGAATCTTTAAAACTAATTTTCGGGATGTCAAAATGAACAGTTTTACAAGATCTGTAGATTTATTACAGCGTTCGATGGATGTTTGTAGCTTGCGTTACCAAGTTACTGCGGACAATCTTTCAAATAGCGAAGTGCCAAATTTTAAGCGTTCTGTTGTTAATTTTGAAAGCGAATTAAAACGGGCTTTTGAAAGTGAACAGAAGGCTAAAAACGCTTTTCAATTAACACTTTCAGACCCTAGGCATATTTCTCTTCAAGAACCTTATGATTACCGTGAAGTTCAGCCAAGGCGAGTTCTTGATTACACAACAACAGCTAAAGCCAACGGAAATAATGTTGATGCAGAAACTGAAGCAAACAATATTCTTCAGATTCAAATGCAGTATAGGCTTCTTTCTCAACTTACAAATTTTGAATTTTCACAGTTGAATACTGCGATGAGCAAATAGGTATAAAAGACCGGCAGAGTCATGGCCTTGAGCGAGCCTTGTCCAAAAGTATTGACTTTTTATAGAGGAAGATAAAAACATCCAAAAGCGAGGTGGAATATGGGACTTTTTACATCAATTAATATTGCTGCTACAGGAATGAGCGCGGAACGCCTTCGTTCTGATGTTATTTCAAACAATATTGCTAATGCTTCTACAACAAGAACTCAAGAAGGAGGAGCATTTAAACGTTCTAGAGTTGTTTTTGAACCTGTAAGTTCAAAACGCCCTCAATGGAGAAGTCCTTTCTGTCCAGAAGATTTAGACAATGGTCCTGGCAAAGGTGTAAAAGTCCGTGAAATTGTAAAAGACACAACGCCCGGAAATATGGTTTATTCTCCTGAGCATCCAGATGCAATAAAATCAGGACCCAATGCAGGTTATGTTGAATATCCTAATGTAAATATTGTAAATGAAATGGTCGATCTTATAAGCGCAAGCCGTGCTTATGAAGCTAATTCTACTGTTGTAGAAGGCGCAAAATCAATGTTTGGCGCAGCTCTTGAAATTGGTCGCTAGTCTTGCTTTTTTTTATGCGGCAAGCATTTAATTGAATTGACAATGTTTGTTTGATGAATGATAATATTCATGGTGAAAAAATGAAAATTCCTGAAATAAGTGCTTTGAATTTAGTTCGAACAGAATCCGCTCATCAAGAAAATGGCGTGCTCTCCTCTAGTAAAATTACATCTTTTGAAAATTCCGCAAAAAGTTCTATAGAAAAAACTAGGCGTTCTTTTGATGAATATCTAATGGAAGCTTTTAAGAATATGAATCAAAATCAAGTTGATGTTGAGCATCTTCAAGAAAAAGTTATAACAGATCCAGAATCCGTTGATATTCATGATGTTACAATTGCAATGTCAAAAGCGAAAATGTCTTTAAATCTTGCGAAAACTGTTATAGACCGGCTTGTTCAAGGCTGGTCAGAAATTACAACTACTAGATAACCTATTAAAAATAACTAGTCAGAATTTATTTAATGTGATAGAATAATTTATGTAAATTTCTATAAATTCGTTCATAGGAGGGGAACATGAACGAATGGCTTAAAAAGATGGCTGAGAAACTCAAAGATTTTTGGAAGAATAGTTCAGTCATCAAAAAAGTTATTCTATTTTCTGTAATTGCAGTCATATTGATAGCTATAGTTGTAACCGCTAAGGTTTCTGCTAGGCCATCTACTGTCAGACTTTTTAATGCCTCTGTTACAAATGAAAACACAAGATCTCAAATTTTGGATCGTCTTTCAGAACTTAATGTTTCTGCAAGCATTGATGATAACGGTTATATCAATATAGATAGAAATGCCGATAAAAAGAAGGTTGTTTCGATTCTTATGTCAGAAGGATTAACACCTTCTACCTGGGATCCTTTTGAAGAATATTACAACCGCTCCTGGTCTGCAACTGATGCTGAGCAGAACGTTCGCCTAAAAAATGCTGTAACTGAGCGGCTTCAGCAGCAGCTTGAAGTTTTAGACGATATAAATACAGCTTTTGTTACAATAAATATTCCTAAAACAGAGCTTTTTACGGCAGATCAAAATCCTGTTTCTGCAGGAATTGTTCTTAAGCTTTCTCCTAGAAGCGATCTTTCTACAAACAAAAAAAAGCAAAAGAATTTGGAACGGCTTGTTTTAAATCTCGTTGAAGGGTTAAAATCTGAAAATCTTACAATTTCAGATACTGAAAACAACGTTCTTAATGATTTTACAGGCCTTGAAGATGCAAATAGACTTACTAATGTCCAGTTGGAACAAAAAATAAGGCATCAAGAAGAGGCGAAATTAAAGGCAAATATCCTTAATCACTTGCAGGAAATTGTAAAGCCAAAAAGAATTGGTGACCTTGTCGTTAACTGCGAAATGGATATGAGCCAAGAGTCTTCAGAGGATACAATCTATACTCCAATACAGAGAAAGGCTGATAATCCAAATACTCCTTATGATGAGTCTGAATATGTAGATACTGTGCCAATTAGTGAGCAAAAAGTTGAAAAAGAATGGAAAGGTACAGGATATAATCCGGAAGGTCCTGCTGGTGTAGAAGGAAATAATCCTCCTACATATAGCGATATGTCAAATGTGATAGGTTCTACTAAAGAAGTTGGTACTACGCGAAATAATGTAATCAATACTTCTCATGTGAAAAAAACAAGATCTCCTGTTATTGGAAAAACTTCTGTTTCCGTTAATATTGATGGCGTTTGGACAATCGCAAAGGATAGCAAGACACACGCTTATCTTATAGATGAAGAAACTGGGCACCTTGTATGGAATTATACGCCTGTAACAGAAAATGATTTGTCAGATTTTACAAAGCTCGTAAGGGCTGCAATAAATTATGATGCTTCTCGCGGAGATATTGTTAGCGTTACAAATGTTCAAGTGGACCGTTCCGAAGAGCACCAGGCTTTTGAAGATGATTATTTTAAGAAGATACGAACAAGAAATACTATTCTTTTAGCATTGGCAGCAGTTGCTGTGGTTCTTGTTGGATTTATTCTGTTCCGTATTATTAGCAAAGAAATTGAGCGAAGAAAACGCCTTCGCGAAGAAGAATTGCTTAGACAAGCGCAAGCCGCCAGAGAGCAGGCTCTTTGGGATGCAAAAGAAGATGCAAATATGCAAGTTACAATGTCTGTTGAAGAGAGCCGAAGAGCAGAGCTTCAAGAGAATGCTATTAATATGGCAAAAGAGCATCCAGAAGATGTTGCTATGCTCATACGAACTTGGTTGATGGAGGAATAGAAGAATGGCAGATGAAGAAGTAAAATCCTCAGCAAATCCAAAACCGATTCCAAAGTCTGGTAGTTTAAAGCCTGCTGCGAGCAGTAAAAAGGAACGAAAAGATTATAAGAGCCTTACTGGCAGACAAAAAGCTGCGATTTTTTTGGTTTCTTTAGGTTCTGATGTGTCGTCAGAAATAATGAAACATCTTCGGGAAGATGAAGTTGAAACTCTTACCTTTGAAATTGCTCGCCTTGAAACAGTTGATGCGGAATATAAGGATGCGGTTTTAGAAGAGTTCCAGGACTTAATGCAAGCCCAGAACTTTATTACAACTGGCGGTATAGACTACGCTCGAGAACTTCTTGAAAAATCTTTAGGCTCTCAAAAAGCAATCGATATAATTAACCGTCTTACTTCAAGTTTGCAGGTTAGACCATTCGACTTTATTCGTAGAACAGATCCTGCTCATTTGCTGAACTTTATTCAGCAGGAATACCCTCAGACAATCGCATTGATTTTGGCTTACCTTGAACCTGGAAAGGCCGCTGTAATTTTACAGAATTTACCAGAAGAAATGCAGCCGGAAGTTTCAAAGAGGCTTGCTACAATGGACCGAACATCCCCTGATGTTTTGCGAGAAGTTGAACGAGTCCTTGAAAAGAAACTTTCAACTCTTTCTAGTGAAGATTATACTTCTGCTGGTGGTGTTGAATCTATCGTAGAAATTTTGAACCTTGTTGACCGTTCTTCTGAAAAGGCTATTATAGAATCTTTGGAAGAAGAAGATCCAGATTTGGCAGAAGAAATCAAGAAACGAATGTTCGTGTTCGAAGATATTGTTATGCTTGATGACCGCGCAATTCAGAAAGTTCTTCGGGAAGTTGATACTCAGGAGCTTTCAAAAGCGCTTAAATCTGTTGATACTGAAGTTCAAGACAAGATTTTCCGCAATATGTCAAAGCGTTCTGCAAGTATGCTAAAAGAGGATATGGAATTTATGGGACCTGTGCGCTTAAAAGATGTTGAAGAGGCTCAGCAGAAAATCGTTTCAACTATTAGGCGTCTTGAAGATTCTGGTGAAATAGTTATAGCTCGTTCTGGAGAGGACGAGTTGGTTCAATAGCGAACTTTTATTATTGTGGGACAGTCAGATGGCTAAGCAAGTATTCAGACCGAATGAAATAAAATCAAAACCTGGAGATAAGGTTACTTTAAAACTGATACATGATTATGCTCCGGTTGTACACAAAGAAGAAAAAGTAGAGCCTGCTTACAAGGGACCTACTGCAGAAGACCTTCGCCGCGATGCAGAAGCTTTTAAAACTGGTTGGGAAATCGAAAAAAAGCATATGCTAGAAGAAGCCCAAAAGTCTGCTGACGATATTGTAAAAAAAGCAGAAGAAGCAGCTTTTGCAGAAGTAAAAAGGCAAACCGACCAGGCTCAAATTATAAAAACTGATGCTGAAAAGCAAGCTCAAGATATAATCGCTAAGGCAAGGAGCGAAGCACAGGCGATTTTAGACAATGCTCGCAAAGAAGAAGAAGAAATAAAAAGTGGCGCAAGCCAAAGCGGCTATGACGAAGGCTATAAAAATGGATATTCTAACGGCGAAGATGAAATAAAGCTTCTTGTTGAACGGTTGCACAAAATAATTGAAGCTGTAATGGCTCGCCGTGAAGAAATCTTAAAAGATACGGAAACTCAAATTGTTGAGCTTGTGATTTTAATGACTAGAAAAGTTGTAAAAATTATTTCAGAAAACCAGAAGTCCGTAATAATGAGCAATGTTCTTGCGGCTTTAAAAAAGGTAAAAACCAGAGGACAGGTTAATCTTCATGTGAATCTTGAAGATTTAAAGGTTACTTCTGAACACATCAACGACTTTATAAAACGGCTTGAAAATATTCAAGGAATTACTGTTTTAGAAGATTCTACGGTAGACAAAGGCGGTTGCATAGTTGAAACTGACTTTGGTGCAATAGATGCAAGAATTTCAAGTCAGCTTGGAGAATTGGAATCTAAAATTATGGAAATTTCTCCAATAAAAAATATTTCAAAGTCAGCAAGCGGACTTGATGTTTAGTTACTTTTAAGAGAGCGATATGCCTTTAGATTTTAATGACAATTTTAAAGATTCGTTTGATTTTTCAAAATATCTTTCAACTGTAAAGGAAACCGAACCTATAAAATATATAGGTTATGTAAAAGCTGTGCGCGGACTTGAAATTATAAGTTCCGGACCTGTTGCCCGTATTGGCGAAATTTGTTACATAAAACTTCCTGCAAAAGAAATGCTAGCTGAAGTTGTTGGGCTTGATGGAGAAAATGTTAGACTTACTGTTTATGGAAGTACAGCGGGAATTGAAATAGGTTGTGAAGTGGTTGCATCTGGAAAAAATCTTCAAGTTCCTGTTGGTTGGAATCTTTTAGGAAGAACCGTTGACGCCACTGGAAAACCCTGCGATGGGCTTGGTGAAATAGTTCCTCAGTCATATTATCCTGCTGAAGCCCCAGCTCCTGACGCAATGACAAAAAAAGAAATTAATAGAAGAATTACAACGGGAGTCCGTTGCATTGATTCTATGCTTACAATTGGGAAAGGTCAGCGTGTAGGAGTTTTTGCAGGCTCTGGAGTTGGAAAATCAACTCTTTTAAGCATGATTGCAAGAAATACAAATGCGGATGTAAACGTTATTGGGCTGATTGGTGAGCGAGGCAGGGAAGTCCTTGACTTTATAAACAGAGATTTGGGCGAAGAAGGAATGAAGCGTTCCGTAGTAGTTGTTGCAAAAGGTGATGAGCCTTCTATTTGCAGGCTTAGAGCGGCGCAAGTTTGCACTGCAATTGCGGAATTCTTTAGAGACCAAGGAAAAGACGTTATGCTTATGATGGATAACGTTACTCGTTTTGCAAAAGCACAGCGAGAAATAAGCCTTGCAAATGGAGAACCTCCTGCTCAAAATGGATATACTCCCAGCGTTTTTGATTCTATTCCAAAGCTTTTGGAACGAACAGGCACAAATGATAAAGGCTCTATTACGGCATTTTACGCAGTTCTTGTGGATGGCGATGATATGAATGAACCAATAGCAGATACTGTTCGCGGTGTTCTTGATGGTCACATTGTTCTTAGCAGAAAACTTGCCGCTTCTTTTCATTATCCTGCAATTGATGTTTTGCAGTCTATAAGCCGTCTTTCAAAAAGAGTTACAGGAAGACAAACCCAGCGTGCTTGCGGAAAAATTCGTGAGCTAATGGCGGTGTATCAAAATAATGTGCAGGTCATAAATACAGGGATTTATGAAAAAGGAAGTTCTCCGTCAATTGATGCGGCTATAGATAAATATGATGAAATAGAGTCTTTCTTAAAGCAAGAAGAATATGAAAAGTGTACGATGGAAAATACCCTCGATGCGCTTTCTGTTGTATCTGGCATAGAAATTCCAAAAGAGGAATACGAAGAAAATCCGTGGCAAGCGTTGCAAGAAGCGGAATCTAAAGAGGCTGAATAATCTGTATCTAAATGAAAAAGTTTGTTTTTGAACTTCAAGATATTCTTGATATTAGAAAATTTGAACAGCAGCAAGCTGAGTTAGCTCTTGCAAAAGCTTTGGCAGAAGAAAATCGTATTCAAAATGAATTAAATGCCATTGCTGCAAAAAAAGTTTCAGTTTCTAAAAGTATGAAAGGGAATACCGACTTTACAGATATTGTTAATACTCAAAACTTTTTTGAACTTTTGCGTACTCGTTCGGAAAGTCTGCTAGAAGAGTTAACAAAAGCGAAACTTGTTACCACAGAAAAGCGAAATATCTTGAAAAAAGCAATGCAAAAAACAGACGCTTTGCAACAGCTTAAAGATTCTCAATATGAAGAATACAAAGCAGAAGCAAGGCGCGCTGAAATGAAAGAAATAAACGATATTGTTGCTTCAAGATTTAATACTTAAAAGCAGAGCCGCCTATAAATTCTCTTATTATAGATCTGGAAGGTACCTGTGTAGGGGCAATCGTTGCAAAATTATCTAAGAATTTTAGAAGTTGGCACGCTTCAGTGTATTCTTTTTCAGAAGGTTTTACGCACCTTAAAAGCGGTTCTGCATAAACTTTTAAAACGCTAAGTTCATAATCAAGGGCAGTATTTAAAACAGCGTCTGCATTGTTTTGGAATGGAAAAATATGTTGTTCTTCGCCGCGACGGACACTTGGCCACATGGCAATAGTTCCCGCTGCGCTTTTTCCTCTGAAATTATAGTCTCGAACAATTCTTCTTATTAATCTGTTGTCGCTTGTAGAAATTCTGTTGTGGTCGTCAAGATTTAGTTGCGTTAATGCTGAAAGATATATTTTGAATTTCATTTCTTCTGGAATTTTTGGCGTTAATTTGTTGTTTAAGCCATGAATTCCTTCCATTATTAGGATTTCATTTTCTGCAAGAGCCATTTTATTTTTTTCTTCAAAATATTGTATTCCTTCATGAAAACTATAAGAAGGAATGGTAACTTCTTTTCCGTCAAATAAGTCGACTAAGTTTTTATTAAGAAGTTCAATGTCTAAAGCTTCAAGACATTCAAAGTCAAGATTGCCGTTTTCATCCTTAGGAGTTTTTGTATGTGGAAGATAGTAGCTATCAATGCTTATAACCTTTGGCGTATAGCCTATTGCTTGCAGTTCAAGGGCTAATTTCTTGCTTGTAGTCGTTTTTCCAGAACTTGACGGTCCTGCGATTAAAACAACCCTTGCAGATTTTTTTTCTGCAATTTGATTTGCAACATTTGAAATGCACTTTTCTTGAAGAGTTTCTGTTATATCTATAAAGTCGTTTATTTTTCTGTCAATTATAAGCTGGTTTAAGTTTGCAACGCTGGTAACCTTTAGTCTTTTCCCCCAGTCCTTGTATTTGCTATAGACTTCAAATAGTTTTGGCTGGTCGTTAAATGGTGTTAAAACATTTGGCTGAGAAACCTTTGGAAATCTTAAGAGAAATCCTTTGTTGTAAGGTCTTAGTTCAAACACTTTAAGTACGCTTGTAGCAGGAACTAGCGGACCAAAGTAGATGTCAGAAAAGTTTTCAAGAGTATTTATTCTAACTTTTGGGGCGCAGATGAAGTCCAATTGATGGCGAGTTTCTTTTAGTCCTATTCTTTCAAAAAGTTCTACAGCTTGTTGATACGAAATAAAAGAGCTTTCTATTTTTAAATTCTGTTCTACTAACTCTTTCATTTCTTCTTCAAGAGTTTGTACATCTGAAATAGAAACTGGCTTGCCGCTTTCTAAAGTGTAGTAGTACCCGTGTTCAAGGCTGTGGCCTACTAAAAGGCGGGCGTCTGGAAAAAGTTTTTTTGAAGCGGTTGCCAAAAGAAAGCACAGCGAACGTCTGTATATTGAAGCTCCTTCTCTGCTTGTGTTAAAAACTGGTTCTAGAATTGAATTGTATTTTAGTTCCTTTTCAATAGGATATATTTTGTTGTTTACTTTTGCAGCGTAAATGTTTTTATATTCAGGATAGTATTTTTCAAATAAGGTTAGAGCTTTGGTGCCTTTGTTTACAAATAGTTCGTTTTTGTTGTCCAAAGTTATTTTTATTTTTTCTTCTTCCATAGTTAGAAACCTCCAAAAAGTTGTAGCTTGAACAGTATGAAAATATTTTACTACAGAAATTCCAAAAGTAAAGAAATTACAGTACAATTTAAGTTGATATGAAAGTTTTTTATTGGAATGAAATTATCAATTCTAAAAAGTCAATTCTAAGAAAATCCACAGCCCTTTCTGTTGGAAGTTTTGATGGTCCGCACAAGGGGCATTTTGAAATTTTTAAAGAAATTTTAGAATTTTCAAAGGAAAATGGAAGCTTGAGCGGGCTTGTTACTTTTGAAAGGCCAGTTTCTTCTATAAAACAGGGTACTAATTATAAAGGCGATATTTCTAGTTTGGAAGAGCGTTTAAGAGTTTTTAGAAAAATTGGCTTTGATTTTGTTGTTGTAATTCATTTTGATGAAGATTTTAAAAAAATAGAAGGAAAAGAGTTTTTTGAAATCTTAAAAAATAAATTGAACTTAAAGTGCATTGTTGAAGGAGAAGATTTTTGCTGCGGATATAAAGGCTCTTTTTCAAAGGAGCAAATTCAAAGATTTTGTGAGGAAAATGAAATAAAATCTGTTTTTGTAAAATTAGTAAAAGAGGATGGAAAGCGTATAAGCAGCACTTTGATTCGCAGCCTTTTAGCAGAGAACAATGTTGATGAAGCAAAAAAACTTTTAGGTATTGATTAATGACAGGATTTTTTATAAAATTATTGTATCTGTTTTTACGGATTTTTTGTGATTAATTTCCCAAAACCCGGAGATTGACCTGCATTTTTTCCGCTTATTCAGATAAAATAATTTTAAGGGGTTCCAAAATGGCACTTACAAAAGAAACAACTGCATCTATAGTAACAAAATATGGTGCAAAAGAAAACGACACTGGCAATGTAAAAGTTCAGATTGCTCTTCTTACAGAAAGAACAAAGCAGCTTACAGCTCATTCAAAGGCTTTTCCAAAAGATTCTGGTGCAAAGCGTGCTCTTTTGAAAGTTGTTGGTCAGCGTCGCAAGATGTTGAGATACTTTGAACGCACTGATCTTGAAGGATACCGTGCATTCATTAAGGAACTTGGACTTCGCAAGTAGTTCTTGTTTTTTAGAAAAGGCCTGTTGCTATACTTCGTGGTGGCACAGGCTTTTTTAGTAGTTGAACTTTATATGCGCGAAGCATCGCGATTTGATTTTTTTCAGGTAGCAGATGAACACAAATGTATGCAAAAAAGTACGGGGCGTTGCGGGGTGTCCCCGCTGGAAGGGGTAGCCGAAAATGCTTTGCAGTTGAGGCGAGGGGAAGGCGTTCCCCCACCTAAATTTTAAAAATTTAAAATGATTTTTAGATTTTGTTTTTTTGTGTAGATTTGTGTGTATCTGTGGAAAAAGACATTAGCGATGTAAAAAAAAGAATAAGACATAAGGAAAGGAAAAATGTCAGTAACAAGAGTAACTTACAAACTCGGAGATGCCGATCTCATCCTTGAAACAGGAAAAATCGGAAAACAGGCAAACGGTTGTGTTTACGCTCAGTGGGGTGGAGCAGCCGTTATTGCAACAATCTGTGCGTCTAGCGCAGTAACAGAAGGTCAGGATTTTGTTCCTGTAACAGTTGAATACAACGAAAAATTTTATGCGGCTGGAAAAATTCCAGGCGGATTTGTAAAGCGCGAGGGCCGCCCAAAGGATAAAGAAATATTGGTGAGCCGTCTTATTGACCGCCCAATGCGTCCTCTTTTTGAACCATCTTTTGGACACGAGCTGCAGATTGTTCCGACTTGTGTTTCTTGCGATGGTGTTCACACCCAGGATATTTTGGCTGTAATTGCAGCTTCTGCAGCAACTTGCATTTCGGATATTCCGTTTCATGGACCGGTTGCAGCTTGCCGTGTAGGATTTTTGAACGGCCAGTATGTAATAAACCCGACTTTTAAGCAGATTGAAGAAGCTGACATGGAAATCGTTGTTGCCGGAACAAAAGACGGTTTTACAATGGTTGAAGGCGGAGCAAAAGAAGTTTCTGAAGAAGTTATGCTTGGCGCGCTTGCCGAAGCGGAAAAGTTTATTAAAGAAATGTGCGCTTTGCAGGAAGAGCTTGTTGCAAAGTGCGGAAAGGAAAAGCTTCCTTTGAATCCTCTTGATGTAACTCTTGCCAATGCTGAGCAAATTGAAGCTGAAGCAACTCCTCTTCTAAAAAAGGCTTGCTTCCAAGATGGAAAAATGAATCGCGGAAAAGCGATTGCGGAAGTTGAGAAGACCGTTGCTGCAAAATATGCAGAACAATTGGAAGATCCTGTTCAGGCAAAGCTTTTTGCAGCTTTGATGGACGATATTCAGTATAAGCTTTTAAGAAAATCGATTCTTGATGAAGGCGTTCGCATTGACGGCCGCAAAACTGATGAAATTCGTCCTATTACTTGTGAAATAAATGTTCTTCCAACTCCTCATGGTTCTGCTTTGTTCACTCGTGGAGAAACTCAGTCTTTGGCTGTTTGTACGCTTGGAACTGCAATGGATGAACAGGTTTACGACGATATTGACGGAGACAGAAGCGAACACTTTATTCTTCACTACAATTTTCCTCCATATTCAGTCGGCGAAACTGGAAAACTTACAACTGGACGCCGCGAAATCGGTCACGGAAACTTGGCTCGCCGCTCTTTGGCTGCAATGGTTCCAAGCCGCGAAGAATTCCCTTACACTGTACGCGTAGTTTCTGAAATCATGGAATCTAATGGTTCTTCTTCTCAGGCTTCTACTTGCGGCGGCTGTTTGTGTATGCTTGCCGCTGGCGTTCCGATGAAAAAAATGGTTGCCGGAATCGCAATGGGTCTTATCACAGAAGCTGAAGGCGACAATCCTTACGGACGTTACAAGATTCTTTCTGATATTCTTGGCGAGGAAGACCACCTTGGCGACATGGACTTTAAGGTTGCCGGAACAAAGGACGGTATCACTGGATTCCAGATGGATATTAAGATTGCCGGTGTAACAACTGAAATTATGAAGAACGCTTTGGAACAAGCTAGACAGGGACGCATGCATATCCTTTCTATAATGGAAAAATGCATAGACAAGCCTGCTCCTCTTGCAAAGAATGCTCCTCAGATTCTTACAATGAAAATTCCTGTAGACAAGATTGGCGCTCTGATTGGACCTGGCGGAAAGAATGTAAAGGCTCTTTGCGCTCAGTACAATGTGACAATCAACACTGATGATGACGGAACTGTTACAATCTACGGAAAAAATGGCCTTGATGCCGAATCTGCAAAAAAAGCTGTAAAGGGAATGACAGAAGATCCTGAAGTTGGAACAATTTATCAGGGAACTGTAAAGCGCATTATGGATTTTGGCGCATTTATCGAAATTCTGCCTGGAAAAGAAGGTCTTTGCCACATTTCTAAGCTTTCTAAGCAGCGCGTTGAAAAGGTAAGCGATGTTCTGAAAGAAGGCCAGGTTATTCCTGTAAAACTTTTGGAAGTTGACAAAATGGGCCGCTTGAATCTTTCTTACATCGATGCGATTGAGAATAAATAGTTTTTATAAAAAAGCGCACAGTATTTGCTTTTAAAAATGAACTGCACCCCCTAAAAGTGGACAAGTAAGGTTCAATTTTAGGAGGGCAGTTTTTTTCTTTTGTTAGATTGTTTTCAGTGGTTTTTCTTTGTATTGTGAATAATCCTTTTATCAGCTATAATTGTTCTTATGGACAAAATAAACATAAAAGTTATTGCTGAAGCTGGAGCTGTAATTCCAGAATATAAAACGGCAGGTGCTGCTGGCGCAGATATTTATTCGCATTTGACCGAGTCTGTTACTATCAAATCTGGAAAATCCGCTATGATTCCGACTGGTATTTTCTTTGAAATTCCTGAAGGCTATGAAGTTCAAGTCAGGCCTCGTTCTGGTTTGGCTGCAAAAAACGGCGTAACCGTTTTGAATAGTCCAGGAACAATTGATTCAGATTACCGTGGCGAAATTAAAGTAATCCTAATAAATCATGGAGATGCTGATTTTGTTGTTCATGATAAAGACCGAATCGCGCAGATTGTAATTGCTCCTGTAACTCAAGGAACTTTTACTCTTGCAGAATCTTTGTCTGAAACAGAAAGAGGTGCAGGCGGATTCGGTTCTACAGGTGTAAAGGCTTGAATATCTTAAAAAAAGTAAAATCTCTTTTTGTCTTTTTTCATACTCATTTTTTTTCGACTTTTTATAAGAGGATAAAAGTTTTTTATGCAGGTTTTTTGTCTTTTTTTGAAAAAATTCAAATCAAATTTTTTCATAAGGGTGAGCTTAGCGATAATGTTTTAATAAAATACCTTGTAAAAGAACTTTTGCTTTACTTTTTTGTGGCCTTTTTGTTTTTCTTTATGATTTTCTTTTGCAACCAGATTCTTCTTTTGGCGGAAGAGATTTTGAAAAAGCGTGTTCCGTTGAAAGATGTTGTCCGCCTTATTGTTTACAGCCTTCCGATGATTATTGCCCAGTCTTCGCCATTTGCAACCTTGGTTGGTTTTTTAATGTGCCTGGGCAGAATGATGAGCGACAATGAAATCCTTATCATAAGGGCGAGCGGACAAGGTTATCTAACAGTTGCAATTCCTGTTATTGTTTTGGGGCTGATAATCTCTCTTTTTTCTTTTTTTGTTAATGATTATCTTCTTCCGATTGGTAACATAAAATATAATAAGTTGTATCGCCAAGTAGCTAGTTCAAATCCGGGAATTTTAATAGAGCCAAATTCCATAAAAAAACTGAACAATGCTACGATTGTTATTGGCGACGGCTCTGAAAATAGCGTTTCTGATTTAATTATTTTTGATAAAGGAAGCGACAACCGGCAAAGGATAATAGTTGCTGGAAAATCTACGATTGTAAATGCCAAAAAAGATGGCGTCCTTATGCAGATGAACATGGATAATGCGGTTTCTATTTTTTTAGATGCAAAAGATAAAAGAAAGTTTGATGTGCTAGATGCGGAAAAAACAACATTAAATATATTTGATTCTTCGATTTTTAGTTCTTCTTCATCTGTAAGTCCTAGGGAAATGACTTCTTTTGATGTTGGAAAAATGATAAAAAACATGAAATCCCGGAAGAATTATAGCAAACAACAGTTGAATCGCTATAGAATGGAATTTCATAAAAAATTTTCTTTGCCGTTTGCTTCAATATTCTTTGCATTTTTAGCAATTCCTTTGGCTTTTCTTTTCGGAAAACACAATGGGCAAACGATTGGGCTTGTAGCAGGTCTTTTGATTTGTGTTTGGTTTTGGGCAATGCAAATCCTTGGACAAATCTTTTCTAGCAGAAACGGAATGAACGGTGTTTTTGCAATGTGGCTTCCTGATGCAATTATTTTTATTGTCGGAACCCTGCTTTTTACGGTGTTGAACAAAAAATGAAGCTTGTTAAGTATATTTTTAAAAGGTTTTTTCCAGTTTTTTTAGGTTCTCTGGGCTTTTTTTCTCTCGTTTTAATTCTTGTAGATTTAATGATGAACCTTTGGAAGTTTATTCAAAATGAAGCTCCAATTTTAGATGTTTTAATGATTATGGTGCTTTATTTTCCAAAAACTTTGTGGTACACAGTTCCTTTGGGAATCCTTTTTGCAGTTTCTTACACTCTTAGCGATTTGTATGCAAATAATGAGCTTACCGCGATGTTTGCTTGCGGAGTTTCTTTAATCCGCTTTACACTGCCCTTGCTGATTTTTTCTTTATTCACAAGCTTTGCTTTGTTGATTTTCGAGGATAAAGTTATAGTCCCCACGTATGCTAAAAAGGTTGAACTACAGGCAAAACTTCTTGGGGAATCTAAAAAAGATAATAATGAAAATATTGTTGTTATTTCTGATAATGGAAAAATTATCTACAAAGCAAGATTTTATGAAAATTCTCAAAAAAGGATTTATGATCTTTACTTAGTTTTTAGAAATGAAAATCGTTCTTTAGATTCTATTGTGTTTGCTGAAAACGCTTTTTGGAACGAGGATAAAAAACTTTGGCAGCTTCAAAACGCTATTCAGTATAAATATTTAGAAGGAAATATTGAAACTCTTTCTTATGTTGAAGAATCTCTTGCTTCTAAACTTGATGAGCCTGCTGAAACTTTTAAAAATAATACTGTAAATGTAGAAACTGTTAGCATAAAAGAAGCTAAAACCTATATAAATCATCTTAGAAGAGCAGGTCTTCCTTACAGCGAGGAGCTTTCTGTTTACTATAAGAAGTTTTCTTTTCCATTTATAGTTTTTATTGTAGTATTTCTTTCTGTAGGATTGTCTGGAAAGTCTAGAAAAAATGTTCTTTTGATAAGTTTGTCACTTTCCGTTTGTGCTGCGGTTTTGTATTATGTAACGCAAATGATTACTATGATTTTAGCAAAGTTTGGATATATTTCTCCTTTTATGGGAGCATGGTTTCCTGTGTTCTTGTTTGTGTTTATCAGTTTTATTTTGCTTAGGTTTGCGCGGACTTAGTTTTAGGTAGAGGTTGTATTAGGAAAACTAACAAAAGCGATGAAAGTGTATTTTGATTTAAGGTTTATACGAACCTTAAAAACGGCTGAGTCAAGGTCTTGAGCGTAAGCGTACCTTGACCAGACGTATTTTATAAAAACTTAAAATACAGACTATAGGATGGTATATGAAAATTTTTGATATTTTGCATAAAAGTTCTGATGGAAAATCTCGCACAGGAATTTTAACTCTTCCGCATGGAACTGTAAAAACACCAGTGTTTATGCCTGTTGGAACTTGTGCTACAGTAAAGGCAATTTCTAAAGATGATCTTGAAGAAATCGGATTTGAAATAATTCTCGCTAACACTTACCATCTTTACTTGCGGCCAGGCTCTGATTTAATAAAAGAAGCTGGCGGATTGCACGGTTTTACAAAGTATAATGGAAACTTTCTTACTGATTCTGGCGGTTTTCAGGTTTTTTCTCTTTCTCAACTTAGAAAAATAAATCCTGAAGGTGTAAAATTTCAAAGCCATATCGATGGTAGCTATCATTTTTTTACTCCAGAAAGCGTTGTTCAAACCCAAGCGAAGTTTAATTCAGATATACAGATGCAGCTGGATGTTTGCTCTGGTTTTGGCGTTGACAAAAATGAAGCTGTCCACGCTTTGGAAGTAACTTCAAATTGGGCTAAAAGAGCAAAAGAAGAATGGTTAAAGCAACAATTTCAAGGGTATAACGGAATTTTATTTCCTATTGTTCAGGGGAATTTTTTTGAAGACTTAAGAAAAAAAAGCGCGGAATTTGTCAGTTCTCTTGATTTGCCGGGAATTGCGATTGGCGGTTTAAGCGTTGGTGAACCTGCGGACAAGTTTGCATATTTTCTTCAATATACGATGCAGTTTTTGCCAGAAGAAAAGCCAGTTTACGTTATGGGAATTGGAACTCCAGAATACATTCTTGAGGCTGTTGCTGATGGAGTTGATATGTTCGATTGCGTGCTGCCAACAAGAAACGCAAGAAATGGCGCGTATTTTACACACGATGGACAGCTTTCCATAAAGCAAGAGCGTTATAAGCATGATTTTAAACCTATTGACCGTGAATGTAATTGTAAAGTCTGCAGAACTTATAGCCGTTCATATTTAAGACACTTGTTTAAAGAACAGGAAATTCTTTCTTCGATGTTGGCTTCTTATCACAATCTTGCTTTTCTTAATCAAATGATGAATGAAATTAGGCTTGCGATAAGTCAAAATCGTTTTGAGCAGTATCGCAAAGACTTTTTAACTCGTTACAAGGCAGGAAATATAGAATAGCTTATGAAAAATTCTTTAATTTTCTTTTTTGTTTGTTTTACCTTTGCTTTTAATTTGTATTCTCAGGAAAAAACTGAAAATCAGTTGAACAAAGGCGATTCTTCTATCAATTCTATTAATTCTGAAAATGCTGAAAATCAAGATGCCAGTCTTTCTGTGGAATCTGAAGATTCCGATTTAAAAAAATCTGATGAATTTAATGAAGCTGATTTTGAATACTCTGAAAAAGTTGTTGTTCCTGAGCCAAAAAAGCCGAAATCTGTTGATTTGCAAAAAATTCAGGAAGTCCAAAATAAAGATCCCGATAAAAAAGATTTTGAAGAAAAAAAACTTGCAATAAACTATGGCACTCCATCAGAAATCAGTTCTGTAATTGATGAAATTTTAGAAAATGAAGATCCCAGGTTTAGTTTAGAACTTTACGATTTATTTCAGAATACGGGAAATAATGAAATCCGTGAAAAAATCCTTGAATATTTTACGAAAGTAAAGGACCCTTGCCTTGAAGATTTTGCAGTTACCTTGTTGGATGACCCATACGACAGCTCTAATTCCCTTGTGGAAAAGACTATGAACTACGTAAGCGAAGTTGAATGTCATGAAGCAGCTCCTGCTTTGGTAAAATTGCTTGAAAATGGTGATGAAAAATATTTTAATGGCGCCTTGCTTGCTCTTGGAAAAACTGGCGGACCTAAAGAAGCAGTTTATCTTGCAGAATTCATAAAAAATGATGAACTTTCTGTTCCTCAAAAGCAGAATCTTATGAGAACTCTTGGAAAAATAAATGCATCCGAAACTTTTTTTCAGCTTGTGGAAATTGCCCAAAATGAAGATGAGAATTCCTTTGTAAGAATGTATGCGGCAGAAGCCATTGGTAATATGAAAAAAAAGGAAGCTGTTCCAATCCTTATAAAAATGTATGAAGATGGCGACCCAAATATGCGTCAGTATTGCATAAAAGGGCTTACAAATTTTCCTGATTCAGAAGATGCAAAAAAAACTATAATTCAAGCTATTAGAGATTCTCATTACAAAGTAAGAATTGAGGCAATAAAAAGCGCGCAGAAAATGAATATAAAAGAGTCTGTAGACTTTCTTACCTATAGAGCAAAAACAGATACAGAAGCCGCTGTAAAAAAGGAATGTTATCCTGTAATTGCGCAACTTAATACTGATAAAGGAAATAAGTTTTTAGTTGAACAACTTTCAGATAAAAGAACTTCTGATGCTGTAAAAATACAAGTCATAGAAGCTTTATTAAAAAATGGAACACTAGGGGAAGATAAAATTGCTGAGCTTGCAAAAGATGCTGCCAGTGATGACAGAAAAAAGAATTTCCGTTATTCAATTGGTAAACTGATTTCAAAGTATTCAAGGCCTGCGTTCGCTGATGTTTGCCTATTGTACCTTCAGTCTAAAGATGCCCAAACTGTTAGCTTAGGCATTGATATGTATAAAAATTCTAGATACGAAATAGCACGCGCCGCTCTTTTAAAAATTGCTGAAGACAAGAAAGGAAATTCGTCAAATCGAAAAAGAGCTCGCGATTTATTAGGGCTTGATGAACAAGAAACTGAAGCTGCAACAGAAGAAAATAAGTCTACAAATCAAAGCGTTCAAAATAAAGCAAATTTAGATTCTTCTGAAGCAAAATAATTAGTGCGTTAAAGAATCTGCTTTTCGGTATGCCTCGTTCACAGATGAAAGTTGTTCTTCTGTAAAAAGGTTTGCGCTTTCATCTACTAATTTTTCTAAGCTCGCAAGGCTTTCGTTTAGCGCTGTAGAAAGACCTCTTGAAACTTTGTTCCAGTAGGTGCCTTTTCCATCTGTGAACAGACAAATAAAACCGTATTCCTTGCTTTTTTGTTTTGCAACTGTAACTCTTAAGATATTTTTTGCGCAGTTAGAAAGAATTTCGGCAGCATTCTCTTCTTGGATGTTTATATTTAATTTTCTGTTCCAATCTGATTCTTTTATTGGATTTAGATTTAAAACTTTTGCAACTTTTAATGCTGTAGAAAATTTTTCGTTTTCTAGCAAAGTAAAGCCATTTTTAAAAACTACTTTTACTTTTATGCTTTGTTCTGGAACTTTTTCATCTTTCTGTGTGTTTTTTATTGCTTCAATAAAGTTTTCAAAATCTAAAACAAGCTGCTTTTGTCCTTTTACTTTTTTTATTTTAAAAGTTTTTCCACCAAAAAGCAGTTCGTCTTGGTTAGATTCATTCTTTTTGAATTCTTTTTTAGATTCCTTTTCTTTTTTCTTTTTATTTATTTCATTTTCATAGCGGTCGCTTTGTTTTTCTAAAGTATTTTTAGACTTGTTGTTTTCAAGCCTTTTTAAAAGGTCTGGAGATAGCGTGTTCAAGATATTTTTTGTAAGAGGAGAAACGCTCATCGCATACATCCTTGAAGTTCTTACGATTTCTCCTGCAACGATGTACAGCGGGTCTTGCTTAAACATTACACTTCCCGGATGAATACATATATTATCGGCTGTAAGACTTTTGTATGTGTTCTTTTTTACTCTAATGCACACAAATTGAATCATTCCTGCTGCAATGCACGTCAAATAGTCGCTTCTATTTCCGCCAGAAAGAACAGGAATATTCATGTGCGCTAAAATATCTTTTAATTGAAGCACAATATTTTCAATTTCGAGCATAATACGTTCGTCAAGGTAATTTTTTTTGCAAAATTTTTCTTTGTTTTCTGAACTTTCAAAAGTTCTAAATATATTCAGATAAGAAGCGAAATCGCCTTGTATATCTTGAAATGCATGATGTGCTCGCCTGGCTTCCATTTCTTCTCCTAAAGGAAGTAAAAATGGAGTGTGCGCGGAAAGAAATGCTGCTGCAATAAGAGCGTCTTCTAGAACATCAGGATATTTCATTATGGATTCAACTATTATTCTGCTAATTCTAGGCTCAAGGGGAAAGTTTACCATCATCTTTCCTATTGGAGATAGACTGTTGTCAGCATCTAAGGCTCCAAGCATATTCAATGTGTCAACAGCGCCAAAGATATTTTCTTTTCCAGGTGGTGAAATAAAGTCAAATCCACAAAAATCTTTAATTCCTAAATCTGCCATCTGTAAAACAACTTCGCTTAAATCTGTTCTGTAAATTTCTTCGGTTGTATACATCGGTCTTGTTTCAAAGTCTTTTTTAGAATAAAGCCTGCAGCAAGTTCCAGGCTGTGTTCTTCCTGCTCGGCCTTTTCTTTGATTGCAGCTTGCTTTTGAAACAGTTGTTTCAATAAGGCTTGAAGTGAAGGTGTGCGGATTGTAAAAATTTAGTTTTGCAAGACCAGAATCTATAACTGTAGTTATGTCTGGTATAGTTACTGAGGTTTCTGCGATATTTGTTGATATAATAACCTTTCTTTTTCCGCGAGGCGTTGGCAAAAAGACTCTTTCTTGATCTTCCTTAGAAAGTCTTCCGTAAAGGGGGAGTGTATAAATTTTTCTTGCAAAGTGCGAATGGTCTAGCATTTTCATGCAGTCTTTTATAATTTTTTCGCCTGGCAAGAATATTAATATTCCTCCATGATCGTCGTTATTTAAAACTCGTTCAACTGTAGAAGATATTTTTTTGAGCAAGGCTTCGCAGGCTGCCTCTGATTGCGTTCCTGTAGTTACAGATGGCGGATCATAAATCATAGTTACTGGATAAGTTACAGTTTCTATTGTTACAATCGGGCAATTGTCAAAATAAGAAGAAAATGCTTCAGCGTTCATTGTAGCGGAACTTACAATTATTTTAAACTCTTTGCGAACTTCAATAACTCTTTTTAAAAGACCAAGAACAAAATCTATGTTTAAACTTCTTTCGTGAGCTTCGTCCACCATTATAACAGAGTATTTGCTAAGCCATGGATCAAGTTTCATTTCTTGCAAGAGAATTCCATCGGTCATTATTTTAATTTTTGTGGTTTCGTCTGTTTTATCTTCAAAACGCATTTTGTAGCCTACAAGACCTGGATAAGTTGTTCCAAGCTGTTTTGCTATAAATTCGCTTACAGAAAGAGCTGCAATTCGTCGCGGTTGCGTAACTGCAATAATTCCATCGCTGTCATATCCAGCTTCGTGAAGAATTATAGGTAGCTGTGTTGTCTTGCCAGAACCTGTGGGGCTTTGTACAACAATAACTTGATTTTCATTTAAAACTTTTAATATTTTGTCTTTCTGTTGGTATACTGGAAGAGAATTAAAATCTAGTGCCATATTATAGTTTCCTCTGTTTTTTCAGTTATTTGCTTTCTGCTGTTAATGTATTTTGCCCACTTTTGATTATTTTCGTTTAGATAACTAATAAAATCATCATCAAGTTTTTTTATTACAAATTCATTTAGTTCGTTTATATATGTTGTAATATAGTTTTTTTCTTTAAAAACTATTATTGGTGAACTTTCTATCGTTTTTGAGTATACAACATTTAGCAAGTAGCTGTCACCTGTGTTGTCTCTCGGATTGCTTGGATTTTTGAAATCCGGATTTCTTCGCTGTCCGCTTATGGTGTTTCCATTTCCATAGATTATAAATTTTTCAAGATTACCAGTTTCTTTTTTGCCGAAAAATTCTATTTCTCTAGGAACGTGCGGATGGTTTGCCCAAATTATATCTACATTACAGTTTTCAAGCAAAGATTTATAGTATGACTTTCTTTTTGCAGAAACTTTTGCTTCGTATTCAGGCTCGTCTGTGTGAATTGAAAGAATAAATAAATCGCAAGGATTTTCTTCTCGTATTTTTTTTAAGTAATTTGAAAAATCTTCCCACCCAAGTTTTGATGAAACTACATAGTTTAAATAAGATTTAAAATCCGGTCTGTTTAAAATTTCTGTTACTGCGCAAAATAAAACCGTCCAATCTTCTTTCTTAATTACTTTGTATGAAATTGGAGTTTTTGAAACTTTGTTAATTCCGCAAAAATAAACAGGTCTATTAGAAATCGCAGTTTTTTGCTCTTTTTCAGACGCCCACTTTTCTGTAGATAAAATTCCTTTTAATCCCTGGTCATTCGAATGGTTGTTTACTAAAGAAAAAACGTTTATGCCTGCTTTTATAGCTGCTTCAGGAAAATCAGAATTCATATTGAAGTTCGGGTAGGTTGAATATGGCAGTTCGTCACAAACAGGTGCTTCTAAATTTGCAAATGCAAAGTCTGATTGAACTATTAAAGGCGTAATATCTTCCCAGATTTTATTAAAATCGTCCATGCGAAAATTTTCTTTGTGAGCCATTATATCTCCTGCAAAAACAAGAGAAAGAATTTTTTCTTGTTTTTCCTGACTTTCTTCTTGTGCAGGAACAGACTTGCAGCTGTAAAATAAAAGTGATGGGGAAAAAAGAGAAATTAGTGCAATAAAAAAAAGATTTCGCATTTTTTATAGTATAGCATAAATATTTTATAAAATAAAATTCAAGGCTGTTTTATGTTGAAAAAAACTTAATTTTTTTTTAGAATAATATCAGGCGAAAGTTGAAAAGTCGAGTTTTATAAAATTGTTGAAAACAATGCTTGTTTTTTTAGCCAAGTTTAATCAATCCTTACGTATTTTTGTAAAACTGAATTTTCTACCCATTAATAAAATTTGGATTTAAGTATGAAAGAAGAGTTATCAAGCAAAGAAGAAAAACTGCAGCACATCATAGAACTTGAACAAAAACTCAATGAAATTCAAGACGTCGATGTTCTTTTGGAACGGATTTTAACGGAAACTCGCCGCATTGTTAATGCCGATGCTGGTTCTATTTATGTCGTAGACGGAAAAAATCTAAAAATAAAGTATGCTCAAAACGATACTCAGCTTAGGGAATTGCCTCCTGGTGAAAAACTTCCATATCTATTTTTCGCTTTTCCTATAAACGATTTTTCTATCGCAGGATATGTTGCCGCTCATAAAGTTATGTTAAATTTTAAAGATGCCTATGAAATCGGCAATGATAAGCCATATAAGTTTAATCGCCAAACTGATATTACTACAAACTATCGTACAAAATCTATGTGTACAATTCCGCTTATAATGAACAGTGGAGTTTTGCTGGGTGTTCTTCAGATAATAAATAAACTGGATTCTTTAGGAAGTGTGGTTTCATTTTCAGAAGACGACGAAATTTTTATAAATCATTTTGCAAATTCTGCTGTTCAGGCTTTACAGCATGCTTATAACACACGTGAAACTCACAGAAAGATGTTAAAGATGTCCGAATTCCGGGATCCTAAGGAGACGTATCTTCATGTAGAAAGAGTTTCTAGTATTGCGTTGGAAATTTACGACCGATGGGCGTTTGATCACAACGTTCCTGAGGAAGAAAAACATAAATATAGAGACAATTTAAAGATTGCTTCTAAATTTCATGACATTGGAAAGGTCGGTATTTCAGACTTGGTTTTAAAAAAGCCTGCAAAGTTTGACAACACAGAACGAGCCATTATGCAAGGCCATACTTGTATAGGCGCGCAGCTTTTTGAGCCGCCAGAATCAGATTTAGATAAGATGTCAAGAGATGTGGCTTTATATCACCATGAACGCTGGGACGGCGGAGCATCTGGTTATCCTGGAAAGTGCGATTTTATGAGTTTTAAAATTGGAGATCCAGTAGTTGTAACAAAACCTTTGGTTGGCGAAGAAATTCCTTTGGCGGCAAGGATTGTTGCTGTTGCAGATGTCTTTGATGCGCTTTCTCATCGCCGCTGCTATAAAGAAGCCTGGACTTTAGATGACTCTTTTGCAGAAATTCAAGTTAGTTCAGGAACTCAGTTTGATCCAGAAGTTGTGCTTGCCTTTATGAAAGTAAGAGAGCGAATAATGAAAATTCTTTTGGATTTTGAAGATTCTGATTAGTTTAAATCGTTTTTAAAAAGATTTTGCATCTGCTTATTAAAACATTCTTTAAATTTTAAAAATTCTTTTTTGCTGTAGAAATTTCCTTTTTTCCCTCCAAGTCCAATTTGGGCAAGCTGAAAGTCAAAATCTCTGTCAGAAAGTTTTTCGTTTATATTATTTTTTGAAAAAGCTGTTCCCCTGTCGTTTATAACCGTAATAGATTTTTCTACAAGTTTGGATGCAAAAATAATGTCTTTCGTAATTACTAAATCGTGTACCGTTGCGTGCTTAAGAATGTAGTTGTCGGCAGCATCTTTTTCATTATTGCAAATTATCATTTCAAAGTCGTTAAAACAAGCGTTTATTTTTTTATTTGCAACGAAAATTACCTCGATTGAAAAATTGTGAGCATATTTTACAACAAAATCACGGATTGCTGTAGGGCAGGAATCTGCGTCTACCCAAATTTTAATGTTCATTTTAAAACCTTGTCAATTTTTTCTATAAGAGAGCGCGTTATTTTGTCTGCTTGTTCATCAGTTTCGTTCTTTTGCAAGGCGGCTTGGAACTTTGCATTTCTACCTTTCTCTTTGTAAAGCTCATCGCATAGCATAATTCCTGCTAAAATAGAAATCTGCAGTGGATTATCTAGAGAGCTTGTATCTTCTATTTGCTTTGCAATCCGTTTGTAATAACCTAAAAGTTTATTTAAGTAGTCATCGTCTTCGTTAGCTTTTATAGAAAAAGATGTTCCTAGCACATCGATTTGAAGTTTTCCCATATAAACCTTTTAGAATATGTCAAACTGTCCAGATTCTTCTGATGATGAATCCTTTTGCTCATAAAGCGATGGATTTTGTGTTTGTGTATTTATGGAATTTTGCGGTTGTTGATTTTGAGACTGAGTGTTTTCTACTGAAGACAGTTCAAAAAAACTTTTTTGTTCTGACTGTGGTTGTTGAACTTGTTCTTCATGGCTTGATTGTTCAACAGGAGTGTTGTCTTGTGGAATAGCCGTTGAAAGTTGCTGTGCAGGCTCTGCTTCTTTTTCTGTTGGAGCGACTGCCTTCAAAACGGAATTTTCGATTGAATTTAGCCGGTCCAACGCTTTTAAAATACCAGACTCGATCCTGTTTTGATCTGATTCGATAGTTGTAAGTTGCTCCGACTTGGTAGAAAGCGCATTTGTGAGCTCGGCACATTTACTGCGAAGAGCATCGTTTTCTGCCTGTAGCTGTCCAATTTTTGCAACAGCACTTTCAACTTTCTGTTCAAGAAGTAAAACCTGATCGAGTGAAATCATTTTGGTATTCCTTAAGCTTTTAATGCTTTTTTAGCAGCTTCAATAACAGCCTTGAATGCTGCTGGATCTTCAATTGCCATATTAGAAAGAGCCTTTCGGTTCAATGTAATTCCAGCTTTTGTGCATCCATTGATGAAAGTTGAATAAGTCATTCCTTCATCTCTTACTGCAGCATTAATACGTGCAATCCATAGTGCACGGAATTCACGCTTGCGAAGACGTCTGTCAACATAGGCATGGCTTAAAGCTTTTACTACAGCATCTTTAGCAGGTTTGTAATTTGATTTACGGTCGCCGCGGAAACCTTTTGCAAGTTTAAGAATCTTTACACGGCGGTTCTTTCTTTTTGTTCCGTCTATCGCTCTTGACATATTTTACACCTCATTAACCGTAAGGAAGCATCTGCTTACGAATTTTCTTTGCATCAGCTTCTGCAACATAACCTGTTTCACGGAGCTGTCTCTTTCTTTTTGGAGAACGCTTTGTCAAAATATGACGAAGGTTCTGCTTCTTGTGCTTAACTTTACCAGTTCCTGTTAAGGAATAGCGTTTTGCAGCAGCACGTTTTGTCTTCTGTTTAGGCATTTTCTTACCTCAAATTAATTATTTGGCTTTTGCACTAATTGTCATGGACATTGTTTTGCCGTCCATTGCCGGTTGCTTTTCCACAACATACGCGGAAGTAAGCCTCTTTAAAACTTCCTGCAGGACATCATAACCGAGTTCTGTATGCGCAAGTTCCCTTCCGCGGAAGCGGATTGTAACTTTTACTTTGCATCCTTCGTTTAAAAATTCCTGTACATGCTTGGCTTTAGTATCAAGATCCCCTGAACCAATTTTTGGCTGCATACGGATTTCTTTTAACTTTAGTACCTTTTGGTTTTTCTTGGATTCACGGAGCTTTTTTTCCTGTTCAAACCGATACTTGCCGAAGTCGAGTATTTTGCATACTGGCGGATTGGCATTTGGTGAAACCTCAACAAGGTCCAGGTCCTTCTCTTTTGCCATTTTAAGAGCTTCCATTGTAGGAACAATGCCTTTCTGGTTACCCTCATCATCAATGAGACGTACCTCGCGGACTCGAATCATTTCATTAACTCTAAGTCCATTTTTGCTGTTGTTGTTTGTGTATGCCAACTATCCTCCTAGTGTTGTAAAACACGCATTTCATGTAAACGTAATATACATTATATCTGAAATAAACCGTTAATGTCTATAGCAAAAAAATCTATTTAGTGTTACTGTATTAAAAATTATATTTATCTTGAATGTTGAGTTTTCAAAAAGAACAATTGTGTAAGCGATTGTTCAGAAATTGTAAAACTTAACGCTATAGTTATATAAAGAGGAAGATTTTTATGGATTTTGTAACTGAACTTAAAAGAAAGGCTGCTTCTGCAGGAAAAACAATCGTTCTTTGTGAAGGCGAAGATAAACGTGTTGTAGAAGCTGCCGCTAAAATTGTTAAAGAAGGAATTGCAGGGATAATTCTTCTTGGAAACCGTGAAGAATGTGAAAAACTTGTTCCAAGCGCAGATCTTTCTTGCGTAAAAATAGTAGATCCTCAAACAGATTCTAATGCTGATAAATACGCAGAACTTTTGTTTAAAGCGCGGGAAGGAAAAATAAACAAAAAGACAGGAACTCCTGAGTATGCAGATGTTGCCGCTGCAAAAGCTTCTATTTTAAAAGATTACACAATGTACGGCGCTTTGATTTTAAAAGCAGGCGAAGCAGACGGTTTCGTTTCGGGTGCTTGTCATTCAACTGCGAATACTCTTAGGCCAGGTCTTCAAGTTATAAAAACAGCTCCTGGTGTTCAGACTGTTTCTTCATGCTTTATTATGGTGGCTCCGGAAGGCGGAAATAAATATGTAAAAGAAGGAATCGCTCTTTTTGGAGACTGCGCAGTGAATATCGAGCCTTCTTCAGAGCAACTTGCCGATATTGCAATTGCTTCTGCAGATACAGCAAGGAAAATTGCGGGAATTGAACCTCGGGTCGCATTGCTTTCTTTTTCTACAAAAGGTTCTGGAAATGACGCAAAGCTTCTTAATACTGTTGGCAAAGTTCAAGATGCCGTAAAGATTGCAAAGGAAAAAGCTCCTGATTTGATGCTTGATGGTGAATTCCAGTTTGATGCTGCGGTTGCGCCGGAAGTAGGGGAATTAAAAGCTCCTGGAAGTAAGGTAGCTGGCCATGCAAACGTTTTTGTATTTCCAAATATAAACGCAGGGAATATTGGCTATAAGATTTGTCAGCGAATGGGCGGCTGGATGGCTATAGGTCCTGTTTGTCAAGGTTTTGCAAAGCCTTTAAACGATTTGAGCCGCGGTTGCAATGTTGATGACATTGTTGCAACAGTTGCAGTAACAGCTCTTCAGGCATAAGTGGAATTTTATGGGTGGAAAAAAAATCCTCTCATAAAATTTTACATTTTAAACAAGATTATCAGGTTGAAAATCGAGTTTTTAAAGCGAAGAATAAAAGCGTAAGCGAGTTTGCAATTTGTTAAGATTTTGTGCGATAAGAAAGATTAAGGTTGCATAGCAAACCAAAACAATTCAAACGAAGTTTGAGCACAACCGTCTGCAGCAAATTGGAAAGCCGCTGAAAGCGTTTTTTTTACAATTTATAAAAAACTTGACTTTCGACCTATCAAACTTATAGCAGGTTTTATATGTTTCTTTTTATGATTCTTCTTTTTCCAGCTGTTTTAGGATTTTACTGGGTTAGAACTTCTGAAACAAAAATTCGTACTTTAATTTTTACAGGATTTTTGATAGGTGTTTTTGTAGACATTTTTATGGCGTTGTTTACTTATCTTCACAGAATACCAGAGTATAATTTTATTTCAAACATGTTATATTTTTCTCTTAAAAATTATATTTTGCCTTCTGTAATTTTATATCTTGTCTATTTTTTTATTGTAAAAGAAAGTTTAGAATTCAGAATAAAATCCTTTTTTCCATTGATAGCTTCTTTTTTTGCAGTTTATATGCCTTATGTTGCAATCGTTACAGACGAAAGTTTGTTTTCCGTGTTTTCGCTTTTCTTTAAGCCTGCAATTTATCTTTCTTATGTAATTTATTTGTCTTTCTTTATTTTTAAATTGTATAAATTTTTGATAAATCGCAAAAAGTTACATACGGTTTTTACAATTCTGTTTCTTCTTGTGTCGATGTTGCTTCCTGCGATATTGGAAACTTTATATATAATGAGCGCTTTGTTGATTTTTACTTACATTTTTTCTTTTTTCTACGTGATTGGTGCAATAATCTTGTTTGTAAAAGATTTAAGAAAAGAAGAGGGATTTATTTATTAATCTAGGAAAAAATAATATGAAAAAAAATGTATTGTTTTTGTGCTTTTTAGTTCTAGGCGGAATATTTTTTGCAGAAGTTAAACCTGGTGATATTTATTATACAGACGGAACTATAAGTTCTAAAGTTTTAAAGAAGAAAAATCCTGCAGGAATTGTTCTTTGCGTAAGCGGCGGCAAGGCTGAAAAACTTCTTTCTCTTTCAGAATCTTCCTATTATACTCCTTTTGCAAAGCAGGGTAACGCTGGTTATCTTTCATTTTTGGAAACTAGCAAATCTGACGGAAGCAAAAATTTTGACTCGCTTTTAGCAGTTGATTCAGAAGCGGAAAAGACTCTTTTGGAAGAGTATCCTGCATTTGCCTGGTGTAAGAATTGTAAGGACGGAGGATTTGATGACTGGTATCTTCCCGCAGCTGATGAGATGATTTTGTATTACAGAAATTTTACCGCGATTTTTAAAAGTCTTTCGCTTTTAAAAAAGTCGAAATTTGCAAATCTTGTGAATCTTCCGCTGGAATTTGATCCTGAATGGGCTGAGCGTTCAATCTGGATGAAAACTTCAACGCAGTGTCCTGATGTTACAATTTCTGTTTATGAAGTGAATATTCGTCAAGGAAAGATTGACGATCATCACAATAAAGCTCGTGGTGCGGTCGTGCGTGCGGTACGAAAAGTAAAATAATTTGTAGAAAGTTTTATTGCAATTCGCTAGTATAAAAATTAATCTTAAAATTGATTTTTTTTTTAGACAATATCAGGAGTTTTTTATGAAAAAATATGCTAGCGGAAAAGTCCGCGAAGTTTATGACTTGGAAGATGGAAGAATGGTCATTGTTACAACAGACCGAATCAGCGCGTTTGACGTTATTCTTCCAACTATGATTACAGACAAGGGCAAGGTTCTGAACGCTCTTGCGAATTTCTGGTTTGACTACACAAAAGACATTGTAAAAAACCACATGATTTCTTCAGATTTAAAGGATATGCCGGAAGAATTCCAGAAGCCTGAATTTGAAGGAAGAACAATCCTTGTAAAAAAACTCAAGATGATTCCTTATGAAGTAATCGTTCGTGGATATATGTTCGGTTCAATGTACGAAGCCTACAAAAAAGGCGAGCCGTTCCTTGGTCACAAATTTGAAAAGGAATACCAGCAGGCAGAAAAACTTGACGAGCCGATTGTGACTCCTTCCACAAAAGCCGCAGAAGGTCACGATATTAATGTGACTTTGGATTACATGAAAAAAGATTTGGGCGAGGAGCTTGGAACAAAAATCGAAAAAGCCGCTCTTGCAATCTACAAAAAATGCTACGAACACGCTTACAAAAATGGAATTATCATTGCGGATACAAAATTTGAATTCGGCTTGGACGAAAACGGCGAGCTTGTTCTTGGCGACGAAGTTCTTACGCCAGATTCAAGCCGCTTCTGGGATTTGAGCAAATACAAAGTTGGCGGAAGCCCTGCTTCCTATGACAAGCAGTTTGTGCGCGACTGGCTGAAAGAAAACAACCTTGCCGGCGACCCGGATATCAAGGAGCTTCCTGCCGATGTTGTTGCAAAAACTAGCGCAATCTACAAGGAATGCGAAGAAAAAATTTGCCATAAATAGCTTTCTTATTTGGCAATTCTAAATTCATTGACATTCTTTTGCAATAAACATAAAATATATTTAATTATCGAAATTATATAGGAGTCAACTAACTATGGTTAAAGTTGCTATTAACGGTTTCGGCCGTATTGGTCGTTTGGCTTTCCGTCAGATGTTCGAAGCTGATGGTTATGAAGTAGTTGCTATCAACGATCTTACAAGCCCAAAAATGCTTGCTCACCTTCTAAAATATGATACAGCACAGGGTGGATTCATGGGAAAAATTGGTGAAGGAAAACACACAGTTTCTCACATTGATGACGTTCTTGCTGAAGACGGAAAAACTGTAAAAGAACCAGGTGCTATCGTTGTAGATGGAAAGAAAATCACAATCTACAAGGAAGCTAACGCTGCAAATCTCCCTTGGGGAAAAATCGGTGTTGATGTAGTTCTTGAATGTACAGGTTTCTACGTATCAAAAGCTAAATCACAGGCTCACATTGATGCTGGCGCTAAGAAAGTTGTAATTTCAGCTCCTGCTGGAAACGACCTTCCAACAATCGTTTACAATGTAAACCACAAGACTCTTACAAAGAACGACAACATCATTTCTGCTGCTTCTTGCACAACAAACTGCTTGGCTCCAATGGCTAAAGCTCTTAACGACTACGCTCCAATCCAGAGCGGAATCATGTCTACAATCCACGCTTACACTGGCGACCAGATGATTCTTGACGGTCCGCAGCGCAAAGGCGATCTTCGCCGCTCACGCGCAGGCGCTCAGAACATCGTTCCAAACTCAACAGGCGCTGCAAAGGCTATCGGTCTTGTAATTCCTGAATTGAACGGAAAATTGATTGGTTCAGCACAACGTGTTCCAGTTCCAACAGGCTCTACAACAATTCTTACAGCTGTAGTTAAGGGTAAAGATGTAACAAAAGAAGCTATCAATGCCGCAATGAAAGCTGCTGCAACAGAATCTTTTGGATACAACGAAGACGAAATCGTTTCTTCTGATGTAATTGGAATGAGATTCGGTTCTTTGTTCGATGCAACACAGACAATGGTTTCTAAGATTGCAGATGACCTCTATGAAGTACAGGTTGTTTCTTGGTACGACAACGAAAACAGCTACACATCACAGATGGTACGCACAATCAAATACTTCGCAGAAAACTGCTAATTGTAGTTAGTTTCTGAACTGAAAGGCATTCTGAAAACGGAATGCCTTTTTTGTTTTTAAACTATTTGATTGTTCTTTCGTATTTAGGGTTTATAAAAACCTTAAATACGGCTGAGTCAAGGTCTTTAGCGTGGGCGTACCTTGACCAGACGTATTGAGCTTGTCGCAAACTCTTAAAGTTATGCTCCGGCAAAATGCTGCGCACTTGCTTGCGGGCTATTGGCTGCAAATGAATTGGCAAAACGTGCAAGGGTTGTCTGTTTTTCCTGGAGTTTTTGTTTTTTTTGCAAGTTTTAAAAGCCCTTCGGTATAGCACAAGCTTACGATTTTATTTTGTTCTGCCTGCTCCATTACGGTATTAAAATTTTGGGAAATGTTTCCTATAAAAAGTTTGCTACATTCGTTTGCAAAACCGCAGCAAGGAGCAATTTTTCCGTTAGGATGAACAAAAAGAATGTGACCGGGACCTTCGCAGTAGTCGTCTTTAAACCAATGAGGGCTTTTCCAGGCAAGAGGATTAGAACTTTCAAAACACTGCGGAGTTATGTCGCATTTTATAAAAGTCTTTTCATTTTCAATTATTATAGTTCCGCATTTTGTTTTTTTATCTATTTTTTTTGACAAAGAGCAGTTTAAAATTTTTGATAATTCTGCTAGTTTTTCAAAAATAAAATTTGGACAATTTTTATTTTGAACAGATTGAATTTCTATCATTGAAGAATTATTCCAAATTGAAAATGCGGTTTTGCAAAATGATTCAATTTGTTCAGTTTTTTGCCCATGAAAAGAATCCCAGCTGATAGCGATTTTTCCATCAAATCCGCTTTCATAAAGAATTGAAAGTTTTTGTTTTAGCTGAGATTTTTCTTTCCACCAGCAAGCGTTTGTTATAATCCTATCGAAAAAGAAGTCTTTCTTAACCGCGTATTCGCATATTTCCGTAATAAAATCTAGATTTAAAAATGGCTCTCCGCCAGAAAAACCTATTGTATCGATTTTGCAGTTTTGCGAAGATTTGCAACTTTCTAAAAACTTTTTTGCTTCATTAGGATTTAAACAAAGTCCTTTTCTGCTTACGTAGCAATGTTCACAGTGCAAATTGCAATTATCGGTTACGGAAAAAATTATTTCGTTTGGAGAAAAAATTCTTTTTTTAGATTTCTGAAAAAGTCTCATTTGGCTAAAAGTTTATATCAACTTCCACAGGGCAGTGGTCGCTTCCTAATATTTTTGTGTGTATTTTTGCATCTGCAAGCTTGTCTTTTAAATCGTTTGAAACTAGAAAATAGTCGATTCTCCAGCCAGTGTTGTTTTCTCTTGCATTAAAGCGGTACGACCACCAGCTGTAAATCTCTGTTTGTTCTGGATAAAAATATCTAAAAGTATCAGTGAATCCTGCTTGCAGAAGTTGACTCATTTTTTCGCGCTCTTCATCAGTGAATCCTGCATTATGTCTGTTTGTTTTTGGATTTTTTATATCGATTTCTTCATGAGCGACATTCATGTCTCCGCAAACAATAACAGCCTTGGTTTTGTTTAAGTTGCAAAGATAAGTTTTAAATGCCTCTTCCCATTCCATTCTGTAGGATAAGCGTTTTAATTCCTGCTGAGAATTTGGCGTGTATACATTTACCAGAAAAAAATCTTTATATTCTAATGTTATAACTCTTCCTTCTGAATCGTGAAGAGGATTGTTTATTCCGTAAGAAACGCTTTCGGGCTTATGCTTTGTAAATATTGCGGTTCCTGAATAGCCTTTTTTTTGAGCATAATTCCAAAACTGAAAGTAATTAGGCAATTCTATTTTTATCTGACCTTCTTGAAGTTTTGTTTCCTGTATACAAAAAAAGTCTGCATCAAGAGAATTAAAAGTATCCATAAAATTTTTGTTCATTATGGCTCTAAGTCCATTAACATTCCATGAAATAAATTTCAAAGTTATACCTCAAAACAATTATTTTTCTTCGTTTAGCGAAGATTTTTTCTTATTAAATTCAAACAATGAAAGTCCTTGTGAATTTGCGCCTTTTATTTTTTCTAAATACTTGCTTTGCGGACAAAAAGTCGTTGCTTCGTCCAAAAGTTCATTGCATTTTTTTAAATCTTTTTGTTCAAATAGAATTTGAGAAAGGAAAATGTTTGCAAAGTACTTTTGAGATGTAGATTCTGCGCAATCTTTTGCCATTGTAAAATATTCTAGAGTCTTCTTTTTTGAACCGCCAGCAATTTTTGGGGCAAAGTAATACCATTGTCCAATGTTTGTAAGCGCATAGGAAAGCTTGGGGTTTTCTTTAAGAGCTTTTTCGTATAACGGTTTTACTTCTGTGCCGTATTTTATAACATCCTTAAGGGAGTAGCCCATGTAGCAAGAAGTTATATCTGCCCAAGTGCAAAAAAAGTAAGCATCTAATTCAGAGTCGTTGTGCTGCTGTGCAAATACTTGGCATTTTTGTAAACTTTTAAATAATTCTTCATGCTGTATTCTCGCTTGACCAGGTTTTTCGTATAGATAATTGTATTTTTCCATTGCAATAAAGTTTTCTAAAATAATTTTTTCTTGTTCCGCGCACTTTTTTATTTTTTCTTTATTTTCTGTAGAAAAATTGTCTATGCTGGACAAAATCTTCTCAGTTTCTTCGTCAGAAAAACAAGAAAGAGTCATTCTTAAATCAAAAAAAGAGTCTATTAAATTTATTGCATTTTGCGAAAGTTTTTCTTGCGCATGGCAAAATGTTGAGAATACAATGCCAAGCACAAGAATTATTTTTTTATTCATAGAACTAAGATACTTGTAATAGAATAAAAAGTCTATTCAGTTGCATATTTTAATGGAATTTTATAGGTATCTTCGTAGATTTTTTTCCATACAGAATAATTTTCGTTCATCATAAATTCAATGTTTTCTTTGCAAGAAAGTTCTTCTTTAGGGAAGATAGGTTTTCCTATGTGAATTAAGTATTCTTGCACATAAAAACCGTCCGCATCTAAAACATCGCTGTCTTCCATAGTAATAAATACAGGAAGTATGGCGCTGTTGTTTTTTGCAGCCATTGAATAAGCTCCTTTGCGAAGAGGCTTTGGTTTTCTGTAGTTCCACCAAAGGCTCTGTTCTGGATAAATTAAGATGTAATTTCCTTTTGCAAGGAGTTTTTTCACCGCGTTAAGAAATTCCATCATTGTTTTGTGGTTTGAACTCAGCGGCAAGGTGTTGCAGCTTCTCATTAGTTTTCCATAAAAGCCTGGGAAACTTGTGTAATTTCCTTCTTTTATGATTCTAAAGAATTTTCCGCCTTTTTGCTCTTTTTTTATTTCGTCGTAGACGTACTGGATTGCAAAACTGTCAAATGGATTAAAGTGGTTGCAAGTTATGATTGTTCCGCCTTTTAGAAGCTTTAAGTTTTCTTTGCCTTCGATTCCTTTGATTATCATTTGGCGATTTTTAATTAGTTTTTTCATGTATCGGCGGGCGCTATTGAATGCAAAGTACGCTTTTATGCGGCTTGAAAGTTTTTTCTGTTCGTAATCTACTTCTCCCGGCTGAATTTGGCGTGATTCTGGATCGTCTTCCACGTCTTCTACAAAGCGGCCGGCTTTTTCGTACTCTTCAATTTTTGCAAGTATTCTTAACCGTTCTTCTGATTTTTTTACTGTTGTGTTCGACTCTTGCGGTTTTGCTTCTTTTGCTTTTTGCTCTAATATCTGTTTTCGCTTAAGATAGTTATCTGGACGGTTTGTTTCTGATTCGGCAAGAGCGGCAAGTCTGTTTACAGATTCATAGTCATTTTGTCTTTGTTCATCTGTATAATTTTCTAAAACTGAACAAATTTCTTTATAAAATGGAGATGTTTTGGCATAATTCCAAAATTCTTTTCCGAAAGGAACTTCTTCAAAGTGCCACGGTTTCCCTACCATTATGTAGTGAATTATATTTGCAGTTTTTTCGTCGTACTTTATTTCTCCATAGGTTTCAACATCCCAAGAATTGTCTATCCAAAAGATTTTGTCTTTGCAAATAAGATTTAAATAGTCTTCGTCTTGCGTAACTACAAATGAATATTCGTGGAGCAAGCGAATAAATTGATCTAAGATTTTCTTATCTCTGAACTGCTTGCAGTTTATAAGGAGCATACCTGCGTTAAAATACTTGTTTCTGTCAAGTCCAATGCACTTTTCTACGTAGGTTCCATAAACATCAGTTTGAACCATCGCTTGTTCATTGCAAGCCCCGACGTAGTTGTCTCCAATTTCGTGATTGTATAGCTTTGAAATATCGCCTAAAACAATCATGTCGCTGTCAAGATAGATTGCTTTGTCCAAATCTGTGAACATTTCTGAAATAAAAAGGCGATAATAAGTTGTCTTTGAATAATAGTCGCGGATTGGAAGCCTGTAACTGATAGATTTTAGGTAATCAGTTACATCGTCAAAATAGATTTTAAAATTTTCGCTTTCAAGAGCCATGACAATCTTTTTTCTTGCTGTTGTGATGTTTGTGTAAAGAATGTGCAAGTCGTATTGATAGTCTTTTGAGGCGTTTTCCATAAGAGATTTGATTGTTACCGTTGTGAACGGAATAAAGTTGTCATCGCATGCAAAAAAAATCGGTATTCTTTTGTTATTCATTGTTTTCTCGCTTAAATTTTTTTATAAGATAGATATATTCAAATAGAATGTCATCAAACTGAAAATATCTGAATATTTTGTGAACATTTGTAACATCCCATTGTTTTATATTTGCTATGTGCGGATAAGGAAAGTAAAATAGCCTTTGTGAAAAGTGCCTGATTACAGTCCAGGAATGCAAAAATTTTTGATCGTTAAAGCGCTGCGGCAATAGTTTTTTCTTTGTAGTGCTTCTTATAATTGCGCTTTGGTCTGCAAAAACTAGTTTTTTTGTTTTTATAAGATTTCTAGATTTTTCAAAAAGTTTTGTTTCTTTGCATTTTTTTAAATTAAATAGCAAGACTCCTGCGTTTATGTATCTCGGATTTATAAGATATTTTCCGTAGTGGTCGTTTGCTGCCGCATATTCAACGTCAGAAACGTCAATGTTGTAAAGCAAAGTTATATCTTTGTTTGCAAGAATGTCTGCGTCGAGATATAGAAATTTTTCTGGCATTTGTGGAACAAGGTCTGCAAACAGGCGTAAAAGTGTGTAAGGCGAGCAATAGCATTTTTCGTTAGGTGATGAACGAAATTCCTTGTTGTAAATTTCTGTTACATCTATTTTTTCAACACTGTTTTCAGGATTGTAAGTTTTTAATATATCTTGCAAATATGAAATTTGCTTGTCAGATAGAGGTTTGTAGTTTTCGTCCAAATCTGTTAAATCCATTGTGTAGATAAAAAGTTTGAACGGTTCTTTTGTTTTTGTTCTTTTTACTAAAGAGAGAGAACAGGTAAGAATTCCGTCAAATACTTTGTAATTTCCACAAAAAAGAATGTTTATCATATTAATCCTATGTTAAAAATGTATTGCATATTACTTTTGAGCAGTATCATAAGTTAGACACAAATTCTTACTTTCGGTTGCAAAAATTTAATAATTTTTACAGTTTTTATTTTCATCTTTTATATATTTTATTACTTCAATGTTGTTCATTTTTGCTCGTTCGCGCATCGCTTCATAAATTCTATTTCTTAAATCTTCGCGCTGTTCTTTTGCAGAAAGTTCTTCGTTAGGGTAGAAAGGACCGTCAATATATGTTGTTATGGAAGGCTTGCTGGAAAATTTTCTTTTTTTATAGACGTTTGTAAAGCAAAATGCAGGAACTTTGTACTGAACAGGATACCTAAAAGATAGCGATGTAAAAGGACGTATCTTTGTGTAAAACGGCCAGATATGCGCTTCTGGATATATTGCTATTGTTTTGTTTTGTTTTACACGTGTTTCAATACATTTCATAAAATTTTTGGTAGATGCCATATCGTCTGGAAGGGGAATTGCTCCTAAGCTAGGCGTAATTTTTCCTAGAACTGGCATGGAAATATTGTTTGGGTGTACTATTACGTATACGTTGTGCGGAAATGTTGCAATAGTTGGGATTAAGGCGTCGCAGATATTATGAGTGTGGTTTCCATAAATAAAAAAACTTGTTTTTTTCGCTTTTTTTAAAACTTTTTTATTTACAACCTTGTGATGCCAGTTAAGTTTTAAATATATTGTTGCAATTGGCAAGGCGACAATTCTGTACCAAAAAAAGCGTGTAAACTTTTTCCATAAAGAATTATAAACATAGACATACTCAGAACCTATTTTTTTGGGTTTTATGTTGTCGAACGAAAATTCGTCGTTTAGTTCATCTTTATAGTGAATTACTTTGCATTTTACTTTCATACTTCTAAATTATACATAAGTTTTATAAAAGTCTAGTTTATTAGTCCGAACTTCGAGTTTTTAGGAAAATGAACAAAAGCGTTGAAAGCGTTTTTCACATTTATAAAAAAATTCGGCTTTCAGTTTTTTGTAGTTTTTTAAGAAAAATAAGCGTTTTACAAAAATTTTATGCAACTCAACTTTTAGTCTAGTGAATTTGTTTGACTGTTAATATCATAAGATATATAATCGCCTATCCCAAGAGAGAATTCTATATTGAACCGAGGTTTTTATGAAATCTATAAAAGGAATGATGCTTATATTTTCAGTTTCTTTAGTTTTTACCATTATTCTTGGCGTTTTTATTTCAGTGAAAATTGGAGTTACTAAAATTCGCGATTACAGCATGGATCACATTGAAAGCGAGCGAATGAAAGGTTACGATGATTCTGTTAAGTTTCAAATACAAAATGTTTATTCTCTCTTAAGTTCTTTGCATAGCCAAGAGCAAAAAGGAATTATTTCTAGGCAGCAGGCCCAAGAATCTGCAATTAGTCTTATAAAAGCGCTTCGCTATGGAGATGACAACTCTGGATACTTCTGGATTGATAATACGGATTATATTCTTGTGGCTCATCCTATTTTGCCACAAGACGAAGGAAAAAATCGTGTAAATCTAAAGGATAAAAATGGGGTTTCCATAATTAAAGAAATTTTAAATGTTGTAAACTCAGACCCTAAAGGTGGATTTACAGAATTTTATTTTACAAAATCTGATGGAATAACTGTTGCTCCAAAAAGAACTTATTCAATAAAATTTGAACCCTGGAACTGGATTGTTTCTACCGGAAATTACTACGATGACATAAATGTAGAACTTTCAAATATTGAAAAAGGTGTAAAAAGTCAAGTTTCAAAAGTTTATATTTATATGTTAGTTACTCTTGCAATAATTTTTGTAATTTCTTTGTTTGGTTCTTTTTATTTTGCTACACGTTTTTCAAAACCACTTGAAGAAACTGTTTCTGCCCTTGAAAAAATGACAGAAGGAAATCTTGCTGTAAAAATAAATGAGTCCGACAAAGACCGCACTGAAATTGGAAAAATGCAGCACAATGTAAACGCTTTTGCAGATTCTATGAGAAAAATGATTAAAGGTACAAAAGAAAATATTTCTTCGTTAAAGAGTGTTGCTGAAAAATTGAATAAAAATAGCGAGGAAATATCTACAGAAATTAGTCAAATTTCTAATAATTCTGTGGAACTTACAGGGCAGGCTAAATTGCAGCATGATTCTGTTTCTGAAACAGTTTCTTCTATGAATCAAATGAATTCTATTGTGGAAGAGCTTTCCGGACAGATTAATGAGCAAAATGCAGCTTTGTCGCAGAGCTCCGCTGCCGTTGAAGAGATGATTTCTAATATAAATTCAATAACAGAAAATGTTGACAAATTTGGAAACAGCTTTAAAAAACTTGCTTCTGATTCAGAGGCTGGAAAGACAACTATAGAAAATGTTATTCACTTAGTAGATGCTGTTTCGGAAGAGTCTGCCAAGCTGTTGGATATGAATAAAATTATTGAATCGGTTGCGGCTCAAACAAATCTTCTTGCGATGAATGCTGCAATTGAAGCGGCTCATGCAGGAGAAGCTGGAAAAGGTTTTGCGGTTGTCGCTGAAGAAATTAGAAAACTTTCTGAAAGTTCTACTGAGCAGTCTCATTCTATAAAAAAAGCTCTTTCAACAGTTGTTGAAAATATAAAGAACGTCAATGATGCTGCAAATAATGCTGGTTCAATGTTTAGTGAAATTGTCAGCCAAATTTCAGAAGACGATGCTTTAATATCTGAAATTCGTTCCGCTATGGAAGAGCAGAGTGTTGGCAGCCGTCAAATTGTTGATGCGCTTTCTAACATAAAAGATACAACTTCTGTGGTGATTGAACATTCAAAAAATATGAATGGACAGATAGATAACGTTGTTGTTCAAGTTAATAACCTGGAAACTGCGACAGAAGTTCTTAAAACTAAAATTGAAGGAATTGCAAATTCTGCAGAAGTAATTAGCGGCAATACAAAAGAGTTTATAAAAATGGCTAATGAAAACATGGAATTTGGAGAAAAACTTTCTGAAGAAACAGATAAATACACTGTTTAGTTAGCCCGAACTTCGAGTTTTTAGAAAGAGAATAAATTCGTTGAGAGCGTTTTTTTCACAATTTATAAAAAACTCGAAGTTCGGGCTAGTTATATTTTAGGTTTCGTTACTTTCCAGTATTGCGGAGCCTTGTAATCTATCCACCAGCCTCCATTGTAAAAGCCGTTTTCGTTTGCTGTAGGGCTTACAAAAATGACTTTCAATGGGTTTTCTGTATTGTAATAAAAAGTGTTAGATTCCCAATCTTTTGCCTCGTTTTTTTCTGAAATTTTAAATCCTAATTGCTCTTTTACAGGAGTTTTTACAGTAATTGCATATTTTCCAGGTTTTAAAAGAAGATGCATCGCCATTCCGCCAGAAAGAAAATAGCTTTTTTGGTATTCAAACGCTCTTTTAGGTTCTGAAATCCATGCGTAATTTGCCTTTGCTTTTTTGTAAGTTACATCTTCGCCTGTAAGCGCGTCTTTTATAGTTAGAAAGCAGCGAATTTCATTAATTTGCACGCTATTATCTGGGCGGTAAATTATTAGAGACCAAGGATTGTGTTTTATTGCATCGTCTTTTTCAGTTTTTTCAGAATTTTGCGCATTTAGAAAAAAACTGTTAGACAAAATTACTACAATGAGAAAAAAAATCTTCATTTGGTGAATCTATAAATCCTTATTTTCTTGATTTTGTTCATCTTCTTCGGTGTTTTCACTTAAAATTTGAGGAAACTCTTGAACATCTTTTTTTGAAACTAAAAGATCGAGCACTGTAAAGAACAAAATCACAATTAAAGGCCCTAAAATAAGTCCGTTTATTCCAAAAAATCTTATTCCCCCTAAGATTGCAAAGAAAATAACCAAAGGATGTACATTTATTCTGTCTTTTAAGAATAAAGGTCTAAGAAAGTTATCCATAAAGCTTACGCAGATAGCACTTAACAATAAGAATATTAAGCCTTTCACAATAGAACTGGTTGCGCATATTACAATTCCCACAGGTAGCCAGACAGCAGCTGCTCCAAGAATTGGAATAAATGTTGTAAACATAAGTATTACTGAAAGCAAAAGTGCTCCTGGAACTTTAAAGCATAGCATTATGATAAAAGCTGCAATTCCCTGATACAAGGCTACTAAAATATAGCCTGCAAACAAATTTTTCGTTATGTCTGAAAATTTTGTAGTTAAAACTTTCATGTGGGCAGGTTCTATAGGAATTGCTTTTTTTATTAAGTTTCCAAGATACTGCCCGTCTATAAAGCAAAAATACAGAGCAAAAACTATAAAAACTAAAGATACAAAGAAGGAACCCGCGCTGCTAACAAAACTTGTTCCAATAACAAATAATTTTGAACTGTAATCATGAATTAGACTTAGCACAGAGTTTTTTAATTCTGTTTTTTCTGATATTGGCAAAGAAATTCCTAGCGATTCTGCTTTTTTTATAACTTTTTGAAAAAAATCAGATTCCACTATGTCGCTAAAATTTTGGCGAATATAGTTTTCCGCAGCTTGAAGAAATGAAATTCCTTGTTGTATAAGAGTTGTTCCCATTATTAGAATTGGAGTTATTATAAGAATAAGCGTTCCCACTGCAAAAATAGCTGCAAAAAGGTTTCTTTTTATTTTTATATGCTTTCCGTTTTTTGTAACTTTATTTACAACGAAAATGTATAAAGGGCGAAGCAAGACATAAAGCAGAGCAGTCCATAAAATTACTGTAGAAAATGGATACATCATAAAGATTATAAGGCAAAACAAAACTGCGAATAATCCAAAAATACATATAGTCTGAAGTGTGTTTTTGTTGTTCATTGATTTTTCCGTGCTTTTAATTTAAAGTTTGCTCGTTTTTCAAAAACTTGGCTTTAGTTTAGTATAAAATAGTAATAATATAAATAGCCCAAGCTTCGAGTTGTAGAAAAATAAATAAATTCGCTGAAAGTGTTTTTTTTGACAGTTATAAAAAACTCGAAATTTGTGCTAAATAGAAAAACTTGATTTTGAAAAAAATAAAAAAAAATCAAAAAAAATGATTTTACCTGTTGACACATTTATGTGTTTTTTGATATATTCATCTCATCGCAACGAAACACTTCGTTACGGACGGTTAGCTCAGCTGGTACGAGCGTCTGGTTTACACCCAGAATGTCGGGAGTTCGATCCTCTCACCGTCCATCAATGGGCTACTAGCTCAGCAGGTAGAGCAACGCCCTTTTAAGGCGTGGGTCACTGGTTCGAATCCAGTGTAGCTCATTAAAAGGTCTTCCGATTTTATCGGGAGACCTTTTTTTTTAGGTTTATACTAATCTTAAAAAACGGCTGGTCAAGGTCTTGAGCGTAAGCATGCCTTGATTCAGTTGGAGGGGTTATGATTTGGTTAATTGGATGTAAAGGTATGCTAGGAACTGAAGTTGCAAGGCTTCTTGATTCAAAAAAAATCAATTATTACGGCACGGGAAGAGAAATTGATATAACGAATTTAAGCGCGGTTTCTAATTATGCGCAAGGCAAGCAGATTGATTGGATTATAAATTGCGCAGCGTACACAGCCGTTGATAATGCTGAAAAAGACATTCTTGCCGCACAGGAATTAAATGCAAATGCCCCGAAAATTCTAGCTGAAGTTGCAAAAAAAATTAAAGCAAAGCTTATTCATATTTCTACAGATTATGTTTTTGACGGTTCTGCAGATGAGCCGATAAGAGAGGATAAAAGCGTTTGTCCTTGCGGTGTTTATGGTAAAACTAAGGCTATGGGTGAAAAAAATATTGCCGAAACTGTTGACGAATACTACATTCTTCGCACGGCTTGGCTTTACGGCTGGAACGGAAAGAATTTTGTATACACGATTATAAAAGCCATGAATAATAATCCTAGTATAAAAGTTGTAGACGACCAGTTTGGAACTCCTACATCTGCATGCGATTTGGCAAATGTGATTTTGGAAATCGTAATAAAAAATAATGATAAAAAAATTCCATGCGGAATTTATCACTGCACAGATTTAGGAAAGGCTTCTTGGTATGAATTTGCCTTAGAAATAAAAAAACAGGCAGAAAGCATTGGAATACTTAAAAACAAAGATTGCCTGGTTAATCCGTGTTCTACAAAAGATTATCCAACGCCTGCAAAAAGACCGTCTTATTCTGTTTTAGATAAGACAAAAATCCAGTCGGCATTAGACATAAAACTTCCTGACTGGAAAGAAAGCCTTTTTCAATTTTTAAGAAGTCCTCTTTTTGATTTTAATCGATTATATTAAATTATTATGTATTTTTACATTCTTATTTGATACCTTTGCATTTTTAATGTAAAATTGATTTAAGGTTTATACGAACTTTAAAAACGGCTGAGTCAAGACCTTGAGCGAAAGCGTGCATTGACCAGACGTTTTGCAATTTTCTTTTTGGAGTTTATTTATATGAAAGGAATTATTTTGGCTGGCGGTTCTGGAACACGTCTTTACCCTATAACAAAAGCGGTTTCTAAACAAATTCTTCCGCTCTACGATAAGCCTATGATTTATTATCCTTTAAGCGTGCTTATGCTTAGCGGTATAAGAGAGGTTCTTATAATTTCAACGCCACGAGATATTTCTTCTTTTAAAGAGCTTTTTGGCGATGGAAAATGGCTTGGAATGCATTTTGAGTATGCTGTCCAAGAAAAACCTAGAGGACTTGCGGACGCATTTATTGTCGGAAAAGATTTTATCGGTTCAGATTCTGTGGCTCTTGTGCTGGGGGATAATATTTTTTACGGACAAAGTTTTACATCAACTTTGAAAAATGCTCGTTCAAAAATATCTTCTAACGGAGGAGCTGTAATTTTTGGATATTATGTAAAGGATCCTACGGCTTACGGTGTGGTAGAATTCGATGAGGGAGGAAGAGTGTTAGGAATCGAAGAGAAGCCTGCTAAGCCAAAGTCAAACTATGCTGTTCCAGGTCTCTATTTTTACGATAACGACGTTGTCCGGATTGCTCAGGATGTAAAGCCTAGCGCGCGGGGAGAAATTGAAATCACAGCTGTTAATAATGCCTATCTTCAAAAAAAACAGCTGAGCGTTGAGCTTTTAGGACGCGGAATGGCGTGGCTTGACACTGGAACTTATGATGGCTTGCTAGAAGCAAGTAATTTTATAGCCACAATTCAAAAAAGACAGGGATTATATGTTTCTTGTATAGAGGAGATTTCTTTTTCAAACGGCTGGATAGATAAAAAACAGTTGCTAAGTCTTGCCTCCGGTTATAAGACTGAATATGGCCGCTATCTTGAATATGTTTCAGAGCGATAAATCGGCTTTTTATAGGAGAATGTATGCCTTTTACCTTTAATAAATGTTATTCAAAAATTGGCGATGAATTTTTAGGACTTTACGAAGTTCAGCCAAAAGTTTTTAATGATTCCCGGGGTTACTTTTTTGAAGTCTACAGCGAAAAAGATTTTTTTGAAGCGGGACTTAAAATGAAATTTGTGCAGGATAACCAGTCTGCTTCTACTGGCCGCGTTTTGAGGGGGCTTCATTTTCAGACGAGACATCCTCAAGGAAAACTTGTCCGTGCGGTAAGCGGCCGTGTTTACGATGTTGCTGTAGATTTGCGCAACGGCTCTAAAACTTTTGGAAAGTATTACGGTGTGGTTTTAGACAGCGAGCAGCAAAATCAGTTTTATATCCCCGAAGGATTTGCTCACGGATTTTATGTTTTAAGCGATTTTGCAGTTTTCGCTTATAAGTGTACTGATTTTTATCATCCAGAAGATGAAGGCGGTCTTATGTGGAACGATTCTTCTATCTGTATAGATTGGAAGAGCGTCGCTCCTGACGTAATTCCATTGACTAGCGAAAAAGACCAAAGGCATCCGCTTTTTTCTGCTGAAAAAAAATACTTTGATATAAATGCTAACTGGATTGGAGAATAAAATGAGAAAACTTAAAAACATTCTTGTTACTGGTGGAGCAGGATTTATAGGCTCAAACTTTATAAATTATCTTTTTGGAACAAGTGCAACTGGTCAAAAAGAGTTTATGGATTCTAATTTTGATGGAAATATAATAAATGTAGATTGTTTGACCTATGCAGGAAATCTTGAAAATCTTTCAATGGTTGAAAAACAGTTTGGCGGAAAGCGTTATTTTTTTGAAAAAGCAGATATTTGCGACCGAAAGGAAATAGAGCGCATTTTTGCTCAGTACGACATAGATACCGTTGTTCACTTTGCGGCGGAAAGTCATGTGGACCGTTCTATTTTAGGGCCGCAAGAGTTTGTAAAAACGAATGTAATGGGGACGTTTACGCTTTTAGACGTTGCGCGGAATCATTGGAAGGTAAGCCTTGATAATAGGCGAGATGATGTTTTGTTTCACCATATTTCTACAGATGAAGTTTATGGAAGCTTAGGCGCTACAGGATTTTTTACAGAAACTACAAATTATGATCCTAGGAGTCCTTATTCTGCATCAAAGGCATCTTCAGATCACCTTGTCATGGCATATTTTTACACTTATGGACTTCCTATAACGCTTTCAAACTGTACAAATAACTATGGTCCTTATCAATTTCCAGAAAAACTTCTTCCGCTGATGATTTCAAATATACGCGACGGAAAAAATCTTCCTGTTTATGGAGAAGGAAAAAATATTCGCGACTGGATTTATGTAGAAGATCACAACCGGGCTGTCTGGCAAATTGTAAACAGCGGAATTGCGGGCGAAAAATATAATATTGGTGGAGAAAACGAATGGCAGAACATAAAGCTTCTTCACAAGGTGATTGAATTAACATCAAAAGAACTTGGCAAGAATCCAGAAGAAGTTGAAAAGACTGTTATCCACGTAAAAGACCGGCCTGGCCACGATGCTCGTTACGCAATTGACTGCTCTAAAATAAAAAAAGAACTCGGCTGGGAGCGAAAAATGACTTTTGAACAGGGGCTTTTACTCACTATAAAGTGGTATTTACAGCATCCTGAATGGGTAGACCACATTTTAAGCGGAGAATACAAAAACTGGATTAACAAAAATTATTCAAAAAGATAGTCTAAGATAAAAGTTGAGTTTTAGAAAAATGAATAAAAGCGCAAGCGAATTTACAATTTGTGAAGACTTTGTGAGATAAGAACAATTAAGGTAGGAAATTATGTTAGAAGATTTAAAAATGCCAATTTCGCAATTAAAAGAAGATATTATGAACGTATGGGGGCGTCTTTGACCCCGAAGGGATTCAGAAAAAAATAGACGAAAAAATGTCTTTAAGCGAAACTCCTGGTTTTTGGGATGACCACGAAAAAGCAGAAAAAGTTATGTCTTCTGTTAGAAAATTAAAGGCTAGAATTGAACCTTGGAAGGATTTGCTAAAAGAATTAGATGATTTAAATGCTATGTACGAACTGGCAGAAGAAAGCGGCGAACAGTCGGATGAAGAAGAAGTTCGTTCAATGTATACTGCTTGCAAAAAAAAGTATGACGAGCTGAATATCTTAAATCTTCTTAGCGATGAAGTCGATGATTCTAGCGCATTTCTTTCAATCCATGCAGGCGCTGGCGGAACAGAAGCTGAAGATTGGGCAAATATGCTCCTGCGAATGTATACTAGATGGGCAGAGCGTCACGAATATAAAATAGAAGTCATAGATGTTCTTGAAGCGGAAGGCGGAATAAAATCTGTTACGCTTCAGATTGACGGCGACTATGTTTATGGACATTTAAAAGGAGAGGCTGGTATTCATAGGCTGGTCAGAATAAGTCCATTTGACTCGAACGCTAGAAGGCACACTTCTTTTGCGAGCGTTTACGTTTTTCCAGTCCTTGATGATTCTATTGAAGTTGAAATTCGGCCAGAAGATTTAAGAATCGACACTTACCGCGCCGGCGGAAAAGGCGGACAGCACGTAAATAAAACCGATTCTGCAGTTCGTTTTACTCATATTCCTACAGGAATTGTTGTTGCCTGTCAAAGTGAACGAAGCCAGATTTTTAATCGCCAGGCTTGTATGAGCATGCTTAAGGCAAAACTTTATGAATACTACAAAGAGCAAAAAGAAAAAGAAAATTCAAAATTCGCTGCAGAAAAAAAAGATATTTCTTGGGGAAATCAAATCCGTTCTTATGTATTTCAGCCTTACACAATGGTAAAAGATCATAGAACTAAATGCGAATCAGGAAATATTCAAGCAGTTATGGACGGCGATATTGATCAGTTCATGGATGCGTACCTTGTAGCAAAGTGGAAAGGACTTCCTATGGATTCTAGCGATGCGGATGAACAAGTATAGTTTTTTTCAAAAAAAACATTTTTTATTTCTCGTTGTGTTTTTTGCATTTTTTTTTACTTGCATTTCTGCTTCGTACTCTGCTGAAAATGCAAATTGGACTATTGCGGCAGAACGTTTTTCTTTTGCAAAGGAAAATGTAAAGGAAAGTTCTGCAATAGCGGCTGCAAAGATTATTCCCTCTCTTATTTTGGAACAAATGGCGGAAAATCTTGAAAGAACTCCAAAAAATCAAGAGCTTTTAGACAGAAAACTTTATGATTTGCGCAAAGAGCGTCTGTCTTTGTTCTTGCAGCTTTCAAAAGAAGAACAGTCTAGGGATTCTGTTTTTCTGAACAACTATTCAAAAGGAATTTTAAAAACAAAACTTTCTGAATCTGAAAAAAAAATTGCAGATATTCAAAAAAAAATCGATGACAATCTCTTGCAAGTAAATAAGGAAATTTCTGACTTTCAAAAAAAAGAAAATGAGATTGAACAGTCTGCGCAAAAAAACAAGGCAAAAGATGTTGAAACTGAAAAATCTGAATTAAGACAGCTTGGAGAATTTTTCAAGTCTTTTGTTCCAGGAACGCAAGAAGATACAACTTTCGAAAATGTTGTTCTTTATGGAAATGATTTTTCAAAGCTTTTTGATCCTGGAGAAGAAATTCGCGCGGAAGGATATAAAAGTTACAATTTTGAAAAAAGCTGTGTAGATGCAAAAATAAACAGCCTTTTAACAGGAAGACTTACAGTTTACGGCTCTTATATTTCTGTTTCTGTAACTTTATTGCAATTTCCTGGCGCAAAAGAAATTGCTTATGCAACAGAAGTTGGCCTTATAGACGAGCTTGGAAGCATTGCAGTTTCTATTGCGGGACAACTTGCTCCTGCGGTGGTGGACAGTATTCCAATTCAACTTTCGTTTGAAGTTTTTCCAGAAGATGCGGCAGAAAAACTTGTTATAGGAATTGACGATGCAGTTTTTAGAAGTGTTCCTGAGCATTTTTTATTAAACGCCGGAATTCACACTCTTAGATTTTCTTCAGATGGTTATGAATCTGTTTCAACTTCTTTTATGTTTAGGGGAAATCAAAAGTTTAATGTGCAAGTCAGATTAAATAAAAAGAATGAAGAAACAATTAATCTTGCTATAAAAAAGCCTTTTGCAGGTAGTATTGTTGCAGATGGAGTTAATTTTGGAGAAGTATCGCCAGAAAAAAGATTTGCTCAAATAACCGTGAATAACAGACCTGTTTTAGGGCAATTTATTAGCACCGATGGAGAAGTTGCAACGTTTTTTGTAGAGCCTAAACTTCTGTCTGAAGATTTTATTCAAGTAAATACAAAGCCGTTTGACCGAAGCAAATATATAGATGTAAGGCGAAGATGGATGTACGGGGCTTACAGTGCTCTTATAATCTCTTTAATTCCTGAATTTTATGTTTATGGAAATTATTATTCTAATGCCCTTGCTTATAAAAATTCAAATAGCGTAAGCTATGAACAAGCTTTAAAATGGCAAAATGCAAACTATATAACAACAGGAATTTCAATTGGCTGCGGAGTTTTTTTTGTATACGAACTTATAAGATACCTTGTTGCAGCTAATTCTGTTCTTCCTGCGAATGCTAAAAAGATACCGGAAAAACAACTTTTACAAATTCAGGATTCTCAAAAAAAAGCATTGGAAGAAAAAGAGCGTAATAAAACTGAAGAACAAGTTGCGCAGTCTGAAGAAGAGCAAAGCTTGGAAAAATACGGAACTCTGCAAGTTGAAGAAATCCCTTTGAACTAAATTGCAAAAGAGGCTTCTTTTGACTAAAATAAATAAAGGGTAAAAATTATTTTAAAGGTGTGTTATATGGCAAAAATTTCCTTTTCAGAAAAGATAAAAAGCCTTTTTTCAGGAAAAAAAGAATCAGAAGAATTTTACGAAGAACTTACGGATAGCCTTATAGAAGGCGATATAGGCGCAAAGACTGCGTTCGAAATTTCAGATATTTTAGAACAAAATTGCAAAAAAAATCATATTTCAGGCGAGCAAGCTATAACCTTGGAATTAAAAAAGATTCTTTTGGAATATGTAAAATCGCTGGATTTAGAGCCAGATTTTTCTTCCAATAATACAAATATCTGGATGGTTTTGGGCGTCAATGGCGTTGGAAAAACCACTAGTGTGGCAAAACTTGGAAATTATTTTAAAAATAAAGGCATTGAAAATATTGTTCTTGCTTCTGCAGATACTTTTAGAGCCGCCGCAATAGAGCAGCTGGAAATGCATGGAAAAAAAATTGGTTTAAGAGTTGTAAGCCATCAGCACGGCAGCGATCCTGCTGCCGTTGTTTTTGATGCGGCTCAAGCGTGTTCTTCAAAAGGCGCAGGCCTTGTAATAGCTGATACTGCGGGACGTTTGCATAATAAAGAAAATTTAGTCCGCGAGCTTCAGAAAATCCATAAAATTTGCACTGAAAAAGCTAGCCAAAATTGCTATAAAAGAATACTTGTAATAGATGCGACTACGGGGCAAAATGCTCTTCGCCAGGCGGAAGTTTTTAACGAAGCTGTAGGAATCGACGCGCTTGTTCTTACAAAGTACGATTCTACTGCAAAAGGTGGAGTTGCTGTTTCTATTGGTAAAGAATTAGGAATCCCGGTTGCATTTGTGTGCAACGGAGAAAAATACGAAAATATAAAGCCGTTCGACGCGGAAGATTATATAAACAGTTTTTTGGGGTTAGACTGATTAAATGAAAGAGGGTAGAAAAGTTTTTTTGTCTATTTTTTTTATGCTTTCCTCTTTGAATATAATTTTTGCAGTTGAAAACCCGCTTTTTAAAATGAGTGCAAAAGTCTGCTGCTATGAACTTAATAAAAAAAGTTATTCTTCGGAAATAGAGTGTTTTTCAAGTTTTTTTGATTTTCCATTTAAAGTTCTTGCTTCAAGGCATTGGACAGTTTTAAAAGGAAGCGTGCCTTTATTCGATTTGTTAGTTCCTAGTTACGAAGGCTTTATAGATTTCATTTATAGTTATGAGCCGTTGATTGAAGATGAAGATTTAATACAGTCTTTCTTTTTAAAAAAGTCAGGTGATTTTACAGTTCAAAAACCTAAAGAACTGGAACAAAAAATAGATTTTGATAGCGATTTAAATCCTATATTGATTGAAGATAATAAAATTGAGAAAACTCAAAGAGATTCTTCAGGAAATTTAAGTTTTTTTTCAGTAGATGATGAAATTCTTTCTATGCAAAATTTGGGAACGGAAAAAATCATTGTTAGAAAGTGGGAAAATCATCTTATAAGAAAATTTTATGATGAAAAGATGCGGCTTAAAAAACGCGAGTCTTGGAATATTTCCACAGATTTTTCAGATTCTTCAATTCTAAAAACAGAAAACTTTTTTTACACAGATGATAGTTTGGTTCCTGTTTCTTGCCAAATTTTAGAATCAAATAAATTTTCTGAACTTTCTTATGATGATAAGGGAAGAGTTGTAGACCTAAAAGAAAGTTCTGTTCAAGATGAAAAAAGACATTTGCAAAATCATACAGCTTGGCATTACGACGAAAAAAACAGAATTACAGAAAAGCAAACAAAAACGTATATCTATAAAAAAGAAAACTTTTCAAAAGCAGAAGGCACGCACTCTCAAAAAGAAGTTTATATCTATAAAATTGAAGACGGTCAGCCTGATTATTACTACTATGAAAACAATGAACTAAAATTAAAAACAGAATACAGTTCGCAAAATGACTATATTACAACAATGAACTTTGACAACGGATTTATTGTTGAATCATTTTACAAAAACGGAATGCGCAAAAAAGACATTTACTACCTGAATGGCGTTGTTAGGAGGGTAAAGCAGTATGAATAAGGATAAGAACCTTTTATCATCATTAAAGTGGATTTTTGCAGTTTCAAAGCGTTTTGCGTTGGTTGACAGAACAGGACGAACAGCAGTTACTTCAAAGCTTTCTACATTAGGAATTTGCTTTGGAGTAATGACTCTTATAACTGTAATGAGCGTTATGAACGGTTTTCAAATGAGTTTTGTAAAGTCTATAATTGAAATTTCTTCAAGCCATTTGCAAGTAAAATCTGTGCCGGAAGAAAAAAAGTTTGATTTTTTGCAAGAATGTGAGCAAAATAGCGACATTTTGACCGTTTCTCCTTTTTACGAATCAAGAGGACTGATTGCCAGTAAAAGAAATTTTCAGGCGGCTGTTATTGTTCGTGGAGTTAATAAAGATATTTTAGATACAGACAAAGGGTTTGCAAAGGAATTAAAAATAATTAAAGGTTCATTCGATATTGAAAAAAATGATTCAATAGTTTTAGGAATAGGTTTAGCGGATTCTCTTAACGTTACAGTTGGAAGTTCCGTTAATCTTCTAGCTATGAGCGGTTCAAAAGATGTAAGCCTTATTTCTTACGATAGAAATTTTATTGTAACAGGAATTTTTGAAAGCGGTTCAATAGATGTAAATCAAGCTTATGCGTTTATAAATATTTCTGCTGCGCAAGAAAAATTTGGTTCTAATTTAGATTTAACTTATGGATTAAAACTAAAAAATTATAATGATGATTTTTCTGTAATTAGCAGCTTAAAAAAGGTTTTTCCAGAAATACAAATTGAATCGTGGCGGTCGTTTAATCGTTCCTTGTTTGGAGCCCTTAGAATTGAAAAAAATATTTTGTTTTTTCTTGTCTTTCTTATTTTTATAGTGGTTGGAACAAATATTTATAACGGTGTTCGCCGGCTTGTTTTTGAACGCAAGCAGGAAATTTCCATACTTTCGGCTTTAGGCGGTTCAAAGAACGAAATAAAATCAATTTTTATAGCGAGAGGTTTTATTTCCGGTTTTACAGGAACTTTATTTGGGCTTGTGCTTGGTCTTTTAATTTGTGTAAATATGAGCAGCATATTTATGTTTATTTCTAATTTTATGTTCTATTCAGAGTATCTTTTTACACGAATTTTTTCGCCGCAGAATGCATCTTTTGTAAGGCAAAATCCAATGTATCAGGTATTTGCCTCAATTCCAGCGCAGATAAACTTTTCAGAAGTAGTTTTAATCTGTGTGTTTGGAATATTAGCGCCTTTAATTGCTTCTTGGTGCGCAAGTCATAACGTTCTAAAAATGAATGTAACGGAGGTTCTTCACGATGAGTGAGATTTTAAGAATAGAAAATCTTGAAAAGACTTTTTCTACAGATAGCGAAAAGCTTACAATTCTAAAAGATTTAAATCTTTGCGTAGGCGAAGGAAGTAAAACCGTTATAGTTGGCGAAAGCGGCAGCGGAAAAAGCACTCTTCTTAATATAATTGGAAGCATAGATTCTGCGACAAAAGGAAAAATTTTTGCAGGAAAATGGGAAGTAACTTCTCTTTCTGAATCTGAGCAAAACGAATACAGAGCGAATTTTGTAGGTCTTATATTTCAGTTCCATTACCTTTTAAAAGATTTTACTGCTCTTGAAAACGTTTATATGCCTGCTTTTATGGCTGGCGTACCTAAAAAAATCGCTGAAGAAAAAGCTAAAAAACTGCTGCTTGATGTTGGCCTGAAAAATCGCCTAAACCATTTGCCAAGCCAGCTGAGCGGAGGAGAGCGCCAGCGAGTCGCTGTCGCAAGGGCTCTTATAAACGAACCTTCTCTTATTCTTGCAGATGAACCTACAGGCAGCCTTGATCCTGCAAATGCCCGTCTTATTGGAGATTTGCTTTTTTCAATTGCAGATAAATATCATAAAACTCTTATTCTAGTAACTCACGATAGAGCTTTAGCTTCTAAAGGTGATGCCTGCTACACAATTAAAGAAGGCAAATTAGAGAAGGTGAGGCAATGACAATTTTCAGTTCACTGATGTTTTCGTTTAGGTTGCTTTTTCCTCGCTCTGAAAAAAAATCTTCTGCAAGAAGAAGTGTTATAGGTTCTATTATTTGCATAGGCCTTTGTGTAGTTCCGCTAGTTACAGTAATTTCTGTTGTGAATGGCATGATAAATGGAATGACGGAGAGGATGATTGCTCTTTCTTCAAATCACCTTAGCGCAATTGTAAAAAGAAATGCTTCTGTTTCTAAAAGTCTTGAAAAATTAAATGGCTATGCAAATCGTTTTTTGCAAGTTGACGGAGTTGATGCCGTTTATCCCGCATTGGAATGTGACGCGATTGTAGCATCTAATTCCTACAGAACAGGGGCTGTTGTCCGCTCTTTTGATGCAAGCATTTTTGAAATGAATCCTGATTATAAAAAGTACTTTAAAGTTGAGTCTGGGAAATTAAGTGATTTTAAAAATGGCGAAAAAACTGCCGTTATAGGAGAAAATCTTTCTAAAGTGCTAGGAATAAAGCCTGGTCAAAGGTTTAGCCTAATAACTGCAAGAACGCTAGAATCTGGAGCAATCGTTCCTAAAATGACTGTTTTTAAGGTTGGAGCCGTAGTTTCTTGCGGTTATCAAGAATTAGATTCTCTTTGGGTTTTTATACCTTTAGACGTAGCTTATTCTGTAATACCATTAGAAAAGGCGGTGTTTTCTGTTCAAATACATACAGAGAATCCGTTTTCCACAAATCTTATAGCTATTCAGCAAGACTGTTCCAAAATAAGCGGCGGTCTTTCTAGAGTTTTTAACTGGATGAAGCTAAACGAATATCGTATGCAGTCATTTTCATCTACAAGGCTTTTGATTATGCTGATTATGATTTTAATTGCGCTTGTGGCAGTTGTAAATATTGCAAGCGCGCTTGTAATGCTAGTTATGGAACGACGCAACGAAATTGCAATTTTAAAAAGTGTCGGCGGCAGCGCAAAAGGAATAACATTTTCTTTTCTTGTAGCAGGAGTTTGCTGCGGAATTGCAGGCGTTGTTATAGGAATGCCAATTGGAATCCTTTGTTCATTAAATGCTAATAAAATTGTAATTTTTATGGAAAAATTAATTAACCTTGCAGCAAAATTTATTTATATTTTAAAAGGAAACAGTGCGGATTCTTTTTATTCAATAAAATTAATGGATCCCGCATATTATCTTTCAGAAATTCCTATAGATATTCCATTTAATCAGCTGGCTTTAATTTCTGTAAGTGTAATTTTGTTGTCACTGTTAGTTTCCATTATTCCTGCCATAAAAGCAGGCAAGGAAAAACCTTTAGATATTCTTAGAAAATCGTAAAATTAGGAAAAACTATAATGTTATGCGATATTTGTCATAAATCAGAAGGCGTAATTTTTGTGGAATCCATGACTCCTTACGGACCTAGAAAAATTACTTTGTGCAATGAATGTGCTTTGGCAAGAGGATTGAATCCCCCTATGCCTTCAAATCCAAAGCTTTTAGCAGGAATTTTTAAAGAAATTGATGAAATAAATGCTAAAAATAACCCAGAAGAAAAAAAACTCTGTCCAGTTTGTTCAAGAAGCCTTGCATTTATAAAAAGAACGGGAACCGCAGGTTGCCCTGAATGTTACAGTGTCTTTAAAGAACAAATAAAACAAAATATGAAGGAGCACGGCTTTCTAGAAAAATATACAGGTTCAATGCCAAAAAGACTTGCAGGATTTAGAAATTCTTTAACAGACAGAAGCGACTTGCAAAAAAAATTAGACGAAGCTATTGCTTCTGAAAATTACGAAAAAGCTGCCTTTTACCGCGATTGCATACGCTGTCTGGAAAAAGGTTTTGTAGCGAACGGAAACGGCTCAGATTCTGAAGAAGATTTCAGTGAGGGCAAAAATGAGCAGTGAAACAATGTCCTTCCAGTGGTATTCAAAGAAAGGTCTTGAATCCGATGTAGTTATCTGTTCAAGGGTAAGATTTGCTAGAAATCTTGCAAGTTTCCCTTTTTCGCAATCGTGCTCTGATGACGATAAAAGACGCGTTCAGTCGCTGATTTTTGATGCTTTTTCAAAATTGCAAGATGCTCAAAAGTTTTATTTAGCAGATATTTCTTCCGTAGAAGAAGAAAAACTTGCAATCTTGCAAGAGCGGGCATTTCTGAAAAGAATGAAATCTCTAAATTCAAAATTTTCTACGGGTTTGATTTTTAAATCTGATGAAGATTTTTCTTGCAGCGTAAACTGTTGCGATCACCTTAGGTTTTCATTCTTTGATTCTGGATTGTCCATTCGCAAATGTTTTGAGCAATGTAAAAAAATTGACAGCGAATTGCAAGATAATTTGCAGTTTGCTGCCGACTATGATTTTGGCTATCTTACTGCAAGTTTTACAGATGTGGGAAGCGGAATGAAACTGTCTGCGCTGATGCATCTTCCTTTTGCAGTTCGTTCTGGAAAAATGAACAATATAGTTCAGTTCTGCAAAGAAAAAAAACTAGGCATAAAACCTGCTTTTTTCATGGAAGAAAAATTAGCAGGCGCAGTTCCTGGTTGTTTTTTTATAATAGAAAACCTGCAGTCCCAGTCAGGCTCTGAAATTGACCAGTTAGCAGATTTTGAAAGCGCTTGCCGTTTTATTGCGGAATCAGAACGAAAGATTTTTGCAGATTTAGCCGAAAATAAAATAACCTTAATAAAAAATTCCATAATCAGAGCATATTCTCTTTCAAAAACAAGTTTGCTCGTTTCGTTTAGAGAAGCGTTGGATATGATTTCTGACTTTAGAATTGGATTAAAAATAGGATTTCTTTCTGGAATAACTGAAGAAAAATTAAATAAGCTGATGTACGATGTTCAAAAAAATTATATTTCGTACATGGCAAAAGTGTGTAGCTTTTCCTTTGAGCCAGACATCAAAAATGACTTTGACTTAAAAATGGACAGGCTTAGAGCAGTAATTTTACAAGAGTCACTTGAAAAACTTTCGTTGGGGAATTTATGAAAAAATTTTCGCCTATAGCATCTCGGATTGTTTTTGCTTTGTGTCAGGATGAAGCAAAAAAAACTTGTTCAAATTATATAAATCCAGAGCATATTCTTTTAGCTCTTATAAAAAAGTCGGAAGGTCTTGGCTATGAATTGCTAAAAAAATTGAACGTAAACATTAAAGATTTTCAACTAGAGCTGGAAAAGACAGTTGAAAATTCTTTGGAAGAGGAAAAAACTTCGCAAAATAAGATGATTATTCCGCACAGCAGGCGGATGACTGTATTTTTAAATATCGCAGATTTAGAAGCCATTTATTTAGAAAATTCTTACATAGGAACAGAGCATTTAGTTCTAGCCGCAATCCGAGAAAATGACAGTATTGCAGAAACTTTTCTTTCCGCTGCGGGAATTACTTTGGAAGCTGCTAGAGATTGTGTAAAGTCTTTGCAAAAAGAAAGCAAATCTTCCATACAAAAGAATAATGAAGGCAATTTTAAAGAAGATGCTATAAAAGAGTTTTTTAAATTAGATTCAAAAGCTGCAGATTTTATAAATTTTTTAAAAAATGAAGGCGAAGAGTCAAAAGATATTTCTTCTTCTGATAATTTGGATAAAGAAAGTAAAAATTTTGAAGAAAAATCAGATTCTTTTTTGTCAAACTTTAGCCGCGATATAACTTTGCTCGCAAAAAAAGGCCAAATTGATCCTGTAATAGGCCGTGAAAAAGAAATACAAAGGATAATTCAAATTTTAAGCCGCAGAACAAAAAACAATCCTGTTCTTATAGGCGAGCCAGGAGTGGGAAAAACCGCTGTGGTTGAAGGCTTGGCATTAAAAATTTCTAAAGGAAATGTTCCTTTTGGGCTTTTAAACAAAAAAATTCTTTCCCTGGATTTAACTTCTGTTGTTGCAGGAACAAAATTGCGCGGCGAATTTGAAGAGCGCATGAAAAGAATTATCACCGAAGCAAAAGCTAATAAGAACGTTATTCTTTTTATAGACGAATTTCACAATCTTATAGGTGCTGGCGGACCTGAAGGGCAAATGGACGCTTCTAATATGCTAAAACCTGCTTTAAGCCGCGGAGAACTTCAGATAATTGGGGCTACAACTACAAAAGAATATTCTAGATATATTGAAAGAGACACAGCGTTGGAAAGGCGCTTCCAAAAAGTTTTAGTAGAAGAGCCTAGCGACGAAGAAACTGTTGAAATCTTGAAAGGAATAAAAAATCAATACGAAAAATTTCATAACGTAGTGTTTGAAGATAACGTTGTTGCCTCGATTGTAAAACTAAGCCGCCGCTATCTTCCAGAACGTTTTTTACCAGATAAAGCTATAGATATTCTTGATGAAGCTGGCGCTCAAAAGAAGATTACAGAGGAAGAAAAGCCTGCCGAATTGCTTTCGCTTGAACAAAATATTTCAGAACTTACAGAAGAAAAAAAGCGTTTGGTTAAGCTGCAGGATTTTGAAACCGCCGCAGTTATTCGCGACGAGCTTATAGGTTTAAAAACGCAGCTAGAACAAAAACAAAAAGACTTTCAAAACTATTCTGCGCAAATTCTTAGGCATGTAACAGAACAAGATGTTTGTCAAATAATTTCTTCAATGACAGGAATTCCTGTTGCCCAGCTAGATGTTTCTGAGTCAGAACGCCTAATCAACCTGGAGCAAGAATTGCATAAGTCTGTTATTGGGCAAGAAGAAGCTATAAAAATAATTTCGGGAGCAGTCAGGCGCAGTCGCTCAGGAATTTCAAATCCTCGCCATCCAATTGGTTCATTTATTTTTCTTGGGCCTACTGGAGTCGGAAAAACGCAGCTTGCAAAATCTTTGGCAAAGTTTTTATTTGGAAACGAAGAGCAGCTTGTAAGAATTGATATGTCGGACTACATGGAAAAGCATAACGCAAGCCGCCTAGTTGGCGCTCCTCCAGGATACATCGGTTACGAAAACGGAGGAATTCTTACAGAAAAAATCAGAAATCATCCGTATTCAGTTGTTCTTCTTGACGAAATTGAAAAGGCGCATCCAGATGTTTTTAATCTTTTGCTTCAAATCCTTGAAGAAGGTGAACTTGCAGATAATTCTGGTCATGTAGTAAATTTCCGCAATACGGTTATTATAATGACAAGCAATGCTGGTTCTAGGCAGATAACTTCAGCTGGAAAAATAGGTTTTAATTCTGCAGAAAACGCGCTTCTTCCTTATGAAGATATAAAAAACAATGCAGTCGCAGAGTTAAAAAAACTTTTAAGCCCTGAACTTATAAATAGAATTGACGACATAATTGTGTTTAAGCCTTTGACTAAAGAGCAGATTGCGCAAATATTTGATATTCAGATAAAAGAACTGTGCGATAGGCTTGCAGAAAGAAAAATAACGCTTTTTGTAAATCCGAAGGCAAAAGAATATTTGATAGAAAATGGTTTTGATGCGGAAATGGGTGCAAGACCAATGCGAAGGCTTATTCAGCGTCAAATAGAAGACCCTGTGTCGATGCTTGTGCTAAAGTCTGCGCAAAAAGATTCTATTAAAATTGTTGTGGATTGCGAAAATAATTCGCTTAATGTAGACTTTGCTCAAGATGATACTGAAAATCCTGAAAGCACAGTTTCTTTAATAAAAACAGAATATCAAGTTTTGCCAGAAGTAAAGCAAAAAATCGAAGTAGAGCAAAAATAACTACGAGGAATAAAATGATAGATTTAAGTTTTTCAGATTTTGGAAAAAAGTTGTGCGGTCCATCTGGAATAAATGCTCTAATGGACGATTTAGGAAAGCCTCTTCCTAAAGGAATCCCCATAAGCCTTATGGGCGGAGGAAATCCTGCAAGAATTCCTGAAGTTGAATCGATGTATCGCTTGCAAATGCAAAAAATAATTGCAAATGGCGATGACTTTGAAAATTTAATCGGAAAATACGATTCTCCGCAAGGAAAGACAGTATTTCTTTCTCAAGTTGCAGACTGCCTTTCTTCTAGGTACGGATGGAGAATCGGTCCTGAAAACATTGCTGTTACAAACGGAAGCCAAAGCGCTTTTTTTTATCTGTTTAATATGTTCAGCGGAAGATTTTCTGATAACGGTTCTACTAAAATTAAAAAAATAGTTTTTCCTTTGGTTCCAGAATATGTAGGATATGCAGATCAGGGAATTGAACCAGAAACTTTTACAGGAATAAACGCCGGCTTTGAAAAGTTTGAAGACCGAACCTTTAAGTATCATATTGATTTTGAACACTTGGAAAACTATTTAAGTGCGACCGATGATACTGCTGCTCTTTGCGTTACTAGGCCGACAAATCCTACTGGAAACGTTCTTACAGATAAAGAAATTAACCGCCTTTCTGATATTGCGCAAAAGTATAATATCCCTTTGTTTATAGACAATGCTTACGGATTGCCATGGCCTAACATAATTTTTACAGATGAAGCGACTCCTTTTTGGAACGAGAATATAATTCTTTCTATGAGCCTTTCTAAAATTGGTCTTCCAGCTTTGCGTACAGGAATTATAATCGCCGATAAAAGAATTATAAATGCAATAGCAAAACTTAATGCAATCGCGGCTCTTGCAAGCGGCAGCATGGGGCAGGCTCTAGCAGGAAATCTTATAGCTTCTGGAACATTAATAGATATTGCAAGAACAAAAGTTAGGCCATTTTATGAAAATAAATCGAAAAAAACACAGGCTTTGATTCATAAATATTTTGCTGGCGGTGATTATTACATCCATAAAAGCGAAGGTTCAATCTTTCTTTGGCTTCTTATGGAAGACCTTGCCATTTCTACAAAAGAGATGTATCAGATTCTAAAGGCTAAAGGCGTTTTTGTAATGCCAGGTGAATACTTTTTCTTTGGAAACCAAGGCTCTGACGAATTGCCTCCAGTTGAAGACCACCCTCATTATTCAAAATGCTTAAGATTGAACTATGCAGGCTCCGAAGCGGAAGTTGAATATGGAATAAAAACAATTTCTGAAGTTTACTTTCAAAACAGAAAATAAGATTAGCTCGACTTTAGTCTTGCTATATTGTTTACAGCTATATTGTTTACATTGACTAAAGTTTTCTAAAAACTTAAAATATCGTGTTTTATGGACTTTGAATTCATTAAAAAAGTTGTTCCAATGTATGTTGAAGCTGCGGGACTTACGTTGCGCTTGGCTACAATTGGAATTCTTTTATCGGTAGTTGTAGGACTCGTTTGCGCACTTATAAAATATTTTAAGGTGCCTTTTTTGCGTCAAATTGTCAGTGTTTACATTGAATTTTCAAGGAACACACCGCTTTTGATTCAGCTTTTTTTTCTATATTTTGCCTTTCCTCGAATGGGAATCAAGTTGTCGTCTGTTCAGTGCGCGGTAATAGGACTTACATTTTTGGGCGGAAGTTATATGGAAGAAACTTTTCGCTCCGCTCTTGAATCTGTTTCAAGAATTCAAATAGAAAGCGCGCAGTGCATAGGACTTACCCGCCGCCAGATAACTCAATATGTAATTCTTCCTCAGGCCGTTTCTGTTTCAATTCCAGGTTTTTGCGCAAATATAATGTTTCTTATAAAGGAAACTTCTGTTTTCAGCGCAGTTGCTCTTGCCGATTTAATGTTCGTTGCAAAAGACTTAATCGGACTTTACTACAAAACCGACGAAGCTTTAACGCTTCTTTGCGTTTCTTATCTGATTCTGCTTTTGCCAGTTTCCATATTGGCAGCCTTTGCCGAAAGGAGGTTGCGATATGCGCAGTTTGGACAGAATTAATGCCATAAAAGATGCCTTTAGCGTGCTGTCAATGGGAACAAATTTTCAAAGGCTTTTGGCGGGTCTTTGGACAACTGTGTGGATTGCGCTTGTGTCCGTCGCTTTTTCCATTGTGCTGGGTTTTCTTTTTGGAATGGTGATGACCTGCAAAAATAAAGTTGTTCGCGCCTTGTGTAAAATTTATCTCGAAGTCATGAGAATTATGCCGCAGCTGGTTTTGCTCTTTGTAGCATATTATGGGCTTACTAGAATGTTTAGCATATCTTTATCTGGAGAAGCGGCTTCTATTCTTGTTTTTACACTTTGGGGAACTGCAGAAATGGGAGATTTAGTGCGCGGCGCGCTAGAAAGCGTTCCGTCTCACCAGTACGAAAGCGCAAGGGCAATCGGTCTTACAGAGCGTCAGGTTTTTATGTATATTATTATTCCGCAGACGTTGCGTTCGCTCGTTCCTTTAAGCATGAACCTTATTACTAGAATGATAAAGACAACTTCTCTAGTAGTTTTTGTAGGCGTTATTGAAGTTGTAAAAATTGGCCAGCAGATTATTGAAGCGAACCGGCTTACAAAGCCGACAGCTTCAATTGCAGTGTATTTTGTAATTTTTATGATGTACTTTTTTGTCTGTTGGATTTTAAGTCTTGGTGCAAGACAAATAGAAAAGAGACAAAAACAATAAATTTTTTTTGCATAATTTTTGAAGTTAAAAAATATTATGCTTTTTAGAATATCAGGGGTTGGATATGCCGTTACTGGAAATAAAAAATATAAAAAAATCATTTGGCGAAAGTCAAATTCTTAAAGGAATAAACTTGAATGTCAATAAGGGCGAAGTCATAGTCATACTCGGTCCTTCTGGTTGCGGAAAGTCAACATTGCTGCGTTGCATAAACGGACTTGAATCAGTTCAAGAAGGCGAAATTCTTTTGGATGGAGAAGTCATTTCCAATAGAAAGAAAGATATGCATCTTGTAAGGCAAAAAATCGGAATGGTCTTTCAAAGCTATGACCTTTTTCCGCACCTTAACGTAATGAAAAATATTTTGCTCGGGCCAAAGCACGCCCATAATCTGAATTTAAATATGGATGAAGTTCGAAAGGAAGCAGAAATGTGGCTGAACCGTGTAGGTCTCTGTGACAAAAAGAATGCTTATCCACGCCAGCTTTCCGGAGGACAGAAGCAACGTGTTGCAATTGTTAGAATGTTATGCCTTCACCCGGAAGTAATGCTCTTTGATGAGGTTACTGCGGCACTTGACCCGGAAATGGTTCGCGAAGTTCTTGATGTTATGATGGGGCTTGCTAACGACGGAAAAACCATGTTGATTGTTACACATCAAATGCAGTTTGCCCGCGCCGTTGCAGATAAAATTGTTTTTATGGACGAAGGCGAAATCGTAGAAACCAGCACTCCGGAGGAATTTTGGACAAATCCTAAAACTGAGCGCGCAAAAAAATTCCTGAGCAATTTTGAGTTTAAAAGCCGTCGCCATTCTTAACTGTAAAAATTTAAAAAAATGCTAGATTATATTGACATAATTTAATAAGGATTGTATATATTTACATATACCTACTATTTTAGTAGGTTATAAAAAAAACACAAAAGGATTTCACATTTCAAATATTCAGACAGTTGTAATCCTTTTGATATATCATAAGTTTGCGTTGCAAGCTTTATCACAGGAGTAAATTATGAAAAAAACTTTTTTAAAAGTTACAGCAGTTGCTGCCTTGTTGTTTTCGTTTTCTGCGCTTTCTGCAAAGCCAAAATTCAGAACTGTAGAACAGATTAAAAAAAGCAAGACTATTAAAGTCGCAGTTTTTAGCGATAAAAAGCCGTTTGGATATGTTGATGAATACGGAAAATATCAGGGCTATGATGTTTATTTTGCAGAGCGGATTGCAAAAGATTTAGGTGTAAAAATAAAATATGTGCCAGTTGAAGCTGCTGCTCGAGTAGAAGTTTTAGAGACAGGAAAGGTTGACATTACGCTTGCAAACTTCACAGTGACTCCTGCACGGGCAGAAAAAGTTGATTTTGCGCTTCCTTACATGAAGTGCGCGCTTGGTGTCGTTTCAAATGAAAAAAATCTTATTACAGATGTAGAGCAGCTTAAGGGCAAGACTTTAATTGTTTCAAAAGGAACTACAGCCGAGACTTATTTTACAAACAACTATCCAGAAGTAAAGCTTTTAAAGTTCGACCAGTATTCAGAAGCATACAACGCGTTGCTTGATGGCAGAGGAGTTGCTCTTTCAACAGATAATACAGAAGTTCTTGCCTGGGCAATTGAAAATCCAGGGTTTGCAGTAGGAATTGAATCTCTTGGCGAGCTCGACACCATTGCTCCTGCAGTTACAAAAGGGAATGCTTCTTTATTAAACTGGCTGAACGATGAAATCAAGAATCTTGGAAAAGAAAACTTCTTTCATGCTGACTACGAGGCTACTCTTAGAAGCGTTTACGGTCCTGCGTCAAATGCTGATGCCCTTGTTGTAGAAGGCGGACAGCTTTAAGAAAAATAGAAACGCTTTCAGACCTTTTGTTCATTTTTTTAGTCGCTTTCGACCTGAAAAACTATGCAGTCAAAAACTTGTTCATTAAATGGGTTTTCGAGATTGCATAGTTTTTTTTTGTTTACCCTGATGCTTATGATAAAAGTAAAAATCTAACAGTCGCAATTTAAGTATTCTACTTAAATATTTTACTTTCTTTTTTTTTAAGATATGTTATCATTATCTGATTATAAAATTGAGAAGCGAGGGTTTAAGATTAGAACAATTTTCAAATTTCTTTGGAGGAAACATGAAAAAGAATGTCTTGAAATGGCTTTTGCCATTGTTCTGTGTTGTTGCAGTTAGCATTTTTGGCTGCAAAACTGACTCAGATGATGAAGGGGGGGGGAAGGAAACTGTAGATTACAATGCTGCAGGTTCTTCTGAATTGCCAAAAACTACGGCAAAAACTGTTATAAAAAATAAAGTTGTAAACTTAAACGGTTCAACTGATGTTTACTATGAAGAATATACTTTTACTTCCGAAACAAAAGGAACTTATTCTCTTTATAAAGGTACAGAAAAACAATCCAAAATAACTATAAAGGAAACAGAATATTCTGTTCCAACAGATTTTACCTATGATTCTAAGACAGGAAAAGTTACTATAAAACTTGGCGAAACTCCATTGTATTATTACATTTCAACTGCTAAAAAAGGCGATAAAAACATTCCTGTAGTTATAAGTGATATGCTTAGCCTTGTGGATTCAAATGCCGATAAAACTTCTTTGTTTAATAATTGGAAATCCGAAAAATACAATGCTTCCTTTAAGTTTAATAAAAATGGAATGGTTTCTTTTTCTCTAAACGGAAAAGACGCTTATTCAGAATATTCAAATGATAATGGCTGGCTTCTTGTTGGCGAGCTTCCTTTTTACTGGTCAAAACTTGGTTCAGAAAATGTTCTGTACTATATGATTTTTGAAACAGAGCAGACAGTTTCTGAGCGGGCCGCATTAAGTTCTAATACAGAAAGTGAACTTAATTTTACTTCTAACAATTTCTTGTTTGCACTTTAATTTTGGAGGAATAAGATGAAAAAAAATAAAATGCTTTCTAAAATTATTGCAGTTTTTTTAGGACTTTCACTTTTTGCAGGACTTTCTTCTTGTTCTAATGGCTTTGGTGGAAATCTGCTTAGCGAAGATAGTTCTAGGGCGGCAGTAACATTAAATCCATCTGTAGAATTAAAAATTTGTGTTTTAGGAATTCCTTCTACAAATACAAAACCTGGTGTTTGGGCTTGGGCAAAGGCTGGCTCTGATACAAACTATACTTCAGCTACTTGGCCAGGCGACCTTGCAATGGAAAAAGGCGTAGAAAGTGGCTATGACTGCTATACTTATACTTTAAAAGTAGACCCTAACTACGATTTAGGAATTTTATTTAACAATCTAAATGGCGGCTCCCCACAAACAGGTGATATTGTAATTCCTAAAGCAAAATTTCAAGCTGCAGCCAGTTTTTACTTTAACTGGAACAGCATGGCATATTACGAAAAAATCGACGACTGTATAGGAGTTTTTAGCGCTTCTATAACTTCTATCGATAAATCTGCGAAAACAGCAAAACTTAAGCTTGTAACAAGCCTTATAAAATCTATTGCAAAAGATGAACTTACAGTAAAAGATTCTAACGGCAAAGAGCTTTCGTTAAAAATTTCAGGTGAAAGCATAAGCATTTCTAATGATTCTGCCACATTTGAAATTGCAGACAATTCTTTTTCTGGAGCAAGCGTTCTAAACTTTCCATATACAGTAACCTACAAAACAAAAGAACTCCGTGCAGGAATCGATATGAAGCTTATTGACGACCTTTACGGCAATACTGCGAAGTCTGTAGAAGGTTTAGGTCTTGCTCTTAACGGAACTGCTGCGACATTTAAAACTTGGGCGCCTACTGCAAAATCTGTAAAAGTATTGCTCTATAAAGATTCTGCTGCCGCTTATGATTCAAGCAAAACAAAAGGCTTTGACGCACCGGGAGATACAACTAAAGAATGGGGAACAGCTCCAGCAAAAGATGACGTATTTGAAATGACTATGGATTCAACTACAGGCGTATGGACTGTAGAAAATGTAGATGTATCTGACTACAAATATTATAAGTATCAAATTGCTGTAGAAGATAAAACTTATTACGTTTCTGACATCTGGCACACTGTGGCAGGCCCGGATTCTGTTGCAAGCCAAATAGTTTCTATTGATGACGCTTCTGCAAAGCCAGCTGGCTGGGAATCAGTTTATACAAATCCATTTGATAGCACATCTTACAATGACGCTGTGATTTATGAAATGCACATTCGCGACTGGAGCCGCGCATATTCAAAAGATTCTACAGGAAAGTTCAAAGATATAACAAGTGCGCTTGGCGCAAATGGCTCTGGCGAATTTGCAAAGCATCTTAAAGATTTGGGAATTACCCACGTTCAGATTCTTCCAATGTTCGATTATGCCCAGATTAACAACGATAAAAATTACAACTGGGGTTACAATCCTTATCACTACAATGTTCCAGAAGGACGCTATGTAACAGATGGTTACACAGACGGAACTCAAGCCGTTCTGGAAGCTCGCGAGATGATAAAAGCGTTCCACGATGCGGGAATTGCTGTTATTATGGACGTCGTATATAATCACACAAATGGAACTTTAACAGGTTCTCTTTACGATTCAACGGTTCCAGGTTATTTCTATCGCCAAAAAGCAGATGGTTCTTATTCAAACGGTTCTGGTGTTGGTAGTGAAACTGCGAGCGACCGTGCAATGGTTCAAAAGTATATGATTGACTCTTTAAAGCACTGGGTGAACGACTACCATATTAATGGATTCCGCTTTGACCTTATGGCCATTCATGACAAAGATACTATGAAGGCGATTTATGACGAGCTTTATAAAATTGATCCTAGTATTTTGGTTTATGGCGAGCCGTGGGCAGGAAGCACTATAGCTCTTGAAAGCTCAAAGTCTGCAACATCGGCAGGACTAGGAACTAGCGGTAACGGCTACGGAGCGTTCGACGACGACTTTAGAGATGCTTTAAAAGGAACAGATGGTTTTGGAGGATTGCATCACGGACAGCTTGTTGGAAACTTTAGCACTGCGACGGATGGGTATGTTGTATCTGGTTTAAAAGGTGAAAAAATAGCCAAAAACAGCAGAAATGCGACTGGCAAAACAGGTCTTGCACTCCATTATGTTGAATGTCACGACAACTATACTTTGTTTGACAAGCTTGTTTATTCAATGGATTCTTCTATATCAGGAGACGGCGACTGGGCTGTAAAGTTTGAAAATCTTTATAATTCTGTTATGCAAGATGAAGATAAAGTCAATCTTATCAAAAAAGAAAACAAGCTTGCTGCGGCTTATGTTTTCCTTAGCCAAGGAACTCCATTCATCAATGGCGGCCAAGAGTTTATGAGAACAAAGAAAGGCAGCCCGGACAGTTATTCTGCAGATAAAAAAGGCGGAATTACTTGGACAAACACTGCTGGAAAATACAATATTGATGATGTAAACACAATTGACCTTTCATTAAAAGAAAAGTACAGCGATGTTTACAACACTTACAAAGGTTTGATTCATTTGCGAAAAGATTTTGATGCATTTAGAAAACCATCTAGTGCAACAGCAAGAACATTAAAAACCGGTGTAACTCTTTACGAAGCAAATGGTTCTAACGGAAACTTTGTAGTTGTATTCAATGCAACTAACAGTGATGAAAGTTTTGACAAAATTGAGGGAAACCTTGTAACTGTTGATACAAAAGTAACTCTTACAGGCTCTTATTTTGGTCTTATTCTTGATGACGTAGACGTAGACGTAGAACCTTATGTAATTTCTTCTCAGAAAGCGCAATTTTCTTCCGTTCCAGCAAAATCTTTCATAATTATTAAAAAGTAGTTTCTAAAAGTAAAAATAATTTTATAAAAAGGCTGAATGTCGAGTTTGAATCTCTTCGTTCAGCCTTTTGTTTTTGATGAGCAGTAAGATATATGCATCTGTTTAAATAATTCATTAAATAATTCAGTATTTGCAAATGATAATATTTTGTATTATAATTTTAATGGTATTTTACGAGGAATGTATGATTAAAGAATTTTTACCTTATGAAACAGTTAGAAACGATGCTTTGAAAATAGCATATAAAATGTACAATGAAGATTCATTTACTCCAGACGTTATCTACTGCTCTTTGCGCGGCGGCGCGTATATGGCAAACGTTATAAGCGAGTATTATAAAATTGTCAGAAAAGACCATCATCCTGTTTTGTATGCAGCAGTTGTTGCCCGCTCATATTCAGATGTACGCCAGGCAACTCCTAGAGTTTATGTTGACGGCTGGACTTATCCGCCTGCGAACCTTAGGCCTGGAGACAAAATTCTTTTGGTGGATGACATTTTTGACACAGGACACACCATTAATGCTCTTGTAAATATCTTGTTGGATTATGGCGTTCCTAGGGAAAATATAAAAGTTGTTGTACACGACTACAAAGAATTTACTTACAGAGAAAAATTGCCAATCTTGCCAGATTACTGGTGCAGGAAGTTCGTTATCTCAAAACCAGAAGAAGACCGTTGGATTCATTATATGAGCCATGAGCTTGTCGGGCTTTCTAAAAAAGAACTTGAAGAAAACTATTTTAACAAGGATCCTGAATTAAGAAAAATTCTTGAACCTATACTTGGAAATAAATAATGACAAATTTAAATGCTTTGAAAAAAAATCTTCTTTCTCTTGTTGCCTTGCTGGTTGCAAGTCAGTGGCTTTTTGGACATGGCATTTTAAATCCTGTTGCTGGAAAATGGGCGAACAGGCAGTATTTAGTAATTGAACTTGAAGATGAAGAAAGCGCCTATTATTCGCTAAACGGGAGCAATCCAGAGTCTTCTGGCTTTGCCTACGATGGACCTGTTTTGCTTGATGTTGAAGGGGATGTTTCTTTAAAAGTCGCTATTGTAGATAAAGAAGGAAAGTCTACCTTGTATGACATAAAGTATTCTGTAAACAAGCAATTTTCTGATGATGAGGAAGTCGATTCTTTTATTGATTCTTGTGGCGGTGGCTTTATTTCATATACAGTTGGAAATATAATTTCTGTTCCAAAAAAAGTTGAATTTGCTATTGGACAGCCGCCAGAAGTTTTTGAGCAAGGAAAAGAACTTTCCATCGATAAAAATTCTGTCTTGGCACGATACGTTCCTCTTAGCATCCTTTATAAAGACATAAAGTGGCGTTTTGTAATAGATGTAAAGCCATTGTTTTCAGGTTTGTACAGTCGTATAGATGTTCCCTTTGAAATATCAGATTGGGAAAATATTTCTTTTACAGACCGCAAGATGATTTATAAAATTGATGCTCAGTGGTGGATGCAGCCTAAGCAGCCGTTAAAACTTGATCGTTCTGCAAGCCACATGATTTCTTGGCAAAGCGTTGACTATTCTCCAGAAAATTCTGTTAAGTATTGTGTTTTGCCACCAAAGCCTCAGTTTATAACAAAGACTTCTGAAAATGGTTCTGTTTGGGTTTCCGTAGAAGGTGAAGCTGGTTATAAGTTTGGGATTATAGATTCCGCGCAAAATGTTACCGCTCTTTATGATTCTATAGAAATAGACACATTTCCAGGCGATAGGTACAAAGGCTGCTTAAAAGTTGGAATATATTACGATTCTGTTTATCAAGGCTCTGTTCCAATTGAATTTAATATAAATAAGCGTATGCCTGCAATGCCAAAAATATTGCCGTCAATAGCTGGAAACTTTTCTAGAACTTCTGTTGATTTAGCTTTTGAATCAGAAGAAAATACCAAAATTTTTACACTTGTAGAAAAAGAATTTCTTCCATCTGGTTACAAAAAAAGTGAATATTTAACTCCTATTGCAGCGGATAAAAATCTAGCTTTGTTTGGCGAGCTTCCAAATAAAAAAATTAGCTTGGAATTGCCTTCGCAGCAGCCTTGCATTTACAAAGTTTTTTCTTACGCTTTAGATGAAAGTGGCAATAAAAGCCGCATCAGCACCTATTCGGTTATAATAGATCCGTTTAATTATTATATAGACGGCAACGCTTCTGAAAGCGATGTTGCGACTGCCGACGGTACTTCTGAAAAACCTTTTATTTCTTTTTCTCAGTTGATTTCCGCAATGAAATATGCAAGAACCATGAATGTTTTTGCAAAAGGAGATATTTATATTCCTTCTGGCGAAAACATTGTTTCTTCTAATTGCGCTCTTTCTTGCAATGACGGAGAGTCTTGTTTAATTTTTGCTCCTGATTCAAAACTTATAGTAAGAAGTTCTTCTTTTGAAGTTTCTAATGCTAAAATTACGTATTCAGCAAGCAAAGAGTTAAAAAAGAATACAAGCTGCATATTTCAGCTTGAAAGGGGAGTTTTAGATTTAAAAAATTGTGTGCTTTCTGCTGCTTTTGGAAAAACTGGAACTGTTGTAAACGCTGATGCTTCCGTTGTAAACTTTTTTGACAGCGATGTAATTTCTTATGCAGAAAATTATACTTCGATTGTGGCTTCTGTTCGTTCTTCTATAAATGTAAAAAACTCTAATTTGTCAACAGTTGCTCCAACGAGCGTGATTTTTTCTGCGCAGGAAGGAACTTTTGAATTAAGCTCATCTTCTTGCAAAGTTACAGGTTCTCTTGGTCGGATTGCAGAGCTTTTTAATACTCAGAGCAGAATAGCGTCAAATTCTTTTTATGCAGATTTAAATAATTCGGCAAATGAAAGCAACCCTATCTATTCTGATAAAGAAAATATAATGTTGGAATATTATGATAACTCTACAGTAGGATTTTAATATTATGTCTTTAGAACTTTTTTGTGGACTCGACGAAGCTGGAAGAGGTCCTTTAGCAGGTCCTGTTACGGCAGGGGCTGTAATTTTGCCAAAAGATTTTCCAATTGAAATTTTAAATGATTCAAAAAAACTTTCTGAAAAAAAACGCCAGCAAGCAGAGCTTGTTATAAAAGAAAAAGCTTGCTGGGGAATAGGCATTGTTGATCATGAAACTATTGATAAAATCAATATATTGCAGGCAAGCATGCTAGCTATGAGCCTTGCTTTTGACATGATGATGCTAAAATTCCCTGAATGGGCAAAGCAGTTTGATTTTAAAATTGAAGATATTTGCTGCATCGCCGACGGTACAACTGTTCCTAAGGTGAAGTGTAAAAAAGTTTTTTGCGAAGCCAAAGCGGATTCTAAATATCCTTCTGTTATGGCGGCAAGCATTATTGCAAAGGTTGAGCGAGATTTTCTAATGTGCGAATATGATAAAATGTATCCGCAGTATGGTTATGCCAGGCATAAAGGCTATCCTACTGCGGAGCATAGAAAAATCTGCCATGAACTTGGACCTAGTCCTATTCAGCGGCTTTCTTTTAACTACTAGGCCGAAAGTTGCTTTTAGTCTTCTGCGTTCTGGTTATTTATTTCTTCTGCCGATGTTGCAGTTCTTTTTGAAACTACATGGATTCTGCCAGTTCTTTTTAAGCTGTCTGTTTTCTTTTCAGAATCTTTTGAAATTTTGTATATTTTTTTAGTTTTTTCGATTTTTTCTGCTTTTTTTGCGGCCTTTGCTTTTGCTCTATCTCTTTTGTCTTTTTCTATATAGTTTAAAGAGCGGTCCATTCCCTGCAAAAATTTTTGCATATCGTCGGCAAAAATGGCAATTTGATGACGCTCTCCGTCAGCACCATCGCGGTTTTTGCTTTCTACTATTTGAAGAAAAACATCTCCAGTTCTGTTTTCTTTTATGTTAAAAAAGTATGAACGGTTATCAAGATAAACTTCTGTTGTAAAAAGTTCTCCGCGTGCACCCATAATTCGCCTTCCTTTGAAATGTTGTATAGTTTTATAAAAATATCAGAAAAAAAACGCTTAGTCAATTAATTGTTTGTGTTTGTTTTGGCTATCCAAGCCGATTCAAACGAAGTGCGAGCATAACCATCTGTAGCATGGGGGGGAAAAGCAAACTGCCCTTGTAAAATCGCCGAAAGCGTTTTTTTTTTCACAATTTTTAAAAACTTGAAGTTTGGGTTAATTAAATTTTTTTACAATTTTTTTTATCTTTTCAAATAATTCTTCTATTCCTTCTTTTGTGCTTAATGGTCCAAAACTGAATCTAACAGCATTTTCGCTTACTTGTGGAGTTACGTGCATCGCTTCTAAAACTGGCCGGTTGTTTTTTCTGCTAGAACATGCGCTTCCTGTTGAAATATAAAATCCTTCAGCGTCTAGAGCTCTTAGCATAACTTGACCTGGAATGTTTTCAAACGAAGCTTGAACAACCCAAGGAGAATAATTTTCAGGATTTAAAATTCTTGTTTCTGGAATTATTGTGCAACTTTTAAGTTCTGCAAGTTTTTTTATAAAATTTTGAGTGTAATTTATTTGATTTTCTAAGCGTTCTTTTGCAGCTTGATTGCTATCGCTAATCCAGTACTTTTCAAGGGCTTTTGAAATTGCAACTGCTCCAAAAACATTTTCTGTTCCTGAACGAATTCCTTTCTCTTGACCGCCGCCTTTTAAAAATGGCTCAAAAGCATCTGCAATATATAAAATGCCAATGCCGCGCGGACCGCAAATTTTATGCGCGCTTATCGCAGCGCTGTCTATTCCTTTGTAAGATAGATTTAATGGAATCTTTCCAGCTGCCTGGACACAGTCTACATGAAACTTAGGTTTTCTTTTTCCTTCAGAAAATTTTGTAATAGTATCCGCAATTTCATAGATTGGTTGAATTGCTCCAGTTTCATTGTTTACAGACATAACGCAAACCAAGGCGGTGTCTTGGGTAAGTTTTTTTTCAACGGCTTGCGGTGTTATAATGCCGTTTTTGTCAGCAGGAATAAAATCGACTGTCCAGCCGCATTTTTTTAATTCAAGAGCCATTTCCCTTACGGCAGGGTGTTCAATTGAGCTTATTAAAACGCTGCCTTTTTTCGGCCTATTTAAAATGCTTAAAATAGGAATGTGGTCGCTTTCTGTTCCTCCGCTTGTAAAAAAAATTTTTTCTGCAGTAACTCCAAGAATTTCAGCAGATTTTTTTCTAGCTTCTTCAAGGACAGCTTTTGCTTCTTTGCCTATAGAATGTGAGCTTGAAGGATTTCCCCAGTTTTTTAGCGTTGCATTTAAAGATTCATTTAAAATCTGTGAATCTGCAGGACTTGTAGCGGCCCAGTCAAAGTAGTGCTCTATTTTATTTTCTTGTTGATTTTCCTGTTGTTCCATTGCCAGTTTGAACCTCTATTTTAAAACGGCTAAAATATCTTTATCATCAGTTTCTTGTATAAAGGTTTGCGCTAATCCATTTTGAAGAATTAGTCTTATTGTGTCGTTTTTGTTCTTTTTGTCTTTGTGCATAACGGCAATAAGTCTTTCTCCAATTCCTCCGCCTAGAACTAAAGGATGAATTGCAGATGTGCACCAGCCATATTTTTGCAAGACAGATAGAACTTCATCTTTGTATTGTTCAGAGCAAAACTCTTTTCTTGCAGAAAGGCAAATTGCCCTGCCAATTCCCCAGGCAACTGCGTCACCGTGCGTAATGTTTCCAAGCCCTGCTAAGGTTTCTAGCGCATGACCAAATGTGTGTCCAAAATTTAAATAAGCACGGATATTTTGTTCTGTAAAGTCTTGCTTTACAATTTCTGATTTTGCTTTTGCAGATTTTATAATAATCTCAAGAACTGTATCTGGATTTCTGTCTATAAGTTCTTCTGATTTTTGCTTAAAAATTTCATAAAGCTCTTTGTCGTATATAAGTCCTGTTTTTATTGCTTCTGCAAGCCCTGAACGATATTGAGCTTTTGAAAGAGTTTGCACAAATTTTGGAAAGACATGAATTTCTTCTGCCGGCCAAAAAGCTCCTAGCATATTCTTGTAGTTTTGAAAGTCGCAGCCGGTTTTTCCACCTATTGAAGCATCGACCATGGAAAGAAGCGTTGTTGGCACAAACTGAACTCGAATTCCTCTTTTATAAACTGATGCGGCAAAGCCTGTTAAGTCGCAAATAACTCCGCCGCCAATTCCCACAAATAAGTCATTTCTGGAAAAGCCTGCTTCCAAGGCTGTTTGTGTTATGGTAAGAACGCTTTCTATTGTTTTGTAAGGTTCTCCGGAGCCAAGAATTATAAGAATATCTTTTCCGCATACACCGTCTTCAAATCTGTTTATAAAAGATTTCATGCAGTCAAGCGTTGCAACCGTGGCGTCTGTTACAAAGCACCTTCTTTCTGCGCTTTCTTTGCCGTAAATTGGCAAAAGGTCTGGTGTTTGCGCATAAAATGAAATTTTGGTTTTTGCAGTTCCAGGATAACTTGCTGGATAAAGAATATCTAATGTGTTGGTAATTGAACTTTCCATGCCTACATTTTAGTAAGTTTTGCTGTCCATTGCAATAAAGGTATCGCGAACATTTTCAACTCTTGCAATTTCTCTTTTTAGCATTGCTTCGTAGTCTAGCGAGCCTTGTTTTATTCGTTCTCGTTCATCTTCCCAGTTTTGGCAGTCTGTTATAAAAAGAAAATCAAATTCTTTTGCGTTTGCTTTTTCCGCCCAAAGCAAAGTTTCTTTCCAATAGAGAAGGGCTGCGTTGTAGCAGGAAAGCGCTTTTTCTAAATTTCTAAGGTATTCATCTTTCCATGGAGCGTCATAAAAATACGCAACTTTTTTGTCATAAATTCTGCCTAGCCGCAGGTGTTGTTCAATAAGTTTTAAGTTTATGTGCATTTGGAAAAGATATCTGTATTTTTCCCATTCTTTTTCTGTATTTATTTTTGCATTTGCATACAAAGGGTTGCAAAAATCTGCTTGGGTTGCTTTTTCTAGCCAATAAATATTTTCAATGCAGTCGTCAGGATATTGCTGGTAGTGAACATGGTACAATCTGTACCAATCCTCTTTATACTTTACCATATATGCCTGAGCAGGCTGCACATCAGTCGCAATAAAAAGGAAAAGAGGAAAAAGTATTTTTAATACGCTGAAAAGTTTTTTTTTCACACTATATTATCGGTTTTATATTCAGGTTATTTATAGTTTTTAAGATGAAGTCCCTTATTTCTTCAATTGATTTAGACGCATCTACGTCAATTATGGTCATTCCTAAACCTTTTTGTCCTCTGTATTCGTCGATTGCAGATTCGTAAAGTTCCGCTGTTTTTTTCTGAAAATCAAGTTTTTCATAGATTTCTTGAGTTTCCCCCCGGCTTGCAACTCTTTTAATAGAAATTTCAGGATCTATTCTAAAAAAGAAAAGCAGTTGCGGCAAAGGAAACGGGCTGTTTATAATTTGTGGAATTTCTTTTCCGCATGAAACTGACTGGTATGCCAAACTTGAAAAAAAATATCTGTCGCTTAGAGCCAGTTTTCCAAGCTTTGTCTGTTCAATTACCCCGTCTTTTCCAAAAATATGTTCCGCTCTGTCTGCGGCAAAAAGATACGAGGCTGTAATTTCGCTGACAGAAAAATCTTTTTTGAGCATTCTTCGCAAAAAAAGACCAGTTTCTTTTGATGTTGGTTCTGCGGAAACAAACACTTTGTCTTGTGGAAAATTCTGAGCAAGAAGTTTTATCTGTGTGCTTGTTCCAGAGCCGTCTATGCCTTCGAAAACAACAAAATTCTTTATAATCATAATGAAACCTACTCCTATAATAATAAAATTTGCAACGCAAACTTATAAAGTTATATAAAATATTAAAAAAATCCGATAGAATATAAAGCAATCAAGATGAAAAAACGTTTAGCAAAAATTAATTTAGGCATTTTCATTTTTTTCCTCATTTTAGGTCTTGTTTCTGCGGTGTTTTTTCCTTTTTTTAAAGGGATTTCAAAAAAAATCCGTTCCACTGCTTCTTATTATTGCACGGTTTTTGAAGAAAAAACAAATCTTTTAATAAGCTACAAGAATCTTTCTCCTTCAATTTTTAATGGTCTTAGAATAAGAAATATAATACTGACAGATGTTCAAGACGGCAATAGCATTATCGAAATAAAAAAAATTGATATACATTATAACTTGCTGTCCTTGATTTTTGAAAGAAAACTTTCCGCTATAAAAAATATAACGATAGATGGTTTTTCTTTTGAATTTGACAAAAATGCTGATAGTTCTGTGTTTGAAAAGATAAAACAGCTTTACTCTGTTTTACTAGAGTCTGATAAAAGCAACTCAAAAAATAATTCAAAGGTGAAGGCTCTGACAGCAACAGCTTCTTATGGTGTAGAAGAATTTGAAAAACTTTCTGCGGTTTTGCCGTTTGACGTATTTTTAAAAAATGTCTATTTAAAATACCGCTTTGATGAAAAGCTTTTTATTCTTCAAATAAAAAAGGTAAATCTTGCGTTTTTGACGCGTTCTCGGCAAATAATGGTAAATGCGTCCTGCGCTTTTAAGTATTATAATTCAGAAGGTGCAAAGCCTCTTGAAGTTGAATTTTCCGCAGGAGGCTCAGTCCCTGAAAAATTTAATGGAACTTCTGTTTCTTTAAAAGTTTCATCTCTTTCAAGCGGCTCTCTTTCCTTCGGAAGATTAAATCTTCATTTAGGTTACCAAAATGGAAGTTTTGATCTTAGAACTGTTCAAAATGCATATCCTGTTTTTTTAAAAGCTGTTTATGATTTAAAATCTTCTCAGGCTGCCGTAGAATTAAAAACAGATGATTTAAAACTTGCTTCCTTGTTTATGTTTCAAAAGGAAAACAAGAAGTTCGGAAAAGTAAGGCTTAACTTGTCTGCAGATGCTTCATATAATTTTAGTTCAAAACTGGCAGATTTTAATTCTTCTGGAAATGTTATTGTTCCGAAAGAAGTTTTTGATGGCGGATTTTTGCTAGACTACGCTTTGTCTGGAAATTCTAATGAGGTTAAAGTAGAAAAACTTTCTGTTCTAGGTCAAAAAATTGATGCGTCTTTTAGCGGCGGCTACCTTTATAAAGATATGAATTTTTCTGGGGAACTTCTTCTTTCTAAGTTTATGCTTCCTTCTGGAACAAATGTTGCTACAGAAATCTTTTTTGAACCTTTGGAAAAAGGTTTTATGGCATTTGCGCCGCAGTTGCTTCTGGGCGAAAAGTCACTTACAGGTTTGCAGCTTTCTCTTGAGCCTTCTCAGGATTCTATAGATTTTGATTTTGAACTTTCTGACTATTCCCACTACGAATCAGATTCACCTGGAATTATAAAGTTGAATGGAAGCTACATAAATGGAATCAAATATGTTCAGGCAAACCTTTCTGCTTCTTCCATTTACCTTGACAGTGTTTCAGAAACAGTTTCTTCTGTAGCCGGGAAAAAGACAAATTTTTCTTTTTTAAAAGATTTTTTGTTTAATGGCGAACTGTTTTTTTCAACAAATTTTAATTCTCTTTCATTTAGCATTCCTTACGCTTTTGTTGCGGATACAACAAAAAATGACCGGTTTTTGTATCTTTCTTTAGATGGCAACGACAGTTCAATTCAAGTTAGCCGGTTGGATTTGATTTCTGGCAAAAATTTTTCAAGTTTTTCTGCGCTTTACGAAAAATCTCCTGATAACGACGGAGCTTTTGTTAGCGCAGATTTAAATTCAGGTTCAATTCCTTACCACTTTGCTGGAAATATACGCGATGGTAATTTGTCTTTGTCTGGCGATTATGGATTTTCTTTTGATTTGTATAAATCTTTAGGCAGAATCGACGGCTCTTTATGTATGGAATCATTTCCTGTTTCAATTTCAGGAGCTTTGTTTACAGTTGCTGCCGACACAGGTTTTTCTTATACAAAGACAGATGGAATAAATGTCAGCATTGCTAGAATAGAAGCTTCGGAAGTTGGCGAAAAAATTATTTTTCATCCTTCAATTGAACTTTCTGGTTCAGCTTCTAAGTATGGGTTCTTTTTGAATAAAATAACTTATAAGGACACAACTTCAGTTTTAGAAGGAAAGTCGGAGCTTTTATGGAACATAAATAATGGTTCTTTTGATTCCGCTTCTCTTTCTTTTGATGCAAAAAATAGTTCAAACTCTGAAAAAGTTTCTATATCGGCAGATGTTTCTTCTGTAAAAGATGCTTTAGGAAGTTCTTACTATTTAAATGCTAATATGAATCTTAATCAGTTTAGCTTAAACAGATTTTCTTCGGAACAGAGCGACAATAACACCGTAACAGCAACAATGATTGCTTCTGGGGCGCTGGACAATCCTTACATCGGGATAAATATAGATTCCATGAATTTAATGGCCGCTGGGAATCTTATAAAAGCAAAAGGTTCTGCATTTGTGGAAGATAAAAATCTTACATTGAGTTCATTGAATCTAACATATAATAATATTGATGTTTCAAAATTAAAGGCAAATTTTGATTTAAGAACTTTTACAGGAACTGCTTCTGCTGTTTTAGAAACTTCTGTTATGAAAAAAAATGTTGTAATGCCATTGCTTTTTGTAATCTCGGATACTGTTATTCCTGAAGATAAAAAAGTCCCGGAAGAGTACGTTGCAACGCTTTCGTGCGATAAAGTTGAGGGGACCTTTTTTGCAAAAACATTTCCTTTTTCAATAACAATTCTTCATTCAAAAGGGGATACTTCATTTTTTTCAAGCGCGGAGCAAGGAATTTCTGGCACAGTAAGCCAAGATGGAACTGTTTTTGCCTCTGTTGCGGAAGGAAAACCTGTCCAGTTTAATATTACTGGAAATATCGAAGGTAGCAATTTTAATCTTTCTTTTTCAAAGTTTAGCGCTGATTTAGGCGTCTTGTTTAGTTATGTAAAAATTCCTTACCTTGAAATTTACGAAGGATTATTAAAAGGTTCCCTAAAAATAAGTGGTTTAAAATCTGATCCTGATTTTACAGGCGCGTTTAGTCTTTCAAATGCTGATTTTAGCCTTCCCGGAATAGTGCCTTCCCATATAACTGTTCCAAAAGCTATTATGACTATGAACCACAATGAGCTTTCAATGCAAACAGCTAGCGGAATGGTAAAAAAATCTCATCCAGTTTTTGCAGATTTGTACATTTTGTTCGACAGATGGAATCTTGCAAGACTTTCTTCTCATATTTTTATGCCTAAAAACTCTTATGCTCCTGGCGATGTTAATGTAAGATTTGCCCGCTTTACAGGCGATGCTTGCATCGACTTAAATCTTTTGCTGGAAGATGGCGTTTTTGATATTACTGGCGAAATAGATGTAAGAAAACTCGATTCAAGGATTATAACAAAGGAAATTGGAGCGGCAAGTAATGCTGTGGAATCTAATTTTCCTATTCGCACATCTTTAAAAATTAATGTAGGGCAGCACGTTTCTTTTAGGCTGGATCCTCTTTTGAGGGCAGTTTTTGTGCCAAATTCGGAATTTTCATTCAAATATGATTCTAGTGACAAAGATTTTAGGATGGATGGCGAAATTGCTTTGCGCTCTGGCGATATTTCTTATCTAAATCGAAGCTTTTACTTAAAAAGAGGGGTGTTAAAGTTTAACGGCAACGACCCTTTGTTCAATCCTCTTATAACTGTTCAAGCAGAAACAAGGGAACGCGATGATGATGGCAATGAAATAAGAATTACTCTTAGCGCGGAAAATCAGCGCTTGCAGGATTTTAACCCTGTATTTTCGTCTGTGCCCGCAAAGTCTGAAGCAGAAATTCGTACAATGCTCGGTCAAATTGCGCTTGGAGATTCTGAAAATGTAACAAGTTTTCTTATGGCTACAAGTGATTATGCGATTCAATCTCTGTTTGGGCGTAATATAGAAAACAAGTTGCGTGATTTTCTTAATTTTGATATATTGTCAGTTAGAACCAATATACTTCAGAATGCTGTAAAACAAACTTTTTCCAACAACTCTTCTGATTCTTCAGAAAAAACTTTTGGAATTGGTAACTATTTTGACAATTCAACTGTTTATATTGGTAAGTACTTCGGAAGTGATTTGTATGCCGATGCTCTTATGCATTGGACTTACGATGAAACTAGAGTAGACGACAAGTATACCTTTGGAGGTCTTTTATTCAAGCCAGAGTTCGGTTTTGAATTGAATTCTCCTTATGTGAATATCCGTTGGAATATGGCTCCTGATATTGATGCTATTATGAACGGAAGGTTTCTTACTTCTACTTCGGTTACTCTTTCGTGGAAAATTTCTTTATAAGTATCAGACTGTTTTGTTTAGTGATTATTCAAAACCTAAAAACTGCTGAATCAAGTTCTTTAGTGTAACAGCGTCTTGATTAAGCGTTTTTTTACAAATTAAATTCTGATTTTTTGGAGCTTTTATGCGTTCTGTAATTTTTTTGCTAAAAAGAATTCTTCTTGTCGTTTTAGTATTGTTTGTATCAATTCCTGTTTTTTCCCAGGCAGAAAGCGATGATTGGTATATGAATAGAGTTATTTCAGAAATCACTTTTGAAGGTCTTGCAAGTGTAAAAAAATCAGAGCTTACTGGTGTTACAAATAAATACGTAGGCCGCCAGTTTACAGATGAGCTTTACAACGAGCTTTATGAACGGCTTTACGCAATGTCTTTGTTTGAAGATATAGAGCCATACGCAAAGCACGATTCAAAAAATCCAGAAAAAGTGATTTTGGTCTTTAGCGTAAAGGAATATCCTGTAATTTCCTCAATAGATTTTAAGGGAAATAAAAAGATTCGTAACAACGAACTTAGAGATACAATTTCAATGAAAAACGGAGATGTTTTTGTTGAATCTGCAGCTCTTGTTGATGAGCGCGCTTTGCGAGACCTTTATATTTCTAAAGGCTATTCTGCTGCAAAGGTTTCTTACAAGACGGAAAGCAAGGATGGCGGAATACATGTTACTTTCGTTGTTTCTGAAGGTTCAAGCACGGTTATAAAATCCATACAGTTTTCTGGAAACACTGTTTTTTCTGCAAAAACACTAAAAGGAAAACTTTCGTTAAAAGAAGTTGGCTTTTTAAAGGACGGCGCGTTTCAGCGTTCCTCTTTGGAAACTGATAAGCAGACTATTGTAAATTATTACATGACAAAAGGTTATATAGATGCAAGAATTGTAGATGTAGTTCAAGAAAATTATTTTAATTCTGAAAAAGACCGCGATGAATTGACAATAACATTTGTTATTCAGGAAGGAGCGCAGTACACCTATAATGGCACTACTATTGCTGGTAATGAAATATTTTCCACAGAAAAACTTCTTTCGTATATAAAGATAAACGTAGGCGACGTTTTTAATCAGACAAAATATCAAGAATGTCTTTCAAATCTTACAAATCTTTATTATGAAAACGGTTATATGACCACGGATTTTTCTCCTTCTATAAATAAAGATTCAGAGCGAAGGACTGTCGCTTATTCTATTCATATAACAGAACGTTCTAGAGCCCATGTTGAGAACATTATTATAAAAGGCAACACAAAAACCAAGGACTATGTAATTTTAAGAGAAATTCCATTAAAGCCGGGAGATGTATTCAGCCGTGAAAAAATTATGGCTGGTATGCGAAACCTTTACAATTTGCAGTATTTTTCGAGCATTGTGCCGGAACCTGTAAGCGGCTCTGAAGAAAATTTGGTAGACCTTGTTATAAATGTAGAAGAGCAGTCTACAACAAGTTTGCAGTTCGGAGCGACTTTTTCTGGCGTCCAAAAGGAAGGTGACTTTCCAATTTCTTTGTTCTTTAAATTGCAAAATTCAAATCTCAAAGGGGAAGGAAAATCTATTTCTACAGGTGTAAATATTGCAACTGATGAATTTGCGGTAGATGTTTCTTACGGGCAGTCATGGCTTTTTGACAAACCTATTCAATTGAGCGAATCTTTGTCTTTTTCTACTTCTGATGAGTCGGCTCTTATTTTAAACCCAATGGCAAGCGGCGCGTTTGATAACTCGTACTTTTATATGGGGTATAAATCTATTTCCGCAACGTTGGGAACAACTTTGGGGCGCAGATGGACTCCAAATTTCGCGATTCTTACACTTACTGGAGGAATGGCCAATACTTTGACTAGCAATGCTTATCCAGAAGAACTTTATGTTCCTTTGGATTCTGGTGTAAATAAAAGCGCAAATTCCATTAGGCTAAAAGATTCTTTGTTTGTAGCATTTAGCCTTGACGGTCGTGATTTAAGCTATGAACCTTCAAAAGGTTGGTTTGCAAGTCAAAGGCTTTCTTGGTACGGTCTTATTCCAGCTGTTGAAAAAGAGTTTTATCTTCGTTCTGATACAAAATTGGAAGGCTATTTGACGCTTTTTGATATTCCTTGCTTTAATGGAAAATGGAATTTTAAGAGTGTTCTTGCAGGCTATGCAGGGTTTTCTTGTATTTTTCCTGTTCCAGGAACCTTGTTTAGCGATTCTAGCAAGCTTTATATCGATGGAATGTTCAATGGACGTGGTTGGACCGAAATTAGTTCGCGTTCTCGCGGAAAAGCTATGCTTTCTACAAGAGCAGAACTTAGATTCCCTATAGTTCCAGGAATGATAGGAATTGACTTTTTTATGGATGGCGTCGCTGTAAAAAATACTGTAAAAGAAGCTTTTACGGCTCTTTCAGTTGAAGATTTTTATTTTAGCTTTGGGCCTGGCCTAAGATTTTTATTGCCGCAATTTCCGCTCCACTTGCTTCTTGCAAATAAATTCCGTGTAAGCGATAATGCAGTTCAATGGAATGACACTTGGAAATTTGTGCTTTCATTTAATATTACTAATAAGTAGAACGAGGTTTGTATGAAAAAGAGTTTTGGTAAGATTGCGTTTTTTGTTTTAATTTTATTTTTAGGAAGTTTTAGTTTTGCCCAGCAGATTACAAAGTTTGGTGTTGTTGATACTGCAAAAGTTTATAATGCGTATTTTAGAAATTCAGCTCCTGTAAGAAACTATGAAAAAAAGCGGAATGAATTTCAGCAAGAAGTTAATAGATACACTGAAGAGCTGCAAAAACTTCAGGCAAAAAAAGTTGACTATGAAAAGCAAAATAACGATGCTCTTGCTCAAAAAACGCAGGCAGAAATTACTAAAAAAACTGATTTTCTGGTAGAATACACAAATGCAAAAAATGTGGAGCTTGAATCTATGCAAAAAACTTTGCAAGGTTCAGATGTTTTTTATAATAAACTTTACAATACGCTTTCTAAAATCGCCGAATCTGGCGGATATAGTATGATTTTAAGTTTGCAGCAGTCTAATTCCATTTTATGGTATTCCAATTCTGTTGATATTACTGAACAGGTTATAGCGGAACTCGGAAAGTAATTTATAATGGAAAAAGATACATCTCTTACTCCTGTAATGCAGCAGTACCTTAAAATTAAAAGTGAACATAAAAATGAGGTTCTGTTTTTTAGACTCGGGGATTTTTACGAAATGTTTAATGAGGATGCGTTAGAAATATCGCGTCTTCTAAGTTTAACTTTAACGCATAGAGGAACTGCTCCTATGTGCGGAGTTCCTTATCATGCGGCTAAAGTTTATATTGCAAGGCTTTTACGTTTGGGCAGAAAAATTGTAATCTGCGAGCAAGTTGGAAATCCAAAAGCAAAAGGTCTTACTGAAAGAAAAGTTGTTGAAATCATTACTCCGGGAACAGCGCTTGAATCTGAATATCTTGAAGGAAATAGCAATAATTTTCTTGCCGCGATGAGCGTTTCTAAAGGTGTTGTCGGATTCGCTTTTATAGATGTTACTACATCTTGCTTTAAGGCGACTTCTTGGCGCGCTAGCGAAATGGCAGAAAGTTTTCCCAAAGAATTAGGCAGGTGCAATCCGAAGGAAATACTTCTTCCTCAGTCTTTAAAAAACAATGCAACCGTTCAGGATTCATTGGCGCAAATACCAGAGATTTCTATTTCATATTATCCTGATTGGGATTTTAATACTGAACTTGGCTATAAAAAACTTACAGAACAGTTTAAAACTCATAACCTTGCATCTTTTGAATTAAAACCTGATTCAGCAGAAGTCGCACCTGCAGGTTTTCTTTTGGATTATCTTTCTAAAACCACGAATTCTACTGTTCCTCATGTAAGTGGAATTAAAGTCTATCACGATAGCCAGTATCTTGTAATTGATGATTCTAGCAGAAGAAACCTTGAAATTGTTTCAAATCTTAGAGATTCTTCTTCCAAGTACTCTTTGCTAGAATGTGTAAACCATGCAAGCACCGCTATGGGAATTCGCATGATTAGGCAGTGGCTTTTATATCCTCTTACGGATATAAAAAAAATCACTTCAAGACAGAATCATGTCGGCTTTTTTTACGGTAATAGAAACCTTTTAGATGAAGTCCGCGAAAAACTTTCTTGTGTTTTAGACGTTGAACGCCTTGCAGGTAGAATTGCTATGGATAGGGCGCATCCAAAAGATTTGCAGGCGCTTCGTTCGAGCCTTGTTTATTGGTTAAAAATTAGAAAATCTTTAGAAAACTATGATTTTTCCTTAACCGATGAGCAAAATTCAGTTGAAATAATTGATTTAATTCAAAATTCGATTGTAGAAAATCCTCCGACTGCATTGACTGATGGTGGAATTATAAAAGATGGCTGGTCTCAAGAGTTAGACCATTGGCGAAATATTCGAGATAATTTTGATAAAATTCTTGCTGAATATGAAGCTGAAGAAAGAAGAAAAACTGGAATTTCAACATTAAAAATTAAAAATACGAATGCTTACGGTTATTTTATAGAAGTGAGCCGCGGAAAACTTAGTTCTGTTCCTTCTGATTTTATAATACGGCGTTCTCTTGTAAATGGAGACCGCTTTACCACTGCAAGATTGCAAGAGCTTGAGCACGAACTTACAGAAGCTGGCTCTAAAGTTTTGGAGCTTGAAAGAAACCTTTTTGTTGAAGTTCGCAACAAGCTTAAAGATTACGTTTATTACTTAATACAAACTGCAGAGGATATTTCTTATATTGATGCAACTGCAAGTTTTGCATATTCGGCTATATTGCACGGCTGGGTCAGACCTGTTTTTTCTTCTTCTAAGGTTCTAAAAATAGAAGATGGACGCCATCCGGTTGTAGAAATGCATCTTCCTAGCGGAGAATTTGTGCCAAATAGTCTTTCGTTGTCTGCGGAAGATAAGGATTCTCATTCTTTTGCACTTATAACAGGTCCAAACATGGCTGGTAAGAGCACTTTTTTGCGGCAAAATGCGCTTATTGTGCTTTTAGCTCAAATTGGTTCCTTTGTGCCTGCAAAATCTGCTGAAATAGGTCTTGTTGACAGAATTTTTTGCAGAGTGGGGGCGAGCGATAATCTTGCCCGTGGAGAATCAACTTTTCTTGTAGAAATGACAGAAACCGCGAATATTCTTCGTTCTGCAACAAGTTCTTCGCTTGTAATTATGGATGAAGTTGGGCGTGGAACTTCTACAGAAGACGGACTTTCTATAGCTTGGGCAGTTAGTGAATACCTTCTTGATAGCATCAAGTGCAGAACTCTTTTTGCCACTCACTATCATGAACTTACAAGAATTGAAAATCCCTCTTTGATTTTGCTTTGTATGCAAGTTGCTCAGCAGGGAGAGTCTGTTACATTTTTAAGAAAAGTAAAATCTGGGGCAAGTGAAAATTCTTTTGGTATTCATGTTGCAAGGCTCGCTGGAGTTCCTCAGGTGGTAATTGACCGTGCAAATAAAATTTTGCAGACAATCCAAAGTAAAGCAGAAAATAATTCTTCAGACATCGCCGAAAAACTAAATTCTTTGCCAAAACAAACTGAACTAATTCAAGTAAAAAATCCTGGTCTTTTTAGTGATGAAGAAATCCTTCTTGATGAAATACTTTCTGCCGAGCCAAATTCTATGACTCCTATTGAAGCTCTTGAAACAATTGCCAGGTGGAAAAAAACTCTTAGCGGAAGGTAATTTTTATAGGTAAAAATCGGCTTTTTATGTAAAAAAAATTGCATTTTCCGTAAACTTTCATAGATATATATCATGTGAATAAGTTTCTTTTTAATTTAAAGCAAACTGCTTTTTCAGTTTGCTTAAAGTTGTTTTCTTTTGCAAACACCAGATGTTTTTGCTTGGTTTGTGGAAAATACTGCGGCAATATCTGCGTTTGCAAAAATTGTTATCAAACTTACTTTAGTATTTCTTTGGATTTTGAAGGTCGCTGTAAAAAGTGTGGAAAAACTCTAGTTTCAGAAGAGAATCTTTGCATGGAATGTAGAAATAATTCAGTTTTTTCTAGCACTGACAAAGTTTTCCCGCTTTTTTCTTATAGGTTGTGGAATTCTGATTTTTTATGCCGTTGGAAACTTGAAGAAGAACGAATTTATTCTAGTTTTTTTGCGGCTCTTGTAAATTCTGGATTAAAAAAATTAAGAAAATCTGTTGGAGATTTTATATTAGTTCCTGTTCCACCAAGACCTGGAAAAATAAAAGAAAAAGGTTGGGATCAAATTCAAGAATTGTGCGCTTTTTTGAAATTTAAATTTGGCTGGAAAGTTGAAAACCTGCTGGAAAGAAAAACTTCTGTCCAGCAAAAAACTTTAGATAGAAAAAATAGGATGGAGACAATAGCAAATGCGTTTTCAGTTTTGCCACAAATAAACCAAATTCCTGAACAAGTATGCATAATTGATGATGTAATTACAACAGGTTCTACAATAGAGGCTTGTGCGTCTGTGCTAAAAGAAAAAAATAAAGCCGTAAAGGTTTATGCGCTTTCAATTTTCATAGTAGATTGAGTTTTATATATAATGTTGCAAAAGGTTGTTTTTCAGTGTATTCTTATTTAGTTGAAAATAACGTTTTTTTTATACTTTTAAGTTTGCGTTGCAAAATAACATAGGAAGTCAATTTGAAAATTGCTTTGGTAACGTAGCTTTTAGCAGCTTTTTCTTTGATTTTTATGGGAGGTTTTTATGGCAGAAGAGGATTCTCAGTTTCAGTTAGTAACATTCCGTTTAGGAGATGAGTTATACGGAGTAGATATTATGACTGTAAAAGAAATTGTAAAAATTCAACCTATACGTCCTATTCCCAATGCTCCATATTATATGGTAGGTATTTTAAATTTGCGTGGAGAAATAATTCCAATTATAGATCTTCATAGACGTTTTCATATAGGTTTTTCTAACGAAGAACAGGAACTAGACGAACTTGAAAGCGGTTTTATTATTCTTAATATTGATGGAATGCAGATTGGCATTATAATAGACCGCGTTTCTAGAGTAGTTACTGTAAATAAAGCAGAAGTTCAAGAGCCTCCTCAGATGATGGGAGGAATCGGAAGTGAATATATTCGCGGAGTTGTTAGAACTGACGCAGGATATTTAATAATGCTTGATACAGTTAGGTTATTTGATCCAAAAGAACTTCAAAAAATTATAAACAACAAGTAAAGCAAAAATGATTCGAACTTACAGCACTACAATAAGACGAAAAGAAATGGATGCAGTTTTAACTTGCATGGTAGACGAAAAAATTGGTCCTGGTGAATTAAACGTTAGATTTATTCATTCTATAAAGGATTTTTTTTGTTGCGACGGGGCTGTTGCTCTTAGGACTCCAAAAGATGCGTTAAAATATGCGCTTTTAGCAATTGATTTTCCTATTGGCGAAAAAATAATGATTTCTGCTTTGGCTCCAGCATGGCATTATCAAGCAATAGAAAGTCTTGGCTATGTTCCTATGGTTTTAGATGTAGATGAATCAAATGGTCTTGTAAATGAAGAGATTGTTCAGCGTGCTATAAATCATGGAGGAAGACTTCTTTTATTGCACGAGTCTATGGGAATTGTTCCTGATTTAGATTCTCTTTGCTCTCTTGGAATTCCAATTATAGAAGATGTTTCCAAAAGCGCAGGGGCTGACGTTGCCATAAATGATGAAAATGGAAATTTGATTGAAACTAAAAAAACTGGCTCTTTTGGAGTGTATTCAATTCTAACCCTGGAAGAACAAGATGTTATAACTGCTGGCGGTGGAGCTGTTTTGATGGCACCGGGAAGACGTGAATGGACTGTATTAAAAAAATATGTAGATGTTATGCCTCGTACAGAACTTTTGCCAGATATAAACTGTGCCTTGGGCTGGGTTCAAGTTAAGGAATTTAAAAATAACGAGCATACAAGAAAAAAGATTTTTTCTCTTTATCAGAGAGCGTGCATGTCTGGTAAGCATAAAATATATCCAAGAGATTTTAGTGTAGTTTCCTCAGCTTCTTCTGATTCAGACTCTTCTAAAACTTTAAAAGAAGAGGAGTTTAATAATTCCTCTACGGTTGCTTGCTTTCCTTTGGTTCTTTCAAGTTCTTTTAAGGATGTCCGTCAATATGCAGAAAAAAAAGGAATAGAAATAAGACATGCTTACGAAGATTCTGTAATTGCTTTAAAAGAAGAAGATTTATCAGATTCGTGCATAAGAGCAAAATCTTTGTATTTAAGATGCGTTTTGTTTCCGTTGTATCCAAGACTTTCTAATCAGCAAGTTGCTAAAATTGTAAAAGTTTTAGGAACTTTGCCATAAGGTTTTCTTTTAAATGAAAAAGTGTCTTATAATAGTAAACACTAACAAAAAAGAATCTCAATTAGTTGCAAACGATATTAGTTTTTATTTAAAATCTAAACAAGTTCAGTCAGTTATTTGTGCTTTTGACGGTTTTAATGAAGACTGTGTTTTTTCAGGATATGATTTTGTAATTACCTTAGGTGGCGATGGAACAGTTCTTTTTGCTGCAAGAGGATGTTGCAATCTTGGAATACCTGTTTTTCCTGTGAACTTTGGCGAATTTGGTTTTATAGCTAGCATCCAAAAACAGGATTGGAAGAAAGAGCTTGAACTTTTTTTAAGCGGAAAATCTTCGCTAGAAGAAAGAACTATGTTGCAAGCTACTGTTTTTCCAATTGAAAAAACAGATTCAGAATGTTTTTCTGCAATTGGATTGAACGATGTTGTAGTTTGTGCTAAAACGGCAGCAAGAACAGTTTTGCTCGATGTGGCCTACAATTATTCTTCTTTAGGAAAGTTTAAGGCTGATGGAATTATTGTAAGCACACCAACAGGTTCTACAGCCTATTCTTCAAGTGCAGGCGGTCCTATAATAGATCCTGAGCTAGATGCGCTTGTTCTTACGCCAATAAATTCGTTTTCTCTTTCTACAAGACCTTTGGTTTTAAGCCCGAACGGCGAACTTGATATTACAGTTCTTCCTTCCAGGGAAAAAGAACTCATTCTTACTGTTGACGGCCAAAAGCCAAAGGAGCTTCACCAGGGAGATGTAATAAAAGTTCGAAGAATTAATAAAAAAGTAAAGCTTGTAGGTTGTACAACGCAAAGATTTTACGAAGCATTGCGTTCAAAGTTGAATTGGTCAGGAGGTCCTCATGCTTGAAGATTTGTCTATTAAAGATTTTGCAATAATTGATTCAATTACAATAGAGTTTTCAAAAGGCTTGACAGTTCTTTCTGGCGAAACTGGCGCGGGAAAATCTATTCTTATAGGAGCTCTTTCTTTTCTTTTAGGAGGAAAGGCGGAAACTAGTCAAATTCGTTCCGGCGCACATGAAGCTAGTGTTAGCGGAACATTTTATCTTGATTCAGATTTTTCGCAATCAGCATTGCAATGGCTTTCTGAACATGGAATAGAAGCGGAAAATAATAGAATTCTAATTCGAAGATTTATTCGTGAAAATGGAAAAAGTGGTTCCTGGATAGGTAATACTCCTGTAACTCGTGCCGATATTGCTGAGTTTTCTTCTTTTTTAGTAGATATACACGGTCAGCATGACCATCAGTCTCTTATGAAAGTTTCTGAGCACAGAAAATTTCTTGATTCTAGAGCTGGAATTACAGAAGAAGTTCAACTGTTTACAAAACTTTATTCCGATTTAATAGAAAAAAGAAAACTTCTTTCTCAGTTGGATTCAAATGATGCAGAACGTGAGCGAAAAATAGAAATGTATTCGTTTGCGCTAAAAGAATTATCAGATGCAAAATTAAAGCCCGATGAAGATAAAAATCTTGAAGACGAGTTGAACCGCCTTTCTTCTTATGAAAAACTTTTTTCAGATATAGATTCTATTAGAACTTCTTTAGATGTTGGCGATGATTCTGTGATTTCAAGATTAAAAAGAATTCATCGCGACAGTCAGCACGCTGTTGGATTCGACAAGAGCCTTTCGCCTTTGGATTCGCGTTTAGAATCAGCTTTTTATGAACTTAGCGATATAGCCTGCGAATTTGATTCCTATGCTAGAAATCTTGTTTACGATCCTGCTCATTTAGAAGAAGTTCAAGAGCGGCTTTCTGTTATTTACAATTTGAAAAAAAAGTATTGCAGCTCTGTAAATGCATCTATGCAAGAACTTTTTGGCTACCAAAAGCAGGCTGAAAAGGCTCTTGAGCAGCTTGCAAGCGGAAATCAAAATAAAGAGGTTCTTCAAAAAGAAGTTTCTGAATTGGAAAAACAAGTTTATTCCGCTGCAAAAAAGATTTCTGCAAAACGACACGCTTGTTCTGAAAGTCTTTCTAGTGAAATCGAAACGATTTTAAAATCTTTAGGCATGAAAGAAACTCATTTTTCAGTTAGTATGACAGAAAAGCCTGGCAATGATGTTGAACAAAGATGCGGTCCTTATGGAATGGACAATATTGAATTCCTTATCAGTGCAAATTTAGGTTCTCCTCTACAGCCTCTTGCTAAAATTGCTAGTGGCGGTGAACTTTCTAGAGTTATGCTTGCAATCAAAACTGTTTTTGCTAACAACGATCCTGTTCAAACTTTGGTATTTGATGAAATTGACACAGGAATAGGTGGAGAAATTGCGGTCGCAGTAGGACTTCATCTTAAGAAACTTGCAAAGAATCGTCAAATTTTTTGTATAACACATCTTGCGAGTATTGCGGTTTATGCCGATAATCAAATTAAGATAGAAAAGGGTGTTGTTAATGGAAAAACTGCATCGAATGTTCATCCTATTGAAGGTGAACAACGCGTTTATGAGATTGCTAGAATGCTTTCTGGTGATGCAGATTCTTCTGCCTCTTTAGAGCACGCTCGTTCTATGCTCCAAAAATACGGAGGTTTATGATGGCAAAAATTTCAGAACAGACAAGACTTGAATTTGCAGATGCGATAAAGCCTTATCAATCAAAAATAACTGCAACTTTGGGGAAAGAAAAAACAGTTTTAAATTCAATAAATGGAGGGGCTTCTGATGCTCCTTACAAAAAAATTATGCTCTGCGATGACATGATTTATATTTCTTCTTTGTACATGGCTCAGAACAGTCTTTCTTTAAAAATCTTGGAAGTAAAAAATAATGATGCTTTGAACGAAGCTAGAAAAATCCTCTATAAGGCAATAATTTATCTTGAAGAACTTGTAACTAATTTTATTGATGTGTCTTATTCTGAACTTACAAAGAATTATGAGCAGATTCAAGATAAAACAATTTCAGAGCGTTATTATCTTATAAGAAAACTTGGACTGGCAATAAATCTTTTGGAAGTCGCTTTTGGCGATAATTCAAAATGGAAGTGGTCGTTTGTTGAATTAAAGGGACGTTTTGCAGTAGTTGCTAAAAATCTTATAGACATGAGAACAGCTGTAAAGTCTTATTTTGATCCAAATGATGAAGATTATGAAGTTTCTGTTCTGTATATAAGGCTCATTTCAAAACTTCTTGAGTCTTCTGCATCTGGTTACCGTGACAAGTATGAAACTTCTACAAGGCGAATAGATGATATGAGAAATGCCATAAAATTTCTTCTTGCTAGGCATAAGCTTGCAATTGCCATAGGTGATAGAAATGAAGCCGAAGAGATAAAGAAAAAAGCCCTTGTCTGGAAAGATAAAATGGATGCAGATCAGAAGTCTGGCTCTAGTAGATGATGCAGAGGATTTATGTTTAGTCAACAGTTTGCTTTAAAGATTTTTGAAGGCTTTTCAATTCAGCGTTGGACAGACCTTATTCGGCCTTTTGATTTGGTTGAAATGGACAAGGCTGGAGAAAAGATGGTTCTTGCCTATATCATAGGTAAGTTTGAAGAATCTAAAGGTGTATTTGTAGATTGGACATGGATGATTTATGCGTCTTTATTTGATTTATTAAAAAAAATTTCCCTTTGCGACATAAAAGCTCCTGTTCTTTCTATGCTGAAACATAATTTTTTGCAAGAGTATTTAAAACTAAACGAATGGGTTCTTAATCAATATAAGCCAATAATGAACGATGAAGATTTGTTTGAAAAATTTTCAGTTTATGTTGCGCAAAAGGCAGGTTCGACTCCTATTCCAAAAAAAAGCCAGGCGGCTGCAAGAATTTTTTCAGCTGCTGATAAATATGCAACAATGCGAGAGTTTCAAATGCTTTCCGTTGTAAATGAAGTGGAACGCCTAAAAAACATAAACAGCGACTTGCAGACTGATTTACAGAATTTTCTTGATCTTACTGGATTACAAAAATTAATGACACATCAAAGGTCTTTTGATTTCCTTATGAAAATAGAGCAGCTTCGCTTTCAAATTCGTTGGAATCAGACTCCTAGGGTACCAAAAACTAGTGTTTTGGGACATTGTTACTTTGTTGCTATAATGACGCTTTTATTGTGCAGAAACTGCGGTCAAAAAATGCCTGAATGGAGAATTGTAAATGATTTTTTTACAGGTCTTTTCCACGATTTACCAGAAGCTGTCACAAGGGATATTATTTCGCCAGTAAAACAGGCAACTGATGAACTTCCAAATATTGTAAAAAAAATTGAAGATGAAATCGTTAGTAAAGAATTAGTGCCTCTCATGGAACCTTTTTTTGTTGACCAGCTTATTTTTTACACCAGCGATGAATTTTCAAATAAAATCCTAAAAGAAGGAAGACTAAAACAAGTTTCCTGGGAAGACTTAAATTGCCTTTACAATACTGAAGAGTTTTGTCCCGTTGACGGAAAAACAGTTAGAATTGCGGACCACCTTTCTGCTCTCATGGAAGCAGATATTTCAATAAAACATGGTATTACATCAAATCACCTTGCGCACGGCAGAGAAAGCATGCTGAATAATTATCCAAAAGGAAAAATAATTAATGGAATTGATGTAGGCAAACTTTTTAGAGAAATTGTTGAATAGTTGTAAAAAAAAATAAAACTTATTCCGATAATTAGTATATGAGATTTTCTAAAATTTATATTTTCGTTTTACTTTTTTTTATGCAATTGCAGTTTTCTTTTTCTGATTCACTATATACTGTAAAAAAAGGAGACACTCTTTATTCCATTAGTAGAAAATATGAAATTACAGTTGCTGAACTTAGGGCCGCAAATAATTTAAGCGAAAGTGACATTTTAAAAGAAGGTGCAAAACTTACAATTCCTTCTGCCGATATAAGCAACGCAGCTGCTCTTTCTTCAAATAAGACTAGTGAGCAAAAATCTTCTTCAGCTAAAAAGGATACTGCTTTGTATACCGTAGTAAAGGGGGACACTCTGTATGGTATTTCTAGAAAGTATGATATAAAAGTTCCAGAGTTGATGGCTATGAATAATCTTGATTCTAATTCAACTTTAAAAATCGGGCAAAAGTTATATGTGCCATCTTCTGACAAAAATGATAAAAAATCAAAAGAGAAAAATGAAGATGTTGATAAGATATTAAAAAATAATATAGAAAAAAATGAAAAAAACACAGCTTCCGATATAAAAGTTTCTTCGTCCGTTGTTTGGCCATTAAAAAATCCTATTGTAAAAAAAGTTAACGGAAAGGTTAGCGGTGTTCAATTAACAGGAAATGATTCTGAAACTGTAAAATGCGTCCGCGAAGGAACTGTTATGTATACAGGAGTTTACCGCGGTTTTGGCGAAGTCATTTTTGTTCAGTCAAAAACAGGTCTAATTTATTCATATTCAGGGCTTGGAAAAGTTACTGTAAAAAAAGGCGATTATGTTCTTTTTAATACTGAACTTGGCGTAACAGGAAAAGGAAATAACTCTTCTATAAAGTTTATGGTCTTTCAAAATGGAAAACCTGTTAATCCTGTAACAGCTCCTAGAGGATAAATTTATTAGTCTAAACTTTTTGCCTTTGAGAAGTTGCTTTTATTAGATTTAAAAAAATGTTTGCACAAACAAAAGCGTCGTCGTAAGCTCTATGAGCATCTTTTACTTCTATTCCTAAAAGACTTGCAATGAGCGGTTGCCTGTATTTTTGTTGTTCTGGAAATGCCCATCTACTAAATTGCAAGGTGTCTATTATTGTGTTTTCTGCGATTGGCATAAAGCAACGTTCAAGTTCTGCATCTAAAAATCTTATGTCAAACTGGACATTGTGTCCGATTAGAACTGTATCTTTAATAAAATCTATAAAAGATGGCAAAAGCTCTTTTATAATGGGTTTTGATTCTACCATAGAATCTGTTATGTGATTAATCTGAGTACACTCTTCTGGAATATGACATTCAGGATTTATAAGAGAGTTAAACGAACCAAGTATGCCAGAATTATTGAATTTTACAGCGCCTATTTCAATAATTCTACAATTCTGTGCACTTAAACCTGTTGTTTCTGTATCGAACGCTACGAAAGTTGTACCGTCTTTTACTAAACGGTACATTTTTCTGTAGTCTTTTAAAAATCTGTTTGTTAAATTCATTACAAAACGTTTTAAGCGACTTTTAAGAATCAAGCATTTTATTTATATCGTCTGTAATTAAATCGCAAAGAACAGAAGCTTCCTTTTTAGCTGCGGCAAGGCAGCCATCACACTTTGCTCCTCCGACTTCATTTTTAGTATTGATATAAAACTTAATCTTTGGTTCTGTTCCAGAAGGTCTTGCGCTTACAATAGTGCCTCCTTCAAGGAAAAATTGAATTACATTGCTTTTTGGCAGGTTTAATTTCTGTTTTTTATCAGGTGTTTCTGGTGAATATTCGCAACCTGTCTGTACGTCTCGAATCTTTAAAACCTTTTTTCCGGCAAGAGTCTTAAGCCCTTCTGTTCGAAGTTTGTTCATAATGTTTTTCATTATGGCGATACCTTCTGAGCCTAAGAAATTTTTTGAAATTGAGCGGTCTTCGAAATATCCATATTCTTTGTACATATCGTCAAGATGTTCAAGAAGCGATTTTCCTTTTGAACGCCAATACATCGTCATTTCTGCACACATTGCTGCAGCGGAAACGCCGTCTTTGTCCATTACCTCTGTTTCAATTTTATATCCATAACTTTCTTCCAAACCGAATACATAAGTTCCTTTGTTACTAGCTTCTCGTTCTGCTTCTACGGCTGCAATCCATTTGAATCCTGTAAGACATTCTATCATTTCGACTCCGTATTTGCGGCAGATTTCGTCTCCAAAAGGCGAGGTAACAATAGAACGAACACAGTACGAATCTTTAGGAAGTTTGCCTAATTCTTTTCTAGAAAGGAAAATATATTCCATAAGGAGCGCGCCCATTTGATTTCCTGAAAGAAGCACAAAGTTTCCATTTTTATCTGGGAAAGCTGTTCCAAATCTGTCTGAATCAGGATCTGTTGCCATTACGCAGTCGGCTTTAAGTTTTTCGCCAAGTTCAACGGCCATTTTAAGAGCAGGTTTTTCTTCTGGATTAGGTTTTTCAACTGTAGGAAAGTTTCCGTCTGGTTCTCTTTGTTCTGGAACAGTTGTTACTTTTAATCCTAAATCTCCTAGAACTTTTTCAACGTGCATTGCTCCAGTTCCATGAAGTGGAGTGTAAACTATGCTTACATTTTTTGCATATTCCTTTATGAGTTCTGGGCGGAAAAGCTGCTTTTTACACATTTCCCAATATGGTTCGTCTATTTCTTTGTCGATTAGTACAAGAGAACCGTTTTTTAAGGCTTCTTCCTTTGAAATTGTTTTTACATTTGTGACTTTGTTTACTTCTTCAATTATACCTACATCGTGAGGTTCTATTACTTGTGCCCCGTCATTCCAATAGGCTTTGTATCCATTGTAAATTTTAGGATTGTGCGAAGCTGTAACTACAACTCCTGTGTCGGCTTTTAATGTTCTGATTGCAAAAGAAAGTTCTGGAGTAGGGCGGAGTCCTGAAAAAAGATATGCTTTGATTCCATTTGCTGCAAATATTAGGGCTGTTGCTTCTGCAAATACATCTGAATTTTTTCTGCTGTCATAAGCTATAACTGCGCTAAGTTTACCTTCAGCAGCTTTTTGGGGAAATGCTTTTATAACGTAATTTGCAAGACCTTGAGTTGCAAGATTTATTTCAAGTGTATTCATGCGGTTTGTTCCGCCGCCCATAATTCCACGAAGTCCGCCTGTTCCAAATTCAAGAGTTTGATAGAATCGATCTTCAAGCTCTTTCATATCTTCTTTCTGAACTAATTCTTCGACTTCTTTACGAAATCTTTCATCCTTTTCTGCAGCAATATATTCTTTTGCTCTTTTAAGAATTTCGACCTTATCCATCACATTCCTCCAAAACAGTTTTTTATAAACGCAAATAAAATGCGAGAATTTATTTTGATTTAAGGCTTATGCAAACCTTAAAAACGGCTGAGTCAAGGTTTTGAGCATAGGCATTCCTTGTCCAGTCGTTTTTGATGTATTTCAAACTTCAAAAGAAGTTTTTAGAAATATCTTTATTATTTGTAAAGAGTATAGCGAATTTTTATACGTTAAGGAAGTACAGATTCTCTGTTTTTATAGTATTTTGAGAATATAAAATTTCAGACCTTATACTTATAATCGCTTACATTTTGTCTGCAATTTCAATCATTTTAGTTTCCCATTGTAAAAGTTCTTTTTCCATTTGGGGGCGCACACCTTTTACATCGCACATAATTCTAAAAACAGGTTCTGTTCCGCTTCCTCGCATCCAAACAAATGCTATCGGCATATCGTTTTCGTCATAAAACTTAATTTTTAATCCGCCTTTGCCGCTGCTTGAAAAGTCAGTTATGTTTCCTATTTGTTTTGTGCCGTTTGTTATAACACATTCCCATTCTTTTATTCCGTACTTTGAATATAGCTCTTGATACTTTTGTTCCCATTGAGATTCAAAAACTTTTTGAAAATTCTTTTTTAAGACTGAATGATCGCGAGTTTTTACGTGAAGTATAGCTCTAGGCTCGCTTACACCCGTTGTAGTGTATTTTGGTATGGAGTTTAGAATGTCATCTAAAGAATAATTTTCTTTTGGGGCAGTTCCAGAAACTGAGCACCACAAGTTGTATATTTCTTTTATTGAAAGAAGTTTGATTATTGCAAAGACTGTATTTATAGGGTCTCGAACGGCGCAGGGGTACGTTATTGTGCCGCCATTTGAGCCTTCTCCAAATATTCGTACATCGTAACCTTTGTTTCTGGCTTCTGTTGCAAGGTTTACGACATTCGCTTCTCCGACTTCTGCTCTAAACACTTTCGCTCCAAACATTTCGGCTATTTCGTCGATTCTCATGCTTGTAGGGCAATTAACAACTACTGCAGGATTAAAATCTTTTGAATGTCTGTTTTTCCACTTGCTAAAACTTAGTTCCGCTACTACAGAAAGACTAAAAACTTCTTGAGCTTTTAAAATTACGGATTTTTGTTGTGCTTCGCTCCAATAAACTATGTTTCCGCGGTCTCCGTCGCAGTCTGGCATATATCCGAGCAGTACATTTTTTATGCCGTCTGCATGAAGTTTTTCCATTTCGGCAGCGACGTAAACAAGATTTTCTGATTCTGGAATTATTTCGTGAACAATTTCGCCAGGCTTGTCATTAATTGCGTAGAAATCAATTCCTAGTTCTGAAAAAAATTCTTTATCAACAGAAACGCTCCTTGCAGAACCGTTCATGTCGCATGCAATTCCAATATTTTTTTTTGCTGCGGCATTTTTTATTTCTTGCAGAAGTTTTTCTTGTTTTGGGATTTCGTGTTCCGCTGTAGTCGTTTCTTTTAAAAAGTCTTTGTAGGCATTTAATGCTTGCTTTTTTAATTCAGGCATTTTTTTATAGATTTCTTCAATCTTTTTGGAATTTGCCTTTGCAATTATATCGTTTGCTTTTTCTTCCGCATCCGCTTGCTGGCAAAGTTTTTTAAAATCTTCCGTAAGCTGAGCGTTTTGTTCTGCATTTAAAACGCCTCCGGAATTAAGCCCAAATTTTATTCCGTTGTGTCCTATAGGATTATGGCTTGCAGATATGTACATAAATCCATCTGCCTGTTTTGAATACGCCATTATTTCTGGAGCAGCTGTTACTCCTATGAATCTTAAATCTATATTTTGTGAAACAAATGTTTTTATGCAAAAGTTTGCAATTTTTTCACCTGTAGGTCTTGTATCTGTTCCTAGGATGATAGTTGGAAAATCTTTTTTTGCAGTTTTTTTTATATAGCCTGAAAAACAGTATGCGGCAAATATGCTTATAGCAGCATTTACACTGCCAATTTCTTTAGTTTTATCTTGTTCGTTGTTTGATTCTGCAAAGACTTTTCGCCAGCCAGATGCAGATAAAATCATGTTCGTATCCATATATTTATTTTAGTATATTTTATTTTTGTGTACAATATTGCCTTTGGAAGTATTCGCTATTTACATACCTATTTACCTTGTGGTATAGTAGGTTGTATAAGAGGCTTTTATGATTGTTTCTACGCGTGGAAGATACGCTCTTAGAGTTTTAGTAGACCTTGCTGAAAATATGGAATCAGGTTATATACCTTTAAAGGATATTTCTTCAAGGCAAAATATTTCTCAAAAATATATGGAATCCATAATGACCCTCCTTTCTAAAAACGGTTTTGTGCAAGGATTGCACGGTAAAGGTGGCGGTTATAAACTGAACCGAAAACCGCAGGAGTACAAAATTGGAGAAATCCTTCGCATTACAGAAGGCTCTCTTGCTCCTGTTGCTTGCCTTGAAAGCGGATCACCTGCCTGTCCTAGAGTTAGCGTTTGCAGAACTTTATCGATGTGGAGCAAGCTAGATTCCCTTATAAATAATTTTTTTGATGGAATTACAATTGCAGACTTGATGAAAAGTTAAGTCTTTTAATGAGCAGGAATAAAATGAAATATATAGAACAAAATATGCCAAAAAAAGGTGATACTGTAGTTGTTGGAATGAGCGGTGGTGTTGATTCAACTTTGACCGCTTTTATGTTAAAAGAAAAAGGTTGCAAGGTAATAGGTGTTACTATGTCTTTGTGGGACGGAAGCATTCCTGTTGTAAAAACTGAAAAATCTTTAAGAGAAGCCTGTTTTGGTCCTGGCGAAGAAGAAAATATAGAAGAATGCAAACGCTTTTGCCAGCAAAATGGAATTGAATATCATGTAATTGATGTAAAAGATGAATATAAAAAATGTGTCTTAGAATATTTTAAAAGTGAATACAGAAGCGGAAGGACTCCAAACCCTTGCATAATGTGCAACAGGTTTATAAAATTTGGAGCGCTACTTGCAGGAATAAAAAAACTTGGCATTGATTACGATTACTTTTGTACAGGACACTATGCAAAAATAGTCCGTCCAGAAGATGGTGTTTTTGGTTCAGATAAAACGCCTTTTATGATAGCTGGTGCTGCAGATGCTTCTAAAGATCAAACTTATTTTATTTACAGAGTTCCTTCTGAAGTCTTAGAACGCGTCCGCTTCCCTTTAGCCACTATGCAAAAAAAAGAGGTTTTTGAACTTGCCAAAAAAGCAGGTTTGGAAGCAGCCTCTCGGGAAGAAAGCCAGGATTTTGTTGGTGAAGAATACTTTGACATGCTTTTTTCAGATAAGCCTTCTGTTCCTGGAGATATAATAGATTTGGACGGTCACGTTCTAGGAAAGCATCGGGGAATTGAGCATTACACAGTGGGGCAAAGGCGAGGTCTTGGAGTTGCTGTAAACTATCCTGTTTATGTTCATTCAATTGATTCAAAAAACAATCTTATTGTGCTTGCGCCAAATGATGCTCTCAATTCAAATTCTTTGATTGCAGACGATTTTGTGTGGCCGGCAGGTGTCGAGCCTAAAGAAAAAATTTCTGCAATGGTGAAAATTAGGCTTGCAAGTAAACCTGTAGAAGCTTTTGTTGAACGCTATATCCCTTCTGAAGATGAAAAAGATTTGTACAAAGGGCAAGCTTGGAAAATTTCATTTTCCACTCCTCAAAGAGCCGTTGCTCCAGGACAATCAGCGGTTCTTTATAAGGATAATGTTATAATCGGTGGCGGAATAATCTGCAAGAGTTTATCCTAGAAGCGTAAAATGAGCGCATCGAAGTTGCGGAAATAAACGTATGCAGCATATTCTCTTTGTCATTTTGGCAAAATCAATGGTCTGTAGGAGTTAAACTTATTATGCAGTCCATTGATTTTCTGTAAGACTTTTTGACCTAATAAACAGAAAGAATATATGTTGATGGAGTTTCTTTTCCTAAAATGTCTATTAGATTTAATTGAAGCGCATTTTTACCAGGAGAAAGAAATAATTCTCCCATAAGGATTAAATTGTTGTCTGGATATAATGCATTTTTTGTATATTTCGTTTTTCCTGCAACACATATTAAATTGTCATCTTGGAAAAGCACATCAAATGTTATTTGGTCTATGACGCTTCCGTTAAGCGAAACTTTTTCTTTATAAGGGACAGCAATTGCTTGCCGCTTTTTGTAAACTCGGTAGTGACCTGCAGGAACTGTATTGACTTTAGAAAGATTGTATCTGTTTCCATTTTTGTTTTGTATGTAAAGTTCGTTATAATATAAAGGCAGTTCTTTCCCCGCTCGCGGCAGCAAAACTCTAGGATTTATGGAAGTATCGTTCTTTGTGTCTATTACTTGAAACTCTAAGGAACTGTGTCCTTGCTGCCAAGCAGAATTACCTGTAAAACCTATGACTTCTGCTTTTTCTACAAATTTTTTTTCAAAAAGATTTTCTGGAATTGTTGTCTTGTCAAGATTTCCATACACGGTTACTAGATTGTCCTCGTGGGAAATAAGAACCGCATTGCCTAAGGTAGAAGGAAAAAAATCGCATAAATCTGAATGCTCACTTATTGTTATAAGAATTCTGCCTTGTGAAGCCGTTTTTACTTCAGAAGGATCTGAAAAAATTAATGAATTGCTGATGGTGTCTCCGCGGTACTGTCCAAAATATGAATAAATTTGTTCTGAGCCAGTTACTCCGCTTTGAGGCCAGTCAAACGCAAATAGTAAAGATATATTTACAAACAAAAAAATTGATATAAAAAGTTTTGTTTTTTTCATTTTAAATTAATCCTATTCCTTTGAAATTTTTATGCAGGAAATAGAAGAATCTCTTCCTACATAAAGTTTTTCTTCATTGGCTTGTATGTACGCATTTTTTGCTTTAAAACTAAAATAGCCTGTTTTCATGCAATCTTTTTCTATTATATATACATTAAAATTATCATTTTGGTTTGTTAATAAAAATATATTAGTTTTATTTTCTTGCAAACTTATTGCATTTCCCTTTATATTGATTTTTTTTGATTTAGTGTTTTTTACATCAATAGCTGCAAAATTATTTCCCGCAGCATAGTAAACAAAACTGTTGTCGTTACTGAATTTTACCAGTTTTTGAAACGAATCGTCTGAATCCAAAAATTCATGAAAAACAATCTTTGAATGTGTGGAACTTGTATCTGCAAGGATAAAGCGTTGTTTTTCGTGTCCGCAAATTGCAGCTACGTAGTTTGCATCGCTTGAAACTGCAATTCCTGAAATAACCGCATAACTGCTTCCGCCTGCAGAAAATTTTTGAAGGGTTGAGCCTTCAAGGTTTAAAAGACAAATGTTGCCATCAGCAAAGCCTACGGCAACTGCCGTTTTAGAAGAATCAAAAGCGGTAATTGGAATTGTTCCGCTGTATTCCCAGTTTCTAGTTCCATCTTCGCGGCACATTATAAAAGAAGCTCCTCCAGGAAGAAAAATAAAAATCCTATTTTCATCTAGCATTGGGTATCCGCTTATGTTGATTTTTCCTTGAACTGAACCGTCTTTTTTGTAAATAACTGCAGAATTGTTGTTAGAATTATAACTTATGTAATTGTCTTTTGTTATGGTTGATTTAAATGGGTATGATATAAAATTTGTTACTTCTCCATCTTGTGTAAAATATCCCATAGTCTGACCGAGTTTAAAAAATAGTTCAGATTCACTTATTTTTTCAGGTTTTACAGAAGGATTTGTAACATCGATTCTCCATTCCGGCTTAAACTGATATTCAGTTCCCAAAGGTCTTGTTGCGAATAAAACGTAAACAATGCTAAAAATAGCAGCTGTCAATATGTAAAAATAAACACTTCTTTTTGATTTCATAGTTTGTTCAATGTTATCTTATAAATACCTTATGGTCAATAAAACGAATTACAATGTTTTTAGAATGCGAAAAAACGTATACAAATAGACAGATTGACAAAAAAAAGTAAATAATGCAAACTTTTCAAAAAAAATATATGTTTAGTTGGAGTTATTAACAATGGAAGACGATATTTTGACCATTGAAGAAGTTGCTAAATATTTGCGAGTTTCTGATAGGACTGTTTATGATTGGGCTCAAAAAGGCGAAATTCCTGCTGGAAAAATAGGTACTGTATGGCGTTTTAAAAAGTCAGAAGTTGAAAAGTGGGTTAATGAACGCCTTTCTTCTGGAAATAAGTCAAAGGCTTCAGATTCTGAAATTCAGGTAAAAAATATTCTTTCTCCAGACAGAGTTATATTTTTAAACCGTCCTACAAAACATGATTCACTTATAGAACTTGCAGAAAATCTTGCTACAGCACCGCAAGTAAAACAAAAAGCAGAACTTTCTGATGAAATCTTAAAAAGAGAAGAGCTTATGTCCACTGCTATAGGAAGAGGAATTGCAATTCCTCATGTAAGGCTTTCTTCTGTAACTGATCTTGTTGTTTCTGTTGGCGTTTGCAAAACTCCTGTTGAAGATTTTCAAACAATAGATGACAAACCTGTTAATCTTCTTATAATGATTGCGGCGGCTTACAATCAGCACGCATATTATTTAAAAACCCTTTCATATTTTAGCGCAAAGCTTAAAAATGAAGAGCTTAGGCTTGCTATAAACAATGCTTCTTCTACAAGAGAAGTGTATAATTTGCTTACAGCAGAATAATTGTCTGCCTCAAATGATTTATTTAAGGTTTATACAAACCTTAAAAACGGCTGAGTCAAGGTGCGCTTTCGCTAAAAAACTTGACTCAGACATGTTCTTTTTTTCTAAAAACTCGACTTTCAATCTAGTACAACAGGAATCCACATTTCTGTGTTGCTTTGGTCTGCTGCTATTAAACCTGGCTTTATATTTTTAGCAGTAGTTTCTCCTAGCAGATACCATTTTCCGTTTACTTCAATTTTTGCGCCATTTTCGTCAATAAGCGAGCCATAAATTGCATGGTTGTATTGATTGCTTATAAAAAGCACTGAATCTATTCCAATTTGTTTTAAAAGAATGCACATTAAAAGGCTTCTGCTGTCGCAATCGCTTGCTGTTCCCGTTATTGTGCTAATTGGATTTGTAAAGTCTGTTCCGTCAAGCTGTCTTTTGTATTCAAAATTTTGAACCCAATCAAGAAGGATTTCATTTAATGCCGCATTTGCATCTTTTTCATTTTTATTTAATGCGATAGGCATAAGATTTTTTTGAATATCTTTTGCAATTTGATTAAAGCGAGGAAAACTGTCTTTATAAATTATTCTGTAATAACGCTGCCATGCTTCTTTCCAGTTTTTATTGTTTACATAAAGCTTTAGAATTTCGTATTCGCATTTTACAGTCAGCTCGCAAGCTTCCTTGTCGTATTTTTTTATTTGCGTAGGTATTTTTTTTCCAGAAATTTGCAAGACAATATTTTCCAAAGGATTTTCATCGGAAAAAGCAAAAGTTGCCATTATTCCAGAATCTGATTTGGCGCCGTTTTTTAATTCTAAAGAGTTTAAGGTTGAAAATAAGAATTGCTGGCAGTCATTCGCCTTAGACTTGTCTGCATAGCATAAAAGAACTAATTTTGACTGCTTTTTTGGCACGGAAACTGCAATTGCCCAGCCTTGCACGCCATTGTTCACTATATCTGTAGAAAAATCCGTTATTGCACAGTCTGTTCCGTTCCAAAAAAAAGTTTGTATTTTTTCAAAATTTGAGTTTAGTTTTGTTAATGATTCATTTAAACTTTCGCTGCAAGTTGGAAATAATTCTTCAGAATAAATTCTTATTACCAGCTGAACAGGCATTCTATCGTGTTCAAAAAGCCACACCATATTATTGTTCGATGTTCCTTTATGAAAAAATCCTTCAGGAACATCAAGACTGTATCCGTATTCTTCATCTAAAATTTCTTCGGCTATAATTTTTTTTGAAAAAAATCCAGTTAGTATTAAAATTACAAAAAATAAAAAAAACGTTGGAACTCTGGTTCTTGTCATTTTATTGCTCCCATATTATTATTTTCGGGTGAAAAACATTCCTGTTTTATTTGAAAATGATGAAATTCTAGTAATTAATAAGCCTGCAGGCGTTGCCGTTCAAGGCGGAAAAGACATAAGTCATCCTTTGGACAAAGAGCTGGCAATACAGCTTGGTTATCCAATTTATCTTGTACATAGATTAGATAAAGATACTTGCGGACTTATGATTGTTGCAAAGTCTCCGTTTTTTGCTGCCGTGTGGACAAAAAAAATTGCTTCAAAAGAAGTTGTAAAAGAATATTCTGCAATTTGCATAGGAAAATTTTCCAAAAAAAACGGCATTATAACTGCAAATATTGTTCAGCACGGAAATGAAAAGCCTGCTCAAACCTATTACGAAGTGGAAGACGAAAAAGAGATTTTTATTGAAGAAAACGGACAAATAAATCAACATTCAGAGAATAAAATTATACTTTCCAGGGTAAAATTAAGATTAAAAACTGGAAGAATGCATCAAATTAGAATCCATCTTGCTTCTATAAATTGTCCAATTGCAGGTGATGATAAGCACGGTAATTTTAAACTTAATAAAATTGTCAGAAAACTCTGCGGAATAAAAACTCTTCAGCTTTGCGCATTTAGGCTTACAGTTCCTATCGATGGAATACGTAAAACTTTTGAAGCGGAACCTTTGCCATTGCTATGTACATAATTTTTAAATTAGTATAAACTTATCTATCGAAGAACTGTTTTTCAGCAAGATTTTTAAAAGTTTGAAATCTTATCGAAATCCAGTTTTAGTTTATAATTTTTTAATCGGAAAAAAGTTTTATGGAAAAGCAAGAAAAAGAGGTACAGACAGATTTACAGGTGCAGGTGAAATTTCCGCTCGGCGTAAAGCTTGCGATAATCATCGGAACAATCGTTCTCTTTTCGCTCGGCTGCGTTACTTTTCTTAACAGTCATTTTATCGGGCAGGATGTCCAGATTACTGCCGAAAACAACAATCTTACAATCAATTCGCGTTCGGCGGGAACGGTGGAGGACAAGCTTTCCACAATCCGCTCGAATGTTTTTCAGCTTTTGGATTTGCTGAATGTTGTCGGCGGCGGGCGCTCGGCTTCTTTGGCGCGTCAGGCGGAGGCGTTTTTCTTTGAAAGAAACCAGGATATTGCCGCGATAAATATTTTAAGCGGAGATGATTCTAAGTCTTCCGGAAAATCTAATGCTCGTTCTGCAAAAGAATCTTCTATAATAAACAACCGCTTTTTTATCTCGAATGAGATTGATGTCTCATCCCTTGAAAATTTTCTTAAAGCTGTTTCTTTGCAGATAAACCGTTCCTGCCTGGGCGAAACTATAGCCTTGAACGCGTCGCCTTTTTTCAATATTCCTGCTATGGCTCTGCTTTTTCCGTGGAAGGAAAACGGGCTTGACCAGGCTTGCGTAATCACTTTTTCGATTGAAAATATGTCGGACATTTTGGGAAGCGATTCAGTGAACACAACGTTTATTCTGAACGATTCCGCGGAAGTTTTGTGCCACCCGGACACTGAAAAAGTCCTGCTCGGCGAAAGCTACAAGAATTTTCCGCTGGTTGCGGCGATGCGGCAGAACAACGAAAGCAACGCGGACAGCCGTCAGATTCCGTTTTCTGTGATTGATGAGAACAGCAAAAAGACTGACTATTTTGGCGCGTACCAGAAACTTTCGTTCGGCGACATTGTGGTTTTTACGACCGTTCCTGTTGATTCAGTTCTGGAAGGCGTGCGCACAACAAGGACGAACAATATTTTTCTTACAGGAATTGTGTTTTTTCTGTCTGTAATAATAATCCTTGTTTTTACGCGGCAGGGAATTTCGCGCCATTTGCGAAAACTTACAGAGGCGGCGGAGGAAATCAAGAACGGAAATTTTGACACGCCGATTTTTAACGAGCTTAGCACAAAGCGAAAGGATGAAATCGGGGTTTTGAACCAGAGCACAAAAGACGAGCGTGAATTTCTTGACGTTTTTGCGAAGTTCACAAACAAGGGCGTTGCAAAAAGCATTGCTCGGAAAGAGTTGGATTTTGATCCTCACTTAAAAGACATAACGATTTTCTTTAGCGACATTCGCGGTTTTACGGCAATCAGCGACGGATTCAAGAACCGCTTTGAAAACGACTCGCCGCGCGAAATTATCGGCTTTTTGAACGACTACATGAGCCGCATGGTAAACTGCATTACGCTTAGCCACGGAAACGTAGACAAATTTGAAGGTGATGCGATTATGGCGGTGTGGGGAATCCTGCGCGAGGACAGCCTTGATTTTGAAAAACTCCCGGATTCCGCGCCGGAAAAAGCCGGGCTTTTAGCAAAGCATGAGGCACACAAAAAAGAGGACGCGCTCAACGCAATCCGCGGAACAATCGCTATGCGCTACGCGCTAATGAAATACAACAAGGATGCGGCGGCATTTACAAAAGCGCACGAAAATGAGGCGAAGGCAAAATACAAGCCGCATATCCGGATTGGCTGCGGTCTTAATTCCGGGCGGGCAACCTGCGGAATCATGGGCTCGGAAGACAAAATGGAATACACAGCGATTGGCGATGCGGTGAATTTCGCTTCAAGAACGGAAAGCTCGAACAAGCCTTGCGGAACTGACATTCTTATCACTGAGGACACTTACAATCTTTTAAAAGATGATTTTATAAAAAACAAGAGCAATAATTTTTCAATCAGGGAAGAAAATCTTGAGAATGAAATTGTTGTTGAGATGATTCCTGTTGAATTTGAGGTAAAAGGAAAAGGCGCGCAGCATTTTTACGGCGTTGTGAATATGCCTGGCTTTGATATAAAAAAGTTTTTTCAGCAGGGAGATGCGGAATTTGTTCCAGACGAGGACTGCTTGAAGGCTGTTGGCCCTGCCGGACCTAAAACTATGGCTCAAGTGCGCGAGCTTTTAGGAATTCCTGTTCCTGATTTTGAAAAGGTGAATCTGAATGAAGAAGAAAACAAAATCCAGATTAAGAAATAGCCTTTTTGTTCCGTTTTGCGCCGCGATTCTTGTCTGTGTTCTTGGGGCGGCGGCAAATTCATTTTTATTCTATAAGAATTTTTTCCGCGCGCTTACAAAGCTGAACGAAGAGCCGATTGCCACAATAACATTTAAATACAAGACAGCCCAGCGTAAATTCTTGGATAGAGTTGTGTGGGACAGGCTGCGGCAGAATTCTCCGGTATACAACGGAGACACAATCCACACTTCAAATTTTTCGGAGGCTACAATCTGGTTTTCGGACGGAAACATAATGGATTTGTCTGAAAACACAATGGCGCAGGTTTTCCTTTCGGAGAACAAGGCTTTGCGGGCGGAACTTTCTGACGGTTCTGCTGTTCTGGATTCTTCTGATGCACAAGAAGGAATGACGCTTTCTTCAAATGGAATTTCTGTGCGGCTTGAAAAAGGCTCTTCTTTGAGCGCAAAAAGTTCATCTGATGATTCTTCCGAGCAAAAAAATCTTTCGCTGCAAGTTATGAGCGGAAACGCGAGCGTTCAAAAAAATGAAAAAGGCGAAGAAAAATTGTTTGCGGTTGGGGAAGGCGATTCACTTGTTCTTGCTCAAAGCGGAGATTTTAAAAATCCAGCTGTAAAAATGCTTGAGCCATCTCAAAACGCAAAAATCCTTTATCATTCTGACGGCTCAAAAAAAGTTGACTTTAAATGGAAAACAGAAAATTCTGATTCTGAAAAAATCGCCACATTGCTTTTGATTTCTTCCGACAGGAATTTTAAGGACATTGTCTACAGATTTTTTTCTGAAAAACAGTCAGGCGCGGTTTTTGACCTGAAACCCGGAATTTATTACTGGAAGCTTTCCGCGCTTCAAAAAGAGGAAGAAAAAGATTCTCAAACTGGAAAAATCCAGCTGATTCAGTCTCCTTTGCCTGAGCTTCTGGTTCCGGTTCCGCAGTACGAGTTCAATTACAGAACAAAGCTTCCTGCTGTCCGCCTGATTTGGACGGAATCGCCTTATGCCACTTCTTACCGGCTTGAAATTGCCTCCGACGAAAAAATGAAGAATCTTGTGCTTGACCAGAGGCAAAACTTGACTTCGGCAATAATTTCCACTTTAAAGGAAGGTACTTATTGGTGGCGAGTAACTCCTTACTATACAGTAAATAAAATCGGCCTTTCATCTCCGTCTGAAATAAAAAGTTTTTCAGTAAGAAAAAAGGGAAATCTTCCAGTTCCAGAAGTACTTGTTCCGCTTGACAACGGAATTGTGAACACGGAAGTTTCAGCAAAAGGAATTTCGTTTTCGTGGAAATACGAGGATGACGCAGCCAAATACACAATCAAAATTGCGGACAATCCAAATCTTTCCTCGCCAAAAATAAAGAGGCAGACTTCTGAAAATTATATTACTTTTGACCCAAAAGAATTAAATCTAGCTGATGGGAAATGGTTCTGGGCTGTAAATTACGTTGATGACGAGGGAAATGTTTCAAAAAGTTCAGAAGTTCGTGCTTTTTATGCAATGAAAGGAAGCCCCGAGCAGCACACGATTGAGCCTGTTGACGGCTACCGCTCTGCACAGTCTTTTGTTCCTGACACAAAATTCACTTGGAAGCGAAATCTTCCTGAAAATTTTGAAACAACTTTTGAGCTTTCCTCTGACAAGGATTTTTCAAATCTAATATATTCTGAGCAGACAAAAAATTCTAGTTTGCGTGGATTGAATTTGAAGCCTGGAACTTATTTTTGGCGCATAAATTCAAAAAGCACAACTGACGAAATGAATTTGATTTCATCAGCAAAGACATTTGTTGTTTTGGACAGCCTTGAAGCTCCTGAACTGAAAAACCCGGGAAGCAAGGCCGTTGCCCGCGAAACTGTTCCTTATAAATTTGAATGGGAAGAAGTTGAGGACGCTGATTTTTATAAATTTGCAATTTACCGGGCGGATTCAAAAAATCCTGTCTATGAGGAAAATGTCTACGGCACACAAGTTGGCGTTGATATGTTCAATCCAAAAGAATTTGCTGACAAGTCGAATTACCGCTGGCAGGTTCAGGCTCAGTCAAACGCAGTTCCGGGAATTTCAAGCCGAAGAACCGGTAAGCTTGCGGAAAAATCTTTTTATCTTGTAAAGCTTCGCCCGGTTGAAGTTGCAGTTCCAAGTCAGAATGCAAAAATCAACGGCGCGGACGCGATTTTAAATCCTGTTACGGCAAAGTGGAATTCTGTTGATAAAGTCAAAAAAGCCCAGTTCGTGCTTACAAAAACTGACGAAAATCCGCCGAAAACGATAATAAAAATTCCTTCTGATGAGGAATTCAACGGAAAAAAGAATTCTGTCGCTCCGAGCGAAGTTCTTTTGGACACGGCAGACGGTCTTAGGGCTGGAAATTATGAAATCATCGTTTATGCCCAAACTTTGGACGGGATTGACATTTCCAACACCGATAAGAAAAACCGGCGGACATTTACAGTTTTGCCAGTAGAACCGCTTGAAAAAGCCCAGAATCTTGTGGCAAAGCCGGCAGTTTTTAACCGCGAATATCTTTCTGTAAAAGGAAATCCAAAGAATATAACGCTTTCCTGGGGCAAAGTTCCAAAGGCAACCGATTATTTTGTTACAATAAAAGACAAAAAAGGCCGCGTTTTGCTTGAAAAAAATATAAAAACTGGAACTTCATACAAAATTGATTTTACGGCGATTTCGCCAGATGACAAGCTGCTTTTTTCAAAAGGGCAGTTCGCCTGGTCGGTCGTTGGCGTTAGAAGAATAGACACGGACAAAGACGGAATTGTTGACAAAATTTTTCAGGAAGGAATAGTTTCTGAATCAGTTTTTGAAACGGACATTCCAACTCCAAAAAAATCAAAGGCAAAAGGAGCGGCAAATCCTTATGGAAAATAAACTTTTTTCAGCCTTAAAAATAAAATTCCTCATTTTTGCCGTGGTTTTTGTGTTTTTTTCAGCTTTGATTTTTGCGCAGGAACAAAAAACTGCGGAAGATTTTTCAGCAAACCTTGAAGAATCCATTTTAGAAGAAGAAACCGAACTTTCCGCGCAGGAGCTGTGGCAGTATCTTGAATGGGAAGAAGAAAATCCTGAATACGTTTTGCATTATGAGGTTGTGATTGAATCTTTTTCTGAAAAGACAAAAACTTTTGAGGAAATAAATCGGATTATGACTGAGGACAATTCCAGCAAGGTCCAGGTGAATCCGCTTCTTGCGCCGGGCGTTTACCGCTACAAGGTCATTTCCTACAATCTTGTTGATGTTCCGGAAGTTGAGTCGAGCTGGTTTGAGTTCAAAATCTATAAGGCGTATCAGCCTGAAGTTTCGGATATAAAATCTTTAGCAAACAGAACAGGAACGCTGTTCTTGGAAGAAATAAACGACGGCGTTTTCAATATTTCCGGGAAGAATCTTTTTGAGCTTCCGCAAAGTGAATCCGACATCTCATTTACAGAATACGCGCTTTTAAATTCAAAGAAAAAAAATGCCGAGCCTATAATTCCTGAAATTCTTGAAAACGAAAAGAACCGCCGACTAAAAGTTTATTTTGATTTAAAAAAGCTTGACGTTGGAAAATACAATTTTGTTGCTACCGACGCAAGCGGCTTGAAAAGCAATGTTGACCGCCGAAGCGAAATTGAGGTTAAATTCAAGAAGCGCGTGGATTTTGACTTGAGCGCAGGCTATGTTTTTCCGGTTGTGCTTTACGACGGCACTTTTGAAAAGTATCTCGACACAAATCTGCTTCCGCTTAGCGCGACCGCGCGGGCTTCTTTTGTGCCTTTTAAGCACCGCTTTGGCTATTTTGGCTTCGGAATCTTTGGAAGTTATTCAAGAATTTTTGCGGACTACAGCAACTATCAGATTGACGGAAATTTAATCAACGCGGACGCGCTTTTTGTGTACCAGCTTCCAGTCCGCGTAAAAATTAAAAATTCAGAGAAACGCCGCCATATTCTTACTTTTGAGCTTCACGGCGGGGCAGGGCTTTCATTTTTCAATGATTTAAAATTCCATTTTGAGCACGATATTGTTTCTGAACCGCTGAACAGCATTAATCTAAATGCGATTGCAGGCGGAGCAGTTCAGCTTTACATAACAAACCGCATTTACACAGAAATCGCCGCAGATTATCTTATGGCTTTTTTGAACGATATGGATTTTGGAATGATTTTGCCTTCAGTTAGCGTTGGCTGGCAGTTTTAAGCAGGAGGATGATGTGAAAAAAATCAGTTTTGCAAAAAAAATATTTGGATTTTCGCTTGTTTTTCTGCCTATGATTTTTGATTCGTGCTCGTTTTTTACAGATTCCTGGAACGCGCCTGTAAAAGAATATTTTAAGGAATACACAGAAACTTCCGCGGTTACAGAGTATGAAATTGTTTCAGGCTCTTACGAAAACGGCTCTGGAAACATTTTTGTCTCTTCTGCTCAGGATTTTGAAGTGCGGCTTTTTTTAAGAAATCCGCAAAAATATGTTTTTCCTTCGGACTGCATAAAACTTTCTTTCCCGGATTTTGACAAAGATTCTGCGGAGGAAAAATTTGGAACTCAAATCGATACAAGCGTTGTTTCAATTTTGCAGGACGAATCGGACTCTTCTGTGATGATTTTAAAATATCCTGCTGAATTTTTAGCTCTTTCGGAAACTGGATTCAATATTTCGCCTGAAATCCGGCTTTTTCATCCTGTTTCAAAAGCAGATTTTGGCTCTTACACAAGTTTGCGCGCGCTTTGCAATTCCGCGCCGCCGCTGGTTTTTGGCGCGGTTGTCTACAAGGATTCTTCTAGCGGAAAATACGTTGTGTTCTTCAACATGCCGTCAAAAGGCTTGCTTTGTGGAATCCACAGCGACATAAAATCGGTTTCTGTTAACGGTGAAAAAACTTCTGTTGTTCTGAACGCGGACGGAACTTTTGGCTTTGAGAGCGACTCTTTTAAAGTCGGAAACGATTCTTCATTGTATTCTGCTTCTTCAGCCTCTTTTGCAGAATACGGACAGGCGGCATATTTTGTTACGGACGATATTTTTACAGACGAAATTACAACGTATGCGATAATTCTTGAAGACGAGGCTGGATTTTCTTCGCAAGTTTCAACGAGCGTGAATTCAATCAGGCTTGAAAGCGTCGTTGTAAAAGATTCTTCCGGCTCAGTTTTGCAAACTGGCGATGTTATAAGTCAGGACGAAAACAGTTCCTATTCGACAATAACCCTTTCTCCTGCACAAAAGGCAAGCGACGGTTCGGACACTTCGGACTCGATTGTGGTCTATGAACTTTACCAAGGCTCGGACGACAGCGGAAAAGTTCTTTACAGCGGAAAAAATTCTGGCGGCGAAATCTCGTTGAAAATTCCTGCCGGAAAAGTTTTTCTGCGCGTCTATTCCCACAAAGATTTGTACGCGGATTCAATTCCGAAAGAATTTGGAATTCAGGTTCTGAAATCTGTGCTTTATGTTTCTCCGAACGGAAGCGACACGGAAAACACTGGAAGCGCGGACTCTCCGTTTGCGACAGTTACAAAAACTTTTTCTGATGATGGATTTTCTGACATAACGGTTTTAGGAACAGTTCAGCTAGCCGGAAGTGTTGACGAAGATGTGGAGCTTTCTGTGTCAAACGCGAACGTTGTAATCAACGGAAACGGAAATTCTGTCTCGTCTCTGAAAATGGCGGCGAGCGGCGGAAAATTGAAGGCGAACAAACTGAATGTTGTTGGCGCGGTTGCTATGGAAAGTGGAGAGCTTTCTGTTTTTGGCGGAACAATTTCTGGAGATATAACGCTTTCCGGCGGAACGCTTTTGCTAAAAGACTGCGCTGTTGGCGGAAAAATAAACTACAACGGCGGAAAACTTATTTTGGAAGGCGGCACTGTTGTTTCTGATTCAATTGTGTTTGGCGATGACTCGCTTGTGGTTTATGTAAAAAATCTTACGGCGCAAAAAGTCGCGGCAATTTCCGGGGTTGATTCAAGAAGCAAAGGTGCTGAAATCTTAGTTTCTGCATCTGGCGATGAAAAATCAATGAGCGAAACCTGCAAACTTTTTGATTTGGATTCAGAGAAATGGACGATAACTGTGGATTCTTCCGGCAAAAAAGGCGTTTTGGATTCTTCCGGCGGAAGTATTGTTGTTCAAGAATATACGCTTAGTTTTGCGGCGGCGGACTCTGTTAAGGCTGGAGAAAAAATCAGCGTTTCTGTAACTGTGACGGATTCGGATGGACAAAGCGTTCAGACTTCGGATTCTGATTTTGCAAACTGGAGCTTAAAACTTTTCAATCACGGAACATTCACTGGCGTTTCAAGCACGGAAAGCAGTATAGAAACAAATGAAAACTGTCCGTCGGATTCTTATCAGCTTTTTGTGAGCGTGGAATTTGCTGGCTCGGTCTACAGTTCGACTCTTGATGTTGAAATTACAAAATAAATTGAGTGGAGAAAATTATGAAAAATGCGTTTTTTAATAGGATGAAATTTATTTTTTTGGCTTCGCTCTGCATTTTTTGTTCAATCTGTTTTTTTGCCTGCACAAATTTGATTTCTTCGGACGATTCTTGTTCAGATGACGGCAAGAACGATTCTGAAAAAGTGTACGAGATAAAAGGAAATCTTTTTGTGGAAGGCTCTTCTCCAAAAATTATTGAGAAAACGGGGCAATTTAGGGGCGTATCTGCGAAAGTTCCTGACACAATTTTTTATTCTGTTAGCGCGAAAAACGCGGAAAATCCTGAAAAAACGTACACAGCGCAAGTTTCCGGCTCTGCTTTCTCCATAAAACTTTCAAAAGGCACCTGGAATATCACGGCTGAAGGATTTTCTGACGCGGAAAAAACTCTTTCAGTCTTAAAAGGAAGCACTTTTGTTTCTGTTGATGACGAAAATTCTGTGAAAAGCGGAATTTCTGTAAAAATGCTGCCTCAGACTAGCGGAAAAGGAAATATTTCTCTTTTTGTTGAAATTGAAGATGGTTCTGGAATAAAAAGCGTTTTGGCGGAACTTTATAAAAACGGTGAAAGCAGTTCTTTTTGTTCAAAAAATCTGAATTTTTCTGAGAATACCGTAAAAATTGAAAAAAGCGATGTTCCTTCCGGCGTTTATCTTTTGTCGCTTAAATTTTATTCAGAAGATAGCGGTTCTGGCGAGCTTTTGTACACTGCGCAGGAAGTTGTGAATGTCTTCAATAATCTTACGACTGACACTTGGAATGGAAATTCTGTTTATATCAACGGCGGAAAATTTTTCCTTTCAAAATCTGCGGTTGAAAGTTTCAAGATGAGCACATTTTTTGTGCAAGGCGAAAGTGAAGCGACTTATTCGCCGGTTGCGTCGGCAGACGACAGCAACGCAGGAACTTATTTTGCGCCTTTGGCGACAGTGCAGGCTGCGGTGGATAAAATTAGCGCAATAAACGACGGAGCAATTGCATATACGATTTACGTTGACGGCACGGTTACGGCGGACAGCAATGGAAACTATTCGGAAAACAACAGCAGTTTTGTGAATATTTCTCCAGCTTCAATGTTAAATTTGGCAATAAAAAGTTTCTCTTCTGAAAAGGCTGTGGTTGACGCTGGAGAAAAAGCCAGCGCAAATGGCTGGCGTGTTTTTAATGTTGGGGCGAATGCGGAAGTTGCTTTTGAAAATATAGCTGTAAAAGGCGGAGCAGTTGATTTATCAGCCGATGGAAATCTTACGCTAAAAAATTGCACAATCGATGGCAATATAAACTACAACGGCGGAAAACTGGTTTTGGAAGGCAGCGCTGTAGTTTCCTCTTCTATAAAAATAGGTGCAGGATTAGCAATCGGAATAAAAAATCTTGCTTCTGAAAAATCTATAAAACTTTCTGGAAAAACTGAAAGTGAAGAATGGAATATTGGAACAGAAGTTATTTATTCTGCTGACGGAACAGTTCTTTCTAGCTTAATTTGTTCAAAATTCGCCCTGCAAAATAAAACTGCCGATAAAAAAATCTTGTGCATTGTGCCTTCTTCCACAGATGCAACAAAAGGCGTTCTTGACCTTGCCGGCGTTTCTGTAAATCCAACTTTTGAGCTGCCGGAATACACGCTTGCGCTTTCGCCTGAGTCATTTACTTCTGGAACGGCGAATAATAAAATTTCACTTTTTATAACAAATTCCAACGATAATTCTATTACGCTAGATTCTGTTGAGTTTGTGCTTTATCAAAATAAAAATAAAGTGGCAGTTCTGCAAGATGGACTAATTCCAAGTTGGATTCCAAAAGGAAACTACACCATGATTGCAACTGTAAAAGTTGGCGGATATTCCTACGATGTGGAAAAGAATATTGAGTTTTTATAATCTGGCTTTTAAAATCAGATTTTTGAGAGGAAAAAATGAAACTAAAGAAGATGAATAAAAATATTATGAAAAATTGGACCGTTTTTTTGATTTTGGCAGTTCTTCTATTTTTGAACAGTTGCAGCAATTTTCTTTCTTTTGAAGAAAACGAAACTGCCACTCAAAATGAAAAATGCACAATAACCGTTTCTTCTGATTTTTCTGAAAATGAAGGGCTTTTTTCAAGAGCGGCTTTTCCTAACTTTGTGCTGTCATCAGAAACTTTGTATTTTGCAGAAATTTCTTATACATCATCTTCTTCAAAAAAATGGTTAGGGGAAGATTCTGTTTGTGAAACTGCCATTCCTATTAAAAACAATTATTCCGACGAAATTCGCTTTGTTTTTTGTGTTCCTCAAGAAAACGCTTCATACACATTTACTCTTTACGCATGCCCAAAACAAACCGAAAGTCAAATTTCTGCTGTAAAAACTTCTGCTTTTGCACAAGGAACTACAACGGTTACGCTTTCTGCCGGTCAAAAATCTTTGTCTTCAAGTTTGAATATAAAACTAGAGCCTCAAGAAAGCTCTGAAACAGGCACTGTGAATCTTCCTCTTTCTTTTGACTCCGCTCTTGGAATTGTGGCTGCCAAAGTCAATGTCACAAAAGACGGCGTTTCCGATTCTAGCGGAAACAACTACGGATTTAAAATTGTGGTTTCTGGAAATGATACGACACTCTTCGCAGAAAAAGCGCCTACCGGAACATATCTTGCAATAATGAAATTCTACAAAAGCGCAACAGATTTTTCTTCTTTAAATGAGGTTGCGGTGAATTCCGCGATTCAGCAGGTTTCCGTTTATTCGGGAATGAAGACAGACTGCTGGTTTGTTGACGGCAAAAAACACGGAGCAGCCGGTGCGGACGGAACATTCACGCCTTCCGCCCTGGAGCTTACAAAATACGACTTTACGGAGCTTTATGTGCTTGGCTCAGCTGCAGCTTCTGGCGAAGAAGACGGAAAACTAGTCTTTTACAACCAAGAACATTTTGGCAATTCAATTCCGACCATAACTAATGTGAACGATGGCGACGGCTCAATGACAAATCCGTTTGCAACGGTTCAAAAGGCTGTGGATAAAATTGCCGCCGCCGGCGACACTTCAAAAAAATATACGATTTATGTGGACGGAACGGTGACGGCGGATTCAGGTGATGATTTTACAACGGATTCTGCCATTAACGATAAAAGTTTTATTTATATAAGCTCTTCAAATAAGCTTGATTTAACAATAAAAGGCTTTTCGCAAGATTCAAAAGCCGTTTTGAATGCGAACCAAAAAGACGGCAATCTGAATGGAAATGTCCTTACCGTAAATGCAAGTAATGCCAATATCACGCTTGAAAATCTGACGGTTACAGGCGGCTCTCGGAGCACGACCGGTGGAGGAATTTACGCAAAAGGCAGTCTTACTCTAAAAAACTGTACTGTAACAAAAAACAAGTCGAACAATGCAGGCGGCGGAATCAGTTTCAGCGGCAAAGAACTTGTGCTTGAAAGCACAAGCGTCACTTACAATGAAAGTTCAAGCAACGGCGGCGGAATAGATGCAAATGGAAAAGTGACAATTTCGGGTTCGAAAATTCAAAGCAATTCTGCAAACTACGGCGGTGGAATATATTTTGCAGGCAGTGAAGAGTTGAATATCAATGGCGACACAGTTATTGAAGACAATTCCGTAACTGATAATGGCGGTGGGATTTATTTATCTACGGGAAAAGCTATTTTAAAAGATTCTAGCTTGTTAGGAAATAAAGCTGACTATGGAGGAGCGATTTATACATCTTCGGATTTAGATTTGGTTGAAAATGTTAGTATAAATGGGAATGTTGCAAAGTCTACTGGAGGTGCTATTTATGAAAATAGTAAGACTGCTTTAAGTGTAAAAATAGGAGAAAACACAGATTCTCCGGGAATTGAAATTTGTAAAAACTCAGCAAACAATTCTGCTGGTGCAATATATTGTACTTATGGTAATTTTGTTATGAATAACGGGACTATTTCAGAAAATAAGAGTTTTGAAAGTTCTGGTTATGGTGGTGGTGGTGCTATTTATATGGCTTTTTCTCCTACTGATAGTAGTATTTCATGTAATTTTACTATGAATGGAGGAATTATCAATGATAATATGGCACAGAATGGAGGTGCAATTTATATATCTGGTTATAATAACAATAATGTTTTTAATATGAAAAAAGGAATTTTAAAAAATAATAAGGCAGAAAATTTTCAAAATCATAAAAAAGGATTCGGAGGCGCAATTTATTTAGGAGAAGGACAATTAAATCTTTCAGGAAATGCTGTTATTGCCCTAGAAGATGATGGAAATGATATTTATATTTTGAATGGGAAAGAAATCACTGTTACAGGCTCTCTTACTCCGGGAAATAATGCTGCCGCTGAAAATCCGAAATATACCGCAAGAATCACGCCGGAAAATTATACTGTTGGAATATCTTTAATAACAGCTGTTAGCGGAGTTACGCTAGAAGATGAAGTCGGAAAATTCTGCGTTACAGATAGCACAGACGGTCTTGGATATAAGATAAAATATAATTCTTCTGATAAAAAAGGAAAACTTGCTTCATTATTTTCAATAGATTCTGAAAATAAATCTTTAATTATTGATTCTGCAGATTCTTATGTTTTAAATAAAGCTTTTGAATATGCTGCAAAAAATTCAGATTCTACTTGGACTATAAAACTAAATAATGATATAGATGATTTAGAAACAATTATTGTTCCAAAAGATGCAAAAGTTATACTTACTTCAGGCGATTCTACTAATAAGCAATTAAATTGTATTTCAAAAGAAGATGAATATAATCATATCCAAGTAGAAAAAGGTGGCGATATTGAATTAAAAAATATAAGTTTGGTTGGACAATATTATGGTAAAAATGCACAATATGCTCTTTATATTAAAGAAGGTGGAAATGTCGTTTTAAGTGGAAATACAGTTGTTTCTAACTTTGGTAATAATGGAGATGGGGCAATATATATATATGGTGGAACCTTGACCATAAAAGATAAGGTTGAGATAAAAAATAACTCGGCAAGATATGGTGCAGGTTTTTATGCTTCTGGAAAGTCCGTTGTGACAATGAATGGCGGTTTGATAACAAAAAATACAAATAATAATGGAAATAGGATTATACATCTTGGTTCTTCAGCAAAATTTTATTGGAATGCTGGAAAAATAGAGAAGAATACGTTAGGTTCAGCTTCTGATGAAAGTGGTGAAATTATTAATAACTCAGGCAATACTATGTCATAATTTGACTTCTTGATAGTGGTTATGGTACTACAAGCGGCATAACCACTTTGTGCTATTTTCCTGTTAATTCGCTTTTCCAAACCGTCAAAACTGACGGTTTGGAAATCTTAGAATTTTTTACAGCGTCTTTTAAAACATTGACAGCAAAAAATTCCTCGTTTATAATTTTAAAAGTTTGCGTTGCAAACTTTCATATCAAATGCAATTACTCACTTTGTTGCGAAATTGTGCTAAAAAGTCAAATCGGAAATTGATATTTCCTCATTGACTTTTTATAGGAGCAGTTTAATGAAAAATTACCGTAAACATCTTACCCCCCCCCACCAGTCGCACGTGTAGTTTTAGCGTGCGTTTTTGCAGTTTCACTTTTTAGCTGCAAAATAACGACTGACGAACCTAACAAATTCACCGTCGTATTTGATGCAAATGGCGGAAGCGGTTCAATCGAAAGCATTACAAAAACAGAAAACGAAGAATTTGAACTTCCAGCAAACACATTTTCAAAAAACGGCTTTACCTTTGCCGGTTGGAACACAAAACAAACTTCAGATGAATCCAGCAAATCCTACAAAGACAAAGAAAAAATCAAACTAACAGAAGATTTAACGCTGTATGCACAGTGGAAAGAAAATCCGTCTTATTCTATAAAATACAACTTAAATGAAGGAACGAATCCAGATGATGTAAAAACATCGTATAAACAAGACGAAACTGTTGTCTTGCCTGTTCCCACACGTGAACTCTACGACTTTGCAGGCTGGTATCTGGCTCAAGATTTTTCAGGTGAATCGATTACAGGCTGGAACGCAGGCGAAAAAACAGGAGACATCACGCTTTACGCAAAATGGGCAGTGACAGTAGAAAATGTGGAGAATGCGATAAAAAATCTTACAGAAGGAATTTATAACATTTGTGTTGTCGGGGAAATTGATGAAACTACAGTAAGAAATATAGGTGAAGCTTTACGTTCAAATGAAAATGCAAAAGTAAATCTTGATTTAAGTGAAACAACCGGACTTGAAAATATTCCGTCATGGGCGTTTGAGGATTGTACAAGTTTGACAAATATAAAAATTCCAACAAGTGTTACAAGTATTGATACTGGTACTTTTATGGGATGTACAGGTTTAACAGATGTAGAATTTCTGGCAAACGTTAGAACTATTAGTGGTGCTATGTTTAGAGAATGCACAAGCTTGACATGTATAAAAATTCCTGAAAGTGTTAGAATTATTGATAATGCCGCATTTTATAAATGTACAAGTTTAACAAATATAGAACTTCCAGAAAGTGTTATAAGTATTGATAATTATGTATTTTATGAATGTACTAGTTTGACAAATATTGAAATTTCTGAAAGTGTCACGAAGATTGGTAGGTCTGTATTTTATGGATGTTCAAGCCTTACTACAGTAAATTATATGAGTACAATAGAACAGTGGAAAAAAATAGATATAAGTGAAATTGAGAATGATTCTCTTCTCACCGCCAAAATCATCTGCTCAGATGGCATAATAAACGGCGAGTAAACTTGTAATTATCGGGCTTGACCCGATAATCTTTTGGAAAATTACAGAATTTTGCTAATCGAGGAAATGAGCTAAAAGTTGAAACTACAGTAATTGACCGTGCCAAATCTACTATGTATGAATCAGTGCTCATTTCGACACGCTCAATGAACACTGTTTTTATCCCTTTGTTTTTGGTGTGCATTTTTTTGGAAGCAGTTCCAAATACTGATAAGTTTTATCTAGCACATCATCTTTTGCAAGAAGACTTACATCTTGTCATAATCTTCAATATTATAAACAATATTTAATAGTTGTTAAATATATTGAACATTATTGTCGAGAATTTATTTTTTATATTACAGGCTCTAGTCTATAACGACATAGAACCTGTAATGTTTTATTAGATTAATATGCTCATTACTGCAGATAGTTTATTTTAGCATTAAGAAGATAGTTGTTTTCATCATTATAATTATCAACAGATATAGAATTCCATTGCTCACTTGTACCTGCGAAATTTACTGTTGTAAGGTTTATGCAGTTATTAAATGCACCCCAATTTATGTTCTTAACACTTGCTCTAAATAGTATTTCTTTTAAATTTGTACAATTAGAAAATGCACCGCTATCAATAAGTGAAACCTTTGTTGGAATGGTAATACTTTCTAATCCGGAACATCCATAAAATAAGTTCTCAGAAATTTCTGTTAACATACTAGGAAGATCTATGTTTTTTAAGCTTGTGCAATCAGAAAATGCGTTTGCTTCAATTGAAGTAATAGTAGCTGGCATTAAAATTTCTTCTAAGCTACTACAATTTTGAAAAGTTCCATAAGAGATTGATGAAATACTAATTGGAAGCCTAATGTTTACTAAACTTGTACAACTAAAAAATGCCATACTTTCAATTAAAGTAACATTATCGTTTATTACAACATCTTTTAAACTGCTACATCCATAAAATGCAGAATCACCAATGGTTGTGATATTTTCAGGAATTTCAACTTTAGTTAAACTAGTGCAATTACTAAACAAACTTGTTTCAATTGTTGGAATATTTTTTGGCATTTCTATTAAACTAGAACACCTTTCAAATACACCCATTCCAATATCAGTAAGAGTTTCTGAAAGTTCTATAGTTTTTAGACTACTACAGTTCGAAAATACAAAATCTTCAATTTTTTGGATTTGCTTAGAAATTTTTATGCTAGATAAATTCTTGCAATTAGAAAATGCAAATCTTTTAATAGAAGTAACAGTATCTGGTATAGTTATTTCTATAAGATTTTCGCATGAAATAAATGCTTCCATAGGAATTTCTGTTAGATTTTCTGTTTCGTCAAGAAAAAGTTTTACTTTTGCATTTGATTTAGTTCGTAATGTTTTTCCTATAGTTTTTATAATTTCGCTGGTTATATCATTTGTTACAAAAAGCGAATGTTCTCCATCTTTTAAGTTTTTAATTGCATTGTCTAAATTTTCCGCTTTTACAGTCCATTTTGCATACAATGTTATATCGCTAGTTTTTTCACCTACATTCCAGCCCGTAATCGATTCGCCTGCAAAATCCTGAGTCAAATACCAACCGCAAAAATCAAAATATTCATAGATGGGTTCTGCTAAATTAACGTTATTCCTTTTTTTGAATGTTAAAGGATTTTCGCTTGCATTTGTTCCACCATTCAATTCGTAGTTGATTTTGTATGAAATTTCTTCCCACTGCGCGTACAGCGTTAAATCTTCTGTGAACGTGATTTTGTCTTTGTAGGATTTGCTGGATTCATTCGGGATTTTATCTGTGCTCCAGCCGGTAAAGATGAAGTCTGTTTTTTCCGGAGACGGAGAAACAATTTCTGCGCCGAATTTTCCGGAAAGTGTCGTCTTGTCCTTGCCGTTGTCAGCGTCAAATGTCAATGTGATTATTCTTCTGTCGTAGTAGATTTCTACGACTGCTGAGCCGTCTGGCGCGATTTTTGCCTGAGCGAATTCCTTTGCGGTGAATCCGGCCGTTTCTTCCGCCTTTGCCGCGGTTTCTTCGCCAGTTGTTCCTGTCATCGGTTCGGTTTTCGCAAGCGTGTAGCCGTCGTCCGCGATGTTCTGCTGCCAATGCTCAACTTTGTATACAATTCCAGTTCCTGCCGCCCACTGCGCATACAACGTCAAGTCTTCTGTGAGCGTGATTTTTTCTTTGTCTTTGTAGGATTTGCTGGATTCGTCTGGAGTTTGCTTTGTGCTCCAGCCGGAGAAGGTATAGCCGGTTCTTGTGAATGTGTTTGCCGGAAGCTCGAATTCTTCGTTTTCTGTTTTTACAATGCTTTCGATTGCGCCACTTCCGCCGTTTGCATCAAATGCAACGGTAAATTTGTCGGGCTCGCTGGTAGTTATCTTGCAGCTGAAAAGCGAGAGTGCAAAAACGCACGCTATAACTACACGCGCGACTGGTGGGGGGGGTAAGATGTTTACGATAATTTTTCATTAAACTACTCCTAAAGATAAAGAAATGTTTTAAAAGTTTTTTATGCGTTGATTGAGCTTGTCGAAATCAATGCATAAAAAATGTTCGGGTCATTTCGATAAACTCAATGACCGCTACAATACTTAAAAATTATAAGACAGGAATTTTTCGCTGTCAATGTTTTAAAAAATCAATTCTTTATCAAAAGCATCTGTTTTACAACAGTAACAGAATAATGTTCAATATATTTGACAACCGTTAAATACTGTCTATAATATTAAACGTTATGGCAAAAAAAACAGTAACGCTGTCTCCTCTTATATTAAAAACGCTAAGGACCGTCGGCGAACAGATAAAGCTTGCACGCCTGCGCCGGAAGCTTTCCGTTCAGCTTGTCTCGGAAAGAGCGGGCATAAGCCGAGCCACGTTATGGGCAATCGAAAACGGAGAGCCTTCAGTTTCATTTGGGGCGTACGTGTCTGTTTTATGCGCGCTAGGCTTAAAAGAGGATGTAGTCCTTCTTGCAAAAGATGACGTGCTGGGCAAAACTTACCAGGATTTAGAACTGCTTCCCAAAAAACGCGCTCCAAAAACAAAGGGAAAAAAACAGTGAAAGAAGAAAATAAAATAAACATATACGCTGACTGGATTGAAAGTGAAAATCAAATTGGAACTCTTTATGTATCTTCAATGAGAGGAAAAAATATTTATTCATTTGAATACACAGAAAATTGGCTATACAATTTTTCACATATCATGTTAGATCCTGATTTATACAGCACAAAAGGACGGCAATTTGTGCTAGCCGACAAAAAAATCTGGGGATTCTTGTCGGACTGCCTTCCTGACCGATGGGGAAGAAAACTCTTAAAGAGAAAAGAAGAAATACTCGCGATAAAGGAAAAACGAGATGCACGGGATTTAACCGAGCTGGATTTCTTGATTGGCGTAAATGATGAGTCAAGAATGGGAGGACTGCGGTTCAAATATGCTGACTCACAAAACTTTATCTCTGAGACAGACTTGTATAATGTGCCGCCTTTAGAAACTTTGCGAAAGCTGGAGCAGGCATCAATAGAATTTGAAAAATCACACCTGCAAGATGACAAATGGCTTCAAATACTTTTAGAACCAGGCTCTTCATTAGGGGGAGCCAGACCCAAAGCCACACTAAAAGATGAACTGGGGCAGCTATGGATTGCAAAATTTCCTTCAAACCACGATGACTACAATATCGGAGCATGGGAAAAAACAACAATTGACCTTGCAAAACTGGCTGGACTTAATACACCTGAAACAATGTTAAAAGATTTTTCTGCAGAAGGCAGTACCTTTCTTACAAAACGATTTGACCGGCAATACAACAATAAAAATTGCAAAAGAATACATTACGCCTCAGCTCTAACCTTACTAGGGAAAACAGATGGAACAAACTACGAGGATGGCTCAAGTTATTTAGAAATGGCTGATTTTATAAAAACATACAGCATACAGCCGGACAAAGATTTAGAGGAACTTTGGAACAGAATTGTATTTTCTATATTAGTTTCAAATACAGATGACCATTTAAGAAATCACGATTTTATACTTACAGAAAATGGCTGGAAGCTATCTCCGTTATTTGATGTAAATCCGAATCCAAGAGGAAAACAACTTTCATTGAACATTACAGAAAACAACAATCTAAAAAGAATTTCTTTGGCTTTAGACACAGCAAAATACTACAATCTTTCCAGTTCAAAAGCAAAAGACAATGTTACAAGAATCACCAAAATAATAGAAGGCAACTGGCAGAAAGTCGCAAAACAAAACGGCTGCACAAAATCCGAAATAGACTTGATGAGGCCTGCATTTGAAGACAAAAACAACAGTGCTCATTGAGCATGTCAAAGCAGCCCTTGTTTATAGTGTTCATTTCGGCACGCTAAGTCAGCAGCGTTTTTCCCCTTTGTTTTGGCGCGCGTTTTTTAGGAGGCAGTTCTAAATCCTGGTAAGTTTTGCCCAGCACGTCATTTTTTGCAAGAAGCTTTGCATCATCTTTTAAGCCTAGCGCGCATAAAACAGACACGTACGCTCCGAACGAAACTGAAGGCTCGCCGTTTTCGATTGCCCACAATGTCGCCCGGCTTATGCCTGCTCTTTCTATATAAGAGGAGACAGCGTTGCCGTTCTTTTTGCCATAATGTTCAATATATTTGACAACACTTAATAGTTGTCAAATATATTGAACGTTATTGTATCGATATTAAAAATCTTTTATTTAATGTTTATACGAATCTTAAAACTTCCAGCCTGAACAGTTTATTTCGAATCTTTTTAAGGCAAAACTGTTTACATAAAGTTTATATTTTTCAAAAAAATCTTGACAGTTGATATTTAGTTTATTATATTTTTTATTAGTTACATTATGTATCTTAAAAATATGGGAGAATCTATGTACCTGGAAAAAATCAATTCACCGGCCGATTTGAAAAAACTTTCTTTGCCGGAGATGAAGGCTCTTGCTGGAGAAATGCGCGAGGCTTTGTTCAACCGGCTTACGAAAATCGGCGGACATTTCGGGCCGAACTTTGGAATGGTTGAGGCGACAATTGCGCTTCACTACGTTTTTAACTCGCCTGTTGACAAGTTTGTTTTTGACGTTTCGCACCAGAGCTACGCGCACAAGCTTCTGACCGGGCGAAAGGCCGGCTATCTGGACGAGGCTCATTTTGCGGAAGATTCGGGCTACACAAATCCGGAAGAAAGCGGGCACGATTTTTTCAACGTTGGACACACTTCAACTTCGATTGCGCTGGCGGCAGGTCTTGCGAAAGGTCGCGATGTTCTTGGCGGAAAGGAAAATATCATCGCGGTGATTGGCGACGGCTCTCTTTCCGGCGGCGAGGCTTTGGAGGCTTTGAGCGTTACCGGTTCTGAGCTGAATTCAAATTTTATCATCATTGTGAACGATAACGAGATTGCGATTGCGGAAAACCACGGCGGAATCTACAAGAATTTGAAGGAGCTGCGCGAGACAAACGGAAAATCTTCCAACAATATGTTCCGCGCGTTCGGTCTTGACTATATTTATGAGGAAAATGGAAACGACATCGGCGCGATGATTTCGCTTTTTGAAAAGGTAAAGGACATTGACCACCCGATTGTGCTTCACATCCACACTTTGAAGGGAAAGGGCTACGCTTTTGCTGAGAAAAACAAGGAGGCTTGGCACTGGACGCTTCCGTTTGACCGCGCGACAGGAAAACCGACTGTGAATTTTGGAAACGGCGAAAGCTACGGCGCGATTACTCCGGACTGGATTATGGAGCGCGCGGCAAAGGACAAGAAATTTGTTGTCGTGACTCCTGCAATGCCGGCTTCTGTGGGGCTTGTGCCTGAGCTTCGCGAAAAACTAGGCGCGCAATATCTTGATGTTGGAATTGCGGAGGAGGCGGCAACTGCGGTCTGCGCCGGAATCGCGAAAAACGGCGGAAATCCGCTTTTGGTTACAAATATGACTTTCCTGCAGCGCGCCTACGACCAGATTTCGCAGGACGTTTGTATCAACAATCTGCCTGTCACAATGCTTATGAATTACACTTCGTTTGACGGGCTTACGGACGTTACTCACTTGGGAATTTTCGGGCTTGCGGCGTTCACAAATATTCCGAATCTTGTGGTTCTCTCTCCGACCTGCGCGGAAGAATATCTGAACATGCTGAACTGGTCAATCGAACAGAAATCCCACCCGGTTCTGATTCTGATTCCGGGTAATGAAGTTTATCATCGAGAGTCTTGCGTTGCCGAAAAATCTTTTGACGCGCTTGATACTTACAAAGTTGAAAAGAAAGGCGAGAAAGTTGCTGTTTTTGCGCTAGGAGATTTTTACCAGAAAGGCGAGGCTGTTGCGGCGGCGATAAAAAGCGAACTTGGATTTGAGCCGACTTTGATAAATCCGCGTTTTGCAAGCGGCGTTGACAAAAAACTTCTTGAAGAGCTTAAAAAAGACCACGGGCTTGTGATTACGCTTGAGGACGGAATTATAAGCGGCGGCTTCGGCGAAAAAATCGCCTCGTTCTACGGCACTTCAAATATGAAAGTGAAGAATTACGGCCTGGAAAAGAAATTCTACGACCGATACAATCCAGCCGAGCTTTTGAAGGAAGTCGGAATGACAACCGGGCAGATTGTGGCTGACGTGAAAGATATTCTTGGGAGAATAAAATGAAAAAATCAATTTTTTTAATTCTAGGAGCATTTATTATGTTTGGAGCAAATGCGCAGAGTTCACAGGGCGCGCAAAACGCAAAAAAAACTGTTGTCTGCTATTTCAGTGCGACAGGAACAACACAGCGGCTCGCAAAAACGGCGGCTCAAGCCTTGGGCGCGGACTTGCACGAAATTGTTCCAGTTCACAAATACACGAGCGCGGACTTGGACTGGCACGACCGCAACTCGCTTTCTTCTGTTGAGTGCAACGACAATAAAAGTCGTCCGGCAATCGCAAACTCAATCGACCTGAGCGGCTACGACAACGTGATTGTCGCATATCCAATCTGGTGGGGACTCGCGCCAAAAATCGTCTACACATTCGTTGAACAGAACGGCTTGAACGGCAAAAATCTTGTGACGCTCTGCACAAGCGGCGGAAGCGGACTTGGAAGAAGCGGCTCTGATTTGGCGAAGCACGCGAAAGGCGCAGCTTTCAAAGGCGGCCGGGAATTCAGAGGAAGCGCGTCAGGCGCGGAAGTGAAGAAATATATCGACGGAATTTTGAAATAAATACCGAAGCTTTTTGGAGTTTGAAAATGAAAGTTCTGATGATTAACGGAAGCCCGCGAAAAGACGGAAACACATCGATTGCGCTTGGAGAAATGAAAAAGACTTTTGAGGCGGAAGGCGTGGAAACAGAAATTGTCCGCGTCGGAAACCAGAATGTAAGAGGCTGCATTGCCTGCGGACGCTGCGGCGAGACAGGAAAATGCGTCTTTGACGACGTTGTAAACGAGCTTGCCCCAAAATTCCAGGCGGCGGACGGACTTGTTGTCGCAAGCCCGGTTTATTACGCTAGTGCAAATGCCACATTGATTGCAGTTCTTGACCGCCTCTTTTACAGCTCCCATTTTGACAAGACAATGAAAGTCGGTGCAAGCGTTGTGTGCGCAAGACGCGGCGGCTGTTCGGCGACATTCGACGAGCTGAACAAATATTTCACCATATCTAATATGCCGGTTGCATCCAGCCAATACTGGAATTCTATTCACGGCCGTCTGCCGGGAGAAGCCGAAATGGACGATGAAGGAAAACAGACCATGCGCGTGCTTGCAAGAAACATGACATTCCTGATGAAAAGCATCGCCTTGGGAAAAGAAAAATTCGGTCTGCCTAAAACAGAACAGCGCGTTTCGACAAATTTTATCCGGTAGGGGAAATATCCGCAAAATCAGAAAGAAGGTAAGATAAAAGCAGCCGAAAATGGCGTCTGTTTTTATCTTGAAAAGTTTGCGTCGCAAACTTTCTTATCATCTGTTGTTTCTCACTTCGTTGCGAAACAACTTAAAAAGTCAATCCTAAAACAGAAGTTTTACTCTTGACTTTTTATGGGAGAAAAATATGCCAAAAAACGAAAAAACGGAAAATCAAAATCAGCAGCTGCCTCCGCAGAAAATTGTTCAGACTGCAGGACGCGCGGCTCTCGGCGAGTTTGCCCCGGACTTCGCCCACTTCAACGACGACATTCTTTTCGGCGAAAACTGGAACAATCAGGACATCGACATAAAGACCCGCTGCATTATTACGGTTGTCTCGCTCATGTCGCAGGGAATCACGGACAATTCGCTCAAATACCACCTTGAAAACGCAAAGAAAAACGGCGTGACAAAAAACGAGATTGCCGCGATTGTAACCCACGTTGCGTTCTATGCCGGCTGGCCGAAAGCCTGGGCGGTTTTCAACCTTGCAAAGCAGGTCTGGACGGAGTAGGGGGCAGTTATTCAAATTGAGAGGAAACACAAAATGAAAAAACAATTTCTTCTGCCGTTTTTTATGCTGGCTACCTTTGCTTCTGCCGGAATTTTTGCCCAGAATCAAAATGGCGGTCAAAAAAACGGCTCGCAGAATCAGAGCGTTGTCTATTTTACGCGAGACGTTTCTTCCGCGGGGCTTATGAAAGTTTACCGCGCGCTGAACCAAAAAATCGAGGGGAACGTGGGAATCAAGGTGAGCTTCGGCGGACCTGACGAGGAAGTTCTGCAGCCTGAGCTTTTGCGCGAGCTTGTAAAAACGACCGGCGGCACTATGTTCGACGGAAACGGACTTTCGGGAAACAGGCGCACTTCGGAGATGAATCTTTCGTATGCTAGGCAGCACGGATTTACGGAAATTGGAAAATGCGTTATGCTGAGCGACAGCAACTATATCAATCTGCCTTTGAAAGGTGGAAATCTTCTAAAATACGCGCGCACTGGAAAAGAATTCGCAGGCTTTGACACGCTGATTTCAGTTTTCCGCGTCAGGCTTCACATGCTTCCGGCTTTTGACGGAAACATCAAGAACATTTCGCTCTGCCTTGCAAACCGTAGCGGAAAATGCATTATCCATTCTGGCGGCACGGACGAAAATCACTACCACAGCACACCGGCGGACGTTCTTGAAAAAAGCTTTGCAGATGCCGCGAAAGCCGCGCTTGACTACAAGAAAAACTGGGCGTTCATCAACGTTCTTGACGACATCGAGCCGAACGACAGCTGCCGTGGCGCAAAAAATCTTGGAAAAATCGGAATCATCGCCTCGAGCGACATCGTGGCCCTTGAGCAATGCACTTTGGACTTTGTGATTGAAAAAGCTGACGTTGACAGCGCCGCAAAAGTCGAATGGAAAGCCGCCCACCGCGTTGGAATGGTCGGGCAGCTTGAAAAACTCGGAGGCGGCACAAGAAGCTACCGGCTTGTGGAAGTGAAGTAGGAATTGTGGAGTTTGATATGAAGAAAATTCTTTTTACATTGGCCGAGGCTTGCCTTTTAAGCGGTTCAATTTTTGCGGAATCTAAGATGGTTTTTATCAAAGGCGGAACTTTTTTGATGGGAAGTCCTGCTTCGGAGCGGATGCGCGGCGAGGACGAGGCGCAGCATTCTGTTACGGTGGACGATTTTTATTGCGACGCGTTTGAAGTCCGTCAGTCGGATTACGAAAAACTGATGGGAGAAAATCCGAGCTATAACAAAGGCGCGAATCTTCCTGTTGAGAACGTCTCGTTTTACGACGCACTTGAATATTGCAACAAAAAATCTTTGGCGGAAGGTCTGTCTGCGGTTTACAAGATTGGCGGAAAAAATGAGAAATCTTCGATTTCATTTCCCGATGTTGGTGTTGACTTGGCGGCGGACGGCTACCGGCTTTTGACCGAGGCGGAATGGGAATACGCCTGCCGCGCAGGAACAACGACGATTTTCAGCACTGGAAACTGGAACAATCCGAAAGACGCGAACTATGAGGGAAGCTATCCTTACCTAATAGAAGAAAACTATGTTCGGCGCACGAATCCGAATGTTCAGCCGGGCTTGAACCGCGGAAAAACGATTGCGGTGGACTCTCTCTCGCCGAATGCGTTCGGGCTTTACAATATGCACGGAAATGTGAGCGAGTGGGTTTTTGATTATTACGGCGATTATGGCGATTCTGTTTCTGCTTCTGGCGGAAAGTCTGTCTTGAATCCTCTTGGTGCGTCAGTTGGCGTTTACCGTGTGAACCGTGGCGGCGGATTCAATGATTTTGGAAAGCATTTGCGGAGCGCGTATCGTTCGGCTTCAAATCCGCTCACAAAAGACAGAAATCTTGGATTCAGAATCGCGCGGAACGCCGGAAAACGGAACGGTGTTTTTGAAACAAGATACGATGAGAAAGTCTCTTCAATCACAATTCCGAAAAATCCGAGTGTGCTGGTCGCGTATTTTTCTTATTCCGGGAACACCGAAAGCGCGGCAGAATACATTTCAAAAAGCCTGAAACAAAAATTCGGCGAGGAAAAAGTTGACCTTGTGGAGATTGAAATGCAGAATCCTTACCGCGGCGGAATCTATGACGTAAGCCAGCGCGACCTGATGAGCGGAACGCGGCCTCCTCTAAAGACAAAAATCAGCGCGGCAAAAAAGGCGGAATACGATGTTGTCTTGCTCGGCTACCCGACTTGGTGGGCGACTCTTCCAATGCCGGTTTACACTTTCCTTGAAAGCTGCGATTTTTCGGGCAAAACCGTGGTTTCATTTTCAAGCCACGGCGGAACAATGTACGGCGACAGCGTGAGCGACCTTTCAAAGCACTTGCCGAAAAGCTACGTGGAGCTTCCGTTCGAGTTCTTCTATTCCGGCGGCCGCGACTTGAGCGCAAGAATTGACGGATGGCTGAAAGAAAGCGGGATGTGATTTATTCCGAGTTAAAAAATAAAGTAACTATGTTGAGTGAATAAAGTAACTATATTTGCTCAACAAAGTGGGTATGTTTTGCAATACAATTTGAATATGAAAATTAGAAAAAATCTTAAAATCATCACCGATATTCTGATGTTTGCGGACTTTATTTTTCTGATGAGCCACGAGGTTGTGCGGGACCTTTCAGCGCACGGAATTTTCGGGGCTGCGCTTTTTGCGCTTTTCATTCTGCATCACATTTTGAACGGCGGATTTTACCGTTCTGCGCTGCGCGGAAAATACAATTCCGTTCGGATTTTGTTCAGCGCGACTGTGTGGCTTTTGTTTGCCCTTATGATTTTGATGGCGTTCAGCTCGGTTATGATGAGCGGAGCGGTTTTTGCGTTTTCTTCTATTAATATGACTTCCTGGAGTCGTCCGCTGCATACTTTTTCATGCTCCTGGGGATTTCTGGCGATGGGATTTCACTTGGGGCTTCATCTTCATTCAAAGCTTAAAAAACTTGAAACGGCGGCAAATGGCAAAAAATCTGGCGACGGAAAAAATTCAGCGCGCTTTATATCCTTGCAGATTCTGTGGATTCTGATTTTCGCGCTTGGAATTTTCTGCATTGTCCATAGCCAGCTTTACGTCTATCTTTTCTGGCAGAACTCATGGAAACTTTCCGCGCCGAATATTTTTGTGTGCGTTGCAGAATATCTTGGAATGACCGCCGGAATGATTGCGCTTTCGCACTTTGCGATGAATTTTTTGCAGGCTCGGCGCAGCCACTGAAAATATTTTTCCGTTATTAAAATTTTGATGTGTGAGCATATTTTGATATATAACATAAATCCGAAGAGTACTCTATGATTTTATCCTTATTGCCAAAATCTTGATATTATCTTGACAGATGATATTTAGTTTATTATATTCTTTATTAGTTACATTATGTAACTAATCTGATTGTAACGAGGCGATTCATGAAAAAACTGGTTTCAATTTTATTTGCATTGTTTGCTGCAACATCTATTTTTGTGCAGTCTAAAAACACAAAAAAAATGAGCGTTGTATTCGGCGGAAAATCCTACGAGCTTAATCTTTCTAAAAACAAGACAGCTGAATTTTTTGCAAAAACTGTGGACGGAAAAAGTCTTTCGATGACAAAATACGGCGGATTCGAGTTCTATAGCTACACTGCGCTTGACTACGGCAAAAGCGACTCTTCAACTTCCGCCTACAAGGCAGGGCACGTCTATTACAACTTGAATTTTCAGGCGATTTCTGTTGCTTACGCTGACCACAGCATAGGCTCTGCAAAGGCGGTTGAAATCGGCGAATTTGCGGACAAAAGCGTTTGCGGCGCGCTGAAAAATCTTTCAAGCGGAAGCGTTTTTGCTTTCAGTCTGGCTGAATCCGTTGCGTCTGCTTCTGAAAAATCTTCTTCCGTTTCTTCAGGCTCAAAAAAGCTCGTTGTTTACTACAGCCTTACAGAGACAACCGCGAAACTTGCAAAGCGCATTGCCGACGAAACCGGCGCGGACTTGTTCCGGCTTGAGTGCAAAGTTCCGTACTCAAAAAATATGAACGAGTGCGGCCGCGAGTCAAAGGCGGACATAAAAAACGGAGTTCACCGCGAGCTTGCTTCTGTTCCGAATCTTTCTGGCTGCGATGTGGTTTTTGTGGGAACTCCTGTCTGGTCGGACGACATGGCGAATCCTGTTGAGACTTTTCTTTTGCAGGCGGACTTGCGCGGAAAAACCGTTGTTCCGTTCTGCACTTACTGGTCTAGCGGACGCGATTCAACCTTGAGACGCATTTGTGATTTGAGCAAAGGCGCGAAAACTCTTGACGGAATCGGTCAGGCGCACGCGCAGACAGCGGACGTTTCCACTTGGCTTAAGAAAATCGGTCTGAAATAACGTCAGTCTAGGCGGAATTATGAAAAAATCACTTTTGTTTTTTGGAGCATTTTTAGCGATGACCGCAGCGCTTGCGGCAGAATCTGGCAAACCGGCTGGACAAGCCGGAAAAACTGTAAGACTGAACAGCGGCTATGAAATGCCGGTCGCGGGGCTTGGAACCTGGACTTTGACAGGCGAGACCTGCGAGAATGCCGTTTATTCCGCGCTCAAAACCGGCGTGCGTCTGATTGACACCGCAAAATACTACGGAAACGAGACGGAAGTTGGCAGGGCAATTCAGCGTGCGCTTGCGGAAAAAATCTGCGCAAGGGGAGAGCTTTTTTGACGACAAAGATTGTTCCCTGGTCGTCTGATCCGGCGGCGGACATAGAGGATTCGCTTGAAAAACTGAAAGTTGACTACATAGACTTGTGCCTGCTCCACCAGCACGGAAGCGGCGACGACAAAGTTTACCGGGCTATGGAAAAGGCGTGCAAGGAAGGAAAAATCCGTTCGATTGGAATCTCAAACTTTTACACGCCGCGCGAGGTAGAGCATTTTGTCCGCGACTTTGAAATCAAGCCTGCGGTAATCCAGAACGAGAACCACATTTTTTATCAGGGAACAGTGTTGCGCGACTGGTGCGCAAGATACGGAATCCGCATGGAAAGCTACTATCCGTTCGGCGGCCGCGGCCACACAAAGCAGAGCCTTGAAAATCCGGTGATTTTGAAAATCGCCGCCGCCCACAAAAAAACTTCCGCCCAGGTGATTGTCCGTTGGCACGTTCAAAGCGGATTTATCGCGATTCCCGGCAGCTCAAACCCAAAGCACATCGCCGAAAACTACAATATTTGGGATTTTTCTTTGACTGACGCCGAAATGGCGCAGATTGCAAAGCTGAACACCGGAAAAAGGTATGAAAACTGGTAGAAAACTGAATTGCGTTAGGCTATGGAGCACTAGCAAACCTTACGGTTTGCTTACGAGTTTTCTTGCGAAAACTCGCATAAAAGTAAAACTAAAATTAAAATTGAAATGCGGAACAGCCGGCCCGAACGAAGGAAGCGCAAGCGAACAGAGTGAGGGGAACGCCCAAAAGCATTGTATGATAGAAAGAAAATGGAGAAATCATGACAAAAGAAGAATTTTCAAAAATCGACAAATTTGGAGTCGGAGAACCGAACGAGGCGTTCGCAAAGTATTTTACCGGGCAGTCGTTCTTAAAGCCGCTCACGGATGCAAAAAAGGGCGAGATTCCGATTTTCAACGTTACATTTAAAGCATACGGAAAACTTGGAAAATGGCCGGACTTGAAAAATGTTCTATGGCACGGTATAAAAAAGCCTTAAGCTGAATGTGTGAAGAAGGTTTTGTTTGTATATGATACCAATTTATTTTCAAGGTTTGTCTTTAGGACTTGCCTATGTTGCGCCCATCGGTATGCAGAATTTGTTTGTTATCAACAGTGCTATGAGCCAGAAATTAGGGCGTACAATTGCAACTGCTTTGATTGTTATATTTTGGGATATTTCACTTGGGCTTGCCTGTTTTCTTGGCGCAGGCGCTCTGATGGAGGCTTTGCCGTGGCTGCAGAAAATTATTCTTGGCATTGGAGGACTGATGGTTATTTTCATAGGCGTTGGTCTTGTCCGCTCCAAAGCAGATTTAAGCGGCGGAAAAGATGTGAATCAGTCTCTTTGGAAAATTGCGGGTTCGGCTTTTATCGTAACCTGGCTGAATCCGCAGGCTTTGATTGACGGGACGTTGATGCTGGGTGCTTTTCGTGCCTCGCTGCCGGAAGGTGGCAATCCTTATTTTATTACCGGCTTTGCTTGTGCAAGTTTTCTTTGGTTCAGTTGTCTTGCAGTTTTAGTTCACATTCTTGGCAGCAAAATCAGCGGCCGCGTTCTTACCTGGCTGAACCGCATTTGCGGCGTTGTAATTATTCTTTACGGAATCAAACTGCTTGTAAATTTGGTGAAATTGTTTTTGGTGTAAAAAACAATGCAGAGTACGGAAAACTTTGAAAATAATTCCTATTGACAATCTGCGCTTTGTAAGTCATAAATTAACAAATTCTATTCTTACGGAGCGGAAAATGCAGATTGTTGAATACGACCCGAAATACAAGAGCGACTTTGTGCGGCTGAACACGGAATGGCTTGAAAAACTTTACTACATTGAATCCTACGACCAGTATGCGATGGATCATGTTGAGGAGCTTATCGAAAAAGGTTCGATGGTCTATTTTGCTGTTGAGGACGGAAAAGTTCTTGCGACGTGCATGATTGAGCCGCTCGGAGACGACGTCTGGGAAGTCTGCAAGCTCGCGGCTGCCGGACAGTATACGGGAACTGGAGCCGGCTCTGCTGTCTTAAAAGCCTGCATGGATTATGCAGTTTCTCACGGCGCGAAAAAACTTTGCCTGATTACGATTTCCGGCTTGAAGCCTGCAATTCATCTTTATAAAAAGTTCGGATTCGTTGAAATTCCGTACAGAAAAGATGTCTGGCATTCTGAAAAAGCGGACGTTGAGATGGAATACATTGTGAAATAAGGAAAACTTTCTGGCCAATACAATCTTGCGAAGATTTTTCTTTCATCCTTTAAAAAATTCCAGGAACGGCTTTGAATTTTCTGCATTGTTCATAGCCAGTTTTGTGATTATCTTTTCCTGCTTGTTAGATTTTCTTTAGGCTCCAATTTATCCGCATAAGAAGAAAATCCCGCATATCTTCATAAAAGTCCATTTTTGGTGGAGTTATGTTGATTTTTTTTAGTGCTTCCTGAATCAGCGGATTTCTATAGCAGCTTACGGCGGTTGTAGCGGCGAATGTCAGTATATCCAGTTGCAGCTTGTATGCGTCTTCCTTGGAAAGCGAAAGCATTTCTGAAATCTTGTCGCGCAGCTGCCATGCAAAGCCGTAATATTTTTTCTTGAACGTTGCAAGTCGATCGACTGTTACATTTGTTTCGATAATCGGATTTAAATATGAAACATATCGAAGATAGTCTTGATTTGCGTTTAGAATTCCAGCCCAGACTTCTGCAATAACTTCAGGTGAAAACTTGTTTCCTTCCGGAAAGGCCGATATTAAGGCGATGTAGTAATTTGTCATTTTTTGCGCAGAAATTTCAAGAAAAATTTCTTCTTTTGTGGTTACATATTTGTAAAGATTTGCACGTGACCAAGTAAGTTTTTCAGCAATCGTTGTAAGCGTGATTTCTGTGTACGGCATTTCTTGGAATAATTCGTCTGCCGCTTGCTTGACTTGATTCAAACGGTCTTCTTTATGGTCGTCGCTGCGCGCTCGTATATAATTCTGCATAAAATAAGAGTATCATACGGCGCAAAATTGTTCAATAAATGACGTGTCGTTGCTAAACGAATGTCAATTTGCTTTTTAAACATTGTAAAAGTTTTTTCAGACTCTTTTGCAATATGCTATTTCGAAGTTCTATAAACACAGCTCTTGACATCCTTCTGCAAAAAATATATAGTTTTAACCGTACATTTTAATATCTTTTAAGATGGACTCGTGGCTCACGGGTCTTTTTTTATGTTCAAGAGGTTATTTTGGAATACATTTCTTTGGATTCAATGCCTTACTACAAAGATTGTTCCCCTTTGGTAGAAGGTTTGGGATACACTTTGGTGGAACTTCACGTAATTCCGCAAAAAGGTGTAACAAGAATCAATGCTGTTATAGCGTCTAAAGATCCTTCAATTGATATTGGCGTTAACGACTGTTCTAAAGTTCATCACGCTCTTCTTCCTCGCTTGGAAGCAATTTTAGGAACGGAAGATACTTACATGGAACTTACAAGTCCTGGAATGGAACGCAATATAAAAAATGCGGCAGAGTTTCCAATTTTTAAAGGGCGAGAAGTTCGCGTATGGGACAAAAATGTTTCAGATTGGGTTGGGGGCGTAATTGTAAATGCTGACGAAAAATCTGTAACACTTGAAAAAGAAGGAAATCAGCAAACTTTCCTTTTTGAAAATATTGCAAAGGCTAAGTTTATTCATTTATAACATAAAATAATTATGGGGGCTTAATATGTCAGAAATGGCAGAAGCTATTCGTGCTTTAATCGAAGAAAAAGGCTACACAGAGGATGCGGTTAAACGCACAATTGAAAATGCATTGAAAATGGCGTACAAACGCACTTACGGAACTTCAGATAATGCTGTTGTAAAATTTGCAGATGATATGTCTGATGTTTCAATTTACTCAAGAAAGACAGTTGTAGACGGTGTTTATGATCCTGTTACAGAAATTGAACTTGAAGATGCAAAAAAACTTGTAGAGGATATTGAATTAGGTGATGAAGTTGAAATTCTTGAAGATCCAAAATCTTTTGACCGTTCAGCAATTGCTTCTGGTAAGCAAACTGCGCATCAAGGGTTAAACGAAACTATAAAAGACTCTCTTTACAATCAGTACAAAGATAAAGTTGGAGAGATGATAAACGGTTATTATCAGCGGGAACGAAATGGCAATATCTTTGTAGATCTTGGAAACGCTGGAAAAATTGAAGGCTTCCTGCCTGTAAAAAATCAGTCTCCAAGAGAAACTTATGATCAAGGGGATCGAATAAAAGCAATTATTTCTGATATTAAAAAAACTTCTACAGGACTTCAAATAGTGCTCAGCAGAAGCGATCCAAAACTTGTTGAAATCACAATGGAAATGGAAATTCCAGAAATTGCAGACGGTACTGTAAAGATTGAAAAGTGCGTTCGCGAGGCTGGTTATAGAACAAAAATGGCTGTTTCCACAGTGCGCGAAGAGATCGATCCTGTTGGGGCTTGCGTTGGAACTAAGGGTGTTCGCATTCAGAATGTAATTCGCGAGCTTCTCGGTGAAAAAATCGATGTTCTGAAGTATGATCCAGATCCTGTTGAGTTTATAAAAAATGCTCTTTCTCCTGCTAGTGTAAACCGTGTCGTTATTCTTGATGAAGCGAAAAAGCAGGCTCTTGCAATTGTTGATGATTCTCAGTTTAGTCTTGCAATTGGAAAGCAGGGGCAAAATGTTCGCCTTGCAAACCGCTTGTGCGACTGGTCTATTGATGTAAAGACAGAAGAACAGTGCGAAGGCATGGATCTTAGCGATAAGGCTACTTCAGTTGCGGCTAGAAACTTATTTAAAGATGAAGAACCTAATAGCGAAATTGCAACCATAAAAGAACTTCCTGGAGTTGATCAAACTGTGGCTGCCGCTCTTGCAGAAAAAGGAATTGAAGATATTGTTCAATTTATGGAAGCTTATGACACTCTTGAAATTGAAGGTCTTACAAAAGAACAATTAGATGCAGTTCACTCTTTAATCAAAGAAAATGTAGAGTTTGTGGAAGAGGAACAGAATGAAGATTCTCAAGAAAAAGAGTCTGAAGAGGAAGAAGAAAAATACTACTGTCCAGAATGTGGCGCAGAGATTACTCTTGACATGACGCGTTGTCCTAAGTGTGGTGTTGAGTTTGAATTTACAGAGGACGAGGAATAGGGTACACAATGGCTGAAGATATAGAAAAAAAGCCTGCAATTATTGTTCACAAAAAACAAAACGATAGTTCAGCAGCACAAAATAATAACAATAATGCTGCAAAAAAGAAGATAGTAGTTGTAAAAAAGAAGACTACTGCGCCTTCTTCTAATCAAAAGACAGAAGGTGCAAAGCACGAAGGTTTGCGTGTTGTTGTTAAAAAAACAGAGTCTCGTAATAATGCGGAAAAAACTTCTGTAAAAAATGAAAGCTCTTCTAGAGGTTCGTCACAGAATAGGAATGAAGGTCGTCCTCAGCAGCGTCGTGCTTTTGAGCTTAATACTACACGGCCTAATGTAAAAGCTGGAAACCTTTCTGACCATGGCAGACGCGATAGCAGAAATGGCGGCTATGGATATGGAAACGGTCGCAGCGGCTATAACAATAATGGCTCTAACGGTGGTGGCTACCGCAATCGTGAAGGAGGCGGATTTACTGGTGCTCAAGCTAGACAGGGCTATCAAAACCGCGAACGCGATGGCAACCGGCAGGGCGGCTATCAGAGCCGCAATGGACAAGGCGGATTTGGTGGCAATCGTCAAGGCGGATTTCAAAACCGCAATGGGCAAGGCGGCTCTCCTAGATTTGGTTCTGGTCAGGGCGGATTCCGCGTAGGTGGAGGAGCAAGTTCTGTCCCTCCGATGATGCAAAACCGTGCGCCTGCAAAAAAGACCTTTAAAGGCAAAAAACAAGTATATAATAGAAAAGATGAAGAGCAGTACGACGATAATCTTTTTGAAACAAAAAAGAAGTCGGAAACTCCTGCAAGCGTAGTTCCAAAGTCCATAGAAATTATGGAAACTGTATCTGTTTCTGATCTTGCTCGAAAAATGAACTTAAAGGCTAGCGAAGTTATTTCAAAACTCATGGGAATGGGTATGATGGTAACAATTACGCAGTCAATTGATTCCGATACTGCAACTTTACTTGCTGCAGAATATGGTTGCGAAGTAAAACTTGTAAGCCTTTATGATGAAACTGTTATTCAGGGAGACGCTGATAAAGAAGATTCAATGCTTCCTCGTCCTCCAATTGTTACAGTAATGGGCCACGTTGACCACGGTAAGACAAAAACTCTTGATGCAATTAGAAAATCTCATGTTGCAGAAGGCGAAGCTGGTGGAATTACCCAGTCAATTGGTGCTTATAGCGTAAAAACCGAAAAAGGAACAATTACATTCCTTGATACTCCAGGCCACGAAGCGTTTACAATGATGCGTGCTCGCGGTGCCCAGGTTACAGATATTGTTGTTTTGGTTGTTGCCGCTGATGATGGTGTTATGCCTCAGACTTTAGAAGCTATTGCGCATGCAAAAGATGCAAAGGTTCCTATTATTGTTGCTGTAAACAAGTGCGATAAGCCAGAAGCTAATCCAGATAGAGTAAAAACTCAGTTGAGCGAACAAGGGCTTACTCCAGAGGAATGGGGCGGCGAAACTCAATATGTGCATATTTCTGCATTAAAAGGTCAAGGAATTGACGAGCTTTTGGATGCAATTCTTCTCCAGGCAGAAATGCTTGAATTAAAGGCGACTTATGATTGCCGTGCGGAAGGAAAAATTCTTGAATCTCGAATCGATCAGGGACGCGGTGTTGTTTCTACAGTTATTATTCAGCGTGGTACATTAAAACAAGGCGACCCTTTTGTTGCTGGAATTTATTCTGGCCGCGTAAGGGCAATGTTTGATGACCGCGGAAAGCGTATTCAGGAAGCAGGTCCTTCAATTCCTGTGGAAGTTCTTGGAATGGAAGAAATGCCTAATGCTGGGGATCCGTTCCAGGTTACTGAAAACGAAAAAGAAGCTCGCGCAATTTCTACAAAGCGCCAAGAGCTTAAACGCTACGAAGCTGCAAAAGCTGTTAAGAAAACAACTCTTGACACCCTTTACAAAGACATTGAAGCTCACGAAGTTCAAGAACTAAAAGTTATCATCAAGGCTGACCTTCAAGGTTCTGCCGAAGCGCTTAAGGCTTCTCTTGAAAAACTTTCTACAAAAGATATTCGCTTGAACGTAATTCATTCAAGTGCAGGCGCAATCAATGAATCTGATGTTACTTTGGCAGCAGCTGATTCAAACGCAATTATTATCGGATTTAATGTTCGTCCTACGCCAAAGGCAAAAATTCTTGCAGATACTGAAAAAGTTGATATTCGTAAGTATAATATCATCTATAAGTGTGTGGAAGAAATTCAAGCAGCTATGGAAGGTATGCTTTCGCCAGACACAAAAGAACAAACACTTGGTGATGTTGAAGTTCGAAACACTTTCAAAGTTCCAAAAGTTGGAACAATCGCTGGTTGTTACGTTGTAGAAGGTCTTGTAAAACGCAATGCAATGGTTCATCTTGTTCGCGAAGGAATTGTAAAGTTTACAGGAAAAATTTCTTCGTTAAAGCGATTTAAAGATGATGCAAAGGAAGTTTCTACAGGATTTGAATGTGGTATAGGTCTTGAAAATTGGCAAGATATTCAAGTTGGCGACCACATGGAAATCTTTGAGTATATTGAAGTTGCCCGAAAGCTTGGTGATGAACATCACGATGACCGTGCAGAAAACGAAAAGAAAGCTGCAGAAGCTGCGGCAAAAGCTTTAGCGGATGCACAAGCAGAACAAGCCCTTGAAGCAGAATCTTTAGAAGCCGAAAAAGCGAAAGCTAAAGCTAAAAAAGCTGCAAGGCCAAAGGATTTGGGATCTAAATATCCAGGAAATACTTCTGAGTCTAAAGAAAATTAATTAAAATTCGCCTAGTCAAGGTGCTCTTGCGACCTTGGCTAGACCGTTTTTAATGTTCGTATGAACCTTTGTTAAATAAAAATAACCAAGTAATAACGACTGTTTTTATCTTTATAAGTTTATATTGTAAAATTTTTATGGGAGGCTAAAATGGGTCAGTACAGAATTGAGCGATTAAACGTTCAGCTTAGAGACGAAATTTCAAAGTTGATTAGTCGTGGAGAAGTAAAAGACCCTAGAGTTTCGACTTTTCTTTCAATAAATCGGGTTGAAGTTACAAACGATTTGAGTTATGCAAAAATCTATGTATCAAGTTTCTTATCCGATGGGCAAGTTGAACGAGGGGTAGAGGGCCTTAACAGTGCGGCAGGATTTTTGCAGTCTTCTATTGCAAAAAAGATGAGAATTCATAAGTTTCCGAAATTTACTTTTTTTGTTGATTCTGGAATGAAAACAGGTTTTCACATGGTTCAAAAACTTAATGCATTAGAAGAAGAATCTAAGGCTTGGGCTGAAAGTCATCCAGAAATGGCTGATTAATGCCTAGCCAAGTCAATTTTTTAGTATGAAAAAAAATAATTGCGATAAAATTGTTCTTTTTGCAAAACCTAGCGGTTGCACATCATTTTCTTCTTTGTTTTCTATAAAACGCGCTTTTTCAACAAAAAAAGTCGGGCATACTGGTACTTTAGACAGTTTTGCTTCAGGACTCTTAGTCGTTTGCTGCGGTTCCCTTACAAAACTTGCTGGTAGAATTACAGAATTTGATAAATCATATGAGGCTGTTATAAAATTTGGAGAGGAAACAGATACTCTTGAGTGTACTGGTAAACTAGTTGCTGTGGCGCAATTGCCTCTAGTTTCTGATTTGGAAAAAGCTCTTGCACATTTTACAGGGGAATTTTTGCAGGCTCCACCAGCATTTAGTGCGATTCATGTAGATGGGAATCGAGCAAGCGATTTAGTTCGAAAAGGCGTCGCTGTAGAAATTCCAAAAAGATTGGTAAAAGTATATTCTTCAGAAATTTTAGAGGCAAAACTAAATTCCTCTAACCGAGTTGAATATGCCCGAATAAGATTTTCAGTTTCAAAAGGGACTTATATTCGTTCCTTAGCAAGAGATATTGGAATTAATTGTTCAAGTAGAGCAAGTCTTGCGGGGCTTTTAAGAACTAGTATTGGTCATTTTGAACTAAAAAATGCTGCTGGATATGATTTTTTGCAACCGTTTAACATAGAAAATGCAATTTCTAATTCTAAAAAACTCATTGATGATGAAAATCTTTTAAAACAAAACAAGATTAATGCTTTTAATATTGATGAAAACGCTTTAGAAAATCAAATTCGTCAAAAATCTATGTCTATGAATTATTTGCTTGCAAAAGATTGTGGATTTTCTGTGGCTCACGTTTTGGATTCATTTAAAAACTCTTTTAAAAATGGAGCAACTCTTTCTTTTTCGAATTTTGTTGAAAAAAAAGAATCGTTTTTTACAGATTTTATAGCAGTTTTTTCTCAGCAAGAGGATTTTTTAGGCCTTGTTCAAAATACAGGCAACTTTAGTTTAAAGTATTCTTTTGTATTGCACGACTAACATTTGTATATTAATTCTATAAAAAAATTGGAGCTTAATCTTATAGTTTGTAATTGTATGAGGCTATCTGTACATTGACTTGAAATCCATTCGTATGTAAAATAAAAGAATGTTTGATGTAAAAGAAAGTGATTTTTTTGATCTTGAAGACGAAGCTTTTGATACAGTTATTGAAGCTGGAATAAAATTTACAGGTAATATAAAATTTGTAAAGCCTTTTATGATTCGTGGAAAAGTTAATGGTAAAATCGATGCTACTAGCGATTTGGTTATTGACACGTGTTCAGAAGTAAATGCTGATATAAATGCAGTTCGGGTTCTTGTAAAAGGTAAGGTGCACGGAAATATACATGCAAAAGACTTGATTTTTGTTTCGTCTGACGGTGTTGTAGATGGCGATATTACTTCTAATCAAGTTGTTCTTGAGCCTGGAAGCGTGTTTACAGGTCGTTGCACAATGATAAGGTAGGATTGCACAATTCGTTGTTTTTATCTTTGTGAGTTGAGCTTGCGGTGCAAGTTTTTTATCAACTGCTGCTTTTTCATGGGAGATTCAGTATGAAAAGTAATTTTTTTTATATTTTTTTTATATTTTTTTCATTGCTTTTAGCTTTACCTTTGACTTCTCAAGCCAATGTAAAACAGGACGCTCTTGTTCTTTATAGAAATAAAAAGTATAAAGAAGCCGTTGCTGTGTGTGAGCAGGAACTTTTACAGACTCCAAACAATATAGAATCCTATGTTGTGATGTGCTGGGCTCTAGTTGCAAATAAGCAATACTCTGAAGCTGAGCAAAGGGCTCTAGCAGGTTTAAAGATTAGCACCTATGATCTTAGGCTTATTGAAATACTTGGAGAAGCCCGCTATTTCTTAGGAAAAAATAATGGAGCAATGGAGCAGTTTCAAAAGTATGTTGCAAATGCTCCTGAAAATGGCAGCCGTGTAGGCGATGTCTATTACTATATGGGCGAAATTTTTATACGGCAGGCAAGGTATCAGCATGCAGATATTGCTTTGTCCGCAGCGGTAAAAAAACAGCCTTTGTACGATAAATGGTGGATTAGATTAGGTTACGCTCGAGAAATGGCAGGTAACTATTATGAATCTGTAGAAGCTTATGATGAAGCTCTTAGATTAAATTCTTCTTCCGTTGAGGCAGAGCGTGGAAGGAATAGAGTTTCTTTAAAACTTCAGTAAAGTTGATAATAAATTGCAAATACGTTTTGGAACTACCGGTTGTCGCCTTAATCAAATAGAATCTGAAAGCGCGGCGCATTTTTTTTACGATAAGTCTTTTTCAGTTTCTCTTGAACCTTTGACTGCGAAGAGTCAAAATGATTTAGAATGTCTTGTTTGTGTTATAAATACTTGCTCCGTTACTCAAAAAGCCGAACAAAAAGATAGGCGCATAATTCGTCTGTATCTTGAAAAATGCCCAAATGCTGCAGTTATTGTCACGGGGTGCTACGCACAGTTGTCGCCTAAAACTCTTTTGGCAATAGATTCAAGAATTGCAGTGCTTCCTGGTCAAAACAAAAGTAGATTGTCACAAATTCCTAGTATCCTTGCAAATAATCTTAATTCCTTTAATCCAATAGTTTTTTCAAAATTGCTTAACGAATCAATTTTTAATATTGATTCTAAAAATCTTGGCAAAAGTGAAGATGCTTTTAAACTTTCAACAGATTCATTTTTAGCTCATTCAAGGTCTTCTATAAAAATTCAGGATGGCTGCAACAACAATTGTACTTATTGCACAATAAATAAGGCACGAGGTCATTCTGTAAGTCTTGCTCCAAAAGAAGTTGTTCAGCGTGTAAAAAAATTAGAAGAAGTTGGTCAAAACGAAGTTGTCTTTACAACTGTAAATATAGGTCAATATTGTGGCGAGTATAATGGAAGAAATATTAATTTTGCGCAACTTTTAGAGCTTTGCCTTGAGCAGACTAAAAGCATTTCTTTTAGAATTTCCAGTTTGTATCCTGAAGTTGTTGATGATTATTTTTGCTCGGTTATAAAAAATACAAGGGTTTGCCCTCATTTTCATATTTCAGTACAGTCAGGAAGCGATGATGTTTTAAGAAGAATGGCAAGAAGGTATTCTTCTCAAGATGTTGTGTCAGCGTGTGCTAAGTTGCGCCTTGCAAAAGAAAATCCTTTTATTGCTTGCGATATTATTACAGGTTTCCCTGGAGAAACTGAACAAGATTTTTGTAAAACCATGGAACTGTGTGAAGAATGTAAATTTTCTTGGGTTCATGTTTTTCCCTTTAGCGAAAGGCCTGGAACTCTTGCCGCAAAAATGGATAATAAGGTTTCTCAGTTTATAAGCGGTGAAAGAGCAAAGCAGCTTAGTCACTGGGCGGTAAACAGTAAAAAAGAATTTATAGAATCTTGCTGTGGAAAAACTTATGATGCAATTTTGGAAACAGTGAATCATTCTTTGCTTTTTAACGTAGGAGAGGGAGAAACTACTTTTCATGCTGTAACAGAAAATTTTTTACATTGCAAAATAATTGCATTAGAATCAAAGTATTCTAATTTAAGGCAAGGACAGAGGATAAAACTAAAAATTATTGCTCCCATTCAAGAAGGAATTCAAAAGGGCGGGGAATCGGATTGTATTGCAGAATTTTATGAAATTTAAAAAAAATCTTGATTTTCCTATTGAACTTTTTTTTTATTTAGTATATATTATTTTTCGTTACGGGATGTAGCGCAGCTGGTAGCGCATCTGGTTTGGGACCAGGGTGTCGCAGGTTCAAATCCTGTCATCCCGATATAAGTGCTTAATTATTTTCTTACGTTGTAGGGAAATACTTGTTTAGCCACAAGGCACAAAAAACACAGTTTCTTCTACGTATTGATGTCTACTTTTACGTAGAAATTATTGAGGTTTTATGCTTGATAGGCGTTACAAATATTCTCTACGGTTAACTAGTCCTTTTTATCTTTACCGAAAGTACAAAAGAAGCGGTATTTTTTACGTTCGCTTCAAAGACGGAAAAACCATTTCTACTCATTCAACAGATATTCAGTCTGCTTACGATTTTGCCACCAATTACCTAAAAAATGTGTCGCAGGATAATTTTAAAGTTCTGGACGATTTTCAAAAAACGCTTCGGGGCTATTATGTTCGCGGCAGCAAGTGGATTAAATACGACGAAATACACGGCTCGAAGTATTCTGACAAGGTTTTAAGCCAGAACCGTTTTGCTTGCGAAAAAATGGCGGATATGCTGCAAGATGTAAAGGATTTTGCAAAACTTTCAAAGGCCCGGCTTCATAAGCTGCAAGAACAGCTTTTAGAAAACGGACTTTCTGGCAAGAGCGTGAACAACTACATCGCCGTTTTGCACAAGATTTTTAAGCAGTTGGTTGATAAAGAGATTGTTGAACTTGATCCGTTTGTGGGCTTGCGTAACTGTTCTCACGAAAAGCAAAGAAGAACTTGCTTCCCAATAGACTTGTTTCGGGGCTTTTTTGAGGATGTTGAAAAAATGGATTCTTTTTCTTTGCTTGCGTATTGCGCAATAATCACTGGAGCAAGAAGAACAGAACTGATGAAGTTGAAGATAGACGATATTTCAGTGTATAAAAATGTATACATCTTGAGAATAAACGGAACAAAATCAGAGTATTCAGTCCGTTCTGTTCCGCTGGATGAAAAAGGTGCAAGGGCAGTAAAAAGAATGATAGCGGAAAATGTCGCAAGCCTTTACAACGTCCGCAAGTGCACTGAAATTATTGGCGGACGCATTGGCTACAGTCTTGAAATGATAAAAAACGAAGGCATCTGTTTTCATTCGTTCAGAAAGATGTACAAGACAATTCTTACCGCTGCAAATCTTAATACAAGCCTTATAGAAACGCTGATGGGACATTCTACGGACAACCAGAGCTCTAACGATGTGGAGCGCATTTACTTTGTTTCTGACAAAGCGGATATGTCGCAGGTTTATAAAACTGTTATAGACGCGTTTAAGTTTCTTGAAAAAAAATAAAAAAAAATATTTTCCGGTTGTTTATTTTTAGGATAAGTATTATTTTATTAATGACTTTTGATAACCACATAAAACTCAACTCCAAAAGAGAGGCATTTAAGCCTCTCTTTTTTTTTACATCACGATGTTTAATTTTTTGCAAAGCGCCTCTTGCAAAACTTGGCTAAAGTTTACGGCGGCTTTTTCTGCTCTTGTATTTAGCCACGCAGGTATTGATAAAGTTTTTTTTATCATTTTATTGTTTACAAGCTTGCGCCATTCTGTGGTATCTGCAACAACCAAAGAAACAATGCCATCTGTTTTTATATCTTCAATTTTGCTAGGCTTGGGAATTTCTTTGTTGTTGTCTTCGTAGTCTGCCAACATCATTGCAATAACATCTTCGGCCATAAAAATAGCGTCTGCCATATCATCGCCGTAAGTAAAGCAACAAGGAATATCTGGAACAGTAACCCCAACTTTTCCCTCATCTTCTTCAAAAATTACAGGATAAACGTATTTCATAAAACCTCCAATTTAATACGTAGTGTCAAGCAAAATTTTAATTTTTTTTACATCTCTTTTATTATTTCTTGCAGCGAATTAAAAAAATCTTGCGTAAGTGCATTTAATTTTTTTTGAACTTCTTCCTTTTTGGAAACAGATGCTTTTTCTGTTTTTGCCTCTTCTTTTTCCTTTCCAGTGATAAGCCATTCAACAGAAACACCTAGATAGTTTGCGATTTTTAAGCAAACATCACCTGCTGGAATAGTTCCCCTTTTTTTCCATGCGGTAATAATAGATGTGTCAATTCCTACATCTTGGCACATAGCCGCCCTTTTAATGTTTTTTTCAGTTAGTTTTAAATCAATTCTTCCTACAAAATCCATAGTTTAAGCCCCTTTATTTTTATTTTCGCACAAAAAAGCCTACAAATGTAGAAAAATTTATTGACAAACACGACAAATGTAGTTTATATTAAAAATATAATCGACAAATGTCGAAACAAACAGAGTAAACTCTGTTTTAGTTCTTCTTGACAGAAGAACTAAAAGCTGTCCCCTTAGAGTAAATAAAAAGGAATAAGCCCCTTTTTAACATACCTGCCGTTTGGCGAAGGGAAGGACAGCCCCTTTGCTGAACGGCTTCTTTTTTTTTGTGGCTAGAAAAGAAGCCACTAGGAGTTTTTTATGTTGGTAAAAATAGTTAGAAAAAACGGGAGGACTTTCTACAGAAAGCCCTCATTGATTGAACGCGGCTGGCACAACTTTAAAAAAGTCGCTCCAGACTTTGGCTTTACGCCCGCATGGAACGCGGCGACCATGGCTTGCTTGGTCTTGGTTGTTTCTTCCACATTTACCCACCTTTTAATACAAACGGCAAGGAGTTTTTAATGAACACATTGCTTGCAACCCCTGTTTTTTACGCTGGCTTAAAACCTTTGGAATTTAAGTCGGAAAAGGCCGCCAAAGACTTTTTTAACGTGCCGATGTCGCAGATAAAAAAAGCGCTTTTAGTCGGCTCGTCGCTTCATGGCTATTTCTTGGATTACAGTCTTTTCGATGAAAACGGCGATTTAGACGCGCTTTCCAAAGAAGAAACTAACAGGCTTTCTGAAAAGAAGAAAAACCTTAAGGACACAAAACTGATAGCAAAGCTAAAAGAGCTTGAGCAAAAGGAGAGGATACTACGCAGCCTATAAAGAAATTTTCAAAGACGCAGCAAAGAGTTTTTGACTTCATAAAGGAAAACGGCTCAATAACAACGCTGCAAGCAATTGTGGAGCTTGGAGAAACTAGGATTTCTGCAAGGATTTTTGAACTAAAAGAGCGCGGCGTAAAAATTGCGTGGGAATGGATAAACGTTTCTAACCGGTACAACGAAAGCCGCCGTGTGAAAAAATATTTTTTTGACCCTTTGTAACTCTCTTCGGGTATGGATTTATGTTGGCAAAGCGGAAAGACGCTTGGCAGCCGGACAGACGGCATCCTTGGAGCATTTATTTATGGAATTGTCAAATGACATCGCTAAGGCGTCATTGCACGCAAGTATGTACAAGGTGATAAAAAGAAAATCGCCTGAAAAAAGAGTGAAACTCTACGACATGATTTTTGATTACTTGTACATGGATATAGAGCCGTCAGAAGACGACGAGTTCTACGACCTTTTTTTAGCCTGGAAGCCACAAATGGACTTCGAGCTGAATGCCAAACTTTCAGGAAAAAAAGGACGTCTTGCTAGAGATGGAAAAAATAACGCAAAGAATGACACCTTTTTTAGCACTTTTTCAGACCCTAAACAAGGGTTTGAAAAACCCTGTTTAGACAACGTTAACGAAAACGTTAACGTTAACGTTAACGCACACGAAAACGTTAACGTTGTGCAAAACGATTTTGAGTGTGTGGGTGAAGTTCAAGAAAAACAAGAAGATGATATTCAAAAAAAGTGGCATGGCTTTGAGCAAAAAGCGTTCGGCTTAATCACAGAGCATAACAAAAGCGCAAGCTATGCGCATAAAATGCCAATCTCGAAGGATTTTTTCAGTTTTATTCAAAAAGAGTGCCGCGAACTAATCGCCGCGCTTAAAAACGAATGCCCCGAAGATATTTTGCAAGCCTTGAAAAATTACTTGGAAATTGCAAAGGGCGACACTTGGAAAACAACTTTCTCAATCGCCAATTTTATCAAGGACTACGCAAGGTATTCGGACAAAGACTTTGAAATCTTGCCGTTCTTAAAAAATCAAAATCAAGTTGCCCAGAGCGTTTGCGATGTTCCGAAGCAAACCCCGGAGCAACTGGAGCAGCAGCTTCTTACAGAAATGCAAGGGGAAAAACACTTTATAAAGCCAATTTTTGAACACTATAAAGACGAGTGGGTAAGCCGGGGATGTCCGCTTGGAAAGCAGTATTTTGTTTTTCAGGAAGAGAAAGCCCTTAGCGGCTACGGTCAGAAACTAAAGGCGGATTTTTTAATTCATGAAAAAGGGGCTTAAACTATGGGATTTGAAAAGGCAAAAGAAAAACTTGGCGAAGAAACTAAAAAGCTGATTGCTTGGCGGCATTGCGAGAAGTGCGGGGCAAATTACCCTTACTTTCAAACTGTTTGCTACAAGTGCTGGAGAGCGTCCAAAGAACGCCCCGAAAACCCCTTGCAGTCGGAAGCTGCTAAAAACTTGATAACGGTAACAGGGGACGCGCTGCCGCCTTTGATCAGGCTGAACAGTGATTATCCGATGCCAAAAGATTACAAGGGGCTTGGCAACTGCTTTGAATGTACAGAACATTCGTTCTGCGCGAAGTTTGGCAAGGCTGAACTGACTTGCCAAAGGGAAGACTGGGAGTATTGCCCTTGCAAAAAGTGCTGCATAGCGGCAAAGGAGTTTGTTAGAAAAAAATGAAAAGCAACGCGGAAGCCTTTAATTATTTTTTAGATTTTGGTGGAAAAAATAAAGTTTCGGGGCTCCCGCAAGGCGATGAAAACGGCACTGACAACGAAAAGCTTTTGCATTGCCAGTGGAAATATCTTGCTGAAAAAGACGAAAAAAGTTTTGTAAAACTTTGGATGCTTTTTACAGAGCTATGCAAAAGGGCGGTAAAAAAAGAAATTAAGACAAAACGCTTTTTTCTTGATTACGATGAAGTCTGCTTCAAGGCGGACTTAGCCGCTGAGTACGTTCTAAGAAGATACAGAACGTACGAAAGGGAAAAGGGCGAAACTTACGTAGTAAAAAACTTTATTGCGGCCGCCCACGATGGAGTTATGCACGCTCTTTATAGCGAAGTTGAAAACGACTTTTATTTAGAGATGTGCAAAACTCTAAACGGAAAGCCAGTTAAAGAAATAGGCAGAAGGGGATGCAGCCTAAAGCTTAAAGAAGAGCCAAAAGAGCAAGAATACGAAAAAGATTTGGAAGGGCAGTTGCTGCTTTTTTAATCCAGGAGTTTTTATGACAGATATTAATTCAGTTTTTATTATCGGCCGTCTTACCAAAGACGTTGAAATTACTTACACGCAAAACGGTTATGCGCTTGGAAAAGCGAGCCTTGCAGTCAACCATACGCAGAAGAAGAACGGCGAATACGTTGAAGAAACCAGTTTTTTTCAAGTGAACATCTACGGAAAAATGGCGGAAAGCCTTAGACCGTATCTTTTAAAAGGCAAGCGCATTGGAATAGACGGCAATTTAAGGCAAAACCGCTGGGAAAAAGACGGACAAAAGTTTTCACGCGTAGAAATAAACGCTAACGCAATACAGCTTTTGAGCTCTACAGAAAACAACCAGAATCAAAGTGCGCAGAATAACAATTACGGTTATTACGGGGCATAAGGAGCAGGTATGAACGCAATGGAAGTTTACAAATCATTAAGCCAGCCGCCAGCAACTGCGTTAAGGCAGATAACGGCGGGCAACCTAAAAGGGAAAACGGATATTAATCCGCAGTGGCGCTATGAAATAATGACTAAAACATTTGGACTTGTTGGCATTGGCTGGAAGTATGAAATTCAAAAAGTTTGGACGGAGCAGGGAGCAAAAGGCGAAGTCTTGGCATTTGCGCAGGTTGCGGTTTTTATAAGAAACCCGGACACAAAAGATTGGTCAGACCCGATTGTAGGAATTGGGGGCAGCAAGCTAGTAAACGCTTTTAGCGCAGGCTTGCAGTCAAACGACGAGGGCTACAAAATGGCGGTAACGGACGCGTTTAGCACAAGCCTTAAAATGCTCGGTGTCGCAGCTGATATTTATGCTGGAAAGTGGGACGGAATCAAATATAAAGAATGTGTCAATAGCGGCAACGCAAAGCAGAACGCAACCGCAAATAGTTCTGCCAACGCTTCGGGGCAAAGCCTAAAAGGCGGAGCAGACACTCAAGAAGAGCATAGCAAAATAAACGAGCTTCTAGAAACAAAAAAGGCGGACGGAAGCCCGGTTTTTTCGCCAGAAGAAATAAAGCAGGTTGGAGCGTGGCGAAAAGAACGCACCGCGCAGCAAGTTATAGGCTATCTTTCAGACTTGGCGGCGCAAAGAAACGCCGTAACAGAAGAGCCGTTTCCTGAAGATATTCCTTTCTAGGAGCGGAAAAAATGGGAACTAGAAAAAATACGTTTAATTCAACTGTGGCAAAAGCTTACAAAAGGCTTGCGCTTCAAATAATAAAAGAAGCAGTAAAAGATAAAGATTTACAATTCTTTGAAAAGTCTTTTATGTTTGAGCTTTGCTGCTCTATAGCGGAAGTCCCAAAGGAGAAGATACTTGAAAGCAAGACTTTGCAAAAAATCCGGCTGCATGAGAACCGTAAAAGATGGAAAGGAGTATTGCTACATTCATAAAGACCTTGAAGGCAAGCGCAAGGTTTTTACCAGAAGGGGAAAATCCAGCGAATATCACAGCCTTTATGAATCGGCATTGTGGCGGAAAACATCAAAGGAGTTTTTAAAAAAATATCCTTTCTGTTTTATATGCGGAAAGCCAGCGCGCATTGCGGACCACATAACACCGCATCGTGGAAACCTTGAGCTTTTTTATGATGAAAGCAACCTGCAGCCAATGTGCTGGAGTTGCCACTCAAGAAAAACGTTCAGAGAAAATAACAATTTTAGGAGCAAGAAATGAAAAGAATAATCTTTGAATTTAAAGACGAATACACGCACGGAGAGTGGAGAAGGCGAGAGTGCAGTGTAAGAAGCGTTGAAGAGTGCATAAAAATCTACGGCTTAGATGAATGTGATTACAGAATAATAAAGGTTGAGGAGATATAGCAATGAAGCATAAAACCATGTACGAACGCTACAGGGATAAAGAACTGCCAAAAGAAGTGCAGGAGAGCATAGAATACCGGCAAAGCGAAGCGGAAACGCAGTCTGAAAAAGACTTTATCGCGGGATTCTGGACACGTTGCCATGCGGATGAAATCATTTTTCCAAAAAGCAAGGAAGAAACGGTTTACATCAGCGGAGCGATAACAGGACTTCCAAAAGCAAAGTATGAAAAAGCCTTTGAAGAAGCTGAAACACTTCTTGAGGAAAAAGGCTTTATTGCAATCAACCCGCTAAAAATCAATCACCACGAGGACACTAGAAACTGGACTTGGGAAGATTTCATGAAGGCGGACATAGCCGTGCTTTTGAAATGCAGATACATCTATCTTCTTCCCAATTGGAAAAAGTCAAAAGGGGCAGCCCTTGAATACAAGATAGCACAGGCACTAGGGATAAGGAGATTAGAAGAATGATAATAACAGAAAAAGAACTTAACGCAATGCTAGAAGCACAGCATTTACTTTCTTTTAACGAGGGGTATGAAGCTGGCAAGAAAAACGAGCGTGAACTTCAATGCGGAAAGAATCATCTTGAGAAGTTAGCAAAAGAAAATGAATCTTTGAAAAAATCCGCCCTTGTATGGCACAAAGTAACCTGTTTTGACAAACCAGACGAAAACGGCTACATAACCACTGATAATCCGGCGGAAGAAGGAAAGGAATATCTTCTTAAAACCAAGTATGGCTTTGATGTTGATACTCTTGACTATGACGATACAGGCTTCTTTTTCAAATACGACTGGAGCGAGATTGAGGCATGGGCGGAACTGCCAGAGGTAACAGAATGATAATCAAACAAGATGACAATGCCATAATCTATCAGGTGCATGCCTACAACGTTCTTACAGAGCTTGCGGACTACACAGGAAGACGCATGGTCGACACTGATGAGCTAAGAAATCTGATTGTAGAGGCAAGAAGAAAGCTGGACGAGCTTGAGAAAGCTTCAAACAAAGCGATATATGGAGACTAAATGAAAAAGTATTGCAGATATTGCTCAAACTTCTGTTGCGGCAATGGCGAATGGTGTGAGGAGTTTCAGAAAACTCTTTCTGAAAGTTACGCCAAGCGACCCAATAATTGTGAGAAATTCAATTTCTGTTCAAAAAAGGAGTGCCTCCTTTCAACAAGGGCAGGAAGATGAGAGAGGAAACAAGACAAAAACTTCTGCCGACCCTGTTCAAAAAAGGAAACAAGACCTGGAACACAAGACCATTGGGCTCCGAACGGATTTCCAAAGACGGCTATATCGAGGTGAAGATAACAGACCAGTTCCACTGTCCAGAAGCCCGGAAAAACTGGAGAGCCAAACATTTGGTAATCTATGAGAAAGCCCACAACTGCAAGGTGGACACTAAAAAAGACTGCGTAACTTTCCTAGACGGCAACAAGCGGAACTTTGACATCAGCAACCTTTGCCTAATATCAAGGGCGGAAAACAGAGTTCTGAACGCAAGAATAAAAAAATGGAACAGACATTCTGGCAACAGTGAAGCTGGAATGTCAGGAGTTTTAATCGCACGCATACTAATAGAGATAAGGAAGAAAAAGATGAGATAGAAGCGTACAGAAAAAAGCTGAAAGACAAGACTTTCATGCAAAAATCAATTGTGGACATCGGCGGCAGAATGGCAGATGAATACATAAAAAGTTTTAATAAAGAAGAAATTGAATTAAGGAAGAAAAACAAACAAGGAGCAAGCAAGATGAAAAACAGTTTGACAGATTTAAACAATTACCTATTTGAGCAGTTGGAGCGTCTTCTTGACGATGAGATTTGCAGTGATGAGGAAAGCACAAAAAGGGAAATCGCAAAAGCACGTGCAATAACGGACGTAGCAAATTCAATCACAAACAACGCAACAGTACAATTAAACGCAATGCGTTTTAGAGCCAAATTAGGACTTGGCAAAGAAGAAATGCCTCAGATGCTGCTGGAGAAGTAAATGACGCAGGGACTTCTGGACTTTTCAGACACGCTGACAGACGCGGACGGCGACACTATTGTTGTTGACCGACTGTCTGACACAGTAAGAATAATATCGCTTCTTCTTAAATGCAGCGGAAAAAAAGCCCGTGAAGTCCTTGCAAAGCTGCGGAAGGATTTTGACGTCTACTCAAACGAATGGACAACACAGCTGATTCTTGCCAAGGACGGCAAGATAATCCATAACTTCGAGGCTCACGGCGAAACCAGCTGGCACGGCCATAAATACAACCCGGTGAATGAATGGGACTTCCGGGACTTTGTAAGCGGAAAAAAAATGCGGTGGGAAAAAATAAAGGAGGCGCAAAAACCGCCGAAGCCTATTAAAATCACCTGCACCGAAATACAGCTGAAAAGAGCAAGGCAGTTGTATTATGCGCGTTCAGTCGGTTTTGACATCGGATACGCGGATTACAAAAGGTTTTATCTTGTCTAAAAGGAAATGAAGAAATGAAAAAAAGATTTACTTTCGTATACAATTTTTTACGAGGCGGCTGGTCGTTTCTATGCGTCTATGCGGACAGCCTGAAAGAGGCGGAAGAAATATTTCACTGTCAAATGACGGAATTTGTAGAGATAACAAAAGTGGAATGTGTGGGAAAATCTATTATTTAACTTGACAATGTGTATAAAATGCGTATAATAGAATTATGAAACGAAAAGATTTGATTAAGCGGCTTGAAAAAGCAGGTTTTATCTTAGAGCGTCATGGCGGAAACCACGATGTCTATTCACGAGGAAAAGACAAGGAGACCGTTCCCAGACATTCAGAGATAAACGAAAACCTTGCAAAGAGTATTCTGAAAAGGTGGAAACTGTAAAGCCGACCGCCAAAAACGGCGGTTCAAATCTTTTTTACGGAGGTAATTTTTTTATGACGGTTATATACCCAGTTGTTTTTACGGAAACCAAAGACAAAAAGAATACAGTGCTTGTCTATATTCCTGATATTGACAGGACGACGGAAGGCTACGGAACTGCTGACGCTATCGCAATGGCAAAAGACTGCATCGGAAACATATTGTTTGATGTTCCAAATTCAGAACTTCCAAATGCAAGCGAAATAGATACAGTAGTCGCAAGTTCAAGCCCGTTCTGCAATGACGGAAAATCATTCGTTTCTTTGGTAGATGTCAACCTGGATGCGTTCAGGCAAAAAGAAAAATCAAAGAGCGTCCGCAGAAACATAACGCTTCCGCAGTGGCTTGATGAAATGGCAACTTCTGCAAGACTAAACGTTTCTTCAATTGCACAAAAAGCACTTAAAAATGAACTGGGAATTGTATAAAAAATGAGTTGTCAAGCAATCCTTAACAACTCATATAATCCGCTATGCTTTCAACGCAAGGTCAACAAGAAACCTTGACAATGAAAGCCCGGATTTTTCCGCTTTTTCGCGGATAATCTTTTCTTCTGACGGCTGGCAGGAAACCTGAAAGCGGACGCGTCCGCTTTCAGCCTTTTTCCGTCCGCCTCCGTGGTAGCCGTAGCCGCTATACTTCTTTTCTGTCTGTTTCGTTTCTTCCATTCTTTTTTTCCTTGATTTTCTTGATGATAAAATAGGCGGCAACTCCAGTAATTGCGCCGATTCCGATTCTAATAAGAATTCCAGAGATTGACATAAAGCCTCCAACGGCTTAAAATGCAAGCAAAGAGGGGCGGTATTTATCCGCCAAACTCTTTTGTTAGTTGCTTATCTGCTTGTCAATCCACTTGCAAATAATGTACGCTACTACATTTGCAAGGATTGGCAGGAGCAGATTTTCAGCAATAAAGATTACTGCCTGCACTTTAACAGCCTCCTGTTTGTTGTTTTCTCTCCTTATGGTTTGATAATATCATACTGTTTGTTTGTTGTCAAGACATTTACAATTGAATTAAAAATATTGTTGCATGCCCCCCCCCGGTTCAAAAACTTGAACGGAAAAGCCTTTCACCAACACCCGCCCTTTTTCATGCGCGCTGTCAAAAAAAACGTGGCGGTGGTTTGCCCCTTAAGGCGTTTTTTTTGGTATGACTATACTAAACATGAGTAGACCTATAAAATCAAACGAAGAACATTTAAAAGACGGAACTTACAGAAAAGACCGTCATGAAAACAGAGGCGTTACGCTTGACGCATTAAAAGAGATTTCTATTCCTGACGGATTAAATAAAGCTGCCGCTGAAAAATGGACTGAAATTGTTCCAACCTTGCAAGAAAACGGACTTATAACGATTGTAGACCTTCCGACAATAACGGACGCGTTTATTCAGTATGGAGCGGCGCAAGATTGCCTTGATACAGTGATGGAAAACTTTTCAAGCATTGCGGACTATTGGGCGCAGCTCAACAAGTTCAAGGATGTTGACTTAATCGCAAAATATAACGAAAGCATGGACATCTACAAGCGCACAATGGAAAAATACGGCGTAACACCGGCAGGAAGAGCAAAGATAAAACTTCAGCCAAAAAAAGAAGACGAGGCGGACGCATTTATAAAAACGCTTAGAGGCAACGGCTAAAATCTAAATGCCCTTTGAATTTACCTACCAGCAGTACATTTCAGACATCTCAACAAACAAACTAGCCGCCTGCAAGAAAGTAAAGCAGGCCGTTCAAAGGCACATTGACGACATAAAGCAGGCGGAAGCCGGAACATTCCCATTTTACTTTGACCACAAGAAAGCGCAGCAGGCGATTCTTTTCTTTACGCAGCTTACTCACACAAAGGGAAAACTTGCCGGCACAAACTTAAAGCCGGAGCCGTGGCAGCAGTTCATTATCGCAAGCATTTACGGCTGGAGGCGCGTTGACAACGGACTAAGACGTTTCAGACGCGCCTACGTCCAGATTGCGCGCAAAAACGGCAAGACCTTTCTTTCCTCCGGTGTCGCCCTGTACGACCTTGTGACAGAGCCGGGAAGCGAGGCGATGGCGGCTGGCGTCACAAGAGACCAGGCGAGTCGGTGCTTCGAGGACTGCCGGAACACCGTCCGCTATTCAAAGACTTTAAGAAAATACATCCAGAACTACGCGCACTCATTAAAATGCGGAGACGGCACAATGAAGGCGCTTTCTTCCGACGCGCACACTTTGGACGGCCTGAACCCTAGCTGCGCAATCATAGACGAATACCACGCGCACAAGACAGACGAGCTTCTGAACGTAATCGAAACAGGCATGTCCGCAAGAACGCAGCCTCTTTTATTTATCATCACAACGGCGGGAAACGACCGCAATGTTCCTTGTTTTGAGGAGTACGAGCGGTGCTCAAAAATCCTTGAGCGGGCGAGAGGCTACGAGAACGAGCAGTATTTCTGCATGATTTTCGAGCTCGACAAGAGGGACGACTGGAAGAACGAGAGCAACTGGTACAAGGCGAATCCAAACCTTGGCGTAAGCGTTGAAATTGACGACCTGCGGATGAAATACAAGAACGCGCTCCAAAAGTCCACGGACGAGGCGAGCTTCAGGACAAAGAACCTGAACGAATGGCTGAACGTGGCCGACGTATGGATAAAGCAGAGCCAGTGGCAGAAATGCCACAGGCGATTCTCTGAGAAAAACCTTGCGGGCTTGAGGTGCTGGGGCGGAATCGACCTTTCAAAGCGCCTTGACATCACCGCCTTCACCTGGTATTTCGCGCTTGAGAACGGCAGGCGGTACGCAAAGCACTATTTCTTTATCCCGGAGGCGCAGATAGAAAACAAGATGCGCGGAGATTCATACCTTTTCCGCCGCTGGATAAAGGACGGCTATGTATTCGCGACGCCGGGCGAGACGGTGGACTATTCGTTTATGTTCCAGAGAATAATCGAGGACGCGCAGATTTACGATGTCCAGGAAATCGCGTACGACCGGAACCTTGCGGCGCACCTTATCCAGGATTTAAGCGATGTCTTTACCTGCGTCGAGTTCTCACAGAGCATTACAGGAATGAGCGAGCCGTCAAAAGCGTGGGAGCAGCTTATAGCGGACGGAAAGCTGATTGACAACAACCCGGTCATGGACTGGATGGTAAGCTGCGCGACCGTAAAGCCCGACGCGAACGGAAACATAAAGCCGATAAAGCCTGACGTGAACAAAAGCACAAAGCGCATTGACGGCGTAATAACCTCAATAATGGCGAACAACCGCCTTGAAATCACTCTTGCTGATGAAGAGGCTCAAGGAAACTTTAAGATAGAAGATGCAGTTTATTAAATTTTGCCCTTGAACTATAACGGAATTATGTCTTTTACACTTTTCGCAGTTTTGTAAATTTTAGATAAAACTGAATTTTCCGCAAGAAATCGCAAGCCTTTTATTGTTATCCTAGGACAGTCTAAAATTATTCCAAACCGCTCATCTTCTTCAAATTCAAAATCTCTTATTTCAATGCCAGATATAAGCTCATCTTCCAGAAGCAAACTCAAAAGATTAACAAACTTCTGTTTTGAAATATTAAAAGTTTTTTCAGTAAAATACTTTTCTTCAAAGTCCGAATTGTTTAATTGTTGCTCAAAAAACTTTAATATCTTGCACAAATCGCCGTAAACACTAGCCATAAAATCAAACTTCCTTTTCATATAGTTTTATAGTTGTTTTTAGTGCTATGTATTATGTATTTCTTTTGATACATAAAATTTTTATCATTTCAGAGATATTCATAAAGTTGTATTAAACTAAAAAGTATAAAAAAACAATAAAAAAAATAGAATATCGGGGCTTTTTTTTTCGCCTTGACTATGTTTTTATGAAATATTCATTTGTTCTGCAAGGCGAAACGCCCTCTAAAAAAAACTCAAGAAGAACGCTTAGAAACGGCAAAACTATTCCGTCGGCTCGTTTTATGGCGTGGCATGATGATTCTGTCTTTTTCCTAAAGCGTCAAGTCTGCCCTGAAGCTCCAGTCAACTCGGCGGTATTTGTAAAAATGATTTTTTATCATGGCGACTATTCTAGGCGTGACAGCGACAACTCGGCGACTAGCATTTTAGACCTTTTAAAAGACGCTGAAATTATTGAAGATGACAACTGGAAGATAATCAGACGAATCTACGTGGAAAACCGCTACGACAAAAACAACGCCCGTTGTGAAATTTTCCTTTATGACTATACAGGCAAGGATTAATTATATGAACATAACGGCAATTATAACTTTTAGCATTACAGTGGCAGGCTTTATTTCTGGAATAATAGTTACAGTTTCAAAACTTTCTGTAGAGTACGGAAAAATCAGAAAAGAACTTGATTCAAACTCTGCAAGAGATAAAGAAGAGCGTTCTCATACAAGAGAAAAGTTTTCAGAGCTTTATACAAGAATAAGCAGCCATGACAGTACGCTTGCAGCGTTGCAGAACAATGTTTCTACACTGACCACAACCTGCGAGCGCATAGAATCAAAACTTGACCGTCTTATAGAAAAGGAGAATAGGTAAATGAAATACCCGCAGTCAATAGCCCTTGCAATTTCAGACAATATTAAAGAAATAGGAAAAAACGGATGTCTTGCCATGTGCTACATTTATTGTGCAGGAGTAGGGCAAGAAAACGAGCTTGAGTATATCCGCATTGTAAACGACGCAATAAAAGCGAATATCCTTGAAAAGGACTGCACTGTAAAAGACGCTGACGCTTTTATAAAGTGGCTTACGGGGCGAAAGGTTACGGTTGTAAAAAAGAACATTTCAGACATAAGCCAAATAAAAGAGCCTGCGCCAGTGCGTTTTAAGGCGGACGGATTAGACGGACACTGGGTAGTGGTAGAAAATGGCAAGATAGTTTTCAATCCGCTTCTCAATTCATTGAACGTTACAAAAGGAACGCCGGTTGAGGCGAGAATAATAAAATGGGGGATAAAAGCATGAAGTTTGAAGAATGGGTAAAGGAAAGTTTTCCAAACAAAGGCAACAATATGCACACATCTTATTCATTGGAAGATATGCACACCGCCTTTTACGCAGGAACAATGCACGGAAGCAATGAAAAAGAAACGGACAACAACGGAAACGGCGGGCAGTTTGGAAGCCCCGAACAAATGCCTAAAAAGAAAGCCTGCAAAGCAAAGACTTCAAGCCTTATCGCTCAAATCATCGCCGCTTTATGGGTTGCCTTTTGGTGCGTTAAAAAGTTTTTGACAGCCGGAGGCGAAACAAACGACATCATTTTAAGCGGTTTTGCAATCGCCGCTTGTTTTTGCCCGGTTTATTTCAACATGATTTTAGACAAAGTGAAATCTATTAAGTTTGGAGATTAAAAGATGACAAGGTTTTTGATTATTGTAATTAGCGTGCTTTTGGCAATGCTTGTAGTTACTCTTTTAGCAATGCGTTTGCAGTCAAAATTCTACAAGCAAAAACTAAAAGAAAAAGACAAAGAATTTCTTTACCGCTGGAACGAAACTCAACAAAAACAACAGGAGATTTTGAACAATGCCAAGAAACAAAAAGAAAATCTGCATAATGGCGACAATTCTAGCAATTTTAACAACAGCCTTGGTGTCTTGCAAAAGCGCTCAGCAAAAGTCGGCGCAAGAGCAAAAAACAATTCAGATTGAAGCGCAATTTCCCAATCCGTTTGACGAAAACGGCAAAGCAATTGTAACGCTTGAAAACAACGGAATCGTAACAATGCCGCTATGGTACTGGCTTAAAATAACAGAATACGTCATAGACGTTGAAAGCAACAAGGAATTGCAGGAATTACAGAACAATGAAAATATTCGGAATTGAAATAAGAAAAGTAAAAAACGACACAACAAGAATCCCTTTGTCAAAGTACACTTCTGGCGGAATGTTTTATTTTTCGCCTAGAATGTCAACCGCCCAGCTTTTGGCAAACTCAACTGTAAACGCTTGTGTAAACATAATTGCAGACGCAGTGGCAAGCCTTTCACTAAACGTTTACAAGAAGGGCAAAAACGGACGCGAAAAAGTAAAGAATCTTCCGCTTGCAAAAGTTCTAAAGCAGAATCCAAACTACTACGATACCGCCTACACTTTTAAGCAGCAAATAATGCTGCATCTTCTGCTGAAAGGAAACGCTTTTATTTTTGTAGAGCGCAACCCGGATTATTCAGTAAGGGCGTTGTACTCACTTGATCCTGATTGCGTGGAAATCTGTTTAGACGAAAAAAAGGACGTTTACTACAAATACACAGTGGACGGCAGGCAGTTCAAATACAATGCGACGGCAATTCTGCACATTCCGGCGATAAGATACAACAGGCTTCGGGGCATATCGCCAATGGAGTACTCAACACATTCCGCAAAAACAGGGCTAGAGCTAGAGGAGTATACGCAGAATTATTTTGACGGCGGAATACATTCAAAACTGCTTGTGACAGTTCCAGTGGAACACAAGAACTGGAGCAAGGACGACAGCCAAAAGCTCACAGAGCAACTTTTAGACGCTTACGGCGGAAAGGAAAACGCAAACAAGCCGCTTATTCTTTCAAAAGGGCTTACTGCAACGCCTATAAACATAAATGGCAATTCTGATAGCCAGCTGGTTGAAAACCGTTCTTTCAGCGAAAAAGAAATTGCAAAGATTTTCCGCGTTCCGCTTTTTATGCTTGGAAGCGAGAACTCGAAGTTTACAAACCAGGAGCAGGCAAACACTTACTTCTTGCAGCACACGCTTACGCCGTGGCTTGTAAAGATTCAGGAATATTTAAACCGCCTTTTGCCAGTGGAAATGCAAGAAAACTGCTACGTTGAGTTTGACACCGACACAATGCTCCGCGCAGACTACAAGACAAGAATGGACAATTATGTAAAAGGCTTGCAGAGCGGAATCTACACGCTGAACCAGGTTCTAGAAATGGAAAATCTTCCGAAAGTTCAGGAAGACTATGCGGACAAGCACATAATGCTTGAAAACTACAAGGCGATGGACGGCGCGGACAAAGACGAAGATAGCAAGGAAGATGACGAAGAAGATAAAGATAAAAAGATTAATGAAGAGAATAAAAAATGATTAAAACGTATTGTTCCGCAGCCGAAAAAAAAGAAATGAAAACGACTTACGGCATAATTTGGCAGATATTAAACACGCTTGACTTGTCTTTAGATGTAAATGGCTGGAATCCACAGGAAGAACTGACGGCAAAAAGATTTAAAATAACAGAAAACCGTTTTTATAAATACATCGAAATGCTTCAAGACGCTGGATATATTGAAGGCGTGGACATAAGAGAAGATTTGGCAGGCGAAAAAGACATTGACCTTACAGATGTAGCGATAACTTTGGAAGGTATTCAGTTTTTGCTAGAGAATTCCACAATGCACAAAATCGCAGAGTTTGCGGAAAAAATCGGGCTTACAGTAGCGGAAAGCGGCGGCAATTTTCTTTTAAGCAAACTTTCAAAATAAAAAAGCCGGCGCGTTTGCCAGCTTTTTTTACTGCTAGCCGATTGAAGAAACCCCCAGCTTTTTCACAAGGGCTTCCTGCAAAGTCTGGCTGAAATTGACGGACGCTTTCTCCGCGCGCTTGCAGAGCCATTCGGGAAGAGTGACGTTCTTGCGGACGCTTTTTCCCGCGCTTGAAATATCACATTCTATGTATGTCGCGAAGTCCTTTCCGGAAGTCCTTATGTCCGTGATTCTGCTTGCCTTTGGAAGAGGCTCACCTTTCTCAAGATAGCTCTCAAGATAGCAGTCAAGGGCTTCCTTTGCGTTCTCAACAATTTCAGTTTCTGTATCGCCCTGTGAAAAGCAGCCTTTCAGGTCTGGAAATTCGCACCAATATCCGCCGTCCTCAAAATGGCATACTGCAGGATAAATCACCATATATACTCCTTGCAGGGCTTCCGCCCTGTCTTTTTTTTACTTTAAGCCGGCTTGCTTTAGGATTGCCGTCTCAAGACCTTTTTTCATATCCTCGCCGTGAACAGGAATTGTTATCGGCGGAAAACCTTCTTTTTCAAGCCTGTGGTGGCTTCCCTTGATTCTCACAAGCGTCCAGCCGTTCTTTCTCAGCAGGCTTAAAAGCTCCTTGTCTTTCATATCTTTATAATAATGCGTATTATACGTATTGTCAAGATATTTTGTAAAAAACTGACTATATCCGCATGCAGTACCAAAAAACAGGAATAACGGTTTCAGATGTGGCGAGGGTGCTTATCGGAAAAGGCGTTGACAGGAAGAAATGCAACGAGGAGAAGAAGGGGTTCCCGGTGATTGTCGGCGCAAGCACGATTGATGACGGCGGGCTTTTAATCTCGCGCTGGATAGAAAACCCCTCTCCGAACGCGGTTCTGTCAAAATTCGGCGACATTCTTGTGAGCGCGCAGGGAACGTGCGGAAAAATCGGAATAAACAACATAGGCGACGCGGTGCTTACTGATGCGGTGATAGCAGTCCGCCCGATTCCGCCGCTTGTTGATTCATATTTTCTTGTGATTGTCATAGTCGAGGCGATAGAGCATAGGCACATAATCCCGGAATTTCCGGAGGACACGGTCGGCTTCCAGAGGTGCATAAAGCCGGAGCTCATAGGCGGAATAGAGTTCATTCCGCTTGACACATTCCATCAGGCCGAGAATGTCCAGGCGATGAAGAATTTTGTAAGCTCGTTCAGGGAGCTTTATCCAAAGGAGAGCAAGAAAAAGAAGCCTGAAAAAATGGTGAACCCTCTCAAAAATTTTGAAGAGAAATCGCTTGACGACTGCCTTCACGAGATTGAGAAGTCTTTGCGGAAGAGAAAGAAAACCCTTTTGGAGCTGAGGAAATTCTCGGAGAGCATAAAAAACAAGCAGGCAATAAAAATAATACAGGAGGAACTGTTTTGAAAGTAGATTTTGATGTGATCGAGATTCTGAAAGGCGCGGAGGCTGACGGAAACAGGCTGCGGATTACGCAGAGGCTTGACCGCGCGATGTACCAGAAGGTGAACAAGACCATTGCGGGGCTTGGCGGAAAATGGAGCGCAAAGGAGAAGGCGCATATCTTTGAAAAGGACATTGGGGAAATCATAAAAGAAGTCTGCGCTTCAGGCGAATACAAGGACATAAAGCAGGACTTCCAGTTTTTTCCGACCCCGGCGGAGCTTGCTAGAAAGGTTGTCGCCCTTGCGGAGATTAAGGACGGCGAGCAGTGCCTTGAGCCAAGCGCGGGAAGGGGCGCAATCGCGCAGTTTATGCCCGGCTGCGACTGCATAGAGCTGAATCCGGACAACGCGGCGTATCTAAGGACGCACGGCTTCAACGTTGTCCACGACGACTTCATGACGTTCGAGCCGAAGAAAGAATACGACGTGATTGTGATGAATCCGCCGTTCAACAAAGGGCAATCTGTAAGGCACGTGACAAAGGCGATTCAAATGGCGAAAAGATGCGTTGTCGCAATCACCGACTTTGGAATCACATTCAGAAACGACAGGGCTACGGCGGAATTCAGGGAGCTTGTGAAAAGCCACGGCGGAACAATCGAGCCGGTAGAGGAAGGCGCGTTCAAGGAATCCGGCACAATGATAAAGACCTGTATTGTGACGGTGCGGAAATAAAAAAAAGGTCTTCTGATACCGGGGAATTTCCCATTATGGGAATTCCCCCTTTTTTTTATTTTTCTTTAGTCATACAAATATTATAAATAAAAAAATGCAAAATCAAACATTATTTAATAAAAGTCTTGACAAGAAATAAATAACAGTGTATATTATAAATATAGGGCGTTGCCCTGTAAGAAATCTTTATTAAAGGGAGCAAGCTATGGAAAACGGCAATAAAAAAGCCCGCAAAGTGTTAGCGGCACTCTGCAAGGCTCTAGCCGAAATCCTTATAACTGTTGTCAGCGCGGTAATTGCGGAAGCGATTATCAGACTGGTTTTCAGTTAATGAGGGCTGGCACGGTGGCGGTAAAACTGCCGTGCCTTTATTCCGTAGTTTACTTCTTAGGGGGCTTTATGTCAAACACTTTAAAGACTGTCATAAAATGCTTTGTGCGTGGAATAATCATCGCGATAGTTATTTTTGTCGCATGGAAAATCTGGGGGTAACCGATGGAAGAAAAACGCAGAAGAGGACACCAGCCGGGCGTTCCGAACCCGAACGGAGGCAGAAAGGCGACAGGATTGAAGCGCGTCAGCTTCTCTGTCTCGTGCCAGCCGGAGGAATTGGAAGAATTAAGAAAACTTGTCGCCGCTTCCGGAAAGACGACAAGCCGGTTTCTTTTAGACCTTGCGTTCGGAAGATAATCATTTTAGAAAAATATAAAAAAGACTATAACAGTGGTACAAGACCCATAAGCGGTACCTCCTATAATTTGCCCCTTGCTGGTGGTGCGGCGGGGGGCTTTTTTTTTGCCATTTTTCGCCAACGGCGGCCAGTTTTTTTTCTGTATAGTTGCAAGTTGCTCCATGTACTCCATTTTGCTCCACGCTTAAAATTCCATTTTGACTATACTTTTAAATTTACAAAATGGAGATTTTGCAGAATGACACCGGTATTTAAAACAGATAAAGATGAATTAAGAAGTTTTGACTTTGAGTTAAGGGCAAAGCAAGACGAGCAAAACGGCACTTTTGTTGAAGGCATTCCAATCGTTTTTGAGAAAAAATGCGACATGGGGCTTTATGAAGAATACATTTCAAAAGAAGCCCTTTCAAAATGCGACATGAAAGACGTGCGTTTTTTGGTAAACCACAACACAGAAATGACACCGCTTGCGCGCTCAAGAAACAACAATAAAAACTCAACCATGCAGATGGAAGTAAAAGACGACGGAATGCACATCCGCGTGAACCTCGACACTGAGAACAACACGGAGGCAAGAAACCTTTATTCCGCAATCCAGAGGGGAGATGTTAGCGGAATGAGCTTTATGTTTTGCGTTCGCGGCGACAAGTGGGAAAATTTGGATTCAGACTATCCAAAAAGAACAATCACGGATATTAGCCAAATATTTGAAGTTAGCGCGGTAACCTTTCCGGCTTATGAAGACACTTCCATAAAAGCCCGTGCCGTTTGCGCATTGGAAAATGCGAAGCGGGAGTTGGAGAACGCAAGGGCGGAAGCAAAAGCGAAGGAAGTAAAAAAAGCGCAGGCTGACTATGAATTAAGGCAAAGAAAACTTGATCTTTTGTCTTATTAAAAAAAATGGAGAAAACAAAATGAACAAATTAAAAGAACTTCAAGAAAGAAAAGCGACTCTCATCAACGAAATGAGAGCAATGAACGAAGCAGCAAAAGACCGCTCTTTTACAGACGAAGAAAAAAAATCTTATTCTGAAAAAGAAACAGAATTGAAATCGGTTGTGGCAAACATTGAGGCGGAAGAAAGAAAAGCTGCTCTCAACGGGTTCACACAAGAAAACCCTGAGCCACGGGCCGACAATCCTGGCGCAAAGGGCGGCTCTGAACAAAAGCAAAGTTTTTTCAAGATGGAAAAAAGGGCAAACGACGTGTTCCTTTCTGTAGGAACTGGAGCAAATCCAGGCGGAGCGGCAGCCCTTGCGCCAGAAGAATTCATGCACGAGATTCTAAAGGAAGTTGAAAAACAGGCAATCCTTTACGGCCGGGTTCGCAAACTTCCAGTTAGCGGTGCAGGCTCTTTGGGCGTTCCTTACGAAAAGACCGACGCAACCGCCGCAGAATGGACAAACGAAATCCCGTCTACAGAAATCGGCTACGACAAGGCCTGGGAATTTGGCAAGCGTTCGCTTTCGCCAACCGACCTTGTAAAGCAGATTCTTGTGACAAAGAAACTTCTTGCGACAAGCGCGTTCCCTATCGACACTCTTGCAAAAGACAAGATTGCTGAAAAACTTACAAGCGCGTTTGAAAACTGTATCTTGAACGGCACTGGCGAAAACCAGCCGCTTGGAGTATTCACCGCAAGCGCGGACGGAATCCCTGCGAGCCGCGATGTTGAAACTGGAGCGGCTGCAATCAGCGCGGACGACCTTATCAACATGAAGATGAGCTTGCGCCCGGAATACAGAAGCAAAGCCGTTTGGGTAATGAGCACAGAACTCTTGAAAGATGTCATGAAGCTCAAGGCGACAGACGGACGCTACTTGTGGCAGCCTGCAATCGCTCAAGGCGAGCCTGCGACAATTCTGGGGCTTCCAGTAATTGAAAGCGAATACGCGCCTAGCGCAAAAACCGCAGGCTCTTACGTTGCCGTTCTCGGCGACTTTAGCCACTACTGGTTTGCATACTGGAAAGGAATTGACATCACAGTGCTTAATGAAAAGTATGCAGGCACAAACCAAATCGGATTTTTAGGACACACGCTTGCAGACGGACAACCAACGCTTCCAGCCGCATTTGCGCGCCTTAAAATAAAAGCCGCCTCTCAATCTGGTTCAAATCCATCAGGCGACTAAAACGTTCTTCTTCCATAATTAAAAAAGTTTTTCGCTTGCGTATTATCCTTCTTGTCCCATGATGCGCAAGCGTTTTTTATTTAAGGTTTACACGGCCTTAAAAACGGCTGAGTCAAGGTCTTGAGCGTAAGCGTACCTTGACCAGACGTATTTCTGACTATAAAGAGCAAAGGAGATTTTCTTATGGCGCAAAAAAAGAATGGGCAAAAGCAGACAGAAGCGGCTGCAAAGGAAAGCAAAAGCGGATTGATAAAAGTAAAAATCAATTCAGTTTTACGCGGAAGCTACGGAGCGTTTAATCCCGGCCAAACAGTGGAGCTTGAAAAAACGCTTGCGGAATCCTTTGTGAAAGAAGGCTATGCGCAAAAGGTGGATTAAATGTATATAACGGCGCAGGAACTAGAGGATTTCATCGGCAAATATCCGGAAGACAGCAGGCAGTCTGAACAGTATGCAAAAGCCGCGGAAGAAATGATTGCTGAATATCTTGGGTATAATCCGGAGCAAAAGGAATATACAACTTTCCGCTATGGCGATAATGGCAGTCTTTTTGAGCTTGAGGCGTTTCCGCTTGTAGAGCTCCTTAAAGTAAAAGCCAATGGAACAGAGCTAGATACGCAGGATTTTAGGATACGCAGCAAGAACTATCTTGAAAGAAACTTTGGAAAAGGCTCTTTTTATAAAGATCATCTTTATGAAGTTGTCTATACGGCAGGATATGAGACAGTTCCTGCAAAAATCAAGACGGTTGCCTTGCAGCTTGCAAGCCTTATGTGGGAAAGCGCGGGCGGAAACCTTGCCGTTTCTTCCACAACGTTCGCGGACACTGGAAGCAGGCAGTTCAACAACTTCACCGCAGACAGGTTCTTAAAAGAGCTTGAGCCTTACAGAAAGGCAGCCGGCGGCAATTTTTAAGGGGAAGCAATGGCAAGGTCAAACTGGATTGTTGTAGAGGCGGAAGTCGCGGAAGTTCAAAGGGCTCTTGAAGGAACTTCAAAAAGCCTTACAAGCATACAAAAGCAGGCGCTGGGAATAATCGCCCGGCAAGGCGTAAAAACGATACGCCAAAGAATAAGACAGTCGATTGAAAACAAAAGCCGCTCAACAGGCGAGCTTCAAAAAGCCTATGCTTTCCGTGTAAGAAAAGACGGAAGCGAGGCGAATATTTATCCAAAGGGAATGGCAGGCTCTAAAATATTTCCTAAGGCCTACGTCCAAAACTACGGATATTCAGGAGCGACCGCAAGGGCTAGAAACTGGAGCGTAAAGCCGAAAGGCTTTATCGAGCATACAGAAAACTTTTTAGATTCAAACAGTTTTGAAGAGGAACTGAATAAAATGGTCGATAAGGTCTTGTCTAAATACTGGGGGTAAAAATGGAATGTGCGGAAAGCCTTAAAAAGTTCATTATAAAAAATCTTGACGGTTTTACAGAGCAGAACGTGCTTACAGGCAGCATAGACTTGTCAAGGTACGAGCAGAAAAACTTGTGCCTAATTCTTCCTGAAAAATCTGAAATCGTAGATACAAACATCGGGCGCGGCTATGACTGCAACACGACATTTACAATCTCGTTCTTGTTCCGGGGCAAAAGCCATAGCGAGCTTGTTGAAAAAATGGAAGGCATGGCGGACAGTTTTCAGAAACTGATTCTAGGCGACTATTCGCTTGGCTCAAATGTGACAGACATCACGCCAGGCGAAATAAAATACTATTACGATTGCGGAACAGTCGAAAAGCAGGCGACAGGCCTGGACATAGAATTGACTATAACAGAAGTAAAAGATTTCTAAGGAGATTTAAAAATGAAACCAGAACTGATAAAAAAACACAAAATCGGCGTTTACCTGAACGGCGGCACAAAAGAATCGCCTGACTGGGTAAGAATCAAAAAAGCCACAGAGTTCACTAGAAGCATGAATCCAGAAACAGAAGAACGCGACTACATCGCGGACGAGCACCCGACAACTGAACTTATGGACTACAAGCCTAGCGAAGATTTGACCGTCACAACTTACAAAGGCGAAAAAGACTTTGAGCTTTTGTACAAGCTCTACAAGGAGCGGGCAGTCGGCGAAGAGGCGAAAAGAGAGCTTTTGCTTGTTTCAATCTTTGATTCTGTAGAAATCACAGATTCAGAAACCAGCGCTAAAAAGACTTACTACTACGCAGACAAGACAGAGGCAACAGTCGCCTTGAATGAGTTCAACATCTCAAGCTCTACACTTTCTGCGACAGTGTACGAAAACGGAACTTCTGAAAAAGGCTACGTTGAATTTGCAGAAGATGGAACAGTGTCATTTACGGCTGGAGCAATGCCGACTGAATGATGATTGACCTTTCTAAAAAAGTTTTGCCGTGTTCTGTAGAGGTTCATGGCAAGACTTTCCCTATAAAAACAGATTTTCAGTACTTTATAATCTTTTCAAGAATGGTGAAAGAAAAGCACGAGCTAAAAGACTTTGATTTTCTTTATAAAGAAAAGATTCCAGCCGACCGCCAAAGAGGACTGAAGGAACTTATAAAGTTCGCCTTTCCAAAAAGAGAGCTTCCAAAGGATAGCGGCGAAGAAACAGACGGCATAATTTTGGACTACGAAAAAGACGCTGACTATATTTACAGCGCGTTTTTCCATTACTACGACATCGACCTTATGGAAGAAAGGCTTTCATTGCATTGGTATAAGTTCAGTTCGCTTTTAAACGGCTTAAAAGAAACAAAGCTGAACGACATAATGAGCTTCAGAAGCTACAAGCCGCGCCAGAGCGAAAGCAAAGAGTATAAAACGCAAATGCTTAAACTAAAAGAAATGTGGCGAATAGAAGAGCCGCTTACAGAAGACGAGCAGAAAGAACTGGAAAAGTTTGAACGGCTAGCGAGCGGAAGCAAGGAAAATCGAAGTTAAGCCCCCTCTAACATTGAGAATTAATCAAACCACCAGTTCGTAAACATATCAATCTTACTATTTGAATCAGAATCATCATCAAACATAGTTTTTGACATGCTTTTTGCAATAGGAATTATAACTTTTTTCCAGATAATGACAGTTATTATTACGCTTATAATAAAAATCATAAATACGCCCCTTTATTGACTATATTAATATCAACTTTCTAACAATGCAAGGAAAATCGAAATGGCGAAAGATAAGAATGTAAATATAAAAATAAAAGCTGATTCAAAAGAAGCTGAAAGCGGAAGATTTTATACTAAAAGAAAAGGTTTTAAAGACTTACCATATATCAGGATTATAAGAACAACTGGCATTTGCAATTTTGCGTTCTTCATCCGTTATTTCTGGTTCATTTTCATAAAAAGGAGCGGATTTTTTGACATATATAAATACTAACACCAATAATATAAATGTTAACATAACAAGCCTCTTTAATAATTATATTAATATAAAAGTTTTAATAGTGCAAGGAAAATCGAAATGGCAAAAGATAAGAATATAAATATAAAAATAAAAGCAGATTCAAAAGAAGCTGAAAGCGGGATTGATAAAGTATCAACAGCATTAAACAAATTTTCTAAAAAAAACAACAAATCATTGGCATCTTTAAATAATCTTTATGGTTCTTTATCACTTGCTACCAAAGCCTTCGGGCTTATTACCACCGGCATAAAAAAAGCCGTCGCCACAATCAAGGATTTAAACGCGACCGCCCTTGTGCAAATAAAAGCGGAAAAGCAGCTTGAAACCGCCTCAAAGAACAATCCTTTTTTAAATGCCCAGAATGTAAAACAGTTAAAGAACTTCGCTTCTGAACTACAGAAAATCGGAACAGTGGGAGACGAGCAGCTTTTGCCGCTTATGGCGCAGCTTGCCGCCGCCGGAAGAACTCAGGCGGAAATCCAGGACATAATGAGCGCGGCTCTTGACGTTAGCGCAAGCGGCGCAATGTCTATGGAAAGCGCGGTAAAAAATCTGAACAAGACATTTTCAGGGCTTTCCGGCGAGCTTGGCGAATCTATTCCGCAGATTAAAAACCTTACAAAAGAGCAGCTTCAAAACGGTGAGGCTGTAAAAGTTATCGCAAAGCAGTATGAAGGAATGGCGGCGCAGACCGCGAAGGCGACAGGCAGCGGAATACAACTTTCAAACGCAATCGGCGACTTAAAAGAACAGCTTGGCATGGGATTTACCGCGATAATCGCCCCGGTGCAAAGAATGTTCACAAATCTTATTGTAAAAGTAGGCAACGCAATCGGCAAAGTAAACGAGCTTTTAGGTTTTGCAAAAAGCGAGCAGGATTCTTCTTCGCTCAAGCAAAGCGACCTTGCTGCAAAAGAACTTACCGCCTTAAAGGACAGGCAGGAAAAACTAAACGACGAGCGTATCGCCTTGGAGCAAAGATACAACGATGCCTTGCAAAAAGAGCAGGAAAAAGGAGTTAATAGCAGAGCCGCAGCGACAGAAAGAGCCGCCAATGAAAATTTAAAAGAGCATGAAAGAATTGCTAAAGAGAATATAGAGTATATTAATCAACAGATAAAAGGCTATGAAAGCGCAATTAACTCTGCAAACGAAAAAATAAAAGCGGAAGAATTAAAGCTTGCTACTCCCGGCATCTCCACAAAAGAAAAGTCTGCTGCAGAAAAAAACATAAAGCAGTATAAAAAAGAAATAAAAGACACAGCGCGCGAAATTCTTTCGCTGAACAGAGAGATTGAGCAAATACAGCTTGAATTTCAGCTTGATAAAAGTATTACAGAAGAAACTTCCACAACGTCAGCAAGCATGAAGCCTCAAATCGATGAGATTCAAAGGCAAGTTGACGAGGTGGGGCGCCAGATTGAAGAAAAGGAAAAAGAGCTGAACGCCTTGCAAAAAGCTGAAAAAGAAGCCGCGGACGCAAATCCAAACGATGAAAAGGCAAAGGAGCTTATAAAAAACAACACAGAAGAAATGTACAAGAACATCAACGCAATAAAAGCAAAAGCCCAGGCGATGAAAGCGATGGGAAAAGATGTTGATGATACCGCCGTGCAGCAGGAAATTGTAAACACGGTTGAGCAAAGCTACATAGACCTTGTGACCAAAGACACAAGCCTTGTCACAACAAACAACTCCGCAGCAAAGGAACGCTTGAAAAAACTTGAAGAAGAGGCGCAGAAGCTTCAGACGCTCCTTGACTTGAAAAAAGACCCGGCCGCCACAAAAGAGCTAGTCTTAAAATGGGGCAGCGATTCACTTTCAGAGCTTGAGCAGCTTCGCAACGAGCTTGCAAGCCTTGAGCTTTTAAAAGAGCAGCTTTCCAACGGCTCTATCACAATGGACGTTGACCTTTCGCAAGTCGACAAGGCGATTGAAAATTTGAAGCAGTCGCTTTCAAAAGAGCAGTTCCAGCAAGTCGCCTCTAATGTTTCCAGTGTTTTGGGAACGCTTTCTGCAGGGCTGAACAACATCTCAACCTATTTCAATAGCATTATGGAAAACCGCCTTTCAGATGTCCAGGAAGAATCGGACGCGGAAGCGGATTCTCTAAAAATGCAGTATGAGGAAGGGCTTATTTCATACGAGGAATACTGCGCTAAAAAAGAGGAGCTGGACAAAGAAGCTGCTAGAAAAGAGTACAAAATAAAACTGGCGCAATGGCAGATGGACTTGGCGATGGCGACTGTTTCCGCCGCTCAAGCCGTTGCAAATGCCCTTGCTTCCGGAACTCCGCCTTTGAACATTGTCAACGCAGTCACCGCAGGAATTATGGGAGCGGCGCAGATTGCAACCATCGCAGGAAACAAGCCTATCGCTCCGTCTTTTTCTACCGGTGGATTTTTAACAGGAACTTCTACAAGCGGCGACAAAATACCTTTCAAAGGAAACGCGGGCGAGGCGATTTTAAACCCGGCGGAGCAGCGCAACTTTATGCGCCTTGCAAACGGAGAGGGAACAAACGCTCCCGTTTCCGTGAATATGCCGATTACCATAGAAAACAACGCTTCTAACGAAGTCAGCGTAAGCGCGCAAAATGACTATGACAGAATAAGAGTGACAGTTGATAAAATCGTTAATTCAGGACTTAAAAACGGCACATATAACGAAAGTCTGTCAATCGCTCAAGGCTCAATGAAAGGAAAGACTTATTTATGAAATACACGCAATGGAGCAGTTCTGTAAACACAAAGTTTTTTAAGTATTCAGAAAGTTATGACGAGAATGCAAATTCTTCTGAATACGCAAGCGGACGCAAAACCGTAATACTAAAAAACACGCGCTTTACAAAAACTATAAAATGTTCTATTTCCTTGAACGTAAAAAACGGCGAATACAACGCTTTCTGGGCTTGGTACAAAGATTCTTTAGGCGGACTTGCAGGCGCGTTCACTTGCGCAAAACTTGGCGGTGGCTATTTTAGGTTCAAATCCGTTCCCTCGTCATCTGCGGGGCTTTTATACAGAACTGTAGAAATGGAGATTGAAGAGGTTTACTAAATGACGGACAAAGAGCTTTTTAATCATTTTTTTAGCGGCGGTTTTTATTCTCTCCATTACCTTTTAGAGTTTTCCTGCTCAAGCTTTGAAACGCTTTGCTTCGTGAACAATACAGAAAATATCACCTACAACGAAAAAACTTACGTTGCCACAGGCTTTGAATACACTCCGCCCGATTCTCAGGGAAAAGGAGCGAGCCTGAAAATAACAGGAATAGACAACCGCCTCATAGAGTTCATAGAAAACGCAAACGACAGTTTTAGGCTTGATATTGTCGGAGTTATTGCGGAAAACGGAGAAGTTCAAAAAATCAAGCAGTACAAGCATTTTTACGGCTCTGTAAGCTACGGCGAAAACATGGAGCTGAACTTTGAGCTTGCAAGCGACGACAGGCTGGATATGACCTTTCCGCCGTACAAGTTTGATACCGACATAAACAGGGGCAACGCATGAAAATTGATTTTTCAGACCTTATTGGAATACCTTTCTTAGAGTTCGGAAGAAATCCGAAGACAGGGCTTGACTGCTACGGCTTGGCTATAGAAGTGGAAAGACGTTACGGCAAGGTTCTGAACGACGTCGCTCTGGAAAAGTTCGACCGCCAAAAAGTCCAGCAATCCCTGCCAAAAATCAACGTCCGAAAAACTGGCGCTATAGAAGAAGCTTGTATTCTTGAGTTCTACGGAAAAAAGGACAGGCGCCTGCACATTGGTATCGCCATAACAAAAGACCTTTTTATTCAGGCGACAGAAAACCAGGGAGTAAGGATTTCTTCAATAAAGACGGCTAGCCAGTACTTGACGCTTGCAAACGTCTATAAAGTCATCTAAAGGAAACTGCAATGGGAACTATTAACATATACAAAGGAATTGGAAACGAATATAAAACTTTTAGGACTGGCGGAACTCTAAAAGAAGCGTTGAACGCTCTTGCTCCAAACTTGGACATCAACCGCTGCGTTTTTCTTAATGCGGGGCAATCTGTAGACGCTCTCTACAAAATAAAAGACGACGATATTATTTTTGTCAGGGAAGTTCCCGGCGCGACCGTTTGCGCCATAATCGGCGTTGCTTGCGCTGCCATTGCATTGGGAATGTCCATTTACAGCGCGGTTGAAAACCAAAAGGCAAAAGATGAGGCTGAAAAAGCAGAGCGGGAATCAAAGGCGCTTTCCCAAACTCCGGAAGCAAGCCCTTTCTTAAAAGGCGCAAAGAACAAAAATGCCTTAGGCAACAACATTCCTTTCGTCATGGGGTCGATATATCTTGCTCCATACAAGATTACAAACGGATATTATTCTATAGGCGGAACTTTGGGCGACACTCAATACTGGAGCATTGCCCTTTGCGCTGGCTATAAAAACGTTTTAATAAACAACCTTTCAATCGGCTCTAAAAGAATTGTTGGCTACAACTCTTATGTAGACGTTCCAAAGCTGGACGGCTCAAAGGAACGCGTCTACTACATGGCTCCGTCAAACAAAGTTGAATCAGAAGATGACAAAAAGTTCTTGTTCCATTCAGGAATGTACAGCGCAGAAAGCAACACAGTTCAGCTTTCAAATGTCGAGCCGACAAACGCAATGGACGCGCTGAAGTATAAAGTCACCTCTACAAGCTACGGCGATGAAATACCGCATAAGCACGGCGACACAAAAATCTACAAGGACGGACTTGTAAAAGAGCTTGAGCAAAACACATACCGCGCAGATATATGCGTTATGTTCAACGGCTTGCGCTACTACGATGACGGCTGGAAATCCCTTGAGGAAGAATTTGAAATCTATTGGAGCAACAGCTTAGATTCAGATAATCCAACTTGGATCAAGTCGGGAACTCTTTCAACAGGAAGCGTGAACACAAATCAAACCTGCCGTTTTGAATACTCTTTAATTTTTTCTGCAAGCCAGTGTTTTGGCAAGAATATTTCTGTAAAAATCGTTAGAAAAACAGAGCAAAAAGAAAAATCTGCAAACGACACCGCATATCTTTGCTATATCAATTCGTGGCAGTATGACGCGGTGAAATCTTCCGCCTCTAACATTGTTCCTTGCACCCCGATTGAATCGCCCTGGTCAAAAAGAACTTTGCAAATAGGATTAAAAATCCTTGCGAACGACAGCACTAAGGACACGCTGGACGAAATAAACTGCATGGCTTACGGAACTGCAAGAATTTGGGACGGCGCAAAGTGGACTAGCCGGGAATATCCCACTAGAAACCCTGCCGCCTGGATTCTTGCCGTTTTAACAACGGACATCCACCCACATTCAAAATTTTTAGATTCAGAAATCGACATGGACGCATTGGGCGAGCTGTACGAATATTGTGAAAAAGAGAACTTTTATTGCGACGGAATAGTTACGCAGGACACTAAAAAAAGCGACTTGCTCAATCAAATTCTTACAGAGTGCAACGCAACAATGTTCATGGCGAATGACGGCAAGTGGACTTTTGCCGTAGAAAAAAAACAGGACATTCCTATCGCCTTGCTGAACGAGCAGAGCGTCCAGAGCGTTACCGTTGCCAAGAGCTTTGCAAGAAAGGCTTACGCTCAAAAAATAACATTTACAGACCGGACAACATGGAACATAAACACCACTTACATAAACGAAAACAACGAAGTAAACCCTGCTGAAATATACGACAAGCAAAGGCTTATCACCGAAACCACTGTAAAATACATTACTTCTGGCAATCAGGTTTTAAAATACGCTAGAAGACTGCTTGCCCGCCAAAAACTCCAGCCTAGAGAAATCACCGTAAACGTCGGGCGCGAAGGCGACTACTATCCGCTTTATTCAAAGGTTTTGCTGCAGATGAAGCAGTTAAAAATAGGACTTTCGGGCGGAACAATTCACGCAATAACAGTTCAGGACGGAAAAATCACACAAATACAGACTTCCGACTTGTGCGACTTTTCAGACACTTCAAAATCTTACGGAATTATCATTCAAGCCGTCAGCGACAGCGGAAGCGAGCACATCTACGCAAAAGTCAAGGGCAAGGGCTCTACACGTAACCTGACGCTTGTTGAGCCGGTTTCCTGCAAGATAATGCCGCTCTTTGGAAATATTTATTCGTTCGGCTATCTTAACGAAAACGCGGAGTTTTCCACAATCACAAACCCTATGACAATCTACGGGGCAAAGCAGAACTTGAACGGCTGGGAACTGACCCTGAAAGATTACAACGAGGCGTTGTTTGAATACGGCGAAATTCCGGAATACAAAACAAACCTTACAACCAAAAAAGAGCCGTCTTCAAAAGTTCCTGGCGTAACATACAGCGACCTGCAGACCGCAATGACAGAAGCAAAGGCGGAAGTAACAAACACAATCGACATAAACAAATACACGCTGGACATTTCGCCGGAAGCCCAAAGCGTTCCAGTGGACGCAAGCGGAAAACTTGTCAACTCATGGTTTTATATTTCCGCCTATCTTTACTACCTTGACCGCCAGCTGACAGACAACATAACCTATAAAGCGTATCTTCCTAGCGGCGACCAGGTAGGACAGTGGGACGGCAACAAGGTAAAAATCTCTTCAACCTTTTTAAAAGGCGACATTCTTTACATCACCATAAAAGCCACATATAAAATTGACGATTCAAACATAATCGAGCGGACTTTAGACGCCCAAATATCAAGGCTTTACGGAGCGGACAGCACAAAGATTTTCAAAATGCTTTTCCCGGACGGCGAAAAAGTAAAAATCGACAATACCGGCGAAGTCATGGAGCCTGAGCAATTGCGGGTGACTAAAAGGGTTGCGACAGGAACTGTAGAAAACAACACCGATTTTGGACATATCACAATAGAAACCGTTCCGGGCGGAAAAGAAAGCGTTTACAGCGCATATCAAAAAGTAGAAGAAGATGAAGCCTTTTCAGAAAAAAAGACATATTACCACGCGGCAATCCCTTTTGTTGTAAAAGCTGATGAAGACAAAATCATAGGCGACGGCAGCAAAAGCGGAGCGTTATTTTTTATGGAGACCTTAAAATGAAAAACTACACAAGTTTGCAAAAAATGAAAGCCAGCGAAGTAGCGGCGAGCTTCACAGAAGAAAAAGTTACGCAGGAAACCTTTAAAGAAGAAGTTGCTAAAGGCGCTTTGTATAAGGCTTTTGAAGTGCCAAAGAACGCAAAAATGCTGAAGTTCCGCTACTATTCGCCGGATGGAACGCTCATAGAGCAGAACAACGTGCCATTCGTTTATGACGGCACAGGAATAGATTCTGTTGAAAATTACTATCTTCTTACAGACTTAAAAAGCGGAATAACGCTAGAAAGCGAGGGCTGGAGCAAGGAAGCTCAAACCGTAACCGCTGAAAAACGCTTTTTATGGACTTACACAAAAACAACGTACACAAATAAAGCCTACACTTGCACACAGCCGTGCATAAGCGCCGTTTTTGGCGAGCAGGGCGAACGCGGAGCAATGTATTTAGGGCATTACGCAGATAACCAGTCGGCTTACGAAGCAAACACCCCCGCAGTCTTTACAGGCGACTATTACCTGAACACAACGGATTCATATCTTTACGAATTCAACAAAGAAGAGAACGTTTGGCGCAAAATATCAGACATAAACGACTACCGCTATAACCAGTCTATAAACGACATTTTTGCCGCAATCGAAGATTCTACCGATGTAGAAAAGTTCATAAAAGCAAAAAAGATATGGGTGCAGCATTTAAGCGCGGCAGTTGCAAGAGTAAACCAGCTTTATTCAAGCATAATCACGCTAGCAAGCGGAACAGACCTAGACGGCAAAGCAACAGGCGGAATAATAAAAAGCTCGAACTACAACGGCACAATCCAAAACGGAAAAATCACAAAAGAAGGAACTGCAGGCTGGGCGGTTGACCATAGCGGAAAGGCGGAATTCAACAATGTTACCGTGCGCGGAACTGTAGACAGCTCTACTATAAAAGGCGGAACGATTACGATAGGAAAGAATTTTTCGGTGGATGAAAATGGAACGCTTGTTGCGAAAAGCGGGAGCTTTGAAGGAACTATAAAAGCTGAAGCTGGAAGTTTTTATAATTGTTTTATAAATAATTGTACGATAGGGGAAGCTGTAAATTTTTGTGGTAATATTCATAGTGGACCGTTGGAATTAACGAATGAAACTCCTACAGGAAGTACTACTTCATTTTCATCTTCGGATTATTTAGAAAACTTATATTCTTATGTTCGAGGCTCGTTAAAGGGGCATAACTATACAGGCGTTATTGATGGGAAAAAATTTAATATTTTAAATGTTAGTTACGAAACTAGTATACGAGGTGGTATTGAATATGAATCAGGAAGTATCAGGGCTTATAATAATAACGATGCAGTTTTTTCAAAAGATTTCGGAAAAAACGATAGTTTTATAAAAATAGGGATTTCTATAACAATAACACTTTCAATAAATTCAAATGCAAAAACTTTTAAACTTTATAATCTTCCAACGTCAACTCCAGCAGAGAGTGGAATTATATATGTTGAAAAAGGATATCTTCGTATTAAAGAGTGATTTTTATTATATCGTCTTTGCTTTCTCTATGATTTTCTAAAATTTCATGTTTTTCATCACCAGAAATCAAGTTGTATTTTAGATTAGGAACTCTATACTTAAAAGTACATTCTATTTCTTTATTTGGTTCTAAAGTAAGACTATCTTCAATTCCAAAAACTGAAAAATATATTTCTATATTTTGATTTCTAGAATTGAAAAAACTGTATTTATATTCGTAATCTGTTGGAAAAGAATTTCTAAATCTTAAAATATAGCAATAGTTTCCATCGTGAAATCCCTCTCCTAAAGTAGCATTAAGATAATCAATATCGTAATTTTTATTACTTGCAGAATCGTTAAATGCAATTATTGTTTTATTACTTTTTAATGAATATTGTAATTTTTCGAGCGTGTCGATTTTAACATTGCTTTTTGCTTTTACTGTAATATTTTCAGTAGAATATGAAATAGTCACATCTTCATCAGACATGTTTTCAATATAGTAAAATTCTGGTTCATTATTGCTTTTGCAGCTAGAAATACATAGAATAGAAACTATAAAAGCAAGTAAAAATTTCGTTTTTGTCATATAAGATTTAAAGTAATAAATAAAAAAGGTCGTGTCAATACTATAAAGCGGTGTCTAAACCGCCTTTATTTAGAATAAAACATAAAATAGGTGGTGTCAATTATGGAAAATAAAAGATTAACTATAATGCTTGCAATTCTTTTGTCTTTGGAAGTTATACAAGTCATAGAAAAAATCATTGAACTAATAATAAAATAATCTTACTTTAGGGGAAACAATGGAAGAAACGACTGAACAAAAAAAACGTGCTCCACGCTCAAGGGAACGTGGTAAAGGCTTGCACAACAAAGGAACTCAAAGGGTTCTTTTTCAAGTAAGTTGCCAACCAGAAGAAAGAGAAAAAATTAAAAAGCTGGCGGAAGAAAGCGGTAAGACCGTAAGTGCATTTATCATTGAAAAAATCTTAGGAAAAAAATAACAAATCTTGCTGAAAATTCTTGACATAATCTACAAGATAATGTATTATATAAACATCAGGAGCAAACGGCACTGATAAGGCGGTGATTATGTGAAGAATGTAAAAAAAATGATTGAAGTTATAGCGAAACTGATAGCAGCAGTTGCCGCATTGATAACTTCAATCTCAACTCTTCTAAGTATTATACTTAGATAAAAAATTGCAAGGCTCCCGAGAGAGTGCCTTGCTTTTATAATAAAACATTTTATGGAGGCTGTCAAAGTGAAAAGTGCATTATTTTATATTTCTATTTTTTTAATTCTTTTGGTTAATGTTTTAATAATAAGGGGCGTGTTATAATGGCAGGAACAAAAAAAGAATCAGATAAAGAATATTCTAAAAACTGGGGCGGAGCAAGAAAGAATTCAGGCGGAAAACGCGAAGGAGCAGGGCGACCTAAACTTTATGAAGCTGGAAGAAAACAGGTTCAGTTTTCACTTTCGCAAGAAATGCTTGATTCAATCACCGAGTTTGCAGAAAAAAAAGGAACAACAAAAAGCGGTTTTGTTGCGGAGTGCATAAACTATTACATCGAAAACCACAAATAAAATGCTTGACCGACCGCCAGAAATGGCGGTTTTTTTATACAAAAAAAATCTTTGACATCAAGCAATAAATAAAATCTTCTGTTTTGACTATATCCGTAAAGGATTAGTCATGGCAGAGTTAGAAGTAAAAGAAATAACAGAACTGAACGATGTAACATTCACAGACGAAACGCTTTTGCTTGCTTACACAGAAGATGAAGGCGTTGGAAAGACAACATTCGCAAAAGCAAAAGAAAACATTGGCTCAAACATAAATATTGAGCAGACGCAGGCAGGAACGGAAGCAAGCGCGGTGAACAAGATTACTGCGACAATCCGAAACGGCGGGACTACAGAAACAAAAGAATTCATTGTAAAAAACGGAACAGGCATTTCACAGGCGGCGCAGACAGAATCAACGGACAAAAACGGACTAAGAAGCAACTCTGTTTCGTTGAAATCCAGCGACACAAGCCTTGTAAATGATGTTGATTTCACCGTGAAAGACGGCGTGGGAATAAAGGAACATTCGCTGTTAAAAAGCACCGACGAAAACGGACTTTCAAAAAGCGCGCTTAGTGTAAAATACACGGACGGAAAAACAGACAGCGCGGAAATTTCTGACGGAGTCGGCATAAAATCCGCAAGCCAGACAACCTCTTCTTCACTTTCTGGGGAGCTGAACGAATACACGGTAAAACTTACAGACGGCACAACTTCCTCAATAAAAGTCTACAACGGACGGGCAGGAAAGGACTTTAGAATCAAGAAAACCTATTCTTCAGTTGCTGCGATGCAGGAAGATTTTTCAGGCGCAGACGTAGACACTTTTGAATTTGCAATGATTGACACTGGAAGCGTAGAGGACGCGGACACTGGAAAACTTTATTGCAAGACAGAAACAGAATGGTCGTACATCGGCGACTTGTCGGGCGCTCAAGGTATAAAAGGCGACACAGGCAACGGCATTGCTTCGATTACAGATGTGCTGGACGAGAACAACAAAATCAAGATCACAATAGCAATGACCGACGGCACAGAAAAAAGCTTTGTTTTAAATAACGGCGTTGAGTACACGGCAGGCGAAAACGTTTCAATTTCCGATAACAACGTAGTCAGTGTCAATTTATCCTCTAAGGCGAACGTATCTGACGTCTACACCAAGACAGAGGCAGACACAAAAATCAACGCGAAATACACAAAGCCTTCCAATGGTATTCCCAAGACAGATTTAGCCGCGGCGGTTCAGACCTCGCTAGGCAAAGCTGACACCGCGCTTCAATCGCATCAGGATATAAGCGGAAAACTGAATCTTTCAGGCGGAACGATGACGGGAACATTGGTTGCGCAAAAAGGCTTGCGGATTCCAACTTCCGCCCCCTCTTCACCAGTAAACGGAGATATTTGGATAGGTTAGAATATGGCTATAAAGTTCAGATACAACAACGCAAATTATTCACTCAACGAGCAATCTTCTGCAATTGCAGCAAATAATCTGGTTTATTATTCTGGCGGAGCAAAAAAATACTGCCCGGCTTTACCAACAAGAGGAACTAAAGTTCTAGTCAAGACAGAAGATAGCGGAAAAACTTATATAGACAATTCTTCACCTAGTATATGTTTTAAGAAGAATGGCACGGTTTATTATTGCGCAAAGTCAAGCATTTTTTCTAGTAAATCAACTATTAAATATGATGCCAACGGTGGTAGCGGTTTTATGTCTTCTCAAGAATGGTATCCTGATGATGGTGAAACTGTAACTATCAAGGAATGTCAATTTACAAGAAGCGGCTATTCATTTGTAAACTGGAACACATACCCAAATGGACGCGGCACTTCATATTACGCAGGAAGCTCACCTAGGGGATACATTGGAACGCTTTACGCGCAGTGGGAATTAAGCAATACAACAATCCCCGCAGGAACTTACAGCCCAAGCTCATTTGAAAGTTTGATAAAATCTTTTATAAGTATAGGCGGCAGTCGTAAATTGGCAGCCGATATTGAAATTACTTTATTGAATACCAACAGTTCAGGCAGTACGCAAATTTATAATGCAAAAGCAGGTAATACAGTTTTGTATAACAAAAATAGCAGTTCCTTGTGGGGCTACACCTATATTTCGTTTGATGGTTCGGTTTACGAGCCGTATCAGGTAAATTCAAGTTTTAGCGAGTATGGTACTTACATTGTTAATCAAAACCCGAACTCCCCATACTTCAATAACTCATATCAAAACTTTTATATAATTTTAAAAGAACCGATGAGTTTCCTTTAAAAAAAAATGAAAAATTATTGACATAAAATAACAAGTATAGTATTATTTAATTAGTCAAGGACGCTTGGCTAAGGAGACCCAAGTGAGGGAAGTACTACTTTACTGGGCCGATAAACTGGTAGATTTTTTACTAGCCATTGTTTCCGTAATAGTTACGTATTACATAACAAAATGGCTAGATAAAAAATCTAAGTAAGTCGGTGGTTGGTTGATATTTTTATCAACCAACCTTTCCTTTAATAATAACTTTAAGGGGTATTTATGTCAAAGATAATCGAAAAAATTATTATAATTTTATTCGGAATTGTTACTGGAATACTGCTTTATTTTTATAGGAAACATAAGGATTCGAAGAAAAATGAATAGTAATTGGGGCGGTGTCCGTGAAGGTGCAGGCAGACCAAAAGGCTCATTAAATAAGGGTGAAAAGAAAAATGGACGCATTGTAATATCTTGCACAAAAAAAGAAGAAGAACAAATAAAAAAAATTGCTAAAAAAATGAATAAAAATGTAAGCGCCTTTATCATTGAAAAGATTTTAGAAAATAATCGCCAATAAAAAAAACTCCATGTTTTTATAAAAAAAAACTCTTGACAAATAATGTATATTAATATATTATATAACTGTCAAGAGCACTTGCTTTGATAAGGGGGTGATTATGTGAAAAGAATAAAAAAAAGCAGCCTTAAAAAGACTGCTTTATTTCTAGCGGTTGTGCTATCAAGTTTGGACATCTTTAGCAAACTGCTAGAAATAATTAAAAATCTGATTGCTTTGATTAAGTGATCAGCAGGGTAGCCGAAAGGCTACCTTTATATAATATATCTTATAAAAGGGGTTGTCAAATGGATAAGCTTTATAAAGTTCTTATTGTTTTATTGTCTTTGGATATTGTGTTTTCTGTAGTTTCAATTATTCTAAAATTTTTCTAAAAGAAGGCGCTTTATGAATACAAAGGAAGTTTCAGAAAGATATAAAGTATGCTTTGCAGCTTGCTCACGCTGGGCAAAAAACAACGGAGTTAAGCAGGTGCAAGTCAAAGGAATTTTAGCGTACAACTGGACAGAAGAAGACTGCAAACGCTTTGAGCAGCGTCCAAAAAGAGGCTGGAAGAAAGGCGTTTCAAGAAGCTGAAATAAACTTAACAAAACCGCCAGCAATGGCGGTTTTTTGACTATATTAGCATGAAAGAAATAACACAAGTTCAGGTTATTGAGAACGAAGATTTTATACCTAAAGCCGATTTTTCAAAAGAAGTATATTTGCTAAACTTAAAGGGCAGCGGAAACAACCTTGATAAAAGAGTTCATATCCATAATGAATTAGCAGAAAGTTTTCTTCCTAGCAGTGAAAAATTTCCGCAGCTGCTTACACTTATTTTAAAAGAACACAACTGCTTTGATTATGAAATAATTACAGACAAGGCGGAAAATTACAGTTTTACCGCATGGGTTTGCGACAGAGAAAAAATAAAAGTAGTTTCTCTATAGAGTATTTTTTATTAACTAATACTTGACATAGTAACTACAATATATTATTATATAATCATGGTTATCGAATGGAACGAAGAAAAGAATGAATTGTTAAAAGCAACAAGAAATGTTTCTTTTGAGCAGGTTTTGGAAGAAATAGAAAAAGGTGCTTTTATCGGTCCAGAAGAAAATCCATCAAGGGAAAACCAAAAAAGAATCATTGTAAAAATAAATGATTATCCGTTTGCAGTTCCTTTTGTAGTTATGGAAAATGGCGGATGGTTTTTAAAAACTGTTTATCCATGCAGAAAATTAAAAGGGAGAATTTAAAACATGACTGATAAAGAATTGAAAGATTTTGATGAGAAGTTTTGGAACAGTCCTTTAGATGAAGAGGAACAGTGGATTGAAAATCATTTTGATGAATTTGTACCTTGCAAAAATCAGGAAGAAATGAGGAAAGAACTAATGAAAGCTGCTGAAGAAAAACTAGATGAAATTGAAAAACCAAATAAAAAGATGTTCACCCTAAGACTTGACCAAGGCGATTTATCAAAACTTAAAACATTGGCGGAAGAGCAAGGCTTGCCGTATCAGTCTTTGCTAGGCAGTGTTATTCACCGCTATGTAAACGGCACTTTGGTAGACATCACGGAAGCAAAGAAAATTCTTGTGTTCCAAAAAGCGTAAAAAAGTTTTAAAACAGTTTTATAAAAGGCGGCGGTTTTTCGTCGCTTTTTTTTATATTTATAGTATTTATTTTACTACTTGTATTTTGTATTAATTTTGCCGCCTGCGGCTTTTATAGTTTACTAAAACCTTTTTTTCTTTTATATTTGTGTCTAGGTATTTGTGTCTATTTGGAATAAAAAGGGGCTTGCAACGGTATTAAAACCTAGGTTTTTCATATCAAAAACTAGTAAAAAATATGTCGCAGGTTCAAATCCTGTCATCCCGATATAAGGCTATCTTTTTAGATAGTCTTTTTTTTATGCCTTGCAAGTTTTTATATTTCAATTTGATTTTTTATTTGTTTTACTGTTTGCAAAAAAAATAAGCTATCTAATTCAATTAGATAGCTTATAAACGGTGAATGATTAATAATCTTTCTTTTCTGCTTTACGTTTTTTGTTTAACAACTTTCTTTCAAGAGTTGTTTTCTTTTGGTGAAGTGTGGCAGAAGGTTTTACAAAATATTCTCGCTTTTTGTATTCGCGGATAATGCCTTCTTTTTCAACCATGCGTTTAAAACGTTTGATTGCTTTTTCAAGATTCTCTGAATCATCAACAATAATCGTTGCCATTAACTATTTCACCTCCTTATAATCGGTAATTCCGTAAAACTCTAATAGAGTATCTTAATATCTTAAAAAAATCAATAGGATTGGTCTTTTTTTATGCAAATGATTTCTACAGCTTGCGCGTCTGGAATTGAATTATTAAATGAAAAATTGTCGAAAATTCCTTCTGAAACATAAATTTTTCGCTCATCTGTTACTAGTATAAAATCAAAATTGCTTTCGTTTTTCCAAAAATTAATTGATTTTTCTATTCCCATTACAAAAAGGCTGGTGCTTAAGGCATCGCACTCTGTGCCGCTTTTTCCTATAACCGTGCTTGAAACTATTTCTGTTTCAGCAGGTTTTCCTGTTTTTCCATCAAAAATGTGAATATACTTTTTCCCATCTTTCCCTATAAAAAATCTTTCATATCCACCGCTTGTAATCACAGCTTTGTCTTTTACTTCTATAGAACCAATATTTCCTTGTTCGAATGGATTTTTTATTCCTATAGTCCAATTTGAACCATCTGGTTTGGAACCGATTGTTTGTATGTTTCCGCCAAGATCAAGCAATGCTGATTTTATGCCGAAGCTTTTCATTATTTTTGCAGCCTCGTCTCCTGCAAAGCCTTTTCCAACAGCTCCTAAATCAATCATCATTCCTTTTTCCATTGAAACAGCATTTCCGTTTATCCTAACTTTTTTGTAATCTGCAAGCGGAAGCATTTTTTTTAGCTCTTCATCGGAAGGAATTTTGTTTTCTTTTTTTGTAAATCCCCAGGCTGATGTTATAGGGTAAAGACAAGGATTAAAGGCTCCGTCTGTTTTTTTAGCCATCAATATAGAATATTTTATTAAATTGGAAACTTTTTCAGAAACTATAACAGGAAAGTTCTGTGCCTGGTTTAACTTGTAAATTTCGCTGTCTTCTTTTGTAACGGAAATAGTTTCTTCCAGTTCTTTTATATATTTTTGCGCAGCAATAACAGCTTCTTCAGAGTTTTTTCCATAGCACTTTACTTTCATAAAGGTATTCATGTTTTCAAAATATTTTTCAGCAGATTTTTTTTTGCAGTTTGAAAAAAGAACTGTAAAAATAGATAAGATTGATATAAAAAAAATGTGTTTTTTCATAGTTACATGATAGCACAGTTTTGAATCTTTTGATTTTTTTTTATAATAAAAGCATAAAAAATAGACTTTTTATTTGCCTTGTTGTAAAATATTTTCTATGAAATTGCATACTTTTAAAGGTGGAATTCACCCTAAAGAAATGAAGGAGCTTAGCAACAAGTGTCCTATAACAGACGTTGCTTCACCTTCAAATACTGTTGTTATTCCTGTTACAATGGGGGGAGCTCCAAATTCTCCTCTTGTAAAAGTTGGTGATGAAGTTTCTGAAGGTCAGATTATTGCTGATGGCGACAAATTTATGAATTGTCCTGTTCACGCTTCTATTGCAGGAAAAGTAAAGAAAATTGCAAAATTTGTTGTAACTGGAAATCAAGAAGTGCCTTGCATCGTTATAGAAGGCGACAATTCTGGTAGAACTTCCTATATGGATGTTTTGGATCCTTTTAAGTGTTCCCACGAAGAAGCGCTGGAACGCATAAAAAAGGCTGGAATTGTAGGTATGGGAGGAGCTTCTTTTCCCGCTCACGTAAAGTTAAATCCTCCTGAGGACAAAGAAATAGATTTTGTTATAGTAAATGCTGCTGAATGTGAACCGTATTTGACTTGCGATGAGCGAACTATGATAGAAACTCCAGACAAGGTTGTAGATGGCCTTGCAATTGTTCTCAATTTGGTTGGTGCAAAAGGAATAATTGGTCTTGAAGATAATAAGGCTTATTTAAAACCTGTTTTAGAAAAACAAATTCTAGAAAAGGGCTATAGCGATGATATTTCAGTTTTTCTTTTAAAAACAAAGTATCCGCAAGGCGCTGAAAAATTTATTGTTTCAGCTTGTTTAGGTGTTGAAATTCCTAGCGGAAAACTCCCTGCTGATTCTGGTGCTATTATCTGCAACGTTGGTACTGTTTGCGCTATTAGCGATGCCTTTAGAAAAGGAATGCCGCTTATAAAGCGGTCTTTGACAATAAGTGGCGGAGCGGTTGAAAAGCCTTGTAACATAAGAGTCCCGGTTGGTACACTAGTTAGTGATCTTATACCTTCTGTTTTTTCAGTAAAAGACAACGAAGTTGTAAAAGTAATAAGTGGCGGTCCCATGATGGGCTTTGCTATGTCAACAACATCTTTTCCTATAGCAAAGGGAACTAGCGGCATTACGTTCCTTACAAAAAAGGAAACCTTCCTTGTTGACGAAGACGCCTGCATAGGCTGTGGAAAGTGTGTCGCAACTTGCGCAATGCATTTAAGTCCTGTTCTTATAAAACGCGAGCTTGAAGCTCAAAAGTATGCCACTGCAAAAAGGCTTGGACTTATGGATTGCATTGAATGTGGCTGTTGTGTATTTGTTTGCCCTGCAAATATCCGCCTTGTGCAGCGTTTTAGGCTTGGAAAAAATATTGTTCGACAACAGATAGCAGAGGCTCGTGCTAAGGCTGCTGAATTAAATAAGAAACAGTCCTAGCAAGGTGTTATTGGAGTAAAATAATGGCAGAAAACAGATTTTATCTATCTTCCAGTCCTCATTTTAGACTTGGAATCAGCACAAAGTCGATTATGGCTTGTGTACTTATATCGTTACTTCCTGAATGTATTTGCGGAGTAATAATTTTTGGAATTCCTGCGCTTATTACAATATTAGTTAGTGTTGCAAGTTGCGTAGTCTTTGAATGGCTTTTTCAGCTTGCCACAAAACAAAAGGTTGTTGTTTCAAACTTAAGCGCCTGTGTTACTGGTGTGCTTTTAGCGCTTGTGTGTCCGCCGACAATTCCTGTTTGGATGACGGTTTTAGCAGCGGCTGTAGCAGTTGTGGTTGCAAAAGGTCTTTTTGGCGGAATTGGAAGCAATGTGTTTAATCCAGCCCTTACGGGTCGTGCTTTTCTTTTTATAAGTTTTCCTGCCGCAATGGGTGCTACTTGGTTAAATCCTATAAAGTTTTCCTCTGAAGTTGATGCAATTAGTTCTGCAACTGTGCTTTCTTCTGTAAAGAACGGCACTTTCGACTTTCAGAATTTTGATGTGTGGCAGTATTTTATAGGGAATCGCGCAGGTTGTATTGGAGAAACTTCAATTCTACTCGTATTGATTTCATTTTTATTTTTGCTTATCTGCAGAATTATCGATTGGCGCGCACCTGCTGCGATGGTTGGAACTGTAGCAATCTGCTCTTTTTTGGACGGGTTTGCAAAGGCTGGAAACATATCTTTTGCTGGTGAACAAGTTCTTGTAAGCCTGCTTACAGGCGGTCTTGTCTTTGGCGCGACTTTTATGGTTACAGATTATTCTACAGCTCCTGTTACAAAAGGCGGAAGGCTTGTTTTTGGTGCTGGCTGCGGACTTATAACATTCCTTATAAGAAGATTCGGAGGCTATCCAGAAGGCGTAATGTTCAGCATATTAATTATGAATGCACTTGCTCCGTTTTTGAACAAAATTACGGCAAGAAAGTACGGTTATGGAAAAAAATCTGAAAAAAAGCCTTTTGTAAAAAAAATAACAATGGAATTTGATTTAAGTGAAGGGGTAGAAAAATGAGCGTTCCTTCTGCAAAAAAAGATATTTTTGAAATGATAAAGCTTGGTTTAGTTCTTGTCTGCTATGCAGTTGCAAGTTGTACTGTTCTTGCAGTTGTAAATAATTTTACAAGTACAAAAATTGCGCAAAATCAGGTTGAAAAAGCTGCCGCTGCAATGAAAGTTGTTTTTCCTTACGCAGATTCTTTTGAGGCAGTTTCAAATTTTCCTAAGAATTCTGATTCTTCAATTTCTGTAACTGATGTATATCTTGCAAAGAGTGATAGAAATGTTGTAGGTGCTGTCGCTCAAATATCAGGACCTACTTACGACCGTGGAAAAATTATTTTGGGAATTGATAGCAAAGGTTTTGTAACAGGAATGCAATTTCTTGAATTAACAGACTCTCCTGGATTCGGTTCCAAAGCAAAAGATTCTCAATACAAACTTTCAAACGGAAAAACATTTTATGAACAGTTTACTAATAAAAATGCTGCGGAAGGATTTGAAATTGGTCGTTCTTTTGATGCAATAAGCGGAGCTACAATAACTAGTCGAGCTGTTGGAAATCTTATGAATCAAGGAAGTGAAGTTCTTTTACAAGTAATAGAGGCAGGTTCAAAATGAGCGGAAAGTTAAAGATTTTTACAAACGGATTTATAAAAGAAAATCCTCTATTGGTTTTGAATATAGGTTTGTGTTCCTCATTAGGAGTTACTACAAGCGTGTTTAATGGATTGGGCATGGGGTTAGGAATGACTTTTGTTCTTCTTATGAGCGAAATCGTAATAAGCATTTTTAGAAAACTTATACCAAGTGCAATACGTCTTCCTGTTTTTATTATAATAATTGCAGCCTTTACAACAATAGTTCAACTTGTTCTTCAAGCTTATGTTGAAAATCTTTATGATGCTTTAGGCGTTTTCCTGCCGTTAATTGTTGTAAACTGTATAATTATGGGGCGGGTAGAAGCCTTTGCCTCAAAAAATTCTATAATCGATTCAATTTTAGATGCACTTGGCATGGGAATCGGTTATACGTTGGTTTTGTTCTTAATTTCATTTATTCGTGAGCTTTTTGGAGCAGGAACACTTTTTGCCGGTACGCCTCTAAAATTTGAAATAATTCCAGAAGCCTATAGAATTGGTATTTTTAACAGCGCTCCAGGTGGCTTTTTAGTTTTCGGCTTTCTTGCGGCTGTTGTAATAGCTTGCAAACAGGCTTACGCTCAAAGAAAATCTAAATAAAAAGGATAAAAATATGATTGAAACTTTAAAACTTTTTCTAAAATCGGCAATAGTTGATAATGTTGTTTTTATTCAGTATTTGGCGATTTGTCCTTTTATCGGAATGACTAATGATACTGAAAAAGCAACTGGAATGGGATTGGCAACTACATTTGTTATTGTTTTGGCAACTGTGGTTACTTGGCCTTTATATCATTTTGTCATGGTTCCGCTGGGACTTGAATTTTTGCAGACTTTGTTTTTTATCCTTGTTATAGCAAGTTTAGTTCAGCTTGTTGAATTTTTTCTAAAGAAGAAAGTTCCAGGTTTGTACAGTTCTATGGGTGTGTACCTTGCCCTTATAACAACGAACTGCGCCGTTTTAGGTGTCACTTTGAACTGTATTTCAAAGAATTTTAATTACGGTCAAAGCCTTGTCTACGCTTTTGGAACTGCTTGCGGATTTCTTCTTAGCATGGTTATTATGAGCGGGGTAAGAAGCCGTATTAGAATTGCAAATATTCCAGACTCATTTAAAGGAACTCCAATTCTATACATTACAGCAAGTCTTTTAAGTCTTGCATTTTTGGGATTCAAAGGACTTATTAATTAGATTCTGAGTTTTTCTTTATAAGTTTGCGTTGCAAAGTTTTTATGGGAGCATAAAATGAATATAATTCTTTATACAGTAATATGTGCAGTTTCAATTGCTTTTTTATTAGGTGTGCTTTTAGGACTTTTTAAAAAGATTTTTTATGTAAATGTAGATAAAAAAGTTCAAGAAGTTCGAGATGTTTTAAGCGGAGCGAACTGTGGCGGTTGCGGTTTTGCAGGATGTGATTCTTTTGCGCAGGCGGTTGCAAAAGATGAAGCTCCTACTGACGGTTGTGTAGCTGGCGGCTCTACTTGTGCCGAAAAAATTGCAGAAATTTTAGGAAAAGTTGGAGTTGAAGTAAAGCCTAAGGTCGCTTTTTTGGCTTGTCATGGAACGAAGGAATGTGCTTCAGAAAAGGGAATTTATAATGGAATTAAAACTTGCGCAGCCGCTCAGCTTGTAATGAATGGAACTAAAAAGTGTTCTTTTGGTTGCATTGGTTTTGGCGACTGTGTTGCAGAATGTCCTTTTAATGCTTTGTCGATGTCTGCGGACGGGCTTCCTGTTGTAGATTACAAAAAATGTGTTGGTTGTGGAAAGTGCGTTCGTTCTTGCCCTAAGCATCTTTTTAAACTTCTTGATTCAGATACAAAAGGTTCTGTAGCAAGATGTTCCTGCTACAGTGACAATAAACCTCAAATTCGAAAAGACTGTTCTTCTGGTTGTTTTAAGTGTGGTATGTGCGTAAGAAAATGTCCAGAAACTGCGATTGATATTTCAAGTGGAATTCCAAATATCGACTATAAAAAATGTAACAGTTGCGGTGAATGTGTAAAGGCTTGCGTTGATAAAGTTTTAGTTCTTGCACAGGATGTTTTAAAATGAAAAACTTTTCTGACTACGAATTTTTTTTGCATACTTTTGAAGTAATACTTTCTCATTTAAATGAAGAACTTGAAGTTGCAAAAAAAAATCTTGAGTCGGAATACCGTGAAATTGAAGAAGATTATCTTGAAGTTATTGAAATTTTACGCGATATTCTTCCTGAAATTACAAGTTTAAATGCAATTGAAAGTTTAGAAAGCGATGAAATAGATTTTATTTATGAATGCCTTCAAACTTATGCAGATAATTTTGTAATAACCCATAGAGATTCAATACTCAGAAAGCAGCAGGAACTTGAGTACAACAGGCTAGAAAAACTTATTTCTATGTTTGAAATTTCCAACTAATATGCAGACTTTAAAATTTTCGGATTTTGAGCTAATTCAAAAATCTCTTGCAGCATACTTAAAAAGTTATACTGGTGACATAAACAGTAAAAAGACTCCTGATGAAGTTTATTTAAAAATCCTTTCAATTTTGGCAGAAATCAAATCTGACTGCAGCAAGCATTGTATTGATTCTGAACTTACTAATTCTCTTGAAATTTCTCTTTCATATAATTTAGAACAACTTGAAAACACTCAAGTTGAAAAACAAAATCTTTTGCTTGATTTTTAATTTGCTTGGAGGCTCTCTTGAAAAATTTTAAATTTTTATGCATTTTCTCTATTCTTTTTATTGGTGTTTCATTTTTGCAGGCTTACAACTATGAATCTAAAGCTTTTTCTATAAAAGAAAATCTTGTAAAATCGCTTTTAACTTCAGATACTGCTTCTGTAAATGGTAATATTCTTTCTACAAACTATAATGGTAAATCTAGTCAAAGAAAATTGGTGTCAAAAGCAGCAAATCTTATTACAAATGATTCTTTAGTAGATTATTTTATAAAAATGGCAGATGAAGAAATCCGTCAAAATATCAGGACTGATGGAACATTTTGTGCAGGCGCAAAGTGGCCTACAGCTTGGACAAGAGATATGTCCTATGCAATAAATCTTTCTTTATCTTTTCTTTATCCAGAAGCTGTTGAAAAGTCTTTAAATAGCAGAATTGAAAACGGAATTATCCTTCAAGATACAGGAAGCGGTGGAAGTTATCCTGTAAGCACAGACAGGGTTGTTTGGATAATTGCTGCTTACGATTATGCGCTTTTTAAGCAAGATTTTTCTTATTTTGCTTGGATTTTTGATGTTGGAAAAAAAACTTTAGACTACGATTTCAATGTTAATTATGATTCTGAAAAAAAACTTTTTAGAGGCGAAAGTTCTTTTTTAGATTGGAGAGAACAAACTTATCCTAGATGGGCAGATAGTATTTTTATAGCAGATTCATTTGCGCTTGGTACAAATAATGTTTATCTTGGCGCTTTAAAATGCATGATTTCCTTGTCTAAAATTCTTAATAATGGAGAACTTTCTGTTTGGCAAAATAGATATGACGAACTTAGTGCTGCAATAAAAGAAAAATTTTGGTTAAAAGAAAAAGGGTATTTTGCTTCTTATATTCTTTCGGATATAAAAGACTTTGTTTATGAAGGTTATGAAACTCTTGGGGAAAGTCTTTCTATATTGAATTCTTTAACTGATAAAGATATTTCTGTTCAAGTCTTAGATGCTGTTGAAAGTGGAAATTGGGGAATGAGCGTTGTAGCCCCTCAGCTTGCTAATGTTCCTTCTTATCACAATGATGCGGTTTGGCCATTTGTGCAAGGATATAGAGGACTTGCCTGCAAAAAGGCTAGAGATGCTGCTCTTTGTGAAGAAGAATTTGCTTCATTGCTATATGCTGCCGCTATGTTTCAGACTTTTAAGGAAAATTATGTTGCATCTTCGTTTAGTCCTAATACAAGTACAAATTCTGACCGCCAACTTTGGTCAGTTGCCGCATATCTTTGTTATGTTTACAAAATTATTTGTGGTTTAAATTTTATGGATTCTGGTATTTGTATAAATCCTTTAGTGTTTGATTCTTTTAAAAAAGGAATTTCTTTGCAAAATTTTTCGCTTGGAAACACTGTCTTAAATCTTACAATAACTGGAAATGGTGACAAAATAAAAAAATATGTTGTAAATGGGAAAAATGTATCAGCTGACTATATTATTCCTTTTTCTAAGAACAAAGATGGCCAAAAATTTGATATTTTCATAGAAATGGAAAAATCTGATGATTATATAAAATCTTATAGTTTGAAAGGCAAAAGAAAAAGCGTATTTAAAGCGACTTCTATTTCTTCTGCCATTCCAAACACTTTTATTGAATATGAAAAAAATAAAGCATTTATAACTTGGAAGCCTTTAAATAAGTTTGGCTATAAAGTTTATTTAAACGATTACTTTTATGAAACAAAAGAACGCTCTTTAGAAACCTCTGCTTTTAATAATTTAGGACTTTGCACGGTTTTTGCAAATTCGGATAATAAGAATATTCCTGCTTTGCCAGCTAAAGTTATAAGAATAGAATCTACAAAAAACACAAAATTTTATGAGGCGGAAAATTCAGAATTTGTAGGCGGAACAATTAAATCTGATGATATGGAAAATACTGCTTCTGCAAAAACTTCTGCAGATTTGCAAACTGTTCTTGCGAATAAAAGCCGTTATATTGAAAAGTGGGGTAGTTCAAAAGGTGATTTTATACAGTTTAATGTTAATGTAAAAAAAGAAGGCTTTTATGTTGTTGATTTTAGATTTAAAAATGGGCATGGTCCTATAAACACTGGTGAAAAATGCGCTATAAGGGCTCTTTCTGTTGATAATGTTTTAAAAAGAAGAATTGCATTTCCTCAACAAGGTAATTGGACTTCTTGGGCAATGAGTTCTCCTAACATTGTTTGGCTTTCTAAAGGTAAGCATACAATTGCCTTGTATACAGATGATTATTGTTATTCTCAACACGGCATTTTTAATTACATCAGCCTTGATTGTATGAGATTTTCCTATCTAGGAGAAAATCAACCTTACTAAATGACTTTTTATAATTAGTCCAAATGAACAAATTGTAACTTAGCTTACGCTTTTGCTTATTTTTCTAAAAACTCAAAGTTTGGACTAATTAAAATAAATTGGAGATGTCCTAGAAGCTAAAACTTCTGTTTAGAACATCTCCAATTTTTGTATAAAACTATAAAATTACATTCTTGTTCGTTTAGATTCCAACAAAGTGAGAGGAAACTTTTTCTTCTACATAAGAAATAAAATCTTCTATTTTCATAGTTTTTTGTTCAATTCCACTTGACTGTCTAAATCTTACAGTAACAGTTCCATCTTTTTGCTCATTTTCTCCAACTACAAGAATATAAGGAGTTTTATGTTCTTTTGTAATTACTTTAATTTTTTGCCTCATATTTTCGTCTGAAATATATGCTGTGGAACGTATATCGTGAGCAAGAAGCTTTTCATTTACTTTTTTTGCGTAATCATCAAACTGATTAGAAACCGGAACAATAGCTGCTTGCTCAAAAGCTAACCAAGTAGGAAATGCTCCTGCAAAATTTTCTATAAGGATTCCCAAAAATCTTTCCATAGAACCTAAAACAGCTCTGTGAAGCATTACAGGATGATGTTTTTGATTGTCAGAACCTATATAGGTTGCATCTAAACGTTCTGCAGATGGCAATTGGAAGTCTGCTTGAATAGTTCCGCATTGCCATTCTCTGCCGAGCGTGTCATATAATTTAAATTCAAGCTTAGGACCGTAAAAAGCCCCTTCTCCAGGTTGAATTTCATATTCAAGACCAGCCTCGTGGCAAGCATCGGCAAGCGCTTTTTCTGCTCTCTGCCAAGTTTCAAGATCTCCTACATGGTCTTCTGGCATTGTTGAAAATTTTACAACAAGGTCATCAAATCCAAAGTCGTGGTAAACTCTTTTTAAGAGTTTGCAAAATTTTGCAACCTCAGAAGATACTTGTTCTTCTGTACAGATGATATGTGCATCGTCTTGAACAAAACCCCTTACTCTCATTATGCCGTGCAATGTTCCGCTAGGTTCGTTTCGTACATCGTGACCGAATTCTGCCAATCTTAATGGCAAATCTTTGTAAGAACGCTGTCTGCTTTTAAAAATTTCCAAAGCACCAGGACAATTCATTGGTTTTATAGCAAAGAGTCTTTTTTCAGATTCTGTTATGAACATATTTTTTTGATAGTGTCCCCAGTGACCAGAACGTTCCCAAAGACTTTGCGGCATGATTGCAGGAGTGTTAACTTCTTGATAACCATCGCGACGTATTTGTTGTCTCATGTAGTCTTGGATTATTGTGTATATAGTCCAACCGTTTGGATGCCAGAAAATCTGCCCAGGGTCTTCTGCTTCAAGATGAAATAAATCCATCTCTATTCCAAGTTTTCTGTGATCGCGTTTTTCTGCTTCTGCAAGCATTGCAAGATATTCTTTTAGTTCGTTCGGTTTTGAAAAGCACAATGCATATACTCTAGTTAGCATTGTTTTTGAAGAATCGCCTCGCCAATATGCTCCTGCAATTTTAGTTAATTTAAATGATTGTCCATTGATTTCTTTTGTATTAGATACGTGTGGACCGCGGCACAAGTCTAAATATCCGTCTTGCTCATAAGTTGTTATAGCAGCATCTTTTGGAAGGTCGTTAATAAGTTCAATTTTATAAGGTTCATCGGCAAAAAGTTTTAAAGCTTCTTCTTTTGAAACTTCTTTTTTTACAAAATCGTGATTTCCTGCAATAATTTTGCGCATTTCTTTTTCTACAGCAGGAAAAGAATCTTCTGAAAATTTTACATCTTTTGGAAAATCAAAATCATAGTAAAAGCCGTTTTCTATAGCAGGACCAATTGCAATTTTAGTTCCTGGAAATAAGTGTTTTATTGCTTCTGCCATTACGTGTGCACATGAGTGTCTGACAGTTTGTATATTTTCTTCGGACATTTTATTACCTCTTATAAACTAAAAATTATTTATAGCAGTAAATAATTATAATACTTAAAACACTTGAGGTCAACTTAAAGGATTGCGGTTTAATTTTTGATAACAAGTCGAGTTTTGTAGGTTTGTTGTATAAATGTCTTTTTGTTTAAAAAATATTTCGAGTTTCTGGAAGGGTAGTTTTATAAATAAAAAAAATCTTGACATTTGAGTTAACTGTGGTTATATTTACTAACAAAAGGGGGTGTACCGGTTTCGACGGATGTGGGAATACTTTTACTGCATGTAGGTGTGAAGGCACCTTAAGCTGACAAAAAAAATAACTGCAAAACGTAGAGAAGAAGAAGTTTCTTCAAACGAACAGTTTGCTCTTGCTGCGTAAGCAGTGAGCACGGAACTTTAAGGGTGCTGTTCCTAACTTTTAAATGTTCTGACGCTAATAGGAACTTGATTCATATAGTTTCTGATTTATATGGATGACCTTTTATCAGAATAAGGAAAAGACGCTTGTTATGCTGCTACCTTTTCCCGACAAATACCTCGCATAACTAAACATGTAGATGTATCTGGATTACATATTCGGACGCGGGTTCAATTCCCGCCATCTCCACTAGTGATAAAAAAGGCTATCTAATAAGTTTTACCGTAAATGTTACCAATTAATTTGGAATGGCTACACCAAAAGTGTAGAGCAAGGTGCTTATTAGATAGCCTTTTTATTTTAGGTTAATGTGCTTTTGTGCCAAACTTTTTTAACATTGCAACAGCATTTCGTTTTCCATTGTAAACGAAACCTCCGTTCCAATATTCAAGTGCAGCAAACAAAGCGTTTCCTCCGTCTTGTGCATCAGATTCTTTTGTTCTAAAAGAAACATAGTTTGCTAACTGTTCATAATTTTGTTCATGAAGACAAGAAAGACGTTTTCTGTTAAATTCGTTCCATTTTTCTAAATCTTTAAAACCTTCACCTTCGTCTTGAACGATTACATGTGCATGAGTTGGGCTAAAAGAATACCATACTGTAACTTTTTTGTTTATATCACAGTGATTTCCGTGTTTTACCGCATTTTTAATAACTTCACTTATTTGTTGTTCAAGAAGGTTTAATTCTTTTATTTCTGATGGTGCTGACTGTACAATTAAAAGAGTAAAATATCTAATCTGTCTAAAATCAGAAGGAAACTCTTTTTTTAGCATATTTGTTTTATCGAATAAAGGGTCATTGTCATCTGAGCGTAATTCTTTTATTGGCTGTTCGTCCATTTTTATCTCCTATTAAGAAGTCAATAATAAAATCTTACGTAATCATAATAAAATTATATTGACTTTTTATAGTTGTTTCACATTTTAGAAACAACAGTTGATGTAAAAGTCTGCAACGCAGACTCTAGCGTTTATTCATTAACCATCAAGAGTGCTTCTTCAACGCTATTAGCAATAGGGAAATATCCCATAAGTTTTGTAAGTTCAATAACTTTTTTTACAGAACCATGAATGTTTGAAATTGCTAATTTTAGATTCATCTTTTTAATTGTAGAACAAATATAAATAAGTGCTCCGATTCCAGATGAGTCAATGTAATCAACTTGTTCAAGATTTATAACGAAAATTTTTACATTCTTTTCAATCATTTTCATTACAAGTTCCTTGAGCTTATAGGAGTTGTAGAGATCCATCTCACCGTTTACGTCGATTATGTAAACTTCTCCATTTTTACGTATTTTAAGTTCCATATTTAGGCTCCTTATCCCTGTATTTTGATTACCAGAAGACTCTGGTCATCATATTGCTGTGCATTTCCACAGAATTTTTTTACATTCTCTTTTACTTTTGAAGCAATGTCTTTTCCGTTTAACTTACAATTAGCTTTTATAACTTTTGTAAGATTATCGAGCGAATATTGAACACCGCTTTCGTTTAGACATTCAAGTAAACCGTCTGTACAAGTAACTATTATATCACCTGCATTTAGGTTTATGTCAATATTTTTATATTCAGTATTTTTATCAACACCTATAGGTTCGCAGTCAAGGGAAATCTTTTTAACAGAATCTTCTTTTGCACTGTATAGTATAACAGGATTTATTCCAGATGTTGAAATTTGTGCTGTGTTTTCTATGCTATTATAGTTTATTAATGCAACGCTTGCAAAGTGATCCATGCTGTTCTTTTCTGAACAAATAGCGTGATTTATCCATTCTATAAGCGTTGCGGCGCTCTGATTAGTATTTGAAACAAGTCTAATCATGGCTCTAATCATTATCATTATTACAAGGGAATTCATTCCTTTTCCTGCAACATCTGCCATTACAAAAGAAATTCTGTCCTTTCTGTATGGTATAATATCATAGTAGTCGCCACAAACATTCTCAGCATTTACAGAATATTTTCCTATAGAAACTTTGTTTATAATAGGCATTTTTTCTGGAGTCATTGCTTTTTGATATTTTGAAGCAATGTCGCCTTCCTTTGTAAGTTCCATGTGTTCAGTGTAAGCAAGAAAACTGTTTAATGGCTGCAGGGCTGTTGAAAGAGCATCTGTAAGGCTGATTGCAGTTTCAAATTCTTCTTGAGAAAATGGCTGTGAACTAGGCTTTCGCGCAAGGCAAACAAGACCAATGGTTTCTTCGTTCTGTTTTATGGGTACAAAAATATAAGGACCGCATTTTAAGAAGTCTTCTGGTCCATTTTGAAATACTCGTTTGTCTTTTACAGAATCTTTTATATTTACAGGTTCGCCTTTTGTAAAAAGATCTCCAAATATGTTTCCTTCAAGCGTAAATTGAGAATATCTAAAGTTTGTTTCAATTCTTATAGGCTTATGCGGAAGGTCTTCTGGCAGTTTGTAAGGAGGAGGAAATACTCCTGTAACAGATTTTACTGTAAGAATATTGTCAAATGCGTCTAAAACAAGAATGGCACAGCCGTCTGAAACCGTTTTTTCAACGACAAGCTTGTTGAAGTATTCAAGAAAACTTCCTAAAGTATCTTCCGAGTTAAAGAACGAAGATGCCTTAATTGTAAGCTCTTTGTTTGCCTTTACAATTTTTTTGTATTTTGAATTTTCTTCTTGCAGCTGAATAACATCTGCTTCTTCTGGGGCAAGGTGTTCTTTTTTAGACTGATTTTTTTGCATTTCACGCTTTTTGGGGTCACTTAATGCCAGAACTAAGCAATATGCAAGAAGAAACAGCTCTATTAAAATTAGAGCCAGCACAAGAATCATTATAGAATGAGAAAAATAAGTGTAAGCCATTCCACCTATAAAAATTAAGAGGGATGGAAACAAAATTACGCTTATTCTAGAAGTGTTTCTCAGCCGCGAAATTAAAAGAAACACAAAAATTAATAGACCTGCAGCAGCAGCGATGAGAATAGGTACATTTACAAAAGAATCAATCGAATTCAAATCAATCTCCTAGTAGACTTCAATATTCGTTTTCTATAAGTGTAGCATTGAAATATTGTGCCGTCAAGTTTTAGATTTTTTAAATTATCTGCAATTTTATTGATTTATATAACTTATTTCTTTTTTTAATATCATTTTTTTTATAAAATTTCTTACTCTTGTAAAAAAAGTTTTTTTGTGTTCTTTTTTTATATCTATTATAACTGTTTCTAGCGGTAAATCATCTCCAAACTTCTTTTTGAGCTCGTCATAATATCTTATAATCCATACATATAAATCGCTTATAGTATTTTTTTTGAAGTAGCGCATTATATTATACTTTGAAATTGTATTTACGACAGGAAGGTAAACCGTATTAAACCAAGAAGTTATGGCTTCTTCCATAGAAATTTCATCTTTTTTATTCTGATTTATAAAGTATTTATGCGTTAAAATGTGTTCGTATATTGTATCATACTGGCCTGCAGTTGAAAAATCTAAGCACCAATAATCTGTTATATCGCCAAAATTTGTTTCAAAATAAAAATTTCTTTTTTCATAGTTAATTATCTGTTTTAACATTCCCTGAAGAGTTCTTACTGGATGAAGTTTTATTTCTGTTTGTAGAGAAGTAACTTCTGCATCTATGAATTCAACTCCTTTTGATTTAGCAACGCTCACCCGATGGTTGCCGTCGCGTACGAAATATAGCCCTGCAAGTTCATAGACTTTTATAGGTGGGAGAATTATGTCGTTTAATACAGCTTCGTCTACGTGTTCCCATCGTTCTTTTATGCTGGAATTCTTTGGAAAAAACTGATTGTCAAAATCTTTGTATCTACCTTCGCTGCCTATAATTTTTTCTATCGGTATAACTTTCATGCCTACATAAGTTTCGGTTTCTGTTTTTACCATTTTTTTTATGGTCTTTAACGAAATCATAGAGGCTTCTTCTGGATTTAGTAGATGAGTTATTTCGTTGAAAAGGGCTTTGTTTCTAGCCTTTGAAAAATCATTTTCTGCTTGCGATAACATTGTAGCTCCAATTTATTGTTTTTGCTGGTTAAAATTGATTATGTAATGTGCATAAGCATTTACAACTTGTGTTTCTTCATACTTTGAAACCCTTGCTTCTCTTTGGTCGTATAAGTGTATGTGTCCATGTACCATATAAGTGGGTTTAAATACTCTTAAAAACCAGTTGAATGGTTTAAACCCGATATGACAAGGGTCTTCGTGGTCATGAATGTGCAAAGGAGTTGCGTGCGTTAAAAAAATGTCTAGGTATCTCCCGTACATTATTTTATTTAAAATTAATCTTGGAATAAGTAAGAGCAGTTTTAATTGCATTTGACTATCGGTATATTGATTCATTCCGTTGTTGTATTTTCTAGAACCCGAAATTCCTGTTAATAAAAGCGGTGTAGGGCGACCTTTTTTATTATACACAACTAACTGCTGATTTTTTAAGTTTTTAAAACCTGCATATATTGCTCCATGTTCGTGCTTTACATTTGTAGATTCGCACATTGTAGGAGGAATAATCCTTGTTTCCGTTGAAGTTATTCCGCTTGCAGGTAAAAAATTGTGTGATACTTTGTGATAGTAGCGAAATTCTTTTAAATCGTGATTTCCAAATATGAAATAGGTTGGCTTGTTAAATACTGAAACTATAAAATCTATGTAATCCATCGGAAGGTCTCCAGCGCATAAAATAAGATCGATGTCTGGAAAATTTTTGCGAGCATTTTGATTGTAAATCAAAGGATCTATCTGATCCGATACACATAGAATTTTCATGTCTGTTCACTAGAGATTTCCAAGAAGGCTTTCTAGCTTTTCTTTTCCTATAAGTTCAATAGGCCTGTTTTCCGCATATGAAAGAGCAGAGCGCGTAAAACCTGAGCTTGAAATAAAATACGCTTTTGTGCAGTTCATTGCTTTTGCTTTGTCGTGAGTTTCTCTTACAACAGAATCTTCTACAGGATCTGGATCTCTATAGAATCTAAGCAAAAATGTCTGTTTTCGCATATTTCTCCAATCGCCATCCTTTGCGTCTGATGCTAAGATTTGGCAGCCAGACTTTTTTATTTCTGCCTGCTGCGATGAAAGTTTTAGAATCTTTAAAGAAAAGTTTTTGCAAAGTTCTAGAAATTCTGCATCAGAACAGGTAAGAAAGTCTTTTAGATAATCATTTGATTGTAAATCTTTGTATTCTGAAAGTTTTGAAGCAACATCTCTGAATGAATGATTTTTTTTGTAGATTATTTCCCATTGTTCTATGGCTTTTTCTATTTTTCTGCTTTTTTCGTAGCAAGATGCTAAAAAATATCTTGCATAAATTGTGTCGTTTTTTGAATTGTCTTTGTCAATTTCAATCGCTCTTTGTAAATCTATTAAAGCGTTGTCCAAACGGTTTGCCATCATGTAGCAAGTTCCGCGTTCAATTAGGGCTTTTTGTTTGTATTCAGAATCTCTTTGGGCTTTGTCGAACGCTTTTACAGCACCTGCAAGGTCTTTTTCTTCCTTTAAAAGCTTTCCTAAATAGTAATAGCACGCATAAGTTTCTGGATTTAATCTTATTGCCAAATCAAGCTCTCGTTTTGCTTCTGCAGTCTGTTTTGACTGAAATAAAATGTATCCCAATGCGGCATGGGCTTTTGCGTTTTTAGGATCAAGAGCAACGCACTTTTTATAAAATCCTAATGCCAAATCTTTCCTATTCATCTGTTCTGTTATTTTGCCGGCATTAAAAAATATTTCAGGATCGGTTGGATTCATTTTTGAAAGGAGTAAATATTCGTTCAGAGCTTCTTCTTTTTGATTGTAAGACATTAATAGGGCTGCGTATTCTTTTCTGAACGGAACTTCCGGCAAATTTGAATCAAATAGAGCATTTTCATTTACATTTTTATATTCCATTAGGGCAAGCTCGCTGCGATTGTCTGCAAGGTAAGCTTTTCCTAAATAGTAGTGAACAGCATAATTGTGAGGTTCTTTTGTTAATATTTGTTTTGCAAGTTTTGCCGCTTGCTGATTTTTTCCTTGTTTTAGAAGTTTCTTTACGTTTTCAACTTTTTTTGGTGATACAATACTTTTGATTGCAATTATAAGTAGAGCGACCACGAATGTTGCTACCGCAGAAATAATTATGTAAATCATAATTGTTCATACTCCTATAGAAAACTAGTATATAGTAATTTTTTATACTAAACAAGAAGGTTATATTTTCAATCTAAAAATCTTGTGATAATATATTATGTATGCGAAGCAGAAAATTTATCTATATTATTTTTATGACTTCAATGTTTTTTCTATACGGAGAATCTGACGGAGAAAAACTTTTTAAAATAAACGATCCTTCAGGTGCGGTTCCTTTGCTTGAAAAAGAGATTTCTGAAGGAAAAATTTCAGGCGACACGTTTAATTTTTTAGGATTGGCGTACTTTCAGCTTGGAGATTATGCAAAATCAATAGATGCGTTTGAAAGAGGAATGAAAGTTTCTGCTTCTTCAAGAAAAGTTTTGGCTTTTAATGAAGGCAATGTGGCTTACGTTAGCGGAGATTACACTTTGGCAGAAAACTGTTTTTCGCTTGCGTTGGCGGCTTCTCCAAATTATTCAGCGGCGGTCTTGAATCGTGCAAATTCAAGGCTTATGAAGCGCAGTTACAAAGATGCTGTTGCTGATTACAAAAAATTTCTTGAAATGGAGCCGTTAAATTCTCAAAGCGAGGAAATAAAGCGGCTTATTGCATATCTTGAAGAAGAAATCGTTCTGCAGGAAAAAGAAGAAATTCGCTTGGCAGAAGAAAAGAAGCGTCAGGAAGAAGAAAATGCAAGAATTCAAGCAGAACTTGCAAAGCAGCAGGCTGAAAAGCAAGCTGCCGAAGCTGCAAAAAAAGCAGAAGAGGAAGAGCGTCGGCGGAAGTTGCTTGAAGAAGTGGCGAATTCTTTGCAGCAAACAGATACTACAAATATGACAGCAGGTGCTGAGGATGTCCTTGATTACGACTACGAATCTGAGCTTGAATAGCATATAAAAAAAAGGTGGCTTTATGAAAGATTTTGATTTTAATAATTGGAAAAGCGGGGCTTTGAGCTCTGAAAAAAAAGGAATTTTAACAAAGTTTACAAAAAAGCAAAAAGCTGTTGCTATAACGGTTTTGTCTGCGATTGTGGCTTTGGTTTTATTTTTTTGTATAAGAGGTTGTGTCGGTTCAAGCGCTTCTAAAAATTTTAAGAATAACACGCTTTCCTTAGTTCAAATGTATTTGGAGCGGGGTGAATACGATCGCGCGCTAGATAAACTTGATGAACTTTTGATAAAGAACGGAAAAGATCAAGATATTATTGATTTAATGGACAAAATTATAGCTGCGAAAAATGCCGCGACTTCTGAAAACGGTGCTAATGTAACTGTTGAAGTTGATACTGAAAACCTTTCTTCCTTAATTGATTCTATGCGTTCAGAAATGGCGAAGAATAATGAAAATATGAAGAAGCAGCTTGATAAGACCAATGCAGAGGCTGAGAAAGACAGAAAGGAGATGGCCTTGCTTTTAAAGCAGCAGCAGGAACAGGCTGAGCAAGAAAAAGTTCGGCAGCAGGAAGAAAAAAACAGACAAAAAGCAATTGAAGAGCAGCGTAAAAAAGATGAGGCTGCGAAAAAAGCTGCAGAAGAGGCGCTTTCAAAAAAGAATGAAGCATTAAAAAAGGAAATTGCAGCTGTAAATGATGAAATTCAGCAAGGGAAAACGGCTTTAAACTCTGGTAATATAGATTCCGCATTTGCACATTTTGATAATGCCGTGAAAAAACTTCCTGTTTCTGAAGGAGAGCCTGATTTTAGCGCTAAAAAGTATTCAGAAATGGCTAACTTGCTTTACAATGCGGAACAGACTGTTTCTTCTGATTCCGATAAGAAACGCCTTCACAATATGGCTGTTGATTATGCAAAGAACGCTGTCGCAAAAAATGCTAAAGAAGGTCCTTCCCAGTTTATTTTAGGCATGGATGCAATGGGTAGCAAAGACTATCAAAAGGCGCTTGAATGTTTTAACAAAGCGGTTGCAGCAGATGGAAATAACTATCTTTATTACTACAATTTGGGGCGTGTGCAATACATGACAAGAAAATATACGGAAGCTAAATCTTCATTTACAACTGCTTCTCAATTGAATACTTCTTTTGCTGCGGCAAGATATAATCTTGGACTTACAAATCTTAAGCTTAACGATTTAAAGAGCGCTCTTGCAGAATTTAGAAGGGCTCACGACATTGATTCTAGGTACGAAAAGGCGTACTTAGAAGAAGCTAGGGTTCTTATGCGGCTTGCTGACTATTCGGGAGCAGTATCGGCTTATCTAAATGTCATAAAACTCAATAATACAAATAGAGCTGCTCTTCAAGAGTTAGGTAGCGTTTACTATCAGATGAAAAAATATCCTGATGCTGAAAGCTCTTTTAGGCAGTCGCTTGCTCTTCTTCCATCTGGAACAGAAGATCCTTTGACTTATTACAATCTTTCCACAGTTCTTTTTGAGCAAGGAAAATCTATGGAAGCTCTTGCTTATGCAGCCAAGGCTTATGATTCAAATTCTCTTATAAAAGACGCTTCTTCAAGAGCAAATATTATTTACAACTATGCTTTGCTTTGCGACAAAACTGGAAAAGAAACCGAAGCGATTACAAAATATTCTGAAGTTTTAAAATTAAAGCCAAATCACTTAAAGACGCTTATAAATCTTGGTGTTGTGTATATGAAATCGAATCCGCCTGATGTAGATACTGCCCTTTCTTTGTTCACAAACGCTTATTCAATAGATAAGAATAATTTTGAAGTTAACAACAATCTGGGAAGCGCATACCTTGCAAAAAAAGATTATAAAAACGCAATTCTTTATTTTCAAAATGCTTTAAAGATTGAGCCTTCAAACAACGAAGTTAGATATAATTTAGCTCAAGCTTTTGCAAGCGATGCGCAGTTTGACAATGCTAAGGTAACATATACAGAACTTTTAAAACTTGCTCCAGATAACTGGGACAGTTACGTAGAACTTGGAAAGGTTTGCATGGCTTTAAACGATAACGCATCTGCAGAAAAGTATCTTGTTTTTGTCCAGACAAAGAATCCTTCGTTCAGAAAGCAAGAAGTTTCTGCCTTATTAGATTCAATTTCTAGCAGCGATGCTAAGTAAGTTTAAGTTCTTTTTACAAGGGAAAATAGTTTTTCCCTTGTAATTGTAGTAAAAACTGGTCTTCCGTGCGGGCAGTGCGGATCTTGTAAAGAAAGAGCTTCTTTTGCAATTTTTGCTGCAGTTGAGCTGTCTAATTTCCATCCATCTTTTACTGCTGCCTTGCATGCCGTCATTGCTGCAATTGAATAAATTATTTTTTCGGGTTCAACTTTTGTGTCAAAAATAGCGTGTTCCAGTTCTTCTTGCGTGCCAGTCCACCTTTCGTGAATTGTTGTAAATTCCCATACACCATCTTCTTTTTGAAAGCATGTAAATCCTATTTCTTTTAGATTTTCTTTTATTGATTCTAAGTATTTATCTTCGTTTTTATCTTTTGTTTCTATAATATAGGGAATGAGCAAATTTTGACATTTTTGGCGTTCCTGCATTATTTGATCAAAAAGAATTCTTTCGTGGGCAGCATGCTGGTCGATTATGTAAAGAGTTGAATTTTTTTCTGCAAAAATAAAAGTTCCAAGTCCAGTTCCTATGTAATTAAATGTATTTTCTGTTTGAGGTTCTTTTTCTTTTTGAAAATCAAAGGCTTGTTCTTTTTGAAAATTTTGTTTTTTTGAATTAAACTTTGCAATTACACTGTCCATATAAGAACTTATGCTTTCTGATGTTTGTAAAGGAATGTCTTCTGGAAAACTGTTGAAATCATTCGTTTTTAAAAATTTTTCTTCATGGATTTCTTGAGCTTGTTGAATTGGAAATGTTTTTGACTCTGCAAAAAATCTGTTTCTATTGCTAGAATTGTAAATATTTTTATTTGTTCCTAAAAAATGGCTGTACGAAGTGTTGGACGGTTGAAAATAGTTTTTTTCTTCTTTTTGGGCTGATTCCTCTATTATTTTTGAAGCGAGTTCGGCAGGCGAAAAAAAATCATTGCTAAAATCTTTTTGTTCAGATTTTAGAACTGTAGTTTTTTTCATTGTTCTATTTGTATATTCACTATAAAAATTCCTGACAGCGCAGCTTATTTCGTGATGAATTACAGAAAGATCTTTGAATCTAACTTCTTTTTTTGCTGGATGAATGTTAAAATCTACAAGGGACGAATCGACATTTATGAAAACCGCTGCGACTGGAAAAGTTCCATTTGGAAAGTAACCTTGCCCGCCGTATTCAACTGCTTGGGCTAAAGAGTATTCGTTTATTTTTCTTCCATTTACAAAGATGTATATATCTTTTTTGTTTGGGCGAAAAACTCCAGGTTCACCTAAAACAATTTTAAAAGAAAAATCGTTATTCGAACTGTTTGAAATTTCGTAAAAAAGCTGTAAAGGCTCTTTTAGTTCCATTCCCTTTACAAACCTTTCCACCAGAGTTTGTCCTGCAGGCAGGTCAAGTTTTATTTCACCGTCATTTACGAATCTAAAAGCTATTTGCGGGTTTGGAAGCGACTTTTCAATAAATGTATTCTTGCACATTGTGCTTTCTGTTGCTGGTCTTTTTAAAAAAATTCTTCTTGCTGGAAAATTTTCAAAAAGTCCTTCTGCTTGTACAATTGTGCCTTTAAGGCTGGCCGCTGGTTCCATTATATGGTCTTCTGTAATAGAAGCTTTCATTTTGTAACCGCCAGAAATTATTGAAAGTCTGCAAACTGCTGCTATTGAGGAAAGCGCTTCTCCGCGGAATCCTAGAGTTGTAAGCTTTAGCAAATCTGTTTCTTGTTGAATTTTGCTCGTTGCGTGAGGACGTGCGCACGCAAATAAGTCTTCTTTTGTCATTCCGCAGCCGTCATCAACAATTCTTACTTTTTCAATTCCTCCGCCAGAAATTTCTACTGTAATTTTGCTTGCTTTAGAATCGATTGCATTATCCATTAATTCTCGAACTATTGCATTTGGTCGATCTATAACTTCGCCGGCGGCAATTTTTCTTGCAACTTCAGCATTTAATTGCCGTACAGGATTTTCTGCGCTCATTGTCTTGTTCCTTGAGAAGGTTTTCCAGATGAGCCGGTTTCATCTACTTGCGAAAATAAATCAAGTTCAGCGCCTGTTCCGTCAATAGGATTTGGCTCTTTCATAAGTTGCTGGATTTTGCCTTCTATTTTGTCGATTTCTTTTTCCATGCCGTTAGCAAGTTTTATTCCTTCTTCAAAAGTTTTTAATGCTTCTTCGAGCGAAATATCGCTCTTTTTTATGTTTTCAGTAAGTTGCTCAAGTTTTGAAAGTTTTTCTTCAAAGTTGTTCATTTATTATTCCTCTCTTATTCTACATTTTGTACAACTGCAGATATTTTTCCTATTGCAGGTATAATTTCTATAAACTCTCCTGATTTGGTTTCATTCGCATTGCGAATAATTTTGCCATTTTTTTTTATGCGGACCATGGAATATCCTCTTTCCAAAATTGTGTTTGGACTTGCGTTTTCAAGAATTGTTATACAATTTTGGACTTTTCGCCTTGATTCTTCAACTTTTTCTAAAATATTTTTTTGTATATTTTCTTTAGCCCTTTCAAATCGGTTTAGCAGCTGTTGTTCAATAGCTCTAAAACTTAATTCAAGATTTTCTGGATCAAAGCTTTTTATTAGAAGTCGAGTTTTTTCTACTTTGTTCATCGCATTTCTATATAAATCAGATTTATATCTATTTATAGAATCTATAATTTCTGAAAGCAACGGAACTGCAAGTTCTGCTGCCGCTGACGGAGTAGGCGCGCGCCTGTCTGCTGCGTAATCGCAAAGCGCCCAGTCTATTTCGTGGCCGACTGCGCTGATTACAGGAATTTCGCTTTGCGCAATTGCTCTTACTACTGTTTCGTCGCTAAACGGCAACAAATCTTCTAAAGAGCCGCCCCCGCGTCCCACTATAAGAACTTCGCAAAGTTTTGCAATATTTGCATTCCTTATCTGCTGAGCTATTGAACTTGCGGCGTCTTCGCCTTGAACGATTGCTGGAAAAACAATTACAGAAACGCATTTGTTTCTTCTTTTTGTAATCTGAAGAATATCTCTTAAAGCGGCTCCTGTAGGGCTTGTTACAACGCCTATTGTTTTTGGAAAAAATGGAAGCTCTTTTTTTGAAGATTCATCAAAAAGACCTTCTAAATAAAATCTTTTTTTTCGTTCTTCGAGCATTTTTAAAATGTCGCCTTCGCCAGCAACTTCCATTTTGCTAAGAATTATTTGGTAATTCCCTCTAGGGGAATAAACTGAAAGCCGTCCTGTGCAGCGGACTTTTACTCCGTCCTTTGGAATAAACTGAAGTGAATAGGCATTGCTTTTAAACATCACCGCGCTTATTTGCGAAGTTGCATCTTTTAGCGTAAAATAAAGATGCCCAGAAGAATTTGGCCTGTAGTTTGAGATTTCTCCTTCAATTACAATTTGCGGGAATGAACCTTCAAGGATTTCTTTTAAAAGATTATTGATTTCTGAAACTGTAAATATTTTGTCAGAAGGAAAAAGCGAAAAATTCATAATATGATTTTATACATTACATTCAACTTGTTCAACGGTTTGCCGATATATAAGAGATGAATACTCTTACAGTTTTATTTGCAGATGAAAAATCTAATTTCATGTTTGATAAGCTTTTTGGCTCAAACTCAGCATTCGACTTGTCGTTTGATTGGGCAAAGCAAGTTTTTAAAACTTATGGCAAAGCTGTCTGCATTTTTACATATCCAAAAATTAAAGAAAAATGCGAAGAACTTGTAAAAGATTTTCCTTTTGCTAGCGTTGAATGTTCTGAAAATTGGAATGTGCAGTTGTTGTTTTCAAAAATGTCAGAGAAAGCAAAAGATTTTGATTGCGCTAATATTTTATTTGCTTACTCAGACCAGCCTTTTTTGGATTTTGGTATTACAAAAGATATAGTTGATACCCACACGCGTTTTTGTGCGGAATATACTTTTGCCGATGGTTATCCAGACGGCTTTTGTCCGGAAATGCTGGATGCAGGAACTGCGTCAATATTAAGTGAGCTTGCTTTAAAAAAGGATGAAGGACTTGCCTTGATTTCAAAATCTGCTGTTTTTGATTTTATAAAAACTGATATAAACTCTTTTGAAGTTGAAACTGTAATCGCAGATGAAGATTTTAAACTTTTTAGAATGATATTTGACTGTTCTAAAAAAATAACAGCGCTTGCCTGCAAAAAATTGTTTGAGCTGCATCTTGATAACAAAGATATTTTAGAAAAATCTTATCTAGCATCAAAAAAACTTGAAATTTTAAAAACTGTTCCTGCTTTTTATGATATACAAATATGTACTGCTGTGAACACAAAAAGTATTTATTTGCCAGACGAAATGCAAAAATCTGATTCTAATGCTTTTATGGAGATTAACGATTTTCAAAATATAATTGCAAAAATAAAAGCGCTTTCAGATTCTGCTGTTATAAGCCTTTCTGCATGGGGAGAAGCTTTGTTGCATCCAGATTTTTGTTCCTTTGTAAAAACTGTTTTAAGTCACAAAAGTTTAAAATTAATTATAGAAACTGATGGCTATCAAGTAAGCGAAAAATTGTGTCAGGAAATAAAAAATATAGAAGATTCTCTTAGCCAAAATTCGGAAAAAAACTCTTTGGCTCAAATTTCTTGGATAGTTCGCATAGATTCTTCAACTTCTTGTGTTTACGAACTTATAAATGGAGATTCTCTTGGTTTTGAAAAGGCTGTTAGTGCCGTTGCGCTTTTGGCAAAGTATTTTCCTAAAAGTGTATACGCCCAGTTAGTTCGCATGAATGAAAACGAAAGCGAACTTGAAAGTTTTTACCGTTTTTGGAGCGATAAAAACAGTCCTTCGAACGGTAATGTAATTATTCAGAAGTTTAATTCATTTTGCGGTGTTTTAGAAGACAGAAAGCCTGCAGATCTCTCTCCAATAGAGCGAAATCCTTGTTGGCATCTTCGCCGAGATATGACTATTCTTGTAGATGGCAGTGTTCCTCTGTGTAAACAGTGCCTTTGTAAAAATATTCAAGGTAATGCGTTTTCGCAAAATCTTGAAGATATATGGGAAAAATTTGACTTAGAATTAAAAAATCAGATTGATGGAAAATATTCTTCATTATGTGAGAAGTGCGATGAATACTATACCTTTAACTTTTAATGAACATCAGATAAATTGCACCGTCTTAGGCGGGCAAAATAATGCTTCAAAAGGTTCTTTGAATATTTGCGCTGTTCTTTTGAATAAAAACGGAAGCCATTTGCATCTTCAGACAATTGAAAATCTTATTTCGTGTGGATTTCGCTCAATTATTTCTGTTGAGCCAAATTCTGAAAGTTACAATATTGAAGATATGTCAAAAAGATTTCCTTCTGTAAAGTTTATAGTCCCTCGCGAAAAGTGCACAGAAGGCGACCTTATAAATTTATGCATGGCGGAAACAGATTCTGAATACGTTTTTGTTTTAAAAGATTCTTTGTACATTCCTCAAAATTTTATGGCTGTAAATCTTGCGGAAAATCTTACAAAATCAAAATCGTATTGTGTAGTTCCAAGGCTTGTAAGCAATCTTGGAGAAAGTGTTTCCATACGAACCACCCCAATTGCGGAGCGTGGACGTTTTAGAATAATTTCTAGCCAGCTCATAAATGATGGCGTTCATACTATATTTCCTCCTGATTTTATAGGTCTGTACAACCGCGAAAAATTTATTCAGTTAGGTGGTTTTGATTATACAATAACTTCGTCTTATTGGCAGAATGTGGATTTGGCGATGCGTTCTTGGCTTTGGGGCGAATTTACGGTTCTTTCTACAAAATTAGCAATTACCTATAAAGATGAAGTCCCTGTAGATAATGTGACTCCAAATCTTTCTTACCTACGCTTTTATTTAAAGAATATATTGCCAAAATATAAAGCTGACCATGGAATGATTTCAAATCTTTCTTTTCTGAACTTTTTTTTCAATTCATCTTGTGGTATATTAGAGGCAATTTCGCAATTTTCCGGGGCGAAAAAGTGGGTCAAAATGCACAGATACAGGTTTCGCTACGATGCAAAATATATGATAGAAAACTGGAATAATTTAAAATGAAAGATTTAGCAATAATTGTTCAATGCCGATTATCTTCTACAAGATTTCCTCAAAAAGCCTTAAAAGATTTAGGCGGAAAAACTGTTTTTCAGTGGGTTTTAGATGCCATGAAAAAAGTTCCTGCTGACTGGTACTATGTTGCAACAGATTCTGCTTCAATGGCAGAACTTAAACCTATTGCCGAAAAATGCGGCTGGAATATAGTAGAAGGTCCTTTAGAAGATGTCCTTGATCGTTATTGCATGGTTATAAAAAAAATCGGCTGTAAAACAGTTCTCCGTGCTACCGCAGATAATCCGTTTTTATTTTATGAAGCTGCAGCATCTTTGGTAGAAGAGTATCGCCGCCAAAAAAAAATAGGACCTTGCGATTACATTACCTGGACAGGCTTGCCGCACGGTTGCGGGGTAGAAGTTTTTGACTCGGCCTCCCTTTTAAAAGCTGCTTCTTTAACAAAAGACGCTTATGACCACGAGCACGTTGGGCCTGCAATCTATAACCACAAAAGTTCATTTACATCTTTGTTTTTTAAAGCTCCTGCAAGATTTTTTTATCCTGATTTTAGAACAACAATTGATACTCCTGCAGATTACAGGCGGGCTCTTGCAATAGTTAACAGTCTTTCAAAAGGAATCGCGCCAAGCGAACCTTATACTACGGAACAAATTGTAAGCGCAATAAAGGATCCTTGTGTTCGCGATACAGTCTTGTTTTATCCGTGCACAAAAAAGGGTTTCGGAACAGGACATTTAAGAAGATGCCTTAGCGCCGCTTTGGAAAGCGGTTCTTTCATTTATATTCCAGAAAATTCCGGGCTAGAAGAAACTGAATCTTTACTAAAGGAATGTGTTGATTCTGGACTAAAAGACTATCAGATTGTAAGAAAATTTCCTGAAGAAGGTGAATATTCACTGGTTGTGCTGGACAGTTTTTCGAGCGATAAAGAACTTCTTGAAAAGTTAAGAAAAGTTGCCGTCGTCGCTTCAATTGATGAAGGCTCTCCAAATTCCTCTTATTGTGATTATCTTATCGATATAATTCCTTCTTATAATCTAACTAGAAGCGCAAATATAAAAGATACTGCTTTTATGGAACTGCCCAAAAATCGAAAAAATCAATCTTACGAAAGAATCGAAAAAGTTTTGGTATGTTTAGGCGGCGAAGATCCCGCTGAACTAGTTGTGCCTGCCGCTAATTTTTTTGCAGATGAAACTCGCGAAGTTACAGCAGTTCTTCCAGGTGTTCGTGCAAATTCAGCTTGTCCAACTGACGAAAAGAAAATTAAATATATCGAGCCTGTAAAAAATCTTAAAGAAGAGCTTTACAAGTATGATCTTGTTGTAACGCACTATGGGCTTACAGCTTTTGAAGCAGTTTACGCAGGCTGCGCTGTTGTCCTTTTGGCAACAAGTCGCCTGCACGAAAATTTAGCAAAAAAATATGGCTTTTTGTGCTTGTCAAAGCATGATTTATTTACATTAGATGCAGAAACCGTATTAGAACAAAAAGACAAGTTGTATTCAACATTGATTTCTTCTCAAGAGCAAAAATCTTTAGGAAGATTTGTAAAAGAAATTTCACATGGGAAAAAATATCTTTGTCCAATTTGCAGGAAAAATAAAGTTGAAGTTGATTCTATTGTCGCGCGCACAAAAAATAGAACATTTCGCCGCTGTTCAGACTGTGGAATTTTATATGTTTCCTGGAATAAAGATGTAAATATGGATTACGGCAAAGACTATTTTGCGCAGCAGTATAAAAATCAGTATGGAAAAACTTATCTTGAAGATTTTGATTCCATAAAAAAAACTTGCACAAGAAGAGTTTGCGAAATAAACGGTCTAATAAAACTAAAAAATGATATAACTCCATCTATTTTGGATATAGGTTGCGCTTATGGACCATTTTTAGCAGCGGCTGCAGAAAATGGCTGGCATTCCTATGGAACAGATGTTTCTAAAGACGCAATAGAATATGTCAGAAATAAATTGTTGTTTCCAGCGGTTCAAAGCAAGTTTCCAGAATTCGATGCCGCTAGTGAATTTGGTATAAATCGTTTTGATGCTATTTCAATGTGGTACGTTATAGAACATTTTTCCGATTTAAAATCTGTTTTGCAAAAAGTAAATTCTCTTTTGCGCGATGGAGGAATTTTTGCATTTTCAACTCCAAGCGCTTCTGGAGTAAGCGCAAAAAAGAATACAAATGATTTTTTTGAAAAAAGTCCAGCCGACCATTTTACGCTTTGGGAACCTTCAAAGTGTTCTAAAATATTAAAAAAATTTGGTTTCAAAGTTGTAAAAATAGTTTCTACAGGTCATCACCCAGAGCGATTTCCAATGGTGAAAAACAATGCGCTTGGAAAAGACAGCTTGATTTATAAAATGTGCGGAGCTTTAAGCGTTGCTAACAAATTAGGCGATACTTTTGAAGTGTACTGCAAAAAGGTTGGAAATCAATGAATTCAAAGTCTGTTTTGATTTTAGGAGCTGGATTGATGCAAAAACCTGCAATTTTGGCAGCAAAGTCCTTAAAGCTAAAAACTTTTGTAATAGATGCTGACAAAAATGCTGTTTGTGTTCCTCTTGCAGACCATTTTGAGTGCATAGACTTAAAAGATAAAGATTCGATTTATAATTATGCAAAAGAATTAAAGTCTACAGAAAATCTTTCTGGAATTTTTACTGCAGGAACTGATTTTTCTACAAGCGTAAGTTATTCCGCGCAAAAATTAGGGTTTTCTTGTCATTCTTATGAAAGCACCTTAAATGCAAGTATAAAAACTCGTATGCGAAAATGCTTTGCTGATTCAGGTGTGCCTTCTCCTAAGTTTTTCAGTTTTTCAGAAAACGAAATTACGCAGGCAAGAGTTTTGTACGCTACAGAAACACTCGGTTATCCTTGCGTTGTAAAGCCTGTGGATAATATGGGCGCTCGTGGCTGCAGAATGATTCGAAGTTGGACAGAATCCTATAATGCTGCTTGCATTGCTGCAAAAAATTCAAGAACCAGCACAATAATAATAGAAAAATACATGGATGGACCGGAATTTTCCATTGACGCAATAGTTTATAAAAATACGCTTACAATAACAGGCTTTGCAGACAGGCATATTTTTTATCCGCCTTATTTTATAGAAGTTGGGCATACAATGCCTTCAAAAGCAGAAAAAATAATAAAAGATGAGCTTATAGCAGCCTTTGCCTCTGGCATAAAAGCGTTAGGTCTTTCGTGTGGAGTTGCGAAGGCAGATATAAAGTATACAAAAAATGGTCCTCAGATAGGAGAAATAGCCGCGCGGCTTTCCGGCGGATATATGTCTGGTTGGACATATCCGTATGCGTCTGGCTGCAATCTTACAGAGCAAGCTCTTTTAATTGCTTGCGGAGAAGAACCTTCATGGCTTTTAGAGCATAGAGTTCCTGTAAAAGTAGAGCAAAGTCCGTTTTTAGTATTCGAGCTTCCTTGCAAAAATGTAAGCGCCGAACGCTGCTGGCTTTCTATCCCTGGAAAAGTAAAAGAAATTGAAGGATTTGAAAACGCTCAAAAAGTTCCATTTGTAAAAGATGTTCTTCCTCGAAACGTAAAAAAAGGAGATTCTGTAGATTTTCCTAGAAATAATGTGCAAAAGTGCGGAAATGTCATTTCACTTGCTCACTCCTTTGAAAAAGCGGAAAACTCTGCTCAAAAAGCAGTTTCCAATATTCTTATAAGGCTTGAACCAAATAATCCTGAAACAGAAACTTTTTTAAGTTCAAAACAGCATCCTGATGAAAAAGGTTTTCCTCCAGATGCTTTTGAACTTTTTAAGGAGCTAAAAAAATACGAGCTTTCTGGCTTTATAGAAAAAAATGCTTCTGTTCTTGAAAAATTACCAATAGATTTTGTAGAGCTTTTAAAATCTTCTAAAAGCGATTGGTCATATATGAACGCATACGAAGCAGCTTGCCGCTTTGACTTATTAATGCCGTGCCACCCGATTATGGAAAAAAAGCGTTTTTGGTCGGCATTGCTAAAAGGCGGACTTCAAGCTGCTATTTATGTTTCAGATTCTTATGCCGAAAATGAATTGGGTAAAAAATGAAAAAAAATATACTTGTTTTTGCAATTTTTCTGTCAATCTGCTTTCCTCTTTTTTCACAAAATTCTGTGCAGTTGCTTCCAAGCGCCCAGGAAAATGGTATGGAGTTTTTTTGGGATACTTTTACAGGCGCTGGTATTCTTGAAAAAAATGGACATCAGTTTTCTTTTATGGCAGGTGAAAGTATTGCCATTCTTGACAGCTCCTTATTAATACTTACAGATGCTCCTTCAGTTGATAAAAACGGAACTCTTCTTGTTTCTCAGAAATTTTTAGAAGATGCAAAAGAACATTTGGATTCTGATTTTTCAAAAGGTGGATACAGAATAGGAGCAATTCTAATAGATCCAGGACACGGAGGAAAAGATCCCGGAGCTGTCGGCAATTTTATTGTAAACGGAAAAAACATAAAAGTTCAGGAAAAAGATGTAGTCCTTTCTGTAGGAGCAAAACTTTGCGCCTTGTTAAAAAAGCAGTATCCGCAGAAGCAGATTCTTATGACGCGCGCTAAAGATATTTTTCTAACATTGAATCAGAGAACAGAAATTGCCAATAGCGTAAAACTTGGTGAAAATGAGGCCATTTTGTATATTTCAATTCATGCAAATGCTTCCTTAGATAAAAAAGCAAGCGGTTATGAAGTATGGTATCTTTCACCAGGATACAGGCGTACTGTTATAGACAAATCTGCCGCTGACAACGACATGACTCTTTTCCCAATTTTAAATTCTATGATGGAAGAAGAATATACTACAGAAAGCATTCTTATAGCGAAATTTATAATGGACGGTTTGCAGCTTCAGATTGGCGATAAGGCGAAGGCTAGGGGAATAAAGGCTGAAGAATGGTTTGTTGTAAAACATTCTAATATGCCGAGCGTCCTTATAGAAGTCGGTTTTGTTACAAATCAACAGGAAGCCTTAAATCTTAATACAGATGCTTACTTGCAAAAGACTGCCACAGGGATATATAATGGTATCAATGCATTTGTAACGCATTTTGAACGTTCAAGAGGATTTACATCAATAAAATGAAAAATAACATAATAAGTTTAAAAAGAAGGTCTTGGATTTTTGTTTTTACGATAATAATTTCGCTTTTAATTTCTGTTTTTTTCTTTTTTTTAAATTTTCCGGGAATTAGAAAATCTTTTATTTACAAAGCTTCTGATTCAGATGTTCTTAGAATTGAGCACAAATATATTCCCTTAGGTAGAGAATCTGAAAGAATTGTCACTTACGTAAACGAATTGCTTTTAGGACCTGTTTCTGAACACTGCATTCCAGTTTTTGAAAAAGGAACAAAGTTGCTTTCTTGTTTTAAAAGAAATGGAATTCTTTATGTGGATATTTCTGAAGATGCATTAAAAGGTAATGCTGTTTCTACAGATTTTAGACAGCAGATTGCACTGTTTAAAAAAAATGTGCAAAGAAATTTTCCTACATTAAAAGAAATAGAACTTTTTATTGAAGGAAAATCGCTTTTTGATGGTGAATGAACCGCTTATTTACCTTCAAAAGCGTTGACAAATTATGGGTCTTAATGGATAATATAGTTTATACAAGGCTACATCGCATTTTTTAAAAGGAGCTTCTTATGAAGAGGACTTTTTCAATTGTAGCAGCTGCTATGCTGCTTGCTGGTGGCATTGCTTTTGCAGAAGAAGCAGTTGTCATCGATTTTACATTGCTTAATGCAGATTGTGTTTCTGATGAAAATGGTAATCCAACAGAAAACAGCCGCACAGTAATGGATTTTTCTAAATCTGCAGGTGCAACATTTACAGAAGATCAAAAAGATCTTATGAAGACATCACTCGCGCTTCCACGTTGGGAAGTTAGTTTGAACTCATCTGCACGTAACGTACAGAGTCTTGCACTTTCAACAGTTGTTGCTGCTCCTGTAAAAAGCACAGCAAATGTTCCTTTTGCAGGTTCTGATGTAATGGGTGTTCGCATTGTGTTCCCGGAATGGAATGCTAACGCTTATGCTTATATCAAACCACCTTTTGAGATTCCTGCTTATGAACCTTATGCTTCAGCAGACGAAAATGGAAACAGACAGGCTCCTACTGATGAAGAAAAAGCGACAGGAAAAACTCTTTTTGAAGGCGGTTTTGGTATTGTAAAGAACGTTGGAACAGTAAAATCAATTGCAGTTACAACTATGGGCATGAACTATCCTGAAGGTCTTTACGTTCTTCTAAAAGATACTGATGGTGTTGAACGCCGCTATTTTATGGGTTATCTTGACTTTGACGGTTGGAAAACTCTTACTTGGAACAACCCACAGTACATTTCTGAAATTCGCAATAGAGAAATTCGTGTATATCCAGTTTATCCTCGTGGACTTCCTTTTGTAAAGTTTACTGGATTCCAGATTACTCGTGATGCAAATCACATTGGTGGCGACTACATTGGTTACTTCAAAGATGTAAAGATTATTTACGACAAGGCTCTTCTTACATCTGACAGAGATATTGCAGACGAAGATCTTTGGGGAATTATTTCTAAGAAAGAAGCTGACCGTCAGGCTGCTGAAATGTCTAAATTTGGAAATAAGCAGGTTAATCGCTATCTTGAAAGCGCAAAACAGGCTAGAGAATCTGAATTTTCATCAAGTTTGAATGCAGATTCAAATTCTAACGCATCTAATTCTGTAGAAGAAGCTAAATAACTTTTAGTTTAATTTGAAAAAAATGGCTGTTCATTTTTTGAACAGCCATTTTTTTTGTTGTAAATAAATTAATGTGATGTACAATATAAGTATGATTACACCACAGAATGACATAAATATTTACTCTTCTATTCCAGCAAAAAATTCTTTAAAGAAAATATATGAAGATTATACTCCTTATTTAGAGCAGATAATGCAAAAAATAAAGGAGATGCTAATAAAAGAAATAAAACTTTCATCCCAGCCAACTTATAAGGCTCGAATAAAAAGCTTTGAAAGTTATTATAAAAAAGTGCTTCGCCAGCATCCAAAAGAAGCTGCAGAAAGTTCTAGTCTAGTTTGTCTAACTGATATGATGGGGATTAGAATCATCTGTACCTTTTTAGAAGATATTCAGGAAGTCAGAGAACAAATAAGTTCAATGTTTGATGTAAAGGAAATAGAAATAAAAGGGGCGAATCAAAGTTTTAGAGAGTTTGGATACGAATCAATTCATGTTTTGATTGGAATTCCTAAAGAGTTTATTCCTAATAATCTTCCTGAAAAAATAAAGATTCCAGATGAGCTTGTTTGTGAAATTCAGATTCGCACTATTTTGCAAGATGCCTGGGCTGAAGTTGAACACGAACTTATCTACAAAACTGAATTTACTCCTTTTGATATGCCTTTAAGAAGAAAACTTGCTTCTATGAATGCTTCTCTTAGCCTTGCAGATATAATTTTTCAAGAAATCCGTGATTATCAAAAAAATCTCCAAACAGAAATGAATACAAGGCGTCGTTCGTTTTACGAAAAAGCTGATGAGCTTACAGATTCTATGATTGGAAAATCTGCGCAGGAAAAATCAATAGAACGGGTTAATCCTTATGTCCATGGAACAATCGATGAAATGATTCTTTCTGCTATCCGTGCGCACAATTTGGGTGATTTGGAAACTGCTATAAAAATTTATACGCGCATAATTGAATCTAAGCCTGCTCCAAATAACATAGTGCTTGGCGTAATACACAAGCATCGTGGAATGGCGTATTTTGCGAAAAATGATTACGATAACGCTCTTTTAGACTTTAAAAAATCATTTGAGCTTGATAAAACTTCATTTCGTTCTATTTACTATGAAGGTATTGTTTATTCGATTCAAAAAAAATATGAGCAGGCAATTGAATGTTTTTCAAAGTCTCTTGAACTAAATGAATATCAGTCTCATGCGTTTTTTAGAAGAGCTATTGCTTATTACGAATTGAGCCAGTATGAAAATGCAATGAACGATATTGTTGCCGCGCAAAGATTGGGCTTAGAAGATCCGGGATTGGAAGAGCTTCATTCAAAGCTTATGAAAAAATTTGATATGAATATGTAAACGTAATATTGTCTTTTGTAATGGGTCTAAAGTCTAGTTTTTTAACTGAAACTTAATCAAATTTGAGACAATTTTTTAAAATCATATTGACCAAATTATCTTGGTTTGATATTATCCTTACATCAATGTGAATTGTATGTCTCCCTCGTCTAGTGGTTAGGACATCGGGTTTTCATCCCGACAACATGGGTTCAATTCCCGTGGGAGATGTTTTTGCCCTATGTAATGTTTGTTACATAGGGTTTTTACTTTAACGGCGATTTTCAGCAGCGAGGTATTTATGTCCGATGAAAAATTGCAATCAGAAAAGGCTTTAACTGTTGTTCCGTTAGATTCTGAACAAATGGGCTATTATCTTTCTAAGGAAGGTCCGTTCGCTGCGTCTAGTGAATCTTATGAGGAAAGACCTGTTCAAATCGAATTGTTAAAAAATATTACAGAAGCGTTCAACAATGATTCAATAGGAGTTTTTGAAGCAGGTACAGGAGTTGGAAAATCTTTTGCATATCTTATTCCTTCTATGGCTTGGGCTTTGAAAAATCACGAGAAAATAGTTATTTCTACAGGAACAATAAATCTTCAGCAGCAGCTTGTGGAAAAGGATATTCCCATTGCGGAAAAAATTATTGGTAAAAAAGTAAAATACATTCTTTTAAAAGGCCGGCAAAATTATGTTTGCAAAAGAAGGTTCGAAGCGTTTTCTATTCAAAAAGAACTTTTTGATGATGATGCTGGACTAGTGGAGCGGCTTTGCGATTGGGTAAAAACTACAGAAACTGGAAGCAAAAGCGAAGCAGCCTTTTTTATTCATGATAATTTGTGGTCAAAAATAAATTCAGAAAGCGACGCCTGCATGGGAAAGCATTGTCCATTTTTCTCTGAATGTTTTGTTATGAAAATTAGAAAAAAGGCTTCAAGCGCAAACTTGCTAATTGTAAATCATCACTTGCTTTTTGCAGATATAGAAACTCGTATGCACGGCGCCGGTTATGACGATGCGGCTGTTCTTCCTCCGTACAGAAGAATAATTTTTGATGAAGCACATGGCATTGAAAATGCGGCGACAAGTTTTTTTAGCGAAAGTTTTAATCGTTTTGAAGTTATAAAGTCTATTAATCAGCTTTATAGAAAAAAAAGAAATTCTGAATCTGGTTTTTTGTGCACTTTGACACTTCTTTCTTCTATGGAAGAAAATTCTGTTTCTCTTTACAGCATGGTTTCTAGAATAAAAAATGATATTGCAAATTTAGAAACTGCTGCATTGGATATGTTTCACAATGAATCTACTGTCCGCTTGTGTGCTAGAAACGCGCTTTCTTTTGGGGCGGTTATATCTTTGGCGGCAACGCTTGCTGCTAGTATTGATGAGCTGGTTTTTTATGCAAGAAAACTTCTTGAAGGAATTGATGATAGCGATAAAGAAATTCCTGCATATTGGGAAACAAAAACATTAATAAATAGGCTTCACAGTATTTGTATAGTTTTAAATGATTTTTCTTCTTGGCAAGAAAAGCCTAATCTCGTTTTCTGGATGCAAAAGAAATGCCTTTCTAAAGACTCTAACTTTGAAAATTCAAATCCTTTCTTTGTAGTAATGACTGAAACTCCGCTAGATATTGCTCCTATGATGCTTGCAGGGGTCTTTGAGCCTATGAAAACCGTTGTATGTACTTCTGCAACCTTAAAAACAGGCAGAAATTTTTCGTATTGGATGCGAAGAACCGGCGCTAGTTTTGTGGATTCAGAAAGAGTTCTTAAAGGCCAGTTTGATTCGCCGTTTCCTTATTCAAAGAATATGTTGTTCGCAGTTCCTTCTGATGCTCCGTTTCCGGAGGATATGAACTTTCAATATTGGGTTGAATCTGCATTGTGTAAACTTATTTTAGCCGCTGATGGTAGAACTTTAGTTTTATTTACTTCCTATGATTCTTTAAAAAAAGCTTATAGCGCAGTTTCTGTAAAATTAAAGGACTTTTCTGGAACTATTTTAAGTCAGGGCAGTGACGATAACGCAAGGCTTCTTGAGAATTTTAAAAAAGATGTTGCTTCTGTCCTTTTCGCTACGGATTCTTTTTGGCAAGGCGTAGATGTCCCAGGTGATTCTCTTTGCCAAGTTGTTATAGTAAAACTTCCGTTTTCTGTGCCTAATGATCCTATTTTTACAGCTCGCTCGGAAGTTATCGAAAAACAAGGCGGAAGTTCCTTTATGGAATTAAGCGTTCCTGATGCAATTATAAAATTTAGGCAAGGAATTGGACGTCTTATTCGAAAAAGTTCAGATAAAGGTGTTGTTGTTGTTTTAGATAAAAGAATTTACGAAAAGCGTTACGGTTCTGTTTTTATGTCAAATGTTCCAGATTGTAAAAAAATGTATGAACCGCTAGATTCTATTTGTAGCGCTGTTACTAAATTTATTTTTAATTGACACTAAAACATATTATATATAAAATCTATTTAGTTTGAGTGTTTGATATTTGAGTTGTTAAAAAAACAATTTGGAGGAATTGATTGTACAGTTTTATTACATTAATCTGCCTTTTTGGAAGCATTATACCTGCAGCTGTCTTAAATATTTTTGCTTATCCTGTCAGCAGACGACTGTGCATGAAAATTTCTAACTATATCGTAAAAGTTCTTGCTCCACGCGTTTTTTCGATACTAAGATGTTTTAGGCATTTTAATTTTTTTTCATATTCGGAAAATAAAAAAAATCTTCCAAATCAGTTTATCCTTGTTTCAAATCATCAAAGTCTTTTAGATATTCCTGCTTATATGAATTTTTTAAGAGATAGGGATTTGCGTTTCGTCGCAAAGGATAATCTTTCTAGGCATATTCCTTTGGTTTCTGAAATGTTGAGGGTTCAAGAGCATTGCATGATTCCTAGACGAGGAAGTCCAATGATTGCAATGAAAACTATCGAGCAGTTTGGTCAGCGCGTTCTTGAAAAAAATCAAATACCAGTAATTTTTCCAGAAGGCACTAGGACAAAAGATGGGAATGTCGGAAAATTTTATTCTGCTGGATTTAGAAAACTTTATGAAACAACAAAACTTCCTATAGTGGTGTGCGCATTAGATGGTGGCTATCAAATCCGCGACATGAAAAATATTATGCGTAATTTAAAGAACGGTTGTTATAGGGTAAAAATTCTAAAAGTTTTTGAAGCTCCAAAAACAAAAGAAGAAGAAGTAAAACTTTTAGACGAAAGCAGGCTTCTTATTCAAGAACAACTTGAACAGTGGCGAAAATTGCCAAGCACTCAAAAATAAAAATGCAAAAAAAAAAACTACTTTACGAAGTTTTAAAAACTTTGCACAAGTAGTTTTTTTTGCTTTATAAGCCATATAAGCAAATTATTGCATTATTTGAAGTCTTTAGGACGTCTTTCTGTACGTTTGCATTTTGAGCATTCGGCGATGTTCTTAAGTTTTCCGCCTGCATACAAAGTTTTCATTACAATTTCGCCGCCGCATGGACAAACGAATTTCTGTGTTGCAACAGTAGTACGAGAGTTCTTACTTGCTCCAGCCATGGTGTTCCTCCATAAAAAAATTAATACGTATTGTTGTCTATGATAATGATATAATTGTGCTTAGTCAATTACAGTTTTTGCGAAATATGAAAAAATCTTAAAAACTGATTTCAAAGAATATCCATTCTGTTATTGACTATTTATGGACTGTTCATTATTATTATCAAAGTTAACTTTTTTTTGGGGGTCCCCTTTGGCAACTAAGAAAACATCTGCAGAAAAAGCGTTTGCACAGAGTGAAGTTAGAAGACTTCATAACAAGGCTATTAAAAGTACTTGCAAAACATATGCTAGACAGTTTGTAGAAGCTTGTCAGGCTAAAGATAAGGCTCTTGCTGAAACAAAGCTCAAGACACTTGTAAGTGAACTTGACAGTGCTAGAAGCAAGGGTGTTATGAAGAGAAACGCTGTATCTCGCAAGAAGTCAAGAATGATGAAACTTTTTAATGTTTCATTTGCTGCTGACGCAGCAAAATAACTTTTTAGGTTATTTTTTGTCAAAGAATCCAGTCGGATCGCTGATTTGACTGGATTTTTTTCTGTCTTTTAATTTTTGCAAGTTTTATTGTATTTTTATCTTTACAATTTTGCGTTGTAAACTACTTTTTACGGGAGAAAAGTTTAAGAATGGAAAAAGTTACAAAAAATGTTCTTGTAGAAGCAATTTATCAAAGTACAAATTACGAAAAAAATGTTGTGCAAAATATCGTGGAATGTTTTTTATTTCAATTAAAGCAATCTCTTTCTAAAGGTTCTACTATAGAATTAAGAGGATTTGGAACTTTTGAACCTCGTCTTAGAAAAGGTCGCTCTTGTGCAAGAAATCCAAAGACAGGTGAGCGGCTTTCTGTAAAACCTCATTATGTTGCGGCATTTAGAAGCGGGCAGGAATTAAAAAAAACTCTTTGGGATTTAGATATTGCAGATAAAAAATAACATTTTTCCTTTTGCTAGAAATTTAATTCTTCTATTTTTTTCTGTTTTTCTTTTTGCAGTTGCTTTGCCAGTGACCTCTTGGATAGTTTTTCTTCCTGTTTTATTTTTAGTAGAATATTCTTCACGTAAGTTTGTTTGGCTTTATGGCGGACTTTACGGAGTCTTTTCTTATTTTTTTTATATTATATGGCTTTTTAAGTACAGTTCTATAGCAATGATTGCCGTTTGTGTTCTTTATTTTTTTATTTGGGCTTTTCTTTTTCTTGTTTTAAAAATTTGTTATCAAAAAGGTGGAAAATTTTCTGGACTTTTGATTTGGGCTGTTTTAATCATTTACGAATACTTAAAGACTAAAGGTTTTTTTGGATTTAGTTACGGCGTTAATGGATATAATCAGTGGAAAAATATTTACTTAATTCAAATTTCAGATATTTTTGGAGTTTTTGGCGTTTCTGCTTTATTGAATTTGTGTTCAGTTGTGATATGGTCCGTTTGCGGCGATTTTATAAAGTGGAAAAATGGAAAAAACTCTTGCAAGGTGTCAAAAAATTCAATTTTAGAATTGTGTTTTTTTACTGCTTTTTTAATGTTTTCTTATGCTTATGGTTTTTCCAGAATAAAACATACAGATTCAATAGCTTGTAATTCAAAAAAAATAAAAGTTGTTGCTGTTCAAAATAATACAGATCCATGGAAAGACAGTTTTGAAGATTATAAAACTGATGTTGAAAATCTTATTGAATTAACAGAGCAAGCTTTAGAAAAGAATCCAGACACAAGTTTTGTTATTTGGCCAGAAACAGCAGTTGTTCCTTCCATTATGAATAATTATTATTTGTTCCATGAAGAAAAACGTTATGACTTGGTAACTTCGCTTTTGGAATATATCAATAGCAAAAATTGCGCATTCGTTATAGGAAATTCCGGTTATACTGAAGAAGGCGATTTTAATAGTTCTCTTATATTTTTGCCAGGTCAAAATGTTATTCCTCCTAATCCTTTGAAGTATGACAAAATGCATTTGGTTCCCTTTGCAGAATATTTTCCTTTTGAAAAAAAGTTTTCATCTTTAAAAAACTATCTTCTCGATAATGGCAGTCATTTTTGGACGCCTGGAAAAGAATCTTCTGTGTTCACTTTTGAGGGGCTTTCTTTTAGTACTCCAATCTGCTTTGAAGATACTTTTGGAAAAGATTGCAAATTGTTTTATAAAAATGGTGCCCGCGCTTTTTTTAATATGAGCAATGATGCTTGGGCTTGCAGTTTGCGATGCCAGATGCAGCACTTGCAGATGGCGGTTTTTAGAAGCGTTGAAAATCATGTTCCTAGTGTACGCAGCACTGCAAGTGGTTTTACTTGCATAATTGATCCTTGTGGAAGAATTGTTGAAGCTAGTGAGCCGTTTGAAAAAAACTATGTTGCTGGCCAAATACCGATTTTAAAATAGCTTTTAAAATTTTTTTTGTATTGATATGTTGCAATACATTTTAAAATAATATAAAATAGTTACTATGTCGCAGAAAATTAGTTCAGAAGAAAGTTCAACAGACGAAGAAAAACGTACTCTTACTGTTTTTGGACCTGAAACTGAATTTGATGGTGTATTAGAATTTAGTGACGATTTAATTATTACAGGTAAGTTTAACGGAAGAATCAAATCTACAGGAAATCTTGAAATTGCAAAGGATGCAATTTGCGATGTAGAAAAAATTACTGCAAAATCAATTGTTATAGCTGGATCTGTTACAGGTGACATGGAGGCTTCGGAAAGAGTTGAAATATGCAGAGGCGGTTCTGTGATAGGCGATATAGTTACTGCTAGATTAAGAATTGAAGATAATGTTGAATTTGAAGGTCAAATAACTATGTTGGATTCAATTCCTGATGAAAATCTTTTTTCTTCTGCTTCTACAGAATATAAACAAGCCATGGTTCTTAGAACCGATGTTATTGAGTAATTTTCCTTATTTTACAAATCATATACACAATGGAGTTTTTTGATGGCCCTAAGAAAGCGTCATTTACAAGATGAGGCTGAAGAACAGTTGCAAACTGAAGAATCGCAGTCGCAGCTTGATTTTGAATCTCAGCCGGCATCCTATGAATCTTCAAATTCTATTTCTGCAGATAGTGAAGATTTTTCGTCAGAAGAAAAGACAGTTTCTTCAGATAAAGTTGAACCGGAAGAAAATCATGAACACGTAAAGGTTGTTGTTCGACCTAGAAAAAAAGTTTCTGTAAAAGTTGAAAAAACTTCTTCGGATGAAGAAAATAGTTCTACAGAATCAAACCGCTCTGGGCAGAGAAGTGTGGCAAGGTATAATAATGGTAGACGCCCTCAGATGCGTTCTAACTATGCGCGTATAGATCATCGCCTTGATATGCCAGTTCCTACAGGCGCTGTAGATCCTTCTGTTCTTCAAGCAAGCGGAGACAGTTCTGATGATAATGCAGGAAAGCCTCGCTTGCTTATAAATGACCTTACTGCAATGGGTATGCACGAGCTTCGTGAACTTGCAACAAAATATGGTTTTAATGCCGATGACCTAGCTCCTATGAAAAAGCAGGAGTTGATTTTTGTGATTTTAAAAGCCCATACAGAACACGGAGGAATAATTTTTGCTTCAGGAGCATTGGAAATTCTTCCAGATGGTTACGGTTTTTTAAGAAGTCCGCAGAACAGTTATCTTCCTGGCCCTGATGATATATATATTTCTCCAAGCCAGATTCGCCTGTTCAACTTAAAGACTGGCGACACAGTTTATGGGCAAACAAGAAGTCCTAAAGAAGGAGAGCGTTTTTTTGCGCTTCTTAGAATAGAATCTGTAAATTTTGATGAACCCAGAGTGGCTCAAACTCGAATTCCTTTTGAAAATTTAACTCCTTTATATCCTAAAGAAAAGCTTAGATTGGAAACTGTTTCTACAGAAGTTTCTAGCCGCATTGTAGATTTGTTTAGTCCTATAGGAAAAGGGCAGCGTCTTCTTATAGTTGCTCCGCCAAAAGCAGGAAAAACAACTTTAATGCAGAAAATTGCAAATGCAATAACAGCAAATCATCCTGAAGTTTATTTGATTGTTCTTTTAATCGATGAGCGTCCGGAAGAAGTTACAGAAATGGAAAGAGCAATCAAAGGCGAAGTTATTTCTTCTACTTTTGATGAACAGGCTACAAGACACGTTCAAGTTGCGGAAATGGTTCTTGAAAAGGCAAAGCGTTTAGTTGAACACAAGCGTGATGTTGTAATTCTTTTGGATTCTATAACTCGTCTTGCTCGTGCTTATAACGTTACAGTTCCTACATCTGGAAAAGTTCTTTCCGGCGGTGTTGATTCAAATTGTCTTCACAAGCCAAAGCGTTTTTTTGGTGCTGCTAGAAATATTGAGGAAGGTGGTTCTTTGACTATTATTTCTACAGCTCTTGTTGAAACTGGCAGCCGAATGGATGAAGTTATCTTTGAAGAATTTAAGGGAACTGGAAATAGTGAAATAAACCTTGACAGAAAACTTGCAGAACGCAGGCTTTTCCCTGCTATAAATATCAAAAAATCCGGAACAAGACGCGAAGAGCTTCTACTTACTGAAAATGAACTGCAAAAATTGTGGATTCTTCGAAAGGTTTTTGGTCCTATGGAAGATACTGAAATTCTTGAGCTTATTCTTGACAGAATGAGAAAGTCAAAGACAAATGAAGCCTTCCTTGCAAGTATGAATGTGGGAACTGCAGCTGTTTCTGATAGTTGATTAAAATTTGTATAGTCGATATACTATTTTAACTTATATTTCAATATTGCATATTGTTTTAACGTTTTGAACATTGTTCCGCGTTAAAGGGCAATTGCAGTGGGAGTCAAAATGAAAAAAGGTATTCATCCTGAGTACAAACTTACAAAGATTACTTGCGTATGCGGCAATGTAATTGAGACACGTTCAACAGTTGAAAATATCAATGTTGAAATTTGTTCTGCTTGCCATCCATTCTATACTGGTAAGCAAAAGCTTGTTGATACAGCAGGTCGTATTGACCGCTTTAACAAACGTTACGGTATCAAAGAAACAAAGTAATTTTGTAGAGATACAAAAAAGGCTGTCTATCTGTAAGTTGTTTCAGATAGACAGCCTTTTTTTATTCTATTTTTTTTAGTTTCCAGCATCTGTGGCATTTTGTGCTTTCAAAATCTTTTGGAATTGTGTTTTGCGTTATATCGATGCAGTCAACATTTTTTTGAAGTAAATCTTTATTAAATGTAAGCCTTGAAGAATTTGTGCTAAAATAGAGAATTCCGTTGGTGTTTAAAAGTTTTATAGCGTAATCGACTAGTTTTTGCCAGTCTTTATTTATGTCTAAAATATTTTTAGAAGATTTTGAATTGCTAAAAGTCGGTGGGTCAAGAATTATTATGTCGTATTTTTCATCTTGTTCAAAAGCTTTTTTTTCTAGCCATTCAATTGCATCTGCTTTTATAAAAAAATACTTATTCTGATTATCGAATCCGTTTAATTGCATATTTTCGGACGCCCAGTTCAAATATGTGTTTGAAAGGTCTACAGAGTCTATTTTTTTAGCATTCCCGCTTGCTGCGTATACGCTAAAACTTGCCGTGTAGCAAAAGAGATTTAGGATGCTTTTATTTTTTGCATTTTCCCTTATTTCTAGGCGAAGTGGTCTGTGGTCTAAAAAAAGTCCAGTATCAAGATATGTTGAAAGGTCCACTTTAAATAGCTGCCCTTGTTCTTGAACAGTTCCTCTTATCGCAAGTGGATTTTCAAGTTTTTCATATTGGCTTAAGCCTTTTTGCATTTTTCTAGTTTTTTTTACAATATGATTCAACGGTATGTTCAGCACGTAAGAAGCGCTTATTGCCATTAAGTTTAACCATTCATCTTCGTCTTTTTGCTCTTTTTTATATGGACGCTCATAAAGGTAAAGAACTCCATAAGTCCTTGAGCATATTTCTTTTTCAATTGATAAGTCGTTTTTAGAAATTCTTTCATTTTGAGCGCTTAAAAACTTTGCACATTCTAAAGTGTTTGTAACTTCTTCTGGAAGAAATTCATATATATCTAAAGAAACAGGAATTTCGGGTATGTCTTTGTCGTAAAGGCGATAGCAGGTAATTCTGTTTTTGCGGGCCCACTTTCTTAATTCTTTGTATTTCTTTTTTAGTCTATTTGTAAATAAATCTGCTTGATAAGAGTTTTTATTTTCCATAATGCCTAATTCTAGCATTTTTTTTTATTTTTTTCAAAACTTCAAAATTCATACGATGTATTTAATTGAGAATAATAGCTTTTTTTGATATAATGGGTCAGATTGATTTTTGGAGTTTTATAGTGAATAAAAATGTTATTGTTGGACAGTCAGGCGGACCTACATCTGTAATAAATTCAAGTCTTGCTGGTGTTATAAGTGCTGCTAAAAAGAATGGCATTGATAAAGTCTTTGGAATGAAATACGGAATAAAAGGTTTTTTGCGTGATTCGTATGTCGATTTGCTCGAAAAAATTTCTAGCCAAGAAGAGATTGAATTATTAAAACGAACGCCTGCTTCGTATCTCGGTTCTTGCAGGTTTAAGCTCCCTGAAATTTCAGAAGATAAAGAGATTTACGAAAAAATATTTTCAAAATTAAAAGCTCTTAGTATTGGTTATTTTTTCTATATTGGCGGCAACGATTCAATGGATACTATAAAAAAACTGAGCGACTATGCAGCCATTGTAAAAAGTGACATAAAATTTATGGGAATTCCAAAAACTATTGATAATGACCTTGCCATGACAGACCATACGCCAGGTTTTGGAAGCGCTGCAAAATATATTGCCACTGCAATAAAAGAAATTGTTTGCGACTGTCGCGTTTATGACGTTGAAGCTGTAACAATAGTGGAAATAATGGGAAGAAATGCAGGTTGGCTTACAGCAAGTGCTGCCCTAGCTAGAGGAAAAGACTGCGAAGGTGCGGATATGATTTTTCTTCCTGAAAAACCATTTGACTTAGAGTATTTTTTTGAGCGCATAAAAGAGCTTGTGGCAAAGAAAAAATATGTTGTTGTCGCCTTAAGCGAAGGTGTAAAACTTTCTGATGGCAGATTTGTTTGTGAGCTAGGAGAAGCGACTGCCGCTTTGGATGCTTTTGGCCACAAGATGATGAGTGGAAGTGCAAAGTACCTTGAAAACAGAATTAAATCAGAGCTTGGAATAAAAGCTCGTTCTATAGAAATTTCGACTTTACAAAGGTGTTCTTCTCATTTTGCTAGCATGACAGATGTACAGGAAGCATTTGACGTTGGCGCTGCAGCGGTAAATGCGGCTATCAAAAATGAGACTGGCAAAGTAATCTGCATACAAAGAATTTCTAATGAACCCTATACTTGCATTTATGAAGCAAATGATGTGCACGAAATTGCAAATGTAGAAAAAAAAGTTCCTTTAAGTTGGATAACAGATGACAATCAGCTTTCTTGCGAAGCGTTAGATTATATTCGTCCGTTGGTGCAGGGAGAAATTCTGCCGTTTATTGTTGATGGACTTCCGCTGCATTTAAAGCTTGACTAATTTATGTGAGATTTTGATGAAAAATAACCAATTGCAGTGGTTTGAAAATGAAGATTTTTGGCTGAATTATGGGCCTGTTATGTTTGACGAACAGCAATGGGCTCAGGCGGCTGGAATTGCAAAAAGCATACAAAATCTTGCAAATCTTAAAAAAGAAAATTCTGTATTAGATATTTGCTGCGGTCCTGGAAGAATTAGCGTGGAACTTGCGCTTTTAGGGCTAAATGTTACAGGAGTAGATATTACCCAGCCGTTTTTAGATGCTGCAACCGAAACTGCGCAAGATGAAGGTGTTTTTATAAATTTTATAAACAAGGACATGAGAAGTTTTTCTTCAGCAAAAAAGTTTGATGCCGCAGTAAATATTTATAATTCCTTTGGTTATTGTGACAAAATTAGCGAAGATATAAAAATTTTAAAAAATGTGTTTAAAGCCTTAAAAAAAGGTGGAGCTTTTGTGCTTGAATGCATAAGCCGCGAAATAGCCGTAAAATACTTTACAGAAGGCGAATGGTTTGAACGCGCGGGAATGACTGTTCTTACGGAATTTAAAGTGCAGGGCGCTTGGGAAGGTTTAGTTTCTAAGTGGATTCTTATAGATAAAAATGGAAAGCGGACAGAACACGAATTTGTTCAGCGCCTCTATTCTGCCGCAGAACTTAGAGATATTCTTTTAAAAGAATGTGGTTTTTCTTCTGCTCAGGTTTTTGGCGGATTTTCTGGTGAACCGTATAATCAAAATGCAAAAACAATGGTTATTGTTGCAAAAAAATAAATATTGCGTTCAAAGTCAATTTTTATGCAGGTCTTGAGCAAAAGTAGCCTTGACTCGACGTATTTTATCTTAAAGGCTGATTGTAACATTGCAAAAAAAACTGTATAGTACTTTTATGGATTTTAAGGATTTTAATTTAGACTCCCGGCTGCTTAGTGGAATTGAAGCGGCTGGTTATACAACTTGTACCGATGTTCAAGAACAAGTTTTAAAGACTTCGCAGGATGGTTCAGATTTGTATGTTCAATCACAAACTGGAACTGGAAAAACTGCAGCTTACCTTGTTGCTATAATACAGGAAATGCTTTCAAAGGAAGAAAATAAAGGAAAAAAAGCATTGATTTTGGTTCCTACAAGGGAACTTGCTGTTCAAGTAGAAGAAGAAGCAAAGGTTTTAGTTGGTTCTTCAGGATTAAAAGCCTATAGTTTTTACGGTGGCGTTGGTTACGAAAAACAAATTGCCGCTATAAAGAAAGGTGTAGATATAATTGTTTCTACTCCTGGACGGCTTATAGATTTGCAAGAAGGCGGTCATATTGTTCTTGATGAAGTGTCTTTTCTTGTTTGTGATGAAGCAGATCGAATGTTCGACATGGGATTTTATCCTGATTTGCGGAAAATTTTAAAATTCATTCCTAAGTCAGAAAATCGGCAGACAATGCTTTTTAGCGCGACACTGAATTCTTATGTAAAAAATCTTGCGTGGGAATACACTCGCAATCCAAAAGAAATTGAAATTGCTTGCGAAAACATAACTGTTAGCGAAATCGACCAGGAACTTCTTCATGTTTCTAGCGACGATAAAATGAAGCTTTTGATTGGCATTTTAAAAAATGAAAATCCTGAAAGCGTTATAATCTTCTGCAATACAAAGCGTTCTTGCGAAGTTGTCGCAAAGCGTCTTGAATTAAATGGTCTTAATGCTGACTTTATAATTGGTGATTTGCCTCAAAACAGGCGTTTAAAGATTTTAAATAAGTTTAAGGAAGGAACTTTAAAAATCCTTGTAGCTACAGATGTTGCAGCTAGAGGAATTGATGTAAGCGACCTTGCAATGGTAATAAATTTTGATCTTCCAAACGAAGCTGAAAATTATGTTCACAGAATTGGCCGCACAGCTCGCGCTGGAAAGTCAGGAAAGGCGTATACGTTCTGTTCAGAGCAAGATGTTTACAATTTGCCAGCAATTGAACGCTACATAGAAATGCAGATTCCTGCGAAAGTAGCTTATCCTGAACTTATGCAGGAAGATAAATCCGCTGGAGTTTATATAAAGACAGAAAATTGGCATGATGATGACCATTTTTCAAGAGGCGGCTATAGAGAGAAAAAACGTTCTAGTTCTGATTATAAAAAGGATAGAGATTTTTCTAATAAAAAAGGTGGAAAAAAATCTTATAAAACTTCAAAGCAAAAAAACAAGCAGTTTGAAAAGTCTTATGATTACGACAAAATCGAAGGCCTGTCTTTTGATGAGCGCATGAAGTTTTATAAAGATAAGTATTCTTCTTCAAAAAAGCCTTTTAAGAATGATGAAAAGAAAAATTCTTACAACAAAAAACATTCTTCATTCGAAAAAAACAATAAAAACTATAAGAATAAAAAGAATGTTGACTATAAAAAGAATCAAAGAAGACCTTACAATTCAGAAAAGGTAACTGTTCAACCAAAAAAGAAAGGTCTTTTTGAAAGAATTAAAGCATTTTTTGGGAGATAAAAATTGATTACTGTAAGCGATGTGAGTGTTCGTTTTAGCGAAAAACCACTTTTTAAAGATGTTAACTTAAAATTTACAAATGGAAACTGCTACGGAATTACAGGTGCAAATGGCGCTGGAAAGTCTACTTTTTTAAAAGTTCTTTCAGGTGAACTTGAGCACGATTCTGGCACAATTTCGATATCTACAGGCGAGCGAATGGCCGTTTTAAAGCAGGATCACTTTGCCTACGACAAATATTCTGTAAAAGACACCGTTATGATGGGCTATCCAAAACTTTACGAAATTGGCAAAGCTCGCGACGAAATCTATGCAAAACCAGATTTTACAGAGGAAGATGGAACAAAAGCTGCTGAGCTTGAAGCCGAATTTGGTGAGCTTGGCGGTTACGAAGCTGAAAATCAAATTGAACAGATGCTTTCCGGACTTGGTCTTGAAGAAGAATTTCACGACCGGCTTATGAGCGACCTTGATGAAAGCCAAAAAGTACGCGTTTTGCTTGCGCAAGCGATTTTCGGAAATCCAGACATTCTTCTTTTGGACGAACCTACGAACGGTCTTGATATAGAATCAATTTCTTGGCTTGAAAATTTTCTTTTGGAATTTGAAAACACAGTTATTGTTGTAAGCCACGACCGTCACTTTTTGAATACGGTTTGCACATATATTTGCGACATTGACTACGGAAAAATAACTCAATTTGCAGGAAACTATGATTTCTGGTATCAAATGACGCAAATCATGCAAAGACAGGCAAAAGAGCAGCAGAAAAAAGCTGAAGATAAAATGAAGGATTTAAAAGAATTTATTCTTCGCTTTAGTTCTAACGCTGCAAAATCAAAGCAGGCTACAAGCCGCAAAAAGATTTACGACAAACTTGCCCAGTCTGTGGAAGAGCTTCCTGTTTCTACAAGAAAGTTTCCTTATGTAAACTTTAAAGCCGACCGCGAAATTGGCAACAATGTTCTTGAAATAAAAGATTTGAACTATAAAGATGAAGATGGCGTAAAACTTTTAAATAATTTTAATTTAAAAGTAAATCGCACAGACAAAATTGCTTTTGTAGGAATTGAACACAATTCAATTTCTGCGCTTTTTGATATTATAAACGATGTGAAAAAGCCTGAAAGTGGAGAATTCTTTTGGGGGCAGACAACAAGCCACACATATTTGCCACGCGATAACAGTTCTTATTTTGCAAACGACTTGAACATCACAGAATGGCTTAAACAATATTCTAAGGAACAAGACGATGCCTACGTTCGCGGTTTTTTGGGACGAATGCTTTTTAGCGGCGATGAGTCTTTAAAAAAAGTAAAGGTTCTTAGCGGTGGCGAAAAAGTTCGATGCATGTTGAGCAAGCTTATGCTTAGCGGTGCAAACGTTTTAATTATGGACGACCCGACCAATCACTTGGATTTGGAAGCAATTCAGTCGCTGAATGAAGCTTTAATAAGTTTTCCAGGTGTGGTTTTGTTTACAAGCCATGACCACGAGTTTATTCAATCTATTGCAAACAGAATTATTGAAATTACACCAAACGGCGTAATTGACCGCATGACAAACTTTGATTCATACATTGCGGATAAAACCATAGATGAATTGCGAAAGGAAATGTACAAAGGAACTGGAAAGAAAATAAAATTCCGCGTGTAAATTAAGTGTGAAGGTCAGCTTTTTCTAATGGCAGCTTTTTAGTTGTTGACATTAGTTCTGCGGAAAACTGAACTTTTTTAGCATTTCGCTTAAAATGTCGTGGCCTGTTTCTTGGGTAACAGTTTTCATTGGCTCGTGGTATTCAACAAGGTTTTCTGGAATTTCGTCAAGAAATCGGCTTGGTTCACATTCTACACAAGACATTTGCTTTCTTCGCTTTAGGCATGATGAGATTAAAAGCTTTTCTCGTGCCCGCGTGATTGCGACATAAAAAAGCCTGCGCTCTTCTTCGACGTTGCCGTCATTTTCTTCAACTGAACGTGCGTGTGGAATTAGTCCTTCTTCTGCTCCGGCAATAAAAACTACAGGAAATTCCAAGCCTTTTGAAGCGTGAATTGTCATTAGGTTTACTTTTCCCTTGTCGTTTTCGTCGTCACCGTTGTCGCGGCTCATTAGCGTTATTCTGTTTAAATAGTTGAACAAGTTTGGATTAGGATTGTCTGGATCTATTTCCCAGCGTTCCATCATGTCTAAAAAGAGTTCAATGTTTTTTAGTTTGAATCTTACGGCTTTTTCGCTTTTTGAATATTCTGAAACTAAATACGATTTGTAATCGATTTCTTCCAGCATTTCTCTTACTTTTTTTGCAAGTCCGTGTCCGCTTAAAAGTTTTGTTCTGTATGCTTCAATCGTGTTTGAAAAATTTTCTAATTCTTCCTTTAGGTTTTCGCTAGCGGGGCTGTCTTCTCTTTTTAAAAGCGACTGAATTGCGTTCCAAAGGGTTGTTTCTAAAGCGTTTGCTTCGTCATTTATAAGTTGAATTGCCGCTCTGCCAATTCCCCTTCGTGGAACATTTATTATTCTTAGAAGGTTTATGTCGTCATCGTGATTTGAAATTGTCCGCAAGTAGCTTATAACGTCTTTTATTTCTTTGCGTTCAAAAAAGCTGGTTCCGCCGCTCATTGTGTATGGAATATTTGATTGCAAAAAGGCTTCTTCAATAAAGCGGCTTTGCGAATTTGAGCGAATCAGAACGCCGAAATCATCGTATTTTCGCTTGTCTTCCATTGCAATTCCTTGAATGCTTTCGGCAATAAAGTCGGCTTCTGCAGTTTCATTTTCTGGCATAAAGATTTCAATCGGTTTTCCAGCGCCTTTTCCGCTCCAAAGTTTTTTGTCTTTTCTGTTTGTGTTGTGGCTAATAACGCCGTTTGCCGCTTCCAGAATTGTTCCTGTTGAGCGGTAGTTTTGTTCAAGGCGGATTTCTGTTACGTCAAAATCTTTTTCAAAATTGATTATGTTCTGGTAGTCTGCGCCGCGCCAGCTGTAGATTGACTGGTCGTCATCGCCAACAACCGCAACGTTTTTGTCTGCTAAAAGCCTCATTAGTTCGTACTGCTGATGGCTTGTGTCTTGAAATTCGTCTACCATTATGTATTTGAATCGTTCTTTGTAGCGGGCAAGGACTTCTGGATGTTCTTTAAAAAGTTTTATTGGCAAAACAATCAAATCGTCAAAATCTACGGAATTGTAGAGTTTTAGACCTTCCTGGTAGCTTTCGTAAAGCTGGCGGTACATATCGTTTGCAGTTTCCCAGTTTTTTCTGCCGGTTTTTATGTTCGAAAAGAGTGTGCTTATTTTGTAGGTGTCCAATGCGTCTGGAGAAAAATTTAATTCCCGTCCACATTCTTTTATCAGGGAAATTCTGTCTGTTTCATCGTAGATTGAAAAATTTTCGCGGTAGCCGAGTTTGTCTATGTCTTGGCGAAGGACTTTTACTCCAAATGCATGGAACGTAGAAACCGTAAGCAGTTGCAGTTTCTTCTGAGTAAGTTCTTTTACGCGGTCTGCCATTTCTTTTGCGGCTTTGTTCGTAAAGGTTAGGGCAAGAATTTGGCTTTGCGGAATGCCAATGTCTAGCATGTGTGCGATTCTGTAAGTTATTACGCGGGTTTTGCCGCTTCCGGCTCCTGCAATAATAAGAATTGCTCCATCGACTGAAGAAACTGCTTTAAATTGCTGCGGATTTAATTCATTTTTTAATGTTTCCAAATCAATTGCCATAAGCCATTTAATCTAACATGCTATTGATTTTTACGCAATATTTGATAAAATTAAATAGTCTAAACTTCTGGTTTTTAGAAAAATAAGCAAAAGCGTTGAAAGCGTTTTTTCAATTCATAAAAAACTCGAAGTTTGAGTAAATATGCTGATGTTTTAATTTAATAAGGCGAAAGATGAATTTCGGCAAAATTAAAATTTCAGGCTTTACAATTTAATTTTCAGAGGTTTTTTATGAACAATGCGGTAAGTGCTTTTCTTTCTAAACACAATTTTGTGCGCCACGTAGACGTTAATACTGTTGCGGAATCAATCCTTGATGACATGAATCGTGGATTGCGTCAAGAAAAATCTGATGAAGACATGATTCCTACCTGGTGCTTGCCACCTTCAAAAAAAGTTTCTGAAAAGTCTGTAATTGTAATTGATGCTGGTGGAACAAATTTCCGCTCTTGTCTTGTTACATTTGATATAAATGGCGTGCCTTCTATTTCGGATATGGAAAAAACAAAGATGCCTGGCGTTGAAAAAGAGCTTTCTAAAAAAGAATTTTTTGACTGTTTTGCTAAAAATCTTGAGCATCTTAAGAATAAAGCTGATTCTATAGGGTTTTGTTTTTCTTATCCAATGCAAATTACAGATAATGGCGACGGAATTTTATTAGGTTTTTCAAAGGAAGTAAAAGCTCCTGAAGTTGTAGGCTGCAAAGTTGGCGAATGTTTAAAAGATGCGTTGGAAGAGCACGGCTGGAAGCGTCCTGGCAAGGTTACAATGTTAAATGATACAGTTGCCGCGCTTTTGGCAGGAGCTGCGGCCGCTAAGCAAGGAAGACTTTATTCTTCGTATATTGGCTTGATTCTTGGAACAGGAATGAATGCCGCTTATATTCAGCCAGAACTTTCTTTTAGGAAAGGTTTTAAAAAACAGATTGTTGTTTGCGAAGCTGGAAAAATCCGTTGCGTAAACAGAAGCGATTTTGATATAGAATTTGATAAAACTACTCAAAAGCCTGGCGAATTTTACATGGAAAAATTGTGTTCTGGCGCCTATTTAGGACCTCAAACACTTTTTATGCTAAAAGGCGCTGCGCAAGAGGGGCTTTTTTCTGAATCTTTAGCAAGCAAGCTCCTTTCATTGAACGAACTTACAACAATTGAAATTTCAGACTTTTTAGCCGCCCCTTATTCTGAATGTACGCTTGCAAAACTTTGCAGCGATGCGAACGCTGGTGAAGAGGATATGAATCGCTTGTACCAGCTTTTAGATGCCGTTGTGGAACGTTCTGCTCGCTATGCCGCTGCAATTCTTGTGGCAGATGTAATTCAGTGCGGAGAAGGCAAAAATGCTTCAAAACCTGTTTGTATTTTGTGCAATGGTTCTACTTTTTATAAGACCCACATGATTTATAAAAGAGTTTGTGCTTATTTGGAGCGTTCTCTTACCATTGAACGCGGTTTGTACTGGGAAATAGTTTCTCTTGAAAATGATATAACTTTTGGAACTGCAATTGCAGGGCTTATTGACTAATTATACGAGGTTCGCTGTGAAATCTGTAGGAAAATCTATTGTTCTTATTATGCTGATTATAATTATGGCCTTAGGAGGATTGCTTTGGTTTAATTATTTAGGTGTAATTCGTTTAGGTTCATTTTTTTCTCCTCTTTATAAAGTGATGGGAAAAGATGCTCAGACTTCAGTTACAGCAACCTCTTCAAAGCCTGTTGTTGCTGATTTAGATCAAGACAGAATAAATAAGCAGTTAGAATCCATTGAAATTCAAAGAGAAGAATTAAACAGCCGCGAGGCTGAAATCGAAAAAAAAGAAAAATTGAATGAACAGATTGCCAATGAGCTTGCAAATCGTGAAAAATCTCAAGAAGATAGAGAAAAAACATTTAACCAAATGGTAAAACAGTACGATGATAAAAATGTAAACATCGAACAGATTGCGACAAATCTGAATGGAATGCAACCGGATTCTGCTGTAAACATTCTTCTTGCAATGGACGATCAGACTATTATCGACGTCTTGCGCAAGGTGGAAGAAATTGCAGCTAAAAATGAAACCTCTTCAATGGGGTCGTACTGGCTTTCTAAAATGCCTGCGCAAAGGGCGGCTGAAATACAAAGAAAGATGCTAAGTAAACCTGATTCTTTGAAGTAAGGAAATTCTAAAAACTGTCGCAATTGTTCTTTTTTAACTTACAGTTTGCAAGTTGGAGGAATGTTCATGCAGGCAGTTAGCATAAATTCTTCAAATGATTTTTTGTCGCAGATGCCACAAACGTCTGAATCGAATACAAAAATAGAAGAACCAAAAAAATCTTTTAGCGAGCTTATTTCAAAAGCAAAAGCTGCAGAAGAAGAAAAAGAACCGTCTTCAGGCGACGCTGTTGAGCAAAAAGCAGAAGATTGCGCTGATATTCAACAAAAAGATTTTGAAGAAAAAGTAGTTGCTCAAGAACAAAAAGAATCTATTCCTAAAAATCATGCGGATTCTGAAATTTCTAGAAAGAAGAATTCAAAAAAAATAGCTAGCAACGAAAGAAAACAAAATAAGCTTGATGCAAAAGCGGAATCTCAAAACAACGAGCTTTCCGAAAAAATGCCAATTCATTCTGCAATTCTTCTAGAGCAGCAAAATATTCAAAATAAAAGCCAGCTTGAAGATTCTCAAAATAGCAATAGTGTTGGTGTCTTGCTAAAAAATGTTGAAAAAAACGCAGGAAGGAACGAAGAACTTTCTGTTTCCGAAGTGAGCATTGAACAAAGCGGCATTGAAACGGATTTTTTACAGACTTTGCCACATAAGGAAAATCTTTCAGAAATTGATAATAAAAACATCAAGTCTAATAACAGCAAAAATGAAAAAACAAAGGTTTCTAAAGCTGAAAATCAGAGTAAGATAACTGTTTCCGACTACAGAACTGAAGCTGCTGAAAAAAAGCCTGTTGTTGAAGAGAAATCTTTAAAAACTGTAGAAGTCCACGAGTCTGAAGTTGTAATGGAACTTAATTCTAATGCTCAGCAAAATATACTTTCTCTCGATTCTCAGTCTGCAAGTGCTAATGGTTCTGATTTCCAGGCTATGCTTTCAAATCAAATTCAGCATAATGCAGGAGATATTGTGAAAGCTGGGCAAATAATTTTAAAAGATAAAAACGAAGGTTCCATAAAATTAATTTTGCATCCAGAATCTTTAGGAAATGTTAAGATTGATCTTCAAATTTCCGATAAAAATATTACAGGACGAATTGTTGTTGCTTCACAAGAAGCATTCAATGCGTTTAGAGACAGCACCGACAGTTTAAAACAGGCATTTCTCAACAGCGGATTTGATTCCGCCGGGCTTGAACTTGCTTTTGCTGGTCAGAATGCTGAATCTGGACAGTTTTCAGAAAAAAGAGAAGATCCTTCCGCTTTGTTTGTGGCAAATAGGGAATATGGGATTTTTTCTGATTCTGGAAATGAAGAATACGAGAGCGAAGCTCTTTCGCTTTACACAAAGAATTCTGTGAATATTGTCGCATAAAGGTTTAACGCTTTTTACGATTGTGAGGTGAATGATGGATTTGAATAACTTGAATACAACCATGTCTTCTAGCGAAAAGTTTGCAGTTGAAAATGAAGTGAATAATTTCAACAAAGCAAATGCTTTAAATGGGCGTAAGACTAGTCAGCAGCTGGGTAAGGATGATTTTCTAAAACTTTTGATTACACAGCTTTCCAATCAGGATCCTACAAGCCCAATGGAAGACACTCAGTTTATTTCTCAAATGGCTCAGTTTAGTTCGCTTGAACAGATGACAAATCTTAATGAGTCGTTTACAAAAATGTCTGCGATGATTAATTCTAGCCAGGCAGCAACAACCTTGGGAAGAACTGTTGAAATCGATATAGGCGATACAGTTACTAAAGGAACTGTGGAAGCGACTACAATGGGAGAATCTCCTCAGGTTCTTGTAAATGGAACTTATTACGATATGGCAAAAATAAAAGCCGTATACGGAAACTAATTGCAGTTGTTAGAAAAATCTAGCAAGTAATTTTGGAATCAATAGCGGGGTATATATATGATGAGATCACTTTATTCTGGAGTTTCGGGTCTTCAGAATCACCAAACACGAATGGATGTAATAGGAAACAACATTTCTAACGTTAATACAACAGGCTTCAAACGCGGACGTGTTAATTTCCAAGACATGATAAGCCAGCAACTTGCCGGTGCTGCAAAGCCCACAGAAGAACTTGGCGGTGTAAACCCAAAAGACATTGGTCTTGGTATGACTATTGCAACAGTTGAACAGGTTTTTGCACAGGGAAACTTGCAAACTACAGGCGTTTCTACAGACGTTGCTATTCAAGGTGATGGATTTTTTATTTTGAAAAATGGCGATGAAAGTTTTTACACAAGAAACGGTGCTTTTGGACTGGACCGGGATGGAACTCTTGTAAATCCTGCTAACGGAATGCGTGTTCAAGGCTGGATGGCTCGTGAACTCAATGGCGAACAAGTTGTTCAGACTTCTGCAACTCCTACCGATCTTGTGATTCCTGTTGGCTCAAAAGATCCTGCAAAAGCAACTGAAAACGTTCTTTTTGCTTGCAACTTAAACAAAAATACTCCTGAAATTTTAGAAGGTGCAAGTGCTAGCGATATTGCAAAAGGGACTTGGTCAACAGAACAAGAAATTTATGACAGCTTTGGAAATAAACATCTTCTAAATGTGTCTTTTAGAAGGGTAACTGGCAATCCTAACGCATGGGAAGCAACTGTAAACGTAGATGCAGACAATGCAGACTTTACACAGACTAGAGTAGGGCTTGGCACAACAGACGGCGTTCAAAATACATTTATTGTAGAATTTGATAATCTTGGCACTTTGCGTTCTGTAACAGATTCTTCTGGAAATGTTTCTAATACAGATGGAGAAATTGTTCTTACAACTTCTTATACAGTTCCAGAAGCAGAAACTGACGAAAACGGAAATCCTGCCCGCCATACTTTCAATATTAATCTAGGAACAATTGGCAGCATGCAGAATACTATAACTCAGGCCGCTTCAAAAAGTACAACAAAAGTTTATAGCCAGGACGGTTATACACTTGGTTATTTGTCTAACTTTAAGATTGATTCAAGCGGAACAATTACAGGTGTTTACGACAATGGCACAAACCGTGTAATAGGTCAGATTGCTCTTGCTACTTTTGCAAACAACAGAGGTCTTGAAAAAGCAGGAGATTCAACTTATGTTGAAACAAACAACTCTGGACAGGCTAAAATTGGAGAATCTGGAGTTGCAGGAAAGGGCAGCTTGCTAGCAGGAGCTCTTGAAATGTCTAACGTTGACCTTTCTGAGCAGATGACAGATATGATTGTAACTCAGCGAGGTTTTCAATCTAACGCAAAAACAATTCAAACTGCGGATACCCTGCTTGAAACAGTTTTGAGTTTGAAACGATAGTTTTGAAAACTAATTTCTTCTGAACTATAAAAATTAAGTCCGATGACTAGTTGTATTTTACAAATAATCATCGGATTTTTTATTTAGGTCGAAAGTCGAGTTTTTAGAAAAATAAATAAAAGCGTAAGCGAATTTTCAATTTGTGAAGATTTTGTGCGATAAGAACAATTAAGGTTGCATAGCAACCCAAACCGATTCAAACGAAGTGCGAGCACAACCATCGGTAGCAAATTGGAAAGTCGCTGAAAGCGTTCTTTTTCACAGTTATAGAAAAAAAACTCGAATTTCGACCTATTTAGAGTTTATAAAAAATAAAAACGGCTGAGTCAAGGTATTAGCGTAAGCATAGCTTTTTAATATCTGTAACTAAAAGAAGCAAGAATTGCGGCAAGATTTTTAGGCTCTGAACAATTTAAAACGGATTGAATAGAAAATTCTAGCCTTGCAGTTGGTTCCCATGAAAAAGAAAGTGCAACTGTATGTTTGTTGTCTTCGATTTTTGCTTTGTTTGCGCCGTAGTAAAGATATGTTGCCGCCAAAGATGTTGTGTCTGTAATTTCGTATGAGATAAAACCGAAAATTTGAAAGCGATTGTCAAATGGAGTTATTAAAGATTCTGTTTTTAACTGCAGTGAATGATTTGCAATATCCGTTTGGATGTTAAAAATTTTAGTCATGGAAAACGAAATACTAAATTCTTTTTCTAAAAAACCTTTTTCAGAATCCCATAATATAGAAGAGCAAAGGTTGTAGTCTAGCCAAGCGTAGCCGTCAAATGCAATGTATGCTTTTTGGGTGGAAAAATCTGTTGTGGAAATATAGCCTGTTTCAATTTGTTGAAATATAGAAAAGTCTGAAAAAAATAAAGCTCTTGTTCCAATTCTTCCATATTTGCTGTTTAATTTTATATCAAAAGGAAATAAGCTGACCGCTTCAATTGCACTATGCGTTCCAAACGGCATATAATAAGTTGCCATCCAATCTGTAGATGTTCTAAAATCTGAAAGAGAAGATGAATTAAATGCTGTTGTTCCAGAACTTGAACCGTTTGAACCAGAAAGAAGGGAAAGAATGGTGTTTTTGTCTATAATGCTTTTATATTCTTCTTTTGATTCTACAGTTGTAAAGTTTAGAACAGTGTCGTTTCGAGCAGGAGAATTGTTTGGATCCGCCCCAAAAACCAAGTCTCCTGCGTTGTAGTACATTCCAAATCCCCAGTTTAAGGGCATTTTTCCTGCGGTCAGCCTAGATTCCTGTTGAAAGAACCATGGCAGGCGAACTTTTAAATAAGCCTTGTTTAAGGAATAAGTTCCTAAAATTCCTGGTTCAGAAAAATCTGATTCAGGAACTGTTGTTAAAGCTAAATCTGTATCAACGTATGCCTTTACAATACTTTTGGAATCTGTGTCGATTTTTATTCGTACATCTGCGCTTGTAATCCAGTTGTCTTTCTTCAAAGGAAAATGGATTTTTTGACCATTCATGTCAAACTCGTTTTCTGTATGAATCCAGCCTGTCGTCAAATCAAGCTTTGCTCCTGCGCGAGCTTGCGCAAAAATGCTGTTTATAGAAAACAAAAAAAGTGACACCAAAAATACTGTTTTTTTCATTGATATGATTCCCATAAAAAGTCAAGATTAAAACTTCAGTTTTAGGATTGACTTTTTAAGTTGTTTCGCAACGAAGTGAGAAACAACAGATGATAAGAAAGTTTGCGACGCAAACTTTTAAAGATAAAAACAGACGCCATTTTCGGCTGTTTTTATCTTAGCTCCTTTTTGCAGAGCTTTAATAACTAAGTTCCGAAACGCTAAAAAGTTTTTCCGCAATAGGTTTGTCTATCTCTACTGAAGATATATACATTGTGGTCTCGCTGTTTTTCTTTAAAAGATTTTTAGTAACGCTTTTTACCGAAATCCAGTGGCCATCAAAGTTTTTAATATTGTAAAAACGGCTTTCGTTTAGTGCTTTTCCGCTTGCGCTATAGTCAATTTCTTTTACTGTTGCATAAGTTTTTTTGTCAAGCCATAGCTCCTGTTTTTGATACAACTGTTTTCTGTTCTTTGCAGTTAACATAACGTGGTAACATTCTGCGCCGTCAATTGTTTCTTCCGCTATGAGTTCTCCAGAATAGTTGTTCAAAATGGAATTATCGCCTGTAAGGTCTTCATAAGTAAAATCAGAACCCATAATGGAATCTTTTAAAGCGCTTCCTTGAAGTCTGATTACTTCTTCTGCGTCTGGATAAAAAAGATAAACAGAATCTTTTAAGCGCAAGATTTTTTGGCCTGCGTCTGGACCTTCTGTGACGGTGATTAGGGTATCTCCGTTCCTTTTTGCAAAACTTTCAAAGTAGTTGTATGTTGTGCCAAACTTGTCTTTTACTTCGATTTTTGCATTCATTCTGCCAGTTTCGTACAGCTTGTTCTTGTCGTAACTGTTCATAATTTGCTCTATAGAAATTTGAGATGTTTGCGCAAAGAGTGTCGCTGCAAATATCAGAAATACAGAGCAAAGAATTTTTTTATTTTTTTTCATATTACCTCCTCGATAAGAAAGTTTGCGATGCAAACTTAAAAAGATGAAGATTGACGCAATTTCCATCAGTGTATTTAGTTTTCTGAACGCAATGCTTCTGCTGGTTGAACTTTTAATGCCATTCTTGCTGGAACTATGCTTGCAACAACTGCGGTTAAAAATCCCATAACAAAAAATTCTATATAATGTTTTAGCCCCAAGTGAGGATAAAGCATTAGTTTTACATTAAAGCCTTCCATAGAACTGTAAACAGAACCGGAAAGGTCTATTCCAGTATGATAAGCAATTGTTATAATTACTGATGAAATTACAGTTGCTGTTCCAGCTGCAATTGCAGAAATTATAACAGTTTCCATAAGAAATAAGATTACAACCGTATGAGGTCCCATTCCTAGTGAAAGAAGGCTTCCAATTTCTTTTTTTCTTTCCATAACGCTCATAAGTGTGCTGTTAAAAATAACAATTGCAGAAAGCAAGAAGAATATGAATGCCATTATTGCATACATTGTATCTGCGTATCTAAATATAGCATACAAAGTATTTCCTCTGTACCATGGAAGAATTTCAAGATTTTTAAGTAATTCATTTTTTTTCATTTGTAGAATGACACTTTCTGTAAGTTCTTCGTTTTCCCAGTTATCTGTTATAACAAGAATTTCTGCTGCGTTTCCATGCATTCGCAATAGTTTTGAAAGAGTGTAGAAGTCCATCAAAATTACGCTTCCTGAATAATCGCTATCTGCAAAACTTACAACTGCGCTGATTTTAACTGTGCAACCGTTTGTTCCATTGCCGGCAGTTCTTGTCATAAATGTAAATTTGTCGCCTGCGTGAAGTTCATATTTTTGCGAAAAGTTTTTGGAAACAACTACGTTTTTTTCAGGATTTTCACCTGTAACAGTTTCGAGATTTCCTTCTAAAATTTGATTATCCTTATCAGAAAGGTTGTATCCGTTTTTTAAATCTACTCCATAAATTTGGCAGGCTTTTGTTTCTCCATTTTTATAAACTGCAACTGCTGTTGAAATTTTAGGAAGTGCGCTTATTACGTGAGGAATTTTTTTTATTTCTTGGATTACAGAATTTGTGTCTTCTACATACAGATTTAGCGGAGTAATTCTTTCATTTTCTGTGTACAAAGGATTTCTAACGCGTATTACGCCAAGCTCGTTGTGAGTAAAATTGTATTTCATGTCATCTAAGGAACCATATTCTGTCGCCATATAGACATCAATTATCAGCGTTACTAAAAAAAGCGCTAAGCCAGAAAGGATTGTACGCCTTTTGTTTCTTAAAATATTTTTCCAGGCCAGTTGAAATATTAGTTTTATGCTTCCGATTTTATTCATGTTTTTACCTTTGCAAATTTTTAGTTCTTAAAAATATCTGCTATTTCCTTTTTTACAATAGAAACTGTTGGAATGATTGCAGCAATTCCAGCGGTTATCAATGCGCCTGCTGTTACTTTTATAAATCCAACAGGATCCCATGCAGAGCGAACGATGTTATTTATTCTAAAGCCCATATCCACGTCGTCTAAAAGTCCGCCAATATTGATTCCCGCTGTGCTCATAGGAATATTTAAAAGGCAAGCCACTGCAAAGCCAAGAATACAGCCTACAATTCCGATTGAAACGCCTTCGCACATAAAAAGTCTTTTTATGTAGCCAGAAGAATATCCCATTGCCTTTAGCATAGCAATTTCATTTTTTCTTTCAATAACAGACATCAGCATTGTATTGCTTATTCCGACTGCGGCTATTACAAACATAAACAGCATAAGAATATCTGTTACAAGCGTGTAAAAACTTTGTATATTCATGCTGTCTTTGTTTATTTCTCTCCAGGTTTTAAGTTCTGCATTCGTTTTTGAAAGAAGCTGTGTTTCTTGCAAATCTTTTTTTAGTTTTTCGATATTTTGGTCTACATTAAAACGGCTTCCTAATCCTGCATCGATGGCGGTAACAGCGCCGTTCATTTCAAGCATTTCGTCAAGATAGTTTATATCCATAAAAATGTAGTTTGAATTGATTGTGGTGTCTGGGCAGTGAAGAATTCCAACGATTGGAACATCTATAGTTTGCGTAAAACCACCTCGTCCTTTGCATTGTACTGTTATGTAATAGCCTAATTGGGCATTCATATCGTCGGCAATCCAGCTTCCCACAACAACGCCGGTGCAGTATGGCTCATCAGCATTTTTTTCAAGCCAAGTACCGGTTCTTATACTTTCATGCAGCTTGTAAACAGATTTCGTCTTAATAGGGTCAATCCCTATGAGAGCTCCTGTTATGCTTCCTGACGCTTCAAAATAGTCTTCGTTAAAGAAGATTTCACATTCGCTAGCAAGTTCTGGAGTGCAGGGGATTTTTTCGCTATTTAAATAATTTGTTATAAGTTCAACATCTTTTTTTTCTATTAAATAGTCAATTGGAAGTTCTTCTATTTTTTCAAAATATCCTTTTGCAAAGAACTTAACTCCTGAACATTCGTAGTTTAAAAGATTTATATCAGTTTCATTTGCAATGCCGTAAATTAGCGCATCAAACAGCACTGTAAAAACTACACCAAAAGCCACTGCGCTTGCAGTAATTAGACTTCGCCTTTTGTAACGAAGCATATTTTTCCAAGCCATTTTCAGAATCATAATTTTTCCCTTAAAAACTTTGCAATGCAAATTTATTTTCCAGTTGGAATTGGAGCGTTTAAATTTTCAATCTTACCGTCGCGAATTCTAATAATTCTTCTAACCGTTTGCATAACAAGCTGATCGTGTGTTGAAAATATACAAGTTACATTGTGTTTTTCGTTTAACTCTTTCATAAGCTCAAGAATCATTTTACTGTTTTTTGAGTCCAAATTTGCCGTTGGTTCATCCGCTAAAACTACAGCAGGTTCTTTTACAAGCGCGCGCGCAATTGAAATTCTTTGCTGTTGTCCTCCTGAAAGTCTTGAAGGAGTTCGGTCTTGCAACCCATCAAGTCCCACTTCTTTTAGCATATTCCAAGCTCTTTCTTTGATTTCTTCTTTTGAAAATTTATTCAATAAAAGAAGCGCCATTTCTACATTTTCTTGGGCAGTTAATACAGGAATAAGATTGTAACTTTGAAATACAAAACCTATTTTTTCGCGGCGAAGCAAAGTTTTTTGTTTTTGATTCATGGTTGCAATGTCGCTGCCTTCAAGAAGTATATGGCCTTCTGTTATAGAATCCAAACATCCAATTAAGTTTAAAAGAGTTGTTTTTCCAGAGCCGGAAGGTCCTGCAATCGCTGTAAATTCTCCTTTTTCAATATCTGCAGAAACTCCATCTAACGCATGAACTTCAATAGTCGATTCAGGTAAATTTTTCTTAATCTTCTTCTTTTTAGATGAATCAACAAAATAGATTTTTTTTACATCTTGAATTTGCAAAATCTTTTCCATAAACTACCACCAAAATTTTTATGAGAGAACTTTTTCGCCAAATGCACGGCATTTTTCACAATCTTCACCGTTTGGCTCCAAGTTTACGGCTAAAGGTTCTTGAATAAGAATTGCTCCTGCAGCATTTAAACGTGCTTCCCAATCTCTAAGCCATTGGCCGTCGCCCCAGTCATAAGAACCGAATATTCCAACTTTTTTTCCACTTAAAGAGTTTTCAATTCCTGTAAAAAATTCTTCTACAGAGTCTTCAAGCACTTCATCGCCCATTGCAGGACTTCCCAAAAGAATTGCATCTGAATTTAAAGCTTCAGTTGAATCTGCATTTTCTGCAGTTGAAAAATAAGTTTCCGCGCCTTTAGATTCTGCTCCTTCTTTTATGAGCAAAGCCATTTTTTCAGTGTTTCCAGTTGTTGAAGCATAAACGATAGATATTTTCATTTTTTCCCCTTTAGAAAGCAAAGATAAAAACTGACGCCATTTTCGGATGTTTTTATTTTCCCTTCTATTATTTTTAATTTTATTTTAAGCGTTTTGATTTACGCTAAGTTTACTAAATTTTTGTTTTAATTCCGAAATAGAGCTTCCCTGGTTGTACCATTGCAGACATTTTAGGCTGCAATTCCTAAAAAGCTCTTTTGTTTTTATTGCATACTCCACATTTGAGTAAGATTTCCAACATCCTGTGTATTTCGAATTAGAACCTTTGTTCTTTTCGTATTGGATTACATCGCTTAATGGATAACCTAAAAAAATTCCAATTTCATGTGGAAAGTCTTGCTCCTTGCAAACTTTTTTAAAAAGCTCGGAAAGAATTTCGTCAATTTTTTCAAAAGATTTATATCCTTTCGCGTGCAGGTAGTTTTTTGTTTTCTGCTCTGAAATAAGATTTTTTATAAGATTTTCGTTGTACACAAAAAAAAGAATTTTATTGCCAGAGCCTTTTAATAAGGCGACTTTTATTCCTTCTTTTGAAAAATCTGATTGAAATTTTGAAAAAAGTTTTCCATTGTGATGCAGCATATCTTTATTTATGGAAAATAAGTTTCCAGGTTTTATGCCGCATAAAGTCGGAGCACCTAAATGTATAAATGCTTGGTCAAAACTCATAAGTATTCCTTGTTGTAAGTTAGTTATTGCTAACTATTAAAATCAACATACCATTTACTTTTTTTTTCGTCAAGAGAATAATTTCAATAAACATATAAATCTTGAAAATAAAAATACTAGCAATTCTGTAATAAAAGCATTATTATTTAAATAGGCTGAAAGTCGGGTTTTATAGAATTATTATAGAAATGCTTGTTTTTCGTTAAAAAACTATACAATCTCGCTATTGTCCATGTTGATTTTTCAATTTTTATTATGCTTGGAAAACAACCTGCGCAAGTGCTTCGGGCATATAGTTTTTAACTAAAAGTTAATCAATTTTAGTTTTACAAAGGTTGATTTTCGCCAAAATATAACTTTTGTCGTGAGTGTGCGACACATTTTAATTTTAGAGGTCAAAAATGATTAAGACAGTAAAAGATGTTGATCTTAAAGGAAAACGCATCATCATGCGCGTTGATTTCAACGTTCCTATGAAGGACGGAGTTGTTCAGGACGACACACGTATCATGGCGGCTCTTCCTACAATCAAATATATTCTTGAGCAGAATCCGCGCTCGCTCGTTCTTATGAGCCACCTCGGGGATCCTAAAAAGGACGTAAAGAAGGCTCAGGAAAAAGCTGAGAAAGCTGGAAAAACTTGGACTGAAGCTGATTCAGAAAAATTCATCAACGGAAAGAACCGCATGGCTCCGGTCGTAAAATATTTTTCTGAAAAACTCGGAAAGCCAGTTACATTCCTTCCGGACGCTCTTGGACAGAAAGATGCAATCGACGCTCTTCCAGAAGGAGCAGTCGCAATGCTTGAGAACGTGCGCTTCCACAAGGAAGAAACTTCCAAGGATGCAGCTGAGCGCGAGACAATGGCAAAAGAGCTTGCAACTTACGGAGACATCTTTGTAAACGACGCTTTTGGAACAGCGCACCGCGATCAGGCTTCAACAGCTACAATCGCAAAATTCATGAAGGAGCAGCCTGTCGGCGGATTCCTCATGGAAAAAGAAGTTAAATATCTTGAGCCTATGGTTACAAATCCTCCAAAGCCAATGGTTGCCATTATAGGCGGCGCGAAGGTTTCCTCAAAAATCGCCGTTCTGGAATCGCTTCTCAAGAACGCAAAGTACCTTGTTATCGGCGGCGGAATGGCATACACATTTCTCAAGGCACAGGGACACAGTGTCGGAAAATCTCTTGTTGAGGACGACTTCATCGACACGGCAAAGAAGCTTCTTGCAGACGCTGACGCAAAGGGCGTAAAGATTCTTCTTCCTGTTGACCACGTTGGGGCGGCAGAATTCAGCGCAGACGCAAAACCTGTCGCAGTTGACGGAGTTGACATTCCTTCTGACCTTATGGCTATGGATGTCGGACCTAAGACTGTTGAAGAATACAAGAAGGCAATCGGCGAGGCAAAGTCAATCGTATGGAACGGACCTGTCGGAGTATTTGAATTCGACGCGTTCGCAAAGGGAACTGAAGCCGTTGCACATCTTGTTGCGGAAGCTACAGGACGCGGCGCGATGACAGTTGTAGGCGGCGGAGATTCTGTTGCCGCTGTGAACAAGTTCCACCTTGCAGACAAGATGAGCCACGTTTCAACAGGCGGCGGCGCTTCCCTCGAACTTCTCGAAGGAAAGACATTGCCAGGTATAGCTATTTTAGCTACAAAGTAGCTGAAATAGCGTGGGGTTTCGCTTGGCGAAACCCGGTAAGTAAACCGCTTGACGGTTTAAGAAAAGAAGTTAGCCTTTTTTATTTAAGGTTTATACGAACCTTAAAAACGGATGGGTCAAGGTCTTGGGCGTAAGCGTGCCTTGACCAGACGTATTTGGAGATTTTATATGAGAGTTATTTTTTCAAGATTCATTGCAATTGCATTTTTATTTTGTGTATCATTTGGCATCTTGTCTTGTTCTTCATCAAAAGTTGTAAAGCGTACAATTTCAGATGAATGGGTTGAATGTACAAAGGATAATAGTAACAACTGCGGTTATTTTTTTACATCTGATGAAATTGGACAATTAAAGATGTTCGAAGGCGAATTTAAAAAAAATGCAGGCTATGATTCAAGCTGCTTTGGTTTTATATTCGGTTATTCATCTTCAAAAGACGGAATAGTTTCCGATTACATTCGTTTTGAAATCAATACGCTTGGTGAAATGGCATTGTATTCTTTTGATGGTACTAATTATAAAGATTATCTTGATGCAACTTCTGATAATAATGCCTATCTTGTACAAAATCCTTCTATAAACAAAGGTATGGGTGCTACTAACAAATTAAAAGTAGAGAAAAATTCTGATGGAACTTACAACTGCTATATAAATGGAGCAAAGGTAGCGTCAGAAATTCCTGCTCTTAAAAATGGAAAAAACGGTGTTATGGCATTTTTTAGTGTTGGAAAGCAAGACGAAGAAAAATTTCCTGAAGAACCTGTGGATTTTAGCTATAGAATAACAGGCTATGAATGGGCTAATTCTTTGTATTGATTTTTTTAATCATATAATTTTATATTGAAAATTTATTTTTAGGGAAGAAAATAATATGGCACGTACACATTACATCGCTGGCAACTGGAAAATGAATACTTCAAAGGCTGAAGCAGTTGCTCTTGCAAAAGACCTTGTTGAACAACTTAAAGGAAAGACAAACAAATTCATGATAGGTGTTCCTTTTGTATATCTTGACGCCGTTAGTCAAGTTGTAAAAGGCTCTAACATCATTCTAGCGGCTCAAGACTGCGCTGCTACCTCAAACGGTGCGCACACGGGTGAAGTTTCTACAACAATGCTTAAAGATGTTGGCTGCCAGTGTGTTATTTTAGGACACTCTGAACGCCGCCACGAAATCGGTGAGTCAGACGAGCTTATCAACAAAAAGGTTCGCAAGGCGTTGAACGACGGTCTTGAAGTAGACCTTTGTATCGGCGAACTTCTTGCAGAGCGCGAGGCTGGCGAAGCAGAGCAAGTTTGCGCTTTCCAGCTTTCCGCTGATTTGGCTGGCGTAACAGAAGAGCAGATGAAGAACGTTACAATCGCTTACGAGCCGGTTTGGGCTATCGGAACTGGAAAAACTGCAACACCTGCGGATGCCGAGGCAATCCACAAGTTTATCCGCGGATACATTGCAAAGCTTTACAACCAGAAAGTTGCTGACGAAATCATCATTCAGTACGGTGGCTCAATGAAGGCTTCAAACGCCGCTGAACTTTTGGCTCAGCCGGATATCGATGGCGGTTTGATTGGAGGGGCTTCTTTGAAGGCTGAAACTTTTGTTCCAATTTGCGAACTGTAGTCTATTTTAATATGAGTAAAAAACTGTCTTTAAGATAAGAAATAAGTTTTTATGAAAAATATATCTTGTTTTTTAGGCAGTTTTTTTGCTTTTTAAAGAAAATTTGCATTGGTAAATCTATTGCAAAAATTAAAGTATTCTACTAATATCTTATAATATATAATTGAATAAAATATGGCTTGAATAGCTGGTTTTGGAGTAAAAAATGAGTACTATTGGTGTTATTCTTCTTATTGCTTTTGTTATAATTTGCATTCTTCTTGTTCTTCTTGTATTGGTTCAGGATGACGGAAAAAGCGGAATGGGCGGACTTCTTGGTGGCCGTGGAACTGCTGCTTTTGGTTCACATTCGGCAAATGTCCTTACAAAAACAACAGCTGTTTTAGTTGCTCTATTCTTTGTTACCGCAATTGTTCTTGCGTTGCTAAATAAAAAGCCAAAATATACTGAAGACTTGGCACCTGCTGCTGTAATTGAACAGTCTGATTCCGCTACAGATAAAAATGAATCTTCTGCTTCTGAAAATTGGTGGGCAGAACAAAACTAGTTTTTTGTAAAATGCAGTTTATTGATTTTGTAAAGCCAGAGAATATTATTGTAAGTCTTGAAAGCACTGAAAAAGATGTTCTCTTTGCAGAGATGGTTGAATCGCTAGTTCGTTCTAATCCATCTCTTAATAGAAATGAAGTTATTTCAGCTATTTGTGAACGCGAATCCAAAAAGAATACTGCTATACTTCCTGGAGTTGCAGTTCCTCATGCGGAAATATCTTCTATAAAATCGCCTTTGGTTTGTATTGGAATAAGCCGAAACGGTGTTGATTACGAAATTGAGAGTGTTGAATCAAAAAATTATAGAAGTTCGTTTGTTCATCTAGTTTTTTTGATTTTATTTGAAAAAGGTAATATGGAAAGGCATTTGCATCTTCTTTCTGATTGTGCAAGGCTTTTTCAGATTCCAGATTTTTTGAATTCTGTTGTTACTGCTGCTTCTGCTCAAGAAGTTTTTAGTACAATTAAGGAATTTGAAGATTAATTTTCAGTTTGGTATTCGGATTCCACAGAATTGTTAGAACCCGGACTTAAGTGAGCTATAATTATAGATTGGGGGCAATATGGCAGATTCTGAAATCAATGTTATAACACATCTTTTGCAAGTTGAAAATGATGCTTCGTCATTAGTAAACGAATCTCAAGCAGAGGCTGATAAACGGATTGCTTTTGCGCGTTCTCAAGCGGATTCAAAATATAAAACTGAATATGAGCAAATTATTGCGAAACTAGATTCTGAATATAATGAAAAAATAAAATCTATAAAAGAATTGCATAAAAAAACATTGCAGGATTATAAAACTTCTATTGAACAAATTCCACAAAATATAGAGGCTTTTAATTTATTCTTAAAAAAAGTTCTAGCGCAGTCCTAGGTGGTCTTGTATGGATTATTCAAGTGCTTCTGCTTATGTTTATGCAAAGGCTTGTGGAATTCTAGGCAAGTCTTTTATTGGAGAAAAAGCTCAATCTTTATTTGATGTAAAAACTCTTTCTGAATTATGGGAACTTGTTTTTAATACTACAGTTCCGCAAATTCCTGAAGTAATGTTAGCAAATCACATGGAATACGAGGCTATAAGGCATTTTATTTCTGCGTATACAGGGTTGCTTTCAAATTATTCTCGTCCTCATGAATATCTTGTAGAACTTCTTCGTCGTTATGAAGTTGAAAATTTAAAAGTTGTTTCTGCCGCGTTAGGGTGGGGAGAAACGAATTGTCCTAGAGTTGTGGAACTTGGAAAATATAAAACCTTGCATTTTGAGTGTTGGCCAAATCTTGAAAAAATTACAAAAAATACAGTTTTTGAATGGTATAACAAAATTCCAGAACAAAAAAATCGATGGGAAATGGACTATAAACTTGACTTGCAAGAAGTAAACCTTTTATGGAGTAAAGTTTCAAAAACACATGATTCTTCAAAAAATGTATTAAAAAAATACTTTGTGCAGGAATACAACAAAAAAAATATGATTTGGGCTATGCGTTTAAGAGTTTACTACAATATGGATGATGAGCAAATTTTTAAGCATTTATTTTTTGTTGAAAAAAAATCGGCTGAAGATATTTTGTGTAAAGATGCTGTTGATATTTTAAAAAGGCGAATAGATGTTTATGAAGATTGGAAAGATTGGCGTTACGCATCCTATTTAAATCCTTATAACGAAGGGGATGTTTGGACTCTTGACCCAATGTGGATTGAACATAAATTTAGGCTTGATGAAACTAAAAATGCTTTGCATATCTTTCATCAAAACCCAATGACAGACATTTGTCTTGTTATGTTTTTTAAATTAAAACAACAGGAATTAAATTGTATTAGAGCCGCTGTTGAATCTCTTAGATTGCATGTTGAACCAGATGAAGCAATGTACGCAGCAGGGCTTGCCGTGCAATCAAAATGATGTGGAGGACTTGAATGGCAAAAACAACGCAAATGCGACTTGTTGAACTTATGACTCTGAAACAGGATATATCAACTGTAATTGAATATCTAGGCAAGTGTGGTTGTTTTCAGTTTCAGTCTAAAAAAATATCAAGTGAAAAATCTTTGCAGAAAAATTCTGAAAATATTGATAGGCAATTTTTTGAAAATCTTCAAAATGCAAGAACCTTTTTAGGTATTGAAGATGTAAACGAAGATGTCCTTTACTGCAATTCTGCAACTGATAACGATAGAGACGAAGCTGCAAAGATAATGGCTGCTGTAAATGAACTTTCTTCTCGTTTTTCTAATGCTAGAGACGAATCTCTTCGCATTCAAGATGCTTACAAAGAGGCTTTAGCTTTCTCAAATCTACAAGTTCCATATTCTGAATTGGAGCACCTTTCTTTTTTAGCTATTAGAATTGGAAAAATCCCTTCTGAAAATATTTCCTTGCTAAAAGATTCTTTAGGCACAAATGCAGTTATAATTCCTTTGGGAGAAGATAAAACTCGCATAATGGCTGTTACATCAAAAAAAGGCCGTTTTGCACTAGACACAGAGTTAAAAAAATATGGTTTTGTAAACATGAACATACCTTTAGATTTTAAAGGCATTCCAACAGATGTTTTAGAAGGGCTAAAGGTTAAAAAAGAAGAAAGTGCTTCTGTTTTGGCAAAACTTGAGCAAGAGCGGCTAAATTATGCCCAGACGCATAAAACTTCTATATTAAGGCTTCTTCAGTCATTTTGTATAGGAATGCAAGTTGCCGACGTCCAGAATTCTTTGGAGTCTACTTCTTTAGTTTATAGAATTACTGGTTGGATTCCTGCAGAAAACAGCCGCGACTTTATGAAAAATGTTGATGACCTTACCGAAGGCAGAATCGCCGTTAGGGAATATCTTCCTAGCGAAGTTCCTAGCGTTATAAATGGAGAAGAAAAAGTTCCTGTAAAGCTTTCCCACAAAAAGTTTGTTCAATCTTTTGAAAGAATGATTTTTAGCTATGGTTCTCCGCTCTACGGAAATATTGATCCAACTCCATTTGTTGCAGTATTCTTTACACTCCTTTTTGGAATTATGTTTGGGGATTTTGGTCAAGGTCTTGTGTTTTTTGTGCTCGGTCTGCTAATGCATTTTAAGGTTGTAAAGGTTGGCGGTTGGAGCAAGTTTTCACCAATTTTTATGGCGATTGGTTGTTCTAGCTGTGTAATGGGACTTATAACGGGTGAATTTTTTGCAAACGAAACAATTCTTGAACCTTTTGCCCTGAAAATAACAGGACTTTTTGGAAATCCACATTCTCCTATAGTAAAAATGATGCCAAGTTCGGATGCAGGCTCTGTTAAAGTTATTTTTGGAATATTTGGGGTTACAGTTGGCATTGGGTTTATAATAAATTCAGTTGGTCTTATTATAAATGTGATAAATTGTTTTATACAAAAAAAAGTTGGCAAAGCCTTGTTTGGAAAGACAGGAATTGCCGGAATTGCGTTCTTTTGGTATGTAGTGTTCTTTGCCTTAAGACTTGCTTTTTTTGATGGAAAACCAATTGTTGCTGATTGGGTTGTTATAGGTGTTACGCTATTTTTTGCCGCGTTTGGAGAGCCTTTTGAACGTCTTGTTGACAAAGAATATCCAGTGTTTGAAAATGGACTAGGTTCTGCCATTATAGGAGGTGTAGTTGAACTTATTGAAGTTGTTTCAACTTATCTTTCTAGTTCTATTTCTTTTGTGCGTGTAGGTGCATTTGCTTTAGCTCATGCTGTATTGGGATTTATAATTCACCTTATGACAGCAAAAGCTGGTCCGATAGGTGGAATTTTTGTAATGATTTTTGGAAATGCAGTTGTAATCGTTCTTGAAGGAATGATTGTTGCAATTCAGGTAATGCGTTTACAATATTATGAATTTTTTAGCAAATTTTTTAATGAAACTGGTACAGAGTTTAAACCGTTTCAGTTTCATTATGGAAATAAATAGAGGTGATTTATGAATAAAAAAATCTTTGTATTGGCTTCGATTTTTCTTTGTTTCAGTATTTTTTCTGTAGCTGCTCAAACAACTTCTGCTGAAAAAACTGAAAAACCTGCAACAGAGGCAACTTTTGTTCAAAAAACTGAAAAAGCAACTTCTTCTGTAAAGTATATTGCGGCAGCTCTTGCAGTAGGTTTTGGTTGTATTGGCGGCGGGATGGCTGTTGCAAAAATTGGTTCTGCTGCAATGGGCGCAATGAGCGAAAATGCTGAACTTTCCGGAAAAGCTTTGCCTTATGTAGGTCTTGCAGAAGGTATCTGCCTTTGGGGCTTCCTTGTAGGTCTTCTTATCATTGTATTGTAGATAATTTTAATCTATTCTGAATTTGAATTTTTATTCATTTTCAGAATAGTAAAAAGGACTAAATTTTGAACTTTTACATTATTGGTGATAGAGAAATAGTCTATGCTTTTAAACTTACCGGCATAAATGGAACCATTGCAGAAACTAGAGATGAAGTTCTTGATGCGTTCAACAAAATTACTGGTAAGGGGGGGCAGTTAGCACTTCCTGTTGAAGAAATTCCAAAGGTTCTTATTCTTACGGAGGCAACAGCAGCCCTTATAGAAGAAGAAGAGATGGAATGGCAAAAAAAAGGAAAGTATCCTCTAATCGTAGAGATTCCATGCCTTGATGGTCATATAAGAGGTAAAAAATCTCTTACAGATGCTATTCGAGAAGCGATTGGGGTTCAGATTTAGTATACAAAATTTAATTCATTAGGAATTTATTATGGAAGAATTGCGTTCTACAGAAATTTTAGATAAAGAAATTAAGGCTGACGCACGAAAGAAAGCAGAAAAAATTCTTGCAAAGGCTGATGCCGATTGCAAAAATATGCTTGAAAATGTAGATGCTCGTATAGAAAATGCTAAAAAAGAGTACTTGGCAAAGACTGAAGAAAAACTTCGTTTCTTTGAAAAAGATTTGGCTGCTTCTCTTCCACTTGAAAAGAAACGTTTTTTAGTTTCTTTTATTCAATCTTCTATAAATAAAGCAACTGATGCTTTTTTACAGTCTTTATCTGTAGAGGAAAAACTAGAACTTATAATGCGACAAATTCAAAAATATGAAAATTGTTTAAAATCAAAAAAATTGGTTGTTTCATATTATGGCTTTGAAGAAAAACTCTTGAAAAAAGCTTTTGAAAATAAATACACTATTGTTTCATTTAATAAAACTGATTTTAATAAACTGATTATCGAAAGCGATTGCGGTATAACTACTAAATTGGGGATAATTCTTGAAGCAGACGATAAATCTGTCCGGGTTAGAACAACTCTGAGCGAGATTATATGTCAACTTCAAGATGAATATAGAACAGAACTGTGTAAAACTTTGTTTGACGGGAGGCTTGAGTAGATGATTGAAGGCGAAATAACCCGTATTTCTGGACCTGTTGTTTATGCAAAAGGTTTGGACGGCTGTGGTCTGTACGATGTAGTTGATGTAGGTGAAAAAAGGCTTATAGGTGAAATTATTCGCCAAAACAAAGATAATGCTACAATCCAAGTTTATGAAGAAGATACTGGTATGCACGTTGGCGAAAAAGTTGTATGCCAGCAAAGACCTCTTTCGTTAAGGCTAGGACCTGGTCTTGTAGGTACAATTTACGACGGAATTCAAAGGCCTTTAAAAACTATGGCGGAACATTCGGGTGCTTTTCTTCTTCCTGGAGAAAGAACCGAGCCTTTGGATGTTAATAAGCTGTGGCACTTTGAAGCTGATAAAAATATAAAAGAAGGTAGCCCTATAAAAATGGGGTTTGTAATAGGAACTGTAAAAGAAACTGAATCTATAACGCAAAAAATAATGGTTCCGCCTACAGTTCGAGGAAGAGTCTTAAAAACTTTTAAAGGAACTGGCGATTACACTGTAGATGATGTTATTGGGACTACTGAACTTGACGAAGAAATAAAACTTTCTCAATATTGGCCTGTTCGCCAACCTAGACCGTATTCCGATAAGCTGGAAGTTTCAGAACCGCTTATAACAGGGCAAAGAGTTATTGACGTTTTCTTTCCTCTTTCAAAAGGCGGAACCGCCGCAATTCCTGGTGGTTTTGGAACTGGAAAAACAATGACTCAGCATGCTGTTGCAAAGTGGTGCGACGCAGATTTAATTGTTTACATTGGTTGCGGTGAGCGCGGAAATGAAATGACAGAAGTTCTTACAGAATTTCCTGAACTTATAGACCCAAGAACTGGACGTTCAATTATGGAACGAACTATTCTCATTGCAAATACTTCAAATATGCCAGTTGCCGCTCGCGAAGTTTCTCTATATTCAGGAATAACTCTTGCAGAATATTTCAGAGATATGGGAATGCATGTTGCTATAATGGCAGATTCTACTAGCCGTTGGGCAGAAGCTCTGCGCGAACTTTCCGGCCGAATGGAAGAAATGCCTGCAGAAGAAGGATTTCCTGCTTATCTTCCTACAAGACTTGCTTCATTTTATGAAAGGGCTGGTCGCATTATTTCCTTAAATGGGCAAGAAGGTTCTGTTTCTGTAATTGGCGCGGTTTCGCCTCCTGGCGGTGATTTTTCGGAACCAGTTACTCAGCATACAAAAAGATTCATTCGTTGCTTTTGGGCTTTGGACAGAGAATTGGCGAATGCAAGGCACTATCCTGCTATTGGCTGGATAGACTCTTATTCTGAATACGCTAGCGAAGTTCGTGAATGGTGGGAAAAACACAATCCTATTTGGTGGCAGGTTAGGACAGAAGCCCTTGAGCTCTTAAAAAAAGAGGACAGGCTTCAGCAAATTGTTCGGCTTATTGGTCCAGATGCTCTTCCTGATTCAGAAAGACTTATTTTAAAAGTTTCTGAAATGATAAAAAATGGATTTTTGCAGCAAAACGCATTTGATGATATTGATATGTACTGCTCTTCGGAAAAGCAAATCGATATTCTCGAACTTATTATGCTTTTTTATCATCGTTCGCTTGACGTGGTAAAAAATGGTTGTCCGCTTACAAAAATAAATTCTCTTCCTGTTGCAAATGAAATTGTCCGCATAAAGATGCAGATTCCAAATAACGAGCTTGATAAGATTTCTGTTATAAGAGGACATTTAGAAGAACAGTTTAGGGAACTTGAATCAGTTTACAGTAACAAGGTGGGCATATAATGAAAGGAATTGAATACAGAGGTGTGAACTCGGTCGATGGTCCAATTATTGCAGTTCAGCGTACTGAAAATGTTTTTTACAACGAAACAGTTTGCGTTCGCGACAGAACTGGTGTAAAACGTCTTGGTCGTATAGTTGATTTAAGCGAAAAGGCTTGCATAGTTCAGGTTTTTGGAACGACAACAGGACTTGACCTTGCTGAAACATCGTTTGAGTTTCTTGATAAACCGCTGGAACTTAGAGTAAGTGATGAACTGCTTGGAAGAGTTTTTAATGGGCTTGGCGAGCCAATCGATGGTTATCCAGAAATAATTTCTTCAAAGAAAATTAATGTTAATGGTTATCCAATAAATCCTTTTAGCCGTTCTTATCCGCGTGATTTTATACAGACTGGAATTTCTGCAATTGACGGAATGAACTCTCTTGTTCGTGGACAAAAACTTCCTATATTTTCAGGCAATGGACTTCCGCATAATAAGTTAGCCGCTCAGATTATACGTCAGGCAAAACTTAGAAACAGCGATGAACAGTTTGTTATGGTTTTTGCCGGAATGGGCATAAAATATGACGTTGCTCGCTTTTTTATAAATACATTTGAAGAATCTGGTGTTCTTTCAAAGGTAGTTATGTTCCAATCGTTGGCAGATGCTCCTTCCATTGAACGTATAATGACTCCTCGTTGCGCCCTTACAGCCGCAGAATATTTGGCATTTGAAAAAGGAATGCACGTGCTTGTAGTTATGACAGATATGACTAACTATTGCGAAGCCTTAAGAGAAATTTCTACAACTCGCGGAGAAGTTCCTGGCAGAAAAGGGTATCCGGGTTATCTTTATTCAGATTTGGCAGAACTTTATGAGCGGGCAGGCAAAATAAAAGGTTCTGAAGGATCTATAACTCAAATTCCAATCTTGACTATGCCGAATGATGATATTTCTCACCCAATTCCAGACCTTACAGGCTATATTACTGAAGGTCAAATCGTTTTGGATCGCGAAATGGATTCAAAAGGAATTTATCCTCCTGTAGCAGGTTTGCCATCTCTTTCTCGTTTAATGAAAGACGGAATTGGCGAAGGTATGACTCGTGAAGATCATGCAAACGTTTCTAGTCAACTTTTTGCAGCCTATTCAAAAGTAAAATCTATACGAAATCTTGCGGCAATAATTGGGGAAGAAGAGCTTTCTGAATTGGATAGAAAATATCTTGACTTTGGCAATAAGTTTGAACAAGAATTCCTTACTCAAGGTGAATATGAAGACCGAACAATAGAAGAAACTCTTAATATTGGTTGGAAGTGTCTTTCTATTCTTCCTGTTGAAGAGTTGTTTAGAATAAAATCTGAATATATTGAGAAATATCTTCCAAAAGAGGCATAATGGCAAGGCTTAACATTGCTCCTACAAAATCAAATCTTCTCGCCATGAAAGAACAGCTTTCAATCAGCCAAAATGGATATGAGCTTTTAGAGCAAAAACGCGAAATCCTTGTGCAAGAACTTATGCGAATGGTTGATAAAGTAAAAATTCTTGAGCGAGATATTGAAAAAGCTACACAGGTTGCTTATCCTGCTTTTAAAAGAATGCTCATGGCAGATGGTTCTGATCAGGTAAAACGGATTGCTCATTCTGTTCATTACGATTTTCAAATGGAAAAAAGAAATGTAATGATTGGGGGCATGAATTTTGACACTCTTGATGTAAAACTTCCTGAACGCAGAATTTTTTATTCAATGATAGGAACTTATGCTAATACTGACAAAGTTATAATTGATTTTTTTAATCTTTTGGCTCTTTTGACACAGATGGCTTCTATAAGAACTATAGTTTGGAGACTTGCCGAAGAAGTAAAAAAAACTCAGCGGCGAGTAAATGCTTTGGACAAGATGGTTATTCCTCAAGCAAAAGAAACAAAAACTTATATAGAAAATGTTCTTGAAGAAAAAGAAAGAGAAAATGTTTTTGTTCTAAAGGCGTTGAAGAAAAAATCATCAAGTTATTAAGGGTAAAAAAATGAAAGCTCTTTTCAAAAATGTTATAGTAGCGGTAAATGGTTCACAGTCTTCTATTCAAGCTGCCATGTATTCGATTATTATGGCAAAGAAATATTCTTTTTCTTTGAAGTTTGTATATGTTGTAGATACAGCTACAATGGAGTTTTTAGACAAGTGCAATTTTTTGATTTCGTCAGAGGTTTCTTCCTATGAAGAAGAGCTTAGGCAAAATGGAAAAAACTATCTTGAATATGTAACAAAGCTTGCAAAGTCTAAAGGTGTTTTAGCTTCAAGCGAGCTTAGAACAGGTTCCGTCTGCTCAGAAATTATAAAAGTTGCAGAAGATTCCGAAGCCGATCTTATTATCTTAGGCGGCCATGATTCTAGTGGAACTATTGTAGAAAAAGCTTCTGCTCGTAGAAGTGTTGCGCTTACAAACAGATATGAACTTATAACATATGCAAGGTGTCCGGTTCTTGTAGTTCACAAGCCTGATGTGGAATCCCTTTTTAAGATTTCATAGAGGTTTTACTGTGCTAAACTGTTATAAAATCCTTGGGGTAAGTCAAAGTGCTACCGCTGCAGAAATTAAAAAGGCTTACAGGCAGAAAGCTAAGCTGTTTCATCCAGATTTAACTAAAAATGCCGATTCAAAAGAGTTTCAGCAAATTGTAAGAGCTTACGAAATCCTTTCAGACTTAAGGCAGCGTTCTATTTTTGATGAGGCTTTTAGAACATCTTATACACAAAAAAAATCTGATGACTATTATTTTGACTATTACACTTGGCTTTCTGCTAGGCAAGATGAAGAAAGCCGTGCAAAGTTAATTTTTTTTGAGCTAATGCACAATCGTGAAGACGAGGCTGTAAAAGAATTTAAGAGAATGTCAATGAATCACGCTAATTTTAGCCTAAAACATTGGTTTTCTCGTGAAGATTTCATGGATTATGGATATATTCTGGCAGAAGAATTAGCGCTTCGCAATGAATTTTATGACGCATTTATTCTATTGGAACAAATAATTCGCTTAGAATATAGTTATAATTATTTTAGATTTTTTTTTCCAGAAGTAATTGAATTTACTTTAAATATCCTTAAGAAAAAAACAGAAGGATATATGAGCGATGAATTAGCGCTTGATGTGTGGGAAAGAGCATTGGATTTAGGGTTTTCTGCAGAAGATGATGCGTTCTTTTTGCAGAAAATGGCAGCGGCATACACTAGGCTTGGAGACACTTATACCGCTTCTATATGTATGCAAGAGGCTGTAAAAGTTTCTTCTAAAAAGAAAGAAACTTGTTTTAATAAAGTATAGAAAGCTTTTTACTTTGGTATGAAATTGTGTTGAAAACATTGCATTGTCAAGTGTCGCTTTCACAAACTGAGATTTTGCCATCTATGGTTCAACGCTAACGAGGAGTAATAATATGATAAGACTTAAGAATGATGAAGAAATTGAAGGTATAAGAAAATCCTGCCACCTTCTAGCAGATACTTTTAATTATGTAATTCCACAAGTAAAGGCTGGAATGACCACAAAAGCTATTGATGACCTTTTTGTTGATTACATAAAAGCTCATGGCGGTTCACCTGCTTGGTATTTAGAGGATTTTAAGGGAGCTGCTTGTATCAGCATAAATGAAGAAGTAATTCACGGTATCCCTTCAAAAAAAAGAATTATAAAAGACGGAGATATAGTTAGTCTTGATGTCGGTATTGATTTAAATGGATATATAAGTGATTCAACTCATTCTGTTTTAGTAGGAAATGTAAAGCCGGAAATAAGAAAACTTGATGAAGTTGCTCTTGAATGTTTGCAGGCTGGAATTGATGCCTGTAAAGTGGGTAATAGAATTAGCGATATTTCTAAAGCTGTTTACGAAATTGCTAAAAAACATGGATATGGAGTTGTTTATGACTATTGTGGTCATGGAGTAGGATTAGAGGTTCACGAAGATCCAAGTATTCCTAACTGTCCATCCACAGGACCTAACCCAAGAATTCAAGCGGGAATGGTATTAGCTATTGAACCGATGATAAATTTAGGAACTGCTGATGTTTATGTAAAAAATGACGGTTGGACAGTTGTTACAAAAGATCACAAGGTTTCTGCTCACGAAGAGCATACGGTTGCAGTTTTTGAAGATTATACTGAAATTCTTACAGACTTAAACTATAAAGGATAAAACCAGAGCTTTTTATAATTGCAAATTCGCTTGCGTTTTATTTAGTTTTCTAAAAATTTGACTTTAAACCTATGAAGAATAAAATAAAACGAGCCAAAGAAAAAAAATGGAACTCAAAAATATCTTTGCTTAAGCATATTGAAAATAATTGTAACCATTTTAAAAAAAATTGTTTATATTAGAAAATATAAGGATTTTTATTTGCGGAGGTAATTAAAATGAAGACATGGACAAAGAGAGTTATTTGGATTGTTTGTGCAGCGGTAATGTCTTTTGCTCTAGTTTCAATTTCATGTGGAAAAAAAGTTGTAAAAGGAACAGCAGATACTGCATTTGCAGAATCTAATTCACAAATAGTTCCTTCTGAAAGTTTGAATATAGTAGAAGCCTTGCAGAACTCTTTTAGAGCTATAAGCAATGGTGTTTTGCCATCTGTGGTTGAAGTTGATGTAACAGAAACAAAAACTGTTCAAACTATAGATCCTTTTCAAGATTTCAGACGTTTCTTTTTTGGTTATCCGGAAGATGAATCTGATTCTAATAAAAATGGCAGAACCCGAGAATATGAACAAAAAGGACTTGGTTCAGGTGTAATTGTCCGCCGCTCTGGCAATATCCTTTATGTTCTTACAAATAATCACGTGGCTGGTGGCGCTACAAAAATTTCTATTAAACTAAATGATGGGCGAGAATTTGATGGAAAACTCGTTGGTGCAGATTCTCGTATGGATATAGCCCTTGTTTCTTTTGAATCTAAAGACAGCTCTATCCCTGTTGCCTTGTTAGGAGATTCTGATAAAGTTCAAACTGGTGATATTTGCTTGGCAATGGGTGCGCCGTTGGGATACAGTCAGTCTGTTACGCAAGGAATTGTAAGCGCAAAGGGACGTTCTGGTTCTGGAATAGGCAATATAAATGATTTTATTCAGACAGATGCTGCAATCAACCAAGGAAATTCAGGCGGTCCTTTAGTAAATATTTATGGCGAAGTTATTGGTATAAATACTTGGATTGCAAGCCAATCAGGTGGAAGCCAGGGATTAGGATTTTCTATTCCTATTAATAATATAAAATCTGCCATAGATTCCTTTATAAAAGACGGAAAGGTTGTTTACGGTTGGCTTGGAGTTTCTTTAATGGAAGGTTCTGAAGATTATAAGAAAGCTCTTGGTGTTGAAGATATGCACGGAGCTCTTGCAAGCCAGATATTTATTGGCAGTCCTGCTCAAAAATCAGGAATAAAACCTGGCGACTTTATTGTAAAGATTGACGGTCACGAAGTAAAAAATGTAGAGCAGGCTCAGCGGGAAGTAGGAAGAATTGCAGCAGGAAAAAAAGTTGACTTTGAAGTATTCAGAAACGGAGAAAAATTAGTTGTTCCTGTTACAATCGAAGAACGTTCTGAAAAAGTTTCCGCAGATAATAGCAAACTTTGGCCAGGATTTATAGCAGTTCCATTGACAGAAGACGTAAGAAAAGAACTGGAGTTAGATTCTAAAGTTTCTGGTGTTGCGGTAACTAATATTGCTCAAAAATCACCAGCAGCTTCTTTGCGTCTTCAGGAAGGTGATGTAATAACTAGCGTAAATGGAAAATCTGTAAAAAATCTAAAAGAATTCTATACAGAACTTTCTAAAGCAGATAAGTCAGTTAATTTTGATATATATAGCAATGGTGGAACTATAACTACAGGAACCTATAAATTCTAAATCGTTTATTGACTAAGATGTTGTTTTTCTGATACTATATCAAATACACGTATGGTAAAAGGGTTGTAGTATCACCCCGTTAAATACTGCGGCTACTTTCATATAAGATTTTTATTTAGAGGTATTTAATATGTACGCACTTGTTGAATATAAGGGCAAACAGTACAAAGCAGAAAAGGGTGCTGTCCTTACAGTAGATTCAATCGATGCTGAAAAAGGAACCAAAATTGATGTAGATTCTGTTCTTCTTGTAAGCGATGGAGATAAAGTAACTGTTGGCACACCTTATGTAAAAGGTGCTAAAGTTCAGTTTGTTGTAGAAGATTCTTTCCGCGACAAAAAAGTCATTGTTTTCAAGTACAAGGCAAAGAAAGATTATCACAGAACAATTGGTCATAGACAGCATTATACTAACGTTCGTGTTGAATCTATTGAGGCATAATGATTACTGTGCTTTTTAAGCGCAGCAAAAGCGGTGTGATAAGCAGTTGTTCTGCTGAAGGTCATGCTGGGTATTCTAAAAAAGGATATGATATTGTCTGTAGTGCTGTTACAGTTCTACTAAAAACAACAGTACAGGTGCTTTCGAATACTTTTGGAATAGAACTTAAGACTGACCGCCTTAAACCAGGCAGTCTTAGTTTTGAAGTTTTTCTAAAAGAAAGCAATCCTGTTTTGGAATCCAAACTTGAATATGCAGGAAAATTTCTTGAAACTGGTCTAGAATCTGTAAGAAAGGAATTTCCGCAGTGTTTGAAAATTGTTTATACAACAGTTCAATAAGGCGTAAAGATAAAAACTTTCAAAGTAGTTTGTTCTTATCTTTGCAAGTTTGCGTTGCAAACTTAATTATTCAAAAGCAGTTTTTCATTTATGTGTAAAATTGCATAAAGAAGTCAACTTAAAAATGGGACTTTAATTGACTTTTTTGGGAGATAATCATGGGAAGAACTAGAGGCGGAAGTGGCGCAAAAAACGGACGCGATTCTAATCCTAAGAATTTGGGAGTTAAAAAATACGGCGGAGAATTTGTTACAGCAGGTTCTATTATTTTAAAACAACGCGGAACAAAAATTTTCCCTGGGAAGAATGTTCAGAAAGCTGGTGATGATAGCTTGTTTGCTACATCAAATGGAAACGTTGTATATCACGAAAGAATGAATAGAAAATTTGTTTCTGTTACACCCGAAGAAGTAAAATAAATATTTTTATACTTATTCTTTTCTGAAATTAAAGCCCGGTTTAGAGTTCTTTCTGACCGGGTGTTTTTTTTATTTAAGGTTTATACAAACCTTAAATACGGCTGAGTTAAATTCTTGACTAGGCGTATTTTTGCGAAGAGGTTTTTATGTTTCAGTTTGCAGATGAAGCTATAATTGAAGTTTATTCAGGTAAAGGCGGTAACGGTTGCATTGCTTTTCGCCGCGAAAAATATATTCCTCATGGAGGTCCTAATGGTGGTGATGGTGGAAAAGGTGGAGATGTAATATTTTGTGTAAAGAAAAATATGCGCACTCTTTCTCGTTTGCGTCATCATAGAATTTTTAAAGCAAAAAATGGTTGCGATGGAATGGGGTGGAACAAATTTGGCAAAGATGGAGAAGATGTAGTCATTTGTGTTCCTCCTGGAACTACAGTTCGTGATGCAGAAACAGGAGAGTTGATTCATGACTTTACTGCAGAATCAGAAAATGAACAGTTTTTATTTTTAGAAGGCGGAAAAGGCGGTTGGGGTAATGTTCATTTTAAGTCTTCAACAAATCAAGCACCTAGATACGCGCATGAAGGAAAGCCTGGCGAAAAGCGTATTTTAAAATTAGAACTCAGCATAATTGCAGATGTCGGCCTTGTAGGTTTTCCAAACGCTGGAAAATCTTCTTTACTTACTGCTTTTACAAATGCGCGGCCAAAAATTGCTCCGTATCCATTTACTACAAAAATTCCAAATTTAGGTGTTTTAAGAGTCGATTCTGAGCAGGACATAATTATTGCAGATATTCCAGGTATTATAGAAGGCGCTAGTGAAGGTGTTGGCTTGGGGTTTGATTTCTTAAAACATATTTCTAGAACTTCATGTCTTATTTTTATGATAGACTGTTCAGATTCAAATTACCTTTGTGCATATAAAACTCTTTGCTTAGAACTTGAAAACTATTCTAAAGAGTTGTTGAACAAGCCTAGAATAGTTATTGCCAACAAAATTGATGTTGAAGGCGCCGAGTCAAATGCAAAGGAAATTGAATCGCTAATTCATAAAATCGATAAGACTATACCTGTAATTCCTGTTTCTGTTTTAAGCGGAAAAGGAATGGGAAATGCAAGAAATTCTATAATAAAACTTGTTAATCAATTAGAAAATCCTGTTGAAGATAATAGAAATGCTCCTTCTATGCCAGTTCCTGATTTTATGAAGCAAGCATTTTTTGATGACGATTCTGTTCAATATCCTGGAAGTGAACAATGAAAATCGCTGTTTTAGGAGGAACTTTTAATCCGCTTCATATAGGACATTGTTTTTTAGCAGAAGCAGCGGTGAAAGAACTTGGATATGACAAAGTTCTGTTTGTTCCGACATACATACCTCCTCATAAAGAAATAAATAATTTTCTTTCTCCTGAGCATCGCCTTGAAATGTTGAATTGTTTTTGCACTGATTCTATAATAGATGGAAAAAGTTTTTTTCAAGTAGAAGACTGCGAGATTAGGCGAAAAGGTGTTTCATATACATTTGATACGCTGAAATATATTGAACGAACTTATAAGTTCGATAAAAAACTTGGTCTTTTAATGGGGCAGGAAAGTGCATGTCAGTTTGACAAATGGTATAATTCAGAAAAAATTGCAGAAATGGTTGATTTTGTAATTGCAACAAGAAAGATGGATGGGGATAATAAAGAAAATAAACAGTTTGAAAATGTTTCAAAGGGTAACTATGTAAATCAAAATTCTTGCCTTGATTTTGAAAAAAAATTTCGTTATAAGCATATAAAACTTGAAAATCCTGAATTGCATGTTTCTTCTACAGAAATCCGTTCTAGAATTGCATCAGGAAAGGCGTGGCGTTATCTTGTTCCAGATTCTGTTTTTCAGTATATTAGTTTAAGGTTACTTGGAAAAAATAATGATAGATGAAAAATTAGTTGAAGAAGTAAGAAAGTTTACAGAATCTTCTGTTTCTAAGCAAAGATACGAACATTCTTTAAGGACAGCAGAAACATGTTCAAAATTATGCAAAAAGTTTGGCCTAGAAGAGTCTAAAGGTTATTTTGCAGGACTTTCTCACGATATGTGTAAAGATTTTTCTAATGAAGAGTTAATTTCTCTTGCTTTAAAAGATAGCAAGCCTCTTTCTGAATTGGAAAAACAAAAGCCATCTCTTTTGCATGGAAGGGCAGCAGCTGTTCTTTTGCATAGAAAATTTTTAGTTGTTGATAGTCAAATTTTAGAGGCTGTAGCAGTTCATACTTTTGGCAAAGCTGGAATGTGCGAACTTTCAAAAGTGCTTTATGTGGCAGATAAAATTGAACCTGGACGAGAACATATTACAGAAAAATATTTAGCAAAACTTGAAAATTTGTCTCTTGATGAGCTTACCTGTAAAGTTTTGCAAGATAATATTAGTCATCTTTTGAAAAAAGGTCGAAAAGTTGCCCCTGAAAGCATTGCCTGTTTTGAATATATTAAAGAAAATGAAAAAGCTTTTGCAAGTTAGCAAATTTTTGATTCAGGGTTTTGATAAAACCTAAAAACGGTTGAGTCACGGTCTTGAGCGTAAGCGTACCTTGACCAGATGTATTTGTTTGGAGCATTTTATGAGTAAAATTAAAATGAGAGATGAACAAAAAGGTGTTTTTTTCCTTTCAGCTATTTTTTTTATAATCGTTTCTGTTATTGTAATAATGAGCATATCCTTAAAAAACGATGCAGTTTCAGAAAAAATTGCAGACGATCAGGTAATAAGATTTCTTACTGTCGTTGATGATAATAACGGTTCTGCAATATTTTCAAATTTGCTTATTTTATATCCTGTTTCTAATAAGGCGGTTGTTGTAAATATTCCGGGAAATATAGGTGCAATTTATCAGTCTTTAGGCCGTGTTGACAGGATTGATGACGTTTACAAAGAAAAGGGAATAGAAATCTACAAAAAAGAAGTTGAAACTCTTTTAGGTTGTAATATACCTTTTTATTCGGTAATAAAGTTAAATGATTTTTCTGAAATTACTGATATGCTTGGAGGCTTAAGAGTTTTTATACCTTCTCCTATAGATGAAGTCTCTGAAAGTGGTGAAAGGTGGCTCTTGCCATCTGGAGCAGTAACTCTTGATGGCGATAAAATAAAAACTTATATAAATTATAAATTAGAAGATGAATCTGATTCAGAAATTCTTGAACGCTATCAAAATGTTATAGTTTCTTTTTTTACAACCTTGCATGATCGTAAAGACAGAATTTTTTCAAAGAAAAAATTTTTTAAAAAATATAATAAACTTATAAAAACAAATTTAAGTAAGAATGACACATATAAACTTTTTTCTTTGATTTCTAATATGGATAGCGAGAGTGTATTTCGTCAAACTGTTACAGGTCTCCCTCGTATTGTTGACGGACAAAGATTGGTCTTTCCGTTAGATAATGGAGATTTTATAAAAAGAGCTGTAAAACAGAGCACAAATATTCTTATTTCGAATAAAGGCGCCTTAGCTAGCCGAGTATATGTGCTTGAAATAAAAAATGGAACTACAATACAAGGTCTTGCCCATAATACTGCTATACTTTTTCAAAATGCTAGTTATGACGTTTTAAGTGCTGTAAATGCCGATTCAAATAATTATGAAAAAACAGTCATAATTGATCATATTGGAAATAGAGAAATGGCTGATATGGTAGGTGAGTTTATTCATTGTACAAATATAGTTGAAGAGGAAGTCAATATTTACGATACTGAACCGGAAGATTCTGCAAATGTTGATTTTACAATTATTTTAGGAAAAGATTTTGATGGTCGTTATGTACGGTAAAACCGCAGTTTTAAGTTAATGGAGGTTATTTTTATGAAAAACATTGAAACTAAAGCTAAAGAAATTGCGAGGATTTTAGAAGATGGAAAAGGGAAAAATGTTGCACTTTTAGATGTTTCTGGCTTAAACAGTTGGACTGATTATTTTGTTATCGCAACAATTTCTAGTTCTGCTCATTGGCAGGGGCTTTACAAGCAAGTAAAAGACTATGTAAAAGATAATGATATGCAGATTCATGTAACTACAAGAAAATCTCCAGATGGGGATGACTGGAATTTGATAGACATTGGTCCAGTCGTGGTTCATCTAATGTCGGGAGCTGCACGAGAATTTTATGATTTAGAAAAATTATGGCATGCTGGAAAATGCTTAGACTTTCATAATTAATTGTTGAGTTGAAGTATTTAGTTTAAAAATACGTTTTGGTCAAAATCTTGAATTTAAGCAAATTTTGTCCAAAACATATTTATTGAAAAGTTTTGATTTATAGATTTTTTAACTATTCTTCATCTACGAATAAATCTTCATCTTCGTCTATATCGTAAGGATTTGTGTATCCATCTTCTGGTTCTGTGTCATCGAAAGGTTCGTATACATCGTCTTCATAGTCATCTTCAAAAACTTCTTCATAACTTTCCGAATCTTCATCAAATTCGTCAAGTTGGTCATCAGATTCGTTGTCATTGAAGTCTTCTTCAAATTCGTCATCAAATGAAAATGGACCTGCATACAATTCAAAATCGTCTTCGATAGACATAAAATGCTCCAGTAAGTAAGAATAGTTTTTTATAAATCGAAAATCGAGATTTTAGTAATTGCAAAAAGGCAATCTTGTTTTTTTCTAAAAACTTAAAATTCGATTTTATATTTTAGAACCTTTAAAGGTTATCTCTCTTTTAGAAATATAAATCAGTGTTTAAGTTGCGTCAACAGTTTTGTTGAATTTAAAAGTTTTTTTTACAAAATTAGCTTTTAGGGTTTGACAACATTAATAAAATCTGTATAATTAAATCAATATGTTAGATGAAACTTGCGTTTTCGCACCAGCAAAAGTTAATCTTGGATTAAATGTTTTGCCAGTTCGAGGCGATGGTTTTCATGAGATAGAAAGTATTTTTCAAACTGTTAATATTTTTGACAAACTTGAAATTAAATTTTTAGCAGATTATGGAAGTTGTTCTGTTTTTTGTGAAAGTCTAATTTTACCAAAGAAAAATACTATAACATTAGCATACGATGCATTCTGTGAAGTTGTTTCTGTTCCAGTTTGTTCTGTTTCAGTAAAACTTACAAAGCGTATTCCTGACGGTGGTGGTCTTGGTGGAGGTTCTTCCGATGCTGCTGCTTTTATCAGAGCTTTAGAAAAAGCATACGGCTTATCACTTACTGATGCTCAGCTTGATTTTATAGCATCAAAAGTTGGAAGCGATGTGTTTTTCTTTATTCATTGCGAAAAAAATGGTTGTGGATGTGCAGTTGTTTCTGGTCGTGGTGAAAACTTAAGATTTGTATCCAAACGTTCGGATTTGTATTTTGTACTTGCTTTTCCGAATGTTCATAGTTCGACAAAAGAGGCATATGCCTTGATTGATGAGCAGCTTGACAAAACTGATTCAATTTATCCTAGTTTAGATAAATTGGAAAGCATTTACTATTTGCCTGTTGAAGAATGGACTTTTAAAAATGCTTTTACACCAGTTTTGATCAATAAATATCCTGAGATTGAAGTTTGCTTAAAAAGTATCAGAGAAACTGGTGCTTTGTATGCAGAAATGTCTGGTTCAGGATCTACTGTTTTTGGTATTTACACTGTAAGGGAAAAAGCGTTAAATGCCATAAAATCTATCGGCTATGAAGGAATTAGATGTCTTATGACCTCTTAATTCTTTTTTATGCATATCAGCTTTGTGTTACGGAGGATAGCTTATGCAGATTACAGAGTTGCGTATCCGAAAGGTAGAAGACGAAGGAAAGCTTCGTGCTTATGTAACAGTTACATTTGATGACTGTTTCGTTGTTCACAATGTAAAGATTATTGAAGGTCAAAATGGTCTTTTCATTGCAATGCCTAGTAGAAAAACTGCTAGTGGAGATTATAAAGACGTTGCTCATCCTATAAGTCCTGAATTTAGAAGTGAGTTGCAGGATAAAATATTGGCTGAGTATAATGCAGGTCATGTAGAAACTTCTGGTTCTGTAGATTAGAATGTTTCTTTGATATATTTTTGGGACGTCGGCAAGCGGTAAGCCCCTGGCTTTTGGTGCCAGTATTCCACAGGTTCGAATCCTGTCGTCCCAGTAAAAAGGACTGTCTTTTTAGGCAGTCCTTACTTATTTTAAAGATAAAATAATTTCTTTGTGGTAAAGTTCAAACATAAGCACAAAAGCAGCAACAAAATACAAACAAATCCATTAAGGAAAATCTGTGAAGCTTGCTGCTAATTTTGTATGAATCACTCTTAAAAAGAAAGATGTTAATACTTCTAATCTAAGTTTTTAGAATCTTATTTCTATAGTCTAACCAAAATTTGCATGCCCAAAGGATTTACTGCAATTCCAACTTTTTCGTTTTTCTTCTGAGGGGCGATTTTTGAATGTATGAACGGAACAAGAAATCCGCACGCGCTTCCCACCAAAGCACCCGCCAATACGTCTGTTGTAAAGTGGCAGCCGCCTGCGATTCTTGTGACTGCGACCGTTGTTGCGAGCGTGTATGCTCCTGCAATCACCGGAATCTTTAGAGCGGAATTCGGCATGAGTTTTCCGAACACGTAGCTTGTGTAAGTCGCCGCCGCAAATGCAAGAGTTGTGTGTCCTGAAAAAAATGAAGCGGCCCAGTCGCCTTTTTCAATCTCTTCCTGCGGACGCTCATCAAAATACATGTAAGGTCTTGAGCGGTTTATGCATAGTTTTGCAAGCTCCTTGAATCCCCAGGCAAAAAGCATTGTCTCTGCGTACATTGTTCCGGCTTCGAGCCACTGGTTTTTCGGCGCAAAGGCGAGAAGCGCAGGAGAAACGCAGAGCGCGGCCGAAAGAACTGTTCCCGCGGCATCGAGCGTTTTTGAGTAGGGATTTACAAAGATTCTGTCGAATGCGTTTATTCCGCTTTTTTCAAATGACGTGTTTTTCAGTTCAGGCTTGTTGAAATCCGTGAACTTGTCAAGAGCGAATGTCGTTGCGCATAAAGCCAGCGCGCCTGTTGCAAGAGGAATGTCCAGAGCCGGTGAAAGATTGAAAGTCTTCTCGTTTTCTGTCGCGGAAATTGCAAAAAGGTTGTTTAGTGCAATTGAAATAATCGTGATTAGTAAAAATGTTTTGTTTTTCATATATTTAATTTTATCTAAAGTCCGAAAAATATCGATGAATTTTTGTTTACATCTGCGATACTTTTCGTAGCATCACAGTTTGTCTGTTTTGTATTTTATACTTGTGCTGAAAAATGAAATCAAAATGAAAAATTTCAGCGCGAGCATAAAGACAAGAAAAATTCCCACGTACATCTGCCTTGTGATTATATTCCAGAAGATAGCTGCGAGCGTAATCAGAACTGAAAGAATTGTTTGGGCAGAAAAAAACGGCTTTTGGACGGCTGCCTGACTCTTTTTGTCGGCCTGAATATTCTGAAGAGCAAGCTCAAAAAGTCCGAATGTCGAAATCAGAATGTCAAAAAAGTAATGCCCGATTTTGGTGAGGACATTCGCCGTGTGCAGGCTGGAAATCACCGTCTGGTGGAAAGTTGCGTTGGAAAAATCCGTGTATATTGGAAGAAAAAGCAGAAGAACGCACAGAATGTCCGCAAGAGCCATAAAAAATCTCTGGAGATTTTCGCCTGTCTGAAGAATTTGTCTTTCCGCGACACAAACAATCTCTCTGCCGCAAAGAAGCTCGTCCACGGAAACTTCCATTATGTCCGCCAGAAGTTTGAGCGAGTCGATGTTCGGAAGTCCGCGTCCGCTTTCCCACTTTGAGACCGTAACCCGCGACACAAAAAGTTTTTCGGCAAGCTGCTCCTGCGTCATGTTTTTTTGGGCGCGTAGGATTTTGAGTTTTTCGCCGAATTCACTTTCCTTTCGCAATTCTGTTTTTTCTTCGTCTTTCATATTCGCCTTTTGTGAACCGATTTTCAAATCATTCTGTCTGATTTTGAAAAATTTTGCAACATCCGTATTTTTTTCAATGAACGGACGCAGGAATCTAGTTTTTTTTTGTCATTCCAGTGGCAGTAAATTTGTCATTGCCGTGCTTGACACGGCAATCTATCTACATGGGATTATCAATCGAGTTTCTTTCAGAAACATCACAGGGTATAGCCCGATAATGACAAGGAGTTAAGCCCGGCAATGATACTATCCGTCAATTTCCATTCTGTCTTTTTTCAGGTAGAAAAGCGTTATTGCGAGCGTCAGGATTTCCGTTACGGGCGAGGTGAGCCAGATTCCGTTCATGCCGAAAATTGCCGGGAGAGCAAAGATTGCCGCAAGAAGAATCACAAGTCCGCGCGCGCTTGAAATCACCGCCGACTCCTTTGCCTTTCCGATTGACGTGAAGTAGAACGAGGCGATTGCGTTCAGTCCGCAGAGAATGTAGTTCCACATAAAAATTAGGATTCCGCTTTTTATCATCTGCTGAACCGCCGCATCGTCCACAAAAATTCTGCTGTAGAAAGATGAGCCGAACCCGACGAGCGCGACTGTCGCCGCCCCTGCAATGAACACAAGAAGGTTTGTTCGCGAGAAGAGTTTCCGTGCCAGAAGCTTTTCCTTTGCGCCATAGACAAAGCTTGCAAGCGGCGCCATTCCCTGCCCGAAGCCGCAGACAACCATGCTGAAAACGTAGGAAGTGTAGCCCACGACGGTGAACGCCGTAACTCCGTCAACTCCGAACCGTCTCATAATCACAAAGTTGTAGGCCGCCATGCTTATGCACATTGAAAGCTCGCCGATAAATTCCGAAAGTCCGTTCAGCATTGTGCTTTTGAAAACTTTGCGGTCAAAACTGAATTTTACGAATCTGAACACACGAGCGCCTTTCAGAAAATAAAAAAGAAGAATGGCGAATCCAATCACCGCCGAAACAAGTGAAGCCGCCGCAATTCCGCGCACCCCGAATCCGAAGCCCGCCGTAAAAAGCCAGTCGAGCAGAATGTTCAGGACGCAGGTGAAAGCCGTAACTCCAAGATAGAACTGAGGCCGGCCTTCCGCGCGCACGAACATTCCAAGCGACGCGTTCACGGTCATAACCGGAAGTTCAAAAAGAAGAACCGTGTAATATTGAAGAAAATATTGCGCGACTTTTCCCTCTGCGCCAAGAGCGGCAAGAATCGTCCGCAAAAGAAAAAACATGGCAACGCTCAAAAGAACTGAAATTGCGGCGCAGGTTGCCATCGTCTGGCTGAAAATCGAGCGGCAGCTTTTCTCGTCTTGTCTTCCCATCGCCATTCCCGCGAGCACCGAGCCGCCCACCGAAACCATAAGTCCTGCCGCAAGAAAAAGATAGATAATCGGAAGTCCCAAGTTCACCGCCGCAATCGCATCCTTGTGGATAAAGTTTCCCATAAAAAATCCGTCCGCCACGTTTATGAGCGAAGTGAGCACCATGCTGATTATCGCCGGAACAGAAAAAGCCAGAATCTCACGCGTCCTGTTTGCGCGGATTGAGTCAACGTTCATTGAATTCATAAATAAAATGCCTCTGTGTTGTTTTTAGATTTGCCGTCATCGTGCTTGACCCGCGACGTTTGCGAAGCAAACTCGGTTGATAATCCTTGCAGACTGTAGGCTCAAGCCGTATGACATTGAGAATTGATTTTGGCGCGCCGGAATCGTTTATGAGCCTATGTTACAGAAAAGAATAATTTTATACTTATGAATTCTTGCTTTTTTAGAATTTATTCAATAGGAAAGCACAGGTCGATTTCCATGTAGGTTGCGTCGGCGTTCACGCAGATGTATTTGTCGAATCCCATGCGGTCTGCGAATCTTGCGCCGCTTTTTGGAAACCACACGTTGTACATATTCTGGTATGCTGCGTAGATTTCCTTGTGGCTTCCCTTGAAGTGGTAGACCGCGAATTTTCCGCCCGGAATTACGCACGTGTTCTCAAGAGGGCAGTCCTTTTCCGCCTCGATGCACAAATCGTAAAGGCAGCGGTTCTCGTCCGAGCATGACGGATCGTCAAAAGTCCGCTCAAAGCAAAGCGCGCTTTTTTTCGCCGCCGGCTGATATTTTTCAAGAAATGCGCACCAGTCGTTTTTCATGTCGTGGTAGTTCCCGATTTTGCGCTCGTAAATCACAAAATGGTCCGGAAGATTTTCAATTGTAACTTTCGCAGAAACTTCATCAAAGCCCGCAAGATGTGCCTTTGCGTCCGCCGAAGAATGAAAAAAATCATGCTCAACAGAACGCCTCGCGCTTTCCTTCCTAAAATAAAACGGCGAGATTTTCTGCTGCCTCTTGAACGCCGGCACAAAGTTTGAAGGGCTGATTCCGTAGTCAAGGCAGATGTCGCTGATTGTCCTTCCGCTAGTTTTCAGTTTCATCGTAATCTGCTCAAGCCTCATCCGCCTTATGAACGAATGAACGCTCTGGCCCGTGTGCCGCTTGAACTCCCGGCAGAAATAAAATTTCGACCAGCCGCAGAAAGCCGCCACATCGTCAACCGAAATCTGCGCTGTCAGGTGGAGAAGGATATAGTCAATCGCCTTGTTGATTGTCTCCCGTGGAATCATGCCAAAAGATTAATATATTCTTAGAATTTAAATAAATCAGTGGAATAGTACCTGTCGCCAGAGTCTGGTAAAAGAGCGACTATATTTTTTCCTGCAAATTCGCTTCGTTTTGCAACTTGAACAGCTGCCCAGACAGCTGCTCCTGATGAAATTCCTACGCTGACACCTTCAGTTTTGCTTATTAATTTTGCAGTATTAATTGCATCATCATTTTCTACAGGAATAATTTCGTCATAAATTTTTGTATTTAAAACTTCTGGAACAAATCCTGCTCCAATTCCTTGAATTTTATGGCTTCCTGCAATTCCTGTTGAAAGAACGGCAGATGATTTTGGTTCTACGGCAATAATTTTAACGTTAGGATTTTTAGATTTTAGATATTCTCCCACACCTGTAATAGTTCCTCCTGTTCCAACACCTGCAATAAATACATCAACTTTTCCATCGGTATCATTGTAGATTTCCGGCCCAGTAGTTTTTTTATGAGCTGCTGGATTTGCTTTGTTTATAAATTGACCTGGAATAAAACTGTTCGGAATAGTCTTTGCAAGTTCATTCGCTTTTTCAATAGCACCTTTCATTCCTTTTGTGCCTTCAGAAAGAACAAGCTCTGCTCCATAAGATTGAATGATATTTCTTCTTTCAATGCTCATAGTTTCTGGCATTACAATTATTATCTTATATCCTTTAGCAGCAGCTACGCTTGCAAGTCCGATTCCTGTGTTTCCGCTGGTCGGTTCAATAATAGTGGAATCTTTTTTTAAAAGACCTTTTGATTCTGCATCTTCTATCATTTCTTTAGCAATACGGTCTTTTACGCTTCCTGTTGTATTAAAATATTCTAGTTTTGCAAGAACATTTGCTTTTAGATTTTCTTTTTGCTCAATGTGAGAAAGCTCTAGCAACGGAGTTCCTCCTATAAGTTCATCTGCTGTTTTAAAAATTCTACTCATTTTTTTTCTCCTGTAAATTTTAGTTTTTCTGCATAGCAGAGTGAAAAAGTAAGCAAATACTGTATAACCTAC
>DJRF01000010.1:469047-480669 GCA_002437725.1 Treponema sp. UBA6367
GTAGGTTATACAGTATTTGCTTTTTCCTGTCAACACTAATTTTAGTTTTAATGGAAATTATATTTTTATAATTTCTTTGGCTATTAAATTTAACATTGCCTGTGCAATTTTAGGATCAAACTGAGTTCCTTTGCCTTTTTCTAATTCGCTGATTATAACTTCTTTTGAAAGGTGAGGGCGGTAAGCTCTATCTGTTGCCATTGCGTCAAATGAATCTGCAACGCATACAATTCTTGCTTCTAAAGGAATTTCTTCGCCTTTTAATCCTTCCATATAACCTTTTCCATCATAGCGTTCGTGATGATATAAGACTGCTTGCCTAATATTTTTTATCCCTTCAAAGTCTTTTAAAACTTCTGCCCCGTAAATTGTGTGTTTTTTCATTTCATCCCATTCTTCTGCAGATAATTTTCCTTGCTTACACAAAATTGCTCTTGGAATTAAAACTTTTCCTATATCATGAAGCATACCTATGCTGTAGATATTTTGTTGAAAATCTTTATTATAACCTAATTCTTCTGCAATTAGTTTTGAATATTTTGCAACATGACTTGAATGTTTTTTAGTGTATTCATCTCTTGTATCTATAAATCTTGCGCAGAGATTTAAAAGTTCAGAGATTTCTTTTTCTGAATGAATTTGCTGATGTTTTAAAATAATATAGTTTATAAAAGTAATTATTAGCAGGAAGAAGGCGCTTACAGTTAGAATTAGAAAAAATAAAAATGGCTTATAAGAAAAAAGAGGTCTTTTTAGATTTGATACAAATGAAAATTCTGTTTCTGTTAAAAGGTCTTCTGAATATAGTACAAATCCTAGTTTGCAAAAACCTGCTGGTAAAATTTCTTCATTAGAAGCTTCTTTTGAGGGGGTTATTGTTATGCTTTTTCCTTCTTTTTTATAGAATCCGTTCCAACTGCTATCGATTCTTGCAGTTTCTGGAACAGTTAAACTCAAGGTCCAATTTTTAATCTTATTATACGTATTGTTATTTATATAAATATCATATTGTGCTCCCCATAGAGTTTTTTCTTGTTCCCAGCAGTTTAAAACACCATCGCTTCTTAAAGGAATTTTTATTTCAAAGTTTAAGCCTTTTTGAGATTCTGTATGAATAGGCTGGTTTTCTTTTTCAACAGTTGCTTTTTGATTAAATTTTACTGGGATTTTATTTTCATAACTTGCATAGATATATATTGATAAGAGAGGAATTGCTCCAAGTATTGCAAGTAATCCTGATAAAATAATAGCTTTTTTGTTCAAAATAAATCTTATAACTGCATTTTCGTTCATAATATCCTCTTGTGTATATGAAGAATATTATACAACAGAAGTGTGATTATGTAAAAATAAAGCAAAGAAAGCAAAGAAATATTTTTCTAATGTCCTAAAAAAACGGCTGACTCAAGTTCTTGACTCAGCCGTTTTTAAGGTTTGTATAAACCTTAAATGAAAGTTGCGTAGCAACCAAACTCCATTTTTGAGATTTTTGTTGTAAGTATGCTTACATTTTAAATTCTGTAAGAATACCCATTGACCACATATTTGTTCTAGGATTCCATGCGGCATCTAAGCCGAATTCAACAAAAGGTATTTTTATGCCAAGACCGCAGTATATTTGCGGTTGAATTTCGTCCCAAGCAAAACTGTCTGTTTTTATTGTTGCAGAACCATTGTTTGTTGCTTTTTCATTTATGCCTTCTACTTCCGCATCGTAGTTCCATTTGTGATTTGCATCTATAAAAGAAAATCTTGCTCTGGCACCGATGAATGGTCTTAAAATAAGGATTGACTTAGAAACCTGCACTTGTGCGTAGAAAGTGTGAACTTTTAGATCCATGTTCATGTCTGCATTCATGTTCATGTTTCTTTCTGTATTTTCAACTTTTACAGTCTGTGCGCTAGAAGCAAAAAAATCTATGCTTTGAGAAGAATAAATATATCCAGCGCCAACAGAAATCTTTGGAAGCAAAATGTTTCCTTCAAAAACTGCATAACGTATGTCTGCTCCAAAAGACATATAGTCAAGTCCTAATGAAAAATCCTTAAATTTTACAGCATCTAGCGAATGTGGAATTAAAGCTACTGCAAAAACTCCAATGTCAAAAGGCAGCACAAAACCACCGATTCTTCCTGTAACTGCGCAAGTAGGAACTGGCAATTTTGAAGGAAACTTAAAATTCATTAAAATGCTGTCAATCTGTTCGATTCCAGTTATTTCTTCATTTGCAGTATCTTTCATTTGAGAAAGAATTACATTTATAGAATCAGAAAGATTAGACGTGTCTGTAAATGTTCCTGTTATGTTTAGACCTGCTGTAAAATGCGGCGGAACTGCAGGTAGAAATTTGCCAATATGAGCATCTGGCTCAATAGATAAAAGCATTGTATTTTCAGGAACTACATCGACAAGAGTTGAAAGAGTTTTATTTAACGCGTTATTAATTTTTTCGCTGCTGGATTCCTGAGAAAAACAAAGTGGCATTGAAAAAATAGCAAGTACAGAAAACAGCTTAAGTATTTTTTTCATAATATCTCCCATAAAAAGTCAAGAGTAAAACTTCAGTTTTAGGATTGACTTCTTAAGTTGTTTCACAACGAAGTGAGAAACAACAGATGATAAGAAAGTTTGCGACGCAAACTTAAAAAGATAAAAACAGACGCCATTTTCGGCTGCTTTTATCTTACCTCCTTAACGCAATTTCGCAACGAAGTGAAATTTAACGTTGATATAACTTTTTGTTTATTCTACTATAGTATAAGTTTTATGTCAAAATGTACAAAATCACTCAGTGTAGATGTATCTTGCTGGAAATAGGAGTTTTTATGTTTGTTGGATGCGCTATTCTTTTATGTATTTTTATTTTTGTGTTTTCTATTTATATGGATGCAAGAAGACGACCTCCAAAAAAATATCGCAAATTTATGCCAGATAATTTTTATGATGAACAAGAAGAGCAGGATGCTAATGCATACTCAAAATTTGATTTAAGAGAAAAAAACAAATCTGATAGCGAGCTTTATGGAGGTATTCAAATAGGTGATTCCATAGTTCACTTTACAGATGATGATGACCTTATAGATGAATTTGGAGATGATGTTTTGTAAAAAAGATTAAAAGATTTTTTTTCGAAAAAAAAAGACATCTGAGTTATCAGATGTCTTTTGCCACAGGTTGGAATCGAACCAACGACATACGGATTTTCAGTCCGGCGCTCTACCAACTGAGCTACTGCGGCGTTGATGTATTCACTATATATTAAATAAAAAATTGTGTCAACAGGTTGGTTTATTTTTTTTATAAAAAACTAAAACAAAAGAAAAACATTCAAAATCAGGCATAAAAGTATTCAAGCTAGCAAAATTTATATTTAAAAATATGTTTTTTCTTGTGCTTACTTTGCAGTGGATTTATAATAATAGAATGAATTGGTTAGTTGTATCGAATAATAAAAATAAAGAGTTTGTCTCTTTTTTAAAAACAAAAGTTAAAGAAATCAATTTTTTTGAGTTTGATGAAAATTTTATTAATTTTGATGATTTAAAAAAAGTTTCTCATTGTGTTATTTTTGAAAATCCTAGCGATTTTGAAAAGGAAACGTCCTTTTTGTACGGTTTTTTATGCGGAAAAAATATTCCTATCTATATAATTTCTAAAGAAAAAAAATCATTTGATTTTCCAAACACACTTTTATTTGAAGATGTGTCTTTATTTAATGATTATCTAAATTCTAACTTTTGTAAAATTCAAGAAAATTTTTCAAAAAAAGAAGCCTTTAATTTTTTATATGAAAATGGTATTCCTTTTGATGCAGATAATTTTGCTTCTTGTATTGCAAGCGGAAAGATGGATATATGTAAATATTACCTTGCTGCAGGAATGAGCGTTGATTCTAGAGATAGGGATGGCACGCCAATGTTGAACATTGCCGCTAGAAATGACAGGTTGGATTTTGTCCAGTGGCTAGTGGAACAAGGCGCTGACATAAATGCTGTTTCTGAAGATCGCGGTTATACTGCAATAATGGATGCAGTGTGGCGCGGAAATATTGAAATTACAGAATATCTTATAAAAAAAGGTTCTGATTTGAATACAATAAACAAAGAAGGGCAGTCTATGCTTGTTCTTGCTGTAGGAGCTAATCGAACACAGATTTGTAAAATTCTTGCGGAAAATGGAGCAAATCCAGATATTCCCGATGCTATGGGCATGAGTGCTTATGGGTATGCAAAACTATTCAAAAAGGTTGATATTGTTTCAATCCTTGAAAAATATCACAAGGAATAATAAAATCATTTTCTATGAAGAAAAAAATTACTGATAAAATAACTGTTGCTTTTACTGGCGGCGGAACTGGTGGACATATTTATCCCGGTATTGCCGTTGTTGACGAATTTAGGAAAAAATGCGCTGAAAATAATCAAAATTTGAAAGTTGTTTGGATAGGAAACTCTAAAGGAATGGATTTTTCTATTGTGAATAATAATTTTGATTCAAATGGTTGTAAATCTGTAGACGCTTTTTATGGAATTCCATCTGGAAAACTTAGGCGTTATTTTTCTTTTAAAAATTTTATAGATGTTTTTAAAGTCTTTGGAGGCATTGTTTCTTCATTCTTTATATTGAAAAAAGAAAAACCTGCCTTTCTTTTTTCTAAAGGAGGATTTGTAAGCGTTCCCCCATGTGTTTGTGCAAAACTATTGAAAATTCCAGTTTATACGCACGAATGTGACTTTACACCAGGTCTTGCAACAAGACTGAATAGTTCCTTTGCAAAAAATATTTTGATTACGTATAAAGAAACTCAGAATTATCTTCCAGCTTCAGTTCGCGAAAAATGCATTTTAACAGGAAATCCTGTAAGACCGGTGTTTTATTCTGCTCAAGAAAATAAAGGCCTTGCATTTTTAGGCATAAATAAAAAGGCGAAACCGATTTTACTTGTTGTAGGTGGAAGTTTAGGGGCTAAACAGATAAATGAACTTGTAAAAACTGAAATTGAATGGCTTTGCGATAACTTTATAGTAGTTCATCAAACTGGGCAAAAAAATATAGAAGATACGGAATCTTGTTCTAATTCTGACTACAAGCCTTATCCTTTTATTTATTCAGAAATGCCAGATGTTATGGCTTGTGCGGATATAGTTGTTTCAAGAGCTGGGGCAAACTCTATTTGGGAATGTGCCGTGCTTGCTAAGCCTATGATTCTTATTCCTTTATGTGGAAGTGGAACTCGTGGAGACCAAGAGGATAATGCCGCCTATTTTGAAAAACAAGGAGCCGCTTTGGTTCTTTCAAGAGAAAATGCTTCTGGAAAAATGCTGAAAAATAGCCTTGAAAAAATGTTAATAAAGGAAAATCGAATAAGCTATGAAGATTCTTGTAAAAAGTTGATTCAAGGTGTAAAACCTGCTGAAAAAATTTCAGAAATATTATATAATAGCATAAAAAATTTATAACTTATTACTTTTTTATGGGAGTAGATTTATGACTTTTGCCCCTATTGATATAGGATTTTTTATAATAATTCTTGTTTTTGCAATATCAGCGCTTATAAAAGGATTTTTAAATGAACTGTTCAGTAAGATTTCTGTAATTGCAGGTCTTGCTTTTGCCATAATTTTTACTCCAAAATTGGACGTGTTTGTGCATAATTCTATAAAAAATGAAACTCTTTCAAAAGTTGTGTCGTTTTTTTTAATCTTCATAGTTGTTTTTCTTGTTGTATGCATAATCCAGCAAATTGTAAAAAAAATATTTTCAGGCGAAATTATGGCTGGTCTTGATAAAACGCTAGGTTTTTTGCTTGGCGTTATAGAAGGGCTTATTGTTACTGTTTTTGTAATTGCAGTTTTAAAAGTTCAGCCTTGGTTTAATATTTCTTCGATTTTTGAGGGCAGTTTTTTTTATAAGATGCTTGGAGCGTTTGTAAAGATTCCTGAAAATTATATTTCTAGTGTGGTTTCTTAATGTTTGAAAATCTTTTACATCAGAATGTATCTTTACAAATTGCTTCTGATATAAAAAACAATTGTTTGCCTCCTGCTATTCTTTTTAGCGGTTCTTTATCTTCTGGAAAATTAACAGCGGCTCTTGAAACTTCCAGAATCCTTTCATGCAAAGAAAGCAACAAGGGATTATGGAACTGTTCGTGTAAAAATTGCTTGCAGCACAAATCTTTAATAACGAGTGATTTGCTTTTAATGGGCTCAAGAGATTGCACTCCAGAAATAGCAGCTTCTTTGTTTGCATTCGAAAAGGCGGTGTTTAATAATACAAAGTATCTTACAGCGGCAAGGTATCTGTTTATTAGAAGCATTAGAAAGCTTACCATGAGATTTAATCCAATTTTGTGGCAAGGAGATGATAAATATTCAAAAATGGTTTCACTTCTTTCTGAAATTCAAGAAGAATTGGAAACATTAGATTTTCCTCATGAGCTTCCAAATGAGGAAAATTTAAAAAAAACTTGCGAAAAACTTTTAAAGCTTTGTTCAAAACTAGAAAGCGGATTTTTATACGATTCTATTCCTATTTCAAATGTAAGGAACATGGCTTCTTGGGTGCAATTAAAGTCCCCTAATGGAAGTAAAACCGTAATAATAGAAAATGCAGACAGAATGCTCGATAGCGTAAGAAACGCTTTGCTAAAAACGCTAGAAGAGCCGCCTTCAGATACGGTTTTTATTCTTACAACTTCAAAAAGAAATGCAGTTATGCCTACAATTCTTTCTAGAGTCCGCACTTATTCTTTTTCTAGCAGAACTCTTTGCGAACAGCAAGAAGTAATTGAGCGTGTTTTTCATAATCCGCAGTTTCAAGGTTCTATAGACGACTATCTGCTGACATATTTACCAGTTCAGCCTGAAGAAATAAAAAAAATTGCAAAGGAGTTTTTTAGTGCGATTGTGTGTTCAGAAATTCCTTCTGTTTCAGAAATTGTAAAAAAATGCGGAGATTTTGAACCTAGAGTTTCGTTAAAGATTTTTTTGAATGAAATCGGAAAACTAAAAAATAAGCTTATTTTATCAGCTGTAGGAACGGAAGCCTGCTTTCAATTATTTGAAGCCTTAAAGAATTGTTGGACTAACGTTACTGTTTTTAATCAAGGTCCGGTTGCTAGTCTTGAAATTCTTGTTAGAGATATTGCCAAAATAAATAAATCAAATGGAAATGTATTGCGATGCGCGGTTTTGTAAAACGAGTAATGAAAATGCTGCCTAAATTGCCTGATGAGCAGGTTAAGCGTGTGTTAAATTCTGTTTCCGCAGAGTATAATATGCTTTCTGCTGTAATAGAATCTATTCCAACTGGCGTTGTTATAGTTAACAAAAGCTGGTATATTTTGCAATCAAATAAGGCTGCTGATAGACTTCTTTTTTCAGGAGAAATAGAAGAAGGCAGCATTGAAAAAGAGCCTATATGGTTTTTCGTTGCGGAACCAGATATTGCTCAGTTTATAAAAAAAACTGCAGAAGCAGATAAAACTAATATAAGCAATGAGTTTACAATTAATTTTTATGATGGCTCCGTGCATTTTTTGGTAGTAAGCATTCTTTCTTATGTGGATGAGGGGGAACTTCTTGGAAATATAATAAAAATAGAAGATGTTACCCAGCAAAGAACTAAAGATGTTCTTGCAAGACGCATGGAAAATATGGCCGGTCTTACAAATCTTGCTGCAGGAATAGCGCACGAAATAAAAAATCCGCTTGGCGCAATTTCAATACACATTCAGCTTGTTCAAAAAGCCATAGAAAAAAAACGCAAGAGCGATGGAATGTTGCCAGATAAAAAATTACTTGAAGACCATATTGACATTGTTAATGAAGAAATTGAAAACCTTAATAATCTTGTAATGGACTTTTTATTTGCAGTAAGGCCTGTAAAAGCAACTCTTGTTTTGAGCAATATTGATAAGCTTTTAAAAAATATTGTTGATTTTTTTTCTCCTGAATTTAATAAAAATGGAATTTCAATTTCTCTTAATCTTCCAAATCAAGATGTAAAACTTCTGATTGATGAAAAACTTTTCAGGGAATTGATTATAAACCTAGCGCAAAACAGTCTTGCGGCAATAAAATCCAAGTTTGAAAATCAAGTTTCGTCAGAATTTAATGATAATTCAAAAATCAAAGGACGGCTAGATTTTGCAGCGGAACTAAAAGGCGATCGCTATGTGCTTAAAATTACAGACAATGGCTGTGGAATGTCAAAAGAAACTGTTTCAAGAATCTTTGAGCCCTATTTTACAACAAAAGCTAATGGAACTGGACTTGGAATGACAATGGTTTATAAAATCATAAAAGAATTTAATGGAGATATTCACGTAAAGTCGGAACTGGGAGAAGGAACTGTTTTTTCAATTTCAATTCCTATTCCTCAAACTGATAAAAAACTTTTGGAAAATAAAACAAAATGAGGAATGATTTATGAAGTTTACAATACTAGTTATTGACGACGAGGAAAATATAAGAAACGGTCTTGCCGCAAATTTCGAAATGGAAGATTACAACGTTCGGACTGCTGAAAACGGTAAAAAAGGTTTGGAGCTTATTGCAAAAGGTGATATAGACCTTGTTATTACAGATTTGCGAATGGACGGAATTTCAGGAGAAGAGGTTGTAAAACGCGTGACTACAGAAACACCAGGAATTCCTGTAATCGTGCTTACTGGACACGGCAGTATTGATGCAGCTGTAGATGCGATGAAGGCTGGTGCCTATGATTTTCTTACAAAACCTCTAAATCTTGACCAGCTGAATATCATTGTAAAAAGAGCTTTGCAAGGCCGGGAACTTTCTTTGCATCACAAAATGCTTCAAGAAAAGCTAGATGATGTTAATTCATTTGGAAAAATGATAGGAAAAAGTTTTGAAATGCAAAAACTTTTTCAAAATATAAAAAAAGTTGCCCCTTCAAAAGCGAGCGTTCTTATTACTGGTGAAAGTGGAGTAGGAAAAGAACTTGTTGCAGAGGCAATTCATAAACTTTCGCCAAGAAAAAATAATGCTCTTATAAGTGTAAACTGTAGCGCTTTGACTGAAACTCTTCTAGAAAGTGAACTGTTTGGCCACGAAAAAGGCGCTTATACAGGAGCTGATTCTATGAAAAAAGGGCGCTTTGAATTAGCTCATGGAGGTACTATTTTTCTTGATGAAATTGGGGAAATAAACCTTTCTACACAAGTAAAACTGCTTCGTGTTTTGCAAGAAAGAAAATTTGAGCGCGTTGGCGGCGAAGATACTATTGAAGTTGATGTTCGCGTTATTGCTGCTACAAATAAAAATCTTGAAGAAGAAGTAAAGGCCGGTAGATTTAGAGAAGATTTGTTTTATAGATTGAACGTTGTTCATCTTCAAGTTCCTGCGCTAAGGGATAGAAAAGATGATATTCCTCTTATGATTGAATATTATTTGAAAAAGTTTTCTAGTGAGGATGGAAAAGAAATTATTGGAATAGATTCAAAGGCTAGGGCTGCTCTTTATAAATACAACTGGCCTGGAAATGTTCGCCAGCTTGTTAATTGTATTGAAAGCGCCGTTGTTATGTGTTCCGGAAATGAAATAAAATTAGAAGATTTGCCGCCGGGAATCAGCAGTTATTCTGGAGAAGAAACTGTTTCTGTGCCGTTAGGCATTTCCCTTGAAGAAGCTGAAAAGATTATTATTGAACAAAATCTAGCTGCCAATAATGGAAACAAAACAAAAACTGCAGAAATTCTTGGAATAGAACGAAAAACCCTATCTAAAAAACTAGAAGAAAAATAGGATTATACCAAGTCATCTTCATTTATCCTCTTATTATTTTTGTAATCTTCAATAATCTCTTTGTAGGCTTGCACTATGAGTGCTGTTTTTTCTGTTGCAGTTTTTTGCATTTGAGGAAGATTTTTAACATTGTCAGGGTGATATTTTTTTAGAAGTTTTCTATAAATTTTTTTTATTTCAGAAAAGCAAATACCTGGAGTAATGTTAAAAATATTGTAAGGTTGTATACTTTTGTAGACAAATTGATAATATTTCTCTTTTCTTTTTTCGTATCCATTGCTCTTGTTTTTAGGATTAGAGTTAAGTTCGCCTTTTTCTAGTGCTTCGTTTAATAAGTCTCCTAATTTGTCGTAAGGTGATGTCATTTTAGATTACAGTTCCGTCTGGAATTATAGCGCCTTTTCGAATAACTATAATATCATCTGCACAGTAAAAATTTCCGTGGTCGCCGTTTTCGTAATGTTTGTTGTCAACATTAATTCTAACGTTGTTTCCTATGCGTGCATTTTTGTCAATTATAGTTTTCTGTATATTGCAAAATCTTCCGATTCCTATATTCGGAATATGATTTTCTGCATTTTCCAGCTTTTCATCTTTGTTTTCGTAGTAGTCCGCACCCATTGTTATGACGCCGTCTAATCTAGTTCCATTTTCTATTATTGAACGCAGTCCAATTATGCTTTGCCGTAGATTACATTCTGTGATTACACAGCCATCGCTAGTTAGCGTTTCACTTATTGTGGCGGCATTTATTTTGCTTGGAGGAAGATTTCTCATGTGAGTGTAGATAGGTTCGTCTTCATCGTAAAAGTTAAATTCTGGCGAAATTCTTGTAAGTTTTATGTTTGCCTCGTAAAAACTTTTTATAGTTCCTATATCTTCCCAGTAGCCATCAAAAATATACGCTTTTATCTTGGCTTTTTTTGTGGATTTTGGAATTACTTCTTTTCCAAAGTCCTTGTAGTCGTTATCTAAAAGTTCTTCAAGAGTCTTTGCATTAAAGCAGTAAATTCCCATGGATGCAAGATATTCTTTTTCTTTTGGAATGGAACGTCTGCTTTCTTCCGGAATTTTCCAACCGCTTAAATCTTTATCAATAGCAGGTTTTTCGCAGAATTCTTGAACTCTATTTCTTTCATCAATTTTCATAATTCCCAAGCTAGATGCAGTTGCTCTATTTACGGCGGTTGTTGCAATCGAAATATCTGCTTTTGACTTTAAATGATTTTCAAAAAAAGCGCGCAAATCCATTCTGTAGAGCTGGTCTCCACTTAATATTAAGTAATGCGTAGGTTTTTGTGCCTTAAAGTGATTCATGCTTTTTCTTACAGAGTCAGCAGTTCCTTCATACCAACCATTGTGTTCTAGCGTTTGTTCTGCTGCAAGAATTTCTACAAATCCGCCAGAAAAGCGGTCAAAATTGTACGAATTTGTTATGTGCAAGTGCAGTGAAGCAGAATTAAATTGCGTTAGAAGATATATTTTTTTATATCCAGAATTAATGCAGTTTGAAATAGGTATATCTACAAGTCTGTACTTTCCGCCAAACGATACAGCAGGCTTTGCCCTTTCTTTTGTAAGAGGATATAATCTAGTTCCTTTCCCGCCGCCAAGAATTAGGGCAAGAACTTTTGGTTCGTTTTTATTTTTTATCATCTTCCTTAATGATTATAAGTCTGTTTTTAAGTAAATGCAAATTTATAAAAAGATTAATTGTAAAAAGCCTAATTAGCCCAAATGTCGGTTTTTTTTATAAATTGTAAAGAAAACGCTTTCAGCGACTTTTCAAGGTTTGTTTACTACCCCTTGCTGCAGATGGTTGTGCTCGCACTTCGTTTGAATTGGTTTGGG
>DJRF01000010.1:480707-532203 GCA_002437725.1 Treponema sp. UBA6367
TCTTCACAAATTGTAAATTCGCTTACGTTTTTGTTCTTTTTCCTAAAAATTCGAAGTTCAGGCTAATTAAAATAATGTTAAACCAAATTTTTTATATACCGATAAATAAGTAGAGAGAGAAATCTTATTGACTTTCACGGAGGCGGAAATGATAAGAGGGTGGTACATCGGCGCTTCAGGAATGACTGCTCAGCAGAACAGGCTTGACGCTATATCCAACAATCTTGCGAATGTCGATACTGCAGGTTATAAAAAGGACGTTACAGTTTCTAAAAATTTTCCTGAGCTTTTACTTAGAAGAATGAATTTTGACGGAGTTTATGAAACGCCGTTTGGTTCTGCAGATGCGGCTCCTGTAATTGGAAAATTAGGACTTGGGGTAGAAACTAACGAGAATTACACAGATTTTGAGCAGGGTTCCTTTAAGGCAACAGAATCTAAAACAGATTTTGCGTTTGGAGGAGAAGGATTTTTTTCTGTGCAAACACCTTATGGTGAACGCTATACAAGAGATGGAAACTTTATTGTTGGAAAAGAGGGGATTCTTCTAACAAAAGCTGGCTATCCTGTACTTGGGGAAAATGGATACATTCAAGTTGGCGACAAAGATTTTTCTGTAAATGAAGATGGCATGATTTATAGCGCTGATAACAATGATGTCATTGACCGTTTTAAAGTTGTTCGCTTTGACAATGAACGCTACCTAAAAAAAATGGGCGGAAGTCTTTATTCTTCAAATGAAATTTCTGGTCCTGCGCACATAGCGGAAGGTAATGAGCGGCCAAAATTTCTTCAGGGATTCATTGAAACTTCAAACGTAAATGTTGTAAACGAAATGGTCCAGATGATTGAAGTAAACAGAGCGTATGAAGCGAATCAAAAGACCATAACAAGCGAAGATTCCATGATGGGAACTTTATGGTCAAAAACAGCAATTTTTAATAGATAGGTAAGGTGAGTTATGGTACGAAGTTTATGGACTGCCGCAACAGGAATGAACGGACAGCAGGCAAATATTGATGCGATTTCAAACAATCTTTCTAATGTTAATACTACTGGATATAAACAACAGAGAGTTGAATTTGAAGACTTGCTTTATCAGAACAAAAAACTTGCAGGCACACCTGCTACAGAAGATACTGTAACTCCTGTTGGAATTCAGCAAGGTTCTGGTGTAAAACTTGCAGCTACGCAAAGAATTATGAAGCAGGGAAGTTTGCAGAATACAGGGGTAGATACTGATGTTGCTATTGTTGGCGAAGGTTTTTTTAGAGTTCAAAAGTATGATGGAAGTTATGCTTATACTCGAGATGGAAGTTTTAAAGTTGATAGCAATGGGCAAGTAGTTAATTCAAACGGTTTGCGAATGTTGCCAGAAATTATTCTTCCAGAAGGCTACGATGTTTCTACGCTGAATATTTCACAAGATGGCCGTGTTAGTGTAAAGGTGAATGGAGAAAATGAGCCTATTGAAGTTGGTCAGATTGAACTTTTTAGATTTCCTAATCCAGTAGGACTTCAAGCTGAGGGTGACAACTTGTTTGTAAAAACAAATGCAAGTGGAGATGCAATAGGCGGCCGTCCAGGATTTGAAGGTATGGGCGAAGTTAGACATAAATTCCTTGAACTTTCAAACGTTTCAGTCGTAAACGAAATGGTTCAGATGATTGTTGCTCAGCGTGCGTATGAATTTAATTCAAAAGCCATTCAGACTAGTGATAATATGCTTAGCACCGCTGTAAATATGAAGAGATAACTTTAAGAAATTAGGAGTTTAAGATGCGGCTTGGTTCAATTGATATGATAAACAGATTTAATGCAAATAATTCTTTTAATGCCGCCCAAAAAAGTGAAGAAAAAACAAAATTTTCCGCTCTTATTAGCGAAATTAAAAATAAAAACGAATCGCACACAATTGAAAAAGGTCGCATAAATGGCGATTACACTACAGGATTTTCAGGAACTTTTTCCGGAGAAGCTAATAAAAACGCAGCTCCTGTAGGCTTTGCTGCAAATCAGTCAAATGGCGTTCAAAATAGAAAAATTGACAAAACTTCTGAGCTTTATGAAAAATCTATGGAGCTTGAAAACTATTTTGTAAAGCAAATGCTAAGTGCCATGCGAAAAACAGTTTCAAAGAGTGCCTTTGGTGGCAACGATTTTGCAAGTCAGATGTATGAAGATATGCTTTTTGATGAATATTCTGTTAGCATGACAAAAAACGCTGGTTTTGGACTTGCAGATCAAATTTATTTAAGTCTTGAAAAAAATGTATAATAAATTGAATATTCTGTATTATTAATATAATATAGTCTTATGAAAAATATTGGTTTACCTGAAAAACTTTTAGGTGTGCATATCCATTTTGTTGGAATAAAAGGTACTGGAATGGCTGCCTTGGTTGAAATTTTGCACAATAAGGGAGCAGTTATAACAGGTTCTGATGTTGAAGAACATTTTTATACTGATGAAATTCTTGCAAAACTTGGACTAAAGGCACTGCCATTCAGTTCTAAAAATATAACTCCAGAAGTTCAATATGTAGTTTATTCTTCTGCCTATAAACTTGATAAAAATCCTGATTTAATAGAAGCTGTAAAAAATAATGTTCCATGTCTTTTATATACACAAGCATTAGGAAGTTATTCTTCTCGTGCGTATTCTTGCGGAATTTGCGGAGTTCACGGAAAAACTTCAACAACGGGCTTGGCAGGAACAATTCTAAAATACATAGATATTTTACCAGCGCAGGTTCTTGCTGGCAGCGTTATAAATTCTTTTGGAAATACGTGTACTTATACATCTCCTTTGATTAAGGATAATAAAAATTTTTCTGAAAATATTTTTGTTGCAGAAACCTGTGAATATCAAAGGCATTTTATGTCCTTTTGTCCTAAAAAGATTGTTCTAACTTCGGTTGAACCTGATCATCAAGATTTTTATCCAACTTATGCGGATATTCAAAATGCCTTTGTAGATTACATTTGTTTGTTGCCTGCAGGCGGAGATTTGATTTTTTGCGCTGATGATAAAGGGGCTGCAGAAACTGCTGATATTGCAAAGAAAAAGCGTCCTGATATAAATCTTATTCCTTATGGGCAAAACGCAATCGGTGATTTTAAATTAACTTTTGGAAACATCGAATCAGAGCAAAATACTTTTAATATTCAGATTTTTTCAAAAAAGCTTGCCATCTGTGTTCCTGGCAAACATGAAGTTTTAGATGCCTGCGCAGCAGTTGCATTAGTTTGCCAATTATTAAAAGAAAAAAAACTTAAACCTCAGGATTTTTATTCTTTGATTTCTAAAGGTCTATTGGCTTTTACTGGCGGAAAGCGCAGAAGCGAAATTATTGGCAAATGCAAAAATTCTTTTGGAGATAGTATTCTTGTTATTGACGACTATGGACATCATCCTACAGCAATAAAAACAACGCTTTCTGGATACAAAGAATTTTATAAGGGACGAAAAATAGTAGTAGATTTTATGAGTCACACTTATTCAAGAACACAAGCTCTCCTTTCAGAGTTTGCTTCTTCTTTTGATAGCGCTGATGAAATAATTTTGCACAAAATTTATAGTTCCGCTAGGGAAAATCCAAAAGATTTTTCAATAACAGGAAAAACTCTTTTTGAGCAAGTCAAAAAAAAATATTCTAGTGATAAAACAATTGTTTACTATGAAGAAGTTCTTGATGCAACAGATTTTGTTCTTTCTGAATTGCAGAAGAAAGCTCCGTTAAAATATCCTGATGGCTATCTTTTTATTACAATGGGTGCTGGCGATAATTGGAAATTAGGAGCTGAGATATTAGATAAACTTAAGGCTTAAAAAGTCAAATAGGAAATTAAAATGACATCGATGACAGGTTATTCTTTTATAGAAAAAACTTTTGAAAAAGCAATTATTTCTGTTGAAATAAAGTCTGTAAATTCTAGATTTTTAGATCTTAGTATAAATTTACCATCGTTTTTGAATCCTGTAGAATCTTTTTTTAGAGCAAAAATTTCTGAAAAAATTGTTCGCGGAAAACTAGATGTAAATATTCGTATAAAAGAACTTTCTTCTAGTACAGAAGTTTTACCAGATTCTAGCGCTGCGCTTTCTTATTTAGAAGCTATAAAAAAAGTTGCTTTAGCATGCGGTTATTCTTTAACCGACATACCTCTTAGCCTTATAATAAGTCAACCTGGAGTTCTTAATGAAAGTCGTTCTTACGACGTTGAGGCGTACAAAAATATTATAGAACCTGTTTTTGACGAATGTTTTGAAAAATTTATTGCCGACCGCAAACGTGAAGGCGAAAATCTAAAAAAAGATCTTGAAGAAAAATTAAAAAAACTTTACGAGTGCGCTGTATTTTTTAAAGATTGGCAGCCTCGTATGGAGCAAACTTTTAAGACACTTATAATGGACAGGTTTAAGGAATTGCTAGGCGATAAAGTTGATGAAAACAGGGTAATGTCAGAAACCGCCGCTATGCTTGTAAAATATACAATTAACGAAGAAATTGTGCGGTTGTTTAGTCATTTGGATGCTATAAAAATGGAAATAGAAAAAAATCCAACTCCTGGAAAAAGATTAGATTTTATTTGCCAGGAAATGAATAGAGAAATAAACACAATAGGAAGTAAAACCACTTTTGCAGATGTAAGCGCAATGGTTATTACGGCGAAAGATTCTCTTGAAAACATTAGAGAGCAAAGTAAAAACGTTGAATAAAGTTTTTTATAAGAAAGAGGTGCATTTTGAAAATTAATAGAGAATTAAGAATTGCAATAAGTGGAAAATCTGGTTGCGGAAACACGACTGTAAGTTCAATGTTGAGCAAAGAACTTGGAATTTCTCTAATAAACTATACTTTTAGGCAATTAGCTGCGGAAAAAGGGCTTACATTAGCACAGGTTATTGAAAATGCAAAAAATGATGACTTTTACGACAAATATGTTGATACTCATCAAGTTGAATTGGCTAAAAAAGAGTCTTGCGTATTAGGAAGTAGACTTGCTATCTGGATGTTAAAAGAAGCTGATTTAAAGGTTTATCTTTATGCAGATGACGAAACTCGTGCAAGAAGAGTTTTTAATCGAGAGGGTGGAAATCTTGAAGAAATAAAAAAATTTACAGCTATGCGAGATTCTGAAGATTCTAGACGTTATAAAAAACTTTATAATATAGACAATAACAAATATGACTTTGTGGATTTGTTTATAGATACTTCAAAATTTAATCCAGAACAAATAACTAATTTAATTATTGCTGAATTAAAGAAAAGAAACTTTATTTCATAGTTTATAGTTTTAGTTTATCTAAATGTTGGGTTATCAAAAATTTAATACAAAAACATATAAAATTCTTGATAACCCATAAAACTCAACTTTTTAATTATTTAATTAAAAAATGCATTAGTTGTTTTAGCAAATTAATATTTTTTATCTGCAAAACCTATCCAGCCATCATCTTTTATTAAGGCTTTTTCAAAGTCATCAAGCTTAAAAGGATAACTTTTTGAAAGCGAGCCTGCAATAAGCTTTACTTTTGCGGTTCCATCATCGTTGAAAACGATTTTACATTCAGTATCTTTGTCGCTGAAAGTTCTGAACATATCTTCAATAGATTTTTTATCCATTTCAATTGCCATCATGCCACAGTTGTACATATTTTGGCGGAAAATTCTTGCAAAATTTGTTGCAACAACAACATAAATTCCGTTTACTTCAAGTGCCCAAGGAGCATGTTCTCTTGAAGAGCCGCAGCCAAAATTTTCTCTGGTAATGATGACTTTTTTTCCTGCTACATCGGTTTTTGGATTAAAACCTTCTAGTTTTAAGTCTTCTAAAAGATATGGTTTTAAAGCCTGTTTTGAAATTTCTGTAAGATATTTTGCTGGAATAATTTCGTCTGTATTAATATCAGAACGATCCAAAAAAAGTACATCACCGCCGAATTGTTTCATTTTATTCCTCCTTATATAATCAATAGGGCATTTTTTATTTAAAAAGTGGAGAGTTTGTAATTTCTCCAGTTATTGCTGTAGCAGCTGCTGTGGCAGGACTCATAAGATGAACCATACCGCCTTTTCCCATTCTTCCATTAAAGTTCCTGTTTGTTGTTGAAGCGCAAACTTCTCCATTTGCAAGAACACCGTTACTCATTCCAAGACATGCTCCGCAAGTTGGATTTGTTACGCAGAATCCTGCATCTAAGAAAATTTCAATTATCCCTTCTTTTAATGCTTGTTTGTAAATTGCAGGAGTTGCAGGACTTACAATGCCTCTTACTCCCATAGCAAGTTTATGTCCTTTTAGAACTTCGGCTGCAATTCTTAAGTCGCTTATTCTGCCATTTGTACATGAACCGATATAAATTTGATTTACTTTAGTTCCTTTCATTTCAGAAACTTTCTTTACTTGGTCTGGTTTATAGCCAAATGTACAAACAGGTTCAAGTTCTGAAAGATCACAAGTTATAACTTTTTCATATTCTGCATCTTCGTCAGATTTCCATTGACTGTAATCTTTGATAGCTTCTTCTTTTGATTCATATTCGTCTTTGATAAACGGCCATAAATATTCAACTGTTTTTTCATCTGGATAACAAATTCCTGATGTTCCACCTGCTTCAACAGCCATATTACACAAAGTCATTCTTTCTTCCATTCCGAAGTTGTCAATTATAGGACCTGTAAATTCAACTACGCAGTTTGTAGCCCCATTTACTCCAATTTTGCTTATAAGATAAAGAATAACATCTTTTGCATAAACGCCAGGTTTTAATTTTCCGTTTAGAACGAATTTTATGGATTTAGGTTCTCTAAAAGAACATACACCTTTTAAAATTCCTACTTCAAGGTCAGTTGTCCCAACTCCAGCTGCAAACGCTCCAAATGCTCCGTGTGTACAAGTATGGCTATCTCCCATTATTACCGTATAACCAGGTCGGACAAAGCCTTTTTCTGGGAAAATTGCGTGGCAAACTCCATTGCATCCAATATCAAAAAAATCTTTAATCTCATGCCTTGCTGCCCACTCTCTTAAAATTTTGCCCTGCTCAGCAGTTTTGCTATCTTTTGCTGGTGTTACGTGATCAATTACAGCTTTTATTTTTGTATTGTCAAAAACCTTATCTTTATTTCTTTCTACAAGGTCATTTATTGCAATTGGTGTTGTAATTTCGTGACAAAATACTCTGTCGAGTTTCAATACGTAAGTATTTGGGAACGGAGTGTCTACAAGATGCTTGTCAAAAATCTTTTGAGCTATTGTTTTACCCATTTTTATATCTCCTGAATTTAATAGTATTAAAGTTATTTTAATATAATTAAATTGCTTTAATATTGCAATAGTTTTTTATACAAGTTTTTCAGTATATTGTATTTTGAGGCGTGCCTTGTAGCCACATTTCAAAATTTTTAAGTGCTATTTGTAAAAGTCTTTTTCTTGTTTCATAAGGAGCCCATGCTATGTGTGGGGTTAGCACGCAGTTAGGAGCATCCTTTAATGGACAATTTTTATCCATAGGTTCGCTGCAAAGGACGTCTGCCGCATATCCTGCAATTTTCCCAGAATAAAGAGCTTGGGCAACATCAGTTTCATTTACAAGAGCTCCTCGTGCTGTGTTTATAATATAGATGCCATCTTTCATTTGTGAAATAGATTTTTTGTTAATTATTTCAAATGTTTGTTTTGTAAGAGGGGCGTGAAGGGTGATAATATCTGAATTTGCCCAAAGTTCATTTTGATTTGCACAATTTTTTATTTCTTCGTTAGGAAAGTGCGGACATACTAAAGTGTTCATTCCGTAGGCAAGTGCGATTTTTTCAGTTTGTTTACCAATATTGCCGTAGCCTAGAATTCCAAGTGTTTTACCGCAAAGTTCTATAAGAGGTTTTTTCCAATAACAGAAATCAGGAGAAGAAATCCAATCTCCTTTTTTTACAGATTCGTTGTGAATTGCAACATGATTTGTAAAATATGTTAGCAATGCAAAAACGTGCTGGGCAACCGCCATTGTGCTATAGGCTGGAATGTAAGTTACGCATAAATTCGCGCTTTTTGCAGCATTTATGTCGATTACATTATATCCCGTTGCCAATACACCTATGTATTTTAAATTTTTACACTGCTTTAGAATTTTTTCATCTATTAAAACTTTGTTCAGTAGAATACAGTCACTTGTTCCAATTCGTTGAACAACTTCTTCAGGTTTAGTACGTGGATAAACGACTACATCTGCATATTTTTTAAAACAGTCCCAACTTAAATCGCCAGGATTTAATGCATTTCCGTCGAGAATTGTAAGTTTCATAACTTAATCAAGAACTTCAACGCCTGTTCCTGAAATTGCAGCATTTATAGCAGCTTCAATTCCAGCAGTTCCTTCGTCAAAATCAACGAGTACTTGGGACTTGTCTGGGTTCGCTACTACGCTAGATACTCCAGCAACTCCTTTTACAGCTGCGTCTACTTTTGATGCTGTATCGCTATCAAACATTCCTGCCACATATATTTTTTTCTGCATATAATTGCTCCGTTTGTTTTTACGTTGATACTTCTATTATATTCTATAAAGATTGGATTATCAAGAAAATTATTTCCTTTGTTCAGATATTTTGAAATTTTGTTTTTCCTAATTGCCCGCAAGCACCGCCAATATTTCTCCCTCGTTTTGTACGCAAAGAAACATTTAGCCCTGCATTTTCTAGTATTGAAATAAAATTTTGTATTTCCATTTTAGTTGGTTCTGAAAAAGGCAGTTCTGGAATTGGATTCCATGGAATAAGATTTATGTTCACATCAATGTCTTTAGCAAAGTCAATCATTTGTTTTGCGCTTTCTTTTCCAGTATTTTTTCCTGAAAGTAGGGCGGCTTCTAAAGTAACTCTGCGCCCTGATGTTTTTGCATAGAAATCTATTGCTTTTTTTAAATCATTCAATGGATTTGTGTTGTTTACTGGCATAATCTGTGAACGAAGTTCTTCATCTGCGGTCGTAAGGGAAACTGCAAGTCTTATATGAGGACCATTTTCTGCAAGATCATAAATTCCTTTAATAATTCCTGATGTAGAAAGCGTTATTCTGCGCGAAGAAAGATTTCTGCCTCTTTTGTCAGTAAGAATTTTTATGGCCTTCCTAATGCTTTCAAGATTTAGCATAGGTTCGCCCATTCCCATAAAGACTATATTGTCTAAAGTTCCAGCTTCTTGTTCAAGGTAAAGGAATTGTTCTACAATTTCAAAAGGTTCAAGGTTTCTTGCAAAACCTAGTTGCCCAGTTTTGCAAAATGCGCATTTCATTGGGCAGCCTGCTTGGCAAGATACGCAAGCAGTTTTTCGACCTTCTTTGTCTGTAAGGAGAACTGTTTCTACAGCAAGGGAATCTTGCAGTAAAATTTGCAATTTTATAGTTCCGTCAGAATCTTTTAGGCATTGCGATATTTTAGAAGAACGAATAATAGAGTCTTGTTTTAGAATCTGTCTAAGTTCTTTGCTTAAATTGGACATTTGTTCAAATAAAGTTGCCCCCTGTCCAATCCACTTAAATATCTGTTCACCACGAAATTTTTGAGTAAACTTAAAATATTCATTAATTTCTTCTGGTAAAAGACCTGATAAAATAATTTTATCCATTTAAAATTAGAATAACGGTTTGTTGTTTTTTAGTTTATCTAAAAGCTCAGATACAGCAGAACTTCTAACACCTTGCTTCTGAAATGATTCTAGAGCGTCAATAGCTTTTTGCTTGCTGTTCATTTTTATGTAACAGTCGGCAAGATCTATATAGAGCCTATAATTTTTTGCATCATTTTTTATAAGATTAAGAAGTCTTTCGCTTGCTTCTTCGTATTTACCTTCGCCTTTGCAAATTAAAGCCAGTCCAAGTGCTGCATATATATCAAAATCTATGTCTAATGCTCTGTTATAATATTCAGAAGCTGCATTGTAATCTCCTGTGTTGCGATAGGCATCTCCAATGCGAGTAAGAATTACCTTATTTTTTGGATCTATTTCTAATATTTTATTCCAATACTCAATTGATCTGAATTGTTGATTCATACCTCTGTAGCAATCTGCAAGGCCAAAGAGCGCATAAAAATTTTTAGGGTCTAATTCTAATGCTTTTTCGAAATAGATTATTCCTTTATCAAAAGTTTTTAATTTTCTGTGGCAGTTTCCTAAAGATGTAAGTATTCTAATATCACAATCTTCTTTGTTGACTTCATACATTTTTGTCCAATAGAATAGGGCATCTTTATATTCTTTGAAGTCGTAGTGCAGGTGACCAAGCCCAATCAACGCATAAGCGTTATTTTGTTCCATGTCTAAAACTTTTAAATAAAGTTCTTTAGATTTTTTAAAGTCATGAATTTTTCTATAGGCATCAGCGACCCTTGTCAATACAGTTATATTTCTATCATCATGGATTAAGTACTGTTCCCAAATATTTATAGCTTTATGATATTGATTTAAAGCCTTGTAGCAATCTGCAAGACCAAAGAGCGCATAGTTGTTTCCAGGATGAAATTCAAGGCAAGTGCTATAATACTTAATCGCTTCATTAAAGTGATTTTGTTTTCTTTCTGAATCACCAAGTCCAACTAAGGCATAGTTATTATTATCTTCAAGTTTTAAAATTTGATTAAAAGCTTCTTTAGCTCCTTTAATGTCATTTTCCTTTAATAACTGGTAGCCTTTTTTTGAAAACTCCGAAATTTGAGTATTCAATTCATTTTTTTCATCATTGTTTTTGATTTCTAACTGTTGTTGAGCATCTAAAAAAACTGGCTCTTCTGTAGGTGTGCTTAACATTTCGTGTTCATACAAATCGTTCATTAAAAATCTCCTTTTTAAATTTACGTTTTATTATTTTATTTTTTAATATATATAGGTTTCTAAAAAGCATTGCCGTGCGAAAACTATTGCAGTTCTGCGCACAACCCTCTTAATTTTCTTTTATAACAGAAGAAATTACTTGTGCAATTTTTTCATATATAGGTTCTGCTTTTGCTTTATTGTGAGCAAGAATGTATTGTTTTAATGCCTTTAAAGTTTGATTCTTTTCCATATAAAGATTTCCTACTCGGGTTAGTCCATCAGAATAGCCTGTGGTTGTATATATTCTTCTAGCTTCTTCAGTTTTACCTTCGTTGAATAAGATATTTCCTTTTCTGTTTAATATAGCTTTTTGTTCAGACGTAAGAGTTTTTACAGGCTGATCAGTAACCTTTATAAATCCTTGAGCATCTTGATTTTTTAGTTTAGTTTTGTTTTTTAAATCATCTTTCATAAAGAAAATTTAAGAACCTCTATCTATCTATTTTATAGTTGCAAAGCAAGATTGTCAATTTTTTTGTACTGATAAAAATCTACAATCGACCGACCATATATGCGTTTATCTGTTCGTTGCAATCTTCCAATTGTATCTGGCATAAAATGTTCTTCAGGCCTATGAACTAAAAGAGTTCCAGTTTCTTTTAAAATATTTTTTTTATCTGTTTCCGCAATCAGTTGTTCGTGAAATTTGTACGGAAAAGGGGGATCAAAAAAAATGTAGTCAAACTGGCTTTTACATCTTTTTATAAAATATTCCACAGGCATAAAATGGCACTGGATTTTTATGCCGCATTCTTTTTCTGTTACAGAAACATTTTCTAAAACAGTGTCAATTTTAATTCTGTCCTTTTCGCAAAGCTCAACGTGTTCTGCGCCTCTAGAAACGGCTTCTATTGCAATTGTTCCAGAACCGCTAAACAAATCTAACCAAGATTTTCCAGATAAATCTCCTAAAATTGCAAAAACAGACTCTCTCATTCTGTCCATAGCTGGTCTTATAATCCCTTCTGGACACTTTATAATTCTACCTTTTAGTTTTCCGCCAGTAATTCTCATTTATTTTTCCTACCTGCTGTTTAAAGACCAGTAAATTTCATCTTTTTCAAGGGAACTGTTTGTTTTTGCATAGTCAAATGCGGTTTTTCCTTCTGAGTTTCTTATAGAAGAAATAGAGCCACTGTCTAATAGAAGCTTTATTACTTGCGTTGAATTTGCATATTCTGCTGCATACATCAAAGGTGTTTTTCCTTCGTAAAATCTATTCATAGGAAGACCGCGGTTTATAAAGACTTTTAACTTTGCTATCTGACTAACAAGTGAAGAAGAATTTGATGTTAAAGAAAGAATAAATGCCTTAAAAATTTCACTTGAACCAGACGGATAAGTAAGAATAATTCGTTTTAAAATTTCTGGATTATCAGAATAGCAAGCAGCAATTTGCAGGGGAGTAGCACCATACTTATTTTTGGAATTTACATCTGCTCCGTTTTGAATTAAAATATTGACAAATTCTAAATTGTTTTGGTATCTGATTGCGTACATCAGGGCGGACCAACCTTCATTGTCTTTTGCATTTACATCTGCACCTGACTTTAAAAGCGAGCGAATTTCCCAATCGTTTCCGTTTTTTATGGCTGCCATTAGATGTGTTTTTCCATTTTTATCTTTTTGATTAGGATTTTCTATTTTTATAAGTTCTTCGCCATTTGTCTGAGGCTCTGAAATTGTTTCATCATCTTTAGGAGCGTAATCGTAAAGATAAGTCCGTTCGTATTTTGTAACTGAAGATGGACTTGGCGCAACTTTTGTTGATTTTAATTCAGAATTTATTGAATTCTTTGGATTTTGAATATTATTTTTTTCTTGTTTAGCAGTTTCTTGCTTTTTATCAGATGATTCTGAATTTGTTTTTAATGATTTATCTGTTTTTGCGGCTTCTGCTATAGTATCATTAGTATCGTCTGTCGAAAGTGAAATTTGAGCCGCAACTGCAGAGTTAATAGATTTTTCTGAGTTATCAGAAGCATTTTCTGTTGATGCTGTAGTTTTTTCGGTTGGCTGCTGCTGTGCTGTGGAATCATCTTTTATAGAATTTTCGCTTTCTTGTGAAGTTTGATTTTCTTTTTCAGAGGCTTCTTCTGAAGGGGTGGCAGTTTTTTGCAAATCTTCGTTTTGCTCATGATTTTCTGATTGCTGAACAGTTTCTAGTTTTGTGGAAGGATTCCAATCTTCTTCTGGAAGAACTGTTTTTAAGTAGTTTAATGTATTAGGGGCGGGGTTTTGCTTAGAATAATCTAAAGCGTTCATTCCTAAGTTATCTGCTTGAAGAATTGCTTTTCGGACTGCTTTTTTTGAACCATATTTTTTTAAAAGCATTTTTAAAACATTGTCATCAGTAGAATATTTGCATGTGTAGATTAAAGCTGTTTGTCCTTGTTTGTTTTTCGCTTTTATATCCACACCAGAATTTATCATCAATTTTACAAAAGATTCTGAACGGTCATATTTTATAGCTTTCATTAAAATCGTGTCTTTATCAACTCCGATTCGTGTTCTGTGCATATCGTTGTCATTTCTAAAAGCTTTTTTTACATCTTCTACGGAACCCGATTTTATAAGCTCATCGTATGAATCTGCTTTTCCAATTGCAAAGGTAGGCTGCAATAAGGAAAATATAAGAAAAAAAAGAGTTAAACAAAGAAGGTTGTGATTAGTAGAACGCATATAATTCTAATTATAATGATACAATTCTTTGGGGTCAACAAGAGAGTTGAAGAAGATAAAAGAAAAGTTATATCACTTTTGGTAGACAGAATATTCATTATAAAAAGAATTAAAAAGTGTTAAAATCCTACAAAAGCTCGATTTTTAATCTTTTTTTATCCTTATTCTTATACAATCTTGCTTAATTTTTCGCGAATAAATTCACTTTTTTCTTTCAAGCCGATTTTTCCTAAATTTAGCATAATCATATTTGGTTTTGCAGAATTTAGTTTTACGGTTCCACAAGATTCAGTAATTAACTTTAGCACTTTGTTTACATTTATATCGGAAACTTTTGCAAACTCTACAGAAACCGTTCCTTGATGTTCTTTTACGGATGAAACATTTAGTTTTTTGCAAATGATTTTTATTTCAGCTAGCGAAAGAAGACTTAAAACTTCTTCTGGAATTGGACCAAATCTGTCTAGCAATTCTGTGCAGACGCAATCAAATTCTTCTGTTGTATGAATAGCAGCAATCTTTTTATAAATTTCCATTTTTGTCTGCGGGTTTGTTACGTAAGTGTCTGGTATAAATCCTGTGTATTCAAGTTCTATTAATGGTTCTGTCTGGGTTTTATAATCTGTTTCCATAAGATTATTTACAGCTTCGTTTAAAAGTCTGACGTACATATCAAATCCTACTGAATACACGCTGCCTGATTGGTCTTTTCCTAAAAGATTGCCTGCGCCACGAATTTCCATGTCTTTCATAGCGATTTTAAAGCCGCTTCCAAGTTCTGTAAAATCGCTTATAACTTGCAGGCGCTTCATTGCAACTTCACTTAAAGACTTGTTCTCTGGATACATTAGATAAGCATAGGCTTTTTTGTCATTTCTTCCGACTCTGCCTCGAAGCTGATACAGCTGGGAAACTCCGTACATGTCAGCTCTGTCGATTATAATTGTATTTACATTGGGAATATCAATTCCGTTTTCTATTATTGTTGTCGCCACAAGAACATGGAAACCGCCCAGTTTAAATCTTCTAAAAATATCGTCTAGCTCTTCGCTAGACATTTGCCCATGCGCAGTTTCTATCATCATCTCTGGAAGAAATCGTTCCAGTTTTATTCTTGTTTCGTTTAAAGATTCAACTCTGTTGTGCAAGTAGAAAACTTGTCCGCCTCTTTCTACTTCCTTTCTTATGGCCATGGCAACTTTTTCATCACTGTATGCTTCTATAACAGTTTCTATAGGTTTTCTGATTTGAGGAGGCGTTGTTAAAAGGCTCATATCTCGAATTTTTAAAAGGCTCATGTGCAGCGTTCTTGGAATTGGAGTAGCTGACATTGCAAGACAGTCAATATTATTTTTTATTTCCTTAAGTTTTTCTTTGTCTTTTACACCAAATCTTTGTTCTTCGTCAATTATAATTAATCCTAAGTCTTTGAATATTACATCTTTTTGGATTATTCTGTGTGTTCCAATAAGAATATCCACTTGGCCTTGCGCAAGTTTTGATAGAATCTTTTTTTGCTCAGAAGATGATACAAATCTAGAAAGCTGCGCTATTCTAACTGGAAAATTTTTAAATCTTTCTGTACAAGTTTCAAAGTGCTGTTCTGCAAGAATTGTTGTTGGTGCCAAAAAAGCAACTTGTTTTCCATTCATAACAGCTTTAAATGCCGCTCTCATGGCTATTTCTGTTTTTCCATAGCCAACATCGCCGCAAACAAGCCTGTCCATAGGAACAGGTTTTTCCATATCCTCTTTTATTTCTTTTGTGACTGTAATTTGATCTGGCGTATCTTCATACGGAAAAGCCGCCTCAAATGTAGTCTGCCATTCAGTATCTTTTTCAAAAGGAAAACCACGGGCCGCCTTTCGCCTTGAGTAAAGGTCTATTAGCTTTTTTGCAATATCTTCAACTTCCTTTTTTACTTTATTCTTTCGGTTTTCCCAGTGCTTGCTTCCTAGTTTATCTAATCTAGGCGCATTTCCTTCATTTCCAATATAACGCTGGACAAGATTTACTTGCTCAATTGGAACAAAAATAAATTCTTCGTCTGCATATTCGAGTTTTATATAGTCTCGTTCGTTTCCTGCCGCCCTAACCCTTTCTATTCCTTTAAAAAGACCGATTCCGTAATTTACATGAACTACGTAATCGCCAGGATTTAAATCTACAAATGTATCAATAACCTGGCTTTTTACTCTGTGCAGCGATTTTGGAATGTATTTTCTTCTTCCAAAAATTTCGTTTTCTTGAATTACTCTTATTTTTAGTTCTGGGATAACAAACCCTTCTGTAATTGATAGCCCTTCTATCAATACAGGATTGTTTTTCGCCTTGGTAAAGTCTTTTAGAATTTCGTCTATTCTCAGAGCTTGATTTTCGTTGTCTGCAAATATGTAAACAGACCAGTCTGATTCTTGCATTTTTGCAAGCTCTTCTTTTAAATAGTTTATATTTCCAAAATAACTTTGAGCAGGCTCTGAATCTATATTAAGAAAATTTGATTCTTCTTCGCTGTTTTGAGGTTCTAAAGAGGTAGAATCTGTCTTTAGTGTATTAAATTTTATACACCTTGATATTTTTTCCAGGATAGAATCGAACTGAAAGCTAACTTCGCTTGGAGGAAAAACAGGAAAATCTGCCCTAGCCTTTTTATACATTCCCATAAGCTCGCGATTAGAACTTTCCTGCGCGTTTTCAAGCTTGTTGAAGTCAAAAAGAAAAACTCCTGTATTTTGGTCAAAATAGTCGATTATAGAAAATTGTTTTTTCCAAAGAATTGGATAAAATAGTTCTTCGCCTTCGCCTTGACCATTTTCTTTTAGCTCGTTTATAAGTTTTTTTGCAGCTTTTTGCGCTTCTTCATTAAATTTTAAATTAGGATTTTCGTTATTTTGATACTGCAAAAATTTTTCTTCTAGTATTGAGATTAATTCTTTATCCCATATAACCTCTTTCATAGGATAAATTAAAACTGAATCCAAATTTGAAACTGTTGATTGTGTTTCCGGATTAAAACTTTTAATGCTTTCTATTTGGTCAAAATCAAATACGATTCTAGTGGCAAGTTCTTCTTCTGGCAGAAAAATATCGAGAACTTCCCCTCTAAGGCTAAATTCCCCTTGAACTGTAACTTTAGGAACTCTTGTATAGCCGATTTTTGTTAATCTTTCTGCAATTTTTACAGTGTCAATTGTTTGCTTTTTCAGCAATTGAAAAATATTTAGTCTTATATAATCAGGCGGCGGCAGCGGAGTTTGAGCAACTTTTTGCGGAACAATAAAAATCTTAGGCTTCATTTTTAATGCTTGCGCGGGATTTTCGATTTTCATAGCCATTTTTGCCAAGACGCCGGCACGTTTACCAAATGTAATAGAGCCTGTTGAAACTGGGCGGTAACTTAAAGTTCCCCAATTAGATAGCACAGAAACATCTGCTTCTGGAAAAATTGTTGCTAAGTCAATTTTTAATTCCTCGGCTTCTCTTTCGCTTTGAATTATAACTAGAATGTCAGTTGCGGAAGATGTAAAATGCAGAGGGCTTCTAAGATTTTTGTTAGATGAGCCTGAAATGCTGTATTGAAGTTCGTTTAACCATTTTGAAGAGTTCGCATAAAAGTATTCCTTTAAGAAGAATGAATGAAGCGAGCCTTGTATTCCGCAAATATTTTTTGGAAACGTTGATTGAGGATTTGAACATGCTTCAATTGCATTTGAAAACTTAGACCAAAGATGAAGTTTTTTTTGAATTAAATTTGTTGATAATGTATTCATAATTAATGCCGATACTTATAGTAAGTTTTTTCAAAATATAAAATATAGGAGTATAAAATTGAAACGCAAACTTCTAGCCATTATAACGATTTTTTTATGCTTTGGACAGTTAGTTTTTGCACAAACAACAAAATCAGAAGAAATCGAAAACGAAAAACCTTCTGTTTCTATAAGATATTACGATAGAACTATGTATTATCCTGGAAACGCGGATAGCAATCCAATTTTTGTTCATATTTCTATAAAAAATAATTCTCAAACTACGTATCGTTTTAAATTAGCAGATGACAGGATGTTTAGCGTTGATTTTGATGTATACAATATAAAAAATTCTAAGCTTGAACAGACAGAAAATCTTATTAGAAAGAGAACTACAAATCAAACTGTGTACTTTAGAGAAATAAGTTTGGAAACTGGTGAAGAGTATTCGTTTGTCGAAAACCTAAAAGATTATATAGATATAAAAGAACCTTCCATTTATTTTGTATCTTTGAAATTTTATCCAGAACTTTACAAATCAAAATATAATAGTTTGTCTTCAAATAGACTTTCATTAGAAATTCTTCCTTCTCCTTCCGCAGCCTCATCTTCTATTCTTCCTGTGAATGAAAAAAATGCGGAGCTTTTAAAGCCTGAAGAAATTGGTCCTGACAAAGTTGTTGAGCAAACAATTATTGCGAGACAAAAATCTCTTTGGAATCAGTACTTTTTGTATATGGATGTAGAAGCTATGCTTTTAAGAAATTCCGCTGCAAAGCGAAAGTATAATTCAGCTTCTGCAGAAGAGCGGGAACGAATGTTGGCATCTTATAAAGCAAATTTAATGCAATCAAGAATTGACAATGATATTGTTGCAGTTCCTGAAAAGTTTGAAATAGAAAAAACTGTTTATAGCCGAACTGAGGGAACTGTAACTGTAATCCAGTGGTTTAAGTACCCTACTTTTAAGGAAAAGAAAAGCTACGTTTACAAAGTTCGCCAGCGCGAAGGTATATGGCAAATTTACGATTATACGGTTACTAATTTGGGAACAGAATAGAATGAAAGCTTTAATAATTTCAGATGATGAAACATTTTATTTATCTCTTGAAAAAAAAATTTCAGAACTAGGTTATTCTACTATCTTATATAAGTGGCTTTTAAAAGCTTTAGATAACATAGATGAAATTAATCCAGACTTAATAGTTTTAAGTGCAGAGGACTATCCTCGTCACTGGAAAGTTCTTGTTCAGCATATTGAAAATAAAATAAAAAATAAGAATTTAAGAGTTTTTCTTTTTACTAATAAGGATTTTTCAAAAGAAGAAAAAAAGAAGTCTGATTTTTTAGGTATTGAAACAGTTTTAAAAAATTCCGATGAAGATTTTTTTAATAAACTCAAAAATGAACTTGATTGTTCTTCAGAACAAAACTCTTTTAGTTTTTTGGAAACAAAAAAAGATTCAAAAAAATCTTTGTTAAAAAGAATTGAGCAGTTACACCTGGAGAGTTGATGAAAAATACCAAAAAAGCAAAATTTTTTTGTGAAAACTGTGGCTCTGAAGTTCCCGAGAACGCAAAATTTTGCAAGGTCTGTGGAAAATTTTTTAGTGCGGTTCGCTGCCCTAAGTGTGGTTGCACAGGTCGTGTTCAAGATTTTAAAAAAGGATGTCCTGAATGTGGCTATGCAGTTTCGAATGCATTTGTAAAAGAACCTGATTCAAGAGTTAAAACAGAAAAAAATGCGAATTCCTTAATTGCTTTTTTAAATTTTAATAAAAAAAACGAAAAAAAATCTGCGGCTTCAGAAACATCTTTGCCTTTGTGGATTTATTTTGTTACCACAGCATTACTTTTGGCAATGATTTTTGCAGTTTATAGTTGTATTCGCTAAATTTCAAAATCAAGTTGATTATTTTACAAAAATCTGATATTGTCTTTTTGTTAGCCCGGTTGGCGGAATTGGTAGACGCGCCTGGTTCAGGTCCAGGTGAGCAATCATGCGAGTTCAAATCTCGTGCCGGGTATAAAAATAAGGGGCACTAAGCGTAAAAAAGTTTAGTGTCCCTTATTTTTTTCTTTAAGATCTATAACCTTAAAGACGGCAATGCCAGGGGGGTGTGCGTAAGCGTATCCTTTGGCAAGACTTATTTTTATAAAAAGAGGTAATACTTTGAACATTTCGACATTTGTGCTAACAAAATTTTTATCTAAGAAAAAAAAAAGATAATGAATTATTTGTAGACTTTTTACAGTCTTTTTGGGATTTTAATAGCGATTATGTAAAAACGGCTTTGTACGAGGGGCGGCATATCACTCTCATGAATATTAAAAAAAATCAAAGCATTTTAAAAAATCATGTAAGACCGTATTTTAAGGAGTTTTATCCAAACCTAAAAGTAAAAAATATAACTGAAGATATTTTAAATCAATTTTTTAAATCAAGGCTAACATGCAAATGTAAAAATTATGACAGAGTTCTTTCTACAGGATTTTTAAAGAAAATAAAAACCTGCTTGGTAACCCCTTTAAAGTGGGCAGAAACAAATCGCTTTATTTCAAATAAATTAGATTTTAATATTATTTTTCCTAAACTAACATCTATAGAAGTTTATCATCGTGGTATTTTAAGCGTTGATGAACAAATAAGACTTTTAAACTATGACTGGCGCTGTTCAAAAGCTTATCTTGCGTTTTTTGTTGCAATAAATACAGGCTTGCGGCTTGGAGAAATACGGGCATTAAGAATTGGAGATGTTCAAAACGATTTTATAAAAGTAAAGCGGGCATATAATGATTATGATAAAGTAAAAACAACAAAAACAGGTGTTACAAGAACAGTTCCTAGCAGTCGGCTTGTTTATAAAAGAGTTCAACAGTATATAAAAACTTTGCCAAAAGAGTTTCAAGATGAAAAGTGTTATATTTTTTCTAGTTCCAAAAATCCTATGGAACCAATAGATGAAAATTTTTGTACGAGAAATTTTTATAGAGCTATGGATGAATTGGGAATAAAACGGATTAGGTATAATTACGAATCTGACAAAATGGAAAGCATTTGTTTTCATTCTTTAAGACATCAGACAGCGACTCGTTGGGTAAGTTCTGGCGTTGATCAAAGATTAATTGCTAAGGCTTTAGGACATAGCACTTATATTTTGCAGCAACGCTATTCCAATCACTTTGATGAAAAGATGATGGGTGAGCTGGCATTAGAGCTTGAAAAAAAAGGAGCCTTAGGAATCGACAGTTATTTAATGCTATAAAACTCAATTTTGTTTGTAATTGGATTTTTAAACTCTATTTCAGTTGCTCTGAATGAAAGTTTTTCATTGCTGTTTTTGTCGTATTCAGAATTATAAAGACTATCTCCAATTATTGGAAATCCGCACCAAGCTAGGTGGCATCTAACTTGGTGTCTGTACCCTGCCGATATTTTACAGTTCGCTTTAAAAATATTATTTTCAATTTCTTGAATTTTTATTTCTGTAGAATATTCTAAGTTTTTCCCTATTTTTTTTAAGGCTGACTTCCCAGATTCTTGTGTAACAGGTCTAACAGACTTTGAACTTTTTCCATAGTTTCTAAAAAATGATTTTAAAATTTTGGGTTCAACTAAGTTGCTATCTTCTGTAAATTCTACTGGGCAAGGAGGAAATCCCCCTAAAAACTCTGCATTTTTTAATATATGCAAACACTTTGCTTCATAATGCTTAAAAAATTTTCCTTCTTTTTGTTCTCTTAGCAAAAAACTATAAAATTCTTGTGTAGTTGCTATCAATAACAAGCCTTCTGTTTCTGTGTCAAGGCGATGAAGAAGTCCGTGTTCAAATTTTTTAAAAAATCCGTCTACTTTTAAAATTTTAGGAAAAAACTTTGCAGCTTGAAAAAGTGCATTATCTGTTTCATTTTCGCTTATTGGCGCTGAAAAAAGACCGGAAGGTTTTTGTATTACAACAAATGGTTTTGTTTCAGTTGGTTCTTGTATAATTTTTATTTGCTGCATTTTTTATACACCTTTGGCATTATTTCTTTTGGATACAGCTCTTTTAGTTTTGAAATAATTTCATAAAATCGTTTTGGAATTTTTGCTTTAAATAGTCTATATTTTTTGTGTCCTGGAAGTTTTATAATCATTTGTCTAGAGTGCAACATAAGGGTTGCATTTGGAAAAATTTTGTCTATTTTTCCATATATCTTATCACCTAAAATAGGACATCCAATATATCTCATGTGTACTCTGATTTGATGTGTGCGCCCTGTTTTTATTCTTACTCTAATAATTGAATACGGACCGTAACAAGCAACGCAGTGATAGATTGTTCTTGCAAATTTTCCTTCTTCTGTGGCTGTAACAGCCTTGAATCGCTGCCTGTTTTTCATATCCCGCACGATTTGCGTTTTTATATCTCCTCCACCAGCAGGCGGTCTTCCGCAAGTAATGCAGATGTATTCTTTTTGTATAAGCCGTTCTTTAAATTGTTTTCCTAGCCATTCTTCAGAACTTCTGTTTTTGGCCGTAATAATTAATCCAGAAGTATCTTTGTCTAACCGATGAACAATGCCAGGTCTTCTTCTTTGGATGATTTCATTATCAGAGCCTGCCTTTATTTGAAAAACAGGTTCTCTTCCCCAGTGATATAAAAGCGCGTTTACAAGAGTCCCGTTCCAATTTCCAGCTGCAGGATGTGTTACCATTCCTTGCGCTTTGTTTATAACTGTAACATTAGAATCTTCGTAAACTATATCTAAGGGAATATTTTCTGGCTCGATGTTTTCAGGAATATTGTCTTCCCATACAATGTCTATTAAATCGCCTGCTTTAATCTTAGAAGAAAGTTTTGCGTTTTTTCCATTTAATAATAATTCTTGCGTACCGCTTTTTAGTTTAGAACGATTCATTCCATTTGGAATTTTTGAAATATATTGATCTAGCCTTTCCGCTCCTTCAAAATCTTTTGGAACTATGTAGTGAAAGTTTGGCATTTTTTATTCCTCCAATAAGATTTTATTTGAATAAACTATCTTACTTCCAATTGTTTTGAAGGGCGAACGGTTTTTTCTTTTTCGGCAGAATTTGTAGAATCTTGTTGTTCATCAGATTTATCTGTTTCTAAAATTTCATTTTCGTTTTCAGAGTTTTTATTAGCTTCAATCTTTGGAGGCTCTAACTTTACAGCCGAAGAATCTTCTGCAATTGGATTTATAATTATCGGTTGTGAAATAACTTTTTTTTCTTTTTTTTGGGAATTTCGTTTTATTATGTGAACTATATAGTCTGTAATTCCTACGCCTAAGCTAATTCCTACAGAAGTAAGAATAATGGTTATTTGTTCGTCTGTGGAAAAAGAATTTTCTGATGAAGTTTTTGCAAACGGATTTACAAAATAGTTTGAATCAAAACCGTGTGCAGCGTATTTTCCAAAAGAATACCCTAAAGTTACATTTAAAACTGCAAAAGGCATAGTTCCAAAAGTTATGATTTCGGCTCTTCTTAAATCTTTTAATAAAAGAGGAAACTCATCATCCTTATACGGTTCTGCAGTTTCTGCAAATGATGCTTCAGAGAAAATTAAAAAAAACGCACTTATAAGTGTAAAAAATCTTTTTTTTAAACTCATTTATTTGAATAATCCCTTTCTCCAAAAATGGCAGTTCCAATTCTAACTTCTGTCGAACCTTCTTGAATCGCAATTTTGTAATCATTAGACATTCCCATAGATATGCAATTAAGAGCGTATTGCGGGAATTTTTCTTGTATGGAGGTGGCAACTTGTTTTAATAATCTAAAAGAGTTCCGAATTTTTTGTTCATCATTTGTAAGAGGTGCCATTGTCATAAATCCTATTGGAATAACATGGGGAGCATTGCCTTTGTTAATATATTCTACAACATCATATAATTCTTCATAAGTTTTAAAACCAGACTTGGAATCTTCTGCTGTATGAAATTCAAATAAGATTTTTATATTTTTTTGAATTTTTGCACACTGCTTTTCAATTTCTTGTACAAGTTCAAGCCTATCTACAGATTCTATTACAGATGCAATTGAAATTGCTTTTTTTACCTTATTCGTCTGCAGTTGACCTATCATATGAAGTTCGATATCAGGATATTTTTTTAAAATGACAGAAAATTTTTCAAATGCCTCTTGAACTCTGTTTTCTCCAAAAAGTTTTTGACCTTGCTCAATAGCCTGGCAAATTGATTCTATCGGATGAAACTTACTTACTGCTAATAATTTTACAGAACCGTCTTGGCGACCGTAATTCTTTTCTGCAGCTCTTATTTCATTAATAACTTCATTTAATCTTATCATTTTTTTATTATATCAGCATTGATTACATCAGACAATAACAGAAGTTCTTCTACTGAAAGAGATTCTGCTCTTGTCATTGGATTTATGCCTGTTTTTTTTAATGCAAAATCAGCCTTGTCAGAGTTGCAAAGAAAAGCTGAAAGGTTATTTTTTACGGTTTTTCGTCTAGAAGAAAAAAGAGCCCTCTGCATTTTTACAAAAAGATTTGGATTTTGGCAGCACGGAAAATTCTTTCTTTTAGTCATTGAAAATGCTCTTGAAGCAACATTCGGCTTTGGCCAAAAATTCCCGCCTGATAAGTCGATAATACTTTTTAATTCGTAAGCCCATTGACACAAAATTGAAAATGACGAATAAGATTCTGTTCCAACTTTTGCACACGCTCTTACGGCGACTTCTTTTTGGACTGTAAAAATATTTTTTTCAAAGCGTATATTTTCTTCAATTGTATCAGCAATCAATGTTGCTGCAATATTGTATGGAAGATTTCCAAAAAATCTGTTCGGTCCTCCATTTTTATCAAACTCAATTTTCCAGGTTTTTAAAACATCGCCTTCAACTATATGAAACTTTCCTTTTTCTTCATAATCACTAAAAAATTTGTGCAATAACTGTGAAAATCCTCTGTCGATTTCAAAAACAGTAAGTTCTGCGCCTCGTTTTAGAATTTCGCTTGTCATAGCTCCCAATCCAGGACCTACTTCCCAAACTTTTGAAGTTTCGTTTATTTCTAGACAATCAATTAATTTTAAGCGAGCTTGTTCATTTATAAGAAAATTTTGCCCGAACTTTTTTTGCATTGCCATTCCGTTTTCTTGCAAAAAATTGTTTAAGTCCGAAGGCGAATTGTAATCAGGGTGATTTAGTAATGGCATAAAAGCTTCCATAAAAATAATAAAAAGTTTACAACCTTGTTTATTTTTCTAAAAACTCGAAGTTTGGGCTAAATAGCATTTAATTTTGCTAAAAAAAAATAAATGCAAAAAAAAACTGACTTCAAATTAGAAGTCAGTTTTAAGCGGCAGAAGGGAGTCGAACCCTCGTCATCAGCTTGGAAGGCTGAGATAATGAGCCGTTATATGACTGCCGCATCTCTATGCTTATAATATATAAAACTTATAAACTTTAGTCAATCACTTATAGAAAAAATTATTAATTTTTTTGTAAGTTTTTTAATTTTATTCGCCTTCTCCATTTACCTTATTTTCAAATCTAGTGAGCGAAGGAAAGTAAATCATATCCACATTTCCGCAGGCTCCGTTTCTTTGTTTCGCAACTATACATTTTGCTTCTTGAACAGTTGTGTCGTCAGTTTTATCAAGACGGTCTCTGTGAAGAAATAGAACAACATCTGCATCTTGTTCTATAGAGCCTGAGCCTCTAAGTTGGGCTAAATTAGGTTCCTGACCTTCTGCATCTCTTGCAACTTGACAGAGCGCAATAATCGGGATGTTTAACTCTCTAGCAAGAGCCTTTAGTGATTTTGAAATTTCAGAAACAGATTCAAAAACTTTTGCTTTTGGATCATCGGTTGAAATCAAACCGATATAATCTATAAAAATTACTTTTACATCGTAATTTGCTTTCATTCTTCTAGCCATTGAACGTAATTCTAAAAGCTGCATATTAGGAGTGTCACAAATGTAAAGAGGTGCTTGGTAGCAAAGGGAAGCTCCATCTTGAAGTTTTTTAAAGTCTGCAAGGCTAAGGGTTCCGCTCCTGATTTTTCCTCCAGGAATTCTTGCTACTTGAGAAAGCAGACGCTGTCCTATTGATTGATACGACATTTCTAGTGAGAAAAATCCGCATGGAATATGTTTTTCCACAGCTATTGTTTGCATCATAGAAAGGGCGAATGCGGTTTTTCCTATAGAAGGACGGGCTCCAATTATTATAAGTTCAGAATTTTGAAACCCATTAGTCATTGTATCCAATCTTGCAATTCCACTTGGAATTCCTGTGAGGTCAGCATTGTTTTTGTATCTCATGTCAATTATGCTGATAGTAGAAGGAATAACCTGCTGCATTGTCCAAACATTAGAAGTAGAACTGTGATCTGCTAAGTTAAAAATTCTTTTTTCAATTTCTTCTAAAAGAAATTTTGTTTCTTTTGATTCATCAAAAGCTAATGCTTTTATATCTGCAGAAAGTCTAATCATATCGCGCCTTATAGCGCATTCTTTTACAATATCGACATAAAAAGAAATATTTGCGCTCGTAGGAACTGTTTCTGTAAGTGAAGCAATATAAGCCGCTCCCCCAGCCTGCTCTAATTTTCCTGTTTTTGTAAGTTCGTCTTTTAGAGTTAATATATCGCCACGAATATTTTGCCTATTAAGAGAAGAAAGTCCTTCATAAACAACTTGATTTTGAAATGAATAAAAACGATCAGGAGAAAGTTGTGTAGCAACATCGCTCATAGCGTCCCAGTCAAGAAGAAGAGCCCCTAAAACTGCTTGCTCTGCATCGAGGTTATGAGGTGGTATTTTGTCTTTTAATTCTACGTGTTCCATTCTTTATTTTCCTACCCTAAAAAGGAAGTTTATAACGCAACTTTTTAACGATAAAAACAGACTGTATTTTCGGTGTTTTATCTTAACTTCCTTAAAAAATAATTAACAATTTATAAACAAGTTGTCCACAAAGCGTCAAACATATTTAAATACAACAAAGGCCGTTCCCAAAAAGAGAACAGCCTTTATCTAAATCTAAAGATTTTTAATTTAATTAATCTTTAGGTTCTTCTTTTTTTTCTTCAGAAGCTTCATCTTTTGCAGGTTTTTCTTTCTTTTCAGAAACTTCTGCTCCACCCTGTGCTTTTACCGTAAACTTTACTTCTGCAGATGCGGCTTCATAAAGCTTTATAATCGCATGGTAGTTTCCTACAGATTTTATTGCAAGGCCTGGAATTTCAATGCGTTTTCTTTCAATTTCAAAGCCATTTTTAGCAAATGCTTCTGAAAGAACTGTAGATGTAACAGCACCGTAAAGTTTTCCGTTTGCGCCAGCTGGCATTTCAATTTCCAATGCAAGTGCTTCAAGTTTTTCCTTGAGGCTTTTAGCATTCTGTCTTTTTACTTCCTTGCGAGCTTCAATTTCAGCTTTTTTTGCTTCAAATAAAGCCGCTGTTGCATCATTGTAAGGAACAGCAAGATTTCTAGGAAGAAGAAAGTTGCGAGCATATCCGTTAGCAACATTTTTTACATCACCTTCTTCACCAAGGTATTTTACATCAACATTAAGAATTACTTTCATTTTTCAAGCTCCTCTTGATTCTTTACTGACGTCACCAGGAGTAGGATCGCCAGCTTTAATAAAATAAGTTAAATTTAAAAACTAAACTACTCTGTTACAAATGGAAGAAGACAAATTGAACGAGCTCTTTTTATTGCTCCAGCCAATTCCCTTTGGTGCTTTGCACAAGTTCCTGTAATGCGTCTAGGAAGAATTTTACCTCTTTCAGTTGTAAAGCGGCGCAAGCCATCTGAATCTTTGTAGTCAATTTTTGCTTTGTTAGCACAGAAACGACAAACTTTTTTGCGGAAGAATGTCTTTCCCTTTGCACGACCGTTGTCGCGACCGTCGTCTTCGCGACCTTCTGTTTCTACAGAAGCTGCTTTCTGAGCAACTTCTTTTTCTTCATACATATCTTTTGTTTCTTCTGACATTGTATTTACTCCAATTTAGAAAGGAATATCCTCGGGGAAGTCTCCTCCTGTACCACCGTATGAATCATTGTCATAACTAGGTGATGGAGTTGCCATTGGTTGAGTGAAAGTCTGTTTAGGTTGGAATCCGCCAGATGCACCCCCAGTCGTCTGACCGCCATCTGCTCTTCCACCTAAAAGCTGAACATTTGTTGCAACGATAGAAACTTTACTAAATTTCTGTCCGTCTTTTTCCCATCTGTCTTGCTTTAGATAACCATCAACCGCAATCTGTTTCCCTTTTGTTAGATAAGGTTTTAGATTTTCTGCAGTTTTTCCCCAAATTGTTACATCGAAAAAATTAGCTTCTTCGATCCATTGTTCACCGCTTTTACGGCTCCTGTTGACAGCTATGCTCACTGTAGCCCTGGCTTGACCGTTTCCAACATATCCGAAAGAACGTTCATCTGCTCCTAGGTCCTTAGTAAGTCTGCCTACAAGAACTACGTGATTTAAATCTGTCGCCATTGTTTTACCTCTAAAACTAATTATTTTTCTTCAAGTTTTACGAAAAGGTATTTTAAAAGATTGCTTTGAATCTTAAATGCCTTGTCGATTTCTGTAATCTTAGAAGGATTAAGTTTTAGTGTGAAAAGAATAAATCGTCCTTTTTTCTGCTTTTTTACTTCATAGGTAAGATCTCTGTCACCAAAAAGGTCTTCTTTTTCGATTTCAGCACCAAAAGATTTAAGCGTTTCGCGTACTTCGTCAGCAGCTTTTTTTGACTTCTCTTCATCAAGTGGGAAGATAGTCATAAGTTCATACTTTCTCATAATTTCTCCTTATGGACAAATGGAGACTACTACTAGTCTCAAGGGGTGTTCTTATATGTTACAAAAATATTAATTTATAGTCAATAACTAAGTTGGCAGCATACCACAATCTTCTTCAGCAAATTTGAAATTCGCTGAAAGCGTTTTTTTTAACAGTTATAAAAGACTTGAAATTTAGGCTACTTAAATAAAATCAAACTTTCTGCTGTTTATGCTCATTAAAAGACCTATTGCAGTCATAGCAGTTAGTAATGATGAACCCCCGTAAGAGAGAAACAAAAGTGGAATTCCAGTAATAGGCATTATTCCCATTACCATTCCAACATTTATAAAAAAGTGAATCATAAACATGCCTAAAATGCCGGCTGAAATATACATTCCAAATCTGTTGGATGCATTTTTTACAATTATTAAGGTTCTCAACATGAGTACCAAATATATTAAAAAAACAAAGCATCCGCCTAAAAAGCCCCATTCTTCAGAAAGAATACTAAAAATAAAGTCAGTAGATTGCTGAGGCAAATATCTGTAATGGCTTTGTGTACCGTGTAAAAAAGAGCGGCCAAAAAGACCTCCCGAGCCAATTGCTATTTTAGATTGAATTATGTTCCAGCCAGCCCCTAGCCTGTCTATATCTGGATTCATGAAGATAATAAGTCTTTGCAACTGATAGGTTTTTAGAACTTTATCTGCAATAGATGACATTGCAAGTCCGATTGTTATAATTGAAAAAGTGTATGCAATCCAATAAAAATATCTCCTTCCATGAAAGTACTTTCTTACAATCAAAGCTATAAAAAAGATTAAAGCGGAAGCCATAATTAAAATAAGCTTTAACTTAAATGTTGTAAGAGAAGTTATCAATCTAAAAGAATTTTTTGCTATATATTGATTCCAAACTGGTAAAATTGTGAAGAAGATTGTTGCAAATCCTGCACCTATAATAAAAAGCAAAAATCTTATTGGAATTCCTGATACAAAACACATAACAAGAAAAATTGGTATGTACACGGAGGCAGAACCCATGTCTGGTTGAATTAAAATTAGTCCGCAAGGAATAATAAAAATTGCTAATGCGATTATAAATCTTTTAATCTGATTTTCGTTTATAGAAATATCCAAATATTTTGCAAGTGCTAAAATAAAAACTATTTTAGTAAACTCTGAAGGTTGTATGCCAAAATCTCCTATTCCAAGCCAGCTTCTAGCTCCGTTTACTTTTTTTCCAAACAGGAATGTTATGACTAGAAGTATTATTGAAGCTGCATAAATCCATTGTGCAGGACGTTCTAATTTTCTGTAATCGTAGAGCGCAAAAAAAATCATAAAGGCAAGGCCGATTACTGTCCAAATAATTTGTTTTATATATTCATTAGTTCTTAAAATACCATCTGCGTCTATTCCTGAAGAATATATAAAAGCAATTCCTGTGGCAACCAAAATGATTACACAAATGAACAATATATAATCGAATGCGTCCCAAAATCTGCCTTTCATAATGCTTTTATTCCTGTCTATTTCCGTTTTTCATAAGGTATTTAAATCCAAGTGCTGTTACAGCCTCTTCATAAGTCTGTTTTGCAAAAATTCCTTGAATAATTATATTAGTTGCGTAAGGTGCCCACCATTCCCATGGATTGCAAGCTTCTACCAAGGTTGCTACAACAACTTGTTCTTCAACAGGAGCGTCGTATGGAGCATAGGCAACCATCCAAGAATGCCAGCTGTCTTTATAACCTGTTACTTCGGCTGTTCCTGTTTTTCCAGCAGCCTTTACAATTTTGTTATGCATTGGATACTGAGGAGTACCATCTGATATTGTATATCTCATTATTTCTTGTATTTGAGGCCAAACTTCTGGATTTACATTTGATTTAAAAAGAATTTCAGGTTTTATCTCTTGAACAACTTCGTTTGTAACAGGATCTCTAACTTCTTTTAAAAGATGCGGTTTATAAATTACGCCAGAATTTGCAACCATTGCAGCCATATTCGCAACGTGCAAAGGAGTTGCCGTCATATATCCTTGACCAATAGAGGCTGACATCGTATCTCCCCCTAACCAGCGTTCGTGAAATTTTCGCTCTTTCCATTCTGCTGTAGGAACAAAACCTGAAGTTTGACTAGGCAAATCTATCTGCGTTCTTTGCCCAAAGCCAAATTCCTTTGAGTATGAAGAAATTAAATTGATTCCAAGATGATCTCTTCCCACAATCCAGTAATAAACGTCACAGGATTGTGCTAATGCGTTTTTTAAATCAAGCCACCCATGTCCAGGTTTTTTTACATGGCAGTGGAAGACTCTATTTCCGTAGTTTAATTCTCCCTTGCATTCAATTTTTTTTGAAGAAGGAAAAGCATCTTCGTTTAGCATCGCTGTTGAAATCACTATTTTAAATGTGGATGCAGGTGGATAAGCTGCATTTACAGCTCTATTTAAAAGCGGCTGATTTTTAGAATCTTCTATAAGAGATTGATAATAAGAACTTGATTCATCTGTATTAAATATATTTGGATCAAAATACGGATATGAAACCATCGCAAGAATTTCACCATTGGAAGGTTTTAACACAACCACTGCTCCAACTCGATTGCCAAGAGTTTTTTCAGCCAAAGTTTGTATTTCAGTATCAATTGTTAAAATAAGGCTTTTTCCAGTTTTAGGCGGCTCAATAACCGGTTTGTCAGAAATTACTCGTCCGCGAACATCTACAAGGCGGCTTTCTCTTCCTGGTTTTCCTTGTAGAAGAGCATCGTACTGTTTTTCTATTCCTGTTTTTCCTACAATACTGTTTCTTGTGTATCCTTGATTATACATTAAGTTCATTTCTTCTCGTGTTATATCACCAACATATCCAATAACATGAGCTAAAGAACCTGTTTCAATGTAGGTTCGTATAGGTTTTGAAATCCAAGAAACACCTGGAAGATCTGTTTTGTTTTCTGCAATATTTGAAATTACTGAGAAAGGAACATTTGATTTTATCTGGAAAGAAGAATAAGAACGTCTGCTTCTTAACGGAACTTTCTTATCTATTTCAAGTTTTGAAATTCCAAGCATGGCAGCTAATTTGTTTGCAACAGTATCATAATGTCCCGCAGGAATTTCTCCTGGAGTTATCTCTACAGCAAAAGCGTTTGTATTGACCACCATTGGCAAGGTTGCATTTCGGTCAAAAATTTCTCCTCTTTGTGCTGGTAGAACATTTACTTGGTTTGAATTTATTTCAGATTGCGAACGGTATGAACTTCCATTTCTTATTTGCAGAAAAAAAAGCCGGTAAAAATAAATAAGAAAAAAAATGATTATCATAAAGCCAAGAAAGAGAATTCTGTTATTTTTATCTATTGATGAATTTCGGGCTGACCGTATGCTTCTACGAAAACCCATTATTCAATTTCCTCCGATTTTGTGCTTATAATATTTTTAAAAAGATTTAGGAATTTAAATACGAATGGAGCTAACAAAGAGTTTGCTATGAGTTCAAAAAGAAACATAACTGAAAATACTTGATATGTTATAATTGATGTATAGAATAGCGACATAAGCCAAATGATAAGCGTCTTTGCAAATGTTCCGCAAAATCCTATTAAAACAGGCATAAAAAATCCAGAATAATTTACAGTTCCGCCAAGCCAACCAGAAAGGTATCCAATCAAAGTCCTTAGAACGCAGTTAAAACCAAATGGTGCTCCTGAAAGGAAATCTAGAAAAAGACCAGAAATAAAACCTGTTGATTCTCCATACATTCTTCCATTGATTAATGAAAAATAAAGGACGCATAACAATACTAAGTCAGGAACTGCAGGTAAAACTGATATGTTTGAAAGAATAGCAGTTTCTAGTAATGAAAAACATAATAAAATAAGTGCTGAAACTGAAAAAGATTTTAGCATTTTTAATTCCTTGCATCATTTATTTCTCTAAGATTGACGACTATTACATTTTCGAGTCTAGAAAAATCAATTATAGGTGTTAATTCAATATCTAAAGAAGTGTCATAATCTACAACAGTTATTTTTGAAATTGTTCCTAGAGGTATATCTCTCATATAATTATTGTTTTCTCCAGAGGTTACAACAATATCGCCGTAGTGCAGTTCTTCCAAAACCCTTTTTCTTATATAACGCATTTTTAACACTTCTGTTTGTATGCCAGTGCCATTTACAAGACCTAAATCCCTTGTGTTTTGAATTCTTGCAGATATGATGCAATCCAAATTATAAATTGGCATTACAACGCTTGTAAGAACACCTACTTGAACAATTTTTCCCACAAGTCCAGATGTTCCGTGTTCGTATGCAATTACAGGCATATTCTTTTTAATTCCATGAAAACTGCCTTTATTTATTGTTATATAAGCATTTAAATTGTCAGTTTCCCTGGAAATTATTTGAGCAGGATAATTTTTTTCTTCAAGTGAAGTTGCAAAGTCTAACTGTTCTTTTAATCGTTCGTTTTCTTTGCGTATTTCTGCATTTGAACGTTGCATTTGTTCATAATTTTCCAATTTTATAACAAGTTCGTCATAATCTTTTCGAAGCCTGCTAAGTTCCTTAGCAGCTCCAAAAGTTCTTGTAATCCCAGAAACAACAGAATGCACGCCGCTTTCTATTGAAGAAAAAATCGAAAATCCGATTTTTTTAAAATTTAGAACAAAACTTCCTGAACTAAATGCCAGCATGACGCCAGAGAATAATAGGTATATAATTAGCATAAACTCTGAAAATTTAAATTTCAGAGAAAGTTTCTTTTTTGAAGCCATCTTACTTAATCATTTAGACTGTCGTAAACAGAGCGACCTGACGACATATCTTTAAATAGTTCAAAAGCTTCTCCTGCTCCAAGAGCAACACATTCAAGAGGATTTTCAACAAGAATAACAGGTACTCCAGTTTCCTTTGAAATAAGCTTAGGAAGCCCTTTTAGCATAGAACCGCCACCTGTCATTACAATTCCTCTATCTATAATATCAGAAGCAAGTTCAGGTGGAGTCTTGCTAATTACGTTCTTTATTTCTTCAACAATAAGTTTTACAGGCTCTTTTAAAGCTTCTCTAACTTCAACACTGTCTATTTCAAGTCTTCTTGGAAGTCCTGTAATTGCATCCGTTCCTTTTAATTCCATCTTTTCAATAGTCTTATCAGGTGCTGCATTTCCAATTTGAATTTTCAATCTTTCTGCGGCTTGGTGACCTATTATCAAGTTGTGAACACTCTTAACGTGCTTTACAAGAGCATCATTAAATTTGTCGCCGCCAACGCGAATGGAACTAGTTTCTACCATTCCTCCTAGAGAAATTACAGAAATCTCGGCAGTACCGCCACCTATATCGCATATCATGTGTCCTGCAGGTTCATAAATAGGAATTTTTGCACCAATAGCGGCAGCTTTTGATTCTTCTATTATTTCAACTTCTTTTGCGCCCGCTTTTAATGCAGTTTCAATTACAGCTCTTTTTTCAACTTCTGTTATGCAAGAAGGAATACCGATTTTCATTCTTGTAGATTTTATAATCTGATGTCTTGGAGTTATTTTCTGAATAAAATACTTTATCATTCTTTCGCAACTGTCGATATCAGAAATTACACCATCTGCAAGAGGTCTAATAGCCATAATATTGCTCGGAGTTTTTTCAAGCATATTTTTAGCTTCAGAACCAACAGCAACAATTCTCTTTGTTCCTTTTTCTACGGCTACAACGGAAGGTTCATTTATTACAATTCCTTTTCCGCGAACATAAATAAGTGTGTTACATGTACCGAGATCTATACCGATATCAGTAGAAAATCTGTCAAAAAATCCCATAAATACTCCCGGATTAAAATTCAGCTATTTTTGCAAGAGCTCCTGGATGATTTACTTGAATGCGCAAGGTTTTTCTCCATTCCGCACGAGCTTTCACCAAATCGCCCTGTTTTTCATATATTACACCAAGATTATAGTATGCGTCTGCTGAATTTGGATTTTTTTTCAAAATAGATTCAAATTCGTTTTTTGCCTCTGCATACTTTTTCTCTTCAATGTATATTGTTCCAAGAAGATTCATACTTTTTAATACGAGTTCTTCATTTTCGCAATCGTTTTTAATGCGGAACAAATATTGTTTTGCTGTATTTGCCTGTCCAACTTTGTGGTACTGTTCCGCAATTGATAAAAGAAGTGAATCCGATTCCCTTGTAAGCAAGGCTTCTGTAAATGCCGAAATACTTTCCATCGGCATTTCCAAAGCAGCATAACTTAAGCCTAAGTATTCTGCTGCATCTAGAGCCTTGTAGCCAAGTCGTCTTGATTCTTCAAGATATTTTACAGCAAGATCTGCATAATAGTAAGATGAAATGGTATTTTTATAAAAATATGCCTTTCCTAGCATATAGTTTAATTGAGGAGTTAATTTTTTTCTAGATTTTAACAAAGCCACTCTTATGGAATTAATAGATTCATCTAGATAGCTTTGAACAGAAGCTGAATCGAGTTGAGAAACCGCAAGAAAAAAACTTGCGTAACCGTGATATGTAAGGGCGGTATTGTTAAAAGGATTTGTGTCAAGAATTTTTTGACTTATTTCGTATACGGATTTATAATCATAAACATTCCATTTTTCAATAAGAGCACTTGTTGTTGCAGAATTTAAAGACTTCTGACGAATGTTTTTGCACAAGAAAACAACAAAAACAGTAAGAATTACTGCCACTATAAAGAAAATAACTAATAGAGGAATAAACTTACTTTTCTTTTTTGCGAAATTACTTTCTTCTATAATGTTCTTACTCATATTTTATAAAAAAAACAGACGAGATAGTAAGCCGGGTTCTGTCATTTATCTTGCGATAAACGTAACCATCTATCCAAATCCATTGTTGCCAAGTGGACTTTAGCGATTTACCCGAAGTATAAAGGCCGAAATCCAAACTTCTGCTTAATCTTGCTCCAAATGAGGTTTGCACTGCTGCAAGTGTTACCACTTGTACGGTAGTCTCTTACACTGCCATTTCACCCTTGCCATTTTAGGCGGTATATTTTCTGTTGCACTTTCTGTCGCTTTGGGGATATACATAAAAAATGCATCTTCCGCAAAACGCCCGGTTATTACCCGGCATTTTTTTCGGTGGAGCCCGGACTTTCCTCATAGCAATAAACTATCATTAATTTACGCTATGCGATTACATCTCGTCTGTATTATTTTAGTTTTCAGAATCGTCCGATTCTACAATATCATCATCTTCTTCATCTGATAAATCATCAGAGTCGTCATACAAATCACTGTTTTCTGAATCTTCTTCGTATTCGTCTGAATCATATTCGTCATCGTCAGCGATTTCGCTTTCAAAGTCTGCAAGGCTTCCTGCATCATTAAAGAATGTTTCCTGTTCTGATTCATCAGATTCTTCGTAAAACAAAATTCGGCTACAGTATGGACAGAAAAGAATATTTTCCCCTTCCCTAACTTCGTTTGCAAACTGCGCTGGAAGAATCATATGGCAGCCAGTACATACGCCATTTTTCACAGCGACAATACCTTCTGAATTTCTCTGGATAATTCTTTGAAATTTGAACAAGACCTCTTGATTAAGTCCTGGAGTAATGCCTTCCTCTTGTGATTTTAAGTCTGCAAGCTCTGATTTATAAGATTCTATCTGAGAATTTAGAGAGTCCTTGCTAGAAGTAAGATCTGATTCTTGAGATGAAATCATTGCCTCTGTTGTTTTCAAAGTATCATCAAGCTCTGCTAAAATTTTATCTTCTTTTTGAAGTTCTTTTCTTAATTCTGATTCTTTTACAGATGCTTCTGAAATCTGTTTTTCAAGAGCTTCATATTCGCGGTGAGTTGTTATATTATCCATGTTTTTTTCACCAGCTTCGCGAGTCTTTATAGCTGTTTCAAGGTCAAGTTTTATATTTCCAACTCTTTCTTTTACAATTTCGTAATCCCTATTTTTTTCAATATATTCTTTTTTCATTCTGGCAAGAAGTTCTTCTTGCGAAGTCAACTGTTTAGGTGCTTCTTCTATTAACTGTTCAAGCTCGTATTTTCTGCCAAGTATTACTTGAAGGCTTTTTAATTTATCAAAAATTTCTGTTATTACCATAATGATGTTCCTTTTTTTCTGAATATCGTTTAAATATATAATAAATATGCAATTATGTCTATTCTATATGTAAGCAAAGTTTATGTTTCAATATAGTCCCTAAGTCCATTAGCTCTTCTAGGGTGTCTTAGACGCCGCAAGGCTTTTGCTTCTATCTGACGAATTCGTTCCCTAGTAACATTAAAATAAAGACCGACTTCTTCCAATGTTAATGAATATCCATCATCTAAACCGAATCTCATTTTTAGAACTTCCTGCTCTCTTGGAGGCAAGGTTCCTAAAACTTGCCTTAACTGTTCCTGAAGCAATTTGTAAGAAGTTTGAATAGAAGGATTTTCTACTTCTTTATCTTCTATAAAATCTCCTAGTGAAGAATCTTCCTCTTCTCCAATCGGTGTTTCTAACGAGATTGGTTCTCTGGCAACGCTCTTTACCTGTTTAATTTTTGCAAGTGGCCATCCTAACTGCTGAGCAATTTCTTCATCTGTAGGCTCTCTGTTCAGTTTTTGCATAAGTTGACGGCTTTCTCGTACAACTTTATTAATCTGTTCAATCATGTGAACTGGAACGCGGATTGTTCTTGCTTGGTCAGAAATGCTTCTTGTTATGGCTTGACGAATCCACCAGGTTGCATAAGTCGAAAATTTAAAACCCTTTCGATATTCAAATTTTTCAACAGCTTTTATAAGACCAATATTGCCTTCCTGTACTAAATCAAAGAATTGAAGTCCTCGATTTGTATACTTTTTTGCAATAGAAACAACAAGCCTTAAGTTTGCATTGATAAGCCTGTTTTTTGCTTTTTCCATCATAAGACTGCCGCGTTTTATTTCTTTAGCTTTTGAAAGAATTTCATCAATCGTATTTTCAAATTCATACTCAAGTCTAGAAAGTTTTCTGTCAATTTTTTGTATTTGAGTATATATATCGCGAATATCGTCTGTAGTCATATTCAGTTCGGCTTCAACTTTTGGCGCTTCGGAACGCATTGAAATGCGGCGGCCGAGCCGTCTAAGATCTGCCGGTGTTGAAATTCGCAGCTCTTTCATCTTTTTTTCTTGCTTTTGCCTATATTCTTCGATTTTTTGAGTTGCATCAAGAAATTTTGCTGTAAAGCGATCAAGTTCTTCTGATTGAATATCAATTTTTTGAAGTTGAGGCTGAATCTTTTCTCTAAGTTCCACTAATTGCGGTTCTTCGAAAATCTTGCTGGTTTGATTGGTTTCGAAAAGCTGCTTTTTTAAAGACATATACAACTTCATTTCTGGAAGAATTGGTTTAATCAGTTCACTGTAACAAGCTTTTAATCTCTTTTTTTCAGCCATTTCTTCATTAATTTCTTTTCTAGGTCTTCCAGGTTGAATGTCAATACGTGTAAATGCCTTCTGTGCAACTGCAAAAAATTCAGGTATCATTATTCCAGAATTCAACACAACTTGTTTTATGATATTGTTACCATCTTCCATCTGCTTTGAAAGTATGACTTCTTGTTCCGCAGTTAAAAGATTTTCTTTTCCTATTTCGCGCAGGTAAAGGCGGATAGGATCATCAACGCTAGACTCTTTATCTCCGTTTACGAGTTTAGAAGAACTTTCTTTTATTTCATCAACATCTTCATCTGGAGAATTTTCACTTTCATCATCTTCAAGAATCGTATCATCATCTTGTTCTTCATCTTCAAAAGGATCTGTTTCGATGACTTGAATTTTTCTTTCTGTAAAGATTTTTAAAGCTTCTTCCATGTTTGGAGAATTAATAAAGTCTTGACCTGCAATTTCATTAATTTCATCCCATGTTATAACGGTTTTATCTTTTGCATAGTCTAAAAGTTTTTGTATAATAGGATTCTGTTCCTGTTCCATTGGATATAACACCTTGTTTTTACAGTTAACATTTGAGTTTTTTGTCTAGTTTAATTTTCTCTTCGAGCATGGCATTTAATTGGTTTTTGTCATCATCGGTTTGTACAGTAAATGCTCGTATGCGTTGCATTAAGAGTTCTCTTTGTTTTTCCAAATTCCTGCGCTTAAACATTTTAATTGAATCCTGTATAGTGCTTTCATTTTCATCTTTGAATTCTCCCAAAGATATAGCACTTACTATCAGGCTACTTACGCGGTCATCAGAACAACGATTTAAGATAGTCGACAACGACAATGAATTTTCTAAATAGCATTGCTCAAGAATGTTATAAAGCTCTTTTGCTATAGGTTCTTCAAAATCTTCAGAAGTCAATTCGTTTCTGATTGTTTTATACTTTTCTAAATCGGCAATTATGGCAATAACACTTCGCAGTTCTGCAGTAAGCTTTAATTTTGTAGGATTGCTTTCGTCTTTGTTTGCCGGCTGCCGATTGTTTAGACGTTTACGGGCTTGCTCTCGATTTTGAAAATCTCTATTAACGGCCTCCGGCTTTAAATTATAAACTTGACATAATTGCTCAAGACTTGACTCTTTTTGAATATCTGAACTTAATGCATCTACATAAGAGAAAAAGGAAAGAGAAGCCTTTGTTTTTCCCTCAGGAGTATCAATAGGATACTCTTCACCTAGTTTAGATAATAAAAAGTCGCTATCCAATATAGCACTGTTTACAGCGCTAGTCAAGAATTCTTTTCCAAAATTTATCATAATTTCTGCAGGATCTTTTCCGCCAGAAAGTCTTATTACTCTTACAGTTATGTCGGCCTTTCTTAACATAAGAATTGCTCTTTCTGTTGCCATCTGGCCGGCTTTATCGCTATCAAATGATAGCAATACTTCGTTTACAAAAGGACGGATTATTTTTATTTGACTTTCTGTAAGTGCTGTTCCTAGCGGCGCTACAGCGAATTCTATTCCACACTGGTGGTATGCGATGCAGTCCATATAACCTTCGCAAAAAATTACTTTTTTATTTTCTTTTATAGATTTTTTTGCAAAGTTGAATGCGTATAGTGTTTCCCCTTTTTTATATTGGATTAAATCGCCTGAGTTTAAATATTTTGGACTATTAGGATTGTTGTCTAATTGTCTTCCGCCAAAAGCAACGGCTTTACCCTGCCTATTAAAAATTGGAAACATAAGCCTGTTTGAAAAAAAAGCAATTTCAGGATACTTTTTGCTAAAAAGCCCCGATTGCTCAAGAAATTCTTTTGAAAAGTTTTTGCTAATTAAAAATTTTTTTAGCCAAAATCTGTCTGAAGGTGCATAGCCGAGCTTGAATTTCTTTATAGTATCAAGGCTTATACCTCTTTTGGCTATATATTCAAGAGCCGTTTTTCCTTGCGTAGTTTCTGTAAGAATATAATGAAACATTGAAGCTGTTCGTTCATAAAGTTCTGTGTATTCTTCAATAAGTTTTATTTTAGGATCGGTTTTTTGCTGAAAACCATCTTCGTAGTGAACTGTAATTCCCGCTTTTTTTGCTAAAGATTCTATAGCCTCAGCATAGGAAAGTTTTTCTTGTTCCATTATGAATTTTATGACGTCGCCACCTGCATGGCAGCCAAAACAGTAATAGAATTTTTTTTCAGCATCAACATGAAAAGATGGTGTTTTTTCGCCATGAAATGGACAACATCCCCACCAATCGTTCCCGCGTGGTTCGAGTTTTGTGTATTCCCCGATTATTGAAACTATATCAGAGTTTTTTTGTACAGCGTCAATTGTTTCTTTTGAAATAAATCCCGTCATACTTTATTTTTTTATTCTGTTTATATATTTTTCGTTTTTGTGAGCATTAAAATTGCTTGAAAATACGTGTTTTCCAGTTGTTGCATCTGTCAATCTAAAAAAGTAATAGTTAGTGTTTGCCGGCGAAGCTGCTGCTTTTAATGCTACCAGACCAGGATTTGAAATTGGAGCTGGAGGCAGCCCTGCCCATTTATATGTATTGTAAGGACTGTCTATTTCTAAGTCGTCATAAGTGATGACATCTGGATGGGGTTTCCCTTTGATTTCTGTTATTATATATTCAATTGTTGCGCAGGAATAAAGACCAATGTTGTGAGCAAGTCTATTTGTAAAAACACTAGCAATAAGTGGAGCTTCTTCTTCTATTCTGTACTCTCTTTCTACAATCGATGCTAAAATCACTGTTTTATAAAGTTGATTGCTATTCAAACTTTTTAATGCAGGAATGTCGCTTATTTTTTCAAAGAAATTGTTTGCCATCTGAGTTACAACGCTTTTACCTGTCATTCCTGGTGTAAAAAAGTATGTGTCGGGGAAAAGAAAGCCTTCAAATGTCTGCGCATTTATTTTGTATTTTTCAAGAAGTTCCAAACTGCGTGCCGCTTCTAAAAAATCTTGAGAAGAACAGACTTCTGAAGCTTCTAGTTTTGCGGCAATTTTAGAAACTGTAAGCCCTTCTGGAAAAGAAAGTCTTATGTATTCTTGCTGTCCAGAAGAAAGAATTTTGCAAATTTGAGCAACGGACATATCTGTGCTGATTTTATAAACTCCACTTTTTAAAGAGAAATTAGAAGAGTCTGTTGTAAACACGGTTTTAATAAGAGGAAATCTAGCGCATGTGTAAAATACAAAACTACTGCGGATAAGTTTTTTTTGTTTTAGCGTATGGGATATACTTTTTATAGTTGTACCCGAAGGAACTTCCACCCTGACTGACACTGAATTTTTTTTTGAAGAAACTGCCTTTGTTCCTATAAAAAACAAGACCAAAAGAAAAACAACAATTGCCGCCAATAAAATTATAATTAAATTAATTTTTTTCTGAAATTTCATGAATAAAACCTTAATACATCCTCAATTGATAAAGATTTATAAATTTCCTTTTCAATTTCTGAAGAAAATCTAAGCAATTCATTAGGAATTTGCGCTTGATACTTTCTAAAAAACAAGGCTAATGCGCGTATTTCTTTTTTAGTAAAGCTATACTCAAATAAATCGTCTTGATTTTGTGAAGATTCTATCAAAATACAATCTCCTGATTTTCTGTTGCAAGCATTATTTCCATATCATCTTTGTGAGCTATAAACTTTGCATACCATCTTGCAGCTTGTAAAATGGAATCAAGTTTTTTGTCATCGTATACAGGCTCATGGTGAAACAAAACAAGTCTTTTTATATTCCAAAAAGCAGCAAAATCAATTGCATAGCAAAATGCAGAATGTCCCCAATTTTCTTTTCTATATGATTCTTCTACTGTGTATTGAGAATCTAATACTATTAAATCTGCGTTTTCAAATACTGCTGCACGGCTTGGGATTTTTATAAAGTCGTTTCGTGTTAATTCAACATCTGTTGCATAAACAATTTTTTTGCCATTTTCAGAAAAAGAAAAACTGTGGGAATTTCCAGGATGCGACATTTTGCAAGTATTTATTTCTACATTGTTTATAAAAAAAGATTTGCCTTCTTGTGCTGTGTGAAAATTTATTTTACTTGCAAGAGATTCAAATGAGGCATTTTCTGGAAAAAAGGGAGACCTTTGCTGTTCTTTAAGCAACTTTTCCGCTTCTGGTACAGCTGAAAATATTTCGAGTGTTGAATTTTTATCATAGATTGCATCAAAAAAAGGAAGCCCCTGTATGTGATCCCAATGAAAATGCGAAAAAAATAGATTGTAATGCTTGTCTTTAGGTAAATGGTCTGATTTGCCAAAGCATCGAATTCCAGTTCCAGCATCAAGAATGATTTGAGTCTCATCGTCGCTAACAATTTCTACACAAGGTGTGTTTCCGCCAGTTGTTCCAAAAATCCATTCAGGAAGAGATGAAACAAATCTTTCTCTAGAATCGGTAGTTTCAATATCTTTTGAGGAAATGCGTTGAACTGCTGCTATAATCTTTGACTGAATCTGTTGCGATGTTAAAGGTGTAGGAACAGAACCTCTTACACCCCAAAAATAGATTTTCACTTTTTCCTCTCTATATATTGAAAAAGAATTCTTTCTACTAATTTAATCTATATAGCATGAGTTTGTCAAATGACAATTGCAATTCAAAATTCAAAAACTTTTATAAAAAAAAGCCGGATAAAAAATCCGGCTTTTTGGGGAGTGTAGGATTCGAACCTACGAAGGCAAGGCCAACAGATTTACAGTCTGTCCTATTTGACCACTCTAGAAACTCCCCATAAAAAGCTGCCTGTAGGATTCGGACCCACGACCCCGAGATTACAAATCACGTGCTCTACCAGCTGAGCTAAGGCAGCATATTTATTGGTTGTTCGTGTCGAACGTGTTTCATATTATACTTTCTTAAAAAAATAGTCAATAACAAAACTAAATATTTTTGAATATTTTTAATTTTTTTTGTTTAAAAATTAAGCTTTCAGGTAAAACTTAGAGTTTTTTATAAAGGTGAAAAAAAACGCTTTCAGCGAATTTTCAATTTGTTGAAGATTATACTTTTTAAAAGCAAGCGCTTATAAAGAAGCTATCTTTTTAGGTCTGGTCTAAGTTTTTCAGCTCCTCTTATGTAAATTCCTTTTGGAACAGAATTTTCTTCCATATAAGCTGTTAGCATAATTCTTATAACTTTTTCTAACCCTCCTTCAATATAGGCTTCTTGACTACAAAAAAGAGGAATATTAGAAGTATCTATTTTTGTATAATTTTTTCTGAAGGCAGCGCATGGATTTATTTTGTCTAAATCTTTTGTTAATGTAAAATGCATAGAAACAATGTCTTGCTCACTTAGATTGTTTTCTTCAATTATTCTGGAACACATTTCTAAAGTTGCATCTTTTATTGAATCTACAGAATTTTGGGCACAAGCAGCCCCTCTTATACAATATAATTTTTTCATTTTAAACTCCTATAAAACAGTTCGCAACGCAAACTGTTAAAGATAAAAACAGATGTCAATTTTTGTAGTTTTATTTTAATCATAATCTATATCAAAATTCATGGATAATTTTGCTTAAAAGTTTTTCTGATTCATCTTTTGCCCTTTTTTTAGAAGATGAAGTTTTATTTTCTTTAGGAACATTGTTTGAGTCTTCAGTTTTTTCATCTTCTGTATTATTAAAAAGGTAAATAGAACGTGCGCTTTCGTAAAGTGAATAATCTGGAAAAACTGCTGATTTTACAGAAAAGTTTTGGAAGTGTATATTTTTAAAAAGATTGTCAGCATTTGTTAAGTAAAGAAGTTCCTCAGTTCCGACTGTTTCCGGTCCAAACAGCCTGTCGGTCTTGGTTTTTTCTAAAAAGTAAAAAACGGCTTTTTTAGCGACCTCGCAAGCTGAATTTTGTAAATACTTTTCTAGAGTTTCTTGGTTTGATATAGAAGAATTTTCAATCAATTCTACAAAATCTTCGGGATATAAAACTGCTGTAACATCAAAATCAAAATTATATGAAAAATTGGGCTGTTTTTTATAGGCTTTTGAATAATCCTCCCCGGAAGGCAGAGTTCCGGAAACTTTTTGCGTAAAAGAAATTGGCTCCGTTTTAAATATTACTATTTTTGCATTTTTTGGAATTAAAAATTCCCAATGCCATGAAAACTTGCCTGGAACTATTGGCTTTGAAGATATTCCTGCTAGTTTTGAAATAACAACGCCTATAGAATTCGGTTCTATTTTAAATTGCCCCCATCCTATAAAAAAAATGGCACTTGCAAAAACTAAAAGTATAAAAAGACAGACAATTGAGCTAGCCCCTTTTTTTTTCATTAAAGCCTCTTGACTGGTAAAAATTTCTTTTTTAGTATAGCAGTGGTCTATGGGAACTTCAAGGCAATTTTTTGATAAAAAAAATACATTTCCTCTAATCCGTACCTTGATAAAAAGGTCGATTTTATTCTGTACATTATTTCTTTCTGTGCTTATAATTTTTTATCTTATAGGAAATTACCAGTCATTTTTGCCAGAAAACCAAATTATGATTTTAAAAGTCGCTCAATTTACTGCGATAAGTCTTTGTGTGCTTGTTTTAGTAGAAATTGTTTTTATGATATTTCTAAGAATTTTCTATTCGATAAAAAATAATGGTATCTTGAAAATTATAAAGCTAGCATCTTTAACTTTGCTGTTTTGTTATGGAATGGCGATTTTAATCATCTTTAGAGCAATAGAAATTCTTTCAATGGGGATAAACTGATGTTTCTTTTTTTTACAAATAAAATAAAAATTCCTGAAGTTTTAAAAAAGATTAATAAAGTATTTAAAAAAAATGGATTTGAATGTTACCTAGTCGGAGGTGCTGTCCGCGATTTTCTTATGAAAAAAAAGCCTTCTGATTGGGATTTGACCACAAATGCATTTCCTAATCAAGTTATGTCAATGTTTAAAAAGGTAATTCCTACAGGTATTGCCCATGGAACTGTTACTGTTCATTACATGGGAAAACAGATTGAAGTCACCACTTTTAGAACAGAATCTGATTATACTGATGGCAGGCATCCTGATTTTGTAAAGTTTGCTAGCAATATTCAAGACGATTTGAGTAGACGGGATTTTACAATGAACGCTATTGCAGTTTCCTTAGATACAGGAAGACTTGTAGATCCTTTCCATGGTAAAAAAGATATAGCAAGAAAGATTATAAAAACTGTAGGAAATCCAAAAGAACGTTTTTTAGAAGATGGATTGCGTCCAATTCGCGCAGTGCGTTTTTCTGCTCAACTAAATTTCAAAATAGAACAAAATACGTATAAAACTCTTTTTGACAATCAAATTAAAGAAAAAATTACATCCATAAGCGTAGAACGGTTTAGGGACGAATTTATAAAACTTTTAAAAGCCAGAAAACCTAGCGTAGGACTTAAAATTTTAGAAGAAACAGGCATTTTGAATTTTTTTATGCCAGAATTAACATCCTGCAGGAATTGCATACAAAACGATGGCAGAGGTTATCATATTTTTGATGTTATGGACCACTGTTTTTACGCTTGCGATGGAGCGCCTTGCGAAAAACCTTTGCTTAGATTAGCGGCATTGCTTCACGACATAGGCAAACCTGATGTAAGAATGGAACACTTCGAAAATGGAATTAAGATTGTAAATTTTTATAACCATGAAAAAAAATCAAAAGAAAAAGCTGAAATTCTTATGACAAGATTAAAGTTCAGCAACGCTGAAATAAAATATGTTTGTCATTTGATTGAAAATCACATGTTTCATTACGAATCTGCTTGGTCTGACAGTGCGGTTCGCCGGTTTATAGTAAAAATTGGCAAAGACAACATTGATGATTTAATTGATTTGAGGCTTGCCGATATGTATGGAAAATACAACAAGCCTGTTCGCATTCATGATAATCCTGCTTGCATTCTTTTAAATGAGCTAAAAGACAGAGTTGAGCAAATTGAAAAAAGTTCTTCTGTTTTGAACATGAAAAATCTTGCTATAAATGGAAATACCTTAATTAAGGCTGGAATTCCTTCTGGTAAAGAGCTCGGCAAAATTTTAAAAGAGCTTTTTAATATGGTTTTAGAAAATCCTTCAATGAATACAGAAGAAAAACTTACAGAATGTGCCTTGAAAATGTATCAAAGCACATTATGATGTAAAAGTCTTTTTGCTCAAAATTTCCCGGGCTTTCAGTTTATTAAGTTGAAAGCCGAGTTTTTTTATAAATGTAAAAAATGCTTTCAGAGGAGAATTAATCTTTGTATTTTTTTCCATCAGAAAAAGCTTTGCCAACTTTTTTTCCAAGCACAAGATAGTCTTTGTTTATAGGATCGTAAGTAATTGGAGAAAGGGCTTGAACATCGATTTTTCCGTCTTCAAGACATAGTTTTTCTTCAATGCCAACATTTTCAATAGAACCTAGCAGCCTGCAAGTTTTTTTGTCATAGCTTATTACTTTGCATTCCAGCACAAAGCTTAACTCTTCGATTACAGGCGCGTTTACAAATTCGCTTTTTGTAACATGAAATCCACATTTTTCGATTTTATCAGGCTCTTTGTTTGCAGAAACAAGACCTAAGTAGTCGCATTGGCCAGCGTGCTTTGCGTCTGCAAGGCTTACAGTGAATGCTCCTGTTTTCAAAAGATTTTCAACTGTTTTATGTTCGGGGCTTAAACAAATATTAATTTGATTGTCATCAGCTATCCCTCCCCAAGCGGCATTCATTGCATCTGGAATGCCGTTTTCATCATAAGTTGCAATAATAAGAACAGGCATAGGATATAGCCATGTTTTCGAGCCAAAGTTTTTTTTCATTTTAACCTCCAATACCGTTTGGCTAAGGCGCGCTTGCGTTTTTGTTTTTTTTTAACTTGAAGTTCGGGCTAAATAACCATATTCATTACTTCGCGGACTTCGTCTAGTGTTTTTATAGCAATTTCCCTAGCATGCTTTACACCGTCTGTTAAAACTTGCCGAATATATTCAGGCTCGTTTTCAAGCTGTTTTCTTCGTTCTCTTAAAGGTCTAAGCTCTTCGTTAAGAGCAGTTGTAAGTTCGCTCTTTAACATGCCGCCCCCGCCTTCACCTATTCTTTCTGCAACTTTTTCTGGACTTTCTTTTGTGCATAGGGAAATAATCTGCAATAAATTTGCTACTTCCGGTCTGTTTACCGGGTCATAAGTTATATGACGCTCTCCATCTGTCTTTGCTTTTTTTATAAGCTTTGCGGTTTCGTCTTCTGTGGCGCTGAGCATTATAGCATTTCCGCGGCTTTTGCTCATTTTTTGAGTTCCATCTAGTCCCATAATGCTAGGTGTTTTTGAAAGCAAAACTTGTGGAAGAGGAAAAACGCCTTCTTTTCCTGAACAAAATTTTTTATTAAATCTGTTCGCTATTGTTCTTGCAAGTTCGACGTGAGGAAGCTGGTCTTTGCCCGCAGGAACAACATTTCCTTTGCAAAAAAGGATATCAACTGCTTGATGCACTGGGTAAGTATACATTCCTGCATTTACATTTGTAAGTCCTGCAGATTGAATTTCTTCTTTTACTGTAGGGTTTCTGCTAAGCTCGGCATTTGAAACAAGCGTCAAAAAAGGAACTAAAAGTTGATTCGCTTCTGGAATATAACTGTGCGGATATATGATTACGTTTTCGCTAGGTTCAATTCCTGCCGCAAGATAGTCTATTACAAGCTGTTTTGTGTTTTGGCTAATTTCCTGATAAGCATCGTGATCTGTTAGGACTTGATAATCTGCAATTAAAATCATAGTTGGAACGCCCATTTTTGAAAGACGCACGCGATTTTGCAAAGAGCCAAAGTAATGACCTATGTGAAGCCTTCCTGTAGGTCTGTCGCCAGTAAGAACTCTGTATTTTGTAGGATTCTTTATTAAATCTTCTTCAAGTTTTTTACTTGCTGCAAGAGCTGCTTCATAAGTTGAACTGTTTATTGTTTCTGCCATAGTTTCCGCCTACTTTTCCTAAAAAATGTATATAACAAATATAAGATAAAAAAGCCCTTTTTCGCAACTGTTTTTTATCAGGTAAAAAGACGCTTTTTGAAAACTCGACTTTAGATTTAAAAAGTAATAGAATAAATCTATTATGAAAATGAAATTATTTCAGCAGTGGCTAGATTCTTTTTTAAATTTTGAAAAAACACGGACAAAAAATATATTTTGGCTAGAAACAATGAAATTCTTGTGTAAGAAAGCTGGAAACCCGCAAAATTTAGTTCCGTGCATTCATGTTGCCGGCAGCAAAGGAAAAGGCTCTGTGAGCAAAATGCTAGCTTGCATGATAGAAGCTGGCGGAAAAAAATGCGGACTTTACACTTCCCCGCATATTTGCAATTTTAGAGAAAGAATTGGAAGCTCTATGGGATTTTTCGAAGAGTCTGTTTACGAAAAATCTGCTGACGAGCTTTATTCTCTTGTTACTTCAATTCCCAAAGAAGAATTTCCTGCGGAGCGTCCTGTTACCTGGTTTGAACTTGTTACATTGTATGCATTTATATGTTTTAAAAATGCAAAAGTTGATTTTGCCGTATACGAAACAGGTCTCGGCGGCAGACTCGATTCCACCAACATTGTAATTCCGCAGGCAAGCGTAATTACTTTAATAGAACTAGAACATACAGATATTTTAGGAAACTCGATTGAAAAAATTGCCTCAGAAAAGGCTGGGATAATTAAACAAAAAATTCCTTGTGTGATTGCTCATCAAAAATACAATGAACCTTATAAAGTCTTTGAAGAAAAATCAAAAGAATTAAAAAGCCACTGTATTCTTGCGGAAAAGATGTTTCAAAATGAAAACTATTCTTATAAGAACAATCGTCTTTTTTTTAAATTAAAATATTCTTCTGCTTGTAATGCTTTAAAAAAAGATGAGGAATACGAAATTCTATTAAAAATGGCTGGCAATGTTCAACTAGAAAATGCGCAGACTGCAATTGCCGCTTTAAAAACAGTTTTTCCAAATGCAACAAAAAAACAAATAGAACAAGGTCTTTCAAATGCATTGCTTCCAGGACGCTTTCAAATTGAAAATATAAAGGGTGCAACCTGTGTTTTAGATGGCGCTCATACTCCATCAAGCATTGAAAACTGCGTAAAGACGCTAAAGGAAGTTTTTCCAAATAGAACTTATTGCCTTTTATTTGCCTGTGCAATTGATAAAGATGTAAAAGATATTGTTCCGATTTTTAAAGAAACGTTTAAAAATGTTTTTATAACTTTACCAGGTTTTGAAAGAAAATCTGACATAAAAAATATTGAAAATCAATTTATTCAAAATAAAATAGAATGTGTTGTAGATAGCAACTGCAATACAGCCATAAAAAACGCTTTGTTAAAAGCAGAAACTGAAAATTCTGTTCTTCTGATAACAGGCTCGTTCTATCTTTTGTCAGAAGTTTTTAGTCTATATATTGAAAAAAAACATTTATAACCATAGAATAAATAATTATGCGATGTACTAAAGCTATTATATATAAAGAAAATCTTATAAATAACATAAATGAAATTAAAAAAAATCTTAATTCTGGTGTAAAACTTTGTTGCGCGGTAAAAGCTAATGGCTATGGAAACGATGCAATTGCAAGCGCCCGCATTTTTGAAGAAATGGGGGCTGAATATCTTGCAATTGCAACCATAGATGAAGGCATTGAACTTAGAAACGCTGGAATAAAAGCAAATCTCTTGATGCTGAGCCTATGCACTTATGAAGAGTTTCCTGATTTGATTAAAAACAATATAACTCCCCTGGTTTTTGATTCTGAGTATATTGCCGTTTTAAATAAAGTCGCTTGCGAACTGCAAAAAAAGGGGTATCCAGTTTTTCTTGCAGTTGACACTGGCATGGGAAGAATAGGCTGCTATAAAGAAGAGGCGGCAGCTTTAGCAAAAATTATAGAAGAGTCTTCAAATCTTCAGTTGGCTGGAATAATCACTCATTTTGCGGTTAGCGATGGTATAAAGAGCAAAGACATAGAATACACAAAAAAACAATATGCTGATTTTTTGGAAGCTATAAATAATGTTCAAAAAATTGGAATCAATCCTGGCATTAGAACTTGTTGCGCAAGCGCAGCTGGAATTGCGCTTGCTGAAATGCAACTTGATATGATTCGTCCAGGAATTATTCTGTACGGATATTACGCAGACGAAGTTACAAAAGAATATCTTGAAAAAAAAGGCATTAGGCTGGATTTAAAACCTGTTATGCAATTTGAAACAGAAGTCTGCTCTATAAGGCGTCTTTTAAAAAATCATCCAGTAAGCTATGGTTGCACTTGGTCTTGCAATAAAGAAACTGATATTGCAGTTCTTCCAGTTGGCTATGCAGATGGGCTTTTGCGCCGCAATAGTCCTGGAATGAAGGTCAGCATAAATGGAAAAGCCTATCCAATTGTTGGCAGAATCTGTATGGATCAGTGCATGGTAGATATCGGCTTGAACAATAAAGATGTAAAACGCTGGGACAAAGCTATTATTTTTGGACCAAAAGATAAAGGTGCTATTTTTGATGCAAACGATATTGCAAAAATGACAGGAACAATATCGTATGAGGTTATGACAAGCCTTTCAAAACGAGTCAAAAGGATTGTAAAATAAACTTTTTATCAATATTAAAATGAGGCATTATTATAGGTTATTATTATATTGAGAAATTTAATAATAAATATTATAATGTTATGATTCTTTATAGCAAAATTTTAATATTTTTAAAAAGTCTCTTTTTAGATTTTTTAGAAATTTAAAAAGTTAGTAAATTAGTAAATATGGGAGGATTCCGCTTTTTACGGAGAAAAAAAATGAAAAAATCGAAAATATTTAAAACATTTCTTATTGCAACTAGCCTAACCACTTTGTTTTCATGCGTTTCAACAGGAGTTTCAAAACCATCTTCAAACGAAAACGGCAATAACGAAGACTCTTTTGTAGAAGTCAACGAGCCTTCTGAAAAAGTAAAACGAGAACCTAAACCAATTACCGTGCAAAATACATCAAATCAAAAAGAGCAGAATTTTAAAAATTTGCTAAAAAATCTTGAGCTAAAAGTTATTTCTGCTCCAAATTCTAACAAACCAGTTTATACAGGGCAACAGTTTTCTGTACCTTATGTAATCCAAGTATTAAATGAAAATGAAGCTGCAGAAGGAATTGATATTACAGTTTCATGGCCGATTTCAAGGACTAATGATACTGTTTCCTATGGTACAACTAAGCTAAAAACAGATGCCGAAGGCAAAATTTCTTTTTTACCACAAGCAGCTAGCATAGCCTTTGATGATAAAGTAACATTCTATCCTACTCCTGTCAGTTCCTCTTCTAATATAGTTCAAGAAGCCTATGCACTTGCAGTTGAATCTCCTTATAAAGTAAAGTCTTCCCTTACAAAATGGCCTGGTGGAATCATTTTTGTATATGACGTAAATGAAAAAGGAACGCCTACAACAAACAGTTTTAGTTTTCTTCAATATCTAAGAAATTCTGGAATAAATGCAGGAAATGCGCCTGTAAGCGATTCTTCTTATTTGAACAAAGAACCTATTGATGTATATAAAGAATGTATAAATATAACTTCTGGAGAAATAAAGCGAGCGGCAAACTTCTTGGTGGTAGGCTCCTTAAAATATGCAAAGCCTGCAGAAGTAACAGAAACAAGCGCAACTGTTGCAATAACAGCAGATATAACTTGCATTGAAATGAAAACTGGCTCAGTGGTATATAAAACTTCAATAACAGAAGAATCTTCTGGAAAGTCAAAAAGTATTGCAGAACAAGCTGCAAGAAAAATAGTTGCAGAAAAAGCTGCCGAATCAGTTATTTTTGGAATGTAAGGAGAGAAGATAAAAACAGCCGAAAATAGCGTCTGTTTTATCTTGAAAAGTTTGCGTTGCAAACTTTCTTATCAACTGTTGTTTCTCACTCCGTTGCGAAACAACTTAAAAAGTCAATCCTAAAACTGAAGTTTTAATCTTGACTTTTTATGG
>DJRF01000014.1 GCA_002437725.1 Treponema sp. UBA6367
CTGTCCCAAAAAACGACCGTTTTCCTGCGCAGGTCAATTGGTGCGCGTCTTGCGGAATTCCTGTGTTTTATGAAACGGATTCTGTTGGCTCGGGATGCAAGTGTCCGCTTTGCCGTAATAAAACTGAATATCTTGCAAGCGATTTGCGGCCGGTTTTTCCTGAGGAGCGGCTTTTACTGGAGCTGTTGCTCGAAAAAGAGCCGTTCGGCCTTGCCTCGTCTTCGGTGTGGAACTCTGCGAACCGTTACTACATCGACGGAAAATCTGTTGCAATTTCGTCTTCGGTTTTTAGAAATGCCGACTGCGATTCTCTCCGCAAAAAACTTGACGAGCTTTCTAAAGAAAATCTTGAAATTTCAAAACCGTATTTTGACTCAACAATACAGAAATTTATTCAGGCGAACAAATCCCGCTTTGACTTCATAAAGGACGAGGCTTTTGGTTTTGTTCAAGATGAGGCTGAAAAGTTCGTGCAGAAAAACGGCGCAGGCTCAGAAAACCGCATGATTGTCTCGTTCAGTGGCGGAAAAGATTCCACGGCGACTGCGGATATTGTTGTGAAGGCGCTTGGAAATCCGTACATAACTCATCTTTTTGGAAACACAACGCTTGAATTTCCGATGACGAGTGAATATGCCGAACGCTACAGAAAATCCCATCCGATGGCAGAATTCAGAATTGCGCAGAATACTGACCAGAATTTTTATGAAGTCTGCAAGGAAATCGGGCCGCCAGCAAGAATGATGCGCTGGTGCTGCTCAATGTTCAAGACCGGACCGATTACACGCGTCCTGAACCGAAAATTCGGCGACAAGCAGATTCTAACATTTTATGGAATCCGCAAAAACGAAAGCGTTAGCCGCTCAAAATACAGCCGTGTTACAGAAAATACCGAGACCGTAAAAATCCAGAAGCAGACAGTCGCAAGCCCGATTTTTGACTGGAAAGATTTGGACGTGTGGCTCTATCTTTTTTCTGAGAAAGTTGACTTCAACGACGCTTACCGGCTTGGCTACGACAGAGTAGGCTGCTGGTGCTGCCCGAACAACAATCTTCGCGCACAGTTTCTTTCCCGCATTTATATGAGCAAACAGAGCGAAAAATGGCGGAGATTTCTTGTTGATTTTGCCCGGCGGATTGGAAAGCCCGATGCGGAAGAATATGTGGACTCAGGCAAATGGAAAGCGCGTCAGGGCGGAAACGGTGTCGCGGCCGCAGACGACGTGAAGCTTAAATTCACAAACTGCACAAGCGAGGAACATTCAAAAATCTACCAGCTTACGCGCGCCTTTGACGACAGTTTTTTGAATATGCTCGTTCCGTTTGGAATTCTGGCTCCGGAGCTAGGACGCAAGCTGATTCACGAGACGCTGATTCTGGACGTAAAGACAAAAGTCCCGATAATTTCCGTCCAGCCGTTCAACCAGAGCGGATTTGAGCACGCCGTGAAAATCCGCACGATGAGCGTTGAAAAGCACGACGACTTGCAGCGCATGATTGGCTATCAGGTGAGGAAATTCAACGCGTGCAGAAAGTGCCTTAAATGCGAGTCCGTCTGCCGTTTTGGAGCGATTTCGCTTGGCGGAAACGAGTATCACATAAATCCTGAAAAATGCAGACACTGCAAAAAGTGCGTCACGGAAAAATACCTGACCGGCGGCTGCATGATGGAGAAATATTTAAGGACAAAAGACGTGTAAGTGTATGCCTACGCTGACGCGTTAGGGATTTGCAAACCTGCGGTTTGCTGCGAGATTTTGCTGACGCAAAACTCGGTTATTTGACGTGTGCGCAAAAATGCGCACGCCTAACGCTGACGCGTTAGGGATTGTAGCACCGAAGTTCCGAAACGAAGTGGAGGAATGAGCGGATAGCGAAGTGCGAAAAGCCCGACCCGAACGAAGTGAGGGAAACGCCCGAATAAAAAGGAAAATAAAAATGAAATACAGAGGACACGAGACATTTTCAATCCGGAAAAACTGGCTTGCGAAGGGAATGGAAGCAGTTCACGAAAATCCGGGGATTTTTACGGACAAAACGCTTGAGCCGATGGACGAACTTGGAATCGGGCGGAACATGGTTGTTTCGCTGCGATATTGGCTTAAGGCGGTTGGACTGACAAAAGAAGAAAAAAGCAAAGAGTCAAGAAAAACTGAAACTGTCTTTACTCCGCTTGGAAAGATTGTTTACGGTAACGACCAGTTTGTTGAGGAAGCCGGAACGCTCTGGCTTTTGCAGAACGAGCTTGCAACGAACCGCGAAAATGCGACTTCCTGGTATTTTTTCTTTAATGAATTCAATCTTACGGAATTTACGAAAGATGATTTTGTTACTGAACTTTTGAAATTTGACAAAGGAAAAGGCGGCACGACTGCGCTCAGTTCTTTTGACAGCGATTTTGAATGTATTGTGAACACTTACGTTTCCCGTTTTAAAAATGCGGCTGAAATCGACCCGGAAGACAACATTGAGTCACCGTTTGCCGAGCTTGGGCTTTTGGATTCAATTGGTAGCGGAAAAAAACTTTATAGAAAAGTGATTCCTCCAAAACAGAATATTCCGCCGCTAATTTTTCTTGCCTCGCTTTACAGAATGTGCGAAAAAAACGAGGACGGCGGCGCAAAACTTGAATACAAAAATTTTGAGATTCCGCTTTCGGACATTCAGAACAGAAAAAACAGCGCAGGAAAAGTTTTTAATCTTGATGTCATCACTTTGATGGACATTTTGAGCGAGCTTGAGACTTTGAATCTTCTGAAAGTTGTGCGGACTAGCGGGCTTGATGTCGTCCGTCTTTTGCCATGGAAAAATTTTGAAAAAGATTCCGGCGAAAAATCCGCTTATGAGAGCTGCATTGAAAAATATTACGGGGAACTGAAAAAATGAAATTTCAAGAAAACAAAATGATAGCCGCCTCAGAGAATTTTCAATCCTCGGTGAATATCGCGTTCGATTTTGACAATGCGGAAAAAATCGCGGGATTTATTCCGACTTTTGAAGCCATAAAATTTATTGACGATGCGGTTTTAAGCGCAAGAAATTCTGGCGCTTCTGAAAAAAAATCTTCCGAAAGCCGCGCAGGAATTTTGATTGGACCTTATGGAAAAGGAAAGTCGTACATTGTGCTTGAAACGCTTTCTCTTCTATATAATAACCCGGATTTGAAAGATTCCTTTGAGTCGCTTGCGGAAAAAATCAAGGTGAAAAATCCGGGCGTTGCAGAAAATATTCTTCAGTATGTAAAAAGCGGGCGGCGGCTTTTGCCGATTGTGATAAACGGAAACTCGCAGAGCCTTTCGCAGTCGTTTTTGTACGCGCTTCATCTGACTTTAAAAAGGCGTGAATTTGAAAATCTTATGCCGGAAACCCATTTTGAGTCGGCTGCAAAAATGATTGAAAAATGGGAAAATGAATATCCTGAGACTTTTAAGAAGTTCAACGAGTTGGCTTCTGTAAAATCTGAAGCCTTCAAAAGGCAGCTTTTAAATTACAATTCAGACTTTTTTGAGGAATTTGAAAAACTTTATCCGTCGCTCACTTCGGGAAGCGAATTCAATCCGTTTGCGGGATTTGATGTTGTTGATATTTACGAGCAGGTCTGCAAAAAACTTTGCGAAAGCGGAAAATACGACGGAATCTTTGTTGTTTATGATGAATTCGGAAAATATCTTGAGTCAAGCATTGCACATGCGACTGTAAAAGACACAAAGCTCCTGCAGGATTTTGCCGAGCGTTCTGACCGCAGCGGAAAAAATCAGCTTCACTTGCTTTTGATTTGCCACAAGGAGATTGAAAACTACATCGACATTCTTCCAAAGCAGAAAGTTGACGGCTGGAAAGGCGTTTCCGAGCGTTTCCGTCATATTCATCTTTACAGCAATTATTCTGAAGTCTACAGCCTGATAAGCGCGGCGATTCTAAAAAATGAGGCTGAATGGAAAAAATTCTCTGAGCAGAACAAGGCGCAGTTTGAAAATCTTAAAAACGTCTGGTTCGGCGGCGGATTCCGTCTTTTTTCAAATCTTGAAGGCGGTTTTGCTGACACAATTTTGTACGGCTGCTATCCGCTTCACCCGGTTACAAGCTATATTTTGCCGCGTCTTTCTGAAAAAGTCGCGCAGAACGAGAGGACTCTTTTTACTTTTCTTTCCGGCAACGACAAGAACGGATTTTCTTCCTTGATTGGAAAACTTGAAAAATCAGAAAAAACTGCGGCTGACGGAAAAGAATTTTTGCAGGGCGGAAAAATAATTCTTTTTACGCCGGACGTTCTTTTTGACTATTTTGAAAATCAGCTTCAAAACGAGCCTTACACAAGCGAAATCAAAAAATATTATCTTATGGCGACAAAGATTTTGCGTCAGCTTGAAAATAATTCCCTTGAGGCAAAAATTGTAAAGACTATTTCGCTGATTTACTGCCTGAACCAGTTTGATCGGCTTTCCCCGGACTTGAATTTTCTTTTCGCGCTTTACGATGACGCGGGATTTTCTCGTGATGAAATCCGTGGCGCGGTGAAAAATCTTTCTGAAAATCTTGGCGTGGTTTACCTGAACGTCCACAACAATTACCTTCAGCTGAAGGCGGCTTCCGGCGCGGATATTCCGGCTCTGATTTCTGACTGCGTTGAAAAAAGGCGGCGGGCAGTCCGCATCGTTGACATCCTGAACAGTTTCAACACGGAAAAATTCATTTATCCGACTTTGTACAACATAAAAAACAAGATGACGCGATATTTCCGCTTTGTCTTTGTCTCTGAAAAAGAATTTTTGGAGCGTGAAGACTGGAAAACATTTTCTGAAAATTTTAATTCCGACGGCTGCGTTTTCGCGCTCTTCAAGGATTTTGAAAATGCGGAAGATTCTGGCGGAACAGATTTTGACAAAGAAAAAATTATTGAAAAAGCAAAGAAACTTTCTTCAGAATCAAAAAATCTTGTCTTTATAGTTTCAAAACTGGATGAGAATTTTTCTGAAAAGCTGCGCCGTTTCGATTCTGTCGCGTTCTTGCGGAACCAGCTTTTTGCGGCTTCTTCAAATTCTTTGGATTCTGTTCTTTTTGACGAGTACGACATTGTTTATCAGGATTTGTACGAGGTTGTAAAGCAGATTGTCCATTCTTATGTTCAGCCGGAGCGGAATCTTGCGCTTTACGTTTCGCTTGGCGCGGAGCGAAAACTTTACAGAAAATCTGAACTCACAAATCTTGTCTCGGATATTTGCTCGGAAATTTTTTACAGGACGCCGGTCATAAACAATGAAATGCTGAACAAAAATTGCCTTACAGGTGCGGCTACAAAAAGCCGGGCTAAGCTTGTGGACGCGATGCTGAATTCTCCTTCTTTGGATTTGGGCTTGAGCGGAAGCGGTCAGGAAGTTTCGTTTATGAGAAGCGCGCTTTTGCGCCCTGGAATTCTAAAAAAGGCTGACAAGGATTCTTTGGAAAAGAAAATCTTTAATCTTGAGCCTGATTCCGGCAACGCAAAAAATGACTGGAACTTTAAGAATCTTTTTGCGGTGATAAAAGAATTTTTTGCGCGCGCGGAAGAAAACGAAATCAGTTTTTCGCCTCTTTTTGAGCTTCTCGTAAAGGCAGAAAACGGATTCGGTCTTAGGCGCGGCGTGATTCCGCTCTACATTGCCGCCGTTCTCTCTTCATTTTCAAAAAATATTGTGCTTAAAAAAAGCGGAATTGAAGTTCCTGTGAGCGCCCAAACTTTGGCGGAAATTGCGGAAAATCCACAGGAGTTTTCTGTGCGTGTTCAGAACTGGAACGATGAAAAAGAAAATTATGTGAAGAAAACCGAAAACATTTTTGCCGACTTTGTGATTGACGATGAAAAAAACGCGAACGGCTATTCTTACCTTATAAATGCGATGTTCCGCTGGTACCGCTCGCTTCCAAAATACACAAAGCAGATGAAAAAAGCTTACTGCGGTTCGGCAGGCGGTTCAGAGGAAAAATCGGTTCCGGTGCAGAAAGAATATTCTGAGTTTTTGAATATCTTGAAGCAGGGCGGATTCGGCGCGAACGAAATCCTTTTTGAGAAAATTCCTTGCGCGTTCAAAAAAGAAAAGCCGGAGCAGGCTGATTTTGCGCTTTCAGAAAATATAAAAAGTGCGAAGAACTTTTTTGACTTTGCGCTGGAAAACTTCACGGAAAAAATCATTGATGAGACAAAAAATTTCTTTGACAAGAACGCAGGCGAAAAGTCGCTGAAAAATGTGATTGCGGAATTCTGCGCGGAACTTGAGCCGGAAACTGAAAACCACGTTTTTGAAAACGGTGCGCACTCTCTTTTTAAGATTTACAAGTCCGCCGGAAACGATGAAAAGCAGATTGTGTTTGAAATGGCAAAAGTTCTGACCGGACTTAGCATTGACGACTGGAACGATGAGACTGTGGACGTATTTTTTGAGCGGCTTTCGGAACTGAACAAGACGCTTCTTGATTTTAAGGATAATTCTGTTGCCAAAAAGAATGAGCCGGCACTTCGGCAGGCTCAGTGTCCGCTTGATAGTTTTGAAAAGTCGGTAGATGCAAACATTGACGGAGTTTCCATTTCAACGTTTGTAGAATCCCGCGCAGCTGACAATTACGAAATCCGGTTTGCCCAAAGCGGAGCTGAAAACGCAAAATCAAAGTCGTTTAAGAAAGTGGAATGTTCCGTCCGGGCAAAATCGCTCGAAGAGGAAATCTGGCGGACGATTGAAGAAATGGGGCAGTCCGTGACGGATGCGGAAAAAAGGCAGGTTCTAGTGAGTTTGCTGGAAAAGCTGTGCTAATAATGACGCGAGTTTTTGCAACACAAAAACTCGATAGTGAGCATAGCGAACGCATGTTAGGGATTGTCGCAAACCTGCGGTTTGCTTACCGAGATTTTGCTGACGCAAAACTCGTTATTTACGTGTGCGCATGGTTGCGCACGCCTAACGCTGACGCGTTAGGGATTGTAGCACCGAAGTTCCGGAACGAAGTGTAGGAATGAGCGGTTAGCGAAGTGCGAAAAGCCCGACCGCCGCTTGCGGTGGGAACGCCCAAAAATTGGAGGAAAAATGAGTTTTTATTTTGACAACGCGGCGACGACTTTTCCGAAGCCAGAATGTGTTTACGAATTTATGGATTCTTTTTACCGGACTCACGGCGGAAATGCAGGGCGCGGACAGTACAAGCTGTCGGCTGAGGCTTCAAAAATGGTTTCGGAAACGCGCGGTTTTATCCAGAAAATTCTTTGCTGTGCGAACAAGGACGTGATTTTTGCTCCGAGTGCGACGATTGCGCTGAACATGGTGATTCAGGGGCTGGTTGCGGACGGCAAGAAGAAAACTGTTTACATTTCGCCGTTTGAGCATAATTCGGTGACCCGCGTTCTGCATCATTTTGAAAAGAGCGGAAAAATCCGCGTAAGGAAGCTTTTTGTTTCGCCCGATTTTGAGTACGGTATGGAAAAAATCAATGCGCAGTTTGCGGAGATTCCGCCTGACATTGTGATTGTAAGCCACGCGAGCAATGTGATTGGGCTGATTGCGCCTGTGCTTGAAATTTTTGCGTCGGCGAAAAAGTTTGGCGCGCTTACCGTAACCGACATGGCGCAGACGGCAGGGCTTGTTCCGTTGAATGTGGCGAGCGAGCTTGTTGACTTTGCGGTTTTTGCCGGGCACAAGACTTTGTACGGTCCGTTCGGAATCGGCGGATTTGTGAAGAGCCGTAATGTGAGACTAGAGCCGGTTCTTTTTGGCGGAACAGGCGTTGAGTCGGCGAGGCAGGAAATGCCCGAAAATATTCCGAGCCGCTATGAGATGGGAAGCCAGAACATCTGTGCGGTTGCAGGACTTCATGCGGCGGCACAGTGGTTTTTGCAGAATCAGGACGAAATCCGAGCCACCGAAGAAAAAAATCACCATAGACTTTTAGAGATTTTGCAGCGTTACGATTTTTTGAAGATTGCAGGCCCTGCCGACAGATTTTCAAAAAAGACAAAATGCATTGGCGTTGTCTCCACGCTTTTTGACGGCTACTCGGCGGAAGACATCGGAAACGTTTTTGACGAGGCGGAAATCGCCGTGCGCACCGGCCTTCAATGCTCGCCGCTCGCCCACAAATTCTTAGGCACATTCCCGGCCGGCACAGTGCGCTTCAGCGTGGGATATTTCACAAGCGAAGAGGACTTTTGCGCGCTAGAAAAGGCGATGGGGTATATAGAGGAAAATAGGTAGAAACACATTTGTTAGGAGGTATAAGTTATGAAATTTAGTGAAATTAGAAATTTAATTGAAAACAAAAAACTAGTATTGCCAGATTTCCAGCGTAATTTTGTTTGGGATTCGGAAAAGATGAAAAGTCTTTATGCAAGCGTTCTTTGTAGAATGCCAATTGGAAGTATATTAACTTTAAAATCGAATGATAAGGCTTTTGCTTGCAAAAAAATTGGAGCACAAACTAGAAAAGGCCAAATAAAAATTGAAACAAATGAAGAGATTGACTATTTGATTGATGGACAGCAAAGGCTTACATCGTTATTTGCGGGATTTACGACTTATTATTTTACGGAATTTAAGGATTGTAAAGATGATTTAGCAAGTGATGATTTAAAGTTACTATGGTTTTTGAAAATACCAGCTCTTGAAAATACTGATAATTCTATAAAAGACTTTTTTTATTCAAGAAAGTTGTCCTTTTTGAATAAATTAGATGAAAATCTTTCAAGTTCTGATGTCAAGGAACTTGTAGAATGTAAAAAGATTTCAGAGATTGAAGCAGCAAGAAAAAATTTGTTTGATTTTTCAAATACAGATGATAGGCAGAAAGTTGTTGATTTTTGTACGTCAAATCACGATGGTTTTTACAGAATACCGCTTCAGTTTGTAATGGATGAAAACGAATCAATAGATATTAAAAATTCTTTTAGAAAAATATTAGCGATAATTGCAGAACAGTTTCTTCCAGAAGTGACAAAAGATAAAAAAATCAGCGATGAAGAAAAAAATGATTTGAAGCAAAATTGGATTGATTCTGTAAAATCTTATTTTAAGGATTGCCTGAATGAATTGGCTTTGAACAAGATTGAAGTGCAAAACTCCAATAAAGCTCGTGCAATTGATATTTATAGCAATTTGAATATGCAAGGAGTTGCTCTTGATGTTTTTGATTTGATAATGGCTAAAGTCGGAAAACTTACGCCTAAAAACTTTTATGAAATGATGATTGAATATATTGGAAAACCAATTGAATACAATCAAGAGTTATTGTCATCGGATGTGCAGAATTGGATAAAGATTTCAGGTAAAGAATATAACAATCCAGCTGAAATTGCGAAAATTGTTTCTGATAAAGATGTGATTGAACAAACTTATATAAATGTTTTTCTTAATGTTCTTGCTTTGGTTATTTCAAAGAAGAATAGAAAATCAGCTGAGGAATTTAATCCTGATGTGATAAAAAAAGAAAAGATTCTTAATCTCAAGGAAGAGGATATTTTTTATAATGCGGAAAAATGTTGCCTTGGAATGAACAGGGCTTTGTTCTTTTTTCAAACGCGCTGTGGAATAAGAAAACTTGGTGAGATAAATTATAAAGCTCAGATTGCAGTAATTGCTTATTTCTTTTCAGATGATAAATATTTTACTGATAAAAAAATTCATGATTTTTTTGAATATTGGTATTGGATTTCAATTTTTGCACGAATGTATCCATCAAATCAGAATGTTACAATTTTGAACGAAATTCCTCGTTTTGAAAATTTCTTTTCAAGGATTATTTTAAATGGAACTCCGATTGCGCTTGAATATCTTCATAATCATCAAAAAGACGTATTGAATGAAAAATTTTATTCTAACAAAGAAACTCTTACAATGTGTAAGATAAATGAAACAGATAAAATTCCGCCAGCAGTTATGACAAATTATATTTGCCAATTTTATCTTTCCCAAGGATATAAAGATTTTCTGACTGATGAAAATTTGAATTTTCTATATTCCGATGGATTTGAAATTCATCATTTGCTGCCGCTAGGAGAAAGCAAGAAAATTGGAGAAACTACAAAAACAATAAGAAAAAATAAAAAACTTCCATATAATTCACCATTAAATATGGTTTACATAACTAAAAAATCTAATGGACTTATTTCTGATATGGATTTTGCAAAATATTCACAAAATGAACAGATAAAAAAAAGCCTACCTAATGTTGGCTGCAATGTAACCGTGGATGAAAAATTAACAATAGACAATTTTCTTGAAAATAGATTTTCAAATTTAAATACATCATTAGATAATCGCCTTTCAATTTTATATGGAATTTTGAAAAATGATTTTTCTTGAAATCTTTTCCCTGCAAAGAAGTATTTTTAGTAAATTTGATTTTTTTCTTTGCAGGGAAAAGTAAGAAAGTCGCAATGACAGGTATTATAAAAATGCCAGAAAATTCATACAAAAATGAGGTTCGGATATAAAAATATATTTCCATGCAAATTTATTGTTTCATATATAATATGAAGCTTACATTTGATTAATTTGAATTATCAATCAGAATGGTTAGCACTAGAAATATTTTTTCCATTGTGATACCTTACAGACAAGGCACAGAGATTTCTTAAGTATATCAGCTAAAGAAATTATTGATTTCTGTATTCGATGCAAGTTGACTGCTGAAATTATAAGTTTTTTAGAATTTCTACTTTTTTAATTCCTTATGCCATTCAAAATACATAATATTATTCTCTTTTTTAATTGAATGGCATTATTGTGCCTCCAAAATAATTGTCCTTGGAGGTTAGTTATGGACACACAAAAATCTAATGAAATCCAGTCAATAATTGGATATTCTTTTAAAAATTCAAAGCTTCTTGAACAGGCTTTTATTAGAAGTTCATATTCAAAGGAACATCCAGAAGTTTTAGATAATGAACAGTTGGAATTTTACGGTGATGAGGCTTTAGACTTCTATATTTCAAAAATAATGTGCAGTCAGTTTTCTGAAATCACAAAAGATGGACAATTTTTTTCAAGAAAAACAGAACAGGAACTTACAGAAATAAAATCATACAATGTTGATACTGAAAATTTAGCGCATTGTATAAGCATACTTGGTTTTCAAAATTATTTGGTTATGAGTGAGAGTGATATTAAAAATAATGTTCATAATGTTTCTTCCGTTATGGCCGATTTGTTTGAAGCTATAATTGGTGCTGTAGTAATTGATAGTGAGTGGAGTATAGAGAAAATATCGACTGCTTGTAGAAATATGCTGAAACTTTCTAGTTTTGATACAAACTATATAAAATGGCTTTATAACTGGTGTGCAGAATGCGGATATCAGAAGCCAGTTTTTAGACCTAAATTGAATTTCCTTGTTTTTCAGACGCAAAATCAATATATGTACGGAGGCTTATATAATTTTGGACGTTCTTTTTCAAATGACAGTTCTGAAGTTTTGGGCGCAACATTGTATCTTAAAGAATTAAATATAAGGACAGAATCTGAAATTCATTATCAATATGCTGCTATGATGGACTGTGCTAAAAAAGCCTATCAGATTATAAAGAAAATGAAAATGCAGGAGATGTCTGGAGAACCTGAACTTGAAACGGCAATAACGCAGTTGAATGTTTTATATCAGAAAGGGTATATAAGTGAGCCAAAATATTTTTTTGAAGAAAAACATGATGAAAATGGAAATCCTGTCTGGCATTGTGACTGTAATTTGAAAGACCTAGAAGATACCTTTTGTGGAGAATCTTCTATAAAAAAGGAAGCGAAAAAAGAAGCTGCTTACGGCACATTATGTGAGATATTGGGATATGAATCGGGCAAAAATGACGACTATGAGGATGAGGAGTATGATTATGAATAAAAAACTCCTTACTTATGCATTTAATTCGGAGAAAAAGCTTGTTTATATTGATAGTGTGAAAAATGGCCTTGAGTGTGGCTGTATTTGTCCTGGATGTAAGGAAAATCTTGTTGCAAAAAATGATGGAAAAATCAGAGAACATCATTTTTCTCATAAAAGTAATACAGATTGTGTTTCTGGATTTCAGACAATGATTCACTTGTTGGCAAAGGATATTATTTTTGAGACAAAGTTGTTGCCACTTGCACAAAATGGACGGCTTATTGTTGTATCAGATGTAAAACTTGAAGTTAATCTTGAAAAATTAAAAATCATTCCAGATATTCTTTCAACAGTTTATTTGTTGTTGAATAATCAAATAACGATACCAGTTCCTTTTATTGTTGAGATTTATGTTACACATAAAGTTGAGGAAGAAAAAGCAAATGTGATAAAAAACGCTGGAATCCCTGCTGTTGAAATTGATTTGTCAAATTCAACAGCTAGCACAAAAGAACAGTTGTTTCAGGAAATTTATAATCCTAAAAACTGGAAAATTATAAACAAAGATATTGGAAGCCAGTTTTTGCCAAGAAGTCAAATTCCTGTAACTGCATTATTGAATGCCTATCGAGCAGCTTGTGTTCAGCCTTCACACACGAATTCCAGAAATCAATTTTATAGAAGAAACTACAGAAAACGTTAAAAGAATAAACTCGACAAAAATGATATTGCTTTATCTTTGTCGAGTTTATTTATCAAACTAAGGAGGCATGATAAAAAAGA
>DJRF01000030.1 GCA_002437725.1 Treponema sp. UBA6367
GAACTTATTAGACATCCCCTTAATTGTTCTAATCGCACAAAGTCTTCACAAATTGTAACTTCGCTTACGCTTCTGTTTATTTTTCTGAAAACTCGACATTCGGGCTATTTAACAAAAGATTTTTTTAAAAAATCCAAGTCGAGCTCTGGATAAAGAACGTGTTCCTTAAGCAGTTTGTTTACTCGTTTTTTTGCTTCTTCTTGAACCTGTGGATTTAGGTCAATCTTTCCTTTTGCAGGTTTTCCTTCTTTTGTAAGACCAGGCTTTGTTCCTTTTAGAACAAAATCGATTATGTCGGCAACTTCTTTCATATCGTCTTCATTCATTCCTAAGGTTGTTAAACCTGGAGTTCCGATGCGGATTCCAGAAGTCCACCAAGCGCCGTTTTTGTCGTAAGGAAGGGCGTTTGCATTTGCTGTTACTCCGCATGCAAACAAAGCCGCTTCTGCTTGTTTTCCTGTAAGTCCGTAGCCTGTTACATCCACAAGCATAAGGTGATTGTCTGTTCCTCCAGTTTGCAAAGGCATTCCGTGAGCCATGCAGGCTTGTGCAAGTGCCGCTGCGTTTTTTACCACATTGCGTGCGTATTCTTGATAAGCCGGCGTTCTGGCTTCTTTAAAAGCAATTGCCTTTGCAGCCATTACGTGGCCTAAAGGTCCGCCTAGAACCATAGGGCAGCCTTTGTTTACGTAGTCGGCATATTCTTTTTTGCAAAGAATCATAGCGCCGCGAGGACCTCGTAAAGTTTTGTGAGTTGTGGTTGTAACAACGTCTGCCCATTTTACAGGATCGTAGTCGTCTGTGAAAACTTTGCCTGCTACAAGTCCTGCAAAGTGAGCCATATCAACCATGAGAACTGCTCCGCACTTGTCTGCAATTTCTCGGAAACGGCGGAAATTTATTTTTCTTGGGTATGCTGAATATCCTGCAAGAAGAATAAGAGGTTTTACTTCCATTGCTTGTTTTTCTATTGCATCATAATCTAAAAGACCTGTTTCGCGGTCAACTCCGTAAGGGTGGCTTTCGAACATTCTTGCAGAAACGTTCATTCTGTATCCGTGTGTGAGGTGACCTCCGCAAGAGTAGTCTAATCCCATAAGGCGTTGATTGCCAAATCTTTTTCGCAGTATGTCAAACTGTTCTGGACTAAGCTCTGCAAGAGATTTTACTCCAAGCTCTTCTAAAGTTGGAGTTTCAATTTTTTTTGAAAGAATTGCCCAGTATGCGACAAGGTTTGTGTCTGCTCCCGAATGAGGCTGCACGTATGCGTAGTCTGCGCCGAAAAGAGCTTCTGCTTCGCGGGCAGCAACGTTTTCTACAGCATCGATGTTCACGCAGCCGCCGTAATATCTGTGTTCCGGGTAACCTTCTGCGTATTTATCTGTAAGAAGATTTCCCATTGCTGACTGCACATTTAGCGAACAATAATTTTCGCTGGCAACAAGTTTAAGATGGCTTCGCTGATTTTCGATTTCGTTTACAATTGAAGAAGCGATTTCTGGTCCTACTGCTGCAACTTGCTGAAGATTTGCAACATAAGCGGTCATTGCGGCGTTAGGTTTTCCATTACATGAATTTAAGTATTCTTCTAAAGGTGTAGACATACATTCTCCCATAAGTAAGTTTGCAATACAAACATAAAAAGATTTATTTTATAATTCTTGCTTTTTTACATATTATTTTGTAATTAAGCAATCAATTTGAATAAGATAATACAATCTATTGACTGATTATTCAATGTTATTTATCGAGTTGCAAAAGGCGCTTAAAACTTTTTTCTTTCTGTCGCTTCGCTGACTCTTATTTTTCTGCCATCAAGATTGCTTCCGTTTAACTTTAATATGGCTTGTCCGGCTTGCGCATCTTCATTCATTTCTACAAAGCCAAAACCTTTTGAAGCTCCTGAGAGTTTATCTTTTATAATGGAAACAGAGGCAACGTCTCCAAATTTTAAAAAAGCCTCTTTGAGAGAATCCTCTGTTGTGGAAAAACTTAAATTTCCTATATGAATTTTTTTTGACATAAAACCTTCCATAATTTAATTCGGATTTCATTCTATATAAATTTATAGAGATTTTGACGAATAAAAATAATGTTGTCAATAAATTGCTTTTAATTAGTTTTAATATGTTTTGATATTCATTTGTTTTTAGTGTATTCTTTTTATATGGACAAAATGCTTGCTTTTTACAAAGAATTTCTTTCCCCAGATTGCGATAGAATGCATTTTATTTTGCAAAGGTTAAAAGAAAACAATGTAAAAGCTGTTGTCATGCCGATTGATGGCCGCAATCACATATACGTGGTTTTTTCCCAAAGCGCTTATAATCCAATGTTTAGAATAAAAACAGTAATTGCCCACTACGACCGATTTGAAGGAAGCCCTGGCGCTAACGATAATTCCTCTGCTGTAATGGCTCTTATAGATTGGGCTTGTGAACTGAATAAAATGCAGTTCCATAATGTAAGGTTGATTTTTACTGATGGAGAAGAGCTTTGCGCAAATAAAAATTGCTCTGTAAGTTCTCAAGGGGCTTTTGGTCTTGCAGCAGTGTTCAAGCGGCTTAAAATAACAGAAGACGATGTTTATGTTTTTGATTGCGTTGGCAGAGGAACAATCCCTGTCCTTGCAGATCCGATTGTTTCTAAAAAGGCAAATCCGAATTTTATAAAAAGATTTTCTAAATTAAAGGAAAGGACTCAAAATCTTTTGAAAGCTAGCTGCGGTCATTTTTTGTGTCTGCCTGTAGGTTACAGCGATAACGCGGGTTTTTTCGCAAATGGAATTCCTGCGGTTGTAATAACATTTCTTCCTGAAGATGAAGCTCAAAAGTATATGAAAGATTTAATTTCTTTTCCTGGATTGCGCGATTTTGTGCGGAATGGAAAAAGTACCGCAAATTGCAGTAAAGATTTTTTAGCAGAAAAACTTCCTGTTACTTGGAAAAGACTGCATACTCCTTTAGACAATCTTGAAAGTCTTACGCCAGAGTCATTTTTAGTTATGGAAAAAATTTTATTTAGTTTAGCGCAACTAAAATCTTTGGTGCTGTAGTTTTTTTATAAAGTCGAAAAACAAGTTTTTTTAGCATAATATTGTGTGCTACTTTTCAAAACTTGTTAAGTCCGTTAAATTGTAGGCATGACAAAAAAACGAGGATTTTTTTTAAGAATTTCTGGAATTATAGCATTTGTTGCCTGCGTGGCGCTTTGCCTTGAAATGCTTCTTAGAAACGTAGAATCTTGGATTTTTATGATAACTGCTTCTTCTAACGGATGGGGCATTTTTTACATATTTACTGCTTTTCTTTTTACTTCATTCTTTTTTTTGGCAGCTTTTTCTTCAGGAACGGCGGCTCTTTTTGCAGGGCAAGGCGGTTACGTTCAATCCGTGTGGAACTGCGGGATATATGCGCTTGTCTGCGTTTCGCTTTTTGCCTCGCTGCAACTTTTTACAGGACTGACAGAAGATGATGTTCAGATTTTTATAGTTTCCGTTATTTCGATTGTCAGTTTGCTTGTGTTTAATGCGATTGTTTTTTTCTGTCTAAAAGACGAGGAAGATTTTTCTTGGAAAAAAATTGCTCCTGCAGATAGCAATACAAAACTTTGTCTGAAAGTTTATATTTTAATGACGGTGGTTACGGAAATTGCAACTTTCATCTATGCGCACAAAGTTATCGATTAATAAAAATAATAAAAAAAATTGTAAAGGCGATAAAAAACTTGCGAAAAGAACTTTTTTTAAACTCGTGCTTGTTCTTCTTCCGGTTTTTTCGGCTTTTATTTGCCTTTTTGTTGGAAGAACTTTTTTTTCTCCATTTGAAGTTATGGCGCTTTCCCCTGTAAAAGCTGCAATTCTTTGGAAAATACGTCTGCCAAGAATTCTTTGCGCTTTTTTGGTGGGAGCAGGCTTGAGCGTTTCCGGATGCGTTTTTCAAAGTTTTTTTGCAAATCCTTTAGCCTCTCCCGAAACCGTTGGTGTTTCTGGCGGAGCATGTTTTGGTTCAGTTTTGGGAATCCTATTGGGGGCTAATCTTTTGGAGATTCAGTTGCTTTCTATTTTTTGGGGAATTATTGCGCTCTTTGCAACCTTTTTAATCTGCGGAAAAAAAATTGATGGGGAAATTACAATTATTCTTTCTGGGATTATTGTTTCTGCAACGTTTTCGGCATTGAGTTCGCTTTTAAAATTTGTGGCCGATAGTCAAACGGTTCTTCCTGCAATAAACTTTTGGCTTATGGGAAGTTTTTCTTTGTCAAATTACAAAACGCTCATTTTTTGCACTCCTTTGATTTTAATTCCTTGCGCCGTTCTGTTTTTTATGCGCTGGCATTTGAACGCGCTTGCGTTCTCGTTTGAAGAAGCTCTTTCATTGGGAATCAACATAAATCTTTTGAAAATACTTTCGATTTCTTGTGCAACGGTTATTAGTTCCACTTGCGTTTGCGTTGCGGGGCTTGTAGGCTGGGTTGGAATCCTAGTTCCTCATATATGCCGCTTAAGATTTGGAAGCGAAAACAGACTTCTTATTCCAGCTAGCTTTAGTTTTGGCGCGTCTTTTTTGATTTTTGCAGACACTTTAAGCAGGACTCTTAGCCCGTCGGAAATTCCGCTTTCGGTTGTGACTGCAATTATTGCTTGCCCATTTTTTATTTTTGTTGTTCGAAAATACAAGGGGTGGAAATTTTGAATGTAATAAAAGTCTGCGATGCATCTTTTTTTTACGCAGAAAAAGCAAGAAAAAATAAAGCTTGCGATACTGAAAAATATGTTTTTAAGAATTTGAATTTTAGTTTGCAAAAAGGAACTGTCTGCTCGGTTTTAGGGGCAAACGGCTCTGGAAAAACATCTCTTTTAAAGTGCTTGATAGGTCTTTTAAAACTGGCTGCAGGTTCCATTTATATAGAAGAAAAAGAACAAAAAAGCATAAAAAACTGTGAGCTTTTGAATAAAGTTTCTTACATTCCGCAGAGTAAAACAATTTTTGGAATAAAAGTTTTTGATATGGTTCAGCTCGGACGCATTGGCAAAACCTCCATTTTTTCTGAGCCGACTCAAGAAGATATTTATTTTGCAAAAAACGCGCTTGAACTTTTAGGAATTGAAGCTTTAAGCGAAAAAAGAATGGATGAAATTTCTGGCGGACAGCAGCAGCTCGTGTTTTTGGCAAGGGGTATTGCTAGCGGAGCAAAAATTTTGATTCTTGACGAGCCAGAAATGAGCTTAGATTTAAAAAATAGGACAAAAATCCTTGAAACATTTAAAAAACTTGCAGAAAGCGGCTATTCTGTCTTATTTACAACTCACGAAATTCTGTCTGCAAGAAAGTTTAGCAACAATTCGCTTCTTTGCTTAAATTATGATAAATGGATTTTTGGAAAATCTGAAGAAGTTCTTACTGATGAAAATATTTATAACGCTTTTGGAGTTTTATTATGAATAAAAAAAAGAATATACGTTTTTTTGCAGGGGTTTTGCTTGTTTTTCAGTTTTTTTGCGTTTTTAGTTGCAAAAAAAGTGAACTACCAGAAAAAAAATCCAACTTTGTGACTGACCATGCCCAGTGCAAAGTTGAAATTCCTAGGAAAATAAAGAAAATCGTTGTCTGCGATATTTTTCCTCTTCCTTCGGTTCTGTGCTTTTTTTACGGACTTTCTGAAAACATTGTAGGAATTGCGCCTTCTTCGATGATGGCTGCGAAGCAAAGTCTGTTAGGCAAAATGTATCCTCAAATTTTAAATGCAAAAACAGATTTTCTTCAGGGAAACAATTTGAACTTGGAAGAACTGGCCTTGCTTAATCCTGATATTGTTTTTTATTCTGCGACAAATGGGCGGTTGGGGCAAGTCCTAACGGAAAAAGGCTTTACAGCTGTTGGAATTTCGGCATCTAATTGGGAATACAACACAATTGAAACATTGGAAAACTGGCTGATTCTTTTGGATAAAATTTTTACTTCTAGCGAAAGTTCAAAAAAGGCAAAGACCTTTGTTGAATTTAGCAAAAAAATTACAGATTTGGTAAACGCGAGAGTTTCTAAGATTCCTTTTGAGCAAAGAAAAAACGTTTTTATTTTATTTCAGTATTCGCCAACTGCGATTGTTACGGCAGGAAAACATTCCTTTGGAAACTACATAATAAATCAGTGCGGGGGAATAAATGTCGCCGCATCTCTTTTGGGCGAAACTTCTAGCAGAACTTCAATGGAACAGATTTATTCTTGGAATCCCGATGCAATTTTTATAACAAATTTTACGAATGTCCAGCCTGACGGCTTGTACAAAAATCTTGATGGAAACGTTGATTGGTCCGGCATAAAAGCTGTTCAAGAGCAGTGCGTTTACAAAATGCCAATGGGACTTTACAGAACCTACACGGCAGGCGTTGACGCACCTCTTTGCATTTTATGGTTTGCAAAAAAATTGTATCCTTCATTTTTTGAAGATATTGATGTTGAACAGTGGTGGCAAGATTATTATGAAAAAGTTGGGGTAAGATAAATTGTTTTTTGTATAAAAGCTATAAGTTGTTTTTTAGATTTTTATACAAACTTTTCTTTAAATCTTCAACAACGGAATCTGTTATTTTTTGTATTAATTTTTCTTCGTCTTGGGAAACATTGTTTTTTTTGAATAAGATTTCAGGCTCAACGTTTAGGGCGGCGGCGATTTTTTCGATTGTGGAAAGCTTTGGCACATTTTTGTAGGTTTCCATAAGCCCGATGTAGCTTGTCGCCGTGTTGCACGCTTCTGCCAGCTGTTCCTGCGTGATGCGCTTTTCCTTGCGAATTCTTTTTATGTTGTCGATTACTGTCTTTTCTAAATCCATTTTATATCAAGATAGATATATTTATATATAATTTTCATGGCGGTTTTTGCGATTAAATAACTTTTTTAGTCCTCAATTTCTGGAATACGTCTTTTTAGTTCTGCCAAAAAGTGGTCGCCAGTGATTCCTTGCCGCAAGCAGGCAAAAAGACAGTTGTCTCCTGCGACTGTGCCAAGAATTTCGTCCATATTCATGTTGTCAAGAGCGTTTGAAACTGTGTTTGCATGGCCCGGAAACGTTTTTATAACAACGATGTTTCCGCTCCAATCTATGCTTACGTAGCCGCGCAGAAAGTCCTGCACATAGATTTGTTCTGATTCTTGCCGCTCGTCTTCGCCGGGCAAGGAATAAACGTAGCTAGAATTGCCGTCGGAAACTTTTCCTACTTTTAAAAGCTTTAAGTCTCGGCTAAGGGTTGCCTGTGTAACTTCGTATCCTTCTTTTTCAAGGTATGCTAAAAGAACTTCTTGGCTTTCAATGCGGTAGTTTTTAATTAGTTTTCTTATTGTTTTTAAACGAGTAAGCCGTTCTTTCACAAATTTCCCCTTGAACATCTTATGAATGTTTATGCATTAAATATAAATAATTATTCATAATCTTTCAAGGGGATTTTTAAGGTCTTGCTTTTCTATCGCAGTGTTACATAAGTTTTGCCAAATCCGCCGTCTTCTGGTGGAGCGAATCTGAATTCTGCAACAGCAGGATTGTTTGAAAGATAGTCTTGAACCGTTTGCTGCAAAATGCCGTTTCCTTTTCCGTGAATTATGCTGAAATTTGTAAAATTGTTCAAAACGCACAAATCTAACTGCCTGTTCAATGCTTTTATTGCTTCGTCCGCCCTCATTCCTAATAGCCTAAGTTCAAAAGCTGGTTTGTCTTGCGGCTTTGAAAAGTCTGAAAAATCATAGGAAACTGAATTTTTAATTTTTTCGTCTTGTTCATTGCACAAAGAAAGTTCGCTTTGTTTCATTGCCATTTTTATGCTTCCGAACTGCACGTTCCAACAGTCTTTGCTTAATTTTTCAATCAAAGTTCCTTTAGTTTTTGAAATTCCTGCAATTACTTGAGAACCAACTTTGAATTCTTGCGCTGATTTTTTTTCTTTTGGTTTTGTGTTTTCAAATACGCTTGCAGCATTTTTTAGAGCTTGCGAGTTTTTTATCTTTTTCTTTGTAGGTTTTAAGCTTGTTCGGCTTTTTGCAATTTTTTCAAGATTTTGAGCTTCTTGCAAAAGTTGTTTTTCTTCTTGCTCTAAAATAATCGCATTTTCTTCTGTCTCTTTGGAAATTTTGTTTATAAAACCTTTTACGCCGAGAGTTTTTTCTCTTGTAATTTCTCCTTCTTTTAGCTTTCTGACAAGATTTTCAAGTTCCCGCCTTGTTTGCGCAAGAAATTCCTGTCTTTCATCCTGCTGTTTTTGCTTTAGCTTTAATTCCTGCTGTTTTAAAAGCAAGGCTTTTGAATCGTTTTCAATTTTCTTCTGTTCAAGGAAGCTTTCTTTTTGGGCAAGTTCCTGGATTATTTTGTCTGCATGGAAATGTTTTTCGGTCAATCCTTTTATAAGCGTGGAAACGTCAGCTTTTTCTTCTGAAATATATTCTTTTGCTTTTTTTATAATTTCTTTAGGGATGCCACTTTTTTCAGCAATTTCTAAGGCATGGCTTTCTCCAGGAATTCCCATCAGAATTCTGTACGTTGGACTTAAAGTTTCGCAAGAAAATTCTACGCTTGCGTTTACACAGTTTGGATTTGTGTATCCGTAGTTTTTTATTACTCCTTGGTGGGTCGTTATTAAAACGAACGCATTTTTTTCAATCAATTTGTCTAAAACCGCCATTGAAACTGCGGCTCCTTCTTGCGGATCAGTTCCGCTTCCTAGTTCGTCTAGCAGGACTAAGGAATTTTCATTTGAAAATCGCAATGCCTTGGCAATATTTTTCATGTGACCGCTAAAAGTTGAAAGACTGTCTTCTATTGACTGACTGTCTCCTATGTCTGCATATATTCCGCTAAAAATTGGAAGGCAGCTTCCTTCTGCTGCAGGAATTGGAAATCCGCTTTGATTCAACATTGAAAAAAGCGCAATTGTTTTTAAAGTTGCAGTTTTTCCGCCTGTGTTTGGGCCTGTTATAATCAAAACTTTTCTTCCTTCTAATAATTTTACATCAATAGGAACCGCTTTCTCACCAAAAAGAGGATGGCGGGCTTGTAAAAGTGCAAGCGGCTTTTTGTATGATTTAAATTGAATTGTTTTGATTTTTTCTTCAACGCCATTATCGTTAGTTTTTAAATACTCTTGTTCTAAAAAATCGTTGCAGTCCTCTGCAAAAATACAGTTTTTTGATTTTCCCCATTCGCTAACAGCCTTTGTAATATCTAGCTCTTCCATTATTTTTAATGCTTGAATTAAATCAGTTTTGTAAGGGCGGATTTTTGAGGCTAACTCAATAAAGATTTTTCGGATTTCTTGCTTAAGTTCAAACTCTGCCTGAATAAGTTCATTTGTGCATATTACAGATTCTTCTGGTTCTATGTAAACCGTCCTTCCAGACTGGCTCATTTCATGAATGATTCCAGGAACTGCATTTCTTCTTCCTGATTTTACAGCAAGAACTTGCCGGTCGCCTTTTAGCACTGGAACTGAAGATTCTAAAACGTCCGCATACTTTGGATTGCTGGTAAAAGAGCGCATAATTCCTTTTATTTTAGAATTCAATTCGGCAATCCTTGTCTGAATTTCTCGCAGCTGTGGCAAATCTTTTATTTTTCCGTCTTTTGAAATTATTTTTGAAATTTCACTGTAAACAGGATTTGTATCTGGAATTTGATTTACAAGTTCAAAAAGTGCTTTTGTTGAAAGTTCTTTTGTGTTTGCCTCAAAAAAATTGATAACTTTCTGTATGGAAGCGCAAAATTGAAGAACTGCAAAGAATTGTTCCTGTTCAAGGCTTATTCCTTCTGCGTTTAAGGACTTTATTGTATTGTAAACTTGCGGCCAGGAATCCAGAGCGTTTGGCTTTGTTGAATTTATGCAAACTGTCCATTCGCGGCTGAGCTGCTTCCTTCTATGGATTTTTTGCGCATCAGTAAACGGTTCTAGATGCGCCATAATAAACTTGCTTTCTTCGCTTTTGCAAAACCCTGAAACTTCATCACGTATTTTGTAGTAGTCGAGTTCTTCAAGCGTTTTTCTGTCCATTTAGTCGTCCCATGTTTTGTTTTTAATTTGAAGGCTGATTCTTAGCCAGCTGTCGTATCTCTGTTTTGAAATTTTGCCTTCTTCAACTGCTTGTTTTATTGCGCAGTTAGGTTCGTGCGTGTGGCTGCAGTTCATTCCAAATTTGCATTTGCCGATAAAAGGTTTGAACTCTCTAAAGTATAATTGCAGATCTTCTGCTTCGATTTCGTTTAGCATAAAACGCCTGATTCCAGGAGTGTCGATTATGGAAGCAATTCTTCCTTTTACGCCTCCTGTTAATGCAGTGTTTATAGTAAGCCGATTTAAGGTTCCCTTTGTTGTAGTGTGGCTTCCTCTGCCGTATTTTTTTGAAAGGCTTCCAGTTTTTAAAACGCAGCTGTCGTCGAGTACGTTTACTAGGCTTGATTTTCCGACGCCCGATTGCCCCGCGAACGCGCTCAGCTTGTTTTCTATTAACTCAACGAATTCTGTAAGCCCTTCGCCAGTCTTCGCGCTGATTCTCATAACTTTATAGCCTAAGTCTTCCCAAATTCTTAAATAATCTTCTGTTTCTGGAGCATTTTCAAGAATATCGTATTTGTTGCAAACGATTATGGGTTCAAGACCGAGCATTTCCGCCTGCGCAAGTTCTCTGTCAATGAATCTTGGTCTAAACGGCGGTTCTGCTGGTGTTGTTACAAGAATAAGATAGTCAATGTTTGCTGCAAGAAGTTGTGGACAGCGTCCTTTTACGTTCCATCTTACAAATTCATTTTTTCTAGGAAGAAGAGAGATGATTTGACCTTTTTCTTCGTCTATTTCATCTTTTTCAATTTCAACGCAGTCTCCTGGCGCTAAAGGGTTGTAGTATTCTTTTTCTTGTTTTAAAACTTTTCCTTTGATTGTGCAAGAGCGTGTTATTTGATCTTCACATTCTACTTCAAATACATTGTTTGTGCCTGCTAAAACTGTTCCTTGCATATACAGTTAAATATTCTTTGAAATTCGCTAGATTGTCAATAATAAAAGCTGTTTGTTTGCATTTAATAATGGTAGATTGTATAATTATTCCGAATAAAAAATTTTATAAAAATGAAGAAAAGCGTAGGCAAATTTTTAATTTGTGAAGACTTTGTGCGATAAGAACAATTTTGATTGCATCGCAACCCAAACCATTTTAAGTGAAACTTGAGCACAGCCGTCTGAACAAATTGAAAATTAACTGAAAGTGTTTTTTCTTTGATTTAGGGTTTATCAAAAATCTAAAAATGGCTGAGTCAAGGTCTTGAGCGTATCTTGAACGGACGTATTTTTATGGAGGTGAATATGAAAAATGCTGTTGTTTTTCTTGCAGATGGTTTTGAAGAAATTGAAGCGCTTACACCTGTGGATTATCTTAGACGCGGCGGGGCAGAGGTTTTTACTGTTGCAGTTCCAACTTCAACAATGCAAGATAAATACATTGTTACAGGATCGCATAAAATTCCTGTTATTGCGGATTTAAGCTTTGATGAGTTTAAAATTGAATTTGATTCAGATTTGCCAGACCTTGTTTTTTTTCCAGGTGGAATGAAAGGCGCTGAAAATCTTGCTGCAGATGTTTATATTGCGCAGTACATAAAAAAGTGTTTTGATGCAAAAAAAATTGTAAGTGCAATTTGCGCTGCTCCTGCGCTTGTTCTTGCGAAAACAGGAATCCTTGCTTCAAAAGAATGGACTTGCTATCCTGGAATGGAGCAGAATCTTGTTCAATATATTGGAAGCGAAGAACTTTGCTCTGAGCTTATGAAAAACAGCAGTTATGTTTCTGGAGTTCCCTTTGTAACAGACAATAATGTTGTGACAGGAAGAGGTCCTGGAGCGGCAGAGCAGTTTGCAATGGAACTTGTAGCCTTGCTGTGCGGAAAAGATGTTGCAGATAAAGTAAAAACAGCGTCAGTTCAAAGATAGTGTTAAATAAAAAAGACTGCCATAATCATAAAATTTAAGGTTAAGGATACCTAATTTTTAATTTGCAGGCAGTCTTTTTTATGCTTTTAAGCTTCAATTGTTTTTAATTCAGGATTTTTTTCAACATCCTTTTTCCAAGCTTCTAGGCGAGCTTTATTTACATAATCTTTTGACTGAAAGCTATATGTAAAGTTTGTGTGAACGTCGTAAGTTCCTTTTGTAAGAGCATACGCATCTTCTGTCATAACAAGCTCTTCATCTGTAGGGATTACAAAAATCTTTACTTTTGAATCTTCTGCGCTTATAAGTGTTTCTGCATTGCTTGTGTTTGAAAGATGGTTTTTCTTTTCATCAATCTTTATGCCCATACATTCAAGACCTTCTGTTGCCATTGCGCGGATTGTAGGAGAATGTTCGCCGACTCCAGCTGTAAATACAATCGCATCAACTTTTCCAAGAGCAGCCATGTAAGCGCCTATTGTTTTTTTTATTCTGTAGGATTCCATTTCCATTCCGAGCTGGCAAAGTTTATCGCCCTGTTTTGCGCCGTTTTCAACATCTCTGCGGTCTGTAAATCTTCCTGTAATGCCAAGAAGTCCTGACTTTTTGTTTAGGGCGGTGTCCATTTCCTGCGCAGACATTCCAGTTTTTCTCATGATGTAGAAAGGCAAAGACGGATCTAGCGAACCTGAGCGGGTTCCCATTACAAGTCCGTCAAGGGGAGTAAGTCCCATTGTTGTGTCATAACATTTTCCTTCTTTTACTGCGCAAACAGAAGCCCCGTTTCCAATATGGCAAATTATAAGATTCGTGTTTTTTGGTTCCTTTCCTAAAAGAACTGCCGCGCGTTTTGAAGTGTAAAGAAAAGAGGTTCCATGAAAACCGTATTTTCTAGCAGAATATTTTTCGTACCATTCTCTAGGAATTGCGTACATAAATGATTTTTCTGGCATGGTTTGATGCCAAGCAGTGTCCATTACAGCACAGTGAGGAACGTTAGGAAGAACTTTTTGAGCGGCTTCAATCCCCATAATATTTGCAGGGTTGTGAAGAGGTCCCAAATCTTGAACAGAGCGGAATGTTTCAATAACTTCTGGCGTAATTAAAACTGATTTTGTAAATTTGTCGCCGCCGTGAAGAACTCTGTGTCCTACAGCGCCAATTACGTGCATATCAGAAATTACACCAACGTCTTTGTCTGTAATTTCTTTTAGAATAAGTTCAATAGCTTCTTTGTGAGTTGGGCAGGGACTTTCAAATTCAATTTTATTTCCTTTTGCCTTATGAGTAATGCAAGAACCTGTATCACCGATTCTTTCTACAACGCCGCTGGCTAGAACAGCTTTGTTGTCCCAGTCGTAAACCTGATACTTTGCGGATGAAGAGCCGCAGTTTAATGTAAGAATTATCATAAAAATGTCCTGTTTTTATTTTAGTTAGCCTGAATGCTGAGTTTTTAGGGAAATTCACTGAAAGCGTTTTTTCAAAGTTTATAAAAAACTCTACATTTGGACTAATTATATTCGATTATATTCTTATGCAAAATAATGTTCAACTTGGAATATTTTGCTTGTTTTGCAAGAACTTATTTGTCTAAAAATCTTTGAGGAGGCGTTACACCCCAAAAAGCAACCAATTCTTTTTTGCCAATGTTTTCTACCACGTGCGGGCAACTTGCCGGAAAAGAAACGCTGTCGCCTTCCTCTAAAATATATTCGTTGTCCTCGTATTTTAATTTTGCGCGACCCTGCATTATTATTCCAAATTCTCTGCCTACGTGGCCGTAAGAACCTCTGTGCGTGCGCGAGTCAACAGGAACTTTTATAATATATGATTCGACTGCATTTTCTTTGTCATCTTTTTCAGGTCGGGCGATTAGTTCGTAAGTAACGTCTTCTTCTTTAGAGACTGGTCTTTCAGAGGCTCTTATAATGTTTACAGGACGATTGCGCCTATATTCTTCAAATAAAAATTCCAGGTTGATGTCTAAAACTTCTGCTAAAGCAAGAAGCGTGTCTATAGCAGGGGAAACATGGTTTCTTTCTATTTGGGAAACCAGACTTTCGCTTACGCCAGCTGCTCTAGCGACTGTTTTTAAAGTGTAGCCTTTATGCTCTCTTACAATTCTCAGTTTTTCTCCAAAGTTGCAAGGGTTTCTTTTTGCCGGTGGCAATACCAAGTCTTTATTTCGCGAATGTGTCATTAATCTGTTTCTCCTTGTTCTGTTGTGTTATAAATTGAATAAAGTAATCTTCCAAAGTTTTGTGAGGACCAGGAAGCTTCATTCTTTCTCGGCAACGAGCATTGTCTCTCCTGATTGTATACATTGAATAGAAATCTCTGTAGTCAAGACCGGCATCGACTTTTACGTGCTCGCCTAAAAATGACGAAACTTCATCGCGCCCGATTGCAGGAATTCCTTTTGTTTTTAAAATGGAACGCAATTGCTGAATTTGTTCATAGGATATGCCAAAAAGCAATTCCTCCATAGCTTGAGAAACTCCCTGATCGCCCATTCTGTTTTTTATAAAATGAAACCACTGTTCGTCCATCTGGATTGACATAAGCAGAAGCTCGCTTGTGCCCATCATTGTTCCAAATGCAGGAGCCAGTTTTCTTCTTGCAAGCCATACTGATTGCAGGACTGGAGCTACAGATTCTATTGTCTGGTCATTTCTGTGTTCCCATAGCAAAAGCAAGGAAAGAGCCCATTCCCTCCGGTATTCCATTGGCTGTTCCGCGTCATTTATAAGGTTTAAGTAAACATCTTCTGCCATAAGAGTAAACATTGTTGTTACGGTAGAAAGCTGCAAAGCCTGCGTAAGTTCTTCCGGCGCGTTTACTGTAGAGCTTAATTTTGCTAGAGAAGAAAAAGTGTGCGTTTTAGCAACTATAAAACCTTTTCCTAAAATAGCTTTTGAAGGCAATTGCAAAGAAGTGTCTCCTTGATCCTGGTGCTTTATAAGGGAATCAATTAATAACTGAGGAGTTCTAGTTCCTCCGGCAAGGTCGTGGCGTTCTAAAAGAGAAGGAAAGGCCGCAATTGCTTCTGCAAGTTTTTTCAAGTCTTTCATTCTTTCTTCTATTATGGAAAGCCGGTCTGGTAATTTTTCCTTTACAAGCGGTATAAGCTGGCTGAACAGATTTTCTTCTTTTGCAGTTAATATTACAATTCCGCTTTCAATTCTATCTGCTGGCTGAACTTCTGTGTCGTAAAACTGGCTTATATCTACCTGAGTAAATTCATTGTTTGTAACTTTTTTTGCATTTGCCACTGTATCTTAAATTATACCCCCTTTATTAAATGTTTTTCAATAAAATAATTAAAAGAATTTTGCTTTTTTTACCAGGCCGAAAGTCGAGTTTTTCATAACTAAAAAAACGCTTTCATCGAATTTACAATTTTGTTCAGAAGGTTGTGCTCAAATTTCGTTTGAATTGATTTGGGGTGCTACGCAACCTAAATTGTTCTTATCGCGCAAAGCCTTCACAAATTGTAAATTCACTTAGGCTTTTGTTAATTTTTATAAAAACTCGATTTTCAATCTAATAGCCAAAATTTCAAGTTTTTATAACTTTCGCAATCTAATATCTTTTGCATATAGTTCCGATAAATAAAATATGGGAAAGAAAAAAATTAATTTTTTTATAATCAGTCTTATTTTTGTTTCAGTTATTTATGGGCAAAATTCGCTTATGATTAGGCCTTCAGATTTGAAGGTTGTTCGCCAAATTGATGAGTCTTCTAAAACAACAGTCGGCTATCACCTTTATGTAAAAAAATCGCCGCAGATTGAATCTATAATTCTTACTGAAACCACAAAAGATCTGCAGGGAAAAGAAGCTAATTATGCGTACAGGGCAATGGAATACAATAATATAAACGGTGATGAAATAAGGTTCTTAGATGGAAAAAAACTTGAGTCAAAGTATGCCTTGTATAGCCTGGTAGATTCAACTTCAGAAAATATAGAAGGATTTGGAGAAGCTTTTCATATCTACATACCTAGCAAAATTCAATATGGTTACCCTTGGACAAGAAACGGAACTGTGGAAATAGGCAAAGGTACTTTTGTAAATATACGAGCCTTTTCCAAAAAATATGCTGACTACACAGGAAGTTTTTTTGACAATCCGTATATGTTCGATTTTGAGAAACGCCCGATTCCAACGCATACAGATTCAGTCCGTGAGGAAATTAAGGATGAAAAAGTGGAACTGCTTGAAGAAACTGAACCAATCGTCCTAACCGATGCGTATAATCCGGAAGCTGGAGAAAAGTTTGGCGAAATTTCAGATTTTTTAATTTTTTCTAAAGGACCTGAAACCATTGTGGATGACATAATGCAGTCTATAAAATCCATTCCTTCTAAAAAAAGCGCGGACATAGTTTTTGCTATTGATGCAACTGGCAGCATGAAAGACGATATAGAAAAACTTCGCAAAGACTGGATTCCTAATCTTATAGCAGGACTAAAAGAATTTGGCGATTGCCGTTTGGGCCTTATTCTCTACAGGGATTACGGCGATAACTTTAGGTATAAAGGAATTCCGGTACGTTTTTTTGATTTTACAGAAGATATTGACATTTTTATAAAAAACTTAAACAGTTTTGAAATAAGGGGCAGGGAAGGCGGAGATATACCAGAAGCCGTGTACGAAGCTCTTTACGGCGCATTGGAATTTTATAATTGGCGCGGCGATGCTAGTAGAAAAATAATCCTTGTTGGAGATGCCCAGCCTCATCCTACGCCACGCGGTACTAAAAAATATACAAAAGAACTTGTTCAAAAACTGGCTGCGGAAAAAAACATTGCAATCGATGCAATCATTACCCCTGATGACAAGTCAAAAAGGGGTAGATAGATAATGCTTTTAAGATGATTACAACTTTGTTGTAGTTTTGTGCTGGTATTTTTCAGGAAGACTTGAAATTCCCATCTTTGCAAGTTTCTTATATGCGGCAGGCAATGAGCCTGGCTCTGCATTTTCAAAGATGCTAAGAATTTCATTAAACGCTGAGAAAGCTTCATTGTATCTTTTTGTATTTTTGTAAAGGTGACCAAGCTCATATTTCGCTTCAATATAAGTTGAAGTGTTCATTCCATATCGTTTTATAACTGCTTCATAGTACATTTCTGCAGCATCATAGTTTGAAGATTCTGCCGCATCCTGCCCTAACTGAATTAGCTGTGTTGAAGAGGCGTTGTTTGGAATTACAGGGACAGTTTTGCAAGAGTAAAGAACTGTAAAAAAAACTGTTATGGCAATGGTTAAAAATATTCTTTTCATGTTTTTAGTTTACAAAAAAAAACTGTTTTGTGCAAATTCCTGTTTTTGTTCTAGCTGGTTTAAATGCTGCTTTTGAGCTTAAAATCAAACTTTAAAAAGACCAACTTCGTCGCGAATGTTGTTTATAGACTCATTGATGCTTGAGGCGACGTCCTTGAGCTTTGAAACGGTGTCGTTTACATAGCTTGTGCCGTTGTCAAGCTCCGTCATGGCATTGTTAATTGAATCCATGGATTGCTGAAGCTCAGCTACGTTTTTAAGTATTTCTTGACCGCCTTTGTCCATTTCGCTGGCGGCGTCGTGTACTTCTGTTGTGCTGTCGTTCATTGCGCGCAAAGCAATCATTATCTGCTGGGAACCTTCCTGCTGCTCGTCCATAGCTCCGCGAATCTGCGTAATAAGTTCGCCTGTAGAGGATATTCTTGCGGAAACCGACTGAAATGCTTTTTCCGATTCCGAAGATGCTGAGACTGCCAAAGAAATTCCGTCTTGAATATTATTTAATTCTTTTTTGATTCTATTTGACTGTTCTGCAGAGGTTTCTGCCAATTTTCTAATTTCGTCGGCAACTACTGAAAAGCCTTTTCCAGCTTCTCCCGCATGAGCCGCTTCTATTGCTGCGTTCATCGCAAGCAAATTAGTTTGAGCCGCGATGCTTTGAATCATAGTATTTGCGTCGACCATAGAAGTTGACTGGTTTGCAATCTGCTGAATAAGAGCATTTACGCTAGAGTTCTTTTCAATTCCAGTTTTTGTATCTTTTTCAAGGGTTGAAAATTCATCTGACATTTTTGCAACAGAGGTATCAACTGATTTAATATTGCCAATCATTTGTTCAACGGCAGCGGACGCTTCAACTACACTGGAAGATTGAGTCTGAATCATTTTGTCCAAAGATTCTATGTTGCTTGTAATTTGAGTAATTGCGCTTGCCGACTGGTGCAAGCTGTCCGCCTGGTTTTTTACCTGTCCGTTTACATGGCTTATGTTTTCCGCCATTTGCGCAACTGTTGCCGTTGACGACTGAATTTCATCTGTAAGAGTAGAACCTGCTTGTATAAGCTTTGTTTCAGATTCTTTTATGGTAGCCATGATTGTTCTAAACTTCTCTATAAATCTGTTCATCAATATGACTAAAGAGCCAACTTCATCGTTTCGTTTTACAGTTAATTTAACGGTTAAGTCTGCTTCTCCGTTGCAAAAATCGTCTATGGTTTCATTTACTTTTTTTAGCCTTCCAAGAACTATTGTAAGAGCGGTTATGAAGAACAAATAGATTACAATTCCTATTGCAATTCCAAATGCTAAAATCATTGTTTTGGCTTTTTTTACTGCGCTGAAAATTTGGCTGTCGGAAACTATAAGGGTTATTGTGTGTTTTAGGTTTGGAACAGGCGCGCAAAATACGTGGACTTTTTCGTTGTTTATAATGGCGGCTGAATATCCGTTGCGGCCGTTTTGTATGATTTTTTTAATCTCAGGAAATAAATCAATATTTTTCATTAGGACAGAAGAGTCTTTTGTTGCGACTATGGTGCCGTTGCCATCGCTGAGCATAAAGTAGCCTGTTTCTCCTACAGCAGCTTTTCCAATCTCGTTTTGCATCTGATTTATGCCAAGCATGCCAACAAAATATCCAAAAACATTTCCATTTGAATCTTTTGCGCTTCTTGCAATTGGAACAACGTATTCTCCAGAAGTCTTAGATTTTACAATATTGCCTACAAATTCTTCTAGTTTTAGTTCCGTCATTGCCTTGTGATAGTCACGCTCTTGTACCCCCCCCCTTGCTCCTACAAGCCCGGTATCGCGGTAAGTGGTTCCTTCTGTGTCAGAAAAGAACATATAATCGTAATTTTTATTTCTAAGATTTTGATGCAAGTGAAGCCAATCTATAACTGCGTTTTTGTTTCCTGTTTTTACAATGTCAGATTCCGTGTAGATTCTTAGGTCGTTTTTGTAGGTGTCTACCCATTCGTAAACTTCTCTAGCTCGACCTTGAACGATAGACATTGACATTTCAAGGTAGGTGTTTCCAATCTGTTTTTTTACAACTTTTGTTACTACTAAAAGCAGTGCTCCCATTACTAAAAATGTTAGACAAAGAATTATTAGTCCCAGTCTTGCCGTAATGCTGATTTTTTTCTCAAAATTGTTTTCCATGACCTCTTGTTTTCCTTTGCTTTTTTGAATTTGTTAGGTAGAAAGTAGACTTTTATTAATTGCAAGAAACTATCTTATTCTTTTTGCAAAAACTCAAAATTCACCCTAGTAGAGTTTATTCTAGTTTAAAAGATTTATTTGTCAACCTAGCGGTTTTGTAGATTGTAGCAAGTGCAAATAGTTCAAATGGAGTGCAAAAAGCCGGGTCTTAAAAAAATAAATAAACGCGTACGGGAAGTTGCAATTTGTGAAGGCTTTGTGCGATAAAAACAATTAAAGTTGCGTAGCAACCCAAGTCATAGAAAATCATTTTGTAAAAATTAGCGCAATGTATATTATAGCAAAGCTATTGTTTGTTTTTAAAATTGTGATACAATCTATTCCATAAAATACGTCTAAAATTACATCAAGCTTAGAGGTTTTATTTATGGAAACTGTGGAAAACGAAAATAAAAAGCAAACTGCTTCAATCATAAAGCTCCCAAAAAAGATGCTTTTGTTCTATTCTTTAATGTTTACTACTCCAATCGTGTTCTCTTGGATTGCTTTGTCGTTTATTAAAGTTTATACGCTATCGGATTCTTTTATGGTTTTGGCAGGGCCAATTGGACTGCCGGCACTTATAGTTGTTACGATTTTCGCAGTTTGGTGGGGCAAAAGCAATAAAAAGAAAATTGAAAGCTTTGATGGCAGCCCTGAATCTATTGAAAAAGTGAACAAAGTTGTAATCAATTTTGAAAAAATTACAATGCTCGCTACAATGCTAAACGGTTTTGCAATTCCTACAATCGTGTTTTTTAGTTTTAAACAAAAGGGGATGTATGTTGATTACGGCGCGCTTGCCACAATGACTTTAGGTTCAACATTCATGTTTTCTTTTTTCTTCTTTACCTGTTTTGTGCAGAGCATTGAAGACTGTATTTATACTCTTCACTTTGAATCAAAATATAAGTCAATGTCCCTGGTTACAAGAAACTGCTCTGTAAGCGGATTTGGCGCGTTTGGCTCCTTCCTTATGATAATTTCGCCAGTTCTTTCAACAGCGCTTGCAGATTATTCTATTGCCCGCCTGTTTTTGGAATACATACTTCCATTTGGTGTGATAAGCATTTTTATTGTCTGCTATAATTCTTTTAGGCAAATTTCTAACACCGCAAAGCACATTCATGAAATTCTGGATTTCAGCGAATCTCTTGCTAAAAAAGATTACACTGTAAAAAAACTTGAAATAAAATCGCGCGACGAGCTCGGTCTTCTTATTATAAGTCTGAACAGACTCCTTTCAGAAACAAAAAAACTCTTAAAGGATATGCACGAATCTGTGGATATTTCAATCAATACGGCAGAAAACTTTTCTACAAATATGACGGAAACATCTTCTGCAATCGAACAGATTATGGCGAACATTGAAAGCGTAAAAGAGCGCGTTGTAAATCAGGCGGCTGGGGTAGAAGAATCTGATTCTACAATTCAAAACATGATAAAGCGGCTTGAAGAATTAAATCAAAGCGTTGAAGTTCAAGTTTCTGGAGTTTCAAATTCTTCTTCCGCAGTTGAACAAATGGTTGCCAATATTCGCTCGGTCACACAGATTCTGGAAAGCAACGCGGTTACGGTTGATGAGCTTGGGGCGGAATCTGAAAACGGCCGCAAAAAGATTAATCAGTCTGTTGAACTTTCTAAGACAATTCTGGAGCGTTCTGTAGGCCTTTTGGAAGCCAGCACAATTATTCAAACCATCGCAAGCCAGACAAATCTTCTTGCTATGAATGCCGCAATAGAAGCTGCTCATGCGGGAGAGGCTGGAAAAGGTTTCGCCGTTGTTGCCGACGAAATTAGAAAGCTTGCGGAACAGTCTAACACGCAGGGCAAAAAGATTACAAGCCAGCTTCAGGATTTGCAAAACATAATCAACAATGTTGCGGACAATACAAAAGAAGTTCAAAGCCAGTTTGAAGTTATTTTTGATCTTACAAGCAAAGTAAAGCAGCAGGAAAGCGTTATAAAAAATGCGATGGAAGAGCAGTCTGCTGGAAGTACTCAAGTTCTTCAATCTATAAGCGAGATAAAAACTTCTTCTGATGTTGTAAAAACTAATTCTGATGTAGTGCTAGAAGGCGGAAAGCAAGTTGGCGAGGAAATGCGAATTCTTGCGAACGTCACTACAGAAATTAGCGGCTCAATGAATGAGATGGCTGCTGGTTCTAAGCAGATTACAAAGGCGATTGAATCAGTTCAGGCTTCTAGTGTTGAAAATAAAGACAATTTAAACTCATTAAGCCAAGAAGTTCGAATGTTTAAAGTGGAATAAAATTGATTTAAGTTTAATTGCCTAGAGTTTTAAAAAATATTATATTAACTGTTGAAAAAACATTCTTATTTTTGAAATTTTATGTTTTAAACTTTTTATTGGAGTAAAAATATGGCAGATACAATGCATGCTTTGGAAAAGAATCCGAACTGGAAAGGCCGCCGCGGTCCTGTGGTTCTTGTAATCATGGACGGTGTTGGCTACGGAAAATATGTTGAAGGCGACGCTGTAAAGGCAAGCCGCATGAAGTACCTTGACTGGTTCACGGCGAACTGTCCGCACACAAAGCTCAAGGCGCACGGAACGGCGGTAGGACTTCCTTCTGACGACGACATGGGAAACAGCGAAGTCGGACACAACGCGATGGGCTGCGGACGCGTGTTCGCGCAGGGAGCAAAACTTGTTGGCGAGTCAATCAAATCGGGCAAGATGTTCCAGGACGCAACCTGGCAGAAGCTCATCAAGAATGTAAAAGACAAAGGCTCAACCCTTCACTTTATAGGACTTGTTTCTGACGGAAACGTTCACTCGCACATCGACCACCTAAAGGCCATGATTGAAGAGGCGAACAAGGAAGGTGTAAAGAAAATCCGCGTGCACGCATTGCTTGACGGACGCGACGTTGACCCTACTTCCGCACTGAACTACATCACTCCTCTTGAAGAATTCCTTGCAGGCTTTGCGCCCTGCGACTACCAGATTGCTTCCGGCGGCGGACGTATGTACATGACAATGGACCGCTACAACGCGGACTGGAGCATGGTTGAGCGCGGATGGAAGGCGCACGTTCTGGGCGAAGGACGTATGTTCGACTCTGCGACAAAGGCAATCGAAACTTACCGCGCCGAAGTTCCGGGCGTTCTTGACCAGGATATGCACGAGTTCGTAATCGCAAAGGACGGAAAGCCGGTCGGAACAATCAACGACGGCGACAGTGTAATCTACTTCAACTTCCGCGGAGACCGCGCCCTTGAGATGACACGCGCATTTGAGACACCGGCAGGCGGAGAGCTTCCGTTTGACAGAAAGCGTGTTCCTGCCGTTGAATATGCCGGCATGATGGAATACGACGGAGACGCACACATTCCACGCCAGTACCTTGTAAATCCTCCTAGCATTGACCGCACGATGGGAGAGTACCTTACAAAGACAGGCGTTCACCTTATGGCGATTTCTGAAACACAGAAGTACGGACACGTTACATACTTCTTCAACGGAAACAAGCAGGGCAAGTTCGATGAAAAGCTTGAAGACTACGTTGAAATTCCTAGCGATGTTGTTCCGTTCGAGCAGCGTCCTTGGATGAAATGCGCGGAAATCACCGACAAAGTTATTGAAGCAATCAAGAGCGGAAAGTACGACCACATCAGACTGAACTACCCGAACGGCGACATGGTCGGACACACAGGCGTATTCAACGCGGTTGTCTGCTCAATGGAAGGCATGGACCTTCAGCTTGGAAGATTGAAGGCTGCAATTGAAGAAGCAGGCGGAATCCTCTGCATCACGGCCGACCACGGAAACAGTGACGACATGTACGAGCACGCGAAGGACGGCAGCGTAAAGAAGGACAAGGACGGAGAGCCAAAGGCAAAGACATCGCACTCGCTCAACCCAGTACCGGGAATCATCTTTGACCCTGAATACAAGGGCGAATACGACAACACAAAGCTCAACGACGGACTTGGAATCTCATCTTGGCCTGCAACAATAATGAACCTTATGGGCTATGTTCCGCCGACAGACTACGACAAGAGCATGATAAACTTGAAGTAAACGCAAACAAAGTGTTATTGCCGGACTTGTTCCGGCAATCCATTTGTAAATGGTTTTCGCATCAAGTGCGGGAATGGCAATACTAAAAGGGTATCTTGTATGGGATGCCCTTTCTTTTTCTACTGCAATAACATTTGGTCGTTTGTTAAAGTTTGTTTTTTTATTTGGCGGAATTTTTCAATAATATCTTCCATAGTTAGTTTTTCTTTTTCTTCTTTTGGAATATCTAAAATAATTTCTCCGCCGTCCATCATTAAAAGTCTAGTTCCGTAGTTTAGAGCGTGCTGCATATTGTGAGTAACCATCATGACCGTTAGATTGTACTCTTGCGCAAATTTTTTTGTAAGCTCCATTATTATTGCGGCATTTGCTGGATCAAGAGCGGCTGTGTGTTCATCAAGCAAAAGAAGAGAAGGCTTTGACATTACAGCCATAAGAAGCGTTAATGCCTGCCTTTGCCCGCCAGAAAACTGTTCTACGTTGTCGCGAAGCCTATTTTCAAGCCCCATGTTCAAAACCGAAAGCTGTTCCTTAAAATATTCTCGCATTTTGTTGTTCAAACTTATTTTTAATCCTTTAAAGCCTTTTTTATGAGCGATTATCATATTGTCTTCTAGGGTCATTTTACCGGCAGTTCCCAAAAGCGGATTTTGAAAAATTCTGCCTATGTAGTTTGCCCGTTTGTATTCTTTGTCGCGGGTTATGTCTTTTATTCCTTTTTTCGTTTCTAGCTCTATTGTTCCAGACGTAGGAGCGTAACTTCCTGCAATAACGTTGTAAAGAGTTGACTTTCCAGCTCCGTTGCTTCCAATGACAGTTATAAAATCGCCAGAATCTATCTTTAAGTTTATGTCTTTTAGGGCATGGTTTTCGTCTGGAGTTCCTCTATTAAAAATCATGTTTATATTGTTCAGTGTAAGCATTTATTTTGTTCCTTCTTTTTGCGCGTTGTTTTTCTTTTTGAAATTTGACAAAAAATTCGTTTTTGAAAGCAAAAGGCAAAGTATGATTAAAATGCCTGTTGCCAATTTTAAGTCGTTTGGCGTCATGTGGATTTTGTAACCATAAGTACGGGCAAGGACCATAAGCGCTCTGTAGATAATTGAGCCAAGAAGAACACGTGCGGTTTGAAGCGAAATTTTGTTTGATTTTAAAAGAAATTCTCCTAGCATTAAGGATGCAAGACCGCTGACAACAACTCCTGTTCCCATTCCTACATCTGAAAAACCATTGTACATTGCGGCAAAAGCTCCTGCAAGTGCCGCAAGACCGTTTCCAGCGCAGATTCCAATGCCTCGTACAATGTTTGGATTAATTCCTTGCGATACAATAAGTTGCGGATTAGCACCCAACGCGCCCATTGTAAGTCCTAAATCTGTGTGGTAGAACAAGTCCATAAGTCCTTTTAGGGCAAGCACAAAAATAAAAAGAAATAAAAGAATTGCAAGATTCGAATCTAGCGCAGGAAAGTGGTCGTAGCAAAAATCGCTTAATTTTGAAAAAAGTGTTGGGATTTTTAACAAAGAAATGTTGGCTTTGTTTTGAGAAATTCTAAGATTGACTGAATAAAGCATGGTCATCGTGAGAATTCCAGCTAAAAGGTCAGGAATTTTAAAACTTGTGTAGATAAGTGTTGTTACAAGTCCTGCTAAAATTCCTGCAAGAAAAGCTAAAAGCAGGGCGAAAGGAAGTGCAATTCCATTAGAAAGACAAACCGCAAGAACGCAAGCTCCCATTGGAAAAGAGCCGTCTACAGTCATGTCGCAAAAGTTGAGAATACGGAATGTTGAAAAAACTCCTAAGACCATTATTCCGTAAATCAAGCCTTCTATTAAAATTGAACAAATCATTTAGTCCTGCCTATAAAAATTATAAAGTTTAATATGTCAAAATTCGAGTTTTCTATAAACTATAAAAAAATGCTTTCAGCGAATTTACAATTTACTCAGATGGTTGTGCTCGCGTTTCACTTGGGCTGGTTTGGGTTGCTGTGCAACCTTAGTCGTTCTTATCGCACAAAATCTTCACAAATTGTAAATTCGCTTACTCTTTTATTGTTTTCCTAAAAACTCGAATCTTGCCATAATTTCAATAGATTTTTCTATTTTGTAGTTAATTTTCCATTTTGGATAATCATGTTTGCTGTATCCAAATATTTTTTATCAAGTGTTATGTTGCAGTTTTTTGCTGCATCTAAGTCTATAAGAAAATCCGTGTCAGAAGGATCGGTCATAAATCTTACTGGAAGTTCCGAAGGTTTTGCTCCGTTCAAGATTTTTACAACCATTTCGCCAGTTGCACGGCCAGCTTTGTAGTAATTAAAACCGCTTGCCATAAAGATTCCGCCTTCTTTTGCGGCTGTAACATCACCTGAAAAAATAGGCTTTTTAGCTTTTCCAAATACATCTACAAGAGAAGCTATCGCGCTAAAAACTGTATTATCTGTAGAAAGATAAATTCCATCTACGCGATTAACAAGCGATTGGGCAGCTTGTTTTACTTCATCGGATTTAGTAATGCTTTGAGTAATGAGTTTTATTCCAGCCTCTTCACAGCCTTTTTTTACAAGTGCAAGTGCGCTTGAAGAATTGTCTTCGCTGCTTGTATAAATGTAACCCAATGTTTTAATCCCTGCAACTTCCTTAAAAAGTTTTATGTGCTGCTCTGTAGGAATAGCATCGCTCATTCCAGTAACGTTTCGTTCGCCATGTTCAAGCGTTGAAACAAGACCTGCTCCTAGTGGGTCGGTTACAGTTCCAAATACAACAGGAATTTTTTTCAGAGTTGTTGCCAAAGCTACCGCTACAGGTGTTGCAATTCCTACTGCAACATCAACTTTTTCTGCCTTATACTGATTTGCAATTTGAGCAGCAGTTCCAACGTCTCCATTTGCGTTTTGCAAGTCGTAAGTTGCATCAATTCCTGCGTCTTTAATTGCATCGATAACGCCTTTTTCAATATCGTCAAGAGCTTGGTGCTGGACAATTTTTGCAATACCGATTTTTATTTTATGTTGTTTCTTTGGAGCAGCGAACGCTGTAGAAGAAGCCAATACCAAAAGAGCCGAAACTGCACTAATAATTTTTTTCATAATATGCCTCCATAGTTTTATGTTCTTATGTATAGTAACATACAGTTGTTTAAATTTTTTGTCAATAAGATAAGGAAAAAAAATAGAAATTATTTGTGAAATAAATTCAATTAGGAGCTAAAGATGAAATTTTATATGAGTAAAAATATGCAGATTTTTGTCAGGACTTTGATTGCCTGCTTGTCTTTAAATGTTTTTATATTTTGAAAAATTTGTTGTATTAAGATTGTTTAAAATGGTTTGTAAAAATGCTGGGGCTGCTATAGAGATACTGCCTTATATTTCGAAAAAAAAATTGAACCATAAAAACTAAAAATAAACCGCAGGAATAGAACCCTGCGGTTTTCATTTTTAAGGGAAAAAAAGGCATCTCGGTTTTTACAGCAACCTACGGAAACGCTTTCAAAGTGGGGGGAAATGCAGTATTACTTTCGTAATAAGGTATACTCAAAGTTATTATGGAATAATCTATAATCCATCTGAATATACTAACCATTAATTCCTTGTCGTCACAAAGGAGCAAGAAACTTTTTCAACCAAAGAAACTAATAATCCTCTTTGCACATACATAAAGAATAATCGATTTCTGGATAAACGGAATCCCGATACTCTTCACGATTTTGCTGACTATGTTTCTTTTGATAGTTACTTTGGATTTTTCTTAGTTCTTGGATAAACGTTTTGTCAGAAACAATTTCTTGTAAATGAACTGTAATTTTAGTTATCCGATTGTAGACTTTAGATGAAGCATAAATGTGGTTACTATCTATTCCACAGACATAGGAACGAAGTTGACAAACTTCCTTTTTGCAACCTCTTGTAACAACTTCTGGTCTACTCTCTAGAGAATTAAAAAAATCTTTAAGTTTCTTATTCATAGAAATCTCCTTAAAAATGATTTATTTGAGTTCTGAGAACTCTTGTAAGCATATTAGGATAAAAACAATAAATATTCGATATGATTTGTGTTTGTTTTATATATATTTTGTTCAATTCTTTAGTTTGTTTCTTTCCAAATTTTGTGCTAAACTTTTCTGCAAATGACAATAAACGCAGAACAGCTTCTTTTTATACTTGAAAATACTCCTCCGCAGCAAAATATTATGCTTGTTGGCCGGCACGGAATTGGAAAATCTCAAATTCTTGAAGATTTTTTTCAAAAAAAAGGTTTTAAAGTAACAACTTTGTTTCTTGGCCAGATGAGTGACCCCGGCGACTTAATCGGTCTTCCAGAAAAAAACTCAAAAACTGGCAGAACTGATTTTATGCTCCCATACTGGTTTCCTGTTGACGAAAAACCTATAGTCCTCTTTCTTGATGAATTGAACCGGGCTAGACCAGAAGTTCTGCAAACCGTTATGGATTTAACCTTGAACCGTAAACTGGCTGGAAAAAGTCTTCCAAAAGGAAGCCGCATTATAAGCGCTGTGAATGGTGGCGATGAATATCAGCTTACAGATTTAGATCCCGCTCTTATAAGCCGTTTTAACATTTACGAATTTGCTCCTTCCGTTGAAGACTGGCTTTCCTGGGCAAACAAAAGCGGTGTGGATAGCCGCGTGGTTTCGTTCATAAAAGAAAATCCTGAATTTCTTGATTCTGCGGATTCTAATTTTGAAGCAGAACAGTTTGAAAGAACTCCAGACCGAAGGAGCTGGGTCCGCGTAAGCGATGTTATTTTAAAATTTCCTGTTCCTGAAGCGATTCATAAAACTTTAATTTCTGGAATTGTTGGAAACCGCGCCGCAAATGCGTTTTTCCAGTTCCTGCAAGATTCAATCCCGAGCGCAAGCCAAATCCTGTTGAATGGAATTGAACTTTTTAAAAGTCAGCTTGAAAAGCTTTCCTTGCCAGAATTTTCTAAAGTGAACGAAAGTTTGTTTAGATTTATTGAATCTTCCGCATATTCTAGCGATTGCATTCAAAAAATTGCCCGTTCTCTTGAAGATTATTTTAATTTTTTGGCGGAAAAAAATCTAAAAGAAGTGCAGTCGCACTTTGTTTCGATTTGCAACGGTTCTGTTTATCCAAAAACTTTGGTTTTTATAATGGAAAATATTCCCGATTTTTATAAAACTCTTTCAAATTTTTTAGAAGAAAACTAGTTTCTTAAAAAACTTTTTTGTATGAATGTTTTGGCAAATCTTGAAAAAATACGTTCTCAGTGGTTTTATACAGAACCCTTGCTTTTTTCGGCGGCGTGTACGCATAATTTTGTTGAAAATAATTCTATTTCTGTGCCTTTAAGAAGCGGCTGCATGAGAATTGAATTTTCATCAGAACTTTGCAATGGTTTTAATCAAAAAGAACTTGAAGATTTGTTAAAAATTGAAATTTTTAGGATTTTGCTGCAGCATCCCTACAAAAGAAAGCCGCTAAATGCAAAAGGCGGAATTCTTTCTCTTGCCAGCGACATTGTTCTTTATCAAGGGGGGATAAAACTTTCCTCTATTAATTCTGACCGTTTCTTGCAAGGCGTTGAATATTTTAAGTTTCAGGCAAAGCGTTTTGAAATTGAACAGTATCCTTTAGGAAAAAAATGGGAAGGCAGCGAAGAACTTAATTTTTTTAAAAGAAATCTTTGCGTTGATCACCGCTCTGGCATACTTGTTTTAAAAGACGTTCTTTCGTTTGAGCAGTGGTATGAAAAAATTCGTTTTCTTGTTGACCAAACGGCAATTGCTGGCGGACAAAACGTGGGAACGTCCTCTAATGGGCAAAATTTTTCGCTTCCTTCAAACGAAAGTTGTGAACTTTGGCAAGAAAATCCTGATGCGCAGCACCTTCTTTCTATGCAGATTCAAAAAACTCAAACAGACATGGGCTGGGGCGGCTTGTCTGGAGGCGAAATTCGCGCTCTTGAAGACCAATGCGTTTTTTCTTTTGATTATCGCAGGGTGCTTTCGCGCTTTAGGCAAAGCATTGTAAGTGCAAAGCGTTCTCTTACGCGAATGCGCCCGAGCAGGCGATTCGGTTTTTCGCAAATGGGAAGCCGCTATGAACGCAAAGCAAATGTTCTAATCGCTGTGGATGTTAGCGGTTCCATAACGGATTCCAGTTTTGAAAAGTTTTGCCATGCAGTAAAAAATTTCTTTTTTCTTAGAATTATCGAAAATATCGATTTGATTTTTTTTGACACGCAAGTAAAATTCAAAGAGCCAGTTCCTTTGAAAAAAAACATGAGATTAGACCAGGTGAAAGGGCGAGGGGGAACAAATTTTCAATGTGCTTTGGATTTTTTTCTGCAAAACAAGGCTAAATACAGCGGGATGATAATTTTTACCGATGGTGAAGGCGAAAAACCTTCTGCAAATGAAAAGATGAACGTGCTTTGGATTTTGGAAAACCGCCTTTCTTTTGAAAAATCAAAATTGTGGATAAAATCGCTTCCAGGAAACAGCGCAACCTATCTGCCTTAAAACAAAACGAAGGAAAAAAATGTTTGAACAGAAAAAAAATGATTTTTGGAAAGAAAAACTCGTTCTTATGCAAAGGCAAAATATCCGCACCGGAAATCCTTTGCAAGATATTGCATCTGTTTTGCACAAAATAGAATTGATTTGCCTCGCTTGGCCTGGCATGAAAAGCCAAGTAGAAAACTCTGCTTCCTCTGTTAGCTGGGAGCTTTTTGTGAGCGAAGATTTTCATATACGCGCTTTTTTTCAGCGGCAAACAAAACTTTCTTTTTTGGGAAGAACCAAAACTGGTTTTGAAAAAATTGCGGATGCAAAGCTTGCAAACGACCCTTTTCCCGTTATTGAACATTTTTTAAGGCATTTTGATGAATATCAAGCTGAAGTTTACCGGCTTGAGCAAAAAGAGCTGCGTCGCAATGCAAAAATAAAACTTGCGCGCGAGTTTATAAAAGCTTTTATGAATCAAAAGTCAAAGGAAGACGGCAGCAATTTTGAATGGCAAGTAAAAAATCCTGAAGAAAATCATTCTTTTGAAAATAAAAATTCTGAGCATGATTTTTTTACTATTTTAATAGAAAAAAATGGTTGTGTTTTACAAAAAACTGTAAGCACAACCAATTTCATAAGCGAACTAAAAGAACTTTCTTTTTAAGTCAAACTTGCAGTTTTTTTAATTAGCCTAAACTTTGCGTTTTTATCTGCGTTTTCTTCCAAAAAGTCTTAAAAGATATAAGAAAATATTTACAAAGTCCAAATATAATTCCAATGCGCCAATTATAGAAGCCTTGTTAAAAACTTCTGTATTTTGAGCTCTTTGGCTTACTACCAGCATCTTCTTTGCGTCGTATGCTGTGCAGCCGGTAAAAACAACAACGCCCACAATTGAAATTATCCAGTCAAGTCTTTCTGACTTTAAAAATAAGTTCAAAAGAGAAGCAATAACAAGCCCTGTAATTGCCATAAAGAAAAATCTTCCAAAAGAAAGAATGTTTGCTTTAGAAAAAGTGCCGTAAATTGCCATCACTAAAAACATCGCTGCGCTTATAACGAATACAGTTGCAATAGATTTGATGTTGTATACCAAAAATATGCTTGAAAGCGTCATTCCATTTAAAATTGAATACAAAATGAACGCAACTGTTGCCGCTTTTGCAGAAATCTTATTGATTTTTGCCGAAAGCCAGATTACAACAACAATTTCAGCAATAGCAAGAATTAAATATCCAAATCCATTGCCAAAAATTAAATTAGACAAAAACTGGCTTCTTACTGTAAAAAAAGCTACCGCCGCACTCAAAGCAAGTGCTAAAGTCATCCAGCCATAAACCTTTGCTAAAAAACGATTCTGCTCGCTTGCAACAGAAACTATTTTTTCAGAGTTTTCTAAATTTTCCATTGTCATTCCTTATAAAGAGAAGTCTAATAAGTTCATCTCTCTCATTTTCAACTTCTAGAACATTCCCAAAAGATAAAAGTCTGATTTAAATATACTATATTTGCAAGAAAAATAAAGACTTTTATTGTTTTTTTTACGAAAAATGTGGAACTCTTAAAAAAACTTGATTATTATAAAAGTATGTCTAATATTCTTGATTACGTTGCTTGGCGAGGAGACCTTTCTTTTGAGGATTCTCCGTTTAATGAAATTGATTCTCTAATTCTTTGCCAGATTCTATATCTAAACTTTGATGGTCTTATGAAATCTAGGGATTTTTCCTCGTCGATTCCTTTGCATGAGCTTGCTGAAATCTTTAAAAACTCTCCAGATTTTGAAGCTCGTTCTGACACAGGGCTTTTAATAAATAAGCTTTCTTCCCAACTGCTGTTAGAGGCTGCAAAAACTGTTCGTTTTGGAAACATTTTGGCAACTGGCTATGATTCTATTATCGATTTAAAGAAAGAAGAGCAGTTTGCGGCAATGACTTATATAATAGAAAAAAAACAGCTTTTTGTAGCTTATCGCGGCACAGACGACACTGTTGTTGGCTGGAAAGAGGACTGCAATCTTGCAATAATGAACGAAGTTCCTGCTCAAAAAGATGCTGTTCTGTATCTTCAGGATGTCGCAAGTAATTTAAAAGGAACAATAACTGTCGCAGGCCATTCAAAGGGTGGAAATCTTGCTGTCTTTGCATCTGCGCTTTGCGATAAAAAAATAAAGAATCGAATTGAAAAGATTTACAACAACGATGGGCCTGGCTTTACAGAAAAAAGGCTTGAATCTCAAGAATTTTATGAAATTATTCCAAAGCTTTGTTCGTTTTATCCTCAGCTTTCAATCGTGGGAATGATTTTTCGCCATAAAGGCTGTTTTCAAGTTGTAGAAAGCGATGAATCAGGCGTAATGCAGCACGATCCATTTTCGTGGCACATAAAAGGAAAAGAATTTGTTCAAGTCGACGGTTTTGACAAAGCTAGCAAGCTTTTTTATGATTCGTTTAATAAGTGGATAGACATACTTTCTACCAAAGATAGAGAAATTTTTGTAGAAACTCTTTTTGAAATAATTCACGCGACTGGCGCAAAAACAAATTCTGAAATAAAAGCGAATATGTTTAAGAATTCCGTAAAAATTCTTGCAGCGCTAAGAAAACTTTCACCTGAGCTTAGAAAAATTATGGAAGAAGTTTTAAAATCTTTATTCCATATCGTTCATGAAGATTTGCCAAGTTTTTCAGAGCTGGAAAAAGAGCGGAAATTAAAAACAAAGCCGAAAAAAAGCAATTGCGAATCAAAAACAGAGCCAAAATAAAAACTGATGAACACCGCGTCTTTTAAAAAGTCAAAAATAGACGAAAAATAGACAAATTTATATTCTGGGTATATACTAAATGTATTAGAAGGGAAGATAAAAACTGTCAAAATACTGTGAGTTTTATCTTAAAAAGTTTGCGTTGCAAACTTTCTTATCAACTGTTGTTTCTCACTTAGTTGCGAAACAACTTAAAAAATCAAATCGAAAGTTGAAACTTTCTCATTGATTTTTTATGGGAGGCATGAGAATTTTGCAAGATACAACAATTATTACAGATAGTCCTGTCGGCAGGCATTTGGACGCAATTTCGGAGTCAGTTCCGGCAAGTTATTTAATGTTTAATAAAAAGAAGATTAAACTTGTAGCAAAAATTACAATCGGCCGCGAATCTGATAATGATGTTGTTGTTGACAATAAATTGGCAAGTCGACATCACGCTATAATACAAAAAATTCGCGATGCTTATTTTATAAAAGACGAAAAAAGTACAAATGGAACTTTTGTGAACGGGCAGCGTATTCCGGACGGAAAATATGTTCGCCTTGCAACTGGAGACAAGATTACTATCGGCACAATGAGCCTTGTGATTTCTTAAAATTAAGATTTTGAACGAAGATTTATTTGAAAAGCTTGAAAAATTTTCTTTTTCTCGCGAACTTCCTACACATGATTATCTCTTTGAATTAGCAGATAGAACCGCAGGCATTTTGGAATCTGAAAGTGATGTTTGGCGTCCCTGTTCAGAAAAAAAAGAGCTTGGCGGACTTTTGGATTTTACTGTCAAGGGCGTTGAAAATTTGCCTGCAATCATTGTTCCAGACCTCCATGCGCGCCCTTACTTTATTTTTAATATAATGAAGTTTATTTTGCCAGATAATTTTATAGAAGAAAAAACAGGAATTTCTGTATATGACGCTCTTTGCCAGAATTTAGTGCGCGTTATTTGTGTGGGGGACCTTCTTCATTCAGAGTTGAGAGGAAAGGAGCGGTGGCTCGCTGCAAAAGATGAATTTCTTGAGGGAAATTGTACGGGCGAAAATATGGCAAGCGAAATGGCAGAAGGGCTTTCTTTGCTGTCTGCCGTTATGGAATTAAAATGTGCTTTTCCAAAAAATTTTCACATATTAAAAGGTAACCATGAAAACATTATGAATGTTAACAATCATGGCAATTTTCCTTTTAGAAAATTTGCAAATGAAGGCGAAATGGTCCGCATATTTATGGAAGAAATGTACGGCGATGATGTTGTTATGGTGATTTTTTGCTTTGAAAATGCTTTGCCGCTCCTTGCCGCTTTGCCTTCTGTTGTAGTTTCCCATGCGGAGCCAGAAGTCGCTTTTTCTAAAGAACAGATAATAAACGGAATGGGCAACGATTTTGTTGTAAAAGCATTGACTTGGACTGGAAATGACGAAGCTGAAGAGGGTAGCGTCTTAAAGATGCTAAAAGAATTTACAACTTGCAAAGACCCTTTGGATGCTAGGTATATTGCCGGGCATAGACCTGTAAGCGGTAAGTATTTTTTACGGCAAGATGGACTTTTTGTTCAAATTCATAATCCAGAAAAACAACACATAGCGCTTGTTTCTAAAGATAGATTTTTTAATCCAAATACAGATATTGTAAGTGTTGTTCCAGAATAATAAGTAAGGTGTAAAAATGGCAGAAATTTTTCCTCACACAATAGGTAAGTATGAAGTTCAAGGGATAATCGCAAAAGGCGGAATGGGCGTAGTTTACAAGGCTATGCATCCTTCTCTAAAAAGACAGGTCGTTATAAAAAAAATGACGGCCAGAAAAAATTCTGCGAATGTGGAACGATTCAAGCGAGAAGCTCAAATTTTGCTTGATTTACAAAGTCCATATATAGTCCATCTTTTTGACTACTTTACCGAAGGCGGTTACCGCTACATGGTAGAAGAATTTGTGGACGGCATGGCTCTAGACAAGCTTTTACAAAAGCAAACAGTTTTAAGTCCTCAGCTAGCCATGTTGATTTTGCAGGATGCTTGTCTCGCTTTAAAATATGCTCATTCAAAGGATATTGTTCATCGCGACATTAAGCCTGGAAATATTCTTATTTCTAAGCGTGCAGAAATAAAGCTTGCCGACTTTGGAATTGCAACGGATTCTGCTGAAAACGACTCTCTTACCGAAAGTGGTGTTGCTCTTGGAACTCCTGCCTATATGCCTCCTGAACAGTTTGAAAACAGCGCGGGCGTTGATTGCCGTGCAGACATTTATGCGCTTGGAATTATGCTTTACGAAATGGTCACAGGCTCAAAGCCTTACCCAGGAACGCTTTCTGTAGAAACTTTAAATGTAATAAGAAAGGGAAAGTATATATCGCCAAAAAAAATTGACAAGACAATTCCTTCCGTAGTCTGCCGCCTTATAAAAAAAATGCTAAAGCCAAATGCTAAAAAACGTTTTCAAAGCACAGTTCCTATTCTCAAGGTGATAAAAAGATATTTAAAACACTACGATGTTCACGCAATTCGTGTGCAGCTTGCAAAACTTATTCTTTCAAAAGATGGAATAAAAGAGCAGCCTTATATCCGCACAGATTTAAAAAAGAAAAAAGCCTGGACAATTTCCCTTTGCTCTGTTGCAGCAGTTCTTGGCATAGGAACTTTGTGGCTTAACGGAATTTTTCATAAAACAATTTTGCGCAGATGGTATACGCCTGTAAGCATTCAAATGAAAATGCCTGCAACTTCTTCTGCCGGTGCGGATTTGCCAGTAAGAGCATTTTTCTTTGAAAACGATGGAAACCTAATCCCTGAAGTTCCAAATACTCGCAGAGTTTTAACACAAGTTTCCGAAAAAAAATTTCCTGCGGAAAAAAATGCACGCAACAGAACTTACACTACTAAAGACATTTATCTTACGCATGGCAATTATCGCATAAAAGTTGTTGCAGGTCCTTACGTCTGGTGGAAATCATTCAGCGTCGACAGAAATGAAGTTGTTATAAATGCGGATTTTTTAAAGAATATGCGACGGCAAGTTTCAATTCTGCCATCCGTTTATAATGCAAAAAACGGGCAGGAAATAACTAATTCCACTTCTGTTACGATTTTCTTGAACAATGAATGGATAAAACTCCAGGATTTTCCTAAAGAAAAACTTATAAGTGGAAATGTCTTTAAGGTTAAGTTCACTTGCGAAGGCTATCAAGAGGAAATCTTTTCTTTGCGATTAGACTGGTTGCAAGACACTTTATATATTGGCGCGAATTTAATGCCTAATGGTTAAGTTAAAACAAAAATCATTGTAATTTTTTCTTGTCTAAGTTTTATTATGCATATATATTTAAAACATGATGCAAAACGAAGATAACGAAAATACTATTTTAAATGATAATATAATTAATTCTGCTGAATCTGATGCAAATCAAGAGGAAAACACTGTTGTAAAATCAGAAAAAAGTAAAAAAACTGAAAAAACAAAAAAAAGAGGTGAAATTGTTCCTGCGGATTCTGTTTTGCCTAACAAGCTGCCAATAATTCCTTTGCAGGCAAGACCTATTTTCCCAGGAATTTTTACTCCATTGATGATTAATTCCTCGGAAGACATAAAAACTGTAGAGCAGTCTTATTCTTCTGATGGGCATATCGGAATTGTAATGCTAAAAAATGAGGAGGAGTTGCCATCTTATTCCGACTTGCATACAATTGGAACCGTAGCAAAAATCATAAAAAAAATAAATTTACCAGACGGCGGAGTAAATGTCTTTATTTCTACAATTAAACGCTTTAGAATGAGAAAACCGCTGCATTCAAAGACTCCAATAGTGGCTGCTGTAGAATATCTTGAAGATGAAGAAGACGACACTTTTGAAGTAAAAGCTTTGACTCGTGCTCTTATAAGCGAAATGAAGGAGGTCAGCGAAAACAATCCTTTGTTTAGCGAAGAAATGCGCCTTAATATGGTGAATATTGACCATCCAGGAAAAATTGCTGACTTTATAGCTTCTATTTTAAATATTGATAAAGATGAGCAGCAAAAAGTTCTTGAAATGTTAAATGTCCGTCAAAGAATGGAGCAAGTCCTTGTGTTTATAAAGAAAGAACAGGAACTTCTTCGTGTGCAAAAAAAGATTCAAAAAGAATTAAATGAAAGGGTTGAAAAAAATCAGCGTGAGTATTTTTTGCGCGAAGAATTGCGTTCTATTCAAGATGAATTGGGAACAGATGCTGATGGAAATGCCAGCGATTACAATAAATTTAAACAAAAAATAGAAAGTTTTAATTTTGAAGGAGAAATAAAAGAGACTGTCGAAAGCGAACTTGAAAAATTTCACATAATGGAAGTAGGGTCTCCAGAATATTCTACAAGCCGCAACTATCTTGAGCTTATAACTCAACTGCCTTGGAACGAAGTTCCGTGCGAAAATTATAATCTTAAAAGCGCAAAAAAAATTCTAGAAAACGACCATTACGGCCTTGATGACGTAAAAAAGAGAATAATGGAGTTTCTTTCTGTAAGAAAGTTAAAGCAAGATACAAAAGGGTCTATCCTTCTTTTAGTCGGTCCTCCAGGAGTTGGAAAAACTAGCATAGGAAAATCTATTGCAAATGCGATGGAAAAACCGTTCTATAGATTTAGTGTCGGCGGAATGCGCGACGAAGCTGAAATAAAAGGCCACCGCCGAACATACATCGGTTCTATGTGCGGAAAGATTATTCAGGGATTAAAGATTACTCATACAAAATCACCTGTTTTTATGATAGATGAAATTGATAAAATGGGTTCTAGTAATATGGGCGATCCTGCTAGCGCCTTGCTGGAAGTTCTTGACCCAGAGCAGAATGTAAATTTCCGTGATAATTATTTGGATTTACCATTCGATGTTTCTAATGTCTTTTTTATTCTAACTGCAAATACTCTTGATACAATTCCAGAGCCGCTTTTGGATAGATCGGAAATAATTCAGCTTTCAGGTTATATAGATCAAGAAAAGTTTGAAATTGCAAAGAAATATCTTATTCCTAAAAATCTTGAAAAAAATGGATTAAAAAAATCGCAAGTAAAATATACAAAGGCTGCAATTTTACGCATCGCAGAAGAATACGCACGGGAATCTGGCGTTCGCAACTATGAAAAAAATATAGACAAAATTCATAGAAAGCTTGTAACAGAAATTATGAGCGAGGCCGAAGCTAAATATTCTGAAGCCATTGAAAATGCAAGAAAAGAAGGAAAGTCAAAAAAAGATTTGGCAGAAATTTCTTTTGAGCAATTTATTGACAAAAATAAAGAATTTGAAATCGATGCTGAAAGCCTTGAAAAATATCTAGGCAAGCCAGTATTTGATGAAAGCGAAGTAAAAAAGGCTAGTGTGCCTGGCACTGCAATAGGGCTTGCCTGGACTAGTATGGGTGGCGACACGTTGTTGATTGAAAGCATGTCATTTCCTGGAAAGGGAGAGCTGATTCTTACAGGTCAAATGGGCGATGTAATGAGGGAATCTGCCTCTATTGCATTGGATTGGGCAAAAAAATATGTTATTTCTAAAAAAATAAAAAAGCCTGACTGGTTTGAAAAAAATACAATTCATCTTCATATACCAGAAGGAGCAACTCCTAAGGATGGTCCAAGTGCGGGTATAACTATGGCTACAACATTTGTTTCCTTGTTTACAGGAAAAACGATTAGACCAAAGCTTGCCATGACAGGTGAACTTTCCCTTACAGGACAGGTTTTGCCTATCGGTGGCCTTAGGGAAAAAACAGTAGCGGCAAAACGCAATGGAATAAAAACAATCTTAATTCCTAAAGCTAACGAAAAAGATTTAGACGAAATTCCGGAACACGTAAAGTCTGGTATAAAATTCATTCCAGAAACACGCGTTGAAGATGTTATAGAATATGTTTTCCATAAATGATAAAAAACGGCTGAGTCAAGGTCTTGTGCGTAAGCGAATCTTGACTAGACATATTAATCTTTCTAAGAGTCCGGCTTTTGACCTGCTAGGCTATAAAAAGGGGATTTCTTTTGTTAGAAGTCCCCTTCAGTTTTAGTTAACTGTTTTTTATTCGGCAATAACTTTTTTTATCGCCGAAAGAAGTTCTCCATATTCTGTAAAAGCGGGGTATTGAGGATAGTCGTTTTTTATTTGCTCTGTTGTCCTGAATAAAAATCCTGCTTTTGATGCTTGAATCATTCCTAAGTCATTAAAACTGTCTCCGCTTGCTATTGTGTCAAATCCACACGACTGCAATGCCTTTACCGTTGTAAATTTTGATTTTTCGCATCTCATTTTATAACCAGTAATTTGACCGTCTGGAGCAACTTTTAGCGTATTGCAAAAAATTGTAGGCATGCCAAGTTTTTTCATAAGGGGAGCAGCAAATTGTTCAAATGTGTCGCTTAAGATTATTGCTTGCGTGCAGGAACGCAGTTCGTCAAGGAATTCTTTTGCCCCTGGTAAAGGCTCTATTTTGGCAATAGTATTTTGAATTTCTTTTAGTCCCAGACCGTGTTGCTTTAGAATCTCAATTCTGTAATTCATCAATTTATCATAGTCAGGTTCGTCACGTGTCGTCTTTTTTAATTCTTCTATTCCAGTTTCCTGAGCGAATGCTATCCATATTTCTGGAACTAAAACCCCTTCTAAATCTAAACAAGTCACATACATAATTAGAACTCCTCGTGTTAAAGTTATTTGCTCGAAAGTTGAGTTTTTATAACTGTGAAAAAACGCTTATGCTTTATTCATATTTCTAAAAATTCGACTTTCGACCTAATTATAACGCAATAAACAGAACTCTGAAAGAGATTTTTTTTTATTAGTCACCCTAAACTTTAATTTTTTATAATTATTTTTCTACCTAATTCTACCTAATTAATAGTTTTAAAATATGGTAGTACGTTAAAAAAATATGGTATATTTTTCAAAAAAGATTAAAAAGTGTATAATAATTTATACAGTGTATAAATTATATCTCTACAGTTTTGCTATATTTTGAAAAAAAATGTTCAAACTAAGGAAAATCGGATCTAAAAAATTGAAAAAAAATAATAATCCACTTACCATTATTATTTTGAATACTTGGCACGAAACTTGCTATATATTTTGTAGATAACTTGATTTTTCGTTTTTTTAATATATACGGGAAACCGTGACATTGGTGAGTTTTTCGGGGGTGGAAGCCCGAATTCAGCAAGGATTGCCAAAGAAGTGGCTGTTTATTTTGTGATGCCACAAACAAATGGTAAAAGAAACATTCTTACAATCCTTGCTGATGAGAGTTTATTTATCTTATGCATTTGCATTAAATTCTATAAAAAAGTTTGCTAGACATTTTGAGCGTTTGTCGATAGAATGAAAGAGCATTTTGCTTAATTGTATAAGTTAGTCAGAATGCTCTTCATTCTGTTTATGATAAATTCTAAAAAATCTTCTTCAAAATCAAAGAAAAAAACTATCAGGCGAAAAAAAAATACCAAGAAAATTTTTATTCCTGCTGGCAGTGTTATTATAATGTGCGCGACAGTTGTTGCCATTTGCACTGCTCTGCTTGTTTTTAGCACCTTTGTTGAACCTGACGAATCTGCTGTCAAAGAAAAAACACCTTCTCAAGCATCTGCAAAGCCTGCAAAAGATAAAAATAGCGCGGAAAATTCAGGCTCTTTTTCGAAAGAAAATCATCAAAACAAGGAGTTAAAAAAATCTGAAATAAAAGCTGAAAAAAAGGCAGAAAATGTTCAAAAAGAAGTTAAAACTGAACAGAAGAATTTGCAAACAACACAAAAATCATACAGCTCTGATGAAGAAAATAAAAAAATTGAATCTCCTTTAAAATCTAGTTCAGAAAAATCTGTAGAAAAAACTAAAGTTCCTTCTGATATTCCTGAAATCCCAGTCGCTAAGAATAACGCTCGGCTCGCCATAATTTTTGACGATGGCGGACAAAATGTTTCTCAGCTAGAAAAATGTATTTCTTTGCCTTTTCCTGTAACAGTTGCGGTTCTTCCAAAACTTCAGTATTCAAAAAAATGCGCGCAAATGGTTCGTTCTAGCGGCAATGAGCTTATTTTGCATCAGCCAATGCAAGCTTTGAATTTAAATGTAAATCCTGGCGAAGGAGCTATAAAGCCTGAAATGTCTCTTTCCGAAATTTCTTCATTGCTGCAAGAAAATATTAAAGAAATTGGACCTGTAAAAGGTTTGAATAACCACGAAGGTTCTCTTATAAGCGAAGACGAGGCTAGAATAGGTGAAGTTTTAAAAACTGCGTCTGACCTGGGCATTTATTTTTTAGATTCTAGGACTACTAGCCAGTCCAGAGTGCCTCAAGCGGCAATGTCTATGGGATACAGCTACTACCAGCGCAATATTTTTCTTGACAATACAAAAAATCGTTCCGATATAATTGCAGAGATTCTAAAAGGTCTTGCTATTGCAAATAAAAATGGCGCTGCTATAATGATAGGTCATGTGTGGTCTGCAGATGTGCTTCCAAAAGTTCTTTCAGATATGTATCCTATTCTTGTTCAAAAAGGGTACAAATTTGTTGCTGTTTCGAATTCAGGGGCTCTTATAACACCTTAATATTCGATATAGTTTGTTGAAGAAAAGGTTTTCTTGGCTGAAATCAAGGTTTTGAGCGTAAGCATGCTTTGAGCAGAAACGCATTTAGTTATAGCCATTTATAAGAGAGATAAAAACTTTCGAGATACTGCTGGTTTTATGGGAGGTTTTCATGAAAATTCTTGGAATTGAATCAAGTTGTGATGAAACTGCGGCTGCGGTTGTTGAAGACGGTCACAAAATTATAAGCAATGTTGTTGCAACTCAAATTCCTTTTCACCAGATTTATAAAGGCGTAGTGCCAGAAATTGCAAGCCGAAAACATACAGAATGGATTTTACCTGTTGTAAGTCAAGCTTTAAAAGAAGCTTCCATGACTATGGATGACATTGATGCCGTTGCTGCAACAAATAGGCCTGGTCTTATGGGCTCTCTCCTTGTTGGGTTGACTTTTGGAAAAACTCTGGCTTGGGCTACAGGTAAGCCTTTTATTGCAATAAATCATATGCTGGGTCATCTTTATGCGGCTCATCTTGAAAATAGTATTCCTTATCCTTATCTGGGGCTTCTTGTTTCTGGCGGACACAGCATAATATGCAAGGTAAACGGATTTGATGATATAGAAGTTTTAGGAACTACCGTTGACGATTCTGTGGGTGAAGCTTTTGACAAAGTTTCAAAATTTTATGGATTAGGTTACCCCGGAGGTGTCGTTATTGACCGTCTTGCTAAGCAAGGAAATCCAAAAGCGGCTGCTTTCCCAGTTCCAAAGCTGGATGGAGAAGAACATCGCTACGACATGAGCTTTAGCGGATTAAAAACAGCCGTTATTCATCAATGTGATATGTTTTGGAATGAAGGCTTTGAACATTCTACCGAAAATATGTGCGCGGCTTTTCAGGAAACCGCTTGTAAAACTCTTGCTACAAGACTTTTTAGAGCAGTTGAAGATACCGGCTTAAAAACAGTTGTCGCTGGTGGCGGAGTTGCTGCTAATTCAAGATTGCGGGAAATGCTTGCTTCTCGCAGCGATATAAAATGCATTTTTCCACCATTAAAGCTTTGCGGCGACAATGGCGCAATGATTGCAGGTGTGGCTTACCACTTTTTAAAAAGAGGCGATTGCTCTGGCTGGAATACAACTGCTTGCGCAAGAATTCCTCAATTTAAGCGAGGATTAAAAAACTTTGACAAATAACTTTGACAAATAATGGAGCAAAAGTAGAGTTTTATAAGATTAAACTTTCAACATAATAAAAAAATATATTGACAGTAAAATTATCTTAATATATATTAAGGTAGTATGAAAAATTTCATTTGCACAGTTATGCAGTATTTCTTTTATTATTACTTTCTCGCTAAAAAGGAGTTCTTAAAGAATCGCTAGTGTGCGTTGTGATTTTTCTGTAAATCAGTAAATCTAAGGGAACTCTTAAAAAAGAGTTCCCTTTTTTTGTCTTTGGAGGATAAAATGATTGTTATTTTGAAAAATGGCGTTTCAAAAAACGATGTAAACGAATTTATTAACGATGTAAAATCGCAAGGTTTTAATGTTCACGTTTCAGAAGGTGCTGAAAAAACAATAATTGGACTTTTAGGCGATACTTCAAAAATTGATGTAGAGCACTTTTTGGCTAATAAAATAGTAGAAACAACAGAACGTGTTACTGTTCCTTACAAAATGGCAAGCCGTGAATTTCATCCAGAAAACACAATTATAACAGTTGGAGCAAATCAAAACGGCGTAACTCCTTGTGTTTTTGGGGACGGTAAAATTGTTCCTATTATTGCAGGACCTTGCTCTGTAGAAAGCGAAAGTCAAATTATGGATGCGGCAAAAGCTGTAAAAAAAGCGGGGGCAAGAGTTCTTCGCGGGGGCGCTTACAAACCAAGAACATCGCCTTACAGTTTTCAAGGTTTGGGAGCAGAAGGAATTAAGCTTCTTGAAAAAGCAAAAAAAGAAACCGGACTTCCAATTTGCACGGAACTTATGAGCGCCACTGAATTAAAATACTTTGACAATGTAGATTTGATTCAAGTTGGCGCGCGCAACTTTCAGAATTTTGACCTCCTGAAAGAACTTGGAAAGTGCGGTAAGCCTGTGCTTTTGAAAAGGGGGCTTTCTGGCACGATTCAAGAGCTTCTTATGAGCGCAGAATATATAATGGCGAGCGGGAATGAAAATGTTATTTTGTGCGAAAGAGGAATTCGGACTTTTGATGGCTACACAAGAAATTGTCTTGATTTAAGCGCTGTTCCTTATCTGCATAATGTTAGTCACCTTCCTGTAGTTATAGATCCGAGCCATGCTTGTGGAATAAGGTGGATGGTTCCTGTTTTGTCACAAACTGCACTTGCAGCCGGAGCAGACGGCCTTGAAATTGAAGTTCACTGCAATCCTTCAAAAGCTTTAAGCGACGCAAGCCAGCAACTTACACCAGAAGAATTTGAAAATCTTTGCAAAAAACTCATCAAGTATGCTGCTGTTGAAAATAAGACTATATAGCCAGAATTATGAGTTTTAATTTTGATTTTTTATGGGAGCTAATCTATGGAAAAGAAACTTCAAAATCTAAATTACGGAATTGTTGGGCTTGGTATTATGGGCGGTTCAATTGCGAAGTCAATAAGAGAAAATATTCTTTGCATTAACGGCTCTTGCGGCAAGATATTTGCTTGTAACCGAACCCATTCTAGTTTAAGCCTTGCGCTTTCAGAAGGTGTCATCGACAAAGGCTTTCTTTCTGATGAAGTTTCAAAAATGCTTTGTGAATGTGATATTGTTTTTATTTGTCTTTATCCGCATGATACATTAAATTTTTTGAAGGAGCACCGCAACGATTTTAAGTCTTCTTCCATAGTTACTGATATAAGCGGCGTAAAAGGGATTTTCGAAGAGCAGCTTCCTAATATAATGCGCGAAGATGTTGACTTCATTATTGGTCATCCTATGGCTGGTGGCGAAAAAGAAGGCTATGCGGCAAGCGATGCAAAGTTTTTTATAAATCATAATTACATTTTAATTCCTCAGCCGCTTAATAGAAAAGAAAATCTTTCTACTATGAAAGCTTTGATTACCTCAATGGGATTTTCTAGGATTACGGAAACTACTTGCGATATCCACGATTATAAGATTGGTTTCACAAGTCAGTTGTGCCACGTTATAGCTGCCGCTTTAGTTGGAAGTGTAAATGATGAAAAAATAACGGCTTTTGGGGGCGGAAGTTTTGAAGACCTTACACGAATTGCCATGATAAATGCTCCTCTTTGGACAGAGCTTTTTATTTCCAACGAGGAAAAATTAGTTTCTCATATCGATAATTTTTTGAATCAAATGGAATTGCTGAAAAGTCTTATAAATAAAAAAGACTCTTCCGCACTGTGTGAATATTTGGAGAACGTAAGAACTAAACGTATTGTTATGGGCTCAATTACAACTTCTGAATAGCAGCCAAACTTCGATTTTTTTTTATAACTGTGAAAAGAAATGCTTTCAGCGGCTTTACATTTTGTTCAGGCGGCTGTGCTTGCGCTTGGACAGACGTATTTTTCTAAAAGCTTGAACTCTGGGCAAATAATTATTTTTGGTTGAAAAATACACAGAATAACATTAAACTTATTTTGTTATAACCTTCTAAAAGTTTTGCTGATATTTATAAAAAAAATAAGAAAAAATTAGCATTGCTGAAGATTTATACAACAGGCGGTTTTACTATGAATTCAAAACAATTGGACGAATGTATACGGCGGGTTCCTGATTTTCCAAAGCCCGGTGTTCTTTTTTATGATGTGACTAGCATTTTTACTAATCCTCAGGCATTTAGATATGTTCTAGATCAAATGGTTGGCATTTATAAAGATAAAAAACTTGACGGAGTTTGTGGAATTGAATCAAGAGGATTCTTAATAGCTGCTCCTTTTGCTGAACGCCTTGGCATTCCTTTGGTTTTAATTCGTAAGAAAGGGAAGCTTCCTGGAGACACGTACCGTTGCAGTTATTCTCTTGAATATGGTACTGCTGAAATCGAAGTTCATAAATCTGATATAAAGGCGGACGGAAATTATCTTGTTGTAGACGACCTTATAGCTACGGGCGGAACGTTAAGCGCCGCAAAAACCTTGCTTGAATGCGGCGGGGCAAAAGTTTGTGAATTTTTTGGAATAATAGGTCTGCCATTTTTAAATTACGAAAAAGTTCTTTCGCCAATTCCTGTAAAAACTCTTATAAATTATAGTGGAGAATAAAATGTCTGAATATAAATCTATTTTAAGTGCCAGAGAAACAGAACACGCAATTGTTGCTATAAAAGATTTTTTTCAGCTCACTTTGTCAACCGAGCTGAACCTTACTCGCGTTACCGCCCCTCTTTTTGTGCGCGCAGGCAGTGGTTTAAACGATGACTTAAACGGTGTTGAAAAACCAGTTTCTTTTTCTGTGGGAAACATGAACGGAACAAAAATGGAAATCGTTCAGTCGCTTGCAAAGTGGAAGCGTGTAAAAGTTACGGAAATGGCTCTTGCGCCAGGCTTTGGAATTTACACCGACATGAACGCAATTCGCCCGGATGACACAATCGACAGTGTTCATTCAATCTACGTTGACCAGTGGGACTGGGAAATGGCAATAGACGAAAAGGACAGAAATGTTTTTTATCTTTTTGACATTGTAAAAAAGATTTTCCGCTGCCTGAAACGCACAGAATTTTTCATTTACGACAGATATTCTTCTATAAAACCTGTTCTTCCAGAAGAAATAAAACTTGTTTATTCCGACGAACTTATGCGGATGTACCCGGATTTAACTCCAAAGCAGCGTGAAGATGAAGTTGCAAAAAAATACGGGGCAGTTTTTATTGCCGGAATAGGCGGAAAACTTCCAGACGGAACAATTCACGACGGAAGAGCTCCTGACTACGACGACTGGATTACAGAATGTGGCGACGGGCACGTTGGTCTTAACGGCGACATCCTTGTCTGGGATGAAACAATCGGCCGCGCGCTTGAGCTTTCTTCAATGGGAATAAGAGTAAATCCTCAAAGCTTGCAAAAGCAGCTTAAAGAACGCGGCTGCGAAGAGCGTGCAAAACTTGATTTTCATGCAAAACTTCTTCGTGGTGAACTTGCGCAGACTTTGGGCGGAGGAATCGGGCAGTCAAGACTGTGCATGTTCCTCTTAAGAAAAGCCCACATCGGCGAAACTCAAGTCAGCGTGTGGCCGCAGGCAGAAGTTGAAAACTGTAAAAAACAGGGAATTGAACTTTTGTGAAAACAGAGTACAGTTTTAAGTCTTCTGAACTTGAAGAGCAGTTAAAGCAGTTTTCCTCAAAAGGAATTACAGAACTTGTTTTGCATGATTCTGTAATTCTTAGCGACAAAAAACGTTTGCTTCACTTTTTAAAAACTGTAGAAAAAGATGCGCCTAATTTATTTGTTTCTTTTACAGTAGCTGCAAATGTTTTAGATAATGAAATTTGTTCTCAGTGCAGAAAAATAAATTGTTCAATAGACGTGCCTTTTGTTGTTGAGAAACCTTTTTCTAAAGAAGAGCCATTCTTTGATAAGAAGTTTTATTCAAAAAGAGCGGTCATGCTGAACAATGCTTCTTTAGTTTTTGGGATAAACCTTTTTTTTGCAGATAGTCCATTTGATTCGTTTAGAGCTTTTAGAGACAGGCTGGGTTTTGCCGTTACACAGTATCCAAATCATATAAATTTTCCACAAATTGAAGACTCAAAAGTTTTAAAGACAATTTGCGCAGGTCCTTTGTTTAATTCGGAAGATATTCAGCGGGCGAAAAATATTGCCTTTGCGTGTAGAACTTTTTATTCTGCTGGAAGGGCTGTAACTTGGTTTAATAGCGTTATAAAAGCGCTCCGCATAAATCCTGTTGATTTTTTTAGTGATTTTGCAGAATGGCAGCACTGTTGCAATTGCGATATGGCAAGCGGTTTTGTTCCTGAAAATTCAAATCATCACGAAATTGAAAAAATGCAGCTTGCGTTCTTGCAAGAGAAATTTGAGGAAAAAAGAAAAAGTCATCTTTTTGTCGCTGTAAATGATATAGTCTGCATGAATGGCGCTTTAAGCCGCCTTGTTTCAGATGGTACAGAGGCGGTTTTAGAAACGGAATACAATCCAGAAGATATTTTTGGCGTAGAATCTTTGGATATTGAATCTTTTGTAAATGATGTGTGTCTTGAGCATTGTACAGTAAAGCTTTTTTCTAATGAAAACTGTGAACCTGATTTTAAAATCTTGGAAAACTAACCTGATGAATTTTTGATTTTTATGGAATTTCGCCATGCTTTTAGAATTTTCTACTATTGAAAAACAACGATTAGATATTTTTTTGCGACAAGAGCTGCCTAAAAAAGTTCAAACATATCTATCAAATTGCGCTCAGAAAAGTTTTTCCAATGGAAAAATTAGAAGATTGATTATTTCTGGTTCAGTTAGCGTTAATTCTGTGCAAATCAGAAGACCAGCCTTTGAACTTAGAGGTCTTTCAAAAGTTTGCGTGGATTTTGACGAAAAACGTTTCTTTTATGAAAAAAGTCCTGACGACATAAAATTTGAAGTTACTAAAAAATCAGTTCTATATGAAGATGATTATCTTATTTGTGTAAATAAGCCGTCTTTGTTTCCTACAGAAGAAACTATTGTGGGAACGGAAAGACGAGATAATCTTCATGCCGCTCTTGTGCGTTATTTATGGAATAAAAATCCTTCTCTTAGAAATCCGCCTTATGCAGGAATAATGCATAGACTTGACCGTGAAACTAGCGGGGTTATTTTGTTTACAAAGCAGCGTTCTGTAAATGTTGCTATTCAAAAAATGTTTGAAAATCACGAAATTTTTAAAACTTATGAGCTTTTGTGTACTAAAACTAAAAATACAGAAATCCCTCGCGAGCAGTGCATAGAAATGTTTATGGGAAGAGTAAATTCTAAATTTCAAGCAGCAAAATGGGGACCTCTTTCCCAAACTAAAGGAGGTCTTTATTCAAAAACTTGTTTTCACTTGAAAGGTAAAGAATTTTTATTTAACGAACCGTGCTTTAGGCTTGAAGCTCGGCTTTTTACAGGCAGAACTCATCAGATTCGAGTTCATTCATCTTGTAATGGATTTCCAATTGTGGGCGACGAGCTTTACGGTGGCATTTGCGCAGACAGAATAATGCTTCACTCTAAAAAACTGGAATTTGTTCATCCTGTCTTTGGACAAAATATCGTAGTGGAAGCAGAAGTTCCGTTTTAATCGAAAGGCTATGCTTGTCTGATGGACAGAAAGCCGAGTTTTTTATGTTTTTTATAAATGCAAAAAAATGCTTCCTGCGAATTTTCAATTTGTTCAGATGATTGCGCATAATCTTTGTTTGAATGAAAGGGTTTTCTATGCAGCCTTAATTGTTTTTATTTGTAAAAAAAGTTTTCAAAGTTTTATTTTTTTATTGACGTTTTATAGTAAAAATTAGTATTTTTTATACTGAAAAAAATAAAAAGGACAATAAAATGTCAAAGGAACATCAGAAACATTCACATAAAACAGAAGAAGATATTAAAAAGGAAGAAAAATCTGAAACTTCTGCTGAAGAAAAAACTTCTTCTGAACCTGCAGAAAAAAAACAGGAAGAAAATTCAGAGCAAAAGGAAGAAAAAAAAGAAACTAATTTTGAAGAAGAAATTTCAAAGCTGAAAAAAGAAAATGCAGATTTAAAAGATCAGTTGCTTAGAAGGGCTGCAGATTTCGATAATTATAGAAAACGTATGATTAAAGAAAAGCAGGATACTGCAGACTATGCAAATGCAAACCTTCTTTCTGATTTGCTGGAAAGTTTTGATAACTTCGATAGGACTGTTGAAGCCGCTGACACTGCAAAAGATGCAAAAGCTATTGCAGACGGCGTTAAGATGATTAACAAGAATCTTGTTAGTATGCTTGAAAACAAATACAATCTTGTAAGCTACGGAAAAGAAGGCGATGTGTTCAATCCAGATGAGCACGAAGCAATCGGAAGAGTGGAAGATGAAAATGCAAAGGAGGAAACTCTTAAGCAAGTTTATCTTAAAGGCTACAAGCTAAAAGAAAGAATTATTCGCCATGCAAAAGTCTTGGTGAGTGTTCCAAAAAATAAATAAAGTTTGATTTTCAACAAGTTTTGTTTTACAAATTTTGTTTTGCAAAGCTTGCATATAAATTAGTAATTAATTAAGGAGGTGTGATAAAAATTACGTCCATGTATTTTTTATCACAAAAGTTTATTTGTGCGTTGCACTGCATAAACTTTTATTCAACATCTCCGTGTGCTGCCGCAAACGCGGCGTTTTATGGGAGCAATATATGTCTAAAATTATTGGTATTGACTTAGGAACAACAAACTCTTGCGTTGCCGTTATGGAAAACGGTGAGCCTGTGGTAATCCAGAACTCAGAGGGTGGTCGTACAACCCCATCTATTGTAGGTTTTACTGCAAAAGGAGACCGCATTGTAGGCCAGCCTGCAAAAAACCAAATGGTAACGAATCCAAAGAACACAGTTTATTCTGTAAAACGACTTATTGGTCATAAATTTGGCGAACTTCAGGGAGAAGCAACAAAGCTTCCTTATAAAGTTATTGATAACGGTGCTGATGTTCGTGTGGAAATTGAACAGAACGGCGAGAAAAAACTTTATTCTCCACAGGAAATTTCTGCCTTCATTCTTCAGAAGATGAAGAAGACTGCGGAAGATTATCTTGGCGAAACTGTTACAGAAGCTGTAATTACAGTTCCAGCTTACTTTAACGACGCTCAGCGTCAGGCTACAAAAGATGCTGGTAAAATTGCCGGTCTTGATGTAAAGCGAATTATCAACGAACCTACTGCTGCTGCTTTGGCTTTTGGATTTAAGCAGGATCAGAACAAGGAAAAGACAATCGCTGTCTATGACCTTGGCGGCGGTACTTTTGATATTTCTATTCTTGAACTTGCAGACGGTGTTTTTGAAGTAAAATCAACAAACGGTGATACTCAGCTCGGTGGCGATGACTGGGACCGTGCAATCATCAACTGGTTGCTTAAGGAATTCAAGAATGACACAGGAATCGATTTAAGCGCAGATCCTATGGCTATGCAGAGACTTAAGGAAGCTGCTGAAAATGCAAAGATTCAGCTTTCTAGCCAGACTTCAACAGATATAAATCTTCCGTTTATTACTGCTGATGCAACAGGTCCAAAACACTTGCAGAAGACTTTGACTCGTGCTCAGTTTGAGCAGATGACAGAAGACTTGTTTGAACGCACAAAAGAACCTTGCCGCAAGGCTTTGGCTGATGCTGGAATCTCTGCTGACAAGATTGATGAAATCTTGCTTGTTGGTGGTTCTTCACGTATGCCAAAAGTTCAGGAAGTTGTAAAACAGATTTTTGGCAAAGAAGGTTCTAAATCTGTAAATCCGGACGAGGCAGTTGCTATTGGTGCTGCAATTCAGGGCGGTGTATTGAAAGGCGATGTAAAAGACGTTCTTCTGCTCGATGTAACTCCACTTTCACTTGGTATTGAAACAATGGGTGGCGTTATGACAAAGCTTATCCCAAGAAATACAACAATTCCTACAAAGAAGAGCCAGGTTTTCTCTACAGCTGCTGATGGTCAGACTGCGGTATCAATCCATGTGCTTCAGGGTGAACGCGAAATGGCTGCCCAGAACCGTACACTTGGAAATTTTGACTTGGTGGGCATTCCTGCTGCTCCACGTGGAGTTCCACAGATTGAAGTTACATTCGACATCGATGCTAACGGTATCGTTCACGTTTCTGCAAAAGACTTGGGAACTGGAAAGGAACAGCACATTCAGATTACTTCTTCTTCTGGCTTGAGCGAAGAGGAAATCAACAGAATGGTTCAGGATGCAGAAGCAAATGCTGCCGCTGATAAAGAAAAGCGAGAAGCTGTAGATGCAAAGAACGAGGCTGATTCTCTTGTTTACCAGACTGAAAAGACTTTGAAAGAAGCTGGCGATAAGGTTAATGCCGCTGAAAAACAGAAGATTGAAGACGCTTGCGCCGCTTTGAAAAAAGCTATTGAAGGCGGAAACACTGCTGACATCAAAGCTAAGTCTGAGGAATTGAAGCAGGCTTCTTACAAGATGGCTGAGGAAATGTACAAACAGCAAGGCGCTCAGGGGGCAGCTGGCGCTCAGCCTGGAGCGGATGCTGGAAATGCAGGTGAAACTTCTGGAGAATCTTCATCAAAAGAAAATAAGTTCGACAAAGGTTCGGCTGAAGATGTTGATTACGAAGTTCATGATAACTAAAAATTGATTTGCTTTAGCAAATTGTAATTTTGGGGCTGTCTAAAATTGTTATAGGCAGCCCCAATTTTTATGGTATAGCAAAGAAATATAAAAAAGTTTATACTAAAACAATTATCAGTTGATTTATCGTTATTTTAATGAGAGTCGGTTTGGTAATTATGTTTGGTTTACTTTATATAGGATTAAAAATATGGCAAAACGTGATTATTACGAAGTTCTCGGACTTCAAAAAGGTGCTACTGAAGACGAAATAAAAAAGGCCTACAGAAAATTGGCCGTAAAATATCATCCTGATAGAAATCCTGGCGACAAAGAGGCGGAAGAGAAATTTAGAGAAGCTACAGAGGCTTACGAAGTTCTTTCTGATGAAAAAAAGAGACCTTTGTACGACCAGTATGGTTTTGCAGGCATAGATGGAATGGATCAAGGTTCTGGCGGCGCTCAGTATTCTCATGCGTTCCATGATTTTAGCGACCTGTTTGGCGGCATGGGCGGCGGTTTTGGTGATATTTTTGATAATCTTTTTGGTTCTAGTTCAAGAAGTTCTGGCAGAAAACGTTCTGGACCGTCAGAAGGCGCAAGCCTTCGTTTTGACCTTGATATTTCTTTTAAGGATGCTGTTTTTGGAACTAAGGCAGAAATTCGCTTTAGGCACAATGAAACTTGTGAAACTTGCAAAGGTTCTGGCTGCGCGGCCGGTGCTAGCAGAAAAACTTGTCCTGCTTGCAACGGTTCTGGGCAGGTTAGGCGGAGCGCAGGATTTTTTGCAGTTCAACAAGAATGTCCGCAGTGCAACGGTTCTGGTACAATAATCGACAAGCCTTGTAAAGATTGCGGCGGAAAAGGTGTTCAAGAAAAGAATAAAAAAATGACTTTGACGATTCCTGCCGGTGTTGACAATGGCAAGCGAATCGCTATTCCGCATCAAGGAGACGCCGGACCTAATGGCGGACCTAGCGGCGACTTAATCGTTATTCTTCATGTTCAGAATCATCCTTTCTTTGAGCGAGATGGGCAGGATTTGTATTGTGCGGTTCCAGTTAGTTTTTCGCAGGCTATTTTGGGATGCGATATTTCTATAACAAGCTTGGATAATAAAAAAATAGAAATAAAAATTCCTTCAGGAACTTCTTCTGGAAAATTGCTCAGAATAAAAGGAGAAGGCGTACCTTATACAGGAACATCTAGAAGAGGCGACCTTTACGTTAAGGTTATGGTTCAAATACCGCAGCATATTTCTGCAGCTCAAAAAGAATTGCTTTCAAAATATATGGCGTTAGAAAATCCTACTGTAACACCTTCGCTTATAAAACTTTCTGATTTAAATAGTTAGAAATGTAAAAAATATTGAATTTTACAAAGCGAAACACGTCTAGTCAGGGTACGCTTGCGCTCAAGACCTTGGCTCAGCCGTTTTTAGGGTTTTGATACCCCCTGAATAAAGCCAGTTCTGCAAAAAAAGTCCTGCAAAACTGGCTTTTCCTTTTTTTTGTATTTTTTTTGAGCATATTTGCCGATTGTATAGTATAATTATATGTGACATTATTCTGTGCTTGAGGTGAGTATGTATAAAACCAGAAAAAAAATCCTTTTTATTATTGTTGATGCTTGTGTTCTTCTGCTTTCTGTAATTATGTCGGTTTTTCTTGTGCGGGGAAACGTGCCAGATACCGATGTCGCTGTCTTAATGGAAACTTCTACTTGTGTGTTTCTTGCATTTCTTGTAATAGCTTCAAGCCTTCATCGTGCTGTAGATAAGTATCTTAAGAAAAAGTATCTTGAGTCAGGAGAAACTTCTTATATCGAAAACTTTATAGACCGATTAAGATTTTGCTATTCCTATGATGACTTATATAAAACTATTTCAGAAACGCTTGAAGTTCAGGCTGACTGTTCTGTTCTTTTTGTAGACTGCGAAAAAAACTACGTTCTTTATAACAGTCCAAGCCGTATTTCTTCTTTAATGGCAACAAGAGATAAACTTTCACAGAACTTTCCTGCAAATTGGAAAGATGGTTTTTACTTCTTGGGCGAAAATCTTGGAATTGTTTCTTCTTATCGTCAAGCTCGCGGATTCTTCTTGTGCAGCCAGGAAAAGCATTTTTTTGTCTTTAATAGATATACTCGCTTGTTCGACATGGAAATTTATTCAAAGCTTTTTGAAGAGTATTCACGCTTTTTGGCTAGAACAAAAATTATTTCTAATCTTTCTGAAATTTCATCTCTTACAAAGGAATGGGAGCAGCTTGCAGAAACTCAAATTTCGTTTTTACCTCACAAAATGCCAGATATTCCACATCTAAAATTGGCAGCTTACTATAGACCTTTAGTAAACGTTTCGGGAGACTATTACAGTGTTCTTCCTATAGATGAAAATAGAACCTTGCTTATGCTTGGTGATGTTTCGGGAAAAGGTTTGCCAGCGGCTCTTATAATGGGCTTGGTTATGAATACTGTAAAAATAAATGAGCATAAGGACGATTTGCTTGGAATGATTCAGTCTGTAGATAAAGCTATAAAAGGAATGCATTTGCAAGATAAATATACTGTATTGTTCCTTGGAATTATTGACACTGAAAAGATGAAAATTACTTATATAAATGCGTCAATGTCAGACCCTATAATTCTTTCTCGTTCCCCGGATGGGTATAGAATTAAATCCCTCGCTTCTAATGCTAGTCTTGTTGGTATTATCGATATGGATGACACAAGAATAAGTGAGCAGCGTTTGTTTAGAGGAGATACAATTCTTCTTGCAACAGACGGTGTCTCTGAAGTTATGGATGACGATGGTGTTGAACTTGGCGACACAGATCTTTTTAAAGAAACCTTGAAGAATAGCGCTTCAAAGCAGCCTCAGCAGTTTGTAAACGATATTGTTGAGCTTATTATGAAGTATAATGGCGATAAGCGTCTTCATGACGATGTTACAATGATGGTTGCAAAGGTGGGCTGATATGATATTTTTTGTTCTGAACTTAATTCTTACATTATTTTTTATTGCAGAAACTGTTTACATTGATAAAAAGAACTCTTTATATGACGATGGTACTAATCCAATAATTTCAAATGTACTGCTAGCTGCAGTTTTAGTTGGATTGTTTACCTTATTTTCTTTTACAGGCTCTTCCCTTGCGCCAGGGCTTTTTTCTACTTTAATGAAGGTTTGTTTCCTTCTTGAAGGCTGTCTTTTAATTAACATTGCATTTTGTTTCCCATACTATGCATGGAAATACACAACCTCGTTTATGTTGTTTTTAAAGTATTTTCTGTATCTTTCAGTTTTTGTTCTTGTGTTCTTTACTTTTAAAGAAGTTACAGTAGATTTAAAATCTGGAATACAAATTAGAAGTGCGTATATCTTTAAAGGAAATGCTGCAAAATATTTTCCGTGGACTTGGGTTACAGTTTACAATTTTGTTTTCCGCTTTCTTATACCTGGTTTTTCATGCCTTGTTATGCTTATAAGAAACGAAATGAATGCTATAAAGCTCGATAAGTTTAAAGGTTCTGTTTATGCGCTTGGTCTTATATCTATGTGGATTTTTTCACTTATGATAGAATTTTCAAAACAGTATTCAAGAAGCTTTGAGCTTTTGCACTATATAATTTATCTTCCTATGCTGGTAATTATGCCTTATGGCGGTAGAGTTACAACAGCACCTTCTGGAAAAGGAATTTTTGCATTTATAATAAAGGCTGTAAGTTCGTTCCTTATTCCTGCTGTTATAAGTGGTGTTATATTTGGTTTGCTTTATCCTTTGTTTGGCGAAAAATATGTTGTTTTGTTCTGCCTTTGCGGTGTTGTAATATCAATTTTAATTTTAATTTTTGTCAATTTGATAAATAATGTAATCAAAAAAAGTAAGTTTGGCAGATCTTCAGATTATGCTGTAGCTTTTGAAAAAGACCTTGCAAGTGTTGACTACAACGGAGAAATGGACGAAATTGCAGAAAATATGTTCCATATCTTCAACAAAAACACAGAAGCTTCAAGTATGTCTATTTACATAAACGGTGGAAATGATACTTTTGAACAAGCTTATTCTTCTAATAATTCCATTAAAAAGATTTCAAATAAAAGCGCTCTTTTTGAATCCTTGTTAAATATAAATAAAAACATTGTTGTTTTTTCAGAATTGGAAACAATGCATTCTCTTGCGCCTTTTAAAGCCGAGCTTCAGTCGTTCTTTGAGCTGACAAACGCAGATGCTCTGTTTATCTTGAATGAAGGACGAGATGTTCACGGAATTATTGTTCTTGGTATAAAAGAAAGCGGTGACCATTTTAAAGAATATGATATGTCGGTATTCAATAAACTTTATTCATATTTCTTTGTATTTGGTTATTACATGAGAAACATTTCTAACAAAGAAATTATTGGTACTGTAAACCGAGAGCTTCGTATGTCAAGCCAGATAATTACTTCTATCCAGGAAAATATTGATGTTGTAAAAAATCCTAAGATGGATGCTGGCTGTGTAATGATTCCTGCCCACAATATTGGTGGTGAATTTGTAGACATGATTCGATTGACAGATAATCGGCACTTGTTTGTTGTGGGAGACTTAAGCGGAAAAGGTATTGCAGCTTCCATGAGCATGGTTATTTTAAAGGCGATTATCAGGGCTTTTCTTGCAGAGACCCACGATTTTAAGCAGCTTATTGTAAAGGTAAATTCTTTTATCCGGTTTAATTTGCAAAAGGGTACTATATTTTCAGGAATGTTTGCAATTGTAGATTTTGAAAAAGATGTTATGTACTACATCAACTGTGGAATCCCTGCAATATTGCTTTATACAGAGGCTTACAACAATGTTATTGAAATTCAGGGTGGCGGACATATATTGGGATTTGTAAAAGACATTTCTCCTTATATTTCTGTAAAGCAGATAAAGCTAAATAAAAATGACATTGTTCTTGCTTGCACAGATGGTCTTATTGAATCTCATTCTATTCGTGGCGAAGAATTTGGAAAAGACCGTATTCAGCGAAACATGGTTGCTAATGCAATGTATCCTGCGCAGCGAATGGCTCAATTTCAGTATGATGAACTCATGAAGTTTATGTCTCACGAAATGGAAGATGATGTAAGCGTTCTGGTTATGAAATATTTAAATTCCAACGAGTCTGAAAAAGAAGATTCAGAGGCTAATAAAACAGATGTTTCAAATCCAGAAGAGGAAGTTCCACAGAATTCTTCTGATGAAAATGCAACTTTTAGTAAAGAACTTTAAAATGTAGATGTGAAAACATTTCTAAGAGCGACAAACAGTTTTAGAAATGTTCTTGTTATTTGAAGGCAAAAACAGCTTGATGCTTTGCCTGTTTTGAGGAAATATTATGGAACAATTAACGGTTTTAAAAAAAGAAGGCTCTAACTATCTAATGTTTGAATTGAGCGGAGTGTTCAATGCTTATACTGCTGTAAACGTACAGAATAAAATATATGAAGCAATTGAAAAGCAGAATGTTGTTCTGGAACTTGCTAGAGTTGTAGCACTTGACTCTGCGGCAATGGGAATAATTATGGCTGCCCATAACGATGCTATTGAGTACGGCACAAAGTTGTTTTTAATGTCGCCTTCAAACGAAGCTGAAAAAGAGATTGCATCTACAGGTTTTAAAGAGCTTTTGAATATAATAAATTCTGTTACAGAAATTAGTTAGTTTGAGGACTTTATGGGAATCGCATTAATTACTGGCGCTTCTAGCGGTTTAGGAAGGGAACTTTCTTTGCTTGTTGATTCCTTGGCTTTTATAGATGAAATTTGGCTTGTTTCAAGAAGAGCGCAACGTTTAGAGGAATTGTCAGCCCTTTTAAAAAAGCAAACAAAGATTATTGCCTTAGATTTAGAAAAAACTGATTTTACGGCAACAATTTCTACTCTTCTTGAAAGAAAAAAACAGCTTAATCCAGACTTTAATGTTTCTCTTTTAATAAATTGCGCCGGATTTGGAAAAATTGGCGAGTATAATCAAATTTCTTTTGATGAAAACTCATCAATGATAAGTTTAAACTGTATCGCGGCCGTGAATATGACTGTTTCTGTTCTGCCTTATATGGACAAAGGTTCTAGAATTATGCAGGTAAGCTCAACATCTGCGTTTCAACCGTGTTCAGGCCTTGCAGTATATGCGGCAACAAAAGCATTTCTTTTAAGTTATTCTAGAGCTTTGCGAGCTGAATTAAAACCTAAAAAGATTTCTGTTACTGCAGTTTGTCCTTATTGGATAAAAGATACTGAATTTATTTCAATTGCGAATGGTGAAAAATGTGATAGAAAAGCTGCTTTTTCTAATTTTTTGTTTGCCTCAAAGGTTCAGACTGTTGCAAAGCGTTCTTTAAAAGCGGCTTTAAAAAGAAAGGCTGTTTGCACACCTGGTTTTGTTTGTTCATTTCACCGCTTTTGCATGAAAATACTTCCAAAATCTGTTGCAATGGCTTTTTGGGAATGTTGGCGACACCGTTAAAAATCATGAAAGGCTAAAGAATACGCTGCTAGGTCAAGGTACGCTTTTGCTTTATTTTTATGTCTTGACATAAACGATATAAGCAAAGCGTGCCTTGACAGTGCGTATTGCAATTTTATTTTACAACAAAATTTACAAGTTTATCTTTTATTACAACTTTTTTTACTATTTCGTGTCCTTCTAAGAACTTTGCTACACCTTCAGCGTTCTTTGCTTCAGATACAAGATTTTCTTCTGATTCGCCTGTTATGGCTTGAAATTTTCCTCGGAGTTTTCCGTTTACCATAACAACGATTGTTTTCTTGTCATCTTTGCAGTAATCTTCATTGAACTTAGGCCAAGCTTCGTAGCTGATTGTTTTGTTATGTCCTAGCCTTTGCCACAATTCTTCGCCTAAGTGCGGGGCATAAGGACTTAAAATTTTAACAAAATCTTCCCAAATTGATTTTGGAACAGCATCTAGCTTAGAAAGTTCATTTATAAATATCATCATTTGGCTTATTGCCGTATTGAAATTTAAGCTTGCAGTGTCGGCAGTGACTTTTTTTACAGTCTGCGCATAGCTTTTTCTTATGGAAATAAGTTTTTCGTCTGTAAGTTTTTCATCAAGGTTTATGTCAACTAACGGTTTTTCTCCTACAGCCCAAACTTTTTCAAGAAAACGATGAATTCCTGTAATTCCTTGAGTTGACCAAGGTTTAGACATTGTAAGAGGTCCCATAAACATTTCATACATTCTTACAGAATCTGCGCCGTATGCTTTTATTTCATCATCGGGATTAACAACATTTTTTAGAGATTTTGACATTTTTGCCACAACTTGTTCAAGTTTTTCACCAGTTGCTTTTTCGTAATAATTTCCGTCTTCTTTCTGTTCAACTTCGTCAACAGGAACTAGGGTTTTATTTTTTCTTTGATAAGCAAAAGAAGTTATCATTCCCTGGTTTACAAGCCGCTGAAATGGCTCTTTAGTCGAAACTAATCCCAAGTCGTAAAGAACTTTATGCCAAAATCTTGCATAGAGCAAATGTAATACAGCGTGCTCGGCTCCACCTATGTAAAGATTTACAGGCATCCAGTAGTGTTCTGCTTCTTGCGAGCAAAATTGCTTGTCGTTGTGCGGGTCTAAGTAGCGCAAATAATACCAGCAAGAACCGCCCCATTGAGGCATGGTGTTTGTTTCTCGCTTTGCGTTTCCGCCGCATTTCGGGCATTTGCAGTTTACCCAGGAATCAATTGCTGCGAGCGGGCTTTCGCCAGTTCCAGTAGGCTGGTAAGATTTTACTTCTGGAAGTTTTAATGGAAGCTCATTATCTGGCACAGGAACTGTTCCGCAAGCAGGGCAGTGAATCAAAGGAATTGGTTCTCCCCAATAACGCTGGCGGCTGTAAATCCAGTCGCGGAGCTTGTAGTTTATTGCTTTTTTTCCTATATGCTTTTCTTCAAGAAAGGCTATCATTTTTTCGATAGCATCTTTTTTGTTTAGACCGTCTAAAAATCCTGAATTTACGTGGATTCCGTCTTCAGTCCATGCTTGTTCTTGAACGTCAACTTTAGACTTTAAAACTTCTATAATTGGAAGATTAAATTTTTTTGCAAAATCCCAGTCTCTTGTGTCGTGCGCAGGAACTGCCATTATAGCACCTGTTCCATAGGAAATAAGAACGTAGTCTGCAATCCATATAGGAATTAACTTTCCGTTTACTGGATTTATTGCATAGCTTCCGCTAAAAACGCCTGTTTTATCCTTTGCAAGATCTGTTCGCTCGAGGTCAGATTTTTTTGCGGCTTCTTCAATGTATTCTTCTACCTTTTCTTTTTGTTCTTCGGTCGTAAGTTTTTTTACAAGAGGATGTTCTGGCGAAATTACCATGTATGTTGCGCCAAACAAAGTGTCGCAACGAGTTGTGTATACAGTCAAAGTATTTTCTGTAGGATTTCCGTTGCTGTCTGCAATTGTAAAAATTACTTCCGCACCTTCTGATTTTCCAATCCAGTTGCGTTGCATTATTTTTACGCTTTCAGGCCAGTCGAGCGTGTCTAAGTCTTTTTCAAGCCTGTCCGCATAGGCTGTAATTTTTAAAATCCATTGGCGGATTGTTTTGTGCGTTACTTGAGAACCGCAACGTTCGCATTTGCCTTCTTTTACTTCTTCGTTTGCAAGACCTGTTTTGCAAGATGGACACCAATTGATTGGAGTTGCTGCTTCGTAAGCAAGCCCTTTTTTGTAAAGCTGAAGGAAAATCCACTGAGTCCATTTGTAGTAGTCCGGATCGCAAGTAGAAATGCATCTGTCCCAGTCATAACTGAATCCAAGAGATTTTATCTGCTGCGTAAAATGTTTGATATTTTCATTCGTTGTGATTTTTGGGTGAGTTCCAGTCTTTATAGCGTAGTTTTCGGCAGGAAGCCCAAAGGAATCGTATCCCATTGGATGAAGAACATTGTAGCCGTTCATTCTAAGGTATCTGCTATATATGTCGGTTGCAGTGTATCCTTCAGGGTGACCTACATGAAGTCCTGCTGCGGAAGGGTAGGGAAACATATCCAGAACATACATTCTCTTTTCTTTCGGAAAAGAAGAGTCTTCTGTTACTTTAAAAGTTTTGTTTTCGTCCCAAAATTTTTGCCATTTAGGTTCAATTGATTCAAATGGATATTTTGACATTTTATGTTACGCTCCAGTTTATTTTATATTCTTTCTTATAAAGTCTATTTTTAAATTTTTTAATTCTTCAGTTATGCTCACCTTGTAAATGTGAGGATTTAAAATTCTTTTATAACTCTCATCAAATCCGGCTAGCTGTTCCTGCATGGTTCTTCTGCTGATTCTAAGTTGCTCTGAATCTAAAATTCTTTCAGAAGTTCTTTTTCCGTCTTTTATGCGAAGCTTTAAAAGCGGTTCTATTTTTGTAGCTATGCAGGCAAACTGTCTGTAATCTACCATTGGATGATAAAAGCGGTATTCTTTGTTTTCTTGCAAGGTTTCGCCATCTAGCGCGAGAATATCCGCTAGAGCCATTGAATTCTCATCATAAAGGCGGAATACATTTTTTATTCCTGGATTTGTAGTTTTTGCAGGATTGTCGCTGAATTTCATCGTAGGAATCATTGTGTCGGTTTCGTTATCGTGGCGGGCGGCAAGTTTGTATACGCCTGTAAAGCTTGATTCGTTTCCTCCTGTAACCATGTGAGTTCCAACTCCCCAGCTGTCAATTGGAGCTTCGCTTGCCACTAAAGTTGAAATTATTTCTTCAGTCAGTTCATTTGACACGCTGATTTTTGCCTGCGGAAAACCTGCTTTATCTAATTCTTTTCTAACTTCTCTTGTAAGATAAGAAATGTCGCCGGAGTCTAATCTTACGCCAAAATTGTATCCTTTTTCTACAAGCTCCGCTCCTGCAATAATTGCATTCTTAATGCCTGATTTTAAAGTATCGTAAGTATCTATTAAAAATACTGAATTTTGAGGATAGATTTTTGCATAGGCACGGAATGCTTCCAATTCTGAGCTGTGGCTCATTATCCAGGAGTGCGCCATTGTTCCCATTACTGGAATTCCGTAAAGTTTTCCCGCAAGCGTATTTGAAGTTCCCGCTGCTCCTCCAATGTAAGCGGCTCGTGTCGCGCTCATTGCACCGTCCGGACCTTGCGCGCGGCGCAGACCAAATTCCATTATAGGAGCGCCTTTTGAAGCTAGCCAAACCCTCGCAGTTTTTGTGGCTATGAGGCTTTGAAAATTGACAATATTTAAAACAAGTCCTTCTAAAATCTGAGCTTCTATAAGATTTGCATGAATTCTTACAAGCGGTTCCTGTGGAAAAATAACAGTTCCTTCGTCCATTGCATAAATGTCGCCAGTGAATTTCCAGTCTTTTAAGTAATCAAGAAAACCTTGTTCAAAAATTCCTTGCTCTTTTAGGTATGCAATGTCTTCTTCTGAAAAATGAAAAGAGGTTATAGCATCAAGCAAACTTTCTATTCCAGCTAAAACTGAAAAACCTCCATTAAATGGATTCCGGCGGAAAAACATATCAAAAACAACTTTTCGATTCATGTTCTCCTTCCAATATCCTTGAGCCATTGTCAATTCATAAAAATCTGTAAACAGAGCATTATTGCTGAAATAATTTTCCATCTGCCAACCTCATTTTAAATTTTCTTAAAAGTATATTAACGAATTTTTGTAAATATGTCATTAATGTTTGCAAGGGCGTTTGCAGTGCTTGTATGTAAAATCCGCTATTGTGTAAGCTCCTATAAACTTTGACATAAATGCTTTAAGCTTCCATTTAAGACCGAACAAGGATACTCTTTTTCCATTAAATGCGTTCTTTAAGCAATGCTCAACTACTGGTGAGCTCGGAGTTCCGTGCAGGACTTCTTTTCTTGCTCCGTTTGAAGCAACGTTTGCAAATTCTGTGCTAACACTTCCAGGACACAAGGCGCAAACTTTTATTCCCCGATTCTTTAATTCTGCAGATAAAGCTAGGCTAAAACTAAGGACAAAGGATTTTGTTGCCGCATAAACTGCAAAGTTTCCAAGCGGCGCAAAGGCTGCAAGGCTTGCTGTGTTTATTATAAAAGAGTCGCGATTCATATATGGAAGGCAAATGCCTGTAATTCCTATAAGAGAAGTGCAGTTTAAGTCAACCATTTGCATTTCTTTTTCTACTTCAGTTTCTTCAAATGGTCCGTAGGTTCCAAACCCCGCATTGTTTACTAAAAGTTTTATTTCAAAGCTGTCAGGATTTCCTTCTGGTTTTATTTCTTCATCTAGGATTTGCTTAAAATATTTAACGCCTTCTGTTCCGCTAATATCAATGGAAAATGCTTTTGGAACAGGAGAATTTTTAATTTCTTTTATGCTTTGCGCAACCGATTCAAGTTTTTCTTTTCTTCTTGCTACAAGCCATATTTCATCGCAAATACTTTTGTAATTCTGTGCTATTTGGATGGCAAAATCCTTGCCCATTCCAGAACTGGCTCCTGTTATAATTGCAATTTTTTTCATATAAGATTCCTTCTGCTAAAAACTAGAGATTTGGGCTTTTAAAGAATTGATTTTCGTCTTAGCAAAATTATATCATATTTAACTTAAATATTTAGCCCTAACTTTGAGTTTTTTATAACTGTTAGAAAAAATGTTTTCAGCGAATTTACACTTTGTTCAGACGGTTGTGCTCGCACTTCGTTTGAGTTGATTTGAGTTGCTGTGCAACCTTAATTGTTCTTATCGCACAAAGTCTTCGCAAATTGTAAATTCACTTGCGCTTTTGTTTGTTTTTCTAAAAAACTCTAAGTTTGACCTATTCACAAAAACTTTCAAACTATTTTGCTATGCTATTTTATTCTTAGTAGACGAATATAAAAAAAAATATTAAATTCATTTCATGTCTTTTATAAAAAAAATAACTTCCGGAATGGAAAAAAAATATGTAGTAAATACTTTTCTTTGTCCTGTTACAATGATTGGCGAAGTTTTTTTGGAAACAGTAATTCCATTGATTATGGCAAAAATAATTGATGTTGGAATTGCTGGCAAAGATATTAATTATGTTTTAAAAACCGGCGGGCTGATGGTTCTTTGCGCTTTTCTTTCGCTTCTGTGCGGAGCAGGGGGAGCTAGGTTTGCAGCTGTTGCATCTCAAGGTTTTAGCCACAATCTTAGAAGAAAGCTTTTTTCAAAAGTCCAGGATTTTTCTTTTGCAAATGTTGAGCACTTTAGTTCAGCCTCTTTAGTTACTAGGCTTACGACAGATGTTACTAATGCTCAAAATGTTTATCAAATGCTTATAAGAATATGTTTTAGAGCTCCTTTTATGCTTTTATGCGGCTCTATCATGGCTTTTAGAATAAATGCAAGACTTGCTGTTATATTTTTGTTTTCAATTCCAGTTCTTGCTATAGCAATTGCAGTTATTTCAAAGCTGGCCTTTTCAAGATTTGGAACAATGCTTAAAAAATACGATGCAATGAACAATATAGTTCAGGAAAATTTAATTGCGATTCGCGTTGTAAAAGCTTTTGTCCGCGGTGATTTTGAATGTAAAAAGTTTAATGCTTCTGCTGACGATGTCAGGCGGACTCAAGTTGCTGCTGAAAAACTTATGATTGTTTTGTGGCCTATAATGCAGCTTGTGGTTTACGCTTCGATGATTGCCGTCTTTTGGTTTGGCGGAAGAATGGTCGTTGTCGGAACAATGCTTTCTGGAGAACTTATAAGTTTTCTTACCTATATAATACAGATTTTTATGTCAATGATGATGCTAGGGATGATTTTTGTAGGTCTTGTTCTTTCTAGGGCAAGCATTGCACGAATTACAGAAGTCCTTGATGAGGTTCCTGATATTTCCGAGCCGCTTTCTGGTAAAAATCGGCAAGTTCTTAAAGAAGTAAAAGATGGTTCTGTAGATTTTGAAAATGTGAGCTTTAGTTATAATAAATCAATTGAAAACTGTGTGCTAAAAGATATAAACCTTCATATAAAAAGCGGACAAACTGTTGGAATAATTGGAGGAACTGGTTCTTCCAAAACAACTTTAGTTTCACTTATTCCTAGACTTTACGATGTAACAAAAGGTTGCGTAAAAGTTGGCGGAAATGATGTTCGCGGCTATTCTTTAGTACCTCTAAGAGATTCTGTTGCTGTTGTTTTGCAAAAAAATGTGCTTTTTAGCGGAACTATTAAAGATAACTTGCGATGGGGAAACGAAAATGCTAGCAACGAAGAAATTATAAGCGCATGTAAAGCCGCTGATGCGGACGGTTTTATTTCATCTTTTCCTATGGGGTATGAAACAGAACTTGGGCAAGGCGGAGTAAACCTTAGCGGAGGCCAAAAACAACGGATATGCATTGCTAGAGCCTTGTTAAAAAATCCTAAGATTTTGATTCTTGATGACAGCACCAGCGCTGTTGATACTGCTACAGAAAAACGTATTCGTTGCGCGCTGAAAGAAATGCGGCCTGAAACTACAAAAATAATAATTGCGCAGAGAATTAGTTCTGTTCAGGATGCCGATATAATTTTTGTTCTCGAAGATGGAATGATTAACGGGCAGGGAACTCATCAGCAGCTTTTGGAATCAAACAAAATTTACCAAGAAGTTTATAGCAGCCAGCAGACTAGCGGCGATGCAGATTTATAAATTTTATTGCTTTGAAAGGGGAATATATGCCACCTGTAAAAAATAGAGGAAACGCAAAACCAAAAAATACTAAAAAAACTCTTGGAAGAATTTTTTCTTATATGAGAAAGTTTAAATCTCTTTGGTTTTTTGTATTCTTGCTTGTTTTAATAAGTTCAGTTGCAAATATCGCTGGCTCATATATCATAAAGCCCGCGTTAAATGATTTTATTTTGCCGCTTATTCACCACGAAAATCCTGATTACAGCGGTTTTATAAAACTTTTATCGGGACTTGCTGTAGTTTTTTTGCTAGGCGCGCTGTCTTCTTGGGGAAATTCTAGGCTGATGCTTTATATTTCTTCAACTTTGCTGTACAGAATCAGAACTGACCTTTTTGAAAAGTTAGAAAAGCTTCCAATTAAATACTATGATTCGCATCCGCATGGCGAAATAATGAGCCGGTTTACAAATGATACAGATACCTTGCGAGATATGTTTAGTCAGACTGTTCCTCAAATCATGAGCCAATCTGTAACAATTTTAGGCATTTTTATAATGATGCTTGTTCTAAGTCCGGTCCTTACTCTTGTGGTTGTATTAACTATGGCGGGAATTTTGGTTTTGGCTTCAAAAATTGGAAAAAAAAGTGCGATTGCCTTTCGCGAGCAGCAAAAGAATATAGGAATTGTAAACGGATATATAGAAGAGCTTATTGAAGGGCAAAAAGTTGTAAAGGTTTTTAATCATGAAAAAGAAGCTATAAAAGAGTTTTCAAAATTAAATGATGAGCTTTACAAAGCAGGTTCTGCTGCCAATTCCTATGCAAATATTTTAGGTCCAATAATGGGGAATCTTTCCCACGTTCAGTATGCCATTGTTGCAGTTTTGGGCGCTTTTATGGTGATTCTTTCAAAGTCAGATTTAGGAACTGTGGCGGCCTTTCTTCAATATACCCGTTCTTTTAGTCAGCCTGTAACTACGATTAGCCAGCTTTTTAATTCTATCCTGAACGCTTTAGCTGGCGCGGAACGCATTTTTAATATAATCGATGAATTGCCAGAAGAAGATGATGGAAAAATCACATTAGTAAACGCTTATAGCATAAAATCTGATTCTGACCAAAAAGAAAAACTTGTGCAGTCTTTTGCTTCTACAGGAGAGTGGGCGTGGAAAAATCCTTCTAATGGAGCTCTTTCCAAGCTGCAAGGTGAAGTTGTGTTCAATCATGTTACTTTTGGCTATAGACCAGAAAAAACTGTTCTTCACGATATTTGTATTCACGCAAATCCTGGACAGAAAATCGCTCTTGTTGGTTCTACCGGCAGCGGAAAAACCACAATTACAAATCTTCTTACAAGATTTTATGATATAAAAGAAGGCTGCGGCAGCATTGTTTACGATGGAATTCCACTAAAAGATATAAACAAAAATGATTTGCGCCGTTCTTTGGGCATGGTCTTGCAGGATACACACCTGTTTACAGGAACTATAACTGAAAATATCCGTTATGGAAATTTGGAGGCAAGCCTTGCTCAAGTTTATGATGCTGCAAAACTTGCAAACGCTGATTCTTTTATAAGGCACCTAGAAAAAGGTTATGATACTGTTATTACAGGCGATGGCTCTTCTTTAAGCCAGGGGCAGCGACAACTGCTTTCTATAGCAAGGGCTGCGGTTGCTGACCCTCCGGTTTTAATTTTAGATGAAGCGACTTCATCTATAGATACGCGTACAGAAAAACTTATTCAAGACGGCATGGATAGTCTTATGAAAGGTAGAACGGTTTTTGTAATAGCCCACAGGCTTTCTACAATTCGCAATGCAGACGAAATCATAGTTCTTGAAAAAGGAACAATAATAGAGCGTGGAAATCACGAGCAGCTTTTAGAAAAAAAAGGACGCTACTACACACTTTATACAGGAATTGCACAGAAAAATTCTTCAGGAAAACTCTAATTGATAAGATAGCTCGTTTTTACTATAATATATGCTATGAAAGCAATTGAACTCGAAAAAGCATATAATCCAAAAGACTTTGAAGATAGACTTTACAACGAATGGGAAAAAAACGGTTGTTTTAAGCCAGCAAGCGATGAAGAATCTCCTCTTCACGAAAAATTTTTAAAATGCGGCTGTAAAAATTGTGGCGGAAAGACAGGTATATATTCTATGGTCATTCCTCCGCCAAATGTTACAGGTGTTCTTCACATGGGACATGGACTTAACAATACTCTTCAGGATATTGTTGTCCGCTACCACAGAATGAAGGGAGACAACACTCTTTGGATAACTGGTACCGATCACGCAGGTATTGCCACGCAGAACGTTGTTGAACGCCAGCTAAAAAAAGAAGGTAAGTCACGCAAAGATTTAGGCAGGGAAGCTTTTCTTGAGCGCACTTGGGCTGTAAAAAATGCTCATCACGATATAATTGTAAAGCAGCAAAGAAAACTTGGAAATTCAACAGATTGGGATAGAGAACGTTTTACAATGGACGAAGGGCTTTCAAAAGCTGTTCGCGAAGTTTTTGTTACTCTTTATGAACGTGGTCTGATTTATAAAGGCCATTATCTTGTAAACTGGTGTCCTCGCTGCGGAACCGCTCTTGCAGATGACGAAGTTGATCACACAGACACAGCCGGCGCGATGTATCATATTTATTACGAATATGCCGACGGTCCTGCCCCTGATGGCTCTACAAAAATAGAAATCGCAACTACTCGGCCAGAAACCCTTTTAGGTGATACAGCTGTCGCAGTGAATCCTAATGATGAACGCTATAAAGATGTGGTAGGAAAAAAACTTCGCCTTCCTCTTACAAATCGTGAAATTCCTATAATTGCGGACTCCTATGTAGATAAAGAGTTTGGAACAGGAATGGTAAAAATCACTCCTGCCCATGACCCTAACGACTGGCAAGTTGGTCAAAGAAATCATCTTGAAGTTATAAACATTTTGAATCCAGACGGAACGCTTAACGAAAATTGCCCTGAAAAGTATAGGGGAATGAATTGCCAGCAAGCAAGGGCTGTTATTATTCAAGATTTAACAGATTTAGGACTTTTTAAAGAGGAAGAAAAAATAACTCACTCTGTAGGACACTGTTATAGGTGCGGAACAGTTGTAGAGCCGTATCTTTCCGACCAATGGTTTGTAAAAATGCAGCCGCTTGCGCAAAAGGCTTTAAAAGCTTGGAAAGACGGAGAAATTGTTTTCTATCCTAGAAAATGGGAAAACACTTATGCTCACTGGATGGAAAATATTCGCGATTGGTGCATAAGCCGCCAGCTTTGGTGGGGACACAGAATACCTGTGTGGTATTGCCAGTCTTGCGGAGAAACAATTGTCAGCAGAACAGAGCCTGACTGTTGTCCAAAGTGCGGTTCTTCAAAAGAAAAATTGAATCAAGATCCAGACGTTTTAGATACCTGGTTTTCTTCTTGGCTGTGGCCGTTTAGCACTTTGGGTTGGCCTGAAGATACAGAAGATTTTAAACGGTTCTTTCCAACTTCAGCACTTGTAACGGCTTATGATATAATTTTCTTTTGGGTAAGCCGAATGATAATGGCGTCGCTAGAGTTTACAGGCAAAGTTCCGTTCAAAGATATTTACATTCACGGTCTTGTGCGCGACAAGCAAGGCCGCAAAATGTCAAAATCTTTAGGAAATGGAATTGACCCGCTGGAAATAATCGACATTTACGGTTCCGATGCTTTAAAATTTACTTTGAGCTTCATGTGCGCTCAAGGTCAAGATATTTTGATTGACAAGGATTCTTTTAAACTTGGAAGCCGTTTTTGTAATAAAGTTTGGAATGCGAGCCGCTACATTTTGGGAAATCTTGAAGGCAGAACGCTTATTCCTGTTAAAGATAGCGATCTTACCGAACTTGATAAATGGATTTATGGCTGTCTGAATAAAGCCGTAAAAACTAACAGAGAGGCTCTTGAAAGTTATAGATATAACGATGCGGCTAGTTCGCTAATGGAATTTTTCTGGAATGAATTTTGTGATTGGTACGTTGAAGCTACAAAACTTAGTTTTTGGCATGGCGATGAGCATGAAAAAGATAGGGCTATCTCTGTCCTTTTGAATGTTCTTGAAGAATCTTTGCGCCTTATGCATCCTTTTATCCCTTTTGTAACGGAAGAAATTTACGGAAAACTTCCTCTTAATCTGATTGTAGAAAACCGAAAAAAGGCTGGCGCAAATAAAATTGTTTCAAACGAAGATTACACTGCAATGCTTATAAACGCACCGTTCCCTGAAATTGTTGTTGAACGCGATAGTAAAAAGATTGCAGAACGCTTTGCAGTTTTAAAAGAACTCATTAGTCAGCTTAGAGCTCTAAGAGCAGAATGTGGCATTGACCCTGCTAATAAAATCAATATCGCTCTTATTGTAACAAAAGGAAGCGAAGCTGAAGTTCTTACAGAAAAAGTTGACATGATAAAACTTTTGTCTGGCGTTGCAAATGTTGAATTTGTTGAAGCAAAACCTGCAAGTTCGGTTGGCACGGTTGGAAAAGGATTTGAAGCATTCATTTTGGTAGATGAATCTATAAATCGGGAACAATTGATTTCCAGATTCAAAAGGGAAATTGAAACAGAAACAGGATATGTAAAACGCAGCGAAGCAAAGCTCGGCGGAAATTTTGCTAAACACGCTCCACAAGCTGTTGTTGAAGAAGAAAAACGGCGAATGGAAGAAAGTTTACGAAAGATAGAAAAACTTAAATCTTATGTAAATTCTCTATAAATTTTTCTAACCTGTGGTATAATTTTTCTTGAAAAATTGGGGGCTGCTATGGCAAGACAACTGTACAATATGCAAACTGAAAAACCTTTAAAAATGGACAATGAGCATATGCTCCAGTTGAAGAATATTCTTCTTGCCCCCTATATGCAGCTTGCTACAGAACTTATTGGAAAGGCTAGGCACGCTGGCGGAAATATGTTTCGCCACCAAATGGATACTATGTCAATCTTAATTGACTACGGTTACATTGATTCAGTCCTTTTAAAGGCTAGTTGTGTGCATGATACAATAGAAGATATACCTGGATTTGACAAAAATAGAATCGTAAACATTGATTCTGACGGTCCGGCCGTTTTGGAGCTTGTTCTTGAAGTAACTAGGCAAAAAGAAGAAACTAAGGCTGAGTTTTTGCAGCGGATTATTACAACTGGCAGCCAAAAAGCAAAAATCTTAAAATGCGCCGACCGCATAAGCAATATGATTAGCCTAGGTTTTGTTACAGATTCAAAGTTTATAGAGCGTTATTGCGATGAAACTGAATTTTACATTCTTCCTATGGCAATTGAAATAGACTACAATATGTATCAGGAACTTATAAATCTTATAATAACGCGTAGAAAATATTTGGAAGAGTTTGGCTTTATAGGAAATTAAAAAATTATGAAGTATGGTTTTTTAAGAGTCGCTTGCTGCTCTCCAGAATTAAAAGTTGCAGACTGCAAGTTTAATGCTGAAAAAATAATTGACAAAACACGGTTTCTAAATAGTTGCGGTGCCGAACTAGTTGTTTTTCCAGAGCTTTCTGTAACATCTTACACTTGCGCAGACCTTTTTTTGCAAAGGACTTTGCAGAATTCCGCCATAGAAGAACTTGAGCGAATTGCAAAAAAAACTTCTAATTGCGGTTGCGTCTTGTGCGTGGGGCTTCCAATCGCTTTAGAAAACAGCCTTTACAATTGCGGCGCTGTGCTTTACAAAGGTAAAATTCTTGCGATTGTTCCTAAAACTTATATTCCAAACTATAGCGAATTTTACGAAAAACGTTATTTTTCTTCTGGAGCTGAATTAAAAAATCAAACAGTATTTCTTTCAAAACAAAACCCTGAAGTTCCATTTGGAACAAACATTATTGTAAAAGATTTGAATAATACAGGTTTTTCATTAGGGCTTGAACTTTGCGAAGACTTGTGGGTTCCTCTCCCCCCCAGCACGGCTTTAAGTCTTGCTGGAGCTAGCGTAATTGCCAACCTTAGCGCTTCAAATGAAATTGTAGGAAAGGCAGAATACAGGCGGAATTTAGTAAAGATGCAATCGGCGCACGAAATTTGCGCTTATATTTATGCAAATGCTGGTGAATACGAATCTACGCAGGATTTGGTTTTTTCGGGGCATAGCATAATTTGCGAAAATGGCGCTATCCTTGCTCAGTCAGAACTTTTCCCAGCAAAAGATTATATAATTACAGATGTTGATCTTGAAAGGCTTGGTCAAGAACGCAGAAGAACAACTACTTTTTCTAACTGTGCAAATCATAATGCGCAGAATATATGTTTTGTATCTATAGATTTTAAAGAAAATCAGCAAAAAGACTTTTCACTGTTGCGTTATATTGATTCTCATCCTTTTGTTCCTTCTGATTCAGAAAAAAGAAAAGAGCGCTGCCAAGAAGTTATCGATATGCAGGCGCATGGACTTGCAAAAAGACTCCGGCATATAAATTGTGCTAATGCCGTAATCGGTTTAAGCGGCGGCCTAGATTCTACGCTTGCGCTTTTAGTTGCTTGCCGCGCTTTTGATTTGTGTGGCTTCAATAGAAAAGGAATTTTGGCTGTTACAATGCCGTGCTTTGGAACAACCGAGCGAACGCACAGCAATGCTTGTCTTCTTGCTAAAGAATGTTCTGTGTCCTTTGCGGAAGTTAATATAACTGCCAGCGTAAATCAGCATTTTAAGGATATAGGGCAAAATTCTGAAGCACACGATGTTACTTACGAAAATTGCCAGGCTCGGGAAAGAACTCAAGTTCTTATGGATATTGCGAATAAGAATAATGGCATTGTTATAGGAACCGGCGACTTAAGCGAGCTTGCGTTGGGATGGTGCACCTATAATGGTGACCAGATGAGTATGTACGGTGTGAATTCTTCTGTTCCAAAAACTCTAGTTAGGCATCTTGTTTCATATTTTGCAAGCGAATCAGACGGCAGTCTGGCAAAAGTTTTAATTGATATACTTGAAACGCCAGTTTCTCCTGAACTTTTGCCTCCTAAAGATGGTCTAATAAGCCAAAAAACAGAAGATTTAGTTGGTCCTTATGAACTGCACGACTTCTTTTTGTATTACATTTTAAGATACGGTTTTGAGCCTGGAAAGATTTTATTTCTTGCAGATTCATCTGGCTTAAAATACAGCCATGACTTTAAGCTAAAATGGCTTAGAAATTTTTACAAAAGATTTTTTTCCCAGCAGTTTAAAAGAAGCTGTATGCCAGACGGTGCAAAAGTCGGTTCTGTAAATCTCTCTCCAAGAGGGGATTGGCGCATGCCAAGCGATGCTTCTTGCGCGCTTTGGCTTGAGCAGATTGATTCAATAAAATAGGATTAAAATCCTTGTCGAAAGTTGCGTTTTTCCGATTTGTTCTGCCGTTTTCATTTTCTAAAACTCTACTTTCTACTGCATAAAAAATTACTTTTTGGAGGTCTTTTTGCTTAGTTATCTTCATGAATTTCACGCTGGCAACCATGCAGATATTTTAAAACATCTTGCGCTTCTTTATACAATCGACTACTTAAATAAAAAAGATAAGCCGTATTCTTTTTTTGATACACATTCAGGTTCTGCTCTTTACGACATAAAAAGTCGAAACGCCGAAAAGACAGGAGAAGCCGCTTTAGGAATTGAAAAACTTTTGCTGTCTGTAAAAAACAATGAGTGCAATAAAATTGTTTATGAACAGCTAGCGCCTTATATTAAGTTTGCTTCAGAATGTCTAAAAAAAGGTTTTTATCCAGGCAGCCCTGCCTTTGAATTGAATTTTTTAAATAAAAACAGCGCTCTTTTTCTTACAGAACTTCACAGAACTGAGTATCAAAAACTATTAAACTCTGTAAATAAATTAAATGAATATAAGAAAATAAAAACAATAGTTGAAAATAAAGATGGATTTTCATTTTTAAAAGCGAATACGCCTCCTCAAATAAAGCGAGGGGCTATTTTGTGCGATCCAAGCTATGAAGAAGCATCTGATTACGAAAATGTTTCAAAAGTCCTTTCGTATGTGCATAAGCACTGGTCAGCAGCGATAATTATTGTTTGGTATCCGTTGCTTGCAAATAAAATTGAACAGATTGAAATTATGAAGCAGTCAATTTATGCAGATGCTATGAAAATTAATCCAAATACTGAAGTTCTTGACGCAGCCTTGCTTGTAGACAGTCCTAGTAGCCATAAAGAAACGTCTTTAAAAGAATCTATAGGAAGTAAAACTCCTAGGCTTTATGGCAGCGGTATTTTCGTTTTAAATCCTTGCTGGGGCCTAAAAGAATTTTTAGAAAGTTCTCTTGAATATTTATCTTCAGTCCTTGCAAGAAATGAAAATGGCAGTTTTAGCGTAGCTTCATTGCCTTTATCTTTGCAATAACTTATAATAAAAAAGCTCTATTTTTGAGTAAAAAGGTAGAAACTTGTTTTTTTATAAAAATGAATATGTCTAGTCAAGGTACGCTTACGCACAATACCTTGAAAGCGTTTTTTGCAGCTATAAAAAACTTGGCTTTCTGCCTAAAAAATAAAATCAATGGGAAAAATATGACGTTATATGAAGATTTAAAATGGCGAGGCCTTATAAAAGACGTCGCTGGCGATGAAAATGAACTTAAAAATGTTTTAGATGGAAAGCCATTTAGTTTTTATTGGGGTACAGATCCTACCGCTGATTCTTTGCATTTAGGACATTATTCATCTCTTTGTATGGCAAAAAGGCTTGCAAATGCAGGACATCATCCAGTATTGCTGTGCGGCGGCGCTACAGGTCGCATTGGAGACCCCCGCCCGACAGCTGAACGTGAAATAATTTCTGAAGAAGCTGTAACACACAATATAAAATGCATTCATGACCAGATTGACCGCCTTATAGAAGGCAGGGCAGAAATGGTAGACAACTACGAATGGACAAAGGATTATACTTTTTTGAATTTTTTGCGAGACATTGGAAAGTATGTAAACGTTAATTACATGCTAGATAAAGATATAATTCGGCGTCGCCTTGAAAATGGAATTACTTTTGCAGAATTTGCATATATGTTGCTGCAAGGTTATGACTTTATGCATCTTTATAAGGAAAAAAATTGCATAATGCAAGTTGCGGGAAGCGATCAGTGGGGAAATATAACTACTGGTGTAGACCTTATTCGAAAAATATTGGACAAACAAGCTTACGCGTTCACAATGCCTTTGATTTTAGATTCAACTGGTAAAAAATTTGGAAAATCAGAAGGAAATGCGCTTTGGTTGAACAAAGAAAAAACTTCACCGTATGAAATTTATCAATATCTTATAAACTCTGATGATTCAAAAGTCCTTGAATATTTAAAAGTATTTACTTTCCTTTCAAAGCAGCAGATTGAAGATATTTATGCGCAGCAGCAAGCTGCTCCAGAGACAAGAATTGCGCAAAAAACTTTGGCGTGGGAAGTTGTAAAAGATATTCACGGAAAGCAAGAAGCTGATAACGCTGTTTCTGTAAGCCAAAAACTATTTGCAGGCGATTTTAAGGGGCTTAGCGTAAAAGACATAAAATCAGGAATGAAATCAGTTCCTTCTTTTAAAATAGAAAAAGAAGAACCTCTGATTGAAGTTCTTGTAAATAATAAAATTGCAAGTTCAAAACGCGAAGCTAGGGATTTTTTAAAGGCAAATGCAATTTCTGTTAATGGCGAAGTTGTGAACGATGAAAATATTCTAATCTCAAAGTCAATGGCAATCGATGAGCAGATTATTATATTTAGGCGTGGAAAGAAAAAATACTTTGTTGCGGAATTTTAGTTTTGTTATTTATGCCTGTTCTTTGTAAACAGGCTTTTAAACCATTCAAACAGCGATTTAAAAAACTTTGCAATCTTTGCCCAAAAACTTGGATTGCGAAGTTTTTCAAGCCTTTTATAGCCTTCAAGAAGTTCTTCTTTTGTAAATTCTTTCCGCTGATTGTTTTCTTCAAGTTCCATTTCAAGCTGTTCTACATCTGAAAGGTTGTCCATTACAACTGCATTGATATTCGTCCAGCCCAGCTGTTTTGCGGCTTGAAGCCTTCGCTCTCCGGCAATTAATTCGTGATTGCTATTTATTGTAATTGGATTTAGAAGCCCGTAAGTTCTAAGGCTGTTTTTTAAAGCTTCCAAATCACCTAAATCTTGTCGAATTCTTTTTTTTACTTTTATATCGTTTATATTAATCAGCATATTTTTCTCCAATGACTTTGAAAATTCTCTATTGCATAAAGTAATTAAAGTCTGGCAATTCTTCAGGTTCTTCTGTTTGAACTGCATTTGAAGAATTGTTTTTGTTTGCTGCAGAACTTCCTGTGTTAATTCCCAAAAATGAAAGATCTAACTGAAGAGGAGAGGTGTCTATTTTTGCCGTCATGTGCTGGCCTGACTGGTATTTTTCCCTTTGAAGCCTGGCTATTCCAAGCGCGCTTCCAGTCTTGTTAGAATGAATTGGGCAAATGGAAGTAGGCTGAGTTCCAGATAAGAACCATTGAGTTGTAAGATGAGAGCCACATTCTGGTGTCGGAATCATTCCGCTTTCAGAACAAACTGTACACTGAATTACACCTTCAGTTGGCTTTGGGAAATCTTTAAGAGGAAGACCTCTATGAATCTGCCTCATATAGTCACCCCAGGCAAAACCTGCAAGAGTTGCGCCTGTTATTTTTAGTCCTAAAGATTGCCCTGGCTTGTCAAAACCGAACCAGAACGCGGCTGTATTGTAAGGGGTAAAGCCTACAGTCCAAGCATCGGCCCAGTTTTGCGTAGTACCAGTTTTTCCTCCAGCTGGCATTGTGAATTTTTTGCCCTTTTCTGTTTTATAATCAAATTTCCAGCTTTGTGCAGAAAGCGTGCCAGGACCATGAACTGTATTTTCTAGCAGCTTGCTCATAACAAACGCAGTTTGTGGTGAAAGTGTTTGTATAGCTTCTCCTTTTGCAAGCTGTGCTTCTCTTATTTCTTTTTCTGGATTTAGAATAATATTTCCATTTTTATCTTCAACAGTTCTTATGCTCATCGGGGTAATTTCTTTTCCGCCGCTTGCAATTATGCTAAACGCTCTTGCCATTTCTATTGGACGAACTGAACAAACTCCAAGACCGATTGGGTAGCCTGGAACAAAGGCCCTGGAAGGCAACTCTTCTTTTGAAATTCCAAGCAGCGAAACTGCGCGGTTTATTGCTGCGTCAAAACCGATTGTATCCAAAACCTTTAGAGAAGGAACATTCATAGAGCGGCAAAGAGCGTACCAAACTTGAACGTTGCCTTCCCACTCACCTTTGAAATTCAAAGGAATATAAGGCTTTCCATCGGCAGTGTGGAATACTGTAGGAGTGTCAGAAATTTCTGTTGCAGGTGTAAACTTTCTAGAATCTATAGCTTCTGTATAGTAAAGAGGTTTAAAAGATGAGCCTGGCTGAACTCTAGCCTGTACTGCGCGAATAAACTGGTTTTCTTGGTCAAATTTTGAACCGCCAACAAGGGCTGTTATATAGCCAGTTTCATTTTCCAAAGAAATCATTGTGCCTTCAATAGTTGTTTTTTCGCTTTCTTTCTTTGTTTTAGAATTAGCTCTATTAACAATGCTTGTTTTTAGATTGTCAATTCCTGTCATCATTGAAACTATGTCGACTATAGGATTTACGTCTGAAAGATACTTTCCTACAGATATAGATTCAGAGCGTTGTTCGCTGCCTTTTATTTTAGGAAGATTGAATGTAAGGCTTAATAATTCTGTAATTGGAATATACTTGTTCAACGCTAATGTATTGCGATTTGAATGTTCTTTTTGGTAAATGTTGTTTGCTTCTCTTATATAGCGGTCCATTACTTTTTGAGCCGCTTCTTGATGAGAAAGATTTAACGTTGTGTGCACTGTAAATCCGCTTGTATAGATATTTTGGCTGCCATAAATTAAATTGCCAAGTTCCCGGCGAACATATTCGCTAAACCAAGGAGCTTTGTCATCTCTCATCATATATGCTGACGCGCTTGTTCTTGTGTAATCAAAGTTGCTCCAAAACGTGTCAAAAGATTCGTCTGCCTCTTCTTTATTTAAATATCCAAGCTTAACCATGCTGTTTAATACGTCTTTTTGTCTTTCCATCGCTCTGTTAGGATGGTCAAAAGGGTTATAAAAAGCCGGATTTGAAAGTTGAATTACTAAAATGGCAGCTTCTGCCGGGGTTATTTCTTCTGCACTGTGTCCAAAATAGTATTTTGAGGCGGCATTTACGCCGTAAGTTCCTCCTCCAAAATATATTTTATTTAGATAAAGTTCTAGAATTTCATTTTTAGAATATCGGCGTTCCATTTGAATGGCCCACCAAAGTTCTTTAATCTTTCTTGTTATAGACATTTCTGTTCTGTCGCAATACAAAGTTCCTGCAATCTGTTGCGTAAGTGTTGAACCGCCGCCTAAAGAACGGCCTGTCAGTTTTCCTACAACTGCACGCATAACAGCTTTATAGCTAAAACCTCTGTGTGAATAAAAAATTCTATCCTCGCGAGTTATAAGCGCGTCAATCATGTGCTGTGGAAGTTGATTCAAGGTTATAATTTCTCGTTTTTCGTCAGAAGAAAATTCAGTTATAAGTTCTCCGTTTATGTCTAACAATTTTGTAGGAAGAGCAGTGTCAAAAGATGTAAAATATTCTGTATTTTTAATGTTTTGAGTTTCTGAAAGTCCCCAGCCAAGCAAGCAGCCTAAAGAAATCGCCGCAGCAAAAAGAAGACCAAACCAAACAAATGTAGATTTTCTGATTCCATTCATAATCTGTTAATAATAAGTGATAACGTTTCTTTAGTCAATTAATGCGATAAGCTGTTAAAATGCAGTAAAAAAAAGGCACGGTCGCAGCCGTGCCAATGCCCATCAGGCAATCGAGGACATGGGTGGGAGGGGAAAATGTCCTCGATATTTATATTGTCGTCTAATAGCAGAAAAAACTTTAATATTTTTTAATTTGTAAAAATTACTCATCCGTAATTTCAAGATTTACAGAAAGATTTATAGAATATGTCTTTCCTTTTTGAATGTTTACATTTCTAATTAATTCATAGCCTCCTATAAGGCATTTTATTTTGTGTTCACCCTCTGAAATTTCTGTTTCCTGTCCAAAATCTGTAAACTTTTCTTCATCTATAAAGACTTCTGCATTGCTTGGAGCTGTTACTATTATTGTAGGTGTTGTGCTTTTTAAAATAATTTCCAAAGAAGTTGATTTTGCTTGTTCTATATAAACGGAACGAACTTCACTTCTGTAGCCTTCTGCTTGAATACTAACATTGTGCATTCCTGTGGAAAGCAAGAGAGGTGTTTTTGCTAGGTCTGTCTGTTCATCATCTATAAAAAGTTGATAATCAATGTTCTCGTTTTTGTTGTTAAAAACTGAAAGGTTAAGGCTTCCTTTGTTTATAAGAATAGGCTTTACACTTATTTTTAAATTTGCATTTAAAGTTGATTCAGGAATTCCTTTCATTGCTGGTTGAAATCTTATAAATGTATATTTTTTTTTAATGTTTGGAATTACGTTTATTTTTGATGTGTATGGAGAATCTTTTATGGAATTGTTTTGTTTTAAAGGAATTTGCATTATCCAATTAAATTTCGAAGGCAGTGGTGTTATAAAAATTTTACTTCCTGAATAGTCTATTTGAGAACTTGATGGAACTGGTTTTATGTTGTCATATATTGAACAGGCAACGGAGTCTTGCCAAGAAGAAATTTCTGTAGGTATCTGAATTTTAACTTCAATTCCTTCAATATAGGTTAAGTCTTCAGGAAAAAATATTGCAATGCTGTCGTTTATACCTATTGTTGCAGTTTGTTCCTGCGATGATGAGTCTGAAATTGTAAATGGAACAACTTTTCTTACACGAAAAAAATCTTCAGCGCATAAAAAATTTGCTAAAAAAAGAGAAAACAATATAGATAAAATTCTTAATTTTTTATTGAACATAAAAACCTTTACGCTTTTATTCATTTTTCTAAAAGCTCAACTTTCAATCTAATAACTAAGCATTTGCGCAGGATCTTTTGCAACGCCATTTTGCCTTATTTCAAAGTGAAGGTGAGGTCCTGTAACAGCTCCTGTTTTTCCCGTCAGTCCGATTATAGAACCCTTTGAAACAACTTCACCTTTTTGTACAAAAATTTTGCTAAGATGCGCATAAACACTTGTTATTCCGCTTGCGTGAGAAATTATGACGTAATTTCCAAAAATTTTGTCATTTTTTACGCAAGCAGTTACAGTTCCCGATTTGCAAGCATAGGTTTTTGTTCCCTCTTTTGCAGCAAAGTCAATCCCTTTATGAAATTTCCATCTTCCATAAACAGGACTTGTTCTGTAGCCAAAATTCGAAGTAACTCTTATGCTATCCAACGGAAGGCACATCGATGAGTCAAGAAAAAATGCTCGTTGGGTAGGCGAAAAACGCAGATTTGGTAAAAAACAGAAACTTGTATCATCTATAATATAGCACGAGTTTAAATTTTTTTCCATAAAATCCGAATATTCTGTGTAAAGTAAAGTTTCAAGAGAAGTTTCTGGATTTTTTGTAATAAAAACTCCTTTTACAGAGGGGATTAAAAGTTTTTTGCCTTGAATTTTTTCTGAAATATTGCTGATTTTATTTAGACTTGCAATTGTGTCGTAAGGGATTCCTGTCGCTGCATGAATGGAAAAAAGTGTATCGTTTTTTTTAGGCGTATATGTATAAAATTCAATCAATAAATCTGAAGTTCTTTTTGCAATGTTTTTTTCATTGTACTCAATTGTTTGTAAAAGCTGCTTAAAGATTATATTTTTTGAAGATAGTTCTTGTATGCTTGGAAAATTTTTGCTTTCTAATTGCACTTCTTGCGAGTAAATATTAAAAATTGAAAAAAAAACAAGAATTAAAGACAAAAAAAACAGTTTTTTCATGCTATTTTTTTAGATTTATTTTTTTAGAAAGGACTATTTTTTTTACAATAAAAAACAGGATAAGTGCTAGTATTAAAATTAAAACAACTGCCGTGTAAAGGCTTGGAAAATTTACGGCAAAGAACCATAGTGGCCAAACTATTGCAATTCCTATAGCTGTGCAAAGACAAATTAAAAAAATTGCTTTTAAAACAAAAATGGATTTAGATTTTAGTTTAAAAAGAAAACTTTGCTTCATTTTTTTGCAGAGGCTGCCTAATAGCTTTTATGAATAACAGTTTTTATTTCAAAAAGTTATCAGGCAGCCGTTTTTCCTTATAAGCTGGTTATTCAGAAATTGCTTCAGCAGGGCAAACAGATGCGCAAGAACCGCAACTGATGCACTTTCCTTCATCAATTACTCTTTTATCGCCTTGTTCTGAAATTGCTTCTACAGGACATTCTGGTTCACATGCACCGCAATTTACACACTGATCACCAATTTTGTATGCCATATTTTGACTCCCATAAAAAGTCAAAGAGAAAGATGGCAATAAATTGCCATAACAATTTTCGATTTGACTTTTTAAGCTGTTTCGCAACGAAGTGAGAAACAACAGATAATAAGAAAGTTTGCAACGCAAACTTGTTAATAAAAACTTTGATGCTATTTCAATCACCGTTTTTACTGACTTTCAATATATCCTAGAAATTTATAATTTGCAAGTAAATTAAAAGAAACTAAAATTTTACAAATTGCATAAAACATAACATTTAGGCTAAACACTTTTTTTTAAGACAAACAAATATTCGCAAACATGCAGGCTTCTGTTTTTTAGATTTCTGCTTCCCCTGAACGTATTGTATTCAATATTTATTGTTTTTAGGGAACCGTATTTTTTTAACATCTGAATCATTTGGTCAAAAGAAATAAAGCCTTCTGAATTGTATGAAATTATTATAAACTTTGAATCTAGGTTAGAAATGATTTTTTCAAGGCTTGGAAGGGCAAGCTTTGCCTTGTTAAAAAGCGAACGGTTCCAATCCTGTGTAATGCCGCTTACTTTGCTAATCTGTACATCCAGCTTGTTTTTTAGAATTAAGTTCAGCATAAAGTAGTTAGAGCCGTAAGGATGCTGGTTGTAAGGCGGATCAAGATATGCAATATCAATATTTTTTATTTCAGCTGAAAGTTTTACGGCGTCTTCTTGGAAAATATAAGACGGACATTCAAAGTTGCTAAAAATTGGTTCCTTTAGTTCGATTTTTCCAAAAATTCTAGAAAGAGCATTTTTTCCGGACGCGCCAAAACAGCCAATCCCTGTGTATTTGTTTTTGTAAAAACCTTTGAATACGCCGCTTGTGTTTACATGGACAGAAGCCTCTGTTAAAAGTGGGGCTAAAAAATAAGGATTCAATTTTTCATTGCAGTTTTCTTCTATTAGATTGCGATATGTGTCTATTAAAAGGGCATTTTCATGGGTGTAGAAAACTCTTTCGTCTTTCTTTATGTTTTTATCATCTTTTGGGGCGTAGTGTTGAGTTATAATTCCGCTGACTTTATTTTTTTTACATTCATTTTCAATAAATAAACGGATTTCGTTGTATTCGTCTTTAGGAAAGTCAGAGATATTTGTAAGATAGCAAGAGTTTATTATTCTTGAATAGGATTCCAAGTCGTTTACTAAAAGGGAAGAAGCGTGTTGCTTCATCATTCGAGCAACAATCCCTGAGCCTGAAAATAAATCTGCGCATATAACTTTTTGCTTTTTTAATTCTTTTTTTATAGTCTGAATTTCTCTAGAAATATTTGCCAGCAAAGACCTCTTGTTACCCAAATATGTTATTATTTGGGTAGAAAGAAAATCTTTGTTTTCTGAGAGAGAATTTGATTCAATGTTATTTTTAATAGAAGAAGTGCTAAAATTAGCCGACATTTCCATTAATATACTTTTCTGCTTTTAGATATTTCCCGTTAGCGGTTATTTTTTTCCCATCAATTTCAACAAATCCGTCTTTTGTGTAGATTGGCATTTCAAAAAATTTGTCGGGCTTTACGTAGCACAGTTTTTCTTCCGGCATAGAACAGCCTTCTGGTTCAAGAACGGTTCCTACTTCAAATTGAGGAGCAAAAAGAACTTCGCAAGTTTCGTGTTCTTTTTCATTTGCATCGCTTGCGGCAAGCAGCATTCCGTTGCTTCTTACGCCCCTAAAGTTTGCAGGCTTTAAATTGTATACAAGAACTATATTTTTATTCAGAAGCTCTTCTGGTTTATAAAATGGTACTATAGAACTTACAATTTGACGAGGAAGCTCGTTTCCGCTTTCATCTTTGTCGCCGCAGTCAAGCGTTAATATGTACAAAAGATTTCCGCCAGGATGTTGCTCTACTTTTATTATTTTAGAAACTTTTAGAATCACTTTTGAAGCAAATCTTTCTGCAATGCTTAAATCTTGATTTTCGTCTGCCATTATTTTTCCACCTATAAAATTCGCTTCTATAATTTATATCAGTATTTTAAAATAGCGTCAAATATCGCAAAAAATTGTTCGTAGAAACTTTAAGCAAACTTGTTGAAAGAGTTTTTATTTAGCCCGGACTTCTAGTTTTTAGAAAAATAACAAAAGCTTAAGCGAATTTACAATTCGTGAAGACTTTGTGCGATAAGAACGATTAAAGTTGCGTAGCAACCTAGCTTCATTCAAACGAAGTGCTGGCGCAACTGCCTGGACAAAGTGTAAATTCGCTGAAGGCATTTTTTCTAAAAGTTATAAAAAATCTGCTATCGGTCTTTTGCTTTATTTTTTTATAAGGTAGTCTGCAATTGCTTCGTACGCTGGTATTGAAAGCGGATCAATGTATTTATTTGAAGAAAGATAGCTTGAAGCAAATCTTGCAATTACCATTTTTGCTGCTGGGTCTATGTAAAGAGCCTGACCGTGAACTCCTCGGGCCATGTATGCTCCGTGCGAGTTGTTTGTAATCCACCACATATTGTGGTAGCTCCAATCTTTTAAAGCCGGATATTCTTTTCCTGCGGCAAAAGCCTGCTTGTATTCTGCGTTGCTGCCTCCTTTTGCAATATCTTCAACTGCCGCTAAAGGAATTACTTGCGTTCCGTTGAATTTTCCGCCATTGCGAAGCATTTCCCCAAACATCGCCAAATCTCTAAGATTTAGGTTAAAGCCGCCGCCTGCAGAAGTCTTTCCAGAAGGATCTGTAATGTAGTAACCGTCGTAATGCGCTCCCATAGGCTTCCATATTTCTTCTGATACTAGTTCCGCAAGATCCTTTCCTGTTGCTCGCGAAATAATCCAACCTAGAAGCTCTGTGTTCACCGTTTTATAGCCAAATTCTTTTCCGTGCTGTTTTCCGCCAGTTTTTTTTACAGTTTTTAAGTATTCGTAATAATCCTTAGGACCTGTGTAGCTTGCTGGGCGGAAAACATTTCCTGCGGCAGAATAAGCCCAGACTTCCGCGTTTGGATTTGTGTAATCTTCACTGTATTGAATTGCAGTTCTCATATCCATTACATCTTTTACGGTTGCATCTGAAAATCCTGAGTCTGAAAGTTCTGGAATGTAATCAGTAACCATCTTTGAAGAATCAAGTTTTCCTTGTGCAACTAATATAGAAGCTATTGTTCCTGCGAATGATTTGCTTACAGACATTGCCGCATGAATTCCATCCTGTTTTAAACCTGCCGGGTATTTTTCATAAATAATTTTTCCCTTGTGCATGACAATAATTCCATCAGTATAGTTTGCATCCAGTGAATCCTTAATGGTCATTGGCCGTTCTGAATTCCATGGAATAAAAGTTAAATTGTCGATTGCAGAATCGTATTTTACGCTCGCTTTGTAAAGTTTTTCCTTTGATGCCGGTACTGTTCTGGTTGGCGAAAATTCTTGCATGTGGTTTACGCTGTATCTAAGACCTGGAAAAGTAAAAAACGAACCATCGGCTGCACGTAGTATTTTATCCTTCTGAGGAGGAAAGCCTTGCATCCAGCCCATGACCCTTGGATCTGAGCTTTTTGCGTCCAATTGATTTTGAGAAAAAATTCCACTTGAACAAATCATAGTCATTGCTCCCGCTGCTACTGATTTTTGCAGCAGATTCCAAAAAAGATTTTTTTTCATAAAATACCTCCAAAAAAGTTTGACAATATTTATAAAAGCAACAAGTTTTTCGTTGCTTTTTATAACCGTAAAAAAAATCGCTTACGGCAACTTTCCAATTCGCTGCAGACGTTTGTGCTCGCACTTCGTTTTCATGAATATAAGCAAATGAGATAAAAATACAAAACAAAAAAGTTCAAAAAATATGCAAAAAAACTGTGGTGAGTTTTAGTGATTTTTTGGTGATTGTTTGCGGTTTGTTTTGTTAGGTATATAAGGTCCTTGATGGTATCATCTAAAGTGAAAAGTAAGTTTATAGCGTTTTTAAACTTGCATCTTGCAAAATGATTTTGGAGGAAGTATGAAACTAAAATTTTATTATTGTAGTAGTTGTGGAAAAATTGTTTCTCTTGTAAAGGATTCTGGCACTCCAACTTTGTGCTGCGGAAAGCCTGTTCAAGAGCTAGTTCCAAGTGTAAATGATAAAAAAAGCGAAAATCATGTTCCTATTATAAAAGTAACGGGCAATACAATATCTGTTACAGTAGGCTCTAAGATTAAGGGCGTAGAAGCAGAAAACTATATAGAATGGGTGCTTCTTCAGTCGGGTAGAAGTGTGCAAAAAAAGTGGCTGGGCTCTGGGAGTTTTCCGAATGTGGATTTCGCAGTTATGACGGGAGAAAAAGTAGAAGTTTCCTATGACTGCTGCGATAAGCAAAAACTTGAAAAATTTAAACTTTAAGAATAAGAGTTTGAAACTTGAGTTTTTAAAAAATGAATACGGCTGGGCAAGACACGCTCAAGACATTGGCTCAGCCGTATTTAAGGTTGGTATAGACCTTAAATAAAGCATTTTTTACAGTGAAAACTTTCTTTTTTTTATAATTTTCTATACATTTTTTTTTTAATACATTAAAATCTTACTTGACGCATATTATTTGTAAAAATATACTGCTGTTGAGGAATTTTTATGGAACAAAAACTTTCAGAAATTGACAGAAAATTATTTAATGTAAAGCTTCCGCTTATGTTGCTTTTATCATCGTTTTCGCCTTTTTTACTAGCTCCACTTTATTTGTGTACTACGGGAATTGTTTCAATTGGTGAATTTGTTACTATATTGCTTTCTCCTTATACAATTATTGCATATATATTTGCAATCCTGTGTCCGCTTGTCTTTTATAGAATTCTTAGAAAACAAATAGAATCTTATGATGGAACAGAAGAATGTGTTAAAAAAATAAATCTTTTGCTTAAATATTCCGGAAAGATTATTTTTGTAATGAATTTATTTTTGGGAATATTAATACCTTTTCTTGCTTGCTATGTAATTCATTCTAAAAATACGCAGTTTGCTTCTTTTGAAGGGGAATCCCCTTACTTGTCAATTGTGCTTATCTGTACAGGTTTTATGCTCTTGTACGGAATAAGTTTTTACACGATTTTTAATAGCCGCTTTGAACACTTTTTGCACTGGCTGCCTTTTGACAAAACTGTTGTAACTTCTTCAAACCGCGAACGAATTATATTGATGACTCTTGTAAATCTTATAGGATGCTTCCTTATAATTACAGCGTCTTTTTTAGTTCCAGATGTTGCCACAAACTATTCTGTGTCTAGCGTATTAAAAATTATGCTTCCTGCGGCGGCATTTTCTTTCCTTGCTATTGCAATTACAACTTCTGTTACAGCGTACGACATAAAGAATAACCTGAAGCAGGAAAAAGCAATTCTTGGTGCCTTGGCAGAAAAAAACTACGCAATAAAAAGAGCGCAGGTTGTTACGCGAAACGACTTCGGTATCATAATCAATGATTTGAACAATGCGTTTAGAATTATAAAAACTATTTTTCAAGAAATCAGCACAGATGTAAATTCTACTCTGGAAGTTTCTGCAGAAGTTTCAGAACACGTTGATCAGTCTATTTCTGAAATTGCCAACGTAAAGAGCATTTCTGATTCTGTAAAAGATGAAATGATAAACCAAGTTGCTTCTGTTGAAGAAACAAGCGCTACTGTAGAAGAAATTATAAAGCACATTCGCCATTTGAATGAAGAAATTGAAAATCAAACTTCTGCAATTGACCAATCTTCAGCCGCTATTGAACAGATGATTGCAAACGTTAATGGTGTGACTTCAAGCCTTAAAAAGAATAACGGAACTGTTCAGGAACTTGAAAGCGCTTCTGAAGCCGGAATGAAAAAAGTTCACATTGCAAGCGAGCTTTCTACAGAAGTTTTGGAAAAGTCTTCGCTCCTAATGGATGCAAGCAAGATTATTCAGGATATTGCGAGCCAAACAAACTTGCTTTCTATGAATGCCGCAATTGAAGCCGCTCATGCCGGCGATGTGGGCAAAGGATTCTCTGTTGTTGCAGATGAAATTCGAAAACTTGCAGAGCAGTGCAATGAACGTGCTAAATCAATTGAAAATAACTTGCAAAGTCTTTCTGAATCAATTAATTCTGTTGCTGCAAATGCGGGCGAAGTTTCTGTTCAGTTTGATACAATTTATTCACTTATCAAGAAGGTTCAGAACGAAGAGCTTGTAATTTCTAATGCAATGACAGAACAGACTGAAGGCAATAAACAGATTCTTGAAGGAATTGGCCGCCTGACAGAATCAACTACAGCAGTAAAAAATGGCGCCGCAGAGATGTTGAAAGGTGGAGAGCAGATTTCCACAGAAATGAAGAATTTGAACAAAGTAACTTCTGAAACAAATACAAAAGTAAATTCTATTAATGAATATGTTCAAAAAGTTACAGAAACTTTGGCAGATTCAAAAGAGCACGTATTGGAAAATTCAACAAATGTTGAAGCTTTGAGTAAAAAAATGTCAGACTTTAAGTTTTAAGTAAAGGCTGAGAATTGATTTAAAAAGATTATTACTAAACGAAAAAAGGTTGTCCAAAGATTGTTGCTTTGTGCAGCCTTTTTTTGTGCAATTTCGATAGGCTTAATTTTTTTATCCCCCTTAAAAAAAGTTCGGGGCTGCTAGAGATAGTTCATTTGCATAAAATGATTTTTCTATCTAGAGAATTTAAGCGGTTTTCTGCTATACTTTAGATATGATTCAGATTTTCGGGACGACAAAGAATTTTGACACAAAAAAGGCTCAGATGTGGTTCAAGGAGCGGCGTATTCCGTTTCAGTTCATCGACTTAAAGGAAAAGGAGATGAGCCGGGGCGAATTTGAAAGCGTTGTTGATTCAATTGCGCGCACGGCTGGTTCACGTGCGGATGCGATTGAGCTTTTAGCGGATAAAAAATCAAAGGATTACAGCTCGTTTGCGTATCTTGACGATGCAGACAAAGAAGAAAAACTTTTTGAAAATCAGTTTTTGCTGAAACTACCGATTTGCCGGAACGGAAAAAACGCCGCAACCTATGGACTTGAAGTGAAAATCTGGGAAGGGTGGAAGTAGATTTTTTTGAAGTGCTGTAAGCGTGCTTTTTGTTCAAAAATTGATTAAAAAATAAAATCCGCCGCAGTATGTCTGTTCAGCGACGGATTCCGCTTGTCATTGCCTGGCATGAACGGGAGGTTTGTTTTATTTTAAAAGATATTCGACTGTGGTTACCACGCGGATTGTCTTTTTTTCCTGAAGGTCTTCTGCGGCATTTTCTATGCTAAAAAATCCCTGGGTTGCAGTTTTGATTTTTCCGACTTTGCTTCCAGAATCATGCGCAAACTGCTCGGCTGCTGTGCGTGCGTTTTTTGTCGCCTCCGCAATCATCTGCGGCTTTATGTTGTTCAGCTTTGTGAATTCAAATGAAATCTTGCTGTTGTAGTCTTTTGAGACTGCGATTCTGCTGCTCATAAGGTCAAGGGAATCGTCCTGTGCCTTTTTCACTTCCGCGACTTTTGACGAGCGCACAAGAACTACCGTTTGCGCAAGGTAAGTGTAGAGAATTTTGTCCCGGTCCATGTACGGATTGATTGTGTTGTCCGTTATGCTTGGCGACTGAACCGTGTAGTCTTCTTCTGAAAACCCGTGGCTTGAAAGATATTCCTTTACAGTCTGGGTTTTTGCCAGAATGTCCTTCTGGAGCTGCGGAAGGCTGTTTGCTCCAAGCGTGAATGTGAGCGGCCAGAGTGCAAGGTCAGCATCGACTTCTTTTTCCGCAAGTCCGCGCACTGTAACTGTCCTGTCAGGCCTTGCTATTTTTGAAAGCCCCGCGGAAACAATCGCCGCCGACACGACAAGCGAAACCGATACCGCCAGAATGAATGCCTTTAGTTCTTCTTTTTTTTCCTCCGAATGTTTTTCTAAAAATATAATGAATTGAATCCAAAAATCAGCATGAAATCTAAATATAAAATTTTCCGGATTATGTCTATTGAACAATTTCGCGTGAAAAAGGTTGCGTCAGTTTTTCCAAGTCGGAATACTATGGGCGGTCCGGCAAGCACCTTCGGCACTTTCCATCGCTATGTCCGCCCTTCGCTCACGCTCATTCTTGGGTAATTTCGACAGGCTCAATCACCCAAGAACTTCGGGGCTCCCAGCGCTACCGCATCCGCCTTACAAAAGCTCTTTTACTTTGCCTAAAACTTCCACGTCCGCAGGAAGCCATTTTACGCTTTCAAGTTTCTCTGCGGAAAGCCAGGCAGAATTCTCGTGCTCCAAAAGCGTCAGTTTCCCCGAGACAACCGAGCACAAAAAACATTCCATTTTCAAGTGAAAGGCTGGGTAGTCGTATTCAGCCGTGCAGAGTTTTTGTTCAGGGCGAATTTCCGTCGCAAGCTCCTCGCGTATTTCGCGCACAATCGCCTGCTCAGCAGTTTCTCCTGCCTCAATCTTTCCGCCCGGAAATTCCCACCAGTCCTTCCATTCGCCGTAGCCTCGCTGTGTCGCAAAAATCTGCTTTTCGCCGCTGGACGTTGTGCGGAGAATCACCGCCGCGGAAACGTGGATTTGTTTCATTTTTATGCCTCGCTAGTTTTTATAAAGTCAATTATTACTGTTTTTTCCCATTTTGTCAGTGCGTGTTATAAAATCGTTGAAAAGCTCATCTGGAACGCGGTTTTGAAGTGCGAATCTCATTGTGATTGGCTTGTTGCCTTCCGCACTGTCCGGAAAAGTTGAGACCTGCCCAAGATAAATGAACGGCTGAGTTATGTTTTCTACTTTTTCAAATTTGCGCACAAAAAGATGAAGGCGGATTTTCCTTTCTATATTGCGGATTAGGTTCTGTCCGACTTCAGAATTTTGCGTTGTGCTGTTTGGCGACTGCCACTGAAAATGTTCCGGCGTTATGAATTTGTCAGCATAGTTTATTGAATCTTTTATGTCCGCGTCCTTGTGCAGATTCACAAACAGAAAATAGTCCGGCTTTGCAGAAGTTATAAGTCCTTGTCCGCGGAATGAAGAATGAATTTTTGTGTAGTTGCATAAAAGAGCCGCGTCGCGCATCGTGTATTTTTGGTAGAGCCTTAAAAAGGGCAAAGTTCCGCTTTCAGAATAATCATCTGATCCGAATTCATTTTGATAGCGCAAAAGGTTGTATTGAATCAAGTCTTCCAGCCAAAGCTTCTTTTGTGCGGAAAATCTTGAGTTTTCAAGTGAGTTAACCGTGTTTTTGTTGAACGAAACTGAATCTCCATCAAAATTAAAAATCGCCTTTTCGTAGCGTGTTTTTTCGCTTGAGTCAAAATATGCTCCGCTAAGCGTCTGGCAGGCGTGAACTACAGAAGTTTTATTCACAAAAGAAAGATATTTTTTTGCCTTTTCTGCAATTTCATCAACAGAAGCAAAGTTGTTTTTGGAATTAAAAACCGTTTCCGCGATAATCCATTCTTCTGCGCGTCTTGCAGGCGAATAAAAGCTTAGAAGCTGCATAATCTGCCTGAAAGATTCGTCTTCGTTCATTAAAGAAAATTCAGGGTGGCTTTCTTTTTCAATGTACGCGGCAAAATCAAAATATGTCTTGTAGTTCGGACTGAAAACCGTGAACCGCACAGGATCAATGCTTCCGTCATGCTTTAGATAATCAACAAGAAAAGGAACTTTTCCACCGCATACATGCTTGAACGAAAGATAAGATTCCTTCATATATTTTAACGACATGAATTTTTCGTTTTCAAGCTGGCGCAGAATCTGTTCCTTTGTGATTTTGTCCATGTGGATGTAAGTTCCGTTCGGCAGGTCTGCAAAATCATTTGCAACTTCAAGCTTCAAGGAGTCGCGGTCGTAGTCCTGCTTTCCGTTCAGGGCAATCGCCATCAAGAAAGATTTTTTGTAGTTTCCAATAAAGTCCAGGACCGTTACAAATTCCTTGCCGTCCAGTTTGCGCAAGCCTCTTCCGAGCTGCTGGATAAAAATTATTGAAGAGTCGGTCGGGCGCAGAAGCAGAACTGTGTTTACGGACGGAATGTCGATTCCTTCATTGAAAATATCGACTGAAAAAATGTATTGAAGAGGAGAGTTGTCATCTTCTAAAAGACGTGCGTATTTTTCACGGACTTCAACGCTGTCATCTCCTGAAAGTGCGACGGCAATCTGACCGTTGTTTTTGGAAAGTCTCTTGTTGAATTCTTCCGCCATATATTTTGCGTGTTTTACAGTCGCGCAGAATCCAAGCGCCTTCTGTTTTTCACCGTCATGCCCGTAGAAATTTATTTTCTCTATGATGTAATCAACGCGGCGGTTCACCATTAGCATATTTGCAATTTCTTCTATATATTCGCTTGTTCCTGGTTCAGCCTTGATTTTTGAATAGTCGATTCCTTCCGCATCTGTAAGCCCAAAATAGTGGAAAGGGCAGACTAAATCATTAGAAAGTGCGTCCCGCAACCGGATTTCCACAGCGACATTGTTGTCAAAAATTGAATATATGTCGCCATTGTCGCTTCGTTCTGGAGTTGCCGTAAGTCCGAGCAGAAAATTTGGAGTAAAATGCGCAAGGATACTTTTGTAGCTTTCGCTTGACGCATGATGAGCTTCGTCCAAAACGATATAGTCAAAAGCATCTTTGTTAAATTCATTGTAATGCCGGCTTAAAGTGTCGCGGGTTGCAAAAAGGTACTTGCAGTTTTTGTCCTTCTGGTTTCCTGTGAAAAATCCTGAGGAATAATTTTCTTCTGTTGCGGAGCAGATTGTGTCAAAAGATTCCTTTGCCTTTTTCAGAATGTCCTCGCGGTGGACAATAAAAAGCAGATGCTTTGGTTTTACCTGCAGCGCGTCAAAGACTGACATGTAGGTTTTTCCGCTTCCGGTTGCGGCGATTGCAAGAGCCTTTTTTGCTCCTGTTTTTCGCAGGCGGTCAAGCTTTACAATCGCTTCCTGCTGCATTTCATTTGGCTGGATTATGGACGGTGAATTTTCATCTGTAAAACTTCTGTATGAAAATAAAAGTTTTGGCCCTTGCTTTTGCTGGCGCTTTACTTTTGCAAGATAGTCGCGGTAAGAAATCAAAAATTCATCGGAATATTCTTTTGCCCATGGGCTTTTCCAGAGAGTTTCAAATTCGTCAAGAACAGATTTGGTAAAAATTCCAGGTTCCTGTCGCTCGCCGCAGTTTTCGTTTTGAAGGACGTTCCATTCAACATTCGTCTTTAGCGCGCGTCCTGTTATGTTTGAAGAGCCGATTATGACAGTCCATTTTTCTGATTCATTGCTGCTTTTGTGGAATAGATAGCCTTTTGCATGAAACCCGTCGTTTTGTGTTGGCGGAACATAAATTTTAAGATGGATATTTTTGAATTTGGAAAGCCGCTCAAGAACTTGCGGACTGGTCATTTCCTTGTAGGTTGTTGTAAGAATCTCGCCGCGGATATTTTGTTTTTCAAGACCCTCCAGCGTTTCAAGCAGAACCTGCAATCCTCCGTAAGTGATGAACGCCACGCTTATTTTGAACTGGGAGCAGCTGTTAAGATTTTCAATAAGCTCGTTGTAAAAACTGCGGACAGGTCCGTTTGTGATAAGGATAGATTCTTCCATAATGCTTCCAGTATCCTTATTTTGTAATGAAAAAGCGTCCCGAAAATCGTTCGTTTTTTGGGACAGAT
>DJRF01000018.1 GCA_002437725.1 Treponema sp. UBA6367
AAGAGGAAGCCCGCGAAATTGGCAAAGCTCAAGGCTTGAAGGAAGGTGCTTTGAACAAAGCTGTTGAAACCGCAAAGAAGATGATTAAAAAATGCATTGACTTGAACACCATCTCTGAATGCACAGGGCTTTCTTTGGAAGAAGTAAACAGGCTAAAAGAAGAAAATGATTAACTTGAACAAAAATTTTCAATGTACAAACTTTTAATAGATTGAAAAATGTTTTAAATTATTCAGCCCAAGTTTCGAGTTTTTATGAATGTAAAAAAACGATTTGTGCGACTTTTCAGAACTTGAAAAAATCGCTTTACTTTTGAGGATTTAGTTTTATCTTTACGCTTTGAATTCGCCTCGAGGCCTGGTCTTCTATAACAAACAAAATTCCATTCCAAACAAAGACTTCTCCAGTTGAAGGCAGTTCGCCTAGTTTTTCAAGGAGCCAGCCGCCTAAGGTTACGGCATCCTCGCTTTCGAGATTTAATTTTAAAATCGAATTCAAATCTGTAAGTTTCATGTCGCCAGGAACAATAAACTCATTGGAACTTATAAACTTAATTCTAGACTCAGCAGGGATGTGCTCAATATCTTCATCTGTCATGCGTCCAAAAACAACGCGCATCATGTCATCCATTGTAACAATTCCCGCAGTACAGCCTTGCTCGTTTAAAGCAACCGCAAAATCAGTTCGTTCCTTTCTAAATCTGTAAAGAAGTTCCAACGCTGAAAAAGTTTCTGGAACAAAAAGAACTCCTTTCATAATGCGGCCGGCATATCCTTCATCAAAAAAACTAGATTTTTCAGAAATGCGAGAATTTTCGCTAGAACCTAACAAGACTGATTTGTAGTGAATTATTCCCACAATCGACTCTTTTGTCTTTTCGTAAACGGGCAGAGTGCTTAAACCCGACTGAATAAACATATCTATGACTTGATTTTTTGTTGCTTGAACAGGAACTGCTCTTATCATTGAGCGATGTTTCATTATATCGTGAACATTTAAATCGCTGAATTCAAAAATTTTATTGAGCATTGTTTTTTCAGAATCTTCTAAAGTCCCTTCTGTGGCACCAAGTTCTATTAAAGTTTTTAATTCTTCTTCCGTAACAAGCTCGTTGCTAGTTTTCCAAAAGCGGCAGGCAAAATTTGAAGCTCCTTTTGAAAGCGCCGAAAACAGCTTTACGATAGGAAAAATTATTTTTTTCAAAATCAAAAGAGGGAGCGCATTGTGGCAAACCGTGTCGTCCGTGTAGATTCCAGCAGTGGTTTTTGGAACTATTTGCCCAAAAGTTGTTGCAAAGAACGTAATCAGCAATGTTGCCACACCTACGCCGCTGTTTCCTACAATTTGCACTGCAAGAGCAGTTGCCAATGCGCTTGCAAGGGAATTCATAAAATTTGTTCCGACAAGGACTATTGTTAAAAGCTCATCAATATTATTTTTTAGTTCTGCAGCAATTTTCGCATTTCGCCTTTTTTCTTGAACAAGGCGTTTCATCTTAATCTTTGAAATAGAAAGAAAAGCTGTTTCCGAGCCGCTAAAAAATGCAATGCAGCGGATAATTAAAATCAAGGCGATTAAAATAAAAGCTGTTTTCGTGTAATTCACTGAACCTCCTCCCTGCTAGAAAGTTTTTTTAAGTGAATTTCTGTAATTCTTCGTTGAAAAACGGCTTCCACAGTAAAGTTCCAGCCTTCAAAGGATACAGAATCGCCTACAACAGGCAGTCTGTTTAATTTTTCTGTTATCCAGCCACCTAAAGTCTCATTTATTTCAGAATTTAATTTTATGCCAATAATATCTTTCATGTCTAAAAGCAAAGTTGCTCCGTCAAGGTTGAACTCAGTTTTTCCTTTTAACTTTTGAATGTTTGGAGAATTGCGCCAAGGTTTATTGTTTTCGTTAGTTCCAAAAATTTCTCTGTAGATATCGGATTGCGTAAGCAAGCCGTCTGTGCCAGCGTATTCATCGATTATAATTGCAAGCGATTGCCGGTTTTCTTGCATTACTTGCTGAACGCTTGATATTTTTTTTGAGCCAGGAATAAAAAGCGGCGGTCTCATAACCTTTTGCAAACTAAAATTTTCTGGAGAAAATTTTAGCATATCTTTTAAGTATAAAACGCCGATTATATTATCTGTACTTTCTTTGTAGACTGGAAAGCGGGAAAATCTTGTGCGCTGTGCAAGTTCAATAATTTGCTTGTAAGAAAAATCGTAGTGAACCATGATGATTGAAGTTCTTGGCACCATAACATCGTACGCTTCCAAATCTGAAAATTTGAAAACGCGGTTCATCATGTTTTTTTCGCCATTTTCTAGAATTCCTGTTTCACCGCCGGCTTCTATAAAGGATTTTATATCTTCTTCTGAATATAGTTCTTTTTGATTTTTTACATTGACGCCGCGAATTTTTAAAACTATTCTTGCAAATCCTGTAAACACAATTACTAGAGGTTTTAAAATTATAACAACGATTTTTACAAAAAGCGAAAGAGCATACGCAATTCCGTCTGGATTTCTAGTAGAAATCGCTTTTGGTGTAATTTCGCCAAAAACTAAAAGAATCAAGGTAACTGCAAATGTTGCGTAGCCCACACCTTTTTGCCCAAACAGGCGCATAGAAACCGCAGTTAAAATCGAAGAAAGAAGAATGTTTACTAAATCGTTTGCGACTAGCAGCGTGTTTATAAGAATTTCTTTGTGATCTAAAAGCCTGCCAACTCGCAGAGCCCTTTTATCTTTCTTTTTTCTAAGCACTCTCAATCGCAGTTTGTTCATAGAAAGAAAAGCGCTTTCCGAAATAGAAAACAGCATCGAAAGCGTTACCAAGAGAATTGAAACTGACAAAAGTCCCGCAAGTTTAGCCATTACTTATAATTTTTATTTTCCTTCCGCAGAAGATGAAAGTTGAGCTGTGTATTCTTCTTTTGCTTTATTAATTGCAGCGATTGTCTCTTGAATTTTTGGAGCAAGAGAGCTTTCTGGAGCCACATCAAAGGCTTTTTGATAAAGTCCAATTACTTTATCAAACTGAACGGTATTTGAATGCATTGCAATTGTTGCGGCATAGCACAAAAGTTCCTGCTTTGTTTCTGCAGAAAGTCTTTCGTCTTCAACGCGTTTCTCATAAACGGAAACCGCTCCATCTATATCAAGCTTCATAATGCACGAATATGCTTCCGCATTAATTGATTCTGCAAGATATTTTTCTACAAGTCCGCTTTCATTTTTCTTATCCAAAGAAAGAATTGCCTTGTGGATTTGTGTTTCACCGATTCTGTTTGATTCTGGCAAAGATTCGTAAAGCGCGTCAAACGCAGCAACTTTTTCAAGCGCAGAACCTTTTTTGGTAGCGGCAATTAAGTCATTTCTGTATTTGATTTCTGTTTCATAAGACTTTAAAATTTGAACGTAAGCATCCGCGTTTTCGCTTGCGTAGTCAAAATTTACGTCGGCAATGTAATAGCCGTCGCTTGAAATAAGCCTTGCGCAAGGCGTTTCGTTGCCACAAAGAAAGTGGTCCGCTATAAAAAACTTCCTATCGAGGAGCTTTTTGTCTTTTTCGTAGGCTTTTTTTTCTTTTTCTGAAGCATTTTCATCCAAAGAGGAAAGCCTGTCTTTTATGTTGGTAAAATCAAAAAATAGGCATACAAAGTCTTTTTTTACGGCTTTAGAAAAAGTGTTGTCTTTTTTTACAAGAGCGTCCAACGCTTTTGCGGTAACTTCCAAATCGGTGTCCGAAGATAAAAGCAGCAAAATTGTTCTGTTGCCAGACTTTGCGGCTTTTAATGCTGAATCATAATCCGTATACCAGCCATTTATCATGTTATTATTTCCGCAGGAAACAAAAATTGACATAATTGCTGCCATCGCAATCAAAATAAAAAAATTCTTTTTCATAAAATTCTCCTAAAACTTCTTGTTTAATAAACTTAAAAATCCTACTTAAAATATCTTACGCCGGCGGCAAATAAGTTTTGGCAACTGTTTTCAAATTCGTTTTTAAGCGGATTGCCAACAACGTTCTTTAAGAGGTCGCAGCTTGCGCCGTTTAAGTCAGTTCCTACGGTTCGTTCACTGTGCCCCATTTTTCCTAGTACGTGCCCATCAGGACTTGTCATTCCTTCGATTGCAAACAAAGAACCATTAGGATTGTCCGGCTCTGTTATTGCAGGATTTCCGTACTCATCTACATACTGCGAATAAATCTGTCCATTTGTAAAAAGATGCTCTGCAAGCTCTTTGTCAATTACAACGCGGCCTTCTCCATGGCTTATAGGCACTAAGTGAAGACGAGAATCCACAACAGTAGAATCCATTGCCCAAGGACTTGTCGCGCTTACCATTCTAGTTCTTACCACCCGGCTGATGTGGCGGCCAATTTTATTAAACGTGAGCGTTGGCATTTGAGCGGAAGGTTCTCTTATTTCGCCATAAGGAACAAGACCTGTTTTTATAAGAGCCTGAAAACCGTTGCAAATTCCTAGAACAAGACCGTTCCGCTTTTTTAGAAGATTCATAACTTCTTGCGAAATTTGCTGTTCGCGAAGAACGTTTGCTATAAATTTTCCAGAACCGTCAGGTTCGTCTCCAGCGCTAAATCCTCCTGCAAGCGCAAGGATTTGAGCCTGTTTCAACTCTTCTTGCAAAGTCTGCAAACTAGAAGCTAGCGCAGATGGAGTGTTGTTTGCAAAAACTATAATTTTTGTTTCTGCTCCAGCAAGATTAAATGCTCTTGCCATGTCAAATTCGCAGTTTGTACCAGGGAAAACAGGAATAAGAACTCTAGGCTTTTTTGTAGGATTTGCAAAAACAGGATTTTTGCGAATATCCGTCAACGATTTGTGCGTCTTTTTTGCGAAATCTGGCAAAGGTTCCTGAACTTCTGCTCCGCTTACTCTTGGAAATACTTTGTTCAGCCTTGATTCCCAAGCGCTTTCCGCATCTGCAAGAGAAATTTTTACATTTGGAATATCTTCTGCGCAAACTTCAATTTCTTCGCTTAAAACTGTTTGCCCTATTTCAAACAGTGTGCCTTCTGCAAAAATTGATTTATCAAGTTTTTTTTCTGTTTCTACAATTATTGAACCGTAAAGAGGGGTAAACAAGTCTTTAGCAAGAGGTTTTGACCTTTCTTCCAAAGCTATTGCAGTTGCAGAAAGCGGAACATTTGTAATCTTTGCGCCAATTCTGTTTCCCATAGCCATTTTAGTTACCGCTTCTGCAATTCCGCCTGCGCAAATTGGATACATCGCAGAAATCATTCCGCTAGAATTTAAATTGTACAGAGCATTTGAATTTTTTGTAAATGCGCTAAAATCTGGCGCAAGTTCATTTGAATAAGGAACTGTTACAAGGTAAAGATTGTCTCCTGCCTTTTTAAAAGAGCCGCTTGCAACATTTTTTACTTCATCGTGATTTACAGCAAAACTTACAAGCGTGTGAGGAACGTTTATATGAACAAAAGTTCCGCTCATAGAATCTTTTCCGCCAATTGAAGCGCAACCCATTGCAGACTGCGCGTCTACAGAACCCAAAAGGGCAGCCGTTGGGTATCCCCAAGTCTTTTCATCAACTGCGCGCCCAAAAAATTCCTGAAAAGAAAGGCGGCTTGTATCTGCCTTTGCACCCATGCAAGCAATTTTCGCAAGAGAACTTAGAACTGCTGTTTGCGCGCCATGCCAAGGCGACCATTGTCCTACGCGAGGATCGTAGCCAAAAGCCATAAAACTTACTGTAGAAGTTTCATAAGGGCTTACAACAGGAATTTTCGCGCACATTCCAGCTTCAGGTGTGCTTTGATACTTTCCGCCGTAAGGAAATAGAACTGTGGAAGAACCGATTGAGCCGTCAAAGCGTTCGGAAAGCCCTCTCTGCGAGCAACAGGCAAGATCTTTAATGTTTGCATACCAAGCATCGGAAAGAACTTGCGAATTATCGCCTTTTTTAAGCTCATCCTTTACAGAATCCAAAGGATTTACCAATGGGCTTTCATTCTGAACAGCAGGACTTTCAATTAACGCGCTGGCTTCGTGGTGCGCTCCAGCCGCGTCAAGGAATTCACGGCTGAGATTTACAATTGTTTTTCCTCTCCATTTTATAATCAACCGGTTTGTATCAGTAACATCTGCGACTTTTACAGCAGTAAGATTTTCTTTTTCAGCTTCTTCAATAAACTTTTGAGCATCTTTTGCGCGGACAACAACGGCCATTCGTTCCTGGCTTTCAGAAATTGCAAGTTCAGTTCCGTTTAGGCCTTCGTATTTTTTAGGAACCACATCAAGGTTTATCTCAAGTCCAGGAGCAAGTTCCCCGATTGCGACTGAAACGCCGCCTGCGCCAAAGTCGTTGCACCTGCGAATCATAAGGCTAACTTCTTTGTTCCTAAAAAGACGCTGGATTTTTCGCTCTTCAACGGCGTTGCCTTTTTGAACTTCGGCTGCAGCGTTTGTAACAGATTTTTCAGTATGAATTTTAGAAGAGCCTGTAGCACCGCCTATGCCGTCGCGGCCAGTTCCGCCACCAAGAAGAATTACAACATCGCCCGCTTCTGGCCGTTCGCGCATTACAGTATTTTCCGGAGCGGCTGCAATTACGGCTCCCAGCTCCATTCTCTTTGCAACATAGCCAGGATGATAAAGTTCAGTAACCTGCCCAGTTGTCAGGCCTATTTGGTTCCCGTAAGAGGCAAAACCCTGCGCAGCTTCGCGGCAGATTTTTATTTGCGGAAGCTTGCCTTTCATTGTTTCGCTAAGAGGAACGGTAGGGTCAGAAGCCCCAGTAACGCGCATTGACTGGTAAACCCATGAACGGCCAGAAAGAGGGTCGCGAATTGCCCCGCCAATACAGGTTGCAGCTCCACCAAAAGGTTCAATTTCTGTCGGGTGGTTGTGAGTTTCGTTTTTAAACATCATCAGCCATCGTTCTGTAGAATCGCAAGGATTTCCGTTTTTGTCGCGGGTGTAGTGGACGTCAATATAAACAGAGCAGGCATTGTTTTCTTCGCTTACTTCCATATCTTCAAGCTTGCCGTGCTTTTTAAGATACTTCATGCCGATAACAGCCATATCCATAAGGCAGACAGGCTTGTCTGTTCTAGATGCGTAAACGTCCGTTCTCATTTGAGTATAATTTTCAAGCGATTTTTTAAACAAAGAAGAATAAGGACCGTCTTCTATTTTGATTTCCTTTAATTCTGTTAAAAAAGTTGTGTGGCGGCAGTGGTCTGACCAATATGTATCAAGAACGCGGATTTCCGTTTCGGTTGGATTGCGATTTTCTTTTATAAAATAAGACTGCAAGAACTTTATATCGGCAAGATCCATAGCAAGACCCATTTTTTCGCGGTAAGAATTAAGTTCAGAATCATTAAACTTTATAAAATTGTCAACAAAAGGAATATCATCTGGTTCTTCCGCCTTGATTTCAAGAGTTTGAGGCATAGAATCGTCGGTAAGGCAAGAATCAACAGGATTTATTAAATAGTTTTCGATTTTTTTTAATTCATCTACAGAAATATTTCCGCTAAGAATAACAAGCTTTGCGCAGCGAACACGCGGCGGTTCTGTGCCAACATTTACAGAAGAAGCCATTCCTGCTCTTAAAAGCGAAAGGCACTGCTGAGCGCTGTCAGCCCTTTGGTCATATTGACCAGGAAGATATTCCCAAACAATTACATTTGAATCTTGAGGAATTTCAATATTGTCGTAATAAACAAAATCGCTTTGCGGTTCACTGAAAATCTTTATAGCAGCGGCTTTTCCAACTGCTTCTCCAACATTTTCAACATCATAGCGGTTAAGGTAGCGTACTCCAGTAAGTCCTGCTACTCCCAAAAAGTCTTTAATCTGTGAAAAATAACTTTCGGCCTCGTTTCTAAAACCAGGCTTTCTTTCTACGTATAAACGAAACATTTTTTTATTATAATGAGATAAGCAATCTTCTTCAATAATACGCAAAGTACGTGAAGTACGCAAAATACAAAAAAAAGTCCTGCGAAAATCAATCTCGCAGGACTTTGTAAAACTACAAATACTAAACTTATGGATTTACAGTAGCTTTGTAAGCAGTTGTAAGACTTCCGTCAGCGGCTTTTACAAGCTCAAGCATAACAGCAGACTTTACAGGATTGCGTTTTTCATCAAAAGTAAGATGACCAGTAACGTAATCGCCATTAGTTTTTTTAAGAGCGTCTTTTACAGCTGCAGGATCTGCGCTTCCTGCCGCAACAATCGCATCTTTAAGCATGTAAACTGAATCGTAGCCAAGAGCTGCAAATGAGTTTGGATTTTTGCCATATTTTTTATTAAAAGCTGCAACAAAGTTTTTCACAGCTGGTTCTGTAGAATCTGCTGCATAGTGGTTTGAATAGAATCCGTTAAGAACTTCATCGCCAGCTTCATCAATAAGACCGTCCCATCCATCAGCACCAACAAGAGGGCAGTTTATTCCCTGTGCGCGAATCTGCTTTGCAATAAGAGCAACAGTTCCATAATAGTCAGGAAGATAAACAACATCAGGATTTGCATTCTTAATCTTTGTTATTTGAGCATTGAAGTCTTTGTCGTTTGTTGCGTAAGATTCAGCAGAAACGATTTTACCGCCATTAGCTTCAAAAGATTTTTTAAAGTTTTCATAAAGACCTACAGAATAGTCGTTCTGAATGTCGTAAAGAACAGCAGCATTTTTGCAGCCAAGATTTTCAGAAGCGAATTTACCGCCTACAGTTCCCTGGAATGGATCTATAAAGCATGCGCGGAATACAAAGTCACCAGCATCAGTAATATCTGGAGATGTTGCTGCAGGAGCAATCTGCACAATCTTATTTGCCTGCGCCAGAGTAGTTACAGCCTTTGTGCATCCACTTGTCAGCGAACCGATAATAATTTTAACTTTGTCTTTTGTGACAAGCTTTTTAAAAGCATTAACAGATTTGTCTGGAGCACCTTCATCATCTTCGCAAATAAACTGGACAGTTTTTCCGTTGATTCCACCGGCAGCATTGATTTCTTCAATTGCAAGATCTATACCATTCTTGCATTCAACGCCATAAACGGCAACACTTCCAGAGAGAGGTGCGATTCCACCAATTTTTATTGTTGTATCGTTGCCAGATTTTTTTGAGCATCCAGTAGATAGCAACAAAAGTACGCTTGCAGCAAAAGCGACGCTTGTAAGTTTTTTCATTTTATTCCTCCAACTATAGAATAATAGAATAAATTTACACTAATATAACTAATATTTTAAGTTTGGTAAAGATATTTCTTATTTTTAAAGAATATAAATTCAAAATTATGCTGACTTTCAATCTTATATTTGTAGCTTATTGGATATTTTCGCTTGTAAGGTTTAGATTTTTTTTAAGTTTTTTTATATCGTCCAAACAAATATAAAATCGTGAAATGTCGCTTTGAAATTCTGCATTTTCTTGAAAAACACTTTTTTCTACAAGTGAACGGTAAGAACAGTATGCAAAATTTTGTTTTCTGCGGGCAAATATTTTTTTAAGAAACTTTATCTCTATTTTTTCTTGCTTTTTCTTTCTTCTTTTATTCTTTTTGTGCAAGCAAAACATAGTTTGATTATAAATTAAAAAACAAATAAAAGCAAAAAAATTGGTTGAAAGCCTGGCTATTTAACCCAAGCTTCGAGTTTTTTATAACTTAAAAAAATGCTTTCAGCGAATTTACACTTTGTTCAGACGGTTGTGCTCGCACTCCGCTTGAATTGGTTTGGGTCGCTACGCAACCTTAATTGTTCTAATCGCACAAAATCTTCACAAATTGTAAATTCGCTTACGCTTCTATTTATTTTTCTAAAAACTCGAAGTTTAGGCTGTTTAATGCAATTGCTTAAAATTATTCAATAACAATAATCTCGTCAGTTTCATCGCAAACAAGAGGAACTGTGTCAACTGCAAGCTCGCCTGTGCCGAACTTGTACTGCTCTGCGTCCCCTGCCTTGATTCCGCGCGGGCTGCCCATGTCAAAATCCCAAGTGTTTATGTAGAACTTGTAGCCTGCAATATCCTTTGGATAGCCCATTGCCGCCGCGCTGATGTTGAACCAAATCATTCCGGTTTTATCTTCCCATTCAGAGCCGATTGCCGGAGAATAATCTGACCAGTCAAGAACATGGTATTTTTCAATTCCAGTAACATTGTCATCCAGGTTATCCCAATCCACCGCAGGCGAATTGTTTGGCGCTGGCGTTGTCGCCGTTCCCAGATTTGAGGCATCCGCATTCTTTGCAGAATAATAAGCCTGTCCCCAGCCGTTGCATTGGAACATATAGTCCCATTTGCCAAATGCGCCAGGCAGCTCGTAGTTGCTCTTTGGATGCACATTGCAACCATCTGCATCATCACCGTCAGAAACAAATACATAGAACACAACATGGTCAAAAAGGTTTGAGGTCGGATTCCAAGAGCGGGAAAGCGCGCTCATCTTTACGCCAAGGCGGATGTCGTTGCCGCTTCTGTAGACATCGACTCCTTGAATATCCAATGATTTTGCAAACTGGGCTTCTGTCGGCTTTTGGAGCTTGCCTTTTGCGATTCCTACGCCGTTGTCATCGCCTGCAGCATCTGAAATCTTTGCGACAAGCTTGAACGGCCGTTCGATTGTGAACGATTTTACATCCGAATAGCAAGTTATGCCGTCTACAATCTGGATAAACTGAACTGTGATGTTTCCGTTTGAATATGCGGAAATGTCAAGTTCTTTTGTAAATTGCGTACCTGCTGTGGCAGTAACTTCTTCCGCCAAAGAATAGTCGCCGTTAAGAACTATTTTTACAGTTCCGTCTTTGTTTGTCGTTCCTTTTATTGTCGCAGTGTTTCCTGTGATTTTTTCAGAAGGAACTTCATCAACCGTTATAGTGCAGTCTGTAGATTCTGATGCAGCCCCTGCTTCTGTTAGAATATAAACTGCTGTGCTGTTTGCTGGAACAATCAGCTTGACATTGCCTTTCTTGTCATCTTTTGTAGCAATAAAGTGGTCTGCAATTTCTGTTCCGCCAGCAGGACTTACAGAGATTCCTTCGTAAGGAACAAGCTCAAATTTGTCGCCGGCTGCAATATTCGCATAGGACGCGTTCAATACCTTGTCTGTGGTCGCAGTGTTCATTACAAAGATTGCTTTTTTACCGTTTTCAACAAGATTTCCATTTTTGTCCTGCTCGCGAACGATGTAGGCAAAAATTCCTGCGCTGTCCTTTGTGTCCTGCAGCACGTAAAGAGTGTTGTATCTGAATACAGGATTTTCTTTTCTCATCTTGTTAAGGTTTTGAAAATACTTGTACCAGTCGCCGGTTGTGTCAAATTTATCAGAAGATTGAGTTGTTCCTGGAGCAAGGTAGCTGCCTGCAAACATTCCTTCGCGGCACTCTCCGTTGAATCCCTGCTCAGAGCCGTAGTAAACCTGAGGGATGCCTGGGATTGTGTAGATAATGTTGTAGGCGGCTTTCATAAGCTCATCGTTGCCTTTCATTGTCTGTCCCCAGCGGTCCATGTCGTGGTTGTCAATAAAAGTCACAAGCCGGCTCGGGTTTTTGTAATAATTTTTTGTGTACCGGCTTTTTAGAACTGTGCTGATTGCCTCCGTTTTTCCGCCAGAGCTGATTGTGTCGGCAATCGCATAGCGCAACGGGAAGTAAATCATTCCGTCCATGCGGTCGTTGTAGCTGGCGCTTTTTGTGTATGAGCCAACAATTTTTTCGTCCTGGCTAAACGCCTCGCCAAAGTTTATAAAGTCTTTTTTTCCTTTTGAAAGACCGTATTCGCGGACGCCCATGTTGCTTGAGTCTGTGTCATTTATAAAGCCTTCAAAGAAATCCGGCTCAACGTACAAGGCTGTGTCGATTCGGTAGCCGTCGATTCCAGCCTTGTCTATCCAGTAGCGGAAATATCCTCGCAAAAGATTGCGGACAACAGGATCTTCTGTTTTCATGTCGTCAAGGTCGCTTGATGTGTGGTCGTACTGGATTGCCGCATTTGTATAGTCGCTGATTGGCGTGTTGTAATGGTAGAATGAATTGTTTTTCCATTCGTCAAAAGTCAAGTCGTTTATGTTGTTCAAAGCCCAAGGAAGCTGCTCCGGGTGATTAAAAGGAACCGATTTTGGCTCAAGGTAAAAATCGCTTTGTGGAATATTGCCTTCACTGGCTTTCATTGTTTCTTCGGTAACGTCTTTCTGGATTTTCTGGTAGTCGCCAAGGTGATTTACAACAATATCCTGAATTACATAAAGCCCCTTTTCGTGCGCTTCTTTTACAAAATCCTGATATTGTTTCAAAGTTCCCATGTGCGGGTCAACCTTTGTAAAATCGCTTGCCCAGTATCCGTGGTAGCCGTGATAGTTTGCCTCTGCAATCTGGCATTTTACAGGGGGAGTCATCCAAATCGCTGTAAAGCCTAAGTCTTTTATGTACTGAAGTTTCTGGCGGATACCTTCGATGTCGCCGCCGTTATAGCCTGAAGCCGGCTGCCCCTGCAGAACAATGCTTTCATCGTAAGCGTTTCCGTTCTGGTCGGTAAGATTATGAACCTTGTCATTTGTTTTGTCGCCGTTAAAAAAGCGGTCGGTAAGAATAAAATATATCGTCTGGTCCTGCCAGTTTTCGCTTTCAGGGTTTACAGGAGTCCAGTTGCCTGTAAAATCTGTGGAACGGTCAAGGTCAAAGTCGAAGCTCGTCATCGCGTACTTTTTTACGCCGTCTGCAAAAACCGCAAGGGCACGGATTATGCACTGCTCGGAAAGTTCAATAGGCTCGGTGTATTTTGCGGAGCTTTCTGTAGGCTTCGATTTTTTTACCGCTTCTTGCCATGCAGCTTCATCCCAGTTGCCATCTTTGTCTAAAGTTTGCGTTAAAATTTCGTAGTAAATTGCGCTTGCGCCTTCGCAGGAAATTGTTACTTTCTGTTTTTCCTTGTAAAACCCACCGATTGGAGAGAATACTGGACAAGCACTTTCTTTTACGGCAGGAGCTGGATCTGTTTTTTCAACATTGTCCACGGAAGACGGGCATCCAGTGAACAAAGTGAATAAAATACTAATAGCTAAAAATAAGCTGATTTTTTTCATAGTTTTCCTTATAAAAATAATTTTGCAAAAAAAGAGGCTGCTTTTTTCTACTATTTGCAAATTCAAAAAAAGCAACCTCTAGGTTTTAATAGATTGAAATAGAACTATTGTTTTACTGTTTCACAAGTTCCAGCAGTCAAATCGACAGTCGTAACCCAAGTTCCTGCAGTATCAACAACGAATTCGATTTTGAAGTTGTTACCATCGATTTTAATCTCTCCAGATGCAGTTGCAATATCATCATCAACAACTTCACCCCAATAACCACAAGCTCCATAAGAAATATTGTCGCCAGCTGCTACAGAAATTCCGTCTGCAAAAAGATTAAATTCTGCTTTTCCAGTTTCATCAACTTCTGCATTAACTAGTTGAGAAACCTTTTTCTCACCACCCCAAGCAGTAGTCCATCCTGACCAGCTATTGAATTCGCCTGAAATAATAGCTGTTTGACCTACATCAGAAATACCTTTAACAACAACCTTAACATTTGCTTTAAGTAATTCGAAAATCTTTACAGAAACTTCTTTATCTGGAGTTGTTGTAATTTCTACACGATATGAACTACCTACTTTAAGACCTTCTACCTTAAAGTTGCCAGCTTCTCCATCAAGGGCAGTAGCTTCTGTAGCACCAACAGCAACTGTTACACCTTTGCCATTCAGGTTGTTTTTCCAATTAGAATCATTGATTCCCATTTCACCTGTGGCAGCAACAGCTTTTACATCTTTTGAATATGTAACGATACCTGTTTTTTTATCTACGTTAGCACCCCAAATTAGGTTTGCAGAACTGAATGACCATGTATCAGCAGAAGTTCCATCTACATTAAACACGCCACCAACTAAGTACATACCATCTAAATAATATGGCACAGGAACAGCTTCCGCAGTGCCTTCACTTTCTTCAAGAGAAACTTCAACGGCGGTTGCTGTAGCAATTACATTGATTTTATACCACTGGCCGGTTTTAAGGCCTACAAGTTTTTCATTAAGGCCGCCATTACCATCGTCTACTTGTTCGTTCTTTACACCTTCTGGCAAAGTGCCAATTGTCATGTTTCCAGCTTTTTGGTTGAACTGAGAAGTCCAGTCACCATTAGCAATTTTCCATTGTCCAGATTCACCAAGTGCCTTGAACTTTGCATAATAAAAACCTACAGAACCTTTTTCTGTATCGGCCACAAGTTTATTAGAATCGTCTTTTATATTCCAACCGTCTTCATAAAGCTCGCCTCGAACATAGTATCCATCGAGGTTGCCTACGGCTTCTAAATCCGGGTTATCAGTTACACAGCCAGTGAACATTCCTGCAAGCAAAGCAAGCGAAGCCACAGCTGCAAATATATTTGTTTTTTTCATGTTATCTTTCCTCCACTGCCCAAGACTAGAGGTCCCAGTGCAATCCAATTCGTACTGCAGCGTTGTTTTCATAGTTTGAAACACCGTTCTTGAGTTTGTAGTCGTCAAGTTTGTATGCTGTTGGACCATCTCCAAATGCGTTGTATGGATCCATTGCGTACATAAACTGAAGATATGCTGTTGGTTTTGCAAGAACTGGAAGTTTCTTTGTAGCACCAACAAAGAATCCAAACGGATTGTTGATTTCTACTTTTGATTCAGAGTTCTTTGTTCTTATGCCAAAACCTGCCTGAACCTTGTAATCTTTGTCGAGCGTGATTGTTGAAATTACGCTGTTAAAAAGCTTGTCGCCGTCTGTGTCGTCGTAGCAGTAGATTGCTTCGATTCCCTTAACAGCTCCGCTCAATTCCATAGAATATTTGATTCCGGCTGCTTCGATTCTGAACTGGTTGTTGCCAATTACAGAAGAAACTTTGTCTGCTTCTTTTGTGAAGTAGTTGAATTCTGCATATCCGTCAAGTTTTCCTGGAACATAGAATGCTTCGTCAAGGTCGAGCGCGAAGTATGGCTTTGCGTAGATTTTCATAGAATCTTTATCTTTGTAAGAAAGTTTTGCATCCTTGTTAAGATTCATTTCAAGATATGGATTCAAACCAATGTTCAAAGCTGTTGTTACGTTTGCATTAACGTCTGCCCAAACTCTCATGTGGTTCAAGTTACCAAGCTGGTCGCTGATGTTTGTATGGTCGTCTGCGCCTTCTTCTACGTACATCATGCTAGCCTGAACACCGCGCATTCTATAGCCTGCTGTTGCATTAATTATGTCGTTTGCATAGTTTACTTGAACATTTGCTGCCATGTTGTCTACAAAGTTGTCAACTTTATCCTGTACAGTACCTACATCAGATGAAGATGGAGCGTAAAGAGATTTGTAGTTACCTACTTTATATGAACCGTAAACGTTTACAAGACCGTTAGCCTTTACTGTAACCGGTCCAAAAATTCCTTTGTAACCAAGGATAAAGTCTGACTCCATGATTTCGTCAAACATTGTGTTGAATGTTTTTCCAAGAGCTGTGTTGTACTGGAAGTCAATTGTAGCCATTGGTCCTACAGAAGCGTTTACCCAGCCAAAGAAACCATACTGGTTGCCTGCGCGGTCTGCGCTGCGGTTTGGAGAGATAGCTGCTTTGAGTGTTACAGGTCCAAGCTGCTGGAGTTTGTGTCCAAGCTCAAAGTAGTTGAATCCACCAACTGCTGAATATCCTGCTTCCCATTCCTTGTCTACTGTAACCCAGTCGTTAATCTGGTGCGGTGGAAGTTTTGCATATTTGTAGCCTGTTGTCCAGTTTACATAGTCAGAGCTGATTCCGAACTTGAAGTGTCCAAGATATGTTTTTTCAGCTTCATTTCCGTTGAAGTAAGCTACAGGATTCATAATCAAGTCTGCTGCAAGGTTTTTAAGACCGTCGCCCCATTCAAGGCTGTCTTTTTTGTAAAGATTTTCAAAAGTGTCTTTTTCAGCAACTGCAATTTCTACATATACAGGAACGCTAGGAAGAACGTCTCCTGCAAACTTTATGTAAGATTTAAGGTTCAAACCAGCAGACTGAAGACCTTTTGTGTCATCTGTAAGACCAAACTTAGCCTGCGCCCCAAGCATGCTCCAAGTAAGGAACTTAATCTTAGGACCGCTAGCTGCAGCACCGTCGCCGCCTGCTCCAAGAACGTTTACATCAACAAGACCGTTCAAGCCGCCAAAACCGTCATCAACAGTATCCGGCGCCTTGATGTCGGCTGTCCAGTTGCCGTCGCTGATGAACTTGTACTTCATTATGGTACCAG
>DJRF01000024.1:0-13733 GCA_002437725.1 Treponema sp. UBA6367
AGAACTTATTAGACATCCCCTTTAACGCAATTTCGCAACCAAGCGAGAAATTGCAATTGATAAAAAAGTTTGCAACGCAAACTTGAGAATAAAAACTTTGACAATATTTTTGACAAAGTTTTTATTACACCTCTAAAAAAAGTCGAAGAGAAAAGTGGCAAAAACTGCGTTGCCTCAACAACTTTAGACCTAAAATATTTTTTGACCACGAACAGTTTAATGAATTGCTCTGTAATGTTCAATTATTTTTAAATATATTTAAAAAATAAAATTTTATCAAAAGTCAATTTATTTTGGACATCAACATAGTTATGATGTATAATTGTCTAAAAAATACTTATAACGATAGGAGATTTTGTCATGAAAGAAAAAATTGCTTTGGATAATGAAAAACGAAAAAGCTTGGTTTTTAAGCTGACACTTTTTGTAGGGCTTTCAATTATATTTTTTAACGCGCTGCAAATCATTGTAACAGGAAAAATTACAAAGAAATCGCAACTTGAAGATTCAGCGAACGACTATAAGGTTGTGACACAAGCTTATTCGCAGGTAATTTCAGAAAAAATTAATTCATATTTTTACGCTATGAATTTCTATGTGAATTCGGACATGGCTTTGGAAGGAACTTTTGACCAAATGCGCCAATGGCTTGTTTCGCAGGAAGACCAACGCATATCCGAGTTTGACTACATAATGCTCTCAGGACCAGATGGGATTGCCTATACGGACACTGGAAAACGCATCGATATTTCCGACCGTCCGTACTTTAAAGCGATAATGCAGGACGGAAAGACAAGGTTCATTGATGATCCAGTGGTTTCAAGAACAACTGGGCAGTCTGTTATTCACGTAACACGCGCGATTGTGCGCAACGGAAAAAACATCGGTCTTATTTCAGGTGTAATGCAGTCAAAACATTTGGGCGAAATCATCAGCAATATAAAAATTGGAAACACAGGATACGCGTTTGTTCTTGCCGACGACGGAACTGTTATTTCTCACCCGAACAGGGACTGGATAAACAAGCGCAACTTTCTTACAGGCTATTCTGAAGGACACGAGGATATGGGCGAGCTTGCAAAAAAAATGGTCAGCCGCGAAACAGGATACGCCTGGTTAAAAGGAATTTATGACGAGCTGGAATTTATTAGCTTCACGCCGATTGAAGGAACTTTATGGTCAATGGCAGTTTCAATTCAGCAGAAAGAAATTTATTCTACAATTTCTTCAATGATGGGGAAAATGGCTTTATTCTCTCTTGTAAGTGCAATTATCCTTGTAAGCATAACCGGCTTTATTATGCTTGGCACAATAAAACCTTTAAAATCTCTTGATAATGCGATAACAAAAATTGCTTCTGGAAACGCAGATTTAACAAAGCGAATTGAAATAAATTCAAACAATGAAATTGGAGCGGTTGTAAAAGGATTTAATAAATTCGTAGGCAAGCTTCAAGAGATTATTTCCGATGTAAAGTCTTCTAAAAACGAACTGAGCAGCGCAGGCGAAGTTCTTGAAGAAAGCACACAGGACGCAACTAGCGCTATTACACAGATTATTGCGAACATCGAAAGCGTAAGAAGCCAAATTGTAAACCAAAGCTCAAGCGTTGAAGAAACCGCAGGCGCTGTAAACGAAATTGCTTCAAACATTTCTTCTCTTGAAAAAATGATTGAAAATCAAACTGCAGGAATAACACAAGCTTCTGCAGCAGTTGAACAAATGCTCGGAAATATTTCTTCTGTAAATATGTCCGTTGACAAGATGGTTTCTTCTTTTGGAGAGCTCCAGTCTGACACTCAAAACGGATTTTCTAAACAGCAAATTGTAAACGAGCAGATAGAAAAAATTGAAAAGCAATCCGCCATGCTAAAAGAAGCAAACGCTGCAATTTCTTCTATTGCAAGCCAGACAAACCTTCTTGCCATGAACGCAGCAATCGAAGCCGCCCACGCAGGCGAAGCTGGAAAAGGATTCAGCGTTGTTGCAGACGAAATCCGCAAACTTTCAGAAACTTCTACCGCACAGTCAAAGACCATCGGCTTGCAGCTGAACAACATTCACGAATCTATAAACGAAGTTGTATCTTCTTCAGCAGAATCCAGCGCCGCGTTCGAAAGTGTTTCAGAAAAAATCAAAGACACTGACCAGCTTGTGCTTCAGATTAAATCCGCAATGGAAGAACAGACAGAAGGCTCTAAGCAGATAAACGATGCGCTTCACTCGATGAACGACAGTTCATCCGAAGTTCGCAACGCATCTTCTGAAATGTCCGCTGGAAACCAGGCAATTCTTGAAGAAGTAAAAAGACTCCAAGATGCCACAATGGTTATGAAAGAAAGCATGGACGAAATGGAGATTGGCGCAAAGAAAATAAATGAAACCGGTGCCGCTCTTAGCGATATTTCTTCGAAGGTAAAAGGCTCTATTTCCAAGATTGCAGACCAGATTGACCAGTTCAAAGTCTGATTTTTAAGGTAACTAGATTAGGTTGAAAGTTGATTTTTATTAAAACGAACAAAACGCAAACGAATTTACGGTTTGTGAAAGTTTTATGCGATAAAAACACTGCTTTCGACCTAATTAGCCCAAATTTCGAGTTTTTTTATAACAGTTAGAAAAAAGGCTTTCAGCGAATTTTCAATTTTTTCAAACGGTTGTGCTCGCGCTCCGTTTGAATGGAGTTGGTTTGCTGCGCAACTTTAATTGTTCTAATCGCACAAAGTCTTCACAAATTGCAACTTCGCTTACGCTTTTTGTTTATTTTTATGAAACCCCGAAGTTTAGTCTATTTAGTTACGCTTCGCTTCTGTTACCGGCCTAAGTGCTTTTCAATATCGTTTATCAATTTGTATTCAAACGAATCGCAAAGCGCAAGCCAGCTTGCCTCCATAACATCGCTGCTAACGCCAACTGTTGTCCAAGTGTTTTTGCCGTCGCTTGATTCAATTAGAACGCGGACTTTTGCAGCGGTGGCATTTTTTCCATCAAGAACGCGAACTTTGTAGTCAGTAAGGCGAATCTGATTTACAGCTGGATAAAAACGGCTCAACGCCTTTCTTAAAGCAATGTCCAAGGCGTTTACAGGTCCGTCGCCTTCCCCGGCGGTAACTTCAATCTGCCCCTCAACTTCAACTTTTATTTGGGCGCAAGCGCAAACACCTTCTTCTGGGCGAGGATTTACGCCGTTCGTCTGGTAATAGTGAAGCATAAAGAACGGCTTGTAGCGGCCAATCATTTTTCTAGCTAAAAGTTCAAAGGAACCGTCGGCGCCTTCAAATTGGTATCCCTCAAATTCAAGTTCCTTCATTTTTGCAATTAGTTCTGCAACTCTAGAATCGGACTTTTGAATGGTCGGGTCAATTTTCTGGATTTTTTCCATAATTGTAGAACGACCGGCGACTTCGCTCATAAGGAACACGCGCTCATTTCCAACAGTTTCTGGCGATATATGTTCGTACGCTTCAGGATTTTTTAGAACAGCATCAATATGCATTCCCGCTTTGTGGCTAAATGCGGAGCCGCCTACAAAAGGAAGCGAGCTGTCGAGGGCTATATTTGTAATTTCTGCGATACGCTTTGCAACCGGTGTAAGTTCCTTAATTTTTTGCTCTTCTATGCAATTGAATCCCATCTTAAGCTGTAAATCAGGAATGATGCACGAAAGATTTGCATTTCCAGTACGTTCGCCAAAACCAAGAAAAGTTCCTTGAACATGGCGAGCTCCAGCTTCTACGGCGACGAGGCTATTTGCAACCGCAAGACCGCAATCGTTGTGCGTATGAATTCCAATTACTGCGCGGCCGGCAATGCGTTCAATAGCAGCCTTAACCGCTTTTTCGCAATCCTTAAGCATGCAGCCGCCTTTAGTTTCGCAAAGAGCAAGAGTTTCTGCCCCTCCTTCAACGGCGGCCTCCAATGATTTTAGAGCATATTCTGAATCGGCAAAATATCCTGTAAAAAAATGCTCCGCATCGTAAACGACCCTGCGCCCGTTTTCCTTTAGAAAAGCGCAAGTGTCGCGAATCATAGCAAGATTTTCTTCAAGAGTTGTTTTTATAATGTCTGTAACCTGAAAAGTCCAGCTTTTTCCAAATATAACAACCCATTCCGTTCCTGCCGCAAGCAAACTTTGAAGGTTTACATCTTCTGAACACTTAATATCCTTGCGGCGAGTGGAACCAAAAGCCGCAAGCTTAGATTTTTTTAACTGAATCTTTTTCATTTCCTGAAAAAATTCCATATCCTTTGGGTTTGAACCAGGATTTCCAGCTTCAATCAAACTAATTCCCAAATCATCAAGAGCTTGGCAAATGTGAATTTTATCTTGAACTGAAAAACTAATTCCTTCACCTTGTGCTCCGTCTCGCAAAGTACTGTCTAGGATTTCCACTTTCATACCTGCCATAAAAACCTCTTGCATAAAAAATATCAAAAACAAACTGCCTAAAAGACAGAATAAAATTATACACGAAACATTTATTAAAACTCAATGCGCTGTGCTCGCCTTTTATAGAATAATTTTTCAGCTCACAATTTATGATTTTTAGCGTATTCTGCAAAATTCAGCTTTCATTCAGATTTTAATTTTTTAGTTTTTGAAAAAGCGCCTTGCAGCCCATTATTATGTCATCGTAAGTTTTATCAAAATTTCCAGTATACCAAGGGTCTGCAATATCCCTGTCTTTTCCTGCGAAAGAAAGAAGAAGCGAACACTTTTCTTCAGGGTCTTTATTCCATTTTTTTTCCATATAATAAAGGTTTTCAAGATCCATTCCAATTAAAAAATCGTAATAAGAGTAGTCTTCTTCCGTTATGCGCCTTGCTTTTCGCTTTGAAAAAGGAATTTTCATATCTTCAAGTTTTTTTCTAGCGCCAGAATGCATATCATTGCCAATTTCCTCACCGCTAGTTGCAGCAGAATCTATTATAAATTGCGGTTCAAGCCCTTCGTCCTTAACTATTTTTTTCATTATGAATTCTGCCATTGGAGACCTACAAATATTACCGTGACACACAAAAAGAATCTTTTTCATAATCTTATTCTGAATGATTTTTTCTCTTGTCGCAATAGCTCAAATCATTTATTATTTTTTTATGACAGTTTTTTCAAAATATCTATCAATATTTTTTATTTCGATGCTTCCGCTAATCGAACTTAGAGGAGCAATTCCTGTTGCAACCGCATGGGGACTAATGAATTTAGAAAGCGTAAAAAGCATTGTTGTATGCTATATTATATGTATCTTAGGAAACATGGTTCCCGTTCCTATAATTTATCTTTTTGCAAGAAAATTTTTGGAATGGGGCAAAGATAAAAAAATTATCGGCAAGCCTTGCAATTTTTTTCTTACAAAAGGAAAAGCTGGCGGCGAAAAACTTCAAGAAAAGGCAGGACACGGATTATTCATAGCGCTTATGCTTTTTGTAGGAATTCCATTGCCAGGAACTGGAGCTTGGACAGGAACGCTTGCGGCGAGCCTTCTTGACATGGACTTTAAGCAAACCATTATTTCTGTAATGGCAGGAGTCATAATTGCAGGAATCATAATGATGTTGGCAAGTCTTGGGGTATTTGGCGCAGTAAGCGCAATTATTGCGTAAACACATTAAATCAGGGAAAAAAATGGCAGATTATCACGTTTTTGATTCAGCGCCAGAAGGAACTCCTCCAGCTGGATTTGTTCACCTTCACGTACATTCAGATTATTCGCTTTTAGACAGTTGCTGTAAAATTGACAGCCTTGTAGCAAAAGCGAAATCTTTAAATATGCCAGCTCTTGCTCTTACCGACCATGGAAACATGTTTGGCGTATTGAACTTTGAAAAACTTTGCCATGTAAATGGAATTAATCCAATTGTAGGCTGCGAATTTTACGTTGGAGACAACCACCTTGCTCAAGAAAGAACAAAATATGGCTCAAAATACTACCATTTAATTCTTCTTTGTGAAAATGAAACTGGCTATAAAAACATGAGCTGGCTTTGCTCTGACGCAAACACTCAAGGGCAATACTACGGAAAACCAAGAATAGACTTTGAAATGCTTAAACAAAGGCACGAAGGATTAATCTGCCTTTCCGCCTGCGTTGCGGGAGAACTTCCACAAACACTTTTGCACGACACGGAAGAAGCTGCCGAACAGCTCATAAAAAAATATTCTGAGCTTTTTGGACCAGACAGATACTACATAGAACTTCAAGACCACGGACTGCCAGAACAAAAGGAAATAAATCCAAAACTCATAAGACTTGCCCGCAAACTAAACATTCCAATGGTCGCGACAAACGACATTCACTACATTGAAAAAGAAGACGCAGAAGCCCAAGACGCCTTGCGCTGCATAGGCTTTAAAAAACTTTTAAACGAACCTCACCAGACTATGGGAGACGGAAGAACTGAATGGTACTTTAAAACAGAAGAAGAAATGCGAAAACTCTTTCCAGAAGTTCCCGAAGCCTATGACAATACTTTAAAAATTGCAAGTATGTGCAATCTTACAATTCATCAGTATTCAACTCCAGAATTAAAAGGCTGCTTGCCGCGATTTGAACTTCCTGAAGAATTCAGAAAGCATGAAGATTACACGCAAAATCAAGATGATTACGTAAGATTTTTGGTAGAAAAAGGCCTAAGAAAACGATACAAGGAAATAACGCCAGAAATAAGAGAGAGAACTGAATATGAATTAGGAATCATATTCAAAATGGGTTTTTCTGGGTACTTTCTTATAGTATGGGAATTTATAAACTGGGCAAAAGAGCACGGAAAACCGATTGGCCCTGGCCGAGGTTCAGGAGCAGGTTCGATTGTCGCATACACAATGACCATAACTGACATTGATCCATTTAGGTTTAATCTTCTTTTTGAGCGTTTTTTGAATCCAGAACGAGTTTCCATGCCGGACTTTGACGTTGATATGGACTTCGATTTTAGGCAAGACATAATTCAACACACAAGAGAACTTTATGGAGATGAGCAAGTTGGACACATTGTAACTTTTGGCACGCTCAAGCCAAAGCAGTGCATTGCAGATGTCGGAAGGGTTTTAGGAATCCCTCTTTCGGAAGTCAACGCTCTAAAAGAATGTATTCCTGCTTCTCCTAAAGCAAAATTAAAGGACGCCTTTAGCGAGCCAACCGAAAAAATGCCGGATGGCGGAAAATTAATTCCTTACAAGGATGACCCGCGCTACCAAAAACTGTTTGAACTTGCCCGCAAACTTGAAAACATAAACAGGAACACAGGTCTTCACGCCTCAGGAATGGTAATTTCGCTAACCCCTCTTCCTGACTGGGCTCCAATTTTCAAAGATCCAAAAACTGGGGAAGTGGGCGTTCAGTACACAATGGATATTATAGAACCTTGCGGACTTGTAAAGTTCGACTATCTCGGATTAAAAACGCTTTCTTTAATTAGGTATGCAGAAGATATTATAAATCGTCACCGTCCGAAAGGAACACCGGAATTTAAAACGGAAAATGTAAGCGAGACAGACAGTGAAACGTTTGATATGTTTGACAGAGGCGATTCTGTTGCAGTATTCCAGTTTGAATCTCCGGGGATGCAAAAAATTCTGCGGCAGGCAAAACCTCGTTGCATAGAAGAATTAGTCGCCTTAAATGCGCTTTACAGGCCTGGTCCACTAGATTATATTCCTAAATACATTGACGGAAAATGGAAGCCAGAAACCATTGACTACCCGGACCCGTGTCTTGAAGGAATCTTAAAAGAAACTTACGGTGTTATGGTCTACCAGGAACAGGTAATGCAGGTTTCTCAAAAAATCGCAGGCTTTTCGCTAGGAGCTGCAGATATGCTTCGCCGTGCAATGGGAAAGAAAAAGAAAGAAGTCCTAATGGGCAAAAAAAAGGAATTTATAGAAGGAGCCTTAAAGAACGGATTTACAGAACAGCACGCAGCCGACATTTTTGAAATAATGATTCCTTTTGCTGGCTACGGATTTAACAAATCCCACGCCGCAGCATATACCGTTTTAGCGTACAGAACAGGCTGGCTAAAATGCCATTGCCCAGCAGAATTTATGGCGGCAAACCTGACAAACGAATTGACTTCAACAGATGGAGTTCCACAATACATTGCAGAAGCAAAAAGAATGGGTCTTAAAATCGACCCTCCTGACATCAATCGCTCTTACGTTGTTTTCGATGTAATTGATGGGCACATAATCTTCGCCTTGTGCGGAATGAAGGGAATGGGCCGAGAGGCTGCAAGAGTAATCGTAGAAGAACGCGAAAAAAATGGACCTTACACTTCTTTTATGAATTTTCTAGAAAGAATTGTTCCCCTTGCAGATGATTCAAAAAAACTTGTCAACACAAAAGCAATTGAAGTTTGCATAAAAACAGGAGCCTTTGACAAGCTAGGCATTAACCGTCCAACGCTCAGCGCAAACATGGAGAGAGCCATAAAATACGTGGAAGACAAGACAAACGGCACAAGCAATGGACAGGGCGATTTATTTGGAGACACGGATGAAAAAGTCTATGCGGACTTTGAATTTGAACCAATGCCAGACCTTCCTATGATGGAAAAACTAAACGAAGAACAAGAAATTATAGGTTGCTATATTTCGGGGCATCCGCTTGATGAATACGAAAAAACTATTAAAACTTGTGTAACTCTTGTTTCTTCTGATTTTGAACGCTGCTCCAAAGAAGTAAAAGCAGAATTCCAAGCTATGATAGCCTCTGGAAAATCTGCTTGGGAATGTAGGAATACAGGGCGAGCGTATACAGTCTTAGGACTTATAAATGATATCCATGAGTTCACTACAAAAAAAGGAACTGCAATGGCGTTTGTAAAGCTTCAAGACTACAATGGAATTCTTGATATGACCATATTCCCTCAAACTTGGGAAAAGATTAAAACAAGCCTTGAAAAAGGCAAGATTATGGCTTTTAAGGGGAAATTAGAATATTCTCAAAAGCAAGATTCCGCTTCATTTATAGTAGACGAAGTCCTTGATCCTCTTCAAATGAAGCAAGCGTCTATTCGAGAACTACATATTGACCTTGAAAAAAATCTTGCGAACGAAACAAATATTGTAAAAATCAGAGAATATTTATTTGCCCATAATGGCAATTGTTTAGTATATTTTCATATAGACACAGATAAAGGAACTTATATAGTAAAAGCAAATCAACAGATTACGGCTTCTTCAGAACAAAAAGTTATTGATGAACTAAAAGAGTTTTCTTTTATAAAAAATGTGTGGACGTCATAAAACCAAAGGGAGCACTGCAAAGTTATGCCAGGAAATATTATACAAAGTTTTTTTATACTATTAGCAAAAGTTGTAGACTTTTACTATCTTCTTTGCATCATAAGATGTTTTTTATCTTGGATTCCAGGTCTTTTATACACAAAACCTGGAAGAATTCTTTCTAGCATATGCGATCCATACTTAAATCTTTTTTCAAGATTCAATCTTAGGCTAGGAATGTTAGATTTTTCGCCAGTAATTTCAATTGGTCTATTAACATTGGCTTCATCTGTATTAAAAAATATCGCAGCAACAGGGATTATAAGTTTCAATGGAATTCTTATACAGATTGTTTATCTTCTGTGGGGCGTTTTTTCATCGCTCGCAAGTTTATTTTTACTTATATGCATTATCCGTCTAATTGTAATGCTCTTTAGCAAAACAAGCATGGAATACGGTTCTCCTTGGCAAGCGTTCGACAGCGCTATAAGCGGCGCTTTATATAAAATTGTAAGGCCTTTTTCTGGCGGAAAACCAATGAGTTTTAAAAAAGCTCTGATAATTTCTTCTATAATTTTGCTGGTAATTTTACTTTGCGGAAATATTTTAATAAACTTCCTGCTTGGATTTATTCAAAAGATTCCTTTTTAAAATGAAGTTAGAAGAAATAAAAAATTCCGTTTCATCTCTTCCTGGAGTAGGACCGGCTGGAGCAAAACTGCTTGCAAAACTCAATATTTTTACAGTCTGCAATCTTTTAGAATTTTTTCCAAGAGATTATGAAGACCGCAGAAAAGTCGTTCCGTTTTCGCAGTTTAAAAACAGCAAAGTTCACACTATTGCCCAAGTAACCGCACACGAATGGTTTGGCTACGGCAAAATGAAAACACTTAAAATTGTAATTTCAGACGGAACACTCAGCGCTTCGCTAATAGCATTCAACAGAGCTTTTTTACAGCACTCCCTGCCAATTGGTTCAATAGTTTGCGTAAGCGGAACATTTATTGAAAAATTCGGTCAAATTCAAAGCACCAGTTTTGACGTAACCAAAGTAAGCGAAAGCGGAACTCTTGAAGAATTCAAAAATCTTCCCCTGCCCGATTCTGCCCTTCTTCCAATTTATCCGCTAACTGAAGGGCTGAATCAAAAAAATCTGCGCAAAATTATAAATTCTGCGCTTTCGCAATATTCAAACGGAATAGACAACGAACTTCCCCAAAACATAATCGAAGCAAGATTTTTACTTCCAAAAAAAGAGGCTATTCGGCTTATCCATCAGCCGAAATCCACGATGGACTTTCAACTTGCAAAAAAAACTCTTATTTATGAAGAACTTTTTAATTTTCAGACAAGCATTGCAAAAAGAGCTTTTAAGCACAGAGGAACACTTCCTATTGCAGACCTTGAATTAGCAGAAAAAGCGGCTCAGGAGCAGTGGAATCCCGAAACCACAAATTTAGACAACGATTCTGTGCTAGCTTTTGAGAACAGTCTTTCGCCGCTTCAAAAACAGCTCTTTAACTCTCTTGCGTTTGACCTAACAAAAGACCAAATAAATGTAATAAGCCAAATGAACTTTGACATCGATAAAGGGTTTTCAGAAAGAAACGCCCTCTTAAACGGAGCAAACCTTTCTGCGACACCTTTTACAATGCAAAGACTTTTGCAAGGCGATGTGGGGTCAGGGAAAACCCTTGTAGCTTTTTTTGCGTGTTTACGGGTCATAAATTGGAAAGGTCAATGCGCAATAATGGCGCCGACAGAAATTCTTGCAAGACAGCACGCTGAATCGGCCTCTGCCTTGCTTGAACCATTAGGAATTAGAATTGCTTTTCTTACGGGCAATACAAAAAGCTCAGGACGGACGCAAATTCTAAAAAGGTTAAAATCAGGAGAAATAGATATTCTAATTGGAACTCACGCTCTGTTTTCTTCGCAAGTTATATACAACGATTTGCAGCTCGCAGTAATAGACGAGCAACATCGATTTGGAGTTGTTCAAAGGCAGTCGATTATTGACAAGGGAAGACAAATGCAAGTCTTTCCTAACATGACTTTTGAACCGCATCTTTTAATGATGAGTGCGACGCCTATTCCACAAACGCTTGCCCTAACAGCATTTGGCGACTTAGATGTAAGCGTAATAAAAACAATGCCCGCGAACAGAAAAACTGTAAAAACCTATTTAGTTAAAGAAGGCAATGAAAACAACGCTTATAATGCAGTGGAAGAGCACTTAAAAAAAGGAGAACAGGCATATTTTGTGTATCCTGCAATAGATTCTTCAAACCTAAAAGGAGAAACAAAAGCCGCCGAGGAAATGTTTGAAATTCTTTCAAAGCAAGTCTATCCAAAATACAGATGCGCTCTTATTCATTCAAAAATACCAGAAGAAGAACAGATAAGTATTTTAAAAGACTTTAAGAATGGAAAAATTTCCGTTCTTGCCGCAACAACAGTTGTGGAAGTAGGCGTTGATGTTCCAAATGCAACTTGCATTGTAATAGAGCAAGCTGACCACTTTGGACTTGCACAACTGCACCAATTAAGAGGGCGAGTCGGACGTGGAACTCTTCAATCGTACTGTTTTTTAATTTACAGCAAAAATATTACAGAAACAGGAATCGAAAGAATAAAAGTTCTAAGGCAAAACACAGACGGTTTTATAATTGCCAATGAAGATTTAAAACTAAGAGGTCCCGGCGAAATTACCGGAACCATTCAAGCTGGAAACTTAAACTTTAGAATCGCTGATATAAATCGCGACCACAACATTTTAGTTCAAGCTAGATATGACGCTTTTGAAGAACTAAAAAAACAGCAAAACCTTATGCGGTAAAAGCTTCAAGCCTACGACTTCTTGTAGGATGCTGCATTCTTACTATTGCGTGTTTTTCAATCTGCCTAATTCTTTCTTTTGTAAGATTACAAACATCACCAACTTCTTTTAAAGACATTGGTTTTTGACCATCAAGACCATAACGCATTCTTATAACCTTAGCTTCGTTAGGCTTTAATGTATCTATAACATTGTTTATTTCATCTTTCATAGCTTCTGTCATTACCTTTTCTTCAGGACGCTCAGCAGTAGAATCTTCAATGAAATCTCCAAAAGAAGAAGTTCCGCTTTCAGTTCCACGAACTTCTGCGTCAAGGCTTACCATATCTTTTGAGATATTTATCATCTCGCGAACATGAGCAACATCCATTTTTAGCATAGAAGCAACTTCTTTTAATTCCTGCTCTTCTGTCATCATATTTGTAGAAACAGCTCTTCGGGCACTTTCAATTTGATTAAGTTCATTTATGCGGTTCAAAGGCATTCTTATGGCATGACCTTTTTCGCTAATTGCTTTTATAATTGCCTGGCGAATCCACCAAACAGCATAAGAAATAAAATGATAGCCTTTATTAACATCAAACTTTTCTATTGCTGTAAGCAAGCCTATATTTCCTTCGCTAATCAGGTCTTCAAGATCAAGACCTCTTTTTTGATATTTTTTAGCGATTGTAACAACAAAACGAAGATTTGCATTAACAATTTTATTCTTTGCAATTTTATCTCCGGCAGCAGCCTTAATTGCAAGTTTTGTTTCTTCATCTCTTGAAAGCAAAGGAATACTATTTATTTCCTTTAAGTAAGTCGAAAGTAAAGATTTTTCTTCTGTCATTGTAAGTCCTCCAAAAAGTTTGTTACACTAAATATTAAGCAAAATTCATGCCAACTTTAAAAAATAATTAAAAAAAATACATAAATAAGTATAATTTCTTATATTACAACAAATTACACAAACATCTTTATTATATTTATTTACAATCAATAAAAACATTCCTTTCATTTGCAAAAAACTTAAAAAACAATGGGTAATTTTTACTCAATAGACAAATATCTGCAAAAAAAAGGGTTATTTTTACCCAAAAAAAAGAGTTGTTTATGTTTTTTATTTTTTTTCTATTGACGATAGCTGCTAATTTTTCTTATATTTAAATATATTGAATAAGCCTATGGTTATTTTTTAGTCTTCAAAAGTCTTAAAAATAGCATTTAGGTCAAATATAATAAGAGGTATAAAAAATGAAAATAAAACCATTAGCAGATCGAATTCTTGTAAAAAATGACGAAGCAGAAACAAAAACTGCAAGCGGACTCTATATTCCAGACGCAGCTCAGGAAAAAACACAGACTGCCACAGTAGTAGAAGTAGGACCTGGCACAGAAGATGATAAAATTACTGTAAAGGTTGGCGACAGAATTATGTATGATAAATATTCTGGAACACAGGTAAAACTTGACGGAATAGACCACCTTATCCTTAAAATGAGCGATATAATCGCTATTATTGAATAAGTCGTTCGGCCAAGGCTCGCCTACAATTAAAACCTTGACTTATCAGTTTTAAAGTTTATATAAAATGCCCTTTCAAAGCGGAGCAAATATGCTTAGTTTTAGAAGGGCATTTAATTTTGGTTTATTAGAAATCTTCCATAAGAAAGTTTGCAACGCAAA
>DJRF01000024.1:13821-13945 GCA_002437725.1 Treponema sp. UBA6367
CGGCTGTTTTTATCTTGCCTTCCATAAAAAGTCAAGAGTAAAACTTCAGTTTTAGGATTGACTTTTTAAGTTGTTTCGCAGCGAAGTGAGAAACAACAGTTGATAAGAAAGTTTGCAACGCAAA
>DJRF01000024.1:14008-118971 GCA_002437725.1 Treponema sp. UBA6367
CGGCTGTTTTTATCTTGCCTTCTTTTTATTTTACCATTGTTTGCATTTTAAAAAGTAAATTTTTTGCATCAATATTTTCGTTATCTAAAGAAACGGCATATTCACAGCTGCGTTTAGCACTTCTTAAATCGTTATAACCAAATTGAATAAGAGCCATTCTATACATAACTAAGGATTTTATAGTGCGTTCCGTACACCTTCCTGCAATTTTTCCATATAGTTCAAGGCTTTCTTTTTTATAACCCAAAGAATTCAAAATCATTGCAAGATTTACACAAGAGGTATTTGTTGTTAATGGCGATATAACTTTATCGTTAGGTTCTGTTCCGAACTCATAAACAGCATATTCATAGAGTCTAAGAGCAGTATCTGAAAGTTTAAAATAAGCGGCAAAAAAAGCAGAATATTCAACTTCTATTTGCGAAAATGATTTTATTTCTTTTACGATAGACGTCCAAAAATCATCGCCCAATGAAATAAGATATTTGCTGCTCACATGATTTGAAAAAGCTCTGAACGCTTCGTCATGCATTTTTTCTTGCAGAAAAAAGTTAAGCGCATAATCTAAAATTATGTCTGGATAAACAGATTTTTGTTCTGCATTTTCTTCAAGAAGCTTCCAAATCAAAGCAGCCTGTTGAATCTTGTTCGTAGAAGGAGAAATTCTCTGCGATAAATCGATATTTAAAACATATAAAGCAGGATTATTTGTTCTTTCGAGACTTTTTTTTATTCTATAAAGTGCATCGCTTACAGGAATGCGAGCACGATTATCGTATTGTTCCATTTCAAGAGTTGCAAGCCCCTTGTCGCGAAGTTGCCTTTGTACAAAATCTTCATCTCGGTTTTTAGAAGAATTATAAGCAAACTGCGCATAAGAAATAAGACCTTGAACATAATCCGGCCAAGTATCAACGCAAAAAGTCAGCAAATCGGCAGCTCTAAAATCATCTTGATTATCATAAGCCCACTTTGCACTGTTTGAAAAAATAATAGGAACAAAAGCTGACTTCTTTTCAATTTCAGATAGCTTCCATTTTTCAGAAGAATTTATATCACCTTTTATAGAATCAAGATATTTTCGCCTAACTTTTTCTGCATTTTCAGAATCGGAAAGAAGTGTATAAGCGTCAGATTCAATCGCAATAATTTCAGACTCTGCAACATGCTTTTTGTTTTGCAAAGAAAAGTTTTCACGCAGCATTTGCTCTGCGGCATTGCTATAATTTATACAGTTTCCATACCTAGCTGCATCAAACATAACTAAAGCCCAAAAATAAGCATCGTCTATTTTAAAAAGTTCTACAGGAGCAATATTTGCCGCGCTGTTGTAAGCACCTTTTGCCAGATAAAGCAAAGCTGCATTTTTTAGCCAAGCTGTATTTTGAGTGCCAGTATAGGCATCGTAGTAAACTTGAAAATACTTTTCTTCTTTAAAGATATGATTTAAATCATTTTTATTTGATTTTTCAATTGTATTGCGAATTACTGCTTCCGAATATATTGAGCCATACTTCGTATTTTGCAATTTTTCAGAAAAATGCAAAGCTAAATCAAGCCTATCATCATCTAACAAAAAGTTTGAATAAACAGCCAGCATTTCTAGGTTTTCAGGATTTTTTTTCAGCCCTTCAGCTATTATTTTTTCAGCCTTTGTCTTTTTTTCAATTAAACAAAATCTTCTAAAGATGCCGATTTTTGCCCAAGAACTATATGCATCAGCAGTTATTTTATCTAGCAAGATTTCTGCATCTTTATACTGATTTTGATTTATAAGAGAATCAATTTGATTCAACGCATTTGTAAAAGAATCTTTTTTTAGCTCTTTTGAGCAAGAACTAAAAAAAAACGGCAAGCAAAAAAACAACAATAAGAGATTTGCTGTTATTTTTAACTTGCACATTTTCTTCATGAAAATACTTCCATATCCCATAAAAGAGCAGAAACTAAGCATTTGCTGCAATATCTTTACTTACATTATCAAGCACAGCATTTGTAAACTTATGGGCGTCATCTTCGCCATAGTCTTTTACAATTTCAACAGCTTCGTCAATTACAATCGAAGGAGGAATATCTTTTTGATAAAGCAAAGAATAAATACTCATTCTCATAACAGATAAAGCAACCTTGTTAATTCTGTCAATGCTCCACTTTTCAGACAGATGTTTTTTTATTATTTCATCAATTTGATTTATATTTTCAATTGTTCCTTTTACAAGAAAACCTGCAAAAGCAAATATTTCATCTTTTTTCTCTGAAGGAAGAGCAGAAAATTGCTTTAATTGCTTATCTAGCAAAGAAAAGTTGATTTCTTCAGAATCATTTTTTGAATCTTCCTCTTGAAATTCTGAACTATCCCTTTCTAGCCATGAAAAATTGAGCAAATCATCAACATCAACACCGCCTACATTCCAAGAATACAATGCTTGGAATGCAAGAATACGTCCAATTCGTCGTGACATTTTAAAATCCTATGTAAAAATTACCAGCTAAGAAGTTTTTTCAATGCATCGCCAGTCTTTTTTCTTTCAACGTTAGCATCTGTATCAAGATTTTCTGCAATTTCCTGAACTGCATTTGCAAGATACTCAACTTGTTTTTGCTGGGACAGATTTTGTCTAATATAATCGTAAACTGTATACGTGTTGTCTGGCTGAACAATATCGCTTAAGCCAAGCATTTTTGCTTCATATTTTTTTACAATTGTATAAAACTGAAAATGGGTTTCTTGTTCTTCCAAAGAAGAAATATAGCCAACATCCTTATTAAAAAGTGTAAGAAGATCTTCGTAAGTCATTCCCAGCTGCTGAGCACTGACTTGAGTTTTATTAATAATAACTTCGCCAGCCTGAAATCCAGAATTTTCTTTTTTTGACTCGACAGTTATCTGATTTGCAGTAAGCTTTTTTGACTTCAACTTATTATAGTAAGAATCTGCCAAAGTTCGTGCCGCCTCTGCATTGTTTCCCTTTGGAAATACAACCAAGAACATCTTGAACATATCTGTCCATACAAAAGACATCTTGTTGAGTTCATAAAAGGCTCTAATTTCTTCATCAGTTGGAACAGCATCTTTTAATTCAGATTGCCTTTGAGTAATAACATATTGTCTTGCAATTGTCTGGTTCTTTAAATAGAGTTTATATTCGTCTGCAGACATTCCAATTTGCTGGCGAAGGAATTCATCTAAAGTAAGACCTGTCTGCTGTTTTACAAGAGTTTCCAATTCAGACTGAGAAAGCAATCTTCCTGCCAATTGCTGACTAACCTGTTCCAAGAAAAGCTGGTCAACTGCGCTGTCAGGAAGAGAAATGCCAGCCTTTGCCGCAGCTTGCAAAATAAGTTTTTCTTGAATTATAGAATCAAGCACCTTTTCCCTATCATCAACTGTAAGAGCTGCCCCTCTTTGCTTTTCGTACATACCAACTTTTGATTTCAACTGTTTTACAGTAATAGATTCCGCTTTATTCAATTTGACAACAGCTAGAACCTGTAAATCAGACTGAGCAAACAAAGCTGCAGCCATAAGAAATGCAAAAAGACCTGTTACAAAACGTTTCATATATAAAATCCTTTTCTTTTATTTTCTACTATTTTACACTATAAAACCTATAAAATGCAAAAATAGTTACAAATTTTTATGTTTTTTTTAATACTCTTATTATGACTATTTGTCCAGCGGAAGTCCACCGCTTATTGTAGCCCTGATTCTTCTAACGCCAGCAGAAGAAGACTGTTCTTTTTCAATCTTGAATTTTCCAATCTGAGACGTATGCTGAACGTGCGGTCCACCACAAACTTCCTTTGAATACCAGTCTTTCTTCGGGTCGCGGCCGATTGTGTACACTTTTACCTGCTCGCCGTATTTATTAACGAACAAAGCCCGTGCGCCTTCTGCCTTTGCCTGGGCAAGCGGCATAACTTCCATTGTGACAGGCAAATCCTCGTTGATTTTTTCATTAACAATGTCCTCGACTTTCTGAACTTCTTCTTTTGTCATCGGACGGCCGAAAGTAAAGTCAAAGCGCATGCGTTCATTGTTTATATTTGAACCTTTCTGCGAAACTTCATCACCAAGAACGTCAACCAAAGCCTGCTGAAGCAAGTGTGTTGCCGTGTGATATTTTGTTGTGATGTCAGACTGTTCTGCTAGTCCGCCCTTCGCCTTTCCTGCGTCAAGAGATTTTGAGGCTTCCTGATGCTTTTTTTCCGCAGCCATAAATCCCTCAACATCAACTGTAAAACCATTTTCCGTGCCAAGTTCCTGAGTAAGTTCAAGCGGATAGCCGTAAGTTTCATAAAGATTATACGCAACCTTTCCAGAGATAATCTTTTTAGGGTTTTTCATAAGATTTGGAAGGAGTTTCTGGAATTCAGCCTCGCCTTTTTTCAACGTTGTGCGGAATTTTGCTTCCTCGGCTGTAAGTTCGCGGAAAATCTTTTCCTTGTTCTGCTCAAGTTCCGGATATGCGCTCTTGAAATTTTCAATCACAACAGCAGCAACGTCCGCAAGGAATTCCTTTTCGATTCCAAGCTTCATTCCGTGTCGGACTGCACGGCGAATCAAGCGGCGAAGAACGTAGCCTGCTCCGACATTTGAAGGAGAAACGCCTTTCTGGTCACCAAGAATAAAAACAGAAGCGCGGCTATGATCTGCAATAATTCGCACGCTCTTGTCTTTTTCTGCGTCTGTGCCATATTTATAAGAAGAAAGTTCCTCGATTTTTGCAATGATTGGCTGGAAAACTTCTGTAAGATAAACAGAGGTTTTTCCCTGCAAGATGCAGTTTGTGCGCTCAAGCCCCATTCCTGTGTCAACGTTTTTCTTTGGAAGCGGCACAAGCGTTTTCTCATCAACACGGTTGTACTGCATAAAAACATTGTTCCAGATTTCCATCCAGTTTTCGCTGTCTGTGCCTTTGTTTGAACCAGCCGGCGGAAGTCCTTCTCCAACCCAGTAGAAAATTTCAGTATCAGGACCGCATGGGCCTGTCGGACCGGCTGCCCACCAGTTGTCGCTTGCAGGAAGATATGCAATCTTGTCTTCAGGCATTCCGTTTTCTTTCCAATAAGTCGCAGCTTCTTCATCGCGGGGAGCATTGTCATCACCGGCAAAAACTGTAACAGAAATTTTACGCGGATCAAGACCGAGCCATTTTGGGCTTGTAAGGAATTCATAAGAAAATCCTATTGATTCTTTTTTGAAATAATCGCCCAAAGACCAGTTTCCAAGCATTTCAAAACAAGTAAGATGGCTTGGGTCACCAACTTCATCAATATCACCTGTGCGGATACATTTCTGATAATCTGTAAGGCGTGTTCCAGAAGGATGTTTTTCCCCCAAAAGATAAGGAACAAGCGGATGCATTCCGGCAGTTGTAAACAAAACTGATGGATCATTTTCTGGAATCAAAGACTGTCCAGAAATTTCAACGTGATTTTTACTCTTAAAGAACTCAATGTATTTTGAGCGTAATTCGTTTGCAGTCATAATCTATAATCCTATTAATTTGAAGATTTATTGTCAATGTATTTTTTTAATGTAAGTCTTTTTGCATCAATGGCATAGCAAGTTGTCGGAGAAAGCGCTACCGGCGTAAAAATAATAACATCTTTGTTCACTATTGTTTTTACAGTAGGTTTTCCTCGCCTTGTTTTTGCAGGTACAATTTCTTCTCTAGTTTCAAATTTCATAGAATAAGACTGATTTAAAGATTGTTCATAGGGGCTTCTTATCTGAATTACAGGAAAAGAACCTACAGAATCTGTTACAAAAAGACCTTTTGTTTCCTTAGTGCCATCGTTAAGTGAAAATTCATTTTCTCCAAAAACATATTTTTTCCCATCGTCATCAACCCAGACAGATTTTTTTAGAGCAGAAAGATATTCTGAATCTAATGAAGTTTTGTTTTCTTCACCAAAAGTTGATTGAAATGAAATTTTTTTATAAGTTCCATCCCATTGATTGCTTTCCTTTATTACAAGGCCAATATCGTCATGAACGTGAACGTACACTTCGTTTACGCCTGTAAGCATAATGTCAAAACGGCGCTTCATGCTAGAAATTATTGAATTTACAGTTGTAAGGTAAATTCCACTGCGGCGAAGGCTTGAATCTTCCCAAGTAAAAACGCCTTCTGTATCATCAGAAAGGAATATAACCTCTTTTGAGTCGTAATTAAAGTAAATGTAGCTTGACGAAGCTGAGGCAGAAGTTTTATACCATAAGCCATTTAAAAATTTTGCGAAGGTTTCAACTGTACCGTTTTGAATTCGCGCAAGCTCCTTTGCCGCTGCCCGGCTTCCTGTAATACGAAACGTGCGGGCTTGAACATATTTTTGCTGCTCTTCATTCCATCGGTATTCTGTCTGAACCTGACTGACTCCAAGTGTTGAGGAATTTTTGTCATCGTCTTTATCAGAACTGTATACCCAAACAATGTGGCTTTTTCCCTTAGCTTGACTTAATTCGTAAGCATCGGAACGCTCTGATTGCTGTATAAAAATTGTTCCATCAGAAGAAAAATTACCAATATTTTGAACTTCTACAAACCCTCTTTTTTTTGTGCAAATAAAGATTTGCATTACGGAATCACCATTTGATTTTACACCTTGATAAACAAGAGCCATGCGATGGTCCCCTATCATGTCTATTCCCGTGTAAGAAAAAGTCCTTATCTTCGATATTTCTGTAGAAATTTCCGCGCTTCGCTCATAAGAGTTAGTATTTGGATTGTAAAGTCCTACAATAAGAAAAAGATTTGGAGAGTTTGCTTTTCTGATTGCGATTATCTGATCGTCAAGAGTGTCTCCATCAAAATCAATTGTAAGAGTATCCATTAGTGTTTCTGTAGGCAGCAATGGAATAAAAGAAGTGTGAATATCTGTATCGCTTGTTTGTGCTTGCAAAGTGTTTTCTTCTGAAGAATTTTCTTCTGACGTGGGATTTACAACCACAGGGCGAATGTTGCCATACCCATTGTGAAAAAAAACAAACCGAATGGCAAATACACCTAAAAGAACTAAAATAACTGTAAGCAAAGTTATAAAAACAAGTTTTTTTTCTTTTTTTGACATCATGGAGTTTATTATAACAAAAAAAGCCAAAACTTCCAATCAGAAGAAATTTTTTACTTACTTTGAATATTTCAGTAGAAAAACAAACTTCTTAATCTTTGTTTTGGCTTTTTTAGTCCTAAAACAGACTTTTTTTAGTACATTCCACCCATATCCGGTGCAGGAGCTGCAGGCGCTTTTGGCTCTGGAATGTCTGTAATTGCACATTCAGTTGTAAGCAAGGTACCTGCAATTGAAGCTGCATTCATCAAGGCAGAAGTTGTAACTTTTGCAGGGTCAATAATGCCGTCTTCAATCATGTTTACCCATTCACCAGTGTAAGCATTGTAGCCAATTCCCTTCTTTTCTGTCTTCGCACGTTCTGCAATCACAGCGCCATCAATGCCTGCGTTGTCAGCAATTTGGCGGATTGGTTCTTCAAGGGCACGGCGAACAATCTTGAATCCAACTTTTTCATCCTCGCTCAATTCTGCAGGAACGTTTTCAAGAGCCTTTGCAGCTTCTACAAGAGCAATTCCGCCACCAGCGACAATACCTTCTTCAAGAGCGGCGCGAGTTGCGGCGATTGTATCTTCTACACGGAATTTCTTTTCTTTCATTTCTGTTTCTGTTGTAGCGCCGACATTGATTACAGCTACACCACCTGCAAGTTTTGCAAGCCGTTTCTGAAGCTGCTCTTTGTCGTAAGATGAAGTAGATTTTTCAATCTGCATTTTGATTTCTGCAACGCGGTCAGCAATTGCCTTTTTATCACCGTTTCCACCAACAATAGTTGTGTTATCCTTGTCGATTTTTACAGTTTTTGCCTGTCCTAAAACAGATTCATCGCAAGATTCAAGCTTAAGTCCAACTTCCTCAGATACAACTGTTGCGCCTGTGAGAACTGCTATGTCTTGAAGCATGTCCTTTCGGCGGTCGCCAAAGCCAGGAGCCTTTACTGCGCAAACTTTGATTGTTCCGCGAATTGTATTCAAAACCAATGTTGTAAGAGCTTCTCCGTCAACATCCTCGCAAATAATGACTAAAGAACGACCTGAATTTGCAACTTTTTCAAGAATTGGAAGCAAATCTTTCATTGAAGAAATTTTCTTGTCATAAATAAGAATAAGAGCGTCTGAATGTTCTGCAACCATTCGTTCACGGTCTGTAACAAAATAAGAAGAAATATATCCGCGGTCAAACTGCATGCCTTCAACAGTATTTACAGTTGTTTCCATATTCTTTGATTCTTCTACAGTAATAACGCCGTCTTTTCCAACCTTTTCAATTGCATCTGCGATAAGGCTACCGATTTCAGAATCATTGTTAGCAGATATTGTAGCGATATTTTTTATATCAGCCGCATCTTTTACAGGCTTTGAATTCTTTTTTACGTCTTCAACTGCAATTGCAACAGCCTTATCAATACCGCGTTTTACTTCGATAGGAGTCATTCCAGCTGCAACAGATTTAAAACCTTCTCGAACAAGGGCATAAGCTAAAACTGTTGAAGTTGTTGTTCCATCGCCGGCATCATCATTTGTTTTAGAAGCAACTTCTCTAACAAACTGCGCGCCCATGTTTTCATAAGGGTCTGCAAGCTCAATATCTTTTGCAACTGAAACACCGTCTTTTGTAATTGTTGGAGCTCCATACTTTTTGTCTAGCATGACCATTCGTCCGCATGGTCCAAGAGTTACTTTTACTGCCTTAGCAATCTGTTCCACACCAGAAAGCAATTTTTTTCTAGCATCTTCATTAAACAATAACTGTTTTGCCATTTATATTACCTCATTTATATTTTTTTTAGATTTACCTATGAAGATATAAAAAAAAGAACGTAACGGCAAGTAGATTTAAAAAAAAGTTGTATATGTCATATTTTTTTTATAAAATATAAGATGTTGCAGCAACGCAGTTTCTTGCCGATTCTCTTCGCCTTTATAAGATGCGTTGCAAACTTTTCCATAATATCTGGAGGAATTATATGAAGTTTGATTCAATTGCACGGTATGTTACAGTTATTATTGCATCTGTAGTTCTTGCACTTGGGATGAAGAACATTGGCAAAACAGACCGTTCTGTTACTGTAAGAGGACTCGCGGAACGAGAAGTTGATGCAGATCTTGCAGTATGGCCACTTTCATTTTCTTTAGGAAACAATGACTTAAAGCTTCTGCAAAACGACATTGTTTCTAAGACGAATGCAGCTATAAGTTTTTTAAAAGAGTATGGTCTTTCGGAAGAAGATTTCACTGTTCAAGCGGCAAACATCGTTGACAATTCCGTAAACCTATACCTTGATCAAGACAGGCTTTCATACAAATATATAGGAAAAGCAACGGTTCTTGTACGTTCAAACAAAATAGATGCTGTAAAAAAGGCTCACAATGACTCTTTAAAACTTGCAGCTTTTGGAATTACATTGAGCCAGGATTACGATTCACGAATCACTTTTGACTTTACAGCCTTAAACGATATAAAGCCGGAAATGATTGCGCTCGCCACAAAAAATGCAAGGCAAGCAGCAGAACAGTTCGCACACGATTCTGGCAGCCGGGTAGGAAAAATTAAAAATGCCACACAAGGTTTATTTTCTATAAATGACGCTGCCATAGGTCTTGAAGAAAAAAAGAACGTCCGCGTAGTTACAACTGTAGAATACCTGCTTAAATAGGTTGCTTAAAAGATGAACGAAATAATTATTTACACCGACGGAGGCTGCCTTGGAAATCCAGGTCCTGGCGGCTGGGCAACTGTAATCATTGCAGACGGAGTTGCAAAGCAGCTTTCCGGCGGTGAAAAATACACAACAAACAATAGAATGGAACTTACAGCAGCCATTTCTGCGCTTTCGATAGTAAAAAGCACGCCCAGTTTTGCGGGCAGAACGATTAAACTTTTTAGCGACAGCCAATATGTAAAAAATGGAATAACTGCCTGGATTTTTAACTGGAAGAAAAAAGGCTGGAAAACTGCGGGCAACAAGGCTGTAAAAAACCAGGATTTGTGGCAAACGCTCGACAGCTTAAATTCTTCTTTAAATGTTGAATGGAATTGGGTAAAAGGTCATGCAGGGATTGAATACAACGAACTGTGCGACCAGCTTTGCCAAAAAGAAATTAAAAAAAACACTGCATTATAGTAAAAAAAATTCCGTTTTAAATTTTTTCTTCATATATAGTATGTATGAAGAAAAAAAGCTTTTGCCCAATTTTTGATTTTTTTTGCATTTTCATGTTTTTTTTATTTTTTAGTTGCAAGCAGCAAATTCAAACCAAAGAATTCTTTTTGCCAAGCCAAGAGGAACTTCTTCAAACAGAATTATTTTTTTGCAATGAAACCAATGAACAAACCAGCAGTACTGCGGACAATAATGGCGATTTTTGGAAAATTGTTGTTAGGCGGGACAACTGTATTGAAGAATTCTTTCTGCAAAAAAATGAAAAATCTTTTCTTATTGAAACTGATTTATTTTCACCAATTGCGGTTTTTGCCTATCCTTTTCAAAATCTTACCAAAGAAATAACTTCTGCTAATGCTGCGGATGCAAAATACAATTTTTGTGTAAAAGATTTTTTTCTTCCAGCGGGAACTGTTTTTCCAGGAAGGACACAGCTTTCATGGCTATTAGGATTTGAAGCAAATATTTTAAGCGCAATTTACTCTTTGGCAGAAATAAATTCCCTTTCCGCAGAACAAATCAAAAATTATGTTGCCCACTTTAACTGGGAAAAATTTGCAGAAGCTTTAGAATCAAAAGAAGAAAACTTTAAAAATTTTTATAATCCTTGGAACTTAGAGAAAAATACAATAATAAGCGCAATAAAGTGCGCAGATTTTAAAAATTCTTATTTAACACAAAGAAATAATATTTTTTTTCCTGATTCAACGCTTTTAAAACTGCAAAGCACAAATTTTTCAGACTGCAACATTCTTTCAAATTACATACCGCAAAACAACAAACTTGACTGCATTGCATTAAAGCAAAATAAAACAGAAATATTTTTATATAAGAACCCGGAAATTAGCATTTTGTCAGCTCTTGTAAATTCTCAAAAAGAATTATCTCTTGAATTAAATTAAATGGGGATATAAACTAAAAAAATGCAGAATAGGTCTTATTTTAATTTTTTGCTCAGTTTGATTGCAATTTTTAGTTTTATAACATTTTCCTGCTCAAAAAAGCCGAATTCCATTGAAATTGCGCAGTCTGAAATAAAACCTACAGTTCACAAATGGTTTTATTTTTCTAACAACGAATATGTTCAGACGGAAAAAATTCAAAACGTTCCTTATGTTATACCAAAACCATGGACTGAAAGCATAAGAATTTCCGCTGCGTCTTCGCAAATGCAAAATGAAGAAAATGAATATTCCTGTCCAAAAGGATTTGCAATTGTAAACAGGGCTGGAATTCTTGTGTTTGAAGATGAAAAAATAAATTTTGTAACAGATTCAACTCTTTTTGCAGAAAAGACTGCGTCAAATTTAGTTTTTTATGATGAAACTCCTGTTTTTTCTGTATATAAAAGCGCATTTTTTAATAATGCAAAAAAAAACAACAATGATTTCTTAAATGCTTTTCTTATTCAGTTCAATCCTAGCCTAAATGTTTTTTACCCCATAATAAATATTGAAAATTTAAAGTTAGATTCAAATTGCGAAATAACGGATTTTGTTTGGGACGGTCAATTTTGGACTTGCAGCGTAAAAAAATCAGATTCTTCAAAAACAGAATTTTTGTATATAACCTTTCAAGTAAAAAAAGACTTGCTTTCGCTATCGCCAGCTTCCGCAGAAAAAGAAATATTCATTCAAAAAACAGATTCCCAGTCATTTAGAAGTACAAGACAGATTGAAAACTTTACGCAAGCACCGCAAAGAATTCAGGAACTTTTAAAATCCGTGCAAAAAAAGCATAAGCTTTCCGTAAAAGTTTATACAGCAGGCAGCCATTCTCCAAGATATTTTGAAGCAACTGGAAAAGTTCAAAGCGAAAAAGTTCTTAAGGCAAACTGCTTAATAAGCGATATTTTTTCCGCAGCTCTTTTTGAAGACGGTTCTTTCTATATAAATGGGGCTCTTTATGGCAAAAATATTTTTAACAAAGGAAAAACCTGCGCTATGAAGTTCCCAAAACTGCCAGAAGGTTTTATTTATACAGATTTTTCAATTTCTGGAAACTACATTTACGCTGGCTGGGAAGAATCTTCTTTTATAAACACAGGAAAATCAGGCTTCATCCAAATTGATTTAGGAAAAATACTGTAACAGGTCAAATTTCGACTTTTAGAAAAATGAATAAAAGCGCAAGCAAATTTACAATTTGTGAAGACTTTGTGCGATAAGAACAATTAAGGTTGCGTAGCAACTCAAAACAATTCAAACGAAGTGCGAGCACAACCGTCTGAGCAAATTGTAAATTTGCTGAAAGCATTTTTAAGCGCTTATAAAAAAGTCGAAGTTTGGGCTAATAGTCTAAACTTCGACTTTTAGAAAAATGAATAAGATTCATTAATTTTTTTTACTAGTGTTTTCTACATTTTTATTCGATAATAATAGCAATATGAGTGAAGAATTTAATTTTTTAGAGTCATTAAAAGAAGCAATAAGCAAAAAGAAAGAATGGTTCAATCTAACCGAACTTCCCAAACTCTTGGAAACCTATCGCCTTTTGCACACGTGCGTAAGAAATATTTATGATGTTCTTATAAAAAGAGGTTTAATAACTCCTGACCCATATAAATTAGAAAAAAAGATTTCAGATATTCAAGCTCCTGAAGATTCTCCATACACAGAAAATGAACGCGCATTGGTAATGGGTTCTAGATATTCAGATTACGAAAGCATGCTGGACTTTGTTTGCAATTACATAAAGTTTTCTACAGAATCTTTTAGTCTGCCAAAGATAAAAAAACTTTTAGAATTAAATAATTCATTTCAGTGGACGAATATGACGCTGAATAACTCAAGACCGAACACGAAAGGCCTTGCATATCTTATAAATGAAGCAAAAAAGAGTCTTACACAGATGAGCCTTTGCATGCTAAACGATTCTATAAGCAAAAGCGCTCAAGCCTTAAACGAAATTAATGAAATTTTAAAAGAACTTTCTGATTTTTTAAGAGAAACGTACAAGCTTGAAGTTCGTACCAATATATTTGAACATTCTTCCGTAGATGTTACAAAAATGCTATCTTCGAAAGAGACTGAAGCTTCAGAAATAAAGCGGCTATTCCCTAAAATCATGGGAAAGAAACCTTACTATAGCGAATTAATTTCAGAAATCATCGAAGAAGACCAGGGCGAAAAAAAGGAAAACGCGCAGAAAATTACGCTTGCTAAACTTCAAGTAGTAAATAAATCGAGTGTAAAAAAACAGGAAAGCATAAACACTAAATCAATGATATTAGACACGCTTCACGGGCTTGCAACAATTGCGCCTATATATATTGATATTGCAGAAAAACTACATTCAAATGTAGATACTCTTGAAAAAAGAAAAAAGACTTTTGGAGAAAAACTTAAAATCTTTTTTAGAAAAATCTTTAAGCAACCAGAACCTGAATTAGTATACAATTTTACAATTTTAGATGCAAAAAAAGGGATTAAAACAACAAGAGCAGTTAGCATAAACACTTTTATTGCAAACATTGAAAAAAAAGCAAACTTTTTTGGTCTTTTGCTCAACAAAAACAGCCAGGAAGTTGCCAGACTGCAAAGAACTGACGAAACGGCAATCCTTGAATTCGTAAACAAACAAATTTCTGAAAATCAAGAAATTTTAACTCTTTTAGAATCTGCTGATGAATATTTTAAAAACAATGTTTCTATTGCAAACAGAACAAAAATCCGCGGCCTAAAAATGGATTTAATTGCTATAAAAAACAATCTTATAAAGGCAACGCAAAAACGTTCAGAATACATTTCGTATGTAGAAGAGCGCAATCAAATGAAAAAATTAGGAATTTCAGATGTGGAGTAAAATTCAAAACATTCAGCATAAAACTTTAAAAACAATTTTTTTGTTATGCATTTTTTTTACAAACATCTTTGCCCAGGAAACAAATTCTAATGAGTTGGAACAGTTTGAACAAAACCAAAAAGAAATTCCTTCTTTAAAAAAAGAACTACAGCAAAACTACACTATTGTTTGTTCAAAGCATAATTTTAACCTAAACCCTCACAGCGCGGCTTACAGCATCGAAGCTCAAATACTAACAGGCTTGTATGAAGGGCTTTTTTCATATAATCCTATCACTCTTGAACCTAATTATGCGCTTTGCACTTCTTTTAGAATCAACAGAAATAAAAAAAGGTGGGTTTTTACGCTGCGGAAAGGCGCAAAATTTAGCGATGGAACAGAAATAACTGCTCAAGACGTAAAAAACTCCTGGCTAACAATGCTCTCTACCCCAGATTCTCCATACTCTTCTCTTTTTGATATAGTCGCAGGTGCTCAAGCGTACAGACTTTCTGGCGGAAAAACTGACATAGATTCCATTGGGATTTCTGTTATTGACGACAGCACAATCGCTGTAAACCTGAACAAACCTGCCGCGCATCTTAATAAGCTTTTGTGCATGCAAGCCTTTTGTGTAAAATCTGCTTCTGAAGGCGTTTATTCAGGTCCGTTTGTTATTGAATCAAGTAATCCGGAAAAAATTGTTCTAAAAAAGAACGAGCAGTATCACGATTCAAAAAAAACTCCTCTAAGTCAAATTACAATACTTTTAAGCGATGACGAAGATGAAAATTCTTTTTTATTCAACACAGGAAAAGCCGATTGGATAACAGGAACATTCAACAGCAAAAGGATTATAGATAAAAAAAGTATCCGCGTAAACGCAGAATTTGCAACGCAGTATTTCTTTTTTAAGATAAAGCCTAGTAGCATTTGGAACAAAACTGATTTTAGAGCCGCTCTTTTAGAAGCAGTTCCCTGGGAAAAACTTAGGGAAGGATTTTATGTTCCCGCGACAACGCTAGTGTATCCATTAAATGGATACAAAAATGTTGAAGGATATTCTTATTGTGATGAACAAAACGCAAAATTTCTCATGAAAGAAGCAAGACAAAATGCGAACATTCCAGAAGACCTGCAATTGGTTTTAACCTTTGCAATTCCAGATTCAGATTATATGAAAAAAAAGGCTGAAATTTTAAAAGAAGCCTGGAAAACTCTTGGAGTGGAGCTAAGGACAGAAGAAATTCCTTCCGCCTCTTATTTGGATTCTATTCAAAATTCCAACTCAGAGCTTTTTTCTTACACTTGGATAGGAGATTTTGCAGACCCTCTCGCCTTTTTAGAACTTTTTAGAAGCAATTCTACGCTAAATGTTTCTGGCTGGAGCAACCAGGAGTATGACAATTTGCTTAACGAATCTTCTATTTATTCAGACGAAAATCATTTAAAGCTTCTTGCTCAAGCTGAACAACTTTTATTAGACGAAGCAATGATTTTGCCGATTCAGCATCCGGTAAGCGTGAATGTTGTGGATTTAGAGGCAACAGGCGGCTGGTTTCCAAACGAATTTGATATTCACCCTTTAAAATATCTTTATAAAAAAGAAAAAACTTACCACATTCCAAATATAGTTTTCAATCAAAATGCTGAACTTCATAAAACAACTAAAATAAATTAACAGATTGAAAAACAAAGTTTGTATAAAAAACTTAAATCAAAGCCCTTATACGATAGGAGTTTCTTGAACGGCCTGAACAGTTCCATTGCTAAGATTTTGAATTTTTTTGCAAAACTCCAAAGATTTTTTTTCTGGAACACAACAACTTATAAAAACTTCGGATTCAAACTTCTCTTCAATCGGAACAGCTTCAAACAAAGGCATAATATGTTTTAAAGTCTGATAAAAAGAATAACTGCACCTAAATGAAAAAGCAGTCTTTTTTATGAATTCCTTAAGAGAACCATTTTTTTCTGCGCAAGAAAGCACCTGTTTTGCGCTATCGCCATACGCTTTTACAAGACCGCCAGTTCCTAAAAGAGTTCCTCCAAACCACCTTGTTATTGTAAGAAGAATATCTGTACACGAAAAGCCTTTTAAAACGTCAAGAGCAGGTCTTCCTGCAGTGCCAGAAGGCTCGCCATCATCGCTCATTCCCATAATCTCAGCGTTTTTGCCAATAATAAAAGCGTGAACAACGTGCGTTGAATCGGCATATTTTATTTTTTGAGACTTTATAAGCTCTTTTGCGAAAGATTGCTCTTCACATGGAAAAAGTTCCGCCAAAAACCGAGAACCTTTTACACAAAATTCATTGCTCACATATTCAGAAAGTATTTTCATTATATTTTACAGCTATTTTACTAAAACAGAGTCAACTTCTCTAGTCGAAAGCCGTGTTCCCTGCGCTTTTATGCCTTTTTCTAAAAAATCTGCCGCTTTAAAAGTTTCTTTTAAGATTTTTACTCTAGGCTTTGGAGAATAATTCAATTCAAAATCAAACGACTTTCTTGTATCGATATGAAGAACTTCCATTCCATCAGGAGCAAAAAAATAATCGCGGTTCATTATATATCCGCCAATTTTGCAGCGCTTTATATATGCAAGACGAGTTTTTGGATCGCGATATATAACAGTAAACAAAACCTTTGAAAGAGAGTCTTTGTCCGCAAAACCGCACCAACGAAGCTCTGGACCTACAAAAACTTTTGAAGGCGCCTCTGTAATCGAATAAATTCCGCTTTTTCGGACATAAACAATTCTATCAAACGGTGTGATTTTCATTAGCTCAACGCCACCTGAAATTTGAGTTCCCAAGCATCCGTCTTTCTCGTTATATTTTAAAGAAATATCGCGACGAACAACAGATTTTATATCAACAGTTTTAATATTTGTAACTTTTGTCCGCCTTTCTTTAGCGTCTTTTGGCAGCTTTGCTTCTATCCCATCCAAGTAAGAAATAGCATAGTCAACAATGTGCCTAAGAAGCCTGTTTATTTCTTTTATTCTTGCATTAATTGCAGCGACTTCTTTGCGGTTTTTGTTTATATCGTACAAGGAAATTCTGCGAATAGGAATTTTTAAAAGATGCTCAACGTCTTCATCGCTAATAGGACGCAAAAGTTCGTCTTTAAATGGGATAAATCCTTTTTTAACAGCCTTGTTTACGGTTTCTTCGGTCTTCATCTGCTCGATTTCTTTGTAGATGCGTTCTTCTATAAAAATACGCTCCAGCGCGCGCAGGTGAAGTTTTTCCATAAGCTCAGCTTTTTCAAACTCAAGCTCTTCTTTTAAAATTCCCTGAAGTTGCTTCGCGTGATATTCAATAACTTGCGTGCAAGTCATTTGAACTGGCATATTATCTTTGATTACTAAAAGATTGCAATAGACTGTTTTTTCGCAATCGGTAAACGCGTACAAAGAATCTACAACATCTTTTACATAAACTCCGCGAGGAAGCTTTATTTCTATATTTAAAGACTTAGCCGTATAGTCAGTTATTGAAGCAATTTTTACCTTTCCGTTTTTTGCCGCTTTTTCAATTGAATCCATTAAAGTTTCGCTGTCGCAGCCGTAAGGAAGTTCTGTGATTATAATCTTTTTTTCATCGCTGGTGTCCATTTTTGCTCTGGTAACCAGTTTGCCAAGCCCATCTTTGTATTCGCTAACATCGATAAGTCCGCCAGTTAAAAAATCAGGGTAAAGTTCAAATTTTTCACCGCGAAGGCAAGCTTTTTCTGCCTCAATCACTTCAAAGATATTGTGGCTCATTATAAGAGTGGACATTCCTACCGCAATGCCTTCTGCACCCATTATAAGAACAAGCGGCAGTTTTGCCTTAAAAACAACAGGCTCCTTGTCGCGGGCATCATAAGTGTCAACATACTGGGTTATAGCAGGATTTGTGTTTAGAATCTCTTTTGTAACAGGACGAAGACGACATTCTATATAACGAGGAGCTGCGTGCGGTGCTCCCGTAAACATATTTCCAAAGTTTCCCTGCTTATCTATAAAAAGCTCTTTATTAGCAAGGTTTACAAGAGCTGTTGCAATAGAAGCGTCTCCGTGCGGATGATACGCCATAACTTTACCAACAACGTTCGCAACTTTTGTAAAGCGACCATCATCGTTTCTTAAAAGAGTATGAATTATTCTGCGCTGAACAGGCTTAAATCCGTCTATAATTTCAGGAATGGCTCTGTCGCGAATAACATAACTTGCATATTGAATAAAATTCTGATCAAAAATATTTTTTACATACGCCATTTTTCCCACCCGGCACAATAGATTAATACAATCAATAGATTTGACCTATTATTTTAACAATAGATTTGTTGATGGGTCAATAGAAGAAACAAAATCATTTTCTTGTAAATCGTATATAGATTTTATACCTCACCCTTCAATCCAAGCCAGCTCTTTGCCATTTCCATCTTTGTCGTATTCGTAAACAGTTTGATTTTTGTAGTCTAGCTTGTAGATTGCCGCTTCCTGGCTTTTGTTCCATTCCAAAGTTTTTTCATCCTGAAAATAAATGTTTTTTGAAAACCAAGCGCAGTCTTCCTTCATTTCGCAGTAAATTTGATTTCCATAAGGCATTTGAACATGTTTTATTTGATTTCCTCCAGTTTTTGGGTAAATTGTACATTCAAGACCTTCTAAATATTCTTTTGTTTCTATACTGTGAAGTTGTTTTCCTGTTACATATATATTTTCGCCATACTCATACGCAGAAAAAAAAGTTTTTGAGTCTTCTTCTGCATATTTTATTCCTGTATATTGAATATCAAAATTTTCAAACGAATTTATTCTATAAAGAAATCGAATAAACAAATACTTACTTGAAGGATTTTCATAATAATCATCATTCCAAATATTTATCTCCATAAATCTTTGATTTGAATTGGAAGAAAAAGTTATTAATCTAGAATTGCAAAAATAATTTTCTAAATCTTCATCAAAATTATCTTTTATAAAATTAGTATGAAAAATTTTTTGAGGTTCTATATCATAGAGATATTTTTTTTGAGAATCAGATAGGTTTATCAATTTAAAATCTATATCTTTATTTTTAGAATAGCTTTCATCCTTTACGGCAACTGTATAATAATTTTCGTTTTCATAAAAACATTCACCAATAGATAAAAGTTTTATCTTATCGAATGATATATTACTTTTTTTAATGATGTTACCCTCAGTGTCTAAAAATCTTACAGCAACTCCAATTCTAGAATCTGCATAAGTTGATGTTACAATCATACCATTGCCAGAATTTCCTTCTGGAATAGCAACAACTCCAGAAGGCTTCATATCAAGTTCTATATATCGCATTTCACCAGTTTTGCAGTCAAGCCTAATCAACGAACGTTGAAGACCTGAACCTATAAACCAAATCACGCCATTTAGAACAGTCATATCTTTTACATCTAACGCACGCTCCGTTCCTTTGCCCCATTTTGATTCGTCTGTATGCAAGCTGTATTTATGAACTAATTTATTTGTTTTGCTGTTCCACACTTGAATTTGCTGAGGGTAAAGCGTTGCTGCCAAAACATAATCTTCGCTCCATTCTAAAGGTTCCATTTTATTAAAAAAGTAACTGTCTGGCTTTTTGCTATAAGATGGCGACAATTCGCAACTTGTAAAAATCAATAAAGAAAATATGTAGACAAAAAGAAATAGTTTTTTCATAAAGGTACACTTCTAATTCTCACACACTTTTTCAAAAAAAAAGCAATACGATTTTCTCCACTTTCAAAAGAAATAACCAAGTTACTAAAAAAATAACTAAGTTACCCTAAAAGGTAACCAAGTTACCCGCAAAAGTAACCAAGTTACCTTTTAAAGTAACCGAGTTACCGTTACTGCGAACTTGGTTACCTGCATACTTTTTTTATCTAGTAAACAAAAGCCATATTGCAACTCCGCTTTATTTGTGGTTTATTAACAATGTGAAAGAAAGTACAAAATTCAAACAGCAGCACAAGGCTGATTTTGGCCGCGAAAAAATAGAAATTCTATATGAAGATAAAGATATTGCCGTTATCTACAAGCCCGAAGGAATGTTGAGCGTTCCATATCCAGGAAGCCATTCAAGAACAGCAATTGCGGTTCTTGAAAATATTATGAGAAAAGCAGGAACTTACAGTGCAAATCACCGACCTTTTACAGTACACCGCCTTGACCGCGAAACAAGCGGCGTTATGATGTTTGCCCTGAACGAGCATGCTCAAAAAATTATTATGAACACCTGGCACAAAATGGTAACCGAACGCCTTTACAGAGCTGTTGCCGAAAATCCTGAACATGAAAAAGAATTGCCGCAAAGCGGAATAATTGAAGACGAACTTGCATACAATGCCTACAACGTAGGATTTGTTCCTAAACAAACGGACTTGCCAAACAAAAATGCAAAAAAGGAGCTTATCGCTTCAAAAAATAAAAACAATGAAAAATCTATATACCAGCGAAATTTAACTATAAAAAATGGAAAAGCTGAATTCAAAACAATCTCCGCAAGAACTCATTACAAGATTATTGAGAGAGGCAAAACCCACACCCTTTTTGAATTAAGCCTTGATACAGGAAGAAAAAATCAGATTCGCGCGCACTTAGCATCCAAAGGCTACCCACTTGCAGGCGATGAAAACTATCGCTCAAAAACAGACCCGTTTGGTCGCCTTGCGTTGCACGCTCGCACTCTGGAGTTTTTTCACCCTTTTACGGGAAAAAAAATGAAATTTGAAATTCCAGAGCCAGAAAATTGGATTGACTGTGTAAAAAATCAAGTTGGAAGCCACAAAACTCCAATTTGGCAAGCAGATTCTAAAACACTAAGCAAAAACAACATTTATTCAGAAGTAAAAAAACAAAGAGAAAACCACTTTTCTTCAAAAAAACTTAACAAAATGGACTTTATTTCTAGAGGAAAAATTTACAAACACTGAAATATAGGTATTTTTTATCAAAAAAATCTGCCCTTTTATTCTAGTTGAGTAAAAAATACCCGACACAGCGGGTCATTTTTACCAAAACGATATTTTTTACTCAAAAAAAAGCAATTTTCTAAATTTTAAAATCAAATTCTCCTGAAGCTTGGGTACAAAATGTTTTGCTTAAAACGTATTTTGTTATATTACAAAGAAATATAACAAAAACATCTAGAAGAAGGAGTCTTATTCAAAACTTGGCACGAATCTTGCTTTATATAAAGTGAAAGCCAAAAAGGTTTTCAGAAACTTTAGAAATTAATAATAAGAGGTAATATTATGAACGAACTTTCACTTTTTAATGATTTTTTTGACGATTTGATGAATCCTGGATATGGATTTCCTGCTTATGGCAAAAAATCTTTCTTCCACGAACCAAAAGTTGATGTAAAGCAATCAAAAGATAATTACACTCTTCAAATGGATCTTCCTGGAAAAACAGACAAAGATGTAAATATCGAACTTGATCACAATACATTGATAATTTCTTCTGCAAAAGAAGAGAAGAAAGAAGAAAAGTCTGACAAAAAGAGCGATGACAAATGGATTGTAAGGGAACGCTCTTACAGCCAGTTTAGCCGAAGATTTGCGCTTCCTGAAGATGTTGCTTCAGATAAAATTAGCGCCACTGTAAAAGACGGCGTTTTGACAGTAACAATGCCACGAAAGGCTTTGACTGAACCAAAACGCATTGCAATAACAGCTAACTAAAATTGCTGACTAAAAAGAGTCCTGGAAGCTGAATAAACTTCCAGGACTCTTTTTTTTACTTTTATGTCGAAAGCCAAATTTTTTATAAATGTGAAAAATACTTTCAGCGAATTTTCAGCCTAAAAAACTTTAATCAAAAAATCCACGTGCTTTTAAAAGTTCTGCATTAAGTATACCGCCAAGAGCAGCACCTCGCTTTGTATTGTGGCTTAATGCAACAAACTTTACATCAAAAACCGGACACTTGCGGAGGCGGCCAATTACACAAGCCATTCCTTTTTCTGTTTCGCGGTCACGGCGTGGCTGAGGACGATTTTCTTCGTGGCGGACAACAATTGGATGCTCTGGTGCGGATGGCAACTTTAATTCCTGCGGCAAAGAAGTAAATGAAGCCCAAACGCGTTCAATTTCTTCCAATGAAGGTTTTTTGTTTTCTGGCAAATCAAATTCCAAAGAAACCGTTGCTGTATGTCCGTCAACAACAGGAACTCTTGTGCAAGTAGAGCTCACCAACGGTCCTGCGGAATTTACTATGGTTCCATTGTGAACTGTTCCTAAAATCTTTAGACATTCTTTTTCTGTTTTTTCTTCTTCGCCACCAATAAACGGAACGATATTGTCTATCATATCAAAAGAAGGAACTCCAGGATAACCTGCCCCAGATGTAGCTTGAAGAGTTGTTACAATCATTCTTTTTACAGGATAGCCAGCTTGAATCAATGCATACAAAGGCATCATATAAGTTTGAAGGGAACAATTCGGTTTTACGGCAATAAAGCCTTTATCCCATCCGTGATGCTTTTTTTGCTCCTCAATGACATCAAGGTGACTATAGTTTATTTCTGGAATCAACATAGGAACATCTTCTGTCCAACGGTTTGCAGATGCATTTGAGACTACAGGTATTCCTTCAGCAGCATAGGCCGCTTCCAAGGCTTTAATTTCATCCTTTCCCATTTCAAGAGCGCTAAACACAAAACGGCACTTTCCCAAGGCGGCTTTTTCGTCATTTGCATCTTGAACAATTAAATCTGCAACTCCAGAAGGAATTTCAGCACCTATAAGCCAGCGGTTAGCAACGGCTTCTTTGTAAGACTTTCCTGCAGAGCGAGGAGATGCCGCTACGTAAGAAACTTCAAACCAAGGATGATTTTCCAAGAGCTTTATATAACGCTGGCCTACCATTCCAGTAGCGCCAAGAACACCAACTTTTATTTTTTCTGCCATAACATTCCCCCATTTATAAAATTAAATACGTCTGACCAAGGTACGCTTACGCTCAAGCCCTTGAGCCAGCCCTTTTTAAGGCTTGTATAAACCTTAAATCAAACTTAAAGTCCACATTCACTTATAGCGTTTTCTATTACTCTTTTTGCGCTCTCTTTTACTTCTACAAGAGGCAGACGGACGCACGGTTTCATCACCCCTTTTAAGCTAAGTGCATATTTTATAGAAGTAGGATTACCATCTACAAAAGCAGCCTTAAAGAAAGGTAATAACCTGTAATGAATTTCGCGAGTTTTTTCAAAATTGCCTTCAAGTCCATAGTGAACCATTTGAGTAATCAAAGAAGGACAAAAATTTGAAACAACGCTAAAAACTCCGTCTCCACCAGCCGCAAGCAAAGGAAGTGTAAGTCCATCGTCACCAGAAATAACTGAAAAATCTGGATTTTTTGCCTTTATTGCGGCAATAACGTCCATCATCTGATTTATGTTTCCACTAGCTTCCTTTACGGCAATTATATTTGGCAAAGAAGCTATTCGAGCCATTGTAGCAGTATCTATATTTTTTCCAGTTCTTCCCTGAATGTTGTACACAACAATAGGTATTCCTACTTTAGAAACTTCTTCAAAATGGCGAAAAACGCCTTCGTCGCTAGGTTTATTGTAGTAAGGAGTAACAACTAAAGCTGCGTCTGCGCCGGCTTTTTCTGCTCTTTTGCAATAGCGCACAGCGTCCCGCGTGCAGTTAGAACCAGAACCTAAAATCACATTGATTTTTTTATTATTAGCCTTTTCAAAAGCCCTTACTTCTTCAAAGGAAATTTTTATAAGCTCGTCCTCTTCTTCCTCTGTAAGAGTAGGTGTTTCTGCAGTTGTTCCGAGCGGAAGTATACCATCAATTCCAGCTTCCAACTGAGATTTGACAAGTTTTCGATAACATTCGTAATCAACAGACTCATCTTCATGCATAGGAGTAACCAATGCTGTCATTGCACCACTTAACTTAATCATATTTCCCCCAAACAGGTATGCAAACCTTTTTTGGTTGAGTATGCCACTTTTAATGAATTTTATCAATTCATTAATAGATTTTACAACTTGAAAGTCGAATTTTATAGAATACATTAAATTTTATTTTCTTAATGCAAATCTGCACAAAATATGATAAAATTTCTTTCATGAAAAGCCTGTTTTATATTGTATTGCTTCTTTTCGCAGGTAAAAATGTTCAGACTCTGAATCTTTCCACATTTTATACAAGTTCAAAAAATCTTAAGGCAGACGAAATAGTCTCTTCTGATTTTAAGCAGAACAATTACGTAAATTCGCATAAAAAAAACAACGTCTGCTGGATTGAAACTTCCGTTCCTGTAAATATCATTAATAAAGAGCAAAGTGTCCTTTGCTTTGGGCAGGAAACTTTTTATCAGGCAGATATTTTTATCCAATCAAAAAACAGCGAATGGATTTATATTGGAAAAACAGGAAACGCCATAAAAAAAGCAGACAAAACCGTGGATACCTGGCTAAACTGCATATATCTTCCGCAAAATAATAATTATATCGATAGAAATTCTTCGTCTTTGCCAGTAAGAATCAAAATACAAACCTACCACCCTTCGCTTGTAAAGATTTATTTTATGTCTGCAAAGAATTACACGTCTCTTGTAACAGGATTAACGATAATCTTTTCGATTATTGGCGGAATTTGCATTTCTGCTATAGTTTTTATCATATTCACCTGCGTAACTTTTAAAGAATATGACGGCATCTTTCTTGCATTTTTATGCTTTTCGCTTATTCTCTATATTTTTTCTTCAATGGGAATCGGAAGTTTCTACATCTGGCCATTTTTGACAAGTATAAAAACTGCCTATAAAGTATCCTATTTTACAATAACGACTTCTTATCTATGCCTTATAATCACACTTCACAGATATTATGGAAAAATCCCGAACATATTTCCGCCTTGGTATTATAATTTTTCGAACTGTTTTTCTTTAATACTAATAAGCGTTTTTTCCGCAGGATTGTTCTTATGTATTCTTCCGATTGAGAATGTAATTTTTTCTTTTAGCGTACTTTCTATTTCATTCTTTCTTCTGATAATTCTTTTGATTCAAACTTACGAATCTATTGTGTACAATCCTATGTGCAATATAAAACTTACTTTAATTTGGATTTTTGTTGCTCTGCTAGTTTTTATCCAACAGTGCTGTTTGAACTTTAGATTTATTTTTAAGGATATAAGATTTTTTAAACTTGCCGACCAAGACCTCGCCATGCCGCAAATAATTTGCTTTGCAGTTATTGCCGTTTCAACGCTATATAAACTTAATTTCAAAATTCGAAACCGTTCTGCGCTGAATCAGCTGACCCAGAAAAAACTAAAAGAGCAAGTAAAACAAGAAACGAAAAGAAACTTTGTATATTCAAAACTTACAACGTTGCTTGCAAATCCTTTTCAAGTTATATTTGCCAGTTTTGAAAAATGCAAAAACAAGCTGCCAGCGGAGCTGTTTGACAATGTAAACGAAAGTTTGAATATTTCCAGAACGCTTACATATTGCCTTTTTGCCCTTCAAAATTATGAGCGTTACCCTGTAAATAAACGAACAGATTTTGAGCCTATAGATTTATACACCTTTATTGAAGAAACAACAGAAAAAGATATTGCAACTATTAAAAAATGCGGAACCTTTCTTGATGTTCAAAAGAAAATCTTGCCTGGAACTTGCATCTTTTCAAATCGAAATTTTCTTATGCTGATTTTAAAATTTCCGCTCCAGTTGGCTATAAAAAAAACTATACCTCAAACGACTTTAAATGTCTCTTACGAATATGAAAACTACACTTTTATTTATTCTATACACTTTTTTTCAGAACCAATAACACGCTACGAATCTGAAGTCTTATTAAATTTAGAATTATCCGAAACAGAAGCGAGCAAAGTTTCAAAAGATTTTATAGAAAATGTTATTAACACCTGGGGAGTTCAAATGAATATTGTAAAAAGAATCGTTGAGCTCTACAATGGGCAAATAACTATAATTCCAGATTCTTACGGAAACACAATTTCTATCAGGCTTTCTTTGGAACCAATGCCGTTTAATTTGCACAGTTTTTACTCTTTAGAAAAATTTGAAAAAAGCAGTTCTTCCTTTCTAGAACCCGAAGAACCAAAACAAGCAGGCGGCAACTTAAAAAAGATTTTTATCCTAGATGAAAACCCTGATATTCAAAAGATTTTTGCAGAACAATTTTCTTCATACTTTAAAGTTTTTACATACGGCAGCAGTTATAATCTTTTAAAAAACGTAGAAACGGAATCTCCTGATGTAATTGTGGTTTCCCTTACAATTTCCGGAACAAATACATTTGAGCTTTTGACGGGGACAGATATTCCTAAAAAAATACCTTTTTTTGTGACTGCAAAAAATGTTTGCGCATCAACTGTTATAGAACTGCTTAAGATGGGAGCAACTGATGTTTTTCAAAAGCCATTCAACATAGAATTAGTTCTTCAAAGAATTCTTGCTGTAATACGAAACCGCAATAATTATGCAAAAATGTTAATTTCTTCTGTAAACGAAACCTTGCAAAACAGTTTGCTCGGTACAACAGAAAGCAAAGAAACTGAATCAATTGAAAAATTTAAGGAACACGCTGATAACACAAAACAAATAGAAAAACAAGAAAAATCCCCTGACAATGCGGCTATGAATGCGTTATTCACTTCTGCAAATCTTACTGAAAAAGAAGCATCTATTGCAGCCATGGTAGCGGCAAGCATGAGCGACAAAGAAATTGCAGCCATTCTAAAAATTTCGCCTGCAACGGTTGCAACGCACAATAAAAATATCTACAAAAAGATTGGAATCCATAGCCGCCATGAATTGATTGAGAAATTAAAGTAAATATGTTAATCTTCTGCCATGTCAGGAAATACTTACGGAACTTTATTTAAGATTACAACCTTTGGAGAAAGCCACGGAAAAGCTTTAGGCGTTGTTATTGACGGCTGCCCCGCTGGACTTGAAATAGATTGCTCAAAAATTCAAAAAGAATTAGACAGAAGAAGACCGGGAAGCGCTGTAAAAGGCGAAAACTCAGCAGCGGTTACTTCGCGCTTTGAACCAGACCAGGCAGAAATTCTTTCTGGAGTTTTTGAAGGCAAGTCAACTGGAACTCCAATTGCAATTGCTATAAAAAACACTTCGCAACATTCAAGCGATTACGGCAATATAAAAGATTCTTACAGACCAGGTCACGCTGATTTTTCATACGATGAAAAATACGGATTTAGAGACTTTAGAGGGGGCGGAAGATCTAGCGGAAGAGAAACAGCTGCAAGAGTAGCCGCTGGAGCAGTTGCAAAAATGCTTTTAGAATCAAAAGGCATAAAAATTACGGCTTACACGCTTAAGGCTTGCGGCATCAAATGTGAAAAAAAAGACTTTTCGCAAATTGAACAGAACAACCTTAGAATGCCAGACAACACTGCCGCGGAAAAAGCTGAAGAAAAACTTGAATTATTGCGCTCACAGGGGAACAGCGCGGGCGGAATAATCGAATGTAAAATAACAGGAGTTCCGGCAGGACTTGGAGAACCAGTTTTTGACAAGCTAGATGCGGAACTTGCAAAAGCGATTGTTTCAATAGGAGCTGTAAAGGGCATTGAATTTGGCAGCGGTTTTGCAAGCGCAGACTCAACTGGCAGCCAAAACAACGACGAAATGTTTATTTCCAGCGGAAAACCTTCTTTTTTTACAAACAATTCAGGCGGAATTCTTGGCGGAATTTCAAACGGAAACGAAATAATTTTTAGGGCAGCTATAAAACCAGTTCCAAGCATTTTTATAGAACAAAAAACTATAAAAAAAGAAGAAAACAAATATGAAGAAACTAAAATAGAAATAAAAGGCAGGCACGACGTTTGCCTTTGTCCACGTATAGTTCCAGTAATTGAATCAATGGCTGCAATTGTGGTTGCAGATATGATTCTTAGAAACAAAACGGCTAAAATAAAATGAAGAAAATAAAAAAAATACTTTTAACTGCTCTAATTGCTTTTTGCAGCGCTTACGTAATTACGGTTGGAACAAGAGCCTTTCAGATTAGAAAAATATCAGCAGTTCCAGCGCTTTCTTATTCGGACAAAACTGAGCTTGAAAATATTTTAAGCTCAAAATATCCAGAAAGAAACAAAATTGTAAAAAAATTGCCTTATGAAACAAAAAGCGTAGAGCTTCCAATTTTAGCAAAATCTGCAATCTTAATAGACGCAACAAATGGCAATATCTTATACGAAAAAAACGCTGATGAGATTATTCCGCCTGCAAGCATGACAAAAATTGCAGTAATGTATGTTGTGTTTCAGGAAATTGAAAAAGGAAAAATTTCTTTAAAAGACGAAGTTCCACTTCCGCCAAACACTTGGGCTTGCAATATGCCTCCTCATTCGTCTTTAATGTTTCTAGGAAAAAATCAAAAAGTAACTTTAGAAGAACTTATGCTTGGAATGGCTGTAGCATCTGGAAACGACGCTTCCCATGCAGTTGCAGATTACGTCTGCGGAAGCATGGAAGCCTTTATAAAAAGAATGAACGATGAAGTCAAAAAGCTTGGGCTAGAAAACACTCGTTTTATAGAAACTTCTGGATATAGCGAAAAAAATACAACTACAGCAAGAGAAATGGCCGCATTGGCTAAAGTATACTTGGAAAAGTACCCAGAATCTCTTGCAAAATTTCATTCGGCGCTTTCAATAACTTATCCAAAAGAAAAAAATCTTGCGCCAGAAACAAAGGGGCTTCCACGAACGCAGGATTTTTCAAATGGACTTCCAGAATACATAACTATGGGTATTTACCAAAAAAATACAAATCCGCTATTAGGAAAGCTCGACGGATGTGACGGTCTAAAGACGGGCTACATTGACGAAAGCGGTTATAATCTAATTCTTACTGTAGAACGGAAAAATATGCGGATTATAAGCGTCACCATGGGCGGTCCTGGAAAAACTGTAGCAGAAGGGCAAGCCGGCAGAACTGCGGACGGAACAACTGTTACAGAATGGGCATTTTCTACGTTCGCAGATTACAAAAATCCTCTTATAATGCGAGAATACAACATTCCGCTTGTAAAAGCAAAGCAAACAAGAGTTCACTTAGTTCCTGCCTGGGAACAAAAAGCGCTTACAATTCCTATAAACATTGCAAACGACACAGAAGATGCTGTAAACGAAGTAAAGATAAACATTGAACTTCCAAAGATGCTAAAAGGCTCTATAAAAGCTGGCGATGAATACGGAAAAATAGAATACTTTTTAGCCGGCAAAAAACTACAAACAATTCCACTGGTTGCGCAACAAAATGTAGAAAAAGCGCCTCTTTGGATACGTTTTGCAGACTTGTGCGCAAGCGCAGCATTATTATTTTAAAAGAAGCCTTATAGGAATTATTTCGTAGCCTGAATCTAGAATTGCACTTACCAACAAATCCAGCTTGTCGTATAAGTAGTTTTTCCTTGTTCCGTAAGAAATTCCTACTGTAACTGGAATAACGCCGCCATTATTATTCTTAAGAATTGTCATGTATAGGTCAATTAAATCTTCCGCGCTAAAATATTTTTCAGTTCCTGCAACAGCTTGTTCCATAGTTACACAGTCGCTAACGTTTTGAAAAACATTTACGTAAGAATACCCTGCGTCCGTTCCTGTTTGAATCATTTTGTCAGTTGCAAAATAATACGGAGCATGCCACAAAAGACTTAATTCGTGACCTGTACAATTAAAAAATTCGTCTTCGTTGCGAGCGAGACCTCTTCTAATAAAGGTTTCATCAACTAAAAAATCGTTAGAATCCAGCCTTGCTGTTGTAAAAAACATAGAAGCGGTTTCGTTAAAACTGTTTGCAATAAGCTTTGTTTCATTTGGATAGCGGCGGATAAATTCTCCGTTTAAGAAAAATGTTCCTGGAATATTATAAGTTGAAAGAGTGTTTAAAATTTTGCATAATCCGTCGGAATTATCGTATGCATCAAAAATCAACGAGACTTTTTTTCGCTCATCAGTTTTCTGAATAGAATTTGAAAACACAGCCCTTGTTACAGCCTTCCCTGTAAGATTTCTAATATAAAGCGCATTGTCAAAATCCAAAGAAGGAGTTTCTCCGCAAAAAACACGGTAACGCCCATTGCTTGAACTTTTCTTTGCAACAGTTTCTTCTTTCTGTTCAGTCCATTTTGAAGCAGAAAAATCGAAAGCATACTTGTGACCGTTTCCCGCGTCGGCAATAACTTTTTCTTCTTCAGACCAATCAAGTTCAGTAACAGAAGAGATAAGTTTTACTAGAAAAACTTCACTGTCATCGGCAGCGGTAGAACTGGCACTTAAGTGATTTGCGCCAATAAGCCATGCTCTAACGGTTTTATCGCCACCCACATACAAAAGGGAAGGATTTCTCCAAACCATAGAAACAACATTTTCTCCAGAAAGTTTTCCTAAAGACTTCCAATTTTTAGTATCGTAGACATGAACCGTAGAACCAGAATAAAAAGCGCAGGCAGTTCCATCAGGAGAAATTACAGGAAAATCGGAATCTTCAATTTCTAGGAATTTCACAAATCCAGGGCTGCTTTTATAAACATAAGACACAGGGGCTTTGCCTGAATGAGGAAGCAATTTTACCCAAATGCAAGGATTTTGGTCTGAAGACCAAATAACATCCGCCGCCAAAACAGAAGCTTTTTTATCTGTTAAAGAAAGGGTTGCAACCATATCCAAATATTCACAACCAGAAGAAAGTTTGTAGTACGCAAGAAATTTAGATTTTTGAATTACTACAATAGAAGAAAGCGAATCGTTTACGCGGAAAATATCTTCTGTGCAATCAAAAGGAAAATTTAGCCTTCCTATTGCTCCTCCTTTTCCTATGATTTTTGAATAAAGCCCAAGCGTGTAAAGTTCTTTTGAAGAAAGTTTGTAGACAATATCTCCATCGATATAAATTAAATGATTTGAAGAAGTCCATTCCACACTATTTATAGAACCTCTTCCTATTAAGCGAAACTTTTCTTCAACTTCAACACCCTTTAAAATCGCTTCTGGGTTGCAAAAATAAAGATTTTCATTTTTTTCATAAACAAAAAAAGAATTATCCTTAGCCCACTTTACAGGAACGTCTGTATAAGAAAAGGCTGCATTTTCATCAAGAGCGGCTTTTTTTTGTGTAACAAGATTTTCTATAAAAAGGATTCCGCTTGCAAAGTCTTTTTTTTCCACATAGCAAGAAAAATTCCCGTTTGGACTAACTGCAATATTCGAAAGACGCATAGAATTCAAAGGTATTTTGCTAGAAAATTTTTTCCATTCAATAGAATTAGTGTCCAAGTCGCACCAAGCAGTTCCATATCGGTTTCGTATCTGCAGTTTTTTTCCAGAGCAAACTAATTCCATTTTTTCTGGAAAACACGAAATCATTCTTATAGATTCAGTTTCGGTAGGAGTAATTTTTGCAGAAAATGCCGATTTATATGAAAAAGTTCCTGGAATATCATGTTTTACACTGAAAAGAATTTCATTTTGACTGTTTATAGAACCATCGCCAAATCTTATTCCTGCAGAAACAGAAATTTTACCAAAAAGAGCGAATGCGAAAGCGAACAAAAGAACTTTTTTATGCATTTTCATTTTCTCCCATAAAAATTCAAGATTAAACTCTTATTTTTTTATCAAAGTCAAAGGGTCTACAAGTTTTCCATTTTTATAAATTGTAAAATGTAAATGAGGACCTGTTGAATATCCTGTAGAACCAACCAACCCTATTCGCGAACCTTGACTTATCCACTGCCCTTTTTTTACTAAAATTTTTGACATATGACCATACAAGGTTTGATAACCATTAGAATGTTTTATTATAACATAATTTCCATAAACTGGATGAAAACCGCTGACCGCAACAGTTCCACTAGAAGAAGCTAAAATTGCAGAACCTTGAGGACAAGCCATATCAATTCCAGTGTGATTTGAACGAACTCCTGTAAAAGGATCTGCTCTAGGTCCAAAATAAGATGTAATTCTGTATCTTGTAGAAAGAGGATTCTTAAAAAGCTCGCCCATAGCTTTTTGCAATTTTTGAAAATCCATCCTAGCTCCAGGAATAAAAATCTGTTGTCCAGATGCAAGAACAGAAGTTTCCAATTCGTTTACGTCAAGAATTTCTTCCATAGAAACATTGAACTTTGAACAGATTCCTTGCAAGGTGTTTCCCTTTTGAACGGTGTAAAAAAGTCCATCCATTGAAGGAATTTTTAGTTTTTGCCCAGCGCACAGCTGCCTTACATTGTCAATGTCGTTTACAGCAATTAAGGTGGAAATATTTGTAAGTCCAAACTTTTTTGTAATGCCGCTGATTGTGTCGCCAGGCTTAACCTTGTATGTTTGAAACTTTACTGGCTGCTTAAAAAGAATAGAAATGTCTGTATTTACAGAATCCAAAAGAGTTCCGTTCTCATTATATTCAGGCTTGTCCAAGGCAAAGTTTGACATAATTATATCAAGCATTTCTATATCAGAGTTTAAATCTTTTTCAGCAGGCAGACTAACAGGACCTGTAAAAGATTTTATGTAATCTATTCCTTTTACACTAAAAATAGAAACAAAAATATACAGCAAAAAAAGAATGCAAACAACAGATATTGTAAAAGAATTTTTTCCTAGCCCGCAGACAAAACCTCTTATTCTTTGAGCAAACGAAAGGGAGTCCGAATTAAACGTTACTTTTTTTTGCCTTATGCTTTTAGCATTAAACTTTAAAAAATTGCGATGCGCAAGAACTGTGAACAAATTTTTGCTTGCGCTTCGATTATCAAAGCCTACGTAATTAACTATTTCCATACTTTTCTATCGACATAAAAACTATGACATATTAGAATATATTTTATTCTGACTATGAAAGAAATAAAATTTTGCGTCTGCGTGGCTATAGGAATTCTGCTTGGACTGTTCTTGAAACTCTTTGTATTTGATATTCTGCACATCAGCGGAAACTCTATGAGTCCAGCATTAAAAGATGGAGACACCGTTATAGTAAACAAACTTGCCTACGGTTTAAACGTTCCGTTTAAGGGCAAGTTTTTCTTTCAGTGGAACAGCCCGAAACGAGGCGACGCCGTAATTTATTTTCATGACAACAAAATAGTTGTAAAAAGATGCGTCGCCACAGAAAACACTCATCTAGATTTTTCAACTGATTCGGGGTATATTTTAAATATTGGAACTTTATCCGTAAAGTTAACTAAAAATCAATATGAAAAATTAAAAAATTTTTCTGAAATTCCAAAAGGTTATATTTTTGCTCTTGGTGACAATCAAGAGCAGTCTCTGGATTCAAGGGACTACGGCTTTGTTTCTATAAAAAATATTACAGGAAAGATAATTGGAAAATGAATGGGTTCTTTAAAAAATCAGCTTTAATTTCAATATGTGTTCTTATTTCCATTTTTTCTCTTGCCGTAATTATAAAATATGGAATTTTAGCAGCCACTCCAATTATGAAAATTCAAAATTCAACGCCAACCGTTGAAAGAGGTTCTATAGTAGACCGAAATGGAAAACCTCTAGCCGTCCAAACAAATTTCTACCACGTAGGCGTAACCCCAAACAGAATAAAAAACAAAGAGCAATTTGCTAAAAATTTGGCAGAACCTTTGGGAATGACGGAAGAACGTCTAATTTCAATCATTGAGCAAGGCGAAAAATCTAGCTTTATCTACTTAAAAAAGAAAGTGGATCAGGCAACCTACACAGAACTAAAAAAAATAACTTCAGACAACGACTACCTTTTTGTTACATTCGACAAAGTTCTTGGCCGTGTCTATCCAGAAAATTCTCTAGCGTCTCAGCTAATTGGATTTATGGGGGAAGACGGCAAAGGTCTTGCAGGAATTGAATATTCGATGCAAGAGCAGTTGCAGCCGAAACCAGATCCCAGCAGCATAAGGTCGCAAAAAGGAAAAAACGTTTCGCTAACAATAGACGCAAATCTTCAGTACAAGTTGGAAGAAATTGCGAAAGAAACAATGAATTCAACCCAGGCAGAGTCAATGATGCTAATTGCATCGGAAGCAAAAACTGGAGAAATTCTTTCCTATATAAGCTTGCCATCTGCAAACCTTAACGAATACGGCTCTGCAAAATTAGAACAGACAATTGACCGCCCAGCAATGGAAGCATACGAACCGGGTTCTGTATTTAAAATCTTTACAGTGGCTTCCATTTATAACGCGGGTCTTTTAAAAGAATCTGACGGATTTTTATGCGACGGAGTTTACGAGAACCGCATTCCCGGCGGCGAAACCATAAGAATAAAATGCCTTGACCGGCATGGATGGCTAACTGCTCGCGAAGCATTAAAGTATTCTTGCAACGATGTTTTGGCGCAAATTTCTGATAGGGCGAGCGACGAACAGTTTATTTCCATGATTCGCTCTTTAGGATTTGGCAGAAAGACTGGCATAGAACTGCCAGGAGAAACTGCAGGCTCTGTAAAGGACACTAACAGCAGGCTTTGGTCGGCACGTTCAAAGCCTACAATGGCAATCGGTCAAGAAATCAGTGTTTCTGCCCTGCAAATGATTCAAGCCGCAAGCGCAATTGCAAACGGCGGCGTTCCTGTAAAGCCTACAGTGATTAAAAAAATTGTTGAAAACGACGGAACTATAGTTTTTGAGCACTCTCCAGTCTACAAAGAGCGAGTTTTTAGCAACAAGACAGCTTCTTATGTTTTAAGCTGCATGGAAACCACTGCTACAAGCGGAACTGGCTCAAGGGCAAGATTAAATGATATTTCTATAGGCGTTAAAACAGGAACTGCGCAAATGGCAGACAAAAATAAAGGCGGCTACAGCTCAACAGACTTTCTTTCTAACTGCATGGCGATTTTTCCTGTAGAAGAGCCGCAAATAATCCTTTATATAGTTGTAGAAAAAGCGAAAGGAGAAACCTACGCAGGCAGAATTGTTGCTCCTGTTATAGCAAAAGCAGCAGATGCAATAATAGACTACTTGGGAATGAGCAGAGGATCAGCAGAATCTGTTGAACACAGTGGGAAAATTACAATTTCGCCAGCAAAGCCATTTGAGTTAGGCAGCAAAGTTCCTGACTTTACAGGAATGTCAAAAAGAGATTTACTGCCAATAATTGAAAGAAGTGATATTCGCGTAAAAATAAATGGTTCTGGCTGGGTAAAAAGCCAGTCTCCAGAACCTGGAAGTCCAATTACGGAGAGCATGCTAATTGAACTCAATTTGGAATAACAATATATCTCTTTTAAAAAAAAGATTTCCGCAGCTTACTCTGCTTTTAAAGTCAGAAATAGACAGATTTAATTCATTTGCAGGAACTGAACAGCAAGCCGCACTGCATCCTTTTTGGAACATATCAAATTCTAAAAGCGGGGAATTAACAGCTTCTGAAAACAATCTAAAATTACATTCTGCATATTCGCCCAAAAAAGAAGCGCAAAGCATTGTAAATTCAAAAAAAGAAACCTTAAGAAACGCAAAGTCTGTTGTATTTATGGCTTTTGGACTTGGGTATTCAGTTTTAGAATGTATAAAGAATTTTCCGCTGCTGCCAGTTTTAATAGTCGAACCTGAGCCAAAAAGATTTTTTGCAGCAATGCTCTACCTTGATTGGCAAGACTTTTTTCAAAAGCAAAACATAACGCTTGCAGTCGGCTGCACGCCCGACCAAGTAATAAAGCTTATAAGCATAAATGGGTTTGAAAAAAGTGTTTTTATTTCTGTCGCAGCGCAAAAAAAACACGCTGAAGAATATTTCTCAGTTCTTCAGACTCTTATAGACAGAAATATTAGCAAAGAAAAAATAAACCAGGCGACTCTAAAAAAATTTGGAAAACTTTGGAAAAATAATATAGAAAAAAACTATGATTTTGTAAAAAAACTTGATGGCGTAGAAATTTATAAGGAAGACGCTAAAGATATTCCATTCTTTTTAATCGCTGCAGGGCCTAGTTTACAAGGCGCATTAAAATTTTTGTCAAAAATAAAAAAAAGAGGCATTGTAGTTTGCGTTGACACAGCCTTAAAAGCCTGCCTGCAAGCAAAAATTGAGCCAGACTTTGTAGTTCTTACCGACCCTCAGTACTGGGCATACAGGCATATTGCAAACCTAAAAAGTCCATCAAGCGTCCTGATAACAGAAGTCGCTGTTTATCCTAGCGTATTTCGATGGCCATGCAGAAAAATTGTCGCGTGCAAAAGCCAAGTCCGCATACAGGATTATTCAAAATACTGCATGCCAGAAAAAGGCGATTTGGGTTCAGGCGGCTCTGTTGCGTCCAGCGCATGGAATTTTTGCGTATTCTGCGGCGCAAAACAGATATTTACACTTGGACTGGACTTTTCATTTCCTAGAAAACAGACTCATATTTCTGGCAGCAGCTTTGAACAGGCGGTACATTCTACTTCCACAAGGATAAAGCCTGCAGAGACCGCTTCAATGCCTCTTTTGTTTTCAGGAAACGTGAGCCTTGAAAAAAATTACTTTGGAAAACCTGTTCTTTCTGATCAAAAAATGAAAATGTTCGCCTGGTGGTTCGAAAGCCGAATTCAGCAAGTTCCTGATGTAAAAACCTTTTCTCTCTTTGGTGAAGGACTTCATATTCCAGGAATTAAACCATGCAATTTAAATGAAATTCTTTCTCTTCCAGAAATCGAAAGTTTAAAAAAAGATTTTTTCAAAAAATCAGAAAAAAAACAAAACAGAAACTAAAGACAATTAAACAAATACCGATAATATAAATGTAAGGCAACTTACAAAACATTGCAGACGGAATTTCGACATCCAGACGCCTGCAAAAGTCCTTCATGACATTAAAAGATGAAAAGCGTGTGAGGTTTTTCATCTTTTTTTTTGCCTTTTGCTTCAAGATAATTGCATTATATGCCGATAAGTATAATGGAGTTTTCTCTCATGAGTAACATAATAAAATTAGAAACACTTCAAAAAGACCTCACATTCAAAAGCGATTTGCTTATAGATAAAAATTTTATACTTTTGCCAGTTGCTGTTCCTGTAACAGAAACGCTTCAGCAAACTCTAAAAGACTGGGGTTTTACAGAACTGCAATGCGATGACGATATAAGTCTTGGTGGAGACATTGGAATTTCAAACGAAAAACCAGCAGAATTTAAACAAGAAGTAAAATCTTCAGAAATTGCTGAAAAAATAAATGACTCTGTAAAAAAAGCCATTCAAGAAGCAAATTCTAATAAATTTGCCAACTCGGAGCAGTCTAGGATAGAATCTGTGCAGTCGGTTTATAACGAATACATGAACTATATAAATTCTGTTTATACGCATTATGCGACCCATAAAAAAATAAATCTTCAAGAACTTTCCGACACTGTAAAAGATTTATGCGTCTATATAAAAGAAAATAAAAGGTACGTTTTAAGAATAACTCCAAGCGTAGTGGCGAGAAGCAAAAACTTTTTAGTTGTCCATTCAATGCGTTCAACAGTTCTTGCTATAACCATAGGTCTTGAACTTCACATGACGCTTTCAAAACTAGTAGAACTTGGTGTTGCTTGCATATTGCACGAAATCGGCATGCTAAGATTGCCGCCGCAACTCTACATGACAAACAAACCGCTTTCAAACAGCGAAAAAGCTCAAATTTCTACGCACACTTTGCTAGGTTTTAACATCATGAAGGATTTGAACTTTCCGTTAAGCATTCAGTTAGGAGTCCTTGAACATCACGAAAAAGAAAACGGAATGGGCTACCCTCGAAAACTTCCAGGAAGCAAAATTTCTAACTACGCAAAAATTATTTCAGTCGCTTGCTCTTTTGAGGCTATAACTGCTCCACGAGAATATAAAACTGAACGAACAACATTCGATGCAATGGTAGAAATGCTCAAAAATCCTAACGGTCAATACGATGCAACTGTAATAAAAGCATTGCTGTTCAGCCTTTCTTTATTCCCAATAGGAGCATTTGTCTACCTGCAGAACGGCAAGATTGGAATTGTCGCAGATGTTTCACCAAACAATCCAAAAAATCCTCTTGTTCAAATTCTTAATGAAAAAGAAAAAGACGGCTCGCCAAAAATTATACAGACTGACGAACGCTTAAATAAAATCGTAAGAGTTTTAACAAAGCAAGAAGAATTAGACGTGAAAAAGACGTTAAACTCTCAAAAACAAAATACTCAAGAAATCATTGAAGAACCAGAAGAAATTTCTAAACCAACTGAAAGCGAAAGCAATTTTAAGGAAGTTGATTTAAGCGAATTTTCTTAATCAACCCAAATTTCGAATTTTTTATAAATTAAGAAAAAAATGCTTTCAACGAATTTGCAATTTGTCCTGATGGTTGTGTCCGCACTTCGTTTTGATTGATTCAGGCTAATTAAAAAACATTCTTATTTTTTCCACATCCTGAGAAAACTTTTCATCAATAACTGGCGGGCGTTCATTGAAATATAAAACTTGTTCCAATTCTTGCAATGTTTGAACACCCCACAAAGGAATAACATTTTCAAACTGATGAAGAAAACCGAATGCCAAAGGTATGTTATCAACAACTCCTCCGCACAAAGGCTGCATAGCAATAAATCCCACATCGTTTTGCGAGCATAATTTTACCAAAGAAATTGTTTCATCGCTGCTAATCATGCTAAAAGGAAATTGAAGAGTATCATACAAATCAGAAATTATAGCCTTTTTAGCAATATCAAGATTTTGAGTTGCAATTCCAATACTTTTTATTTTTCCACTTGATTTTAACGAAAGCAAAGCATTATATATTCCGTCTGAACCATTTTTTTCCGGTAAAAATGAATCAGTTTCATACTGATACAAATCTATAACATCCGTGTGCATTACATTAAGGCTTGTTTCGCAGTCGCTAAGAACTTCATTGCTGCTGTTTGCAGAAGTTTTTGTTGCAATCATTACGCTTTTTCTAATATCTCCAATAGCGTTACCTAAAATACGTTCTGAATCAGAACAACTTCTAGCTGTATCAAAAAAGTTTATTCCTCGATTGTAGGCTTCTCTCAATAAAGAAAAAGCATCTTCTTCTGTTTTTAACTTCGAAATAGACATCGCCCCCATAGCCACACGAGAAATCATCATATTCGATTTTCCAAGACGAACGTATTCCATATAAGTAAAACTACCTCTTTTTATTTAGATACACAACAAACATATTTTAAGGCTGCTCAAAAAGCATTATCTTTCCCTTTTGAACAGCCTGAAAAATTACCTATCTGCACGAACTACAGGCTTGTAGTTTTTAATTGCATCAACAAGGAAAGCGTGCAGTTTGTCTAAAGCAACACGTTCCTGCTTCATGCTATCGCGATAGCGAACCGTAACTGTATTGTAATCAGGATTTTCACTTCCGTCATCTTTTTTCTGATTGATTGTATCGTAGTCAACCGTAACACAGAAAGGAGTTCCCACTTCGTCTTGACGGCGGTAACGTTTTCCTACAGTTCCAGAAACATCGTAATCAGTTACAAAATCTTCTTTTAAAAGATGCTGAATTTCTTTTGCCTTTTCTGCAAGACCATCTTTTTTCATAAGAGGAAGAACCGCAACTGTAATAGGTGCAAGACGAGGATCGAGGTGAAGCACAGTTCTGAAATCTTCTTTGCCTTCTTCTGTTGAAACATTTTCTTCTTCGTAAGCTTCGCAAAGGAACATTAAAAAGTTTCTGTTCAAACCTGCAGAAGTTTCAATTACATAAGGAATGTACTTTTTGTTGCCATCTTCCTGATCCATGTAACTCATATCTTTTTTAGAATATTTCATGTGCTGCGAAAGGTCAAAGTCAGTTCGCGAATGGATACCTTCTATTTCTTCAAAACCGATTGGAAAATTATAGGTAATGTCATAAGCGTCTTTTGCGTAATGAGCAAGTTTGTCGTGGTGATGCCATTTTAATTGATTTTCAGGAATACCGTATTTTAAATAGAAATTCCATCTCTCTTTTCGCCAGTAATCAAAAGTTTCGTCTTCTGTGCCTGGTTTGCAAAAGTATTCCATTTCCATCTGTTCAAATTCGCAAGTTCGGAAAATAAAATTCTTGAAGATAATTTCATTTCTAAAAGATTTTCCATACTGTGCAACTCCAAAAGGAATTTTCATTCTATTTGACTGAACAATGTTTTTAAAATCAACAAAAATTGACTGGCAAGTTTCTGGTCTAAGATAAACAAGGGAAGAATCGTTAGCCACAGGACCTAAATGAGTTTTAAACATAAGATTAAACTCGCGGACATCTGTCCAGGAATGTTTGCCGCAAGTAGGGCAATTTATTTTTCCGTCTATAAAAGCCTTCATTTCGTCGTGGCTCATTGTATCAACAGGCTTTTCAGTTTTTTCATCATGCGCAGAACAAAAATCTTCTATAAGCTGATCAGCACGGAATCTCGCTTTACATTCACAGCAGTCAATCATAGGATCAGAAAAGTGTCCTACGTGACCAGAAGCTTCCCATGTTGTGTGGTGCATAAAAATTGCCCCGTCAAGACCTACAACATCATCGTGCATCTGCGTCATGTACTTCCACCAAGCATTTTGAATATTGCGCTTTAATTCAACGCCTAACGGACCGTAATCCCAAGCACCGGCTTGTCCGCCATAAATTTCTGAAGACTGGTATACAAAACCTCGTCTTTTACACAGGCTGATAATTTTGTCCAACGTACATGCGTGTGTGTCTTTTGAATTTGCCATAATAACTCCTATAAGAACTCTGTTGACCACTATTATTTATAAAATAGCGTCCACAGCACAAACTTTGTGACTCTGGCATGAGCAGTTCAATTTTTTACATTCTGCAGCCACTGGCTTGCACTGTTTGAATGCTTTTGAACAACATAACATAAATATTTAATAATGAAAAGAAATAAATAAAGAAAAAAGCTTTCAGCGAATTTACACTTTGCTCAGACGGTTGCGCTCGCACTTCGTTTGAATGGATTTGGGTTGCTACGCAACTTTAATTGTTCTAATCGCACAAAGTCTTCACAAATTGTAACTTCGCTTACGCTTTTGTTTATTTTTCTGAAAACTCGAAGTTATGGCTAATAAACTAAATCTACAAAATAAGACCTAAACTTTTTCTTCTATAATTTTAGAAAGGATGCAAGCGCCCTCTACAATTGCTTCATGCTCTTGTGGAGCAATGCGTTCATAAAGTGAATCTGGAGAGTCTTCTGGAAGAACAGGAACTTTCTTTTGCACAAGAATTTTTCCAGTGTCGCAACCAGAATCTACAATGTGAACTGTGCACCCGCTTTCTTTTTCGCCAGCGGCAAGAACTGCTTCGTGAACGTGATGCCCCCACATTCCAACTCCGCCAAATTTTGGCAAAAGAGCTGGATGCAAGTTTATCATCCGGCCATAAAAAGCATTTATCAGATTTCCAGAATTTACAGTAAGCCAACCTGCCAGAACAATTCCCTGAACGCCATATTTTTTGCAATTTTCAAGAACTTTATTGCTAACGGCCTCTCGTTTTTCTTCACGAGAAGCACTTTTTGCAACATCCGCTCCCATAACTGCATAAGGACTTACAATTTCGGTTGGAATTGAAGCATTTTGAGCACGAACTAAAGCGTAAGCGTCTTTATGGTCGCTCATAACCACCGCAATATGATATGGGCAGTCTTTTTCAGACTTTTCATAATCTATAAGGGCTTGAAGATTTGTTCCGCCGCCACTCACAAGGACCGCAAGTTTTGCAACCATTTTTACTCAGCCTCAAACAAAACCGCGTCTTTTTGGCTTTCAACCTTGCCTTCCGCATAAGCAACGCGACCGATTTTATAGGCTTTCATGTCAGGAACATCTGGACGGCTGTATTTCGAAGCGTTTTTGTTAAACATTTCTAAAATGGCGTCTGAATCCTTTTCTTTTACAGCAAGAACAAATCCTATTCCCATGTTGAAAGTGTTGTAAATGGAATTAAGGTCTGCGCCTTTTTTTATAAGCTCTCCAAAAATAGGCGGAATATCCCAGCTAGAACGCTTAATAATAGAAACAAGCTGTTTTTTACCCTCTTTTGCTTTTGGATACATTCTAGGAATATTTTCGTAAAATCCACCGCCTGTTACGTGAACCATTCCGTGAACAGATTTTCTATATTTTTTAAGAACTTCCATAACTGGACGAACATAAATTCGTGTAGGTGTAAGAAGAACGTCTCCTATTGTCTTGCCGGTTTCCTTTCCATCGATAAGGAAAGGCTCATTAAAATCTTTTACCAAGCGGCGAACAAGACTAAAGCCGTTTGAATGAACACCAGTTGAACTTAAGCCAATAAGAACGTCACCTTCTGCAATTTCCGCGCCGGTTATCATTTCCTTTTTTTCACCAACACCAACGGCAAAGCCTGCAAGGTCATACTTGCCATCATCGTAAAAATCTGGCATTTCGGCAGTCTCGCCACCTAAAAGAGCGCAGCCTGAATCAACACAACCGTCTGCAACACCTTTTACAAGGTCAGCGGCAACGTTGGCATCAAGTTTTCCGCAGGCAACGTAATCAAGGAAAAACAAGGGTTGAGTTCCAGAACACAAAATGTCATTAACACTCATAGCAACGCAGTCAATACCAACAGTATCGTATTTTTTCATTTTAAAAGCTATGTCGAGTTTTGTTCCAACTCCATCGGTTCCGCTAACCATAACAGGTTCTTTTATTCCCTTAGGAACTGCAAACATTCCGTTAAAACTTCCCAAATCTGTAAGTAAACCAGGAATTCGTGTGCGAGCAGCCTGCTCTTTATACTTGTTTACGGCGCGGTAGCCTTCTTCAACATCAACACCAGCTTCTTTGTAACTTGCCATTTTATGGACCTCAACCTATTATTTTTTGTTGTCTTTATAACTTTATTTTAGACAACAATGTTTTTCTATTATAGAGATTTCAAAAGAGTTTGAAAACACTTGTTGGCTTAAATATCGAATTTTTAGAAACTTCCCAAAAAACGCTTTCAGCGAATTTATTTTTTTCCAAAAACTCGACATTTAAACTTGCTAATTAATTTCTAAAAGATTACGCCTTCTTTTATGCCTGCGCTAGCTTGATCCGCAAGTTTTTTTCTGAATTCTAAAAGTTTTTCCTTTAATTCAGGATATTTAATAGAAAGAATTTGAACGGCAAGGTAACCTGCGTTTTTCGCGTTTCCAATTCCAACCGTTGCGACTGGTATTTGAGGAGGCATTTGAACAATCGAAAGGAGCGCGTCCATTCCGGCAAGACCGTTTGTAGAACCGCTTACACATTCTAAAGGAACTCCAATAACAGGAAGGGTCGTAATGCCGGCGATAACGCCTGGCAGAGCGGCAGCAAGCCCCGCGCCAGCAATAATTACTTCAAAACCGTCTTTTTCGCATTGGCGAACAGTTTCATGAAGCAATTCCCCTGCTCTATGCGCGCTTATTACAAACGCTTTGTATTCCACGCCAAATTCAGCAAGCACATCAGCAGTTTTTTTCATTTTTTCTGTATCAGACTTAGAACCAAAAAAAATAGCAACTTTCATATATCCTCCATAATAAGCAAGTTTGAAACGCAAACTTTATGCCTATAAGGTCAAAAGTCGAGTTTTTTTTATAAATGTAAAAAATGCCTTAAGCGAATTTTCAATTTGTTCAGATGCTTGTGTTCGCACTTCGTTTGAAAAGGTTTAGGTTGCTGCGCAAGCCCTAAATTGTTCTTATCGCACAAAATCTTAACAAATTGCAACTTCTCTTACGCTTTATTCTGTTTTTCTAAAAACTCGACTTTCGTCCTCATAGACTATAAATTACAAAACCATCAAGGTCTAAAACACCTTCATTAAAGCCAGAGCTTAAAAGCACATTTTTGCTTAAAACCTCTGTTTTGAATGGCTTTTTGCCGCAATTTACAATAATTCCAGCCTTAGTCTTTTTGTCTTCAGAAGTTTTTACAATATGCACAACACGGTTTTCGCCATTTTTATCGCAAGAATCATGAACAAAGTCCATTTGAGTCCCCAAAAGCGCAGAATTGGACTTTCGCAGCGAAATTAATTTTTTTGTAAACTCTTGCTGCTCTTCAAAAAGACCTGAATCAATCTGTTTCCAAGGCATGCATCGCCTGTTGTCAGGATCATGACCGCCTTCAAGAGCAATTTCTGTTCCATAGTAAATGCATACGCTTCCTGGCATACAGAACATTAACGCTAGCGCAATGTTAGAACGTCTTTTGTTGCCAGAGCAGCGATTTAAGATTCTTATAGTATCATGGCTATCCATCTGATTAAAAAGAACCCTATTAGTCTGCCTGTAGTACATTGAAAAACATCTATTTAAAGCCCATTCGAACTGCTTAGAATTCCATTCATCCTTGCAGCAAAAATCAGCAATGGCGTTTTGAAGAGGATAGTTCATCACAGAATCAAACTCGTTGCCCCGCAACCACGGCATTGAATTATGCCATATTTCGCCAACAATATAAAAATCAGGCTTTAATGATTTCATCTTCTTGTTGAGTTCCTGGCAAAAAACGTGGCTTATTTCATTTGCAACATCAAGCCTAATTCCATCGATGTCGTATTTTTTTACCCATTTTTCGCAAACATTAAGAAGATAATTTCTAAGTTCAGGATTGTTGGTGTTTAGTTTCGGCATAAAATCTACAAATGCAAAGGAATACATTTTTCCCTTGCGAGAATTGCTGTGTTCACCAAAGCCCATTTTATCAAGGTTGTAATCGTTTACCATGAACCAGTCGGCATACTTCGACTTGCGGCCATTTTTTACAGCATCCAGCCATTGTGGAAACTGGCTTCCGCAGTGATTGAAAACACCATCAAAAATAACTCTGATTCCATGCTCGTGAGCTTTTTTTACCATTTTAACAACATCGTCTTCAGAGCCAAATTCAGGATCAATTTGCTCATAGTCATCAGTATTATACTTATGCTGTGAAGTAGAAAGATTTATTGGAGTTAAATAAATTCCAGTTATTCCAAGATTTTGAAGATAGTCCAAACGGTCTATTATTCCGCGAATATTTCCTCCGTAAACCGGCTCTTTCCATCCGTGTTTTATAGGCTCGCCAAATTCTGCCCAAGGCAAAAGATTTTCAGGGGTTACGGAACATTCCCCTTTTGAAAATCTTGCAGGAAAAATCTGATACCAAACAGTGTTTTCCGCCCATTTAGGAACTTTATTTGTATCTGCAGGATTCATCCACGGAAAAATAAAAGCTCCTTGCATATTTGTAGTAGCAAGCTGCTCTTCGGTAACAAAACCCGTTTCCAAAAAGAACATTTTTTCGTCGCCACTTTCTAATTTAAAATAATAGCGCAGGCGTTTAAATTCTGGCTTTATTTGAGTCGTCCACAAAAAATGAGTTTGAAGTTCTTTTTTTTGAAAAATTTCATTTTCACGGCCTTTCCAATTCCAATTGCCACCCATAATTCCGCCTTCAAAAGGGTCGCCATAGATAATTGAAACCTTTTCGACATCTTTTCCTGTAAAAAGATTAATTTCAAGAGTGTCATCGTCTAAGGGATAACAAAAATTATCGTATGCACGATGTTGTACTGCAGCTAAATCCATAAGCAAGATTTTACAATAAAAGACTTATTTTGGGAATAAGATTTCTTCCATAGATAAAAACACAGTTTTCTACTAAACACTACAAAAAATATTCTAAATCGATTAAAATAAATATATGAACGAAAATAAAAAAAATTGGTGGAACTATGTAGACTTTTTTAAACTCACAGGGCTTTTATTAATTTGGGTTTCCGCATGGCTTTTTATGCTGCCTTCTAAAATGAAGATAAATGAGCCATATTTCGAAAATATTTGGGGAAACATTTTTGCCTTTTTAGGATTTTCCAAAATCAAAACCGTAAAAGTTTGGCAGCTTCCAGATTTGCTAAGTTCTGTGTTTGCGCTTATCTTAATGACGATTTTACAACTGCGAGGAATTTTTTCTTTTGTGCCAAAACTTTCAAAACAAAAAGAAAGCAAATCTATTGAAATAACTTTGAATACCCTGAGCATAATTGTTCACACATTGTTCTTTACCATGCTGGTGAAAGTATTTATTTTTCCAAATACAGAAACTTCAAATTTCATGCAGCAACTAAAAAACGATATGTTTATGACGATTTTTTGCACAATCTGCATAACAGGAATGATTTTAGGGGCAAGAGCAATTTCTAGACTTTTGCTTGTAATTTTTTCATTCTATGCGATTTTTAAAAACATAAACTTTATGAGCACCAGCTTAGGAATATGGGGATTTGCAGCAATTGTTTGCGCGGTCGTTGGTTTCTATTTAGAATTCTGCACCGATGGATTTGATAAAACAAGACTTTTAATGGATTTGCACTTTTTAGCAGGAAATTACGACTCTTTAGTTTTAAAAGAAAACGAAAAAGAAAGTCCTGTTGAAAAAAAAGATTCTTTGCCTTTAAAAAGCGTGAACAATTCTATAAATAAAACAAAAGTAAAATTATAAATCGTAGGATTCTAAAATGACAAAAACAAAAGCAACAATTTATTTGGTTTTATTTTTACTGATTTTTATAGGAATTCCATTTTTTGTAATAGAAAAAAATATCTTAATTTCCGGAGGCTGGAACGGACTTCCCTGGGGAGCAACCGAAAGCCAAGCAAAGGAATGGGTTCAAAAAAACAACACAAATGCGATTTGGAACAAATGCAAGCAAAATCACTTTGGAGTTTCTTGCTATAAAGTTACTTGGAAAGACAATGCAAACGTTCCATTTGAATCCATTGAATTTCAATTCAAAAATGGTGAGCTTTGCGCCGTAAAAGAAACTAAGCTTCAAACTCAAATTGACCCATCAATTTCTATGAAGCTTGGAAATCCAACAAGCGGCAAAGACCTTGCAAATGACATTTACAAGGAAAAAGGAATAAAATATAAACTTACAGATAGAATTTTTTTCTACAAACCTGAACGGCAGCCGAAAAATGTAAAAGTCACTTATAGCGTTGAACGCCTTGTAAGGACTAACCTTTCTGATTTGGATATGCCAGATTTAACGCTTTTTTATCAGCTTTCAATTTTTTATACATCGCCAGAATATAGTTCTCAAGAGCAAGAAAACGCTTTGCCGAATTTTTTATAAGTTTTTATGATTTTGACAAAATGCATTAAGGAAGATAAAACAAAAATGCAAAATCAAAGTTGAATCGTTCGATTTGCATATTTAAGGAAACAAAAATGTTCAATAAAAAAAATATTTTTTCAATCGTTTTAGCCGCAGCTTTTTCTTTTTTGCTTTTTTCATGCCGCACAACTGCCTTAGTCAAAGACAACTTGCACGAAAATGTTTTTTACGTTCAGATTGGAAACGGAATTTACTTAAAAAACGTAACCGAAAACGCAAAAACATCATATTCGATAGTAAAAATAGATTTAAAAAATCCAGAGCTAAAACTGAACTGGACTTCTTTAAAAGAAGGATGGATTTTGCCAGAAAACACAAAAAATTTTGCAAAAAGAACAAAAAGTCTTGCAGCAATAAATACTACACCTTTTGAAATCAAAAAAAGTTTTCCCAAAAACAAAACTTTACCAGTCGGAATAATTTGTGAAAACGGAAAAGTTAAATCAAATCCGCAAAAAAAATACGGAGCTTTAGTCTTTTACAAAGCAAACAGCGAACTTTTTTGCAAAATTATTGAAGACCAAACAGAGATAAACAAATTTTCGCAAAAAATAGTTTATGCCTGCGGTGGATTTTGGCAGAGTTTAAAAGAAGGCAAAGATTTCAATTCATTTAAGGATATAAAAAATTGCCGCACCGCAGTAGGAACTTCGCAAGATGAATCAACACTTTTTATTCTTGTAGGAAAAAATCTTTCCTATAGCGACTGCAACAAAATCTTTCAAAAAGAAAGCGTTTTCAACGCATTGCAATTAGACGGCGGTCGCTCCTCGCAACTGGTAATCAAAGACAAAAAAATTGCAGGACACTTTTTTAATCGAAAAGTCTGTTCATCCTTAGGATTTACAGTCGAGGCTCAATAATTACTTCTCCATCAAAAATACCTACAAAAAAACTTTGAATTTGGATTTTAGAGCCTGTTGCCTTTATAAAATCAGAATTTTCTGATGATTTATAAAAATATATGTTTTCCTCATCATCAGAAGTTATAAAAAATTGGTGGATATTATCTTTTTTAGTATCCTTATCATTAAAAAACAAAATTTTATTTTCATTCAATAAAAAACTACTGTTCTTGCCAAAGCCAAGATAATATTTTTCATCCACTTTTAGCAAAAACGAAACATATACGTCATTTGCAAGTCCTTCTCCATAATTTTCCACTTGAAAAGTTTTGTTTTCATTTTCTTTTAGACTTTCCGAAATAAAAGTATTAGAAGAAAAACTTATAAGACTTTCACTCCAAGATTTTCTGTCATAGGAAAAGACCGAATAGACTTCGATATTAACAGAATTCATCGATTTATTAGAAATTTCAAAAGAAAAGCCGCAATTGTAAAAAGGTTCTGTAGCAACTTCATTATTTTTACAAGAAACAAAAAATTGAAATGTTATAAAAAATAAAAAACATACAAAAATTGAACTTTTTTTCATTGATATATCTCTTTTACCATTGCAATATCATTAGCAGACAAAACTGTGTTATATCTTGTGTAAAAAGAATTATTAAACTTATATCCGTTATTTAAGTTATTATATGGAATTTTTATTTTTATGTCAGGATAAAGCATTATCGAATTAAAATCAAAATCCCCATATACCATACTGTTTTTTTGAGAAGTCCAACAAGGATACCAAATTGTTATTGTCCACAGCCATACTTTTATTTGTTTTTTTTGCCAACACCAACCAAAAAAATCTTTTTCTATTTTCGAATAATCATTATTTGAATTCTCCACAAAAATATAAGAATCACGATCATAACGCTGGTGTTCATGCTTCAATCCCAACACATGTCCTAATTCATGTAAACAAGTTCTAGAAAGAGCTTGCCCAGAAATTCCTGCACGAAGTTTTAAATATCCGAATGGACCAGATACATAACCTATAGTTGCACGACCATTCCAATTATCTGTGTTTTCATCATAAATTTTTATACAACCAACTACACATAAACCTAACTGAAATTCATTCCAACCACTATAGGAAAACTCTTTGAAACTAATTTTTTTATCAGTTTTTTTTGTCCAAATTTCCATTGCATTAATAACAGCTTGTCTATGCTCATTAGTTATATTACCCCATCGATAATTTATTCTTCCATTTATCCAACAGGAAGTTGTTCTTATTTGAAATAACGCACGAGAGTCTTTTTCCATTGCTTCTGATAATTCATTTACAAGTTGCTGTGCATTATAACCATCTGCTACAGCATTAAGCAATTCCACAGTTACTATTCCTTCAATAGAGTTGAAAGGAATTTCAACATCATCCGCAATTAATATACCAGTTTCTGTTCCGTTTATATAATCAAGAGAAAGTGCTTTTGAAGGATTCGGTATAAGTTGACTAAGCCCTTCATTAAACTCTTCTACAATTTCATCAAGTTCCTCTCTTAGTGTTATCTCTTCTGTTTCACCAATTACAAATCTTCCATTTTTAATTTTTTCCTTATTCCTTTTTAATAAAGACAGATCACTTGGAAGAAGTAAATTTATGTCATCCAAACTATATGAAGTTATTAGACTTCTATTCGGACTGCAGTCTATATCTATATACTTTGAAACTGTTTCTATTCCTTTCAATACAGATTCGTTTTGAAGTTCCAAAACCGTAAGATATTTCTTCGTAAAATTTGAATAATCTTTTGCATTTGCTTCTATTTCAGTTTTTTCTATACCTTGATTACAACCAAATAACAAAAAGAAAATTGATACTAATAAAAATGTGCAATTAAACTTTTTTAACATATAAACCCCTGATATTTAGAAAATATAGCAAATTTAAAAAAAAGCAATAATTACTTCTCCATCAAAAATACCTACAAAAAAACTTTGAATTTTATCTAATATTCAAATTGACGAACGCATATTTATAAACTAAAATTATATATCTGTATGAGTTTTGCATTAGCTACCAATCAGCAAATTAATAACTATTACGACACTTACAGGGATAACGAAATCGTCTTTACTAAAGACATTCTTAAGACCCTTAGGCTAGATCCTCGCCAAGTATATGTAAAATGCGGCGGAGGCCAATGGCCTTGCATAATAAATTCTACATCATTTCAGTTTGCAAAAATAATAATAGGAACTACAGGCGGAGCCTACGCGCAAATAACAAAAAAAGATGCGCCGACTGTAAACTTAAGATACTGCTTTTTAGAGCAAGACAACACGCCTCTTCACTTTTTTGTTTCTTGCCATGTAACAGAAGTTACACCTTACATGAATTCAAAAGATTTAGCGGTAGTTACACTGACATTTACGCAGCGTCCGCCTGATGATTTAATTTTAAAACTAGGCTCCTTAATCGATGCAAACTACAGTTTTACCAGAAGGCGAGAAGAGCGCATCATTCTAAACAAGGACTCTTTAAGAAAATTAGGTTTAGATAAAAAAGAAACCATAATATTCATTCAAGAAGTGCCAAGACGTTGCATTTTAGTAAATATTTCGTTTTCCGGCGCAAGAGTTGTTTTTATTGGCCGCCCTCAGTTTTTAAAAGGAAAAAACGTTGTAATCAGACTCATGTTTTCAGATCCTAACGAAACAATCGACGTAAAAGGAACAATTATGTCGCTAGAAGAGTTGCCAGACAGAAAAGAACTTGTTCAAGCTGGTATTCAATTTGACGAAAGCCAGGTTCCTCTTGCTTACAAAATGCGAATAAATGACTATTTAGCTTCAAACCGAAAACTTTTCCTTGAAAGAAACGAAAAAAAATTGCCTACCGATGAAACTGGCTCTGGTTTAGAAGCGACAGAAACTACTTTAGAAGATACAAAAAATCAAGAATAATAAAAAGGGCTAAATATGAACCAAAAAAATCCTTTAGACTCAATTTACTTTATAAACCTGCCTGAAAATTTCAAATTTTCACAGGCAGCAATGCAGATAGACTCTACGATTCCGTTGCCTGTTCAAAAGAAAATCGACGGCGATCCAGACAGTTTTAATATGAACGACATTTCAAGCGAGCAAGTTCTTGCAGGAATTCTTACTGTTCTTGCTTACGACTTGCACAATCCGCACCTTGAATACTACCGTTCAATTATCAAAAAAGCCCGCCCAAATCTTTTTAAGGAACTTACTGAGGCTGCTGTTCTTAAAACAAAAAATGAAGACTGGGATTTGGCAGAAGAACTTTTTATGAGCGTAAAAGGCTTGGATCCTGAAAACCCTGCAACAATCTTAAATCTAGCTTTGTTTTTGGATCAAAGAGCAGAAAATTACAGGCATTTAGGCCTAAATGAAGATGCAGATGCCTACGACAGCGACGCTTTGCAATATTACAAAGAAGCCATGGATGCTGAGCCTCCGATTCCAGACGCCTTTTTTAATGCAGGCTTTTTTTTCTTAAAGCAGCACAATTACCAAGAAGCAAAGGGAGCTTTTGAAACATTTCTTGCGCTAACTTGCGACACAAAGGATGAAGAGCTTGATGAAAATTTGCAATACAAACAGCAAAGAGCGCAAGAAATTGTTGACCACATAACAAATGATAATATGGACGATGAAATTTTCTCTGCCGCATACAAATTGATTTCTTCCGGACAGGAAGAAAAAGGCTTAGAGGAAATCCGAAAATTTATTGCAGACAATCCTAAAGTTTGGAACGCCTGGTTTCTGCTAGGCTGGGGACTTAGAAAACTTGGCCGCTACAAAGATGCTCAAACTGCTTTTAGTCAGGCGCTTGAATGTGGCGGTGATTCCAATTCGGACACGTACAACGAGCTTGCGATTTGCTATCTGGAACTTGGAAACCTTAAAGAAGCAGAGAAAAGCCTTTTAAAAGCATTTGCGCTTTCTCCAGAAGATACAAAGATAATTTCAAATCTTGGATACTTAAAACTTAAGCAAGGCGACAAAGAGCAGGCTCAAAAATATTTTTCTACAGTCTTGGAATTCGCTCCTAACGACGCAATTGCCGCCAGCGAGCTTGCAAAACTTGAAAGTTAAAAGCAGCTTTTTATTCGTTAATAGGACAATTGGAAATTTCGTGCCAATAGTTATTTTAGCTGCAAAAAATCTCCGCAATCAATTGAATTGCGGGCAAACCAGCCTTGCGGAACTTCAAGCGCATAGCGTACATAGCCTGTGCTGACAATAGATTCCAAACTAAAAGGCTTCATATCAAAAATATCTTTTATTCGGCCGTCAGAAGTTATATACGCAATAGACAAAGGATGCGGCGTGTTTTTCATCCAAAAAGAAAGAATTTGGTCGCTTTCAAATACAAAAAGCATTCCTGTACCTTCGGGAATAATTTTTCTGCCCATATATCCATGCATGCGCTGTTCTTCTGTTTGAGCAAGCTCTACCTTTATAGGAACAAGGATACCGTCATGCGTTTTTATAGAAATTTCGGTTTTCTTTAATGAACTTTTACAAGAAAAACACATAAAAGCAAACAAAGCAAGAAAGAAATATGTGAAAAATCCATCTTTTTTAAACTCACTTCTAATCATAAACTAAAGCCCTTCCAAAAACATTTCTCTAGTCATTTCTGTGGCAGAAGGTCCGACTCTTGAGTTTCCTTGCAATTCATTAAATGTCTTCTTATCAACATATTTTAATGTCAACGGACGCTCTAAGCTCATTGTTACAGAATCATTTTCCCAAACAGATTTTTCCGGAGAAACAGACTTTGGATTTCCATACTTTTTGCAAAGTTCAGTAAACACACTGTAGTGATCCATTTTTTCTTGATTTATGTTTATTGTAATTGTGTAGAGCTTGTCATTGTAGAACTGAAACCAGCATCTTTCCAAAAAAGAAAAATCTTTTCCAGCATCAGTTTCTATTAGAACTCTATTTTCGCCAGGCAAAAGGGAAACATCTCTATCTCCGTGATAGCCAAAATCAATATTATTTTTCAAAGCTCTTTTGGTCTGTTCAAGGTTCATTCCCAGTTTTATTCCACCGTAACCTTCTGGAATTTGGGAACTAGAATTTTGAGAAAAAATCATATGGGGGAAAAAAAATAATAGAAAAAGACAAAAAATTTCTACAAGCAAATTCTTTTTCATCACGCACCCTTTCCACACTTTTTTCTATAAAATGCTGCCTGCTTAATCAGCTCATTGCAATCTGGAACAAGAATTTTTCCTTCCGCAAATTTCAAGGAAGGCTCCGATTGCAATTGATATTTTACAAACGGCTGCTGATTTTCAGGAATTGCGCACATATTTATGACATCTTGAACCGTAAGCTCGGTTTGAAACGAGCCTGTATACTTGTGGTTTTTTTCAATTTGAAGAGCAAGCATATCGATGATTTTATGCATTGGATCAGAAAGGCAGGCATTGTCCAACTGCCGGTACATTGACCAAAGCCGTTCTGCCAAAGTTGTTGTAAGCCTTGAAATAAGCTGAGGCTGAGTTCCTACCATTTGATCAAAGTTTTGCCTATTTATAACCATAAGCTTGCAGTCAGACCGCGCGATTGCACTTGCAGAACGAGGCTTGTTCTCTAGCAAAGCCATTTCGCCAAACATATCGCCTTTTCCTAGAACGGCAAGAACGACTTCAGCCCCGTTTACAACTTTTGAAATTTCAACTTTTCCGTCCTGAATTACAAACATATCAGAACCTTTTTGACTTTCAGAAAAAATCATTGTTCCTTCAGGATAAGAGCGAAAAAGCTCTGCAGTAGGCTCAAAATAAATCGCCTTTGAACTAGGCTTGTATTTTAAAAAGCGTTGTTTTGCAATCTGAGCATCTTCGCCAGAAGGACATTCCTTTAAATACTGGTAGTAAGCAAAAGTTGCAATAGAGTATTCCATTTTGCTGTCATAAAATTTCGCGACATTAAAAATCTGCTCTGGAGAATCTGAAGAAACCTTGCTCAAAGTTAGTTTTGTAAGCTCTTCATTCATCGTTCTCATGCGGTTTGCAAAAGTTCTGATTATTTTTAACGCAATTGGAGTATTCTTTCTTATAAGTTCGGGATATTGATCCTTCATAACAGAAATTACGCGGACATCTGTTACAGCAATTGCATTTTCAATCTGGCTATGTCCAGACATACATGGAATTACGCCAATAAAATCGCCAGGTCCTAAATATTTTACAGAAGAACCATTCGTGTCGTTGTTTTTATGGCAACGAACTTTTCCGCTTTGGATAATAAAAAAACGGTCGTTCAGCTCTTTTTCTTCCACAAGAATATATGAATTTGGAGTGAAATTTATTATTGATAACTGTAACACGCCTCACCGCCTTTTTTTGTTGTTTTAAAGTATAGATTTTCAGTTATTATTTGTCAACGAAGATAATTTCCGTTTCCAACTCAAAACCAGTTTTATTTCTTACTTCATTAACGACAGATTCAACAAGAGATTTTACATCTTTTTGAGTTGCAGCACCTAGATTTATAATAAAATTTCCATGGAAAGGAGCAACTTGAGCATCTCCGCGCCTCATGCCGCGCAAACCGCAATCATCGATTATTTTTCCGCTAGGAAGACCAAAATTTCTGTTGTTTTTAAAAACGCTTCCTGCGCTAGGATATTTAAAATGACCTTTTTGTTTTCGCTGATTTATAAAATCGTGACATATTTTTTTTAGTTCTTCGTGTTCATCCAAGCCATGTTTTTCTAATCGAAATTGAGCAGAAAGCACTAACTTGTTTTTATTACAAAAAGGAGAGCTTTTATATCCCCAGTCAGACTGATTAAAAAAATATTCTTCAACAGACTTTTTATTTAAATCAATGCATACGGCGCTTACAAGCAAATCGCTTATAGATTTTTCAAAGCAACGGGCATTCATAAACAAAGCTCCACCGACTGTTCCTGGAAGACCTGAAAATTCTTGAATTCCCCATAAATCATTAGAAATGCAAAAACGAACCAACGAAGAAATTGGCACGCCGCATCCACATTTTACATAAACAATAGAATCTTCGCCTTCCGCCATCGAGATTGAATTTAATTTTGAAGTTGAAATTACAAGCCCGTTATAAGTTGAATCTGTAAAAACGATATTGCTTCCCCCGCCCAAAATAAAAAACGGAACAGAATATTTTTTAGTCCAAAGCAACAGGTCTAAAATCTGCAAGACGTCTTCTGGCTCTACAAAAACAAGCGCATTTCCACCAATTTTAAACGTCGTTTTGCTTGCTATTGGTTCATTAAAGCTAAACTTAGCACAAAACCCCGTTTTTAAAGCAAATTCTTTGAACTTAGAAACAATATCCATAACATTCCCATAAAAAGTCGACTTTCAACCTATTATATAGTAAGAAAGTATAAGGCTCAATCATATACATCATGCGAATTGAAATGAATAAAAAATTGATGTAAAATCTTATCGAATGAGTTAAAACTTACTAATCAAATTTTATCTTTAAAATTTGTATTTAGCCAAAACTTCGAGTTTTTTATAACAGTTAGAAAAAAGGCTTTCAGCGAATTTTCAATTTGTTCAGACGGTTGTGCTCGCACTTCGTTTGAATGGAGCTGGGTTGCTACGCAACTTTAATTGTTCTAATCGCACAAAGTCTTCACAAATTGCAACTTCGCTTACGCTTTTTGTTTATTTTTCTGAAAACGCTAAGTTTAGGCTATTTAAAACTTGTTTATCTATTTGGAGGACTTATGCCGTTAAAATTTTTTAATACGATGGGACACAAAATTGAGGAATTTAAGCCGGTTCATGAAGGTTTTGTCGGTTTTTACGGTTGCGGTCCGACTGTCTATAATTATGCGCACATCGGAAACCTTCGCGCTTACGTTTTTCTGGATATTCTTGATAAAACTTTGACTTTTTTGGGTTACGACATAAAGCACGTTATGAACATCACTGATGTTGGACACTTGACCGGTGACAACGATGATGGTGATGACAAAATGGTAAAAACAGCGGAGGAACGTCATCAGTCTGTTCTTGAAGTTGCAAAATTTTACACGGATGCTTTTATGCAGGACATTGACGACCTGAACATACGTCATCCTGATGTAATCTGCAAGGCGACTGAACACATTCCGGAAATGATTGAGCTTATAAAAAAGATTGAGGCGAACGGGCACACTTACATGGCGGGCGGAAATCTTTACTACGACATTTCAACTTATCCAGATTACGGAAAACTTGCGAACCTGAATCTTGACGAACTTAAGGAAGGAGCCGGCCGCCGCAAGGAAGTCGTAATCGACGGAAACAAGCGAAATCCAGGCGACTTTGTGCTTTGGTTCACAAAATCAAAGTTTGAAAACCAGGCGATGACTTGGGATTCTCCTTGGGGACGCGGTTATCCTGGCTGGCACATTGAATGTTCTGCCATGAGCATGAAATATCTGGGAAAGCACATCGACATCCACACTGGCGGAATTGACCACGTTCCGGTTCACCACACAAACGAAATCGCACAGTCGGAAGGTTCGTTCACGCCGGAAGAAAGAGCGGAAGGTCCGTGGGTAAGATATTGGCTTCACAACGAGTTTTTGGTTGTTGAAGGCGGAAATAAAATGTCCAAGTCAAAAGGAAACTTTTTGCGTCTTCAGACTTTAAAGGATAAAGGCTACAGCGCGCTTGACTACAGATTTTTCCTTTTGGGCGGACATTACCGCAAGCAGATTTTCTTTAGCTGGGACGCAATGGATTCCGCTAAGAACGGAAGGGCAAGCCTTGTTCAAAAAATCGCAAAACTGGCGCAGAAAGCCGGCGTAAAACTTGAAAAAGGAAAATCATATAAAAAAGGCGAAGCCGACAACCACGAAGGGCTTTCTGAAAAAGCCGTTCAATATCTTGACGCATTCAAGGCGGCTCTGGAAAACGATCTTTTGGTTCCGGTTGCGCTCAGTCAGGTGAATAAAGTTTTAAAAGACAGTTCGCTGGACGCAAAAGAGGCTCTGAATCTTATTGACAGAATGGACAGCGTTCTTGGCCTTAAAATGATTGAAACCGCAGGAATTGCGCAAAAAGAAGCGGAAAAAAATGCGGCGGCAAATATAATTGACCATTCTGATGACCCGGAAGCCGCGGAAATTGACACACTTGTCGCAGAAAGAACGGCAGCCAAGAAAAACAAGAATTTTTCCAAAGCCGACGAAATCCGCGACGCTCTAGCAAAACGCGGAATCACAATAATCGACACGCCGGCAGGCCCGACCTGGAAGCGAAATTAATTATTGTTTTTATGTAACCAATCAAAAGGAGCGTTGTTTGCTAAATATGGACGGTCAGACAGAACAAATCAAGCCTCTTAATGCAGCAGATTCTGTTGACTTTAAAACGATTTATAGCGCAACAATGCAGATGCTGTTCAAAATCTCTTACAGAATTGTAAACGACGAAGAAGCAGCGGAAGATTTAGCACATGATTCGCTTATTAAAGCCAACGAAAAGCAACTGTCTTTTCCTACTATGAATGACGCAAAATTCTGGTTGATTCGAGTTGTAAAGAACGCATCGCTGAATTACGTTAAACGAAAAAATCGCGAAAAAAAAGCTTTTCAAAAAGCTCTTTACGAAGATTACCGCACTGCTCAGTCAGGAGAAACAGAATACCTTGCAGCGGAGTCTATAAAAAATGCTCAAAAAGCATTAGATATGTTGCCGGCCAAACTAAAAGAAGCCCTTGTACTTGCAGAATATGCAGACTTAAATTACAAGGAAATAGGAAGAGTGCTTGGAATATCCGAAGGAAACGTAAAAGTCCGTATTTTTCGAGCACGCAAGCAATTGGAACAAATTTTAGGAGTTGAAAATGTATTCTTGCCCAACTGATGACATTCATTCAATCTACTTAGATAAGGAATTACCTTCAACATATCTAGCTGAATACGAACAGCATTTAAAAAACTGTCCAAAGTGCCAAAAGAAGTTAGATTCCTTAAAAAGAATTCATGAAATCTTCCAAAAAGATAAAATTCAAATAGCTCCAGATTCTATTTACCTGGAGCAAAGCTTTGAAAGAATTCAGACTAAACTAAAATATTCTAAAAATGTAAAGCAATCTGAAAGTTTCATGCTTTCAGCATTTTCAAATCCTCAAAATCAAAAAGTTTATGGATTTGCAAAATACGCACTAGTCGCAGCGGCAGCCGTGGCATTAGTTATTGTTCCTGTAAAACTTTTAAATATCCAATCAAATCCTACGCAGGCAGTAAATTTTTCTGAAGTTGCAATGACGCAGGATTTACCCGTAGTTAATGAAAACGTTGTTATAAATGGAAATATATCGCAACCATTTGCAGTTTCTATGAATAATGGTAAAATGACTATTCCAGAGCGAGATGTTTTCCGTCCAAATTTTAGAAATATAAATAAAATTTCTGTAGAAATGACCGTTCCTGGATTAGACAAACAAAATTACAGCGAAGTTCAAATCAGACTTCCTGTAAATTCAAATACTGGGATTTTACCGTGAACGAATCAAATTCAACAATTTATACTCTTAGAAAGTCGCCAATAATTCGAACACTTATTTGGATAGCGATTGGAATTATTACTGTGGGACTTTCTGTCGCTTTTACTTTGCGCATTGCCAACAAGCCTGAAATAATATCGCTAAATCCTCCTGTGGGTTCTCCAGGAGATTTGGTCGTAATCAAAGGCAAATATTTTGGACTAGAAAAAGGCGACAGCTATGTAGAGTTTGGAGGCAGCAGGCTTACTTCAAGTTCTTATATTTCCTGGACAGACACTGAAATAAAAGTTGTTCTTCCTGCAAACGTTCAAGAAGGTCTTGTTTTTGTTGGAACAAAAAAAGCTAAGTCTAAACCATCTTTTTTTGCAAACAAGATTGCGGCGCCCATTGCTGTTTCTACAAATCCAATAGACTTAATTCCTGTAATAACAGTAGTTTCCCCTTCAAAAGTTTATACAGGAACGTTGCTTACAATTTCTGGAAACAACTTTGGCACAACCAGGGACCGCTCGCAAATATTCTTTTCCGTTGACCGTGAAAAAAACGCGAACGTTGACGACTCTACAAGAAAATTAAACAGCAGCGAGGATTTTTCGTTCATCGAAGCAAGCGAATCAGACTTTGACTACGAATACTGGAGCGACAACGAAATTAGAGTCAGAGTTCCAGACGGAGCTTCTTCTGGAAATATTTTTATAAAAACTTCAAAAGGCTCTTCTCCTGCAAGAAATTTAAACATAGACACAAAGGCTGGCAAGAAAAGCTATATTTCTCCAAAAACGTATGTAGTTCAAGTTTCAGTTGACGTAGAAGAATCTTCTGGCGACAAAGACTCTTCTATTATCCTAAGATGTCCACGCCCTGTAATATCTTCTAGCCAACCGTCTGTTCAATTAACAGAGTATTCTCCTGAGCCTGTAATCGCAGATTTTCAGAATACAGTAATTCACCAAATGCAAGGCGCAAAAAACTCTTTTGGAAAAAAACGTTTTATTCAAAACTACGCCGTAACTGTTTATGAAACTAGAACAAATGTTTCTATATCAAGGCTTAATCCAAAGGCTGAAAGCAGTCCTATGCTTAAATTAAAAACAACACAACCAGACAACTGCGTTCCTTCAAATGACAAAACCGTTATTGACCTTGCAAAAAAAATCATAAAAGATGAAAAAAATGTTTATAATATTGCAGCTTTAATTTACAATTATATGGTAAAAGAATTTGTTGTTCTAAAAGATGTAAGAAAGGGCAATATAAGTCCAGTTGATTTAATAAGAACCAAAAAAGGCGACGCTTATGATTTTGCAATTATTTACACAGCCTTGCTCCGCTCTTGCGGAATTTCTGCATTGCCAGATAGTGGAATTATTGTAGGCACTGATTTAAAAGCCCTAAACCATTGGTGGTGCGAATTTTATTTACCAGGATTTGGCTGGATTCCTGTGGACCCGGCTCTAGGAGCTGGACTAGAATACCACTCTTGGCAAAAAGGTATTGAACCAGAAATTTACTATTTTGGCAATTTAGATTCGCAGCACATTTTGTTTAGCAGAGGCTGGAACGAAATAAAACCTACTGCCCCGAACAATAAGTCGGTACAAAGACCTAGAAGTTATTCTTTACAGTCAATTTGGGAAGAAGCTTCTGGTGAAAAAATAAAATACAGTTCATATTGGGCTGATCCAATAATCATAGGAGTATATTAATATGACAAAAGTTCTTTCCGTAGGTGGCTCAATCGTAGTTCCAGAAAAACCTGACACAGAATTTTTAGGAAAATTTATTAATCTTGTAAAAGAATGGCTTGAAGAGGACGAAAGTCGAAAACTAATTCTTGTTGTTGGCGGCGGAGCGCCTGCTCGCATTTATCAAAACGCATATTCTGAAGTTTCTAAATGCGTAAACACAAACTCCGCAAGCGATGCTGCCGACTGGATTGGAATTATGGCAACAAGGCTTAATGCCCAGCTCGTAAAAGCTTGCTTCGGAGAGCTTTGCAAAAATGACGTAGTCTATAATCCTACAGAACCAATAGATTTCAAAGGAAGAGTTCTTCTTGCCGCTGGTTGGCATCCAGGATTTTCTACAGACAATGACGCCGTTCTTCTTGCAGAACAGCACGGCGCAAAAACAGTTGTAAATCTTTCAAATATCGAAAAAGTTTACACTGATGATCCAAGAAAGAATCCTGATGCAAAACCTATTGACAGCATAAGCTGGGCTGATTTCCGCAAAATGGTTGGCGACAGCTGGGTTCCTGGCAAAAACTGTCCATTCGATCCGATTGCTTCAAAAAAGGCAGACGAATGTGGAATGACCGTTATTTGCGCAGGCGGAAAAAACATAGAAAACATCCGTGCAATCCTGAACGACCAGGAATTTTTAGGAACAAAAATAGGCTAAAATTAGTTATCTAGCCCGAACTTCGAGTTTTTAGAAAGAGAATAAAAGCGTAAACGAATTTATAATTTGTGAAGATTTTGTGCGATAAGACCAGTTAAGGTTGCATAGCAATTCAAATCAACCCAAACGAAGTGCGAGCACAACCATCGGCAACAAATTGTAAATTCGTTGAGAGCGTTTTTTTCACAATTTATAAAAAACTCGAAGTTCGGGCTATCTATTTTTATATTTAGACGCAACCGACTGTTCCATGAACAAAAGGATTGCGTCTATTTTTTTGCCATACAGTTTATCGGCAGCCCAAACTCCTGCAAGAGCATAAATATCTTTTGCAAACTTAGTTTTATGAACCCAATTATAGCGCGGATCAACTAGCGGAAGATTTAATTTTTCGTTTTCGTTTGTAGCGTATGCCTGAAGATGTTGAATATGAGCCCTGACTCCAATCTGTTCTGTCTCAAACCATTCACCTGGATGCTGGGCATCAATTGCCCCTAGCCCACAATAATTGTGCATTTCTGGAACGACTAGATTTCCAAATTTTAAGTAACCAGTTTCAAGACACATCTGTGCAAAAGCCACATCAGAATTTATCCCCTCTACACCAGCTTCTTCAATATAGAATTTTGCAAGCCTTTGAACCAAAGATTTATCTGCATTTGGATTTTTTTGCATAAAACAATAAACAAGCTCATCTGAAGAAAAAACAGGTTTTCCTTTTAGCTCTCTTGATGCCTCAATTCTTTTTTGCGGTACAGAAACACAAGAAAAAAATAAAAAACTAAAAACAAAAGCAAAAACTATAAAATGTAAAGTCGTTTTTTTCATAAAATCCCCTAAAATAGTTTTGTCTTATTATTTTCGGCACTTATAAAAAAAACTCGATATTGAGACTTACTCAAAAATGTAAAAAAAATGCCGATTCTGCCACAGCTTGAACTATATAATATATGTGAAACAGTACAAAAACTATAAACCGGAAATCAGAGAACTTACAATAAAACATGGTCTTTCATATCCTACAGATGAAGAACTTGTTATGATGATACTTGGTTCAGGAACAAGAAATATTCCTGTTGCAAAACTTTCTGAAAAAATCGTGGAGATTTTAGATTCGGTTTCGCAAGAAGACTTGCCTCAAAAACTTACCGAAATAAAAGGAATAGGCATAAGCAAATCGCTTGCAGTCCTTGCAGGACTTGAACTTGGACGCAGGCGTTTTTGCCATAAAAATGCCGTTATAAAAAGCCCTTCCGATTTAATTCCTTTTATTAGAAACTATTCAATTCAGCCGAAAGAGCATTTTTTATGTATAACGCTAAACGGAAGCCATGAAATTATTCAAATACGGGTTGCCGCAATAGGAACGGTTGACAGAGCCATAATTCACCCGCGAGAAATATTTTCAGAGGCTTTAAAAGAAAATGCAAATTCCATAATAGTTTGCCACAATCACCCATCTGGAAACTGCTCGCCTTCCGAAGAGGATATAAAAACTACAAAAATTTTAATAAAAGCTTCCATGATTTTAGGAATTCAACTATTAGACCACATCATATTTGGAACGGAAAACTATTTTAGTTTTTTGGAAAACAAACTTTTATTTGAAGAACAATAGTTTATGCAATATAATCTAAATATGAAAAAAACTTATATTTTTATTTCTGTTTTTTTTATCTCCATTTGGACAGGATTTTCACAAAATTTATCAGAATCAAAAAATTCTGATTTTAATTATTTGCCTGTATATCCTCTAAACCAAATTACAACTTCTGGAACAGGAATTGCAAACATTCCGACTGCACAAAGCGTTCCAAAAGCTACAATGATTTTATCTCTTTTTACAGCGCAAACACTTTCATTGCAAAATTCTTATTCAAAAAATCAAACTCGCGCAGAAATCTGTCTTGCCGTAATACCTTTATTAGAGCTTTCTGGAACATTTGGTTTTGAAACAGGAGCAGAATCTTTAGCAACTGCGTTTTCATTTGCAGCAAAATCAACCACGGCACTTTCTCTTTCTGAAAAAGCAAGACTATGTCTTGGCGCAAGCTTTAGATATTCTGGATTAGCAAAAAAAGATAAAAATCAAATATATGTGCCATCAAACAACGAGAACGGACTTGGAATCGCTGTCCTTACTGGAATACAAACAAAAAATACATTTTCAGGCTTTACATCGCAGTGCATTTTCAGTCCAAAGGGAACAGACTCCTTTTCGGATTCTATTCTTCTAAAAAATTCGCTAGCGTTTGCTTTTACGCCTAAGGAAACCTCTTCTTTTAATCTTTTTGGAACTTTGAACAGTTTGCTAAAACCTAATGCCAAATGGCTAAAAAGCGCAGAAACAGGGATTGAAACTTCATTTTTAACTTCTAAAAAAACTTTAAGGACTACCTTAGGAGTTGCCGCCGTCTATTTTATAGAAGAAAGCACTATGAATCTTGAAGGACATATTAGCGTTGCATACCTTTTTTAATTTCATTAATATATAAGCATGAAACTTTATTCACGTTCACAAGTAATTTTTTCAGTTGTAATAACAATGGCTCTGACGGTTGGAATTACATCAGCTGTTTATGGAATAAAATCAAATAAGATTAAAAAACAGAATACAGATCAAACAAATACAAAAGTTCAATATCCTTCTGAAGAAGCAAATTCTCCTGCTGCTTCAATTGCAGAGGGCTCTGAAAAAATTGAATACAGCGATTACAAGCTTGTAAACCTTCCTTCCGAAAATTCTTACACACAGGAAGAATTGCAAAACATCAACGTATACAAAAAATGCAGTCCTGCTGTAGTAAATATAAATACGCAAATAACTGGAGTAAACTGGTTTCTAGAGCCTGTAGTCCAAGACGGCGGTTCTGGCTCTGGTTCCATAATAGACAAGAGCGGTTACGTTCTTACAAATGTACACGTAATTAAAGGCGCTTCAAAAATTTACGTATCGCTTTCAGATGGAACTCAGTACGAAGCAAAAGTTGTGGGGCAAGACGCAGATAGCGATTTGGCTGTTATAAAATTCAATCCGCCAGAGGGAACTGTTTTGCAGACAATTTCGTTTGGAAATTCTTCAAGCCTTTGTGTAGGACAAAAAGTTATTGCCATAGGAAACCCTTTTGGATTTGAACGAACTATGACAACTGGCATTGTAAGCGCGCTCGGTCGCCCTATAAAAGATTCAAGCACAAACCGAATTATAAGAAACATGATTCAGACTGATACCGCAATAAATCCTGGCAACAGCGGAGGACCGCTCCTAGATACTTCTGGAAAAATGGTGGGCATAAACACGATGATTTATTCCTCTAGCGGAAGCAGCGCGGGAATTGGTTTTTCAGTTCCTTCAGAAACTGCGGTTCGTGTTGCCGCTGACCTTATGAAATACGGCAAAGTTAGAAGAGGTACGCTTGAACTTGAACTGGTTCAACTTACAAACTTAATTTCAAACTATGCAAACTTAGACATTTCAAAAGGACTTCTTGTTTCTAGAACAAAAAAAGGCGGAAATGCAGAAAAAGCCGGCATTGTTCAAGGAAACCAAGCGGTTATTTACTACAATTCAAGAATTTTTCTAGGTGGCGATATAATCACAAAAATAGACAATATAGAAGTAAGCTCCATAGCTGATTACTATTCTGCGCTTGAAGCAAAAAGACCGGGCGATACTATAAAAGTTACCCTTCACAGAAACGGAAAAGACCGAACTGTTTCTATAGTTCTTGCAGAACCGGAGTTGTAATGAGAAAATTCAAAGTCGTTTCCCCATTTCAGCCAGCAGGCGATCAGGAACAGGCAATTGAAAAATTAAGCGAAGGATTTCTTAGGGGAGACAAATACCAAACTTTAAAAGGCGTGACTGGCTCAGGAAAAACCTTTACGATGGCTAAAATCATAGAAAAAATCCAACGCCCAACTCTAATAATAAGCCACAACAAAACACTTTCCGCCCAATTATACAGAGAGTTTAAATCTTTCTTCCCTGAAAATGCGGTCGAATATTTTGTTTCCTATTACGATTACTATCAGCCGGAAGCCTACGTTCCAGCCCGAGACCTTTACATTGAAAAAGATTGTTCCATAAACGAAGAAATAGACAAACTTAGGCTCGCCGCAACATACAGTCTTATGGAAAGAAGAGACGTTATAGTTGTAGCAACGGTTTCTTGCATCTACGGCTTGGGAATGCCAGACCTATACAAGGAAATGAGAATTCATATTGAAAAAGGACAAACACTTGAAATCCATAAGTTTGCTCTAACTTTAGCCAGTCTTCAATACAGCCGAAATGACATGGTCTTAGACAGAGGAAATTTTAGAATCCGGGGCGACATTATTGAAGTTTTTCCTCCATACATGGAAACAGATGAAGCCTACAGAATTGAACTAGATTGGGATGAAATTGTAAGAATCCGAAGATTTAATGTAATTTCTGGAGCAACTGTTGAAGAACTTGACGAAACCGTTTTTTATCCTGCGAAACACTTTGTTGTTCCTAAAGATATTTTAATCAACGCAACCCAAAGGATTCAAGAAGAATTAGACTTCCGCGTTGAACAGTTAAGAAGCCAAGGAAAAATGCTTGAAGCAGAACGCTTAAAAACAAGAACAACTTACGACATCGAAATGATGAAAGAAATGGGCTACTGCACAGGAATTGAAAACTATTCCGGACCAATCAGCGGACGCGCGCCTGGCCAGCCGCCAGCAACTTTATTGCATTACTTTCCAGATGACTTTTTATGCATGATAGACGAAGCACACGTTTCTGTGCCTCAAATAGGCGCAATGTACGAAGGAGACCGAAGCCGCAAACAAAACTTAATTGACTTTGGATTTAGACTGCCAAGCGCTCTTGATAACCGTCCATTAAAGTTTGAAGAATTTTCAAAGAAAATGAACCAGGTGATTTACGTTACGGCAACTCCTCGCAAAGAAGAAATAAAACAGTCAACTCAAGTTGTAGAGCAGCTCATTCGTCCAACCGGACTTTTAGATCCAATTGTAGAAGTCAGGCCGACCGAAGGTCAAATGGAAGACATATACAAAGAAATTAAAGCGCGAATCGCAAAACACGAACGAAGCCTTGTCCTTACGCTAACAAAAAAAATGGCGGAAGATTTAACTGACTACTTATCCGAGCTGGACTTAAAAGTTAAATACATTCACTCAGAAATAGACACCTTCGAGCGTGTTGAAATTTTAAAATCTTTACGCTCAGGCGAAATCGACGTCCTAATCGGAATCAATCTTCTGCGAGAAGGAATCGACTTGCCAGAAGTTTCGTTTATCGCCCTGCTCGATGCGGATAAAATCGGTTTTTTGCGCTCAACAACTTCACTCATCCAGATTATTGGACGAGCCGCGCGCAACGCAGAAGGAAAGGTTGTTATGTATGCAGACCGCATGAGCGATGCCATGAAAGAAGCGATTGACGAGACAAAGCACCGCCGCCAGATTCAAGAAGCGTACAACAAAGAGCACGGAATTACTCCGCAGACAATTCAGAAAAAAGTTCAAGACATTCTAGAGCATCAGGAAAAAGACGCTGCCGAAAACGCAGAAATTGAAATTGAGATTTTAAAGAAAAACACAAACCTTTTTGATAAAAAACAAAGAGCAAAACTGATAAAAGCCTTGCAAAAAGAAATGGAAGACTGCGCCGAACGCCTTGAATACGAACAAGCAGCCGCGCTTCGCGACCAAATAAAAGAACTAGAAGAAGGCGCTTTTAATACTAAACAAGCATAAATAGTTGAAACAATGCAGATTGTGCTATAGACTTAAATTCTTGCTAACAGGTCAAAAGTTGAGTTTTTAGAAAAATAACAAAAGCGTAAGCGAATTTACAATTTGTGAAGATTTTGTGCGATAAGAACAACTAAGGTTGCATAGCAACCCAAACCAATTCAAACGAAGTTTGAGCACAACCGTCTGAACAAAGTGTAAATCCGCTGAAAGCGTTTTTTTTGCAATTATAAAAAACTCGACTTTTAACCCAACAAATACTTTCGGAGGTTTTATGAAAAAGAAAGTTTTAAGCCTATTTATGGCAACTGCGTTTATTCTGTTTGGAATAATGATTTTTGGCTGTGCAATAGACAGCGATTCGGACAATCCTAGGTCGGGGGGGGCGGCTCTTTAACCTATTCAGCTGTTAGAAATGTAAAATCTGCGGCGACAAATGAAAAAGTTATTCTGGCTTGGCAAAACCCGGAACAAAATTATTACGGTGTAAAAATTGCAATGTCGCCGGCAGCTGGTAATCTTGCAGAACCGCAAGCTTGCCCAAAAGAAACAAACACTTTTACTGTAACAGGTTTAAGTGCGGATACTGAATATACATTCACCTTTACAAGTCTTGATTCAGAACAACAGGAAACATCAGAAAAAACTGAAATTAAAATAAAAACTGCGGAAAAAACATCAGAAGAACCAGGCGACACAACATCGCCGGAAGATGTCACAGATTTTGCTGTAGAACTTGAAGATTTGGTTGCAACATTAAAATGGAAAGTTTCAAAGTCAGAAGATTTATTTGGATATTTGATTTCTTATGAAGAAGAAAAACTGAAATCCGGCACAATTGATACTTCCCGTTCTGTTTTGACAGAAGCAATGGCAAAAAATACAGTCTTTGTAAGCCCGGAAACTAAAAAATATTCAATCAGCGTAAAATCAGGTCGTTCCTATATATTCACTGTAAAAACTGTAGACACAAGCGGAAATGAAAGCGACGGTGTAAAATCAGAAAAAATAACGATTGCGGAAAACGTCGGGCCTGCGTTAGGCAGCCGTACCGAAAGCCTGAACTACATTTTTGGAACAGATTCAGTTGCAGAAATAACTCTTACAATCAGCCGCGAGCAATGGGATGAACTTTGTGCAAATTACGACAAAAATCCTAAAAACGAAGACTGCGTTCATGCCGACTTTGAGATGAAAAAAGGCAGCAACACTTGGCAAATCAGCGATATTGGAATGCGACTTCGAGGAAACACAAGCCGCCGCCGACCGCAACTTGGCGAGCAATACTATCAGGCGCATTTTAAGCTCGACTTTGAAGAATGGCTCGACGATTCAGGCGAAGAGCGAAAACTTGCCGGCTGCATGAAAGGCTTGAACCTTAAACGCTTTAAGGAAGACCCGACTTACGTGCGCGAAGTTTTTGGCTACAACTATTTCCGTAAAAACGGAATCTGGACAGCTCCACGCGCAGGCTATGCTCATCTTTTTATCAACATCAAGGAAAAAGACGGAACTACGAAACCGTTGGACTACGGTGTTTACGCAATGATTGAAGAAATCAAGAAGCCTTCGCTACGACTACGACCTGAAAACAAACAAGGATGAGCTAAGCGATGCCCGAAACAATTTTATCGATTTTATAGAAGAATTGAACAGTCTTAATTCAGAAGAGGAGATAGAGACTTTCTACGAAAGCAAGATGGACGTGGATTTGTTCATAAAAACTTACGCCTGCAATGTTCTTTTAGGAATGGACGACGACTACTGGCGAAATCACAACAACTATTACTTCTATTTTGACACAAAAGGCAAGGCATATTTTATTCCTTACGATTACGACAACATCTTGGGAACAAACTGCTTTACCGACACAGCCACAAGAAATCCGCTTGACTGGGGCGAAGGCGTTTATGAGGCTCCGCTGATAGAGAAACTTCTTTCCGTTCCAGAATTTAAGCAGAAGTACGTGGACTATCTTCTTGCGTTGAGCGAATCGTCCGTTTTTGTTGAAGAAAGCCAGACTGAAATCACAAGATTGCAAAATCTGGTAACAGGGCTGATTGCAAGCAATGATATTGAATATGAAGATACATTTAAAGAAATTAAAGATGATGTGGCCTATTGGTGTTCAAATCGCGGAAAATATCAGCTTTTGAGTGGAGATGAAACTAGTAACTACTTTAAAGCTAAGGCGAAATCCGTTCAAGTTTACTGCAAACCAAAATATGTAGATATTACGCTTGATTTGAATAAGGAAGATGCAAAGCTTCTGATAAAAAATGAATATTTTCAAGGAACGCGTACTTTTTCTAAAGCTATAGCAGAAACTGCTGTAAGCAATCTTTATAGCAAGATATTTATATTTGGAAACAATGATGAAGAATATAAGTTTGCCGGTTGGTATGATGCTGCAACAGATGGAGAATTAGTTACATATATACCTACAGAAAATTCCACTTTGTATGCACATTATGAAAAACGAAACGCTCCAACCTATAAGCCATATAAGTATTGGGTAGACGAGAATGGTCCTCACATAACTTTTACTTTCAATCCACAAGATTTTTATATTCCTGAAGATTTTGTTATAGAATCTTGTGTTCCTGCTTGTGAACTCAATGATTGGGGACAGACATGGCCAAAAATGGAAAAACAGGAAAATGGGACATATACATATACTTATTCTGATAAAAGAATATCATCGATTTATGCAGGTTATAAATTCGTTGCAAATGATAAGCTTTGGTTAGGATGGCCAGAATATGCAAAGGAACTTCCTGAAGAATATTATAAAAACCAACCTAACTATGATTTTATGATGCCAGAATTGAATGAATAACTTTTTTTACTAGCTTATTCCCCTCGCTGCAAAAATTCTTGCCGCGGGGGATTTTTATTGCAATTTTAAATTTGATACGAAATTCTTCTATAATTTGAAAAATGCGGTGTTTTAAACTCTCATAAACACCTTGACACAATCTAAACAAAAAGTTATATTTTTAGAACTCACTTAGAAATTAATTAAGGTAGGTATAGATATGTCTAGAGAATGTGATATTTGTGGCAAAGGCGTAATGCACGGAAACAAAGTTTCAAAGTCTTTCAATCATACAAAACGCACTTGGCGTCCTAATTTGATGACTGTCAAAGCTGACCTTGGTAACGGCGAAGTAAGAACAATAAAAGTATGCACTCGTTGCTTCCGCAGCGATTTCCTTATTAAGAAAGTTCGCGTTCCAAAGACAGCAGAAACAAAATAGTTTATTTTACTTGTTTAAAAAAGGCTGGTTTTTGAAAATTCCTTTTCTAAATCAGCCTTTTTTTATGCGATTTTCATTTTTGCATTCAGTCCTGATTTTAAAATAAAGCGAACAAAATTTTATGCTTCTAAAATCAATCCATCAAAAGCAGGTCCAACAGAACCTCCTTTTTTTACAATTTCACTAAGATTCGGATAATCTGCAAGCTGCTCTTTTGCATATTCTTGAATTTCTACATGGCTCATCAAATGGCAAATATGAATAAACCAGGTATGAACAGGCTTTATCTGTTCTGCAACATCCATCGCTTGCCTAAAACCAAAATGCGTTGAATGAGGTTTTACTCTAAGTCCGTCAATAACGCAGTGTTCAATAACGCCGCCTCTATCTTTTAAAATTTGAATGCTTTCTTCAGGAATAAAATTAGTATCTGTAAGATATGCAATAGAATGAACTTTTCCATCATCTTTATTCTTGCAAGAAATAAGCCAGCCAGTGTCATCCAATTCGCCGTGTTTCAAAGGAATCGGGGTAACAGTCAAGTCTCCAAACTCTTTTGGCGGTTTTTTTTCAATTTCAGCGCAGTCAACCATAATTAATTTTGGTTTTCCGCCGCCAATCTGAGTGTTTGTCTTAAAAATGTATTCAAACCGGCTCTTTACATCCTGAATCGTCTGGCGGTTAGCGTAAAGACAGATTCCTTTTTTATTTGCAGAAATCTCAAGCATTTTTGGAGGAATTCCTGCGTTCTCAGGATTATTTTTCAGTTCTTCAATTTTATCGCTTCCAAGCGTATGACTGAAAACGCGTATATCATCAAGTCCGTGCAAATGATCGGCATGGGAATGAGTCAAAAGAACGGCATCTATAGCTTTTATTCCATATTTTATGCACTGCAATCTAAACTCAGGACCAGTATCAATCTGCAGATGACTAACCGTTCCATTACTGTTTTGGTTCGTTACATAAGCGCTGCACCTAAAACGTTTATCTCGAGAATCTTCTGAAGTGCAAACACGGCAATTGCAAGCAATGCAAGGAATTCCGTGGCTTGTGCCTGTTCCCAAAAGAACCATTTTCATTAGATTATGCCTTCGTAAACAAGCCCTTGCTCTCCGTCCATTGTAACGGAAAGATCGTTTTCAAGAATTTTTAAGGCATCCCTGACGTTCTGAATCCAAACCAAATCAGGATTTAAAAGCGCTAATTGTTCTACAGGAATATCGCTGCCAGATTCTGAAATAACGCCATTAACTACGCGCAACGCAGGAACCAAATCTTCAGTTATTCGCCAGCAAACTAAAATTGCCTTGCTATTCAGCCTAACTTGATTGCGAATTTCGTTCAAATCGTTTTCATGAACAATTCTTCCAGAAGTCCTTGGATTTTCCTTATCAGCAAAACCAAAAACAGTTCCACGCGCAAGAATATTTCCGACAACTAGAACTTTTATGGTATTTATCATCATCGGACTTGAAATAGGAATTCCCGCGCACATCAAAACTTTATCGCCCTGCTTTACAGCCCCGCAACGCACACATTGAGTAATTGCGCTTTGAATCATCATTTCAGAATCATCTGCAACTTGGCATAAAACTGGCAAGACGCCCCATTGAATCATAAGCTGCTGAGCAACTTTTTTATCCGGCGTTACTGCAAGAACCACTTGTTCTGGACGGTAGCTGCCAATAATGCGAGCAGTATTTCCGTGAAGAGTTGGAACAAGAATCGCCTTTACATTAATATTCCTTGCAAGTTTGTATGCGCTATGGGCAACCATGTGGCCAACTTCAATTCCAGGCTTATATTCAGAATCGAACTTTCTCATCTGAAAAAGATATTCCTGGCTTTGTTCTGTAGTTCTAGTTATTAAAACCATTGCTTTTACAGATTCTACAGGATATTTTCCGCCGGCAGTCTCTCCGCTTAGCATAACCGCATCAGTTCCGTCAAAAACTGCGTTGGAAACATCTGTAAGCTCAGCGCGCGTAGGCCGAGGATTTACTATCATTGAATCGAGCATTTGAGTCGCCGTGATAACGGGTTTTCCAGCAGCACGGCAAACGCGGATAATCGCTTTTTGCGCCAAAGGAATCCGCTCTGGAGGAATCTGAACGCCCAAATCTCCGCGGGCAATCATAATTCCGTCAGCTTCTTTAACAATTTCTTCTATATTATTGAGTCCTTCTTCGTTTTCGATTTTTGCAATAACGCGGGCATTTGCTCCGACTTCTTTTAAGAAAGTTTTTATCTGAACAACTTCTTCTGGAAAACTAACAAAACTTGCCGCGACAAAATCAATATCTTGCGTAGCCCCAAAACGCAAATCTTCCTTGTCCTTTTCAGACATTATCGGAAGCCCTGCGTGAAGCCCAATCAGATTTACATTTTTTTTGCTTCCAAAAGAACCAGAATTCTTCGCCTCGCAAATTATTTTCTTGCCTTGAATTTCAACAACATCAATTTCAATAAGACCGTCGGCAATTAAAACGCGAATTCCAGGCTTCATTTTTTCAGGAGCGTCTTTCCAAGATATGCTTATGTGGCAAGGAGTTTCTGCCGTTGCCGCAGTACAAAAACTGTCATCGGCAACAAGTTCAATCTTATCGCCAGTATTTATAGTAATTTTTCCGTCATTTTCAACAATACCAGTACGGATTTCCGGACCTTTTGTATCAAGAAGAATCGCAACAGGAATTCTTAAAGCGCTAGCAACTCTTTTTACACGATCCATAGCTTGCTTATGCCATTCATAAGTTCCATGGCTAAAATTAAAACGGGCAATATTCATGCCTGCAAGAATCATTTTCTTTATAGTTTCATCGTTATCGCAAGCAGGTCCAATCGAACATACAATCTTTGTTTTTCTTGAATACATATTTCTATTATACAGAAATTACTCAGATTTGTGAATTTTTTTCTTTCAGGATTTTTTATTTTACGCAATCAGACTAAAAATCCGGTTTTATAAAAAAACGTAAATAGCCCGAACTTCGAGTTTTTAGAAAAAGAATAATTTCGTTGAGAGCGTTTTTTTCACAATTTATAAAAAACTCGAAGTTCGGGCTAAATATTTTTCTTCAACATAAAAACTATCAAACAGTTGTTTTCTTTTTAATTGAACTTAAACAAAAAAGATAGTATATTTAAAGGCAAATGATTTTTTGGGGAAACCCAGATTTCACAATGAAGTTTTTATAGGAGTTATAAATGACAGTTGATGAAATTAAAAATTCCAAGATTAAAAATTGGATTGAAGAATGTGTTAAGATGTGCGAACCTGACAATGTAGTTGTATGCGATGGTTCTAAAGCTGAATACGATCGTCTTATGCAGAAATGCGTTGATGCGGGTCTTGCAACTCCGCTTACAAAAAAGCCTAACAGCTTCCTTTTCCGCTCACTTCCAAGCGATGTTGCACGTGTTGAATCACGTACATTTATTTCTTCTGTAAAAGAAGAAGATGCTGGTCCTACAAACCACTGGATTGCACCAGCTGAACTTAAAGCTACAATGAAAGGTCTTTACAAAGGCTGTATGCACGGAAGAACAATGTATGTAATTCCATTCTGCATGGGACCACTTGGCTCACCAATCGCAAAATACGGAATTGAACTTACAGATTCTGAATATGTAGTTCTCAACATGGACATCATGACTCGTGCCGGCGAAAAAGTTTGGGCTTACCTTGGAGACGACTTTGTTCCATGTCTTCACTCAGTTGGTAAACCGCTCAACAACGGCGAAAAAGACAACGGTGTTTGGCCTTGCGCAGATGTTGAACACAAATACATCAGCCAGTTCCCGGAAGAACGCCTTATCTGGTCTTACGGTTCTGGATACGGCGGAAACGCTCTTCTTGGAAAGAAATGTTTCGCTCTCCGCATTGCAACTGTAATCGCACGCGAAGAAGGCTGGCTTGCTGAGCACATGCTTATCCTTAAGCTCACAAACCCTGAAGGAGAAGTTAAATACGTTACCGGCGCATTCCCTTCTGCTTGTGGAAAAACAAACCTTGCAATGCTTATTCCTACAATTCCTGGCTGGAAAGTTGAAACAGTCGGCGATGATATTGCCTGGATGAAATTCGGAAAGGACGGTCGTCTTTACGCCATCAACCCAGAAGCAGGATTCTTTGGAGTTGCTCCAGGAACATCTGCTGAATCTAACAAAAACGCTCTTGAAGCTGCCTCAAAGAACACAATCTTTACAAACTGCGCTCTTACAGAAGATGGAGACGTTTGGTGGGAAGGAATCGGTTATCCTGCAAAGGGCAAACTTGTTGACTGGAAAGGCAACACACGCGACGCACTTCCAAAAGACAAGTCTCCTAAGGGCGAAGAATTCGCTCATCCAAACGCACGCTTTACAGCGCCTGCAAAACAGTGTCCTTGTATCGCGTCTGACTGGGAATCTCCAGAAGGTGTACCAATCAGCGCAATCTTGTTCGGTGGCCGCCGTCCTTCAACAGTTCCGCTCGTACACCAGAGCCGCAACTGGAACCACGGTGTATTCCTTGGATCTATCGTAGGTTCAGAAATTACTGCCGCTTCTACAATCGACGCTAGCCAGGTTGGAAAAATCCGCCGCGACCCATTCGCAATTCTTCCATTCTGCGGATACAACATGGGCGACTACTTCCAGCACTGGATCGACGTTGGCGCAGCCGCTGCTAAACGTGGTGAAGAAGACAAACTTCCTAAGATTTTCTATGTTAACTGGTTCCGCAAGGACGAAAACAACAAGGATCTTCCAGGTGGATTCATGTGGCCAGGATACGGCGACAACAGCCGCGTTCTTGCATGGATTTTCGACCGTTGCGACGGAAAAGACAACTACGTTGACACACCAATTGGATTTATGCCAAAAGAAGGCGCTCTCAACCTTGACGGTCTTGCTGACGTTTACAAAGCACAGATTCCTGCAATCACAGCAGTTGACAAGGAAGGCTGGCTCAAGGAATGTAAAGACATCCGCGAGAACCACTATCCAAAGTTCGGCAAACACCTTCCAAAAGAATTGTCTGCTTGCTTGGATGATTTGGAAAGCCGCTTGAATAAAGCTTAGTTTTCCGACTTGCAAGAAGGGGATGTCTAATAAGTTCTAAATGTCATTGTCGTACTTGATACGACAATCTCTAAATGATTGCAATATATGCATTTAGATTTTCGGGTCAAGCCCGAAAATGACAGAAAAGACACTTTTGGGACATCCCCTTTCTATTTTATTGTAGCATATTTTTACACTTTCATTACTTCTTCTAAAAGCCGCCAGTCGCTGCCGTCGATGTCATCGCTGAAGTGTTCTGTGCAAATGCACAGACGACCTTTTTTATCAGTGCGCACAAATCCGCCTTTCAGCTTGTACTCGCTAAGATAATTTTTTAATACTTCAAATTTTCGTGGCGCAAAATCATCGATGTTTTGGCTCTGCCCGCTCGCGGAAAAACCGCCTTTCGTTTCGATTATCCAAGTTCCGTCCGCAGTACCTAAAACATAGTCCGGATAGAAGAGCCGCATTTTTCCGCTTCCGTCTTTGTACGCAACCGAGTAAAAGTCCGTTCCCTTGTCGCCGTTTTTATAAAACCAATGCACAAAGGGTGAATTTTCACAGAATTCTTCAAACTTTCGCTCCGGCATTGAACGGACTTCCGCAGATTCCCGGTAATCGGCATAGACATTTTTGCTATAGACTTTCTGAGCCTTGTCGCTTCCATCAAAGGTAAAAAGACAGACTTGTGGAATGTGAAAATCCTTTTCTATGATTTCTGACGGTTCAAAGGTAAGAGTCGCCTGCGTTGAATTTCCTAGTTCTGTTATTGCCTCGTGAAAATCAGTTTTCAAAAGAGCGGCATTATTGATTACAAACGCATACAGTTCCCGCGTTTCAAGATTTAAAAGCGAATATTTTCTGCTGGCAACTTTTGGATTTTTGTAGAAAACCCGGCGGAAAACCGCGTTCATCTTTTCGTATTTCAAGCTTACTTCCGTACTCAAAATTCCTATTTCATGATGAAACTGCCTTCCGTGCGTATGCGTGTTTAGCGGAATTGCAAAGTTGGAATCATACAGCTTATTCATTTTGCCTGCGTCCAGAGTTTCAGTCTGTCCTATTTTTGCTGAAACCACAATTTTATCGCTGAAAATGTAGCCGTTCTTTGCCAAAAGTTTTTGATTGCCTTCAAAATTTCTTCCGGCAGTCAGGGCGTATTTTTTTTCAAAATGATTCACGACATTTTTCATCGTTTCCTCGGCATCATTTTCGTCGATTACATCCGGGCGTTGCTGAGTTTTTAGAGTAACGTCCTTGTATTCATCTTTTAGCTGAATGTAAGCCGCATCCCATGCGCCGTGTTCAAGAAAAGCCTTCGCTCCTTCAGTAAATTTGTTGTCCCAGGTATACAGATAGCAGCTGTCCAGAGCGTTGTCGCCGTAATGATGCGCGTTAGGCATTCGGCGGATTCGCCCGAAAGTCTGAATTTCAAACTTTTCGCCTTCGTGGTCGCGGAGTTTTACAAGAATATGCGCACGAGGGCAATCCCAGCCGGTCGCAACCGCCATCTTAAAAATCAGAGCTTCCTGCCGCACATCATTTTTTTCGATTTCTTCAAGATTTTCGTGCCGGCTGAACTTGCTTTTTCCGTTTTCGCTCAGCCAGATTGCAAGCTTTCCGTTTTCAAAGGAAACACCGTGATTTTCAAACCAGACTTGAACTTCATCCAGCAATGAATCGGACGAGTTCGGCATTTGAACCAGAATCAGCGGATTTACATTTTCGCCATTCTCAAGGAATTTGCCGCGCAAGAGCCGCTGTTTTTCCAAAGCCTTGTTCAAAAGGTAAGAAACCTGACTTTCTCCTTCAAGTTCCGTGATTTCGCTGCTCAAAACCGTAATCGGAAAACCTTCGTTTATAATCAGCATTTTCTTGACAAGCCCTTCTTCGATTACATCTTTTTCAGGAACTTCGATAAATTCAACCTTTGGGTCGCTCTGATTGTAACCGTTCGGTGTGGCGCTTGCGCGGATAATCGGAAGCCTTGCGCCAGCGTCCTTAAAATAGTTGATTATCACCGCGGATTTTTTACTGTCGTTCATGTGGCTTTCGTCGATAATCAGAATGAAATTCAAGCCGGAATCTCGGGCACAACGGATGTACTCGATAAAGTTTGTGTGTTCTCCGTCGCGAACGGCGATATTGTCGTTTTTATTCAGAAGCTCCCAGTTGATAAAGCAGCAGTCGTTTTCAGAAAAACCGCTGGTCATCACATCGGAAAGCAGTTTTGTCTGCGCTCCATGAATGTATGCGTCCATTTTCTTTTTGCTCTGCTCTTCAAGGTTGCCTTTTCCTGGCGTGAACCAGATGAAAACCGTATTTGCGTGGCACTTCAAGTATTCGTCCATAAAGTGCGTGAGCATGATTGTCTTGCCGCTGCCCGTGCAGGACTTTAGGATGATTTCTTCCTTGCCTTTTTCGATTGCCGCTTGGATGCGAGAAATCGCCGTCCGCTGAAAATTCATTAAATCCATAAGTCCTCCGCCGCTACAGCGCCAGGTCGCGGTAGTAATAGTCTGGAATCACATTGACGCTGATGTTGCGAGCTTTTAGGATTTGCTCCTGTCTTGAAGAAAGGAGGACGTCGTGCCCGACATAGAGAACTTTTGCGGAGGTTGAGCCTGCCGAAACCACAGCAGCTATAAATTCTTCCAGCTCATCGTCATCAAGCACGATTGCCACTGTTTTGTCCTTGTCGAAATTGACGGCGTTTTCCAGTTCCACCAGTTCCCGAACATGCAGAAGAAGCTCGTCGGCATATTCGTAGTACATTTTTTCGCTGATTGGGATAAAGCCGGTTTTGAAGTATTTTAGAGAGCCGGGGAGAGCGTCGGAATAATTTGAACCGTCTTTGCGTTTTCCAGTGATTACGGTTTTTAGCCGCTGATATGTGATGTCGCGGCAGATGCTGTTTTCGTTATTGGTGCAGAGGATGAATTTCCGGTGGCCGCCATCTTCTGCATTTAGTGCAAGTGTTGCATGACCTGCAGAGCCAGAACCTGCGAAGAAATCTAAAACAGTTATGTCTTTCTTTTTATGATAGTTGATAAATTGCTTAAGCATTTTTACAGGTTTTTTACCACTGCCGAAAGGAACTCCCCCTTCGTGGCGGATATTTCCAAAATCTGGCGAAAAATCGTATGCCGTAAGAATCGGGAGTTCTCTAGTAGGAGCATTTCCTGTTTCAAAGATTTTTCGTTTTTCCAAAGGAATTCCACTAAACATTTTTCCTTTAGTTGCATTTGCTTTAGCCGGTCCCGTATAATATCTGTATCCTAAGCCGTCATCACCACGACCTAAAACTTTGTATAAACATCCAAGTCCATCTTCTTCAATACGAGGTTCAACAATACTTTGAAAAACTTTTCCATAACTCATTGTTGTATATATACTTCCTGTAATCCAAGTCTCTTTTAAACCATCAATATTTCCTTGAACTTTTTCGATTTTCCAATCACCTTTTTTAAATACAACAACTTCTTGATTTTTTACAAATATATGCTCTCCGTCTTTTAATTCTGTAATCTTAAAACAAAAACCATCCAATCCATAATCAATTTTTTCCCGATTTGGATTAAAAAATAGATTATTTTTTGCATAGAATAAAACATATTCCATAAGAGGTTTAAAGGGTTTTTCTTCATTTATACTTTTTTCAGCATATCGGACTTGAATATGAAATGTTGCCAAATAGTTACCTACACCAAATATTTCATCACACAAAAACTTCATCGCAGAATATTCATTGTCATCAATAGAAATTGCAATAAATCCATTTTGGGCAAGTAAATCTCTAGCAATTCTTAATCGTTTTGAAATAAAACTGCACCATTTAGAATGTCTAAAAGAATCATCTGCATCCACATAATCATCATCGTAAATAAAATCTTTATTTCCCGTATTATACGGTGGATCAATGTAAATCACGTCAATCTTTCCGCGGTGAGTTTTTTCCAGGAGTTTTAGGCTGGCAAGATTGTCGCCTTCAAGCAGAAAGTTCAGTTCGCCGCCGTTGTCTACGAACAAATCTTTTTCTTCGGTAAAAATAGGCGCGTACTGTTCTAAAGTCTCATCGATTTTTTCGCGATGCTCTTCAAATACAAGTCCGTACTTTTTGCCGTTCACTTCCCTGCTAAGTTCTCCAAGATAGCCAAGCAGCTGCGAGGCATTTTTGTCGTTTGCGTTCTGTTCTATAAATGCTTTTATTTCTGCAATTTTTGAAAGCAAATCCTGTCGTTTTTCGCCTGAAATATTGGTAGACATGTTTACCCCTTATAATATGGAGAATATTTATTTAAAACTCCACAAAACAAAGTATAACACCAAAATTACTCCGTATAAATAGAAATATTTAATTTTTACTCAATTATTATGAGTATATGGAAGATTTTTACGATTCTTTTCGTCTTAATATAAAATTTTATCGAGAGAGAATGGGATTCAGCCAATCAGAACTTGCAATTCAGGCTAACAGTTCAAATGGCATGATTGGAAATATTGAATCAGGAAAGGCGAAACCATCATTTGATAATATATTAAAAATCGCCGCCGCCTTAAAAATTCACCCTGCAGACCTTTTTCTGCGCAATGCTTCATCGACTGTGTCAAACACTAAAAATCTTATGAAAACAAAACTGATTCCTCAAATAGAAGAATTTATTGAAAAGGAACTATAAAACAAGAAAAAAGTCCTTATAATTTAATTAGCCCCAACTTCAAGTTTTTTATAACTGTAAAAAATACTTTCAACGAGTTTACAATTTGTTCAGACGGTTGTACTCGAACTTCGTTTTATCACTTTTCCTAGTTTTAATCATAGGTAACCAAGTTACTATAAAGGGTAACTCGGTTACTAACAAAGGTAACTTAGTTACTAAAAAAATAACTTGGTTATTTTTTTGCGAACTTGGTTATTTCGTATTAAAACGCCTTTACAGAAGAAAAAATCTTGTTTACAGTTTTATTTAGGGTTTGTCAAAATCCTAAAAACGGCTGAGTCAATGTCTTGAGCGTAAGCGTACCTTGACCAAACGTATTATTAAAAAAGTTTTTGAGTGCGTAAGATAAAATCTGCTTATAAGTCGGCAATTTTATCTTACAACTCTACAAAAAACTTCTATCATTTCAACATTTCAAAAAAAACAAGATGAGGTTACTTATGAAAAAAACATTTTTGCTATTAAGTCTTATTTTTGTTGAACTTTTTCTCACAGGATGTATCGCTGACAACACTATAGTAGAAGAACCAGGATTTTTATATAAAGTAGAAGTAAACATACACAATGAAAGTTCTTCAGAAAAAACTATTAGTACAGAAACTTATTCTCTTTGCGAAAATGACTGTCATAAATCAGCTGATGATGACAGTGAAAAAACAATCATTGCATCAAAAATGTTTGAGCGATATGAACATATTATTTCTTTCGATCTATACCCCCCTCCTCACCTTTCTCACATTTTTAAGATTGATGGCAAAAACTTTGCAGGATTTAATCCAGAAAAATATACTTCTTTTCGAGACATCCATACAGGTAAGAAGATAGAAAAGATTACAGCTGTAAAAACAGATATTGGTTCTGTCGACTGGTCTCAAGATGAAAAACTTATAATAAATTATGAAGGAAAATCTTTTTACGAAAATACAGATTCAATTATAAAACTAATTTATACAATAATTATAAAAGATGATGCAGATATTGCAGATTCAGAAAAATCTGAATATACAGAAGGAGTAAAAATTTCAATAACGCATAAGGTGGAAAAAGATTAAATCTTAACTATTTTTAAGGTAAATAAAATATTTTTTAATTTGTTACAATTTTAGTTTCTTAGTATTTTCAGATTAAAAAAAGTTTTGTATACTAACTTTATGAATGTAAAAAAAAGTTTTTTATACGAACGATTGATGATTCTTTTCGCAGCAATCGTTCAGTCTGTTGGTTTTGTAATTAGTATCACAGTAGAAAGCTATTCAAATTCCTTTTTGCCATATTGTAGAATTGTTGTACCCATTGCAAACATTTCATGTGCGGCTATTTGTTTTTTCTTAGTGGCTTTTCCTAAATTTAGATTTATGCAATCTGTTGTTTCATTTATTCAAGGGATAGTAATGACTTTGAATAATCTGATGTTCTTAGGGATTTTCCTTTACTTCTTTGGAATCGCGCTTCTTTTTTGCTATGGCTATTTAAATACTAAAAGGCAAGTAAAATACGTGCTTTCACTGCTTCCATTAATGCTGTCTTTTTTTATAATTCTACCTAAAAGCCTTCCCAAATTTTTTATGGCTTTTTCATATTCCTTGTTTCTAACATTCGCTTTTCTACACTTATATTTCACCGTAAAAAATTCATTACTTGACTTATTTCCTTTCTTATCTGATAAAATTTCTACAGCAAAGCTTCCTAAACATGGAGAAACCTTAAATTTAAAAAATTATGAACTTTCTGAAAGACAAATCGAGATTACAAAAGAATTCTTAAAAGGTACTACAAATTATAAAAAACTTGCAGAATGTTTTGTAACAAGTGAATCAACTGTAAAAAAAGAAATGAGCAATGTTTGTAAAAAGTTCGGAGTAGACAATTCTACTGTTCTATTACTTTTACTAAAGCAGTATGAAATAATTTAATGACATTTAAGAATTATGCTTACAAAATGCAATTAAAAATTCATCCCACAGTGAATTTTCATAAAAGCTCAAAATCTCATAATCTGAATTATTCTTAAAATAATAAGACTTTTCTTCTTTTGTATGAGGAAAATTAATTCCACAACCTCCAAACAATTTTTTATACAAACTTGAACTTCTGCAATTTGGAACAAGACTTTTAAAAGCATTTTTTAATTCAGTATTATCAAAGAAAAAACTTGCAGAATTAACAAACTCAAATAAATCAACAAACTCCGAATAAGATTCATCTGTGCAAGCAAGGTTCGCTCTTATATCTTTTATAATTTCAAACTTATCTTCCACATACAAAATAAGATTTTTACAAAAGGAATTAAACAGCGGCATAAAACTGTTAAAAGATTTTGTATTTACAAGTGAATAAGAAAAATCACTAGAAAAATTATTTTGATATTCATAAAAAGTTTCAACTAAATATTCTGCAAATTCTTTTGAATTGAAATCCTGAACACAACTTAAATAAGAAGCGATATTTTTATAATCACTACCAATTCCTAAAATTTGAGTTTCTGCACCAACAACATAATCAGTAAGATTTTTTAATTCATAACTTACTTCAATCATTTGCATATCGCAACAGTCAAATTGAATTATATCAATATATTTTTTATAATTCTCTTCGTATTCTTTTATATTTCTTGCCAACTTATAAATTGGCATAGCTTTATTTGCCCCATACCCTGTTGAATAATCTTCAATAACACTGCGTAAATTGTTAGAAATAATTCCATCAGGATAAACTCCTCTTCCGTGACTCCAAATATTTAAAACCGTATGCCTTGCCGGAAAATATTTATTAACTTTTGAAAGAAAATTGTAAAGAGTTTCAGAATTTGTCATATCAAGTTCATCATATTCAAAAATTATGTCGTCATTCATTTTGTTTGGCGCTTTTGTGATATAAAACAAATCTGTACCTTTTCGATTATCTTCCGATTTATCATATCCTGGACTTCTGTCAAAAAGAACAATTATATTTGAACTGCTGCTAGACCCGATTTCTTGCAAAGATTTTATATTTTTGATTCCAAACCTTTCAAGATTATTGTCTGCGGCCATGTATATCAAGTAATTTACTTCTTTTTCTTCATGAATTTTTAGAACTTTATTATTAGAGTTAATGTCATGATTGCAGGAAATGAATTCAAAAATAATAAAAAAAGGAACAATCTTAAATACATTCAAATATTTCATACATTAAACTGTCTATATTTGGAGTTTTATCTTTTTTCATATTTGAAGAAGTTAATATTACAATGCAAACATCTTTATTTTTGTTGTAAAACATTAAATTTTCATCACCAATGCTCCGTCCATAGGAACCTAAAAATTCAAAGTCTTTATAAAAAAGATTTCGTATTCCATAGCCATAAGCAATCTGCCCAGTATTTTTATCAGTAAATAACGAAACAGAGTTTTTTATTTCTTCGCGAAGTTCTTTTTCAATACTTCCATTAAAACTTAGCAAATTGTATCCCCATTTTGATATTTCTTCTGCAGTTGAAACAATTCCACCTGCCGTCCAACCACACTTTCCTAACAGTTCTAGAACGTTGGGAATTATACCTGCAATATCAATTGGCGTTTTTCCATCTCCAGAAAGTTCCATAAATGTATTTGGATAACAATGCGGATGAGCAACTTTGTTTAAGTTCACACTATCTTGTGGATAAAGCAAGACCGAAATATTCATAGGCGACAAGAGGTTTTGATTTACATATACGTTTGCTGCTTCATTTGTAATTTTTTCGATTATCATTCCTAGCAAAATGTAATTCGTTGAAGAATATAAAAAATTACCACTAGACTCTGAAGGTTTTTCAATAAAAGATAAAATACTTTGAGCATTCCAATCATTTGTTTTTGAAAATGGATTGTTATAAATCAATGCAGGATTTTCTGTATAATCGCTTATTCCAGAACGATGCGATAAAAGCTCTTTTATTGTTGCATTTGGGTTAATATAAATTGTGTTTATATTTTGAATGTATTTTGAAATGCTATCCTCTAAAGAAAGTTTGCCTTCATTTTTAAGCTTTAAAATAGCAGTTGCAACAAAACTTTTTGTTATGCTATAAACAAAGTGAGGAGTCTGAATTTCATTTTTTGTTTTGCAAGATATAGAGGAATAACCATTTGCGTAATTATAATTTAACTTCTGTGATTTACTAAAAACAGATACAGAAATCGCAGGTTTATAATCCCATTTTTCTATATAATTACAAATAACTTGTTCAATTTTTTCAAAAGTTGATTTATTACAGTTGTATTCAACATTTTTACATGCCGTAAAAAACACAAGGGCGCAAACTATTAAAAGATTTATAAAAAGCGACTTCATCTGATTCATCATTCTACCTCAATAATGGACTGCAATATAATCACTACATTCAAGATTTTCATCACATCTTACAAATTTTACTTTATTGTTTTCTATTTTATAATAAGTTATAGAGGCAGTTTTTAAGCCATCTGCTACCTTTAGAGTAAAATAATCTGCAAACTCACTTTGCTTTGCATCAAGAAGATTAAAAGACACTGTTTTGTTTTCATCATCTATTTTTCCTCGTAAAGAAATTCCTTCATAGCAAGCGGTTTTCCTTGTTCCACAACCATAATAATATAAATCTAATTCAAGAGTTCCTTTATCATTATCTCGTCTTATATAATTTCTTACATTTGGAATCCAAGAATATTTTGAGTAATCTATATAAACTTTTTTTGTAGACATATTATTTTTTAGATTTATATTAATAATTTCTTTATTTTTTATTTTTAGATTATAATTAAACTCATTTATAGTTGCCGTTTTGTCTGAAAGTCTAGTTAAAACTACAACTGCTTTATTTTCATCAGTTTCACCATCATACAAAGATTTTTTTACATAGCAGTCGTATTCAAATTTGTTTTCTATATCTTTTTGTGGAATATCTATTCCGTTTGCACAACTCTTTGCTTCTTCAATCCAATGATATAAAATAACGAGTCCGCTTTCATTTGAGTCATTAAAATCTAGTATAGTGCCTTGTCCAGATAATCTTAATCTAAATTTACCTTCATAATTACTGCTTATAACTGATTCCGGCACATAGCTATGTAATTTTTTTCCTTGCTCACTTTGCCAATCTAACCACTCTGAAATACCGATGCACTGCGTATATTGAAAAGGATCTAACCATTCAGGATAGTTTGAAATTTCTTTTCCGCGCAAATAGAATTCGTTGTCCGGGTTAAATGGGCATGCCGTAAAAAACACAAGGGCGCAAACTGTTAAAAGATTTATAAAAAGCGACTTTGTTTGATACATTTTTACCTCAATAATAATATGGACTATAATCCCTGCACTCAAGGTTTTCATTGCATCTTATAATTTTAGCTTTACTATTTTCTATTTTATAATAAGTTATAGAGGCAGTTTTTAAGTCATCTGCTACCTTTAGAGTAAAGTAATCTGCAAAGTCACTTTGTTTTGCGTCTAGAAGATTAAAAGAAATTGTTTTTTTTGCATCATCTATTTCGCCATGTAAAGAAATTCCTTCATAGCAATCTACACAGTTTTCCCATGTTTTTAAATCTTTTCCCATAAAAGCATGATACCCTTTTGCAAAATTTATAGCAGTTTTCGTCTCATTTACCTTTAGTCTATCAACTGAACATGGGAACCAAGAATGCTTTTTCATATCAATTGGCACTTCTTCTGAAATAAAGTTATTTTTCATATTGCAGTCTATAACAAGATTTCCAGCTATTTTTAGTTTGTAATTAAATCTGTTTTCTGTTGTTGAACTTTCTAATCTAGTAAGTACAACCTGCGCTTTATTTTCATCAGTTTCTTCATCATACAAAGATTTTTTTGCATAGCAGCCATATTCAAATTTGTTTTCTATATCTTTTTGAGGAATATCTATTCCGTTTGCACAACTTTTGACTTCTGCAACCCAGTTATATAAAATAACGATTGCAGTTGATTTTGAATCATTGAAAACGATGAATGTATCCTGATTTCCAAGATGCAATCTAAACTTTCCATTAAAATCTTTGCTTATTATATTTTCTGGAACATAATCATGCAAACTTTTTCCTTGTTCACCTTGCCAATCAAGCCAATCAGATACTCCGACTCCGCCTCTTAACCATTCAGGATAGTTTGAAATTTCTTTTCCGCGCAAATAGAATTCGTTGTCCGGGTTAAATGGGCATGCCGTAAAAAACACAAGGGCGCAAACTGTTAAAAGATTTATAAAAAGCAACTTTGTCTGTTTCATCATTCTACCTCAAGAATTCTATTTTCTAACAACATCCCAGTTTTTATAATGATAAACAGGTATGTAAGTTTCCCAGCTGCCATTTATTTTATCTGTGCAGTCCGCTAAGTCTAAAATTTTAAAAGATGGCCAGCAAAAAGGTCCCCAGCCGTTTCTTTTATAGCCGATTACAGGCCTATAGTGGCAACCTCCGTCACCAAAAACTCTTAAACTAATGCCAGGCAAGTTGTCATTTATAGATTTTTTCGGATAAACAAACTGACTTGCTTTAAGAGTATATCTGCTATAATAATTAATTGCTCCAGCAAGATTGTTTGGCATTGTTACAGAGCCACCGTCTTGACCACATAACCTTACAACACCAGCGATCAAACCTTTGCCAGTTCTCATTTTAGAATACAATTCTGCTTCTTTTTGAGACTCAGAAAGCTTGCTCCATAAGGATACATCAGAAATACTGTTTTTTTGAATATAGTCAAGCACAAAGCCTGCCGCAACAGGACCACAGGCTTTGTAATTGAAAATATGAATTTCATCTTCTCTCTTAAACAAAGTTTCATCTATAAAATTCCTATCAAGTTCAGTTCTTTCAGACTTGGCTTTGCCTCTTGCTGCAAAATCTGCAATATGACCTTTTTTCTCAACTGCCATTTGCCAAAAAACTTCCGCATTTTTTTCATAATCGCTTATTAATGCTCGCATTTTTTCATCATCAGTATCGTCTAAAAAGTATTCTGAATATTTTTTAGAAACTTCTTCATAACCAGCAATCGAAGTTATATCACTTTCTTCTATATAATTTCCATCCGTTGTTAAATATGAACTAAATTCGTTTGCAGCACCTTTTGTTTCTTTTATAACTCCAAAAACAACATTCGGGTAGCCATCATCAACAATTCTTGGAAGCTCATCTTCTAAAAGCTTGCCCTTATTGTATAAACTGGTAATTTCATCTGCATAGCCATCACATTTTGACTCATAGACTATCGGGCAACCATAAGATTTTTCCGCAGCTCCCACAATGACACCAACTATTTGCCATTCTGAAACAATTCTAAACTCATAAAACTTAATTTTTCCATTTGTTCCATAAATTGCCACAGGTATATTCCATAGCTCTGAATCTTGAGGATATTCATCAGCTTCTATAGAATCTTCCAGCCATAATTGCGCAAACTCTTTTGAAAGCTGCCAGTCTACAGAATTGTCATCACCTCGCAAGGAATATTGATCTAATTCGCTTTCGCTTGTCAGTTTGGACATTTCCCATTCGATTTTGCCAGTATTTTTTGCTTTTGAAAAATTATCTTCTAATTCATTTGAATTACATGAACTAAAGATAAAAATTGGCAGGATAAAAAAGAAAAGAATAAAACTTTTTTTCATATCTATGAAAATCTCCCGTATAAAAGTGTTATAAGATAAAAACCACCTAAATATAAGCAGTTTTTATCTTACACGCGCAAAACTTTTTTAATAATAAAACTGTAAACAAGAATTTTTATTCTGTAAACCCATTTAGATACGAAATAACCGAGTTCGCAAAAAAATAACCGAGTTACCTTTTAAGGTAACCAAGTTACCCTGTTTAGTAACCGAGTTCGCAAAAAAAATAACTTGGTTATTAACAAGGAAATTTGCAACGCAAACTTTTAAAGATAAAAACTGACGTCATATCCGGCAGTTTTTATCTTACCTCCTTGTTTTTATCAATATAATCCACTAATATGTTAAAATCATGACAGTAATATCATCAATTCTGCTTCTTGTGGGAAGCCTTGGTTTTCTTCTTTATGGAATGAGGCTCATGAGTGCAGGCGTACAAAAAAGCGCAGGAGAACGCCTTCAGCGAGCATTAGGCATGCTCACTGGAAACAGTTTTATGGGGCTTCTTACGGGTCTTTTAATAACAATGATAATTCAGTCATCGGGCGCAACCACCGCAATGGTTGTCACTTTTATAAACGCAGAACTTCTTTCGCTTTCCCAGTCTGTAGGCGTTATTTTTGGCGCAAACATAGGAACTACAATCACCGCCTGGATAGTTTCACTTTTTGGATTCAACTTTCAAATTTCAACATTCGCCATTCCTATTTTTGGATTCGGCTTTTTTATGACTCTCTTTAAGAATCACAATGTCCGAAACATTGGCGAAGCCATAATGGGATTCGGATTGCTTTTCATGGGATTAAGCGGTCTTTCCGATGTTTTTAGTTTTGACGCTTCAAGCTTAACCTTTCTTACAAAGTTCCAGCAGTGGGGAGCACTTTCTGTAATAATTAGTTTTGTAATAGGAATTGTAATCACAGCCCTAATGCATTCTTCAAGCGCATTTACGGCAATCGTAATCACAATGGCCTATAACAACATAATAACCTGGGAAACGGCCTGCGCCATGACCTTAGGCAGCAACATCGGCTCAACAATTGATGCAATTCTAGCCGCCATTGGAACAAGCGCAGATGCAAAGCGTTCTGCCGTAATTCACGTTCTTTTCAATTTTATAGGAACGATTCTTGCCTTAATTTTCTTCAAGCCTTTTATAACATTCGTAAAATGGATTACTCCAGGAAATAATATCGCGATTCAAATTTCCATGCTTCACACAGTATTTAAAACTATAAATACTGCGATTTTACTGCCATTTAAGAACCAGCTTATAAAACTTTCGCAAATAATCGTTAAAGATTCAAAAGAAAACAGCCTAAAACACTACCATTTGGATTTTCAAGAAGCCACTTTTGGAAAAGAAAGTTCTGCCATGCACATAATCCGCATTGAAAAAGAAATTGCAAACATGACCGATGTGGTAACTTCAATGTTCGACCAATTGCAAATCGGTTTTACAAATCGCTATAAATCTTTTACAGAAGAATACCACGAACAACTTGAAAACGAAGAAAATTACTGCGACCAAATGCACGAACAGCTGATTCGCTACATAATAAACTGCCAGCACTTGCCAGTGACAGACGTTCAGCGGAACAATCTTTCCATAATGATAACAATTATTGAAGAGCTTGAAGGCATGAGCGACCAATGTTTTTCTGCGGCAATGCTGATTGAGCGAAGCATTGAAAAAAAGATGAAATTTCCACAGGAAGACATGGAACGCCTTATTCCTTACGTAGAACTTGCCCGCCAATTCTTACAGTTTATTCGAATCAACATAAACAAACACTTAGATGAAAAAAAACTTGAGCTTGCCACAGAACTTGAAGACCAAATAGACCAGTATCGAAAAAATCTAAAAAAGATTGCAAAAAAACGGCTTGAAAATGGAGCAGACGTAAAAGCAGAACTTTTGTACCTTGATCTTGTACGTCAAATAGAAAAAATCGGCGACCACGCGTTTAGCATTTCAGAGCTTCTTGCGCAAACCAAATAGAGCAATAGCCAAAAATGCAATCTATAAAGTCAAATCTAAAACTGTCGCATCGCATGCTTTTACAAGGTCTTGTGGATTTATAACCAGTTGTTCGCCGCGCACTCCTGCGCTGATGTGAACTTTATCGCACAAAAGAATTGTCTCATCAAAAAAAGTTCTGTACTTCCGCCTCATTCCCAAAGGGCTGCAACCGCCGCGAACGTAACCTGTAAGCGAAAGCAGCTCATCTGGCTTTACAGGAGCAATTTCCTTGCAACCAGCGGCATTTCTAGCCTTCTTTAAATTTATTTCATTCATTGCAGACTGCAGAAAAACGCAAATTTCTTTTGTGTCAGTACGCATGACAATTGTTTTAAAAACAGTTTGCGGGTCAATTCCAAGTTTTTCAGCAGTTTTTTCAGCAGCCCCTCGCGAAAGTTCATGTTCACCGTCATCGTCGTAAGAAACCGTTTCGTAAGGAATTTTCAAATTATCTAAAATCCGCATCGCATTCGTCTTTTTCATACCCCAATAATACAAAAATGCACACATTTTCGCAATTATTTCATAATTTTTGCTAATTTTACTTGACAAAATACGGGGGGGGGTACAATGAAAGGTAAGATTGGCTTAGCCGCAAGCAATTTGGTACCGTTGCAAAAGTTTTAGCCATTTGGATGGAGAATGAAACTAAATTTACAAGCATTCTCCAAAAACAATCTAAAAACTCAAATCGAAAACTGATAAAGCAATTTTTTGCTTCTTTTCTTTTTGACTTTTTATGGGAGATTTATATGAAAATTTTAAAAAAAATTTCAATCTTGGCAACCGCTCTTCTTTCACTTGCTCTTATATCTTGTAAAACCGACTCTTCTGAAACAAGCGGGTCTTCTGAACCAAATCCAACCTTGCCGGGAACAAAAGGCGGAAAGGATAACGAGAAAGACATTTTTAAAGGACTAACCTTTTATGATTCAAGTAAAAAAGAACAGGCAGAATACGGCTACACTAAATACACTTTTTCAGAAAATGGAACTGTAGCAATAACATATACAAAAAAAGATGATGAAAAAGAAAAGACATACGAAGAAGCAATAATCAACTATTCTCTTAGCGAAGACGGCAAAATCGTTTACATGACTTATAATAAGATTAGAAACCCAATCGGTTCGACTGGCTCATTATTTACATACAAAGAACTTGAACAGTACCTTTATAATGACTATGCAAAAGACGCTTTGGATAATCTCAACAAAGAAGAGCCTGAACAGAGCAAGTTTTATAAAGAAGCCATTGCTAAAGAAGTTGGACTGGAATCATACACCACCGATGAAGAGCTTCTTGCAGCAATGCAAAAATATTCAACTGAGCATGCCGAAGAAATGCTATCTCCATTGCACAAAATGTTTAACACGGTTTTCCAGTATGACCTTTCTAAAGATGAAGAAGATAGCCACCCTATTCTTACAGAAAAAAATACTTGGGGCAAAGACCTTTCAAAATTTATTTCTTTAACTGACTCTCATTACCAATCTCATTACCAATCTGATTATCTATATTTAAATTATAATAATGGCGAAATTCATGTTAGTTATACTGATAATGATACTCATTACAAGTCACAAAATATAGACAGTTCAAAAATCTACTTTGAATCATCAGAAGACGAAGATGGCAATACAACAAAACTAGAAGCGCCTTACACCATATCTGATGACGGCAACACTCTTACTGTAACTATTGGCGAAAAAACAATTGAAGCTAAATTAACTTTAGACGAAATGCACCTGTATAACTAAAAAGTTTAGCTCAGCATTTCAACAATTTTACTGCCAGCTGCGAAAGTAATTCTGCTTTCACAGCTGGCAGTTTTTTGTTATGTAGAAAACCAAGCATTTCTATAAACCTTGTTCACAATTTTTGCAATTTTCGTTATAATCTTTTTATGGAAACACGTAATATTTTTGAAAATCTTTCTTGTATCGATCATCGATATTCTTTGTCGGAAGCTGACGCATTTGCAGGGCTTTCTAAGTATATTTCTGAAGAAGCCAGCATTCGCTCTTGCGCAAAATGCGAGGCGGCTCTTGTAAAGGCCCACTTAAAACTTAGAGGCGAGCTTGATGAGCAGACTGCTAAAAAACTTGATGATGTGGCGGCGGCGATTGACCCTCAGGAAGTTTACGCCGAAGAGGAAAAAACAAAACATAATATCCGCGCGCTTGTAAATGTTATGAAAACTAAGGTTGACTCGAAAATAGGGCCGCTGATTCACTTGGGCGCGACTTCGGTTGACATTTTAGACACAGCTCTTTCTTGCCGTATGCGCGATGTTACTCAAAACGTTGTTCTTCCGGAACTTAAAAAGCTTGAAAATTATCTTTGCGATATTGCTGAGCGCGAATGTGCAACTCCTCAGGTTGGCAGAACTCACGGTCAGCACGCGGTTCCAATTACTTTTGGCTGGTCAATCGCGGAATTTGTTAGCCGTCTGGGAAAATCAATTTTGCGTATTGAAGAGCTTTCCAATCAGCTTGTTGGAAAACTTGCTGGTCCTGTTGGTTCTTACAATGGTCCTTCCATGATTGTAAAAGACCCGGAAGAGCTTGAAAGCACTTATGTTGAATTTTTGGCTCTTCATCCTTCTGAATATTCAAACCAGCTTGTTGAGCCGGAATATGTTCTTCGCCTTTTGCTTGAGATGAATGTTGCCTTTGGAATTATCGCGAACTTGGCAGACGACTTGCGAAACTTGCAGCGTTCTGAAATCGGCGAGGTTTTTGAATATTTTGCTTCGACTCAGGTTGGCTCTTCAACCATGCCGCAGAAACGAAATCCTTGGAACAGCGAGCACGTAAAATCTTTGTGGAAGGCGATGTGTCCTCGCGTAATTACGTTCTATATGGACCAGATTTCTGAGCATCAGCGTGATTTGACAAATTCTGCAAGCCAGCGTTTTATTGCCGACTACGTCAGCGGATTTACAATGGCTGTTGCAAGAATGAACAGCGTTGTGAAAGGACTTCAGGCTGACCGCGAAAATATGGCTAAAAATCTTGAGAATGCCGGTGGAAAGGTAAAGGGCGGGGTTTTGGCTGAACCAGCTTACATTCTTTTGGGAGAAGCCGGCGTGAACGATGGCCACGAAGTTATCCGCAAGATTACGCTTGAAGCAGAACAGACTGGAAAAACGTTCTTTGAAGTTCTGAAAGCCCACAAGGAAGCGTATGAAAAAATTACTGCACAGCTTGAAAAACTTGGCGTTGCAGACCCGGCAAAATTCTTTGAGCACCCTTCTAATTACTGCGGACTTGCGGCTGTAAAATCAAAACGGCTTGCGCAAAAATACCGCGAACTGATGAAATAAAGAAGAATTGACTTTTTACGGAGGCAAAATATGGGCGGATTTTTTGGAGTCGCTTCAAAGCAAGATTGTTCTTTAGATTTATTTTTCGGCGTTGATTATCATTCTCATTTGGGAACAAGGCGAGGCGGACTTGCAGTTCTTGGCGATGACGGCAAATTTCAGCGTTCTATTCACAATATTCAAAATTCTCCATTCAGAACAAAGTTTGAAACAGACATCGGCGAAATGCACGGAAAAATTGGAATCGGCTGCATAAGCGACTTTGAAGCCCAGCCTCTTTTAGTAAATTCTCACTTGGGAACTTTTGCCGTAACAACAGTTGGAATAGTTCAAAACAAAAAAGAACTTGTAAAAGAAATTCTAGACGGCGGATATACGCATTTTCTAGAAATGAGCGGCGGCGAAATCAACCAAACAGAACTGATTATCGCTCTTATAAACCACAAAAAAACAATTCTTGAAGGAATAAAATACGTTCAAGAAAAAATAAAAGGTTCTATAACAATTCTTGTAATGACGCCAGAAGGAATTTACGGAGCAAGAGACAAGTTTGGCCGCACGCCTTTGCAAATCGGCCATAAAGAAGGCTCGTTCTGCCTTTCGTTTGAAAGCCACGCTTACATCAATCTTGGCTACAAGGACTACAAAGAGCTTGGACCTGGAGAAATTGTTTTTGTAAACAGCGACAAAGTTGAAGTCTTGCAGGAAAGGCAAAAAAAGATGAAAATCTGCACTTTCTTGTGGATTTATTACGGCTATCCAACCGCCTGCTACGAAGGCGTAAACGTTGAGCAAATGCGCTACAACTGCGGGAAATACCTTGCCATGCGCGACAAAGAAAGCGACGTTCACCCAGATGCGGTCGCAGGCGTTCCAGACAGCGGAACTGCCCACGCAATAGGATATGCAAACGCAAGCGGAGTCCCATTTACCCGCCCATTTATAAAATACACGCCTACCTGGCCGCGTTCTTTTATGCCAACTAGCCAGGAACAAAGAAATCTTATTGCCCACATGAAGCTCATTCCTGTGGAAACGCTTATAAAAGGCAAAAAACTTCTTCTTATTGACGATTCAATTGTCCGGGGAACACAACTCCGCGAAACAACAGATTTTCTTTATCAAAGCGGAGCAAAAGAAGTTCACGTTCGGCCGGCTTGCCCTCCAATCATGTTTGGCTGCAAATACTTGAACTTCAGCCGCTCAAAATCCGAGATGGACTTAATAACCCGCCGCGTAATAGAACAGCTTGAAGGCAAAAATGTTTCGAAAGAAGTTCTAAAAGAATATTCCAACCCAGACAGCCCTAAATACGCTGCCATGCTTGAAGAAATACGCAAGCAGCTGCATTTTACAACCTTGCGTTACCACCGCCTAGACGACATGCTTGCAAGCACAGGGCTAGCCCCAGAAAACCTTTGCACCTACTGTTGGAACGGCGAAGAATAAAACAAACGAACCATTGCTTAGATTTTTACTGTAGAATTTGTTTTAAAGTTACAATAGATTCTACAGTAAAAATTCATAATGCAATCTAATTACAGCAAAAATCAACAAATTCTAATTTCCCTTTTTTTCTACGTTTTATAGAATCAATTTTTTGAGGATTTTTTAATTCATTACCTTTTAAAAGAGTATTAGGTCTACATTTTGGAGTTGCAACAAAACCAAGTGTAAAAGAATTTTCAGAAACTGCAAACGTACAAGAAACTCGATTTTTTATAAAATTTTCTTCTACTAAAGTTGAGTTTTTTAAAATCTTATCAAGATATGGTAAAAAACAAATTTTACGACGTACAGAACCTTTTACCATTTTTTCTGGTTGACCTTTTTTATAAAAATCAAAATCCTGTTCTGTAAGAGTTTTATTTAATGCTTTGTCAAAAAACTGATTTGCAGAAAGATTTGTATTAACCCCTGTTAGATGCAAAAAATTAGATTTGTTAGCAGAAATGATATAATACTTGTTCATTTTAAATGAACTTGAAAAAATTTGATATTCATAATCCAAAAACACGGACTTATAAACTTGTACACCATTAAAAATTGAAAAAAGAACTTTTTGTTTAAATGAAGTTTTTTGCTTATTTATAAAATAAGCCGACTATTTAAGTCGGCTGTGTTGCAGTTTTTAGGTCTCTGCAAAGACCAATGGAATAGGGTTTTACGTCTCCTATCCGACAGTTCTAATATAACAAAAAATAATAAAAAGTCAATAGTTATTTTATTTTCTTGCAAAACAAAAAGGGGCTGTTTAATAAGTTCAAATTGCATGGCAACTTTAACAAAACTAACCAATGCAAGCCTTACTTACTAAACAGTCCCTTTTTATAGAAACAAAAGTTATAAATTAGAACCAGTAGCGGAAACCTACGTTTACAGGAATACCCCAGCTTAACTTGAAGCCTTCAGCATATTCGCCCAAACCAATCATTAATGGCAATTGGAAAGCTGCCTGACCGTATATTTCCCAGTTACCTGTAAGGAAGTAGTTTGTACCGATAACAGCACGTGGAGCAACTGAAATATAAATTGCATTACCAGTCTTCCAACCTTCATTATCAAACCACTTAGAAGTTTCAATTGATGTAAAACTTGCTGCTACACCAGCTGCATAGAACCAGCGCCACTTGCCGTTAGCACCTTTTACATTGATTTTAGGATTGCCAATCCACCAGTCTGCTGTTCCACCAATGTTAAAATATCCAGAAGACAAACCTACATCAACTGCAAAAACACATGGAAGCTGCTGAACTTTGAATGTTACTGACAATGGCAAACTAGAATATCCACCAGCAGTATAACCAGTCTGCAAACCAATACCTGTTACAGCAAATGTGCTAGCTGTTCCAAGTCCTAAAAGCATTGCCAAAACTGCAATAATTTTTTTGTTCATAATTTTTTTCTCCTTTGAAAATAAAAAACTATGTTTATAGTTTAAACATTTTTACATAAAGGTCAATAGAAACAGCCCCCCCCCCCGATTTTTTTTTTGAATTTTTTCTTTTTGTTTCATTTTATTTGAAACATTTTGCCAGTTTGATTATTTTAATATATATGACAGACACAGAACTTCCAGTTGTAAAAAAGAACGAACTTATCAATCCAAACGATTTTTATAAAATTGCCTTTCAGTTTCAGGAAATCATGATGGTTTACGAAAGCGCAATCAAACAGGTTGAAACTAAACTTGAAATTTTAAACAAAGAGTATAAAGTTACGGGCCGGCGCAATCCTATCGAGACCATAAAAACTAGAATAAAATCTCCGGAAAGCATTGCAAAAAAACTTAAAAAGAAGAATCTTCCAGTGACATTTGAATCCATGACAGAAAACTTAAACGACATTGCAGGCGTCCGCGTAATTTGCCCCTACATTTCAGATATTTACACCATAAAAGACATTTTGCTGAAACAGCCTGACATTGAGCCAATTTATATAAAAGACTATATAGAAAATCCTAAGGAATCTGGCTACAGGAGCATGCATCTTGTTATTAGAATTCCTGTATACCTTTCTGAGGCACAGCACAACGTAAAGGTGGAAATTCAACTTAGAACCATTGCGATGGACTTTTGGGCCAGCCTTGAGCACGAATTGCGTTATAAAACAACTTCAAAAGTTCCGCAAGGAATCAGAAGAGAATTAAAGCGATGTGCCGACACAATCGCCATGACCGACCGCGAAATGGAAGAAATCGCAATAGAATTGCAAGCGTTAGATTAATTTTGTTTCTTTTTGCACGTTTTAGTGTTACTTTATAGTGAGTTAAAACTTTTTATAGAGATAAGATAAAACAGTCAAAAAGCTATCTGTTTTAATCTTGTCTTTTTATAGGGGGCAAATATGAGTAATTTAAAATTTTATTTTTGCAAGCACTGCGGAAAAATTATCTTTCTTTTAAAAGATTCTGGAGTTCCAACAGTATGCTGCGGAGAAGAAATGCTTGAACTAAAAGCGGGCGTAACAGACGCTTCTAGCGAAAAGCACGTTCCTGCTGTAAAAATTGAAGAAAACAAAGTTAGCGTTACAATTGGCTCTGTAGAACATCCTATGGAAGAAAAGCACCACATTGAATGGATTTTGCTTGAAACAAATCAAGGATTCTATCAAAAAAATCTTTCTCCTCAAATGACACCTAAAGCAGAATTCTTGCTTTCAGAAGGAGAAAAACCAAAGGCTGTATACGAATTCTGCAATCTGCACAAACTTTGGAAAGCAGAACTGTAATGCAAGCTTTAAGCGGAGAGAGTCTTAAATTTGTTTTTATAGTTTTTAACCTATTCGTCTTTTTTTGAATCTAAAGAATGTTCTTTTCTATAAAGTTCTATCAATTCATTTTTTGAAATATTGCCGTTTCGCTCGCGAGCGGCTTTTAATTTTCGGTACACGGTATTTTCGCTAAAACCTTCGACTTCCTTTTGGTAAACCTTTCCAGAACACAATTGTATTATTATTTTTTCTTCATCTTCGTAAAGCACAAGTTTTTTCCGATTAAACCTATTGCTTAGCACATAGAATACAATTTCCAAAAACCAAAGGCTTCTTGCTATATGAATCAAAAAATGGAAAACCGATTCGCCATTTATAGAAAAAGCAATGCAAACCGCCACAAAATACAGAGCAATTGCAATTCCAGCTTTCTTTGAATCAAACATTATAACAATGCAGACTATAAAGAGCGCTGTAAAATTATTAAAAAGGCAAGTTTTTTCAAAGGCTATTAAAAAAACTAGAATTACAGAATAAACCAAGTAAAAATATGGAAAACACTTTTCCTTAAAAATCAAGGCAACCGGGATATAAAGAAAATTTATGCTTGCGATAATCAAGCTTACTTCAACAGAATCTTCTGTAAAAACTCTTACTGTATACAATATGCAAAGTATACCTGAAAGAATGCAAGTATAAAGCAAAAAGTATTTTCTTATAAACAATAATATTGACTCTTGCTTCATAAACACCTCCGAAAAAGGTCAGCTAATGATTCAAAGAATTTAAAGCTTCTCTAAAGGCGCTGTTTTCTTTTTGAAGTTCCTTTGAACCGCGCGTAATTTTACACAACGACATATTATACTTTTTTGCAATATCGCGTTGAGTAACACCATTATTAAGTTCTTTTACTAGAAGCCAGCGTTCTGCAAAATCCTTCCGTTCGCTAGGAGTAAAAATACAACCAAAAAAATTAGAAATAAATTCTTTATCTGTAGATTTTGTAATTATATCAAGCAATTCTGAATAACTTTTTTTTAATACTTCATTATCATCAAAAGAAACGTTCATTTGTTTTCTATTATATATCATTATTTTAAAAAAGCAAATTTTGCAATCAAAAATCTATATAGCCCGAACTTCGAGTTTTTAGAAAGAGAATAAATTCGTTGAGAGCGTTTTTTTTCACAATTTATAAAAAACTCGAAGTTCGGGCTATATACGCTGCAATTAAAAAAGAATTTCTGCTGTATAGATTTTTGATTTTATCACACTTTAATAATTAGCCTAGTTTTCTACCCTAGAACCATTTTATCGTTTACTTCGCCGTTTACACTGAATTTTAAAAGCAAGTCTTCAACTGTAAGATTTTTCTTTTCTTCACCACGAACGTCATAAACAACTTTTCCGTCCATCATCATAATAAGACGATTTCCATAGCGGATTGCATCTTTCATATTGTGAGTAACCATGAATGCCGTTAAATTATCTCGCATAATAAATTCTTCTGTGAGTTCAAGAACTTTTTTGGCAGTTTTTGGATCAAGAGCGGCTGTGTGTTCATCTAGCAAAAGCAGTTCTGGTTTTCGCAAAGTTGACATCAACAAAGTCAAGGCCTGCCTTTGACCTCCAGAAAGCAGCCCCACCTTTGCAGAAAGGCGGTTTTCCAAGCCTAAATCGAGCAAAGCTAATTTTTCTTTATAAACCTGACGCTCAGAAGGTTGAATATACCAAGAAAGACCTCTTTTTTTTCCACGCCGCATTGCCATTGCAAGATTTTCTTCTATAGACATATTTGCGGCGGTTCCCATCATTGGATCTTGAAAAACCCGGCCAAGATATTTTGCCCTTATGTATTCAGGTTTGCCTGTAAGATTCATTCCATCTAGTTCTATAGAACCTGTATCTGCATAGTGAACGCCTGCGATTAAATTCAAAAGTGTTGATTTTCCAGCACCGTTTCCACCAATAACAGTAACAAAATCACCGTCTTCTAAAGTTAAATCTATTCCTTTTAATGCTTTTTTTTCTGTTATTGTGCCGGGATTAAAAGTCTTTTTAATATTTGTAAGTTTTAACATAATCTTCCCCAGTTTTTAAAAATTTAATCGTTTGGGACGTGCTTAAAATTGTCATCTGCATGACGAGTGTTGCGTTCATTTTCTGGTCCTTTGTAAGAAAGCCTTCGCTTATCAATTTTTTTCTTTATAACAGGAACAGAAAGAGCTATCGCCACGATTAGAGCCGTTAAAAGTTTTAAATCGGTTGATTTTAATCCCATCTGCAAAACCAAAGCAATAATAATTCTATAAATGATAGAGCCAAAAACAACTGAAATCAGCGTGTACCAAAATCCAAATCTTGAACCAAAAATAACTTCGCCAATAATAATCGATGCCAATCCAATTACGATTGTTCCAGTTCCCATTCCTACATCTGCGTAACCTTGACTTTGGGCGACCAGCGCACCAGAAACAGCAACCATTCCGTTAGAAATCATCAGGCCAACAATTTTAGTTGTATCTGTATTAACGCCTAAAGCGCGAACCATATTTTCGTTGCTTCCAGTAGCACGAATTGCGCTTCCGTATTCAGTTCCAAAGAACCAGTACATCAAAGCGATAATAATTGCAATTACAATAACTCCAATAATCAACGAACAAGTAGTGGTGCTAAGCGCAAGACCTTTTTGCAAAAAGGCTGAATCTGAATCCTTTATAAAAAATTTAGCAATCCACTTTGAAAAAGAACAAACTCCACTTTTTAGATTAGACATCATAGTAGAACTGCCTAAAAGCGGAGTATTTGCCCTGCCCATAATTCGAATATTAATAGAATAGAGTGCAATTTGTGTCAAAATACTTGCAAGAAGAATATTGATTTTAAGTTTTGTATTCATAAAACCAGTTACAAGTCCACAAACAGTTCCTAAAATAAAGGCGAATAATAGAGAAAGCAATGGATCAAAGCCATTAATAATAAGAACTGCAGAAATTGCTCCACCAGAAGCAAAACTTCCATCAACTGTCATATCGGCTACATTTAAAATTCTAAAAGTCAGATAAACTCCAAGAGTCATCAGACCCCATAAAATTCCTTGCGATATAGCTCCTTCAATTGCAAATAAAAATGCCATTTTTTACCTCAAAAAAACAAAAACCACGCCAAAATAAACCCGTTGAGAAAGTTTTTATTTAGACGTGGCAATTTTTATAGATTTTCTGGAATTGCAATTCCTAATTTTTTTGCAGTTTCTTCATTAATTGATAAATTACAAGTTTTTAAATACTGAATTGGCATTTCTGCAGGAGTTTTTTCTCCTTTTAAAATTTCTACAGCCATTTTTGCAGTCTGTTTTCCAAGTTCATAGTAGTTAATTCCATATGTTGCAAGACCGCCAGCATGAACCATTCCTTCCTCGCCACAGATTGTAGGAATTCCGCTATCAGTTGCAATTTGAGAAACCAAAGACATTCCTGCAGCAATCATGTTGTCAGTTGGTGTATAAATAGCGTCTACTTTTCCACACAAATTTGTTACTACCTGCTGAATCTCATTTGAATTTGAAACAGTTCCTTCTATATATTTTAATCCCAGTTTATCGCAAGCCTGCTCTGCAAGTTTTACCTGAAAATGAGAATTTTGCTCGCTTGAACAGTACAACATTCCTACAGTCTTTGCATTTGGAACCAATTTTTTAAGCAAATCCATTTGAGCGGCACAAGGCGTCAAATCAGATGTTCCAGAAACATTTCCGCCAGGAGCGGCATTGTCTGCAACAAGTTTCGCAGATGCTGGATCTGTTACAGAAGAAATCAGTATTGGAATATCTTTTGTAAGATTTGCAACCGCCTGAGCTGCAGGAGTTGCTATAGCGAAAATCAAATCATCTCTATCATTAATAAGTTTTTCCGCAATTGTAACACAATTGGCCTGTTCGCCCTGTGCATTTTGATAGTCAATTTTTATGTTTTTTCCGTCAACATAGCCAGCTTCCGCAAGACCATCAACAAAGCCTTTGTAGTTAGCATCCAAAGCAGAATGTTCCACAAGCTGAATTATACCAATTTTAATTTTCTTTTCAGACTTTGAACAACCAGTAACAGCCATAACTGCAGCACATACAACAGCAACTGCAAACATTAATGATTTTTTCATTTTAGTTCCTCGTAATTTTCTTTCTCCGCTAGTAGTATAAAGTTTTTCTTTATTTTCTGCTATCCTTTTGCAATATTTTTGCCAATTTTGCAAAGCATTTTTTAGATTTTTAGGATTACAAATTGTAGATAAAACCTGAAGAAGAATCTGTTTCCTTTTGCAGCTGCGAAAACCATTTCACAGGTTTCGGATTTTCACTGTGTTCTCCTAAAAATTTTTCCATCCAAATCATGCTATACCATTTTCCAAACTTGTAACCACAGTTATGAAATTTTCCTACCATAGAATATCCAGATTTTTCGTGAAAAAGCACGCTATCATTTTTCAAAAAATCATCTTCAACATCTGCAAATGCAATGCAAGCATTTAGATTCAAAATATTTTGTTTTTTTAGAATTTCTTCCAAAACCGAATACAATTTTTTTCCAATTCCCATGCGTTTTAATTTTTTATCTATATAAATAGAAGTTTCAACAGCCCAAACATAAGCTGCACGTTCCTTAAAAGAGCTTGCATAAGCATAGCCCGCAATTTTGCCGTCAAATTCTGCAACCAAATACGGATATTTTTTCAAAGTTTTTTCAATTCTTTTTTCAAATTCTTGCAAAGAAGGAACATCATATTCAAAAGTGATTGCGGTCTTTTCAACGTAAGGAGCATAAATTTTTAAAATAGATTTTGCATCACTTTTAGTTGCAAGCCGAATTTTTAATTTTTCATTCTTTAAATTCATATTCTATCCCAAAACAAAAAGATTCGCATATTTTTTTCATAATTAACGATAGCTTGTCGCACGAACTAATTATGGCAAAATCCTTTTTCTATTTTCTTTCTTTTTTGCAAATATTCAGAATATTCTTTTCCTACGTTTTCGTTTTTCCAATGGCAAACAGTTTTATAGCCGAAACCAGAAAAAACAATTTCGCATAAAAGCTCAAAAATTGCGGCAATGGAAGAGCATACTGCTACTTGAGTCCAAGTCCATCCAAAAAAAACTTTTGAAACCACCGTTGCAAACACAAAATTGTCAACTAATTGACCAATCGCTGTAGAAATATATGAACGAATTGCAAAACTTCCAAAATTATCAGATTTTAAAAGGCTTCCTATAAAGGCATTTAGCAAAGAATTTACAATCGAAGATATTAAAAATGCAAGCGCCGAACCAAAAACAACATACCAGGAACTTGAAAAAGTGGAATTTATAACTTCATTAGCAAAAGGAGTTTCAAAATCGTAAAAAGCAGCCCAGTTTCCTGGAGTTTTAGCCAACAAATCAAAAATCAAGCAAAGCACAAGATTTATAAAAAGAGCCAAAATAGAAACTTTTATGGAAGCACGAGCTCCCCACATCTTGCAAATTACGTCCATGCATAAAAACATAATCCAACTAAAAGCAAAGCCACAATCGAGCGCAATGAATTTGCAAGTAAAAAGTTCTTTATTTGCGAAAAGATTTGCACAAACAACTGAAAGAATAAAAATCGAAATTGTAAGAGAAGGAATGTTTCTTAGAATAAGTTTATATTCAACCAATTCTTTAGAAAGCCATGAATAAAGTTTTTTCATAATTTTTGACAGGATTTCCCTATCTACCTCCGTAAGAATTTTAATTTATAATGCGCAGTAGAATTATGAGGAATCATAAACTGCGCTATTCAAATGAAAATTAAGTTTTACAAACGAACCTTTCAAAACGATTCATATAAAACTAGAAACATACATTATTACTTTTCCAAAAAAAACACAAGAGAAACTATTAGTACAAAGTCAAGTTTTAGAAAGACAAGAAAAACAATTTCGTTGCTCCGAATCTATTTCAATGTTATAATTCTAAAAAATTAAGACTGAAGAGGTTTGTATGCCACACATAACTATTCAAATGTTTCCAGGAAGAGATGAAGAAACTAAAAAACGCCTTGCCCAAGCGATTTTAAAAACCGCATCGCAAGAATTAAATCGCGAACCAAAACACTTTTCTGTCAGCATTGAAGACATTCCCCAAGAAGAATGGAACGATAAAGTGTATAAAAAAATAACTGATCCACAAAATAAGACTGTATACATAAAACCAGGATATTAACTATTTATAGGCAGGTTATTATGAACTTAGAGAAGCTTTCTAAAATTATAAAAGTCGCAAAAGGACAAGAAAAAGCTGATCTTGTTATTAAAAATTGCCAAATTGTAAATCCAATAACAAAAAGTATAAGAAAAGCAGACATCGCCATCCAAGACGGAATAATTGCAGGTTGTGGCATATACACAGGCATATCAGAGATAGATGCAAACGGACTTTTTGCAACGGCAGGATTGATCGATGCTCACGTACATATAGAATCTTCAATGTGTTCGCCGGAAGCCTTTGCAGAAATGGTCATACCGCAAGGAACCACACAAGTAATTGCAGATCCTCATGAAATCGCAAACGTAAAAGGCGTTGATGGCATACATTTTATGATGAATTCTGCCAGAAAAACTCCATTAAAAGTAACATTCATGATTCCGTCATGCGTACCTGCAACAGATTTTGAAGATTCAGGAGCAAGCATATCGCCAGAAGATGTAGAGCAACTGCTCTGTGAACCTTCAATTGGCGGTCTCGGAGAAATGATGAATAGCACGGGCGTTTGCAACGCAGATTCTTCAGTTCTACAAAAAATAAGCGAAACCTTACAAAAAAATAAAATAATCGACGGCCACGCTCCAAATCTAAATAAAAATGAATTAAACGCATACTGCGCTGCAGGAATTTTAACAGATCACGAATGTGTAAATCCTGAAGAAGTAAAAGCTCGCTTAGAAAATGGTATGTACGTACTTTTTAGACAAGGTTCTGCTGCTAAAAACCTAAAAGATTTAATTCCAGCCCTAAGTGAATCAAATTCGCGTCACTGCCTTATGTGTTCAGACGACAAGCATCCTCAAGACATTTTAAATTTTGGTCACATGAATGATAATCTTAGAATTGCAGTTTCACATGGAATAGACTATTTTACTGCAATAGCTATGGCAACAATAAATACGGCAGAATGTTATAACCTAAAAAACACAGGTTTAATCGCTCCTGGTTACAAAGCGGATATTGTTCTTTGGAATAATTTAAAGGATTTTAAAGCTGAAAAAGTTTTTATAAACGGTATTCTTCAAGCAGATTCTGAAAAAAACTTGTTCAAAATTTTAAACCGTCTCGACAAAGGAATGACTCATACTGTAAACATAAAGCCTTTCACGAATGAAGACTTAAAAATCAAGTTAAAGTCTGAAAATGTAAAAGTTATAAGTTTAATTCCTCATTCAATTATAACAAAATGCGCAATAAGAAAAGTTCAGTTGAATAATGGAATCTTTGATTTTCAAAAAAACAAAGATATTCAAAAACTAGTTGTAATGGAACGCCATAAAGCAACAGGGAAAAGAGGTCTTGCCTTAATAGAAAATTATGGAATACATGGCGGAGCAATTGCAACAACAATCGCCCACGACTCTCACAATATAATTGCAGTTGGCGATAATGACGATGATATAAAAAAATCCATAGATGAACTAAACGAAATTGGTGGCGGCATAGTTCTTGTTTCAAAAAGCGAAGTACTAGGGAAACTTTCTCTTCCAATAGCAGGGCTTATGTCTGAAAAAAGTGGAAAGGAAACAGCATCTACCCTTAAAGAACTATTAGAAATTGCATACACAAAACTTTCCATAAGTCGTAAAATTGAACCTTTTATGACCCTTTCTTTTTTAGCGCTACCAGTTATTCCTGAATTAAAACTTACCGCTCGTGGTCTTTTTGACGTAAACAATTTTCGCTTTACAAAGATTGAAAAAGATTAAAAATAAAAAAAGCAATTTAAACAAAAAAAGTCCGGCAGC
>DJRF01000025.1:0-19302 GCA_002437725.1 Treponema sp. UBA6367
CTTTTTTATCATGCCTCCTTTTTCAAAGAGCTCTTCCCAAAAGTCCGCATGGTCTGAAAGCCCTGTGATACATTCACCATAAGGCAAACCGTTTTCAGCTGCAACCGCATCCGCAAACAGAACTTCATCATAATAAAACCACCAGATTCCAACAGATGGCGTTTCGCAACTTTGCATATTATGCAACCTCTTACACAATAAAATTCGTCAATATTCAATACAACACAAAAAGTCTATCACTAAATGATAGTATTCATACTTTATTTTAGAAAAAACATGGAGAAACTATGACATTAACTTCAGAAGAAAAAAAATTAATGTTTCAAATTGTTAACTGCACAAAGGAAAACGTAATAAATCTGTCATTCTTATTTCTCCTACAAACAAAATCCTATACGTCTTGAGCCTTCTGGATTGTCGATTTTTTCGCACTTACACATATCGCGGATATCTGAGATTTCCGGACGTTCCCCTGTAATCACTTCGTTCATCGCAATTTTTCTTACGATATTGTCTATCTGACCGCCTGAGAAGTCGTACTCTCTTGCGAATTCTGTGGCAGACCCTCTATCGAGCCAGGAAAGCTTGTTCATCCAGATTGAAGTCTTTGCTTCTGTTGAAGGATTCTCAAACTTAATCTTGAAGAGGAAACGGCGTTCAAAAGCGGAGTCCATATTTGAGGCCAGATTCGTTGTTGCAATAAAGATGCCTTTGAGGTTTTCAAGCTCTTCAAGGATGATATTCTGGATTGCGTTTTCTGTCTGAGCGCAGTTCCCGGAAGTATCATTCTTTCTTTTGGAGATAATAGCATCTGCTTCATTGAAAAGAAGAATAGGTATAAGCTCTCCTTTCCTTTCTGCAAGCTTACAGTTATTTCTATAGCTTGTGAAAATCTTTTTGATGCGCTTTTCACTTTCTCCAAACCAGGCAGACTTCGCTTCGCTGATATCAACATGAATGATAGAACGACCTGTTTCCTTTGCAATCTGCATAACCGATTCTGTTTTTCCGGTTCCAGGCGCTCCGTACAGTAAAACTGCAACGCCTACAGGAAGCCCGTCGTCTTTAAGACGCCGCTGGATACCTTTGAGTTTTTCTTCCTGAAGGGCTTCCTTGAGGCGGTCAATTTCCTTCTGATTTTCAGGACTGTAGAAAAGCTTCTTCTCTTTGATGCTGTCTGTTTTAATCAGATTCTTATCGTTAATGCTGTCTTCAAAGAGGAATGCTTTTTCGCCAAGTACAAGCTTACGGCCTTTGTCTGAAAGAGTTATGGCAGCATCAGAAAGATTTCCTTTCTTTACGAATTCAACGAGTCCCTTCTGGAAAAGTTCATGCTTTTCTTCCATCATTTCTATGGCAACATTGTATCTCTCTCCCCCATCGTATAAATCTGATATGGTTGCATTCAGATTAGAATCTCCGCCTTTCAAAACATCACTTGCAACATCGTAAACGAAGAAGCGGTAATTGGGATTTTCAAGTTCCGCAGATACTCTTTTTACAACATCAAGATATGTGTGAGCTCTTTCGTACAGTCTAAGCTCTCTCTGAATTGACCTTGCTGACATGTCTTCGCAACGGCGTAACTCATAGCAGTCTGCCATGTATGAAATGAAGTCAATATCATCATCTTCTTTCTTTGCCTGAGGAATATATTCGGTATTATTGTAGATTGATTCACTGAAATCATTAATCGGCTGGACACCACCGTTTCTTCCGCTGTGCTCCAGAAATCCGTGCTCAATAAGAAATTCAATTTCTTTTTTCCAGCTGATAATAGACATAACCGGCACATCAAGTTCACTAGAAATGTTTTTGAAGGTGATGCTGTCTTCACATTCAAAATAGCGTTCGCAGGCAATACAGAGAATCCAGACCTGTGTCTGATTGAGATTATAGAGAGTCCTCAAATTATCCATAGCTGCGCTATAAGCTTTTGTTTTTTTTATTCTAAGCTTTGAATCGTTTAAACTCTGATATACAGCGCTCATTGCCTTGGAAATGTTCCATCTAATCTTCTTCTCTTTCAACTGTTCTTCCATAACTGCCTCATAATTCGAAGGGTACTTACACGGAAATATCAAGGCTTTAAGCCAAGCTTGCCTTGACGTGGACGTATAACTACCTCTTATATTACATCTATATTTATAGTCAAGTAAACTATCATTTTATGATAGCATTTGCACTTTTTGCACAGATTTCTATAAATTTCCAATCGCCAGGCGGAGCGTAGCGACGCATAGAGAAGAAAATTTTTTATTTTTTTTGAGAGAATCTGGGATTCTATTTTACAAAAGTATTTCACCCTTCGCATTAAAGTTGTAATTGAATAGATTTTTTGCTCTTCTATCATTGTTTGATAGTTCTTCTGAGTACAATAAAATGTTCAGGAGGTTGTCATGAAACTCACTGCACAATTAAAGAAACTCATTTTACAGTCTGTTCACTGCACAGGATACCTGTTTCAGAGGTATGGGAATTACAGGCTTGAACATAATGAATATGACAATAAATGGTATTTCAAGAAGAAATTTTCGAAGGATAATTATGACGGAGTTGCCACAGATAGCATTTCTTCATGGAAGCATAACCGTAAATATGAATTAAAAGAAAAGGAATTTGCTGGTGTCGTTGTAAAAATAGATAGAGTTCTTATATCAACACTGCTTGGTACGTACAAACGTGCTTATAGAGGTGAGTATATTTATTCCTGTGATTTTGCACCTTCAAGGCAGGACGGTTGTTCTGTTCTTGCTGCAACAGTTTTTTTCAGAAACGGGTGCAAACGCATAGTCCCACTGGATTGTATCAAAGAGTCAGAAGATTTCTCCAACGGAAAAAAGACTAGACGGATTATGACGAATCTGGAGCAGTTGATTTCTGAAGATATTAAAAAGAATGCTGTAACGGTCAAACCTGACGGTATCATTGAGATTGAGAATAGTTATATCTGCATGAATTCGGAGACTACTGAACTTCTTAATTTGAAACGCTATCTTGTCCTGGATGTGCGAAACAGAAGAGCAAGCTGTTATGCTGAAGAAGGAAATGAATGGTTCAATATTTCTGATGATGAATACAATCAGATAATGGATGTCATGAACTCCCAAATAAAAGAGGACTGTGGTTTTGTTCCTGATTTGTCATACGGAGAGACAAATTTTGACCGGCTTGTAAACTTTGCAAGATTTCCTTTTGCTCCTGTTCTGAATAAACTTTGTGTAGAAGAAATCCTCGGTAATAAATTAAATGAAACAGAATCAGATCTAAAAGACAGTCCAGACTGCGTTAAAAAATTCATACAGCTTACAGGTCTTCCATACACTCCTAAAATCAACAAGATTTTGTTGCAGGGGCATCGTGACTTTGCTGAATATTTTTCAATCTGTTCTCTGGGATTCAAGGATGAAAAGTTAATTGAAAAACTTATGGATGCAGACAAGTCCAGGTTATTTGCAGCAGCAATTCCGTATTCTGATAATCTTCTTTTGAAAGCGGATGTTTCTTTTTTGTTCATGTTTTATGATGAAAAGACAGTCGTAAAACTGATAAGCGAGCAGCTTTCTGAAACAGAATATTACACAACCGACGATTGTCTGTCGTATATGAAAATGCTTTCTGAAGCCGAGGAACTATCTCAGGATGTTATCAATAAAATCAGGAAAGAAGGCTTTACTGAATACAATCACAATCTTCTGATGAGAATCTGGCGGGATTTACATCCTTCTAAAGGTGAGAAATTTGAAAACGAGGCTATTTCTTATTCGGATGAAGAAAAGAATCTGGAATGGGAAAATGCCGGTTATAAGTTCTGTCTTCCGGAAAATACTAGCCGACTGGTCGATATCGGCTCGAAGATGAATATTTGTGTGGGTTATTTATTATATCGCGATAAAGCCGTAAACAAAAAGTGCACAATTGTTTATGCCCAGAAAGACGATGAGTATGAGCTTTGCATAGAAGTGAACAAGTATAACAATCGCTTTCGCCTTGTTCAGAAAAGCGCATTCAATAACAGTGTTCCAAAGGGACAAGACATGACAATTTTTAAGCAGTGGTGCCGTGTAAAAGGTGTAAGTTGAAAAAAATGATTTGCTATCACTAGGTGATAGTATCTTCATTTACAATTGAGTTTTGAGGAGTTTTAGCCCATTGGAGTCTTCATACAAACAGATTACTAATATTAATTTTTCTCTTCATTCAGTTATTACAAGACAGTCAGAAGAAACTGATTTTGACTTAAAAGCCCTATTTTATGGATGGATTTCTGCAAGAACGGAAGATGAAGATTACCGTGATATCGACTGGCTTTGTTCTCCTATATCAAAAACGGATTTACCTGATGATATTATGTGGTCCGATATAATCGATTATGCCGAAGGTATTCCGTGTAAAAGAAGATCACTCAGTCAGACAGAGAACGATGAAAGAAATATTCTCCGTATGGACACAGCTGAACTTCTATTTGAACGATTTCTCCACGAAGGTCTTTCTGCTGAACAGCAAGCCTGGATAGAACAAATATGGAATCAGACTTTCAACTCCTTTGAATCGGTGGATTATGAGGCGTTTGATTACTCACTGGAAGGTTTCTCCGGAAAATATGATGGCAAAAAATTTATTCTTCATGAACAGCAGAAAAAGGGTGTCGCTTTTCTATGTACAAAGGGAAACGGTCTCCTTGCTTATGATGTAGGAGTCGGAAAGACTGCAACCGGGATAGCAGCCGTTATGTATCAGCTGCAACACCAGAAATGTACTCGTCCTCTTATAATCGTTCCTAAGGCTGTCTATTCAAAATGGGTGCATGATATTCAGGAACTTTTTCCTGATGTCACATTAAACAAGCTGGAAAATCTTAATAAAGACATAATTGATAACCTTCGAATGAATTCAGTTTTCTCAGAGGAAAATGACAGCCTACTTCTTCCTGCCAATTCTGTTTCAATCTGTACAGCGGAGGCAATTGAAAAAATCTATTTTACAGAAGAAAGCAGCCCTCTTCTTGAATCAAGCTTTGAACATATCATCTCAAAGAGAAAACAAAAGGAATATTTTACTCCATCATCTGAACTTACAAATGAGCAGTATGTATACTTTGAAGACCTTGGAACCGATTTATTGCTTGTAGATGAAGCTCACCGATATAAAAACCTTATTAAAAAGGTCAGCGGTTCAAATTATTCGGAGTTTTCCAGACTTGGTATTGGAGAGCCGTCCAGTCGTGCTATAAAAATGTTTGCAATTACAGAATATATTCACCGGCACAATAATGAGAAAAATGTATTTCTGCTGTCTGCGACGCCTTTTACAAATTCTCCGATGGAAATCTACACTACCCTTCTGTTTACCGGCGGAAATGAAATCCGTGCCCTTGGTTACAATGATATCAATGACTTTCTCAATGAATTTGCAGAGATAAAGATTGAATGGACTGTTAACAACAAAAACGAAGTTGTCCGCAAGACTGTAATGAAAAACTTTCGTTCCTTGGATGCTCTTCAGAAAATTATCCAAAACTACATAGATAAGGTGGATGCCGAAGATGCTCATATCAACAGGCCGGAAAAGGAAACTCACGTCATTAAAATTGAAATGACAGGTCTTCAAAAGAAAATCTATGATACACAAATAAAACGTCTTACCGATAATCCCGACCTGGATGCCATCTTTTCTGCTATGAATACAATGCGGATGTGTCTTATTTCTCCAACTTTAGTAAATGATAAAAATATAAAAGTACCGGCTCTTTCGCAGTTTGTAGCAGCTTCTCCCAAGATGCTTTTTGTATGTGACACTGTTGTCAGTATTTATAGAAAAAAGCCTGATTGCGGTCAGATAATTTACCTTCCTCGGGGAGTTAAAGAGTTTACAGCTGTAAAACAGCATCTCATCAAAAATCATATACCAGAAGAAGCTATCGGTACGATGAATTCTTCAACAACAGAATCAAAAAAGGAAAAAATTACAAAGGCTTTTAATAATCCTGATAATCCGCTCAAAATTCTGATTGGTTCTGAGACTATAAGTGAAGGCATAGATCTCAACGGCAATTCCCTTGTTTTGTATAACTGTATGCTTGGATGGAATCCGACCGAACCTGTACAGGTAGAAGGCCGTCTCTGGCGTCAGGGAAACCGGCAGAAAAAAGTTCATATAGTTTATCCGCTTATGTACAACTCATTGGATTCCCTTATTTATCAGAAACACGATGAAAAAGCCAGCCGCATAGACGCAATCTGGGATTATCGCGGTGACAAAATCAATGTAGAAGAAATTAATCCAGCTGAACTCAAGTTTGATCTTATCAAATCCCCAGAAATGAAAGCCGATATTGTTCTTGACCAAAAGGCGATTCCACTTAAACGTGAACTTAAAATAATCGAAGAAAGCAGAGCTCTTTTAGCTCTTGCTGATGAACGAATTGCAGCCATTATGAATGAAATTAATGAACTTCAGAAACAAATAGATGAATTAAATAATGATATTGAACAAACAATAAAGAAAAATGAGGGAATGCCTGAAGTTTTTCAGCATCTTTCAGACTTAATAATCAATAATGCAAGAGAGGAACAAAAGACTATTGAACAGACGATTGTTGCAAAGAAAAAAGGGATTGCGGTAATCCGAACCAACTTAAAAAAGAAAATGGAAGCCCAGTATTCAGATAAAGAAGATTGTTTATCAAAATTATCCCAAAGAGAAAGCGTGTTAAAGGATAAAATTGAAAATCTCTATAAAGAACGTGAAAGTTTAATTGAATGGTACAAGAAGCAGTATATTCAGCAGCAATGTCAGTTGCAAAGTATTCCTAGGCTTGTAAAAGAGGTCAGTAGAAGTATCATGGAAAATACTGTGGTTTAGATGGTATAATAGGAAATGTTATGTTTGAAAAGAAAAAGACGGAAAAAAAATCCACATCAAAAAAAAGTTACAAAGAAAGCAGCAGTGAACAATCGGCCATCTACTTCAGCTCACAAGAAATCTTCTGATACTCCTTCTTCTAAGAGCATCGCCACTAAAAAGATAATTTTGGAAAATGAAGAATTTCTCTATATATAAAACGAATCTCATTACAAACAGGTAATCGAGCGAATAAAAACGGTCAAGAAAACGCTTTGGATTGGCACTGCCGATATTAAAGACTTATATGTAAAAGACGGACGCGGAACAAAGACTTTATAAAAAATGCCGCCGAACAATTCGCCAGCGTCTGGATGGGAGCCTATTGCAAAGGATGCAGGCGGAAGGGAGGCCTTCTGTGGGAATCCGATTAGTTGAGATTATTCCTTCCAGTTATAAATTTCTTTTATTAAAGAACAACAACATTCAATCCTATCAACATCTTTTGGAACTATTAATACTCCATCTTTCAATTTTTTATTTAAAATCTCAAAGTGTTTTTGATACTCGACAGTATTTGGTTTTCTAGTAATTCTCCATCCTGAACCCACAGGAAGAATTTCACAATTATTTATTGTGAGTGGTTTGCAATCATCCAAATGACCTAAGTTTTTTAAAAATTTTGTTCCTAATGTTTCTTGAATTTCCGCCGGTAAGCGTTTGTACACAGTATAGAGATAGGAATCATACCACCATCCGCGGAGAGTTTCTCCGGTTAAACAAGCCATTTTAAAATTTTCTTCCCATTGCATTAAACCTTTTTTAGATTTTCTCAGCATTTCAGGATACTTGATATAATAGTATATATAATCATCTTTACTGGAATTATTAACTGCATTGTTAATAATACTTTCAATTGTGCTCTTCCCAAGATCCATTGTTAATCTTGTAAATGTCTTATTTATACCATCTTTTGTGTCTTTGGAAGCATCATGTAAAATTGCAGCTAGAGATTGTTCAGAATTTACATATTTCCATTTCGTATCTGAATAGTATTCTGCATAATCTCCATAAGATAGCATCGCTCTTCCAAATAGAATTGCATTTTGATTGCTATTCGGATTATTAGAAAAATATGAGATAATAGTATCGTGTAGTTCCTTTAAATTTTTGTCATTATAAGATAGGGCTGTTAGATGTCCCTTGAAAATAGCCAAATCTTCGAGTTCAAATAGTGTCTCCTTCAATTGTTTATTATTAGAAATAAATGCAAACTTTTCTTTTTCTTCATTAATTTGATTAGTATTAAATTTTTTTACTTTAGTTAAATTATTAACATCTGAGCAAATTAGTTTTACTTCAGTGAATAATTCATGCCAATTATTAAAGCGCAATTCATTTTCACTATTCCAAGCCAGATTTCGTATGATTCTTAATTTGTATGTATCAATAGAATTATTTTGTATCATATTCAAGACGGCAAAGAACATAATGGAATTTTTTATGTCTGCCTTTTTTTCAGGATTTATACATAAATCAAATAAATCAATATCCTTTTGAAATAAACAAACTTTATTTGTTTCATAGTTATCAAGAGAAAAAATGGTTTTAAAAAAACCTTCTGTATTCGTATGAGTTTCAAAAAAGTTCAAGCAATTCATAAGTAATAATGCAGAAGATTTATTCCAAGCATTAATTTTGTAAAAATCATCTTGAGTTTGTTCATTAGTGTCATTACTAAGAATGCGTTCATATAATTCAATTAACTCAAAAAAATTTAAGAAGGCATCATCAGATTTTTCCCCATATTTTTTCCAAAAGATTTTATTTTGCCAGGAACCATCTATCTTTCTAGAAAACTCACTTCTTAAAGTAGAATCTATTTTATCTAGTTTATCTTCGAAATTTGCTTTATATATCTCAAAGTCTGTTAGAGGTCTTCCTCTTGCGTTCATCTTGATATATAAAGAATCACTCTGTTTAAATGACTTACTATTCATATCAAGAAATTGAAATGTTATAAGCTTTTTATTTGCCAATAATTCATATAGGTCCTCTTTGAAATCCAGGAATTTTTCCTGAATCTCATCAAGCATTACTAGCATTCCACTTACAGTAGGGTCATTTTTCCATATAGTTGAGAAATTCTTATTGGTTTCAATTTGCTCGCTGAGTTTTCTGTCTGTCTGAATTATTTCTTTTAAATTGGCTAAAAACAAACAGAATCGAGAAGCAGATTCTCTTGTTTTATAAGAAAACTTGCCAAGTAGCGAAACCACATTATTTCTCTCATCTTCGTTCCCAAAAGAATGTTTTTGAATGGAATACCAATGTAAAAGAAAAAGTGTAGTCAAGCGTTGTTGGCCATCTAAAGGGATAAAATCAAGACCTTCTGTTTTGCCATAAACAAAATCCAATGTCATAGAATTATTGTTATTAAGATTATATTTTACTGATTCAATAAAATTATCTCGTATTTTATTTGTTTTCTCATCAATTCTTCCCTGAGCATAGTCTCGTTGAATTACAGGAATTATAATATTCCATTTGTTGAGAATTTCAATAAATGTATAAGTATTAAAGGTTTCATTCATAACTTAATCTTCCTCGTTCTCAATATTTGAGACATCATTGTATTTTGGTGGAAATCCAGCTTCTGTTAGTGTATCTATAATAGATTTTCTGTATGTTTTTCTATCTTCTGTTGTCCAAAAGGAAAAGTTCTCTGCATCCGGATTATAATATTTACAAAAGACATTTCTTGTACATATCGGAATATAAGAGCCTGACTTATCTAATTCCATCATCTTTAATCTTTTTGCAGCAAAAGTTGAAGAATTAAATGCTGAATTATCATTTTTTCCTAATAATGCAAGATTACTTATTAAATGCATAGAATCATCATCTTTTGAATCATTTAATAATGACTCAACATCATGTGCTATCTCTCGAAATATTTTTTCTAATCCTTTCCCATCTGTTTTAAACTTTGGTAACTCAAGTCGAATGCGACAAAGATTTTCTACACGTCTCTGCTCTTTATCAGGTTCATTTGGAAATTCTACTTTTGATAATGCTCTGAACTGGTAATCTAACCAATTAAACCAATCTTTTCTTTTTTGCAATTCTTGAGAATTTTGGGCATGAATATGTTCTATACTCCAAACAGTTCCTTTATGCTTTGAGAAAGGATATCTTTGATTTTCTCCAGATTTATCTACCGTCATTACATTGAAAAGATTAAATATTCTATAGAGACTGCGATTCCCTGATTCACCATTATAATGTATTTCGTCAATATTGATTGATTTAATTGTATCTGCAATTTTTTCTGTTAAAAAATCCCTAAAGCCTTTTCTATCTTTGCATTTTGAGCTTTTATAATAATCAAGGATTTCCTTTAATGACAAAATATTTTCATTGATAATGTATCCGATAAGGTGATAAAGATTTTTATCTATATACCATTCTTGCAGAGTTTCAAAATTAATTACAATTTCTTTCCATATTTCCAAAAAATCTTTTGTTTTAGAAATGGTGTTAAAATAATCAAATGGTTTTTTGTTTTCTGGAGTAGATAACTCAAAAAGCAAGTCTATTCTTGTAGCTTTATCTATATTGGATAAAAAACTCCAGAATTCTGTATCATGAAGTTTATGTTCAATTTAATCCCATTCTGCAGCCATTGAAATTTGCTTTAATAGCAATGTTTTTTTATTTGCTTTTTCCACTTCAAGTTTTAGTTCTTCATCTTCAATAGGAGATAACTTCAATGTTTTTTTTATAGAATCCTCGGAAAGTAGCAGGGCTTTTATTAATTCTGAATCTGTTAATTTTATCTTACCGGCATTCAATCTGTGAAAAATATTAATCGGAGTACCGTCTGAGTCGTCTACCTTGTACCAAATAAATCTTAACTGTTGAAGAATAGTATTAAGAATGCTGCTTGCAAAACTATTACGTAAAAGGACATTTGGTTCTTTGTTTTCAAACCATTCTGTTATTCTTTGATAAGCCTTATAAATATGAGAGAAATCAATATCATCTTGAACTTTTTCCTTTACAGGATTTTTTAAAAAAGATTCACTAGATGCTCTTCCTGCACTATCATAAATTATGGAATAAAATGTTGAATCATTTTTATATACGGTTTTATTTATATACAATAGAATTAAATATAAAGTTGTCAGTCTTTGCTGCCCATCTATAACTTCATATTCTGCGCCTTTTTTTAGGAGAACCAGTGGTTGAATACAATAGTAATCTGTTCCATCTGTTTTATCTTTGAATTCTATAATATCATCCAGAAGTTTTTCAACTTCAATGGGAGTCCATTTGTAACCTCTTTGGTAATCAGGAATTATGAACGTAAATCCTGCAAGTTCCTTGATTGCAACTGTTTGTAATTTTTTGTTTGGATCAAAATTTTCTTCCATAAGTACCTCTTCTATATGAGCAATACCGCCATTATTTAGCATTATTATGCATTTTTACATTCAATTCGCAAATCTGTTTTTCAAGAAGTTCCATCTGTTTCGAAAGATTTTCTATTTCAAGTGCGGTAACGGAATTTTTTTCTAACTCCAAAAGTTCTTCATTTTTATGATTTTTATCTGTTGTTACATTTTGAATGGACTCAACAACAATTCCTGTTACAACCTGCAGTATTGTGTAGGCAGAAATTATTCCAAAACTTACAAAATAAATCCAGGAAGCAGAAAATTCCTTTAAAATCGGGCGGGTAATGTTTCCCCAGTCGTCAAATAACATAAGCTGAAAAAGCGTGTAAAAGGCTTTTCCCAAAGAGCCAAAAGTTTCTGAAAATTCCGCGCCGAATAAATTAACACCGATAATCGCATAAAAATAAAACGCAATCAGAAGCAGCGAAAATGTCCAGATTATGCTTGGTATTGCAAAAACAATAGCTTTTAGAATTATTTGAAGGTGCTTCAGGCTGTTTATTATTTTTAAGGTTTTTACAACTCTAAGAGTCTTCAAAGTTTTTACAAGTTTAAACGCCCTAAAAACTTTTATTCCTCGGAAAATTGAAAAATAGGGAACAGTTCCAAAAATGGAAACAAGAACAATGACTAAATCAAAAGTATTCCATTTTGAAGCTGAAAAAAAATGCTTATTATACGCAATAAATTTTAAAACCAGTTCAATAACAAAAATCGCAAGACAAGTTTTATCAATAATATCCAGCACAGCACGAAACTGTACAGAAATATCCGGCGATGTCGCAATTCCCAAAACCACTGAATTTAAGATAATCACAAAAATTATAAAATATTCAAAGAATGAGTCCGCTTCGCCATCCACATAAGGAAGAATTCTCTGTGGAATTGATTTTTTCTGCTCCTGCGATTTTTGCTTCATTTTTTTTGCTCAGTTTATTTTGCAGGAAAATGTTTTCCTGTTGGAGACTTTGAACAATGATTGCTTGTCAAACTGGTCAATGACGAATATTTAGAACCGCAATATTTGCAGGTGTATTGAGACTTTTCTTCACCTTCATACGGAACATGGCGATCTCCATCAGGATTTTTTGAGCAATGATTGCTTGTTAAACTAGACAATGATGAGTATTTACTTCCGCAATAACAGCAGTAATAGTTGCCACCGGTCTCTCCTTCAAACAATTCATGTCTTCCAGAAGAAGAACGCGAACAGTGTCCGCCTGTTAAACTTGAAACGCTAGAATACTTTGCACCGCAACATTTACAATAAAATTCCGACATAACTTTTTCCTCCAATTTTTGGCTTCAATTTTAATTCAAACATTCTGATTTTATGATTTCTGCAATTTCGCTGGCATTTTCTATATCGCTATACCGGCGTCTGCAGGCAATAACTTCAACAGAAGTTCCTTCATTATTTATATATCCAATTTTGTAGTTTTCGTTGTTTCCCCACGGAGTTGACTCACACATCATGTCCGGATAACATCTTTCTTTCAGTTCCTTAAAAACCGCAAAACCTTCCGCCAAAATAAATTCTGGATTTACAATGCTAATCAACGTCTTTGTCCATTCACAAGGCTTAAAGAAACTTTCTTCGGTCAAGTTATATTTGTTTTTCAAAAGATTTAGCAATTCATAAAGAGAATCCATATCCTTTGTTGTAACATAATAGAAATTCGTTTTAAAAGAGTTTTCCAGCAAGTCCATCCGGTTCAACATTTCGTCTTTTTCGCCAAAAATATATTTCCACCCGTTTGCCAATCTATAATCTTCTGTGCTGTAGTCCATTTTTTTCATAGGCTCAACTTCGCATTTAAGTTCATTCTCTTTAGCAGCAGGCGATATTCCTGGATTTATTCCCAAAAACATAAATTTTGGATTTTTTACAATAGGGCTAAAAAAGATTTTTGCACCTTTATATAAATCACGGACTTTCTCGTCTGTTTTAGCTATTTCAACTATTTTTTTTGCAAAAGTATTTACTTCTTCTTTTAATTTTTCCAATTTATCTTCCATAAAAAAAATCCATATAAAACTCCGCGTTAGCACGTAAAACTGCCAAGTTTTTACAAAACTTGCGGTGAGCCACGGATGGCGAGAATCACAGTTTGTGAAAGCAACGCTTGAGCAAACTGTGATGATAAAAATTACACGGATGTAATTTTTATCATGCCTCCATATAAATTCATAAAAAGTATTGCAATCAGCAAAATAAATTATAGCATATTCATTGCTAACCACAAGTACAGCTATTTAAAAAACTTGCTTACAATAAGTAAAATGACACCAGAATTATTGCAAAGACGCCTTTCCTTCAACTTAAAAAAGGTACGAAAAATATTGGGTTTTTCTCAAGAAAAATTAGCCGAAAAAGCTCAGATTTCTTTCCAAATGGTGAACGACATAGAAGGTTGCCGCCGCTGGCCAAGCGAAAAAACGCTCTCAAAATTGGCAAACGCTCTTCAAACTGACGTTTATACATTGTTTCTTCCTGAAAACACGAATGCACAGGCAACTCCTTTTCAAAAACAGACTATTGCCACTGATTTGCAAAAGCTTTTTGCAGAATCAGTAGAACAATATCTTGAAAAACAAGACGTTTTTTCTTTACCAAATTCATCTCAAAAAATTTAAACAACAGAATATTTTTCTTTCAAAGCATATTTTCATGCTGAAAAGTATAACTCGCTCACTCTATCTTAAAACGATATACTGATTTTTTTACACATATTTTTTACTCCCTCATGCAGTGATAAACTTATGTGCTATAATAAAAATATGAACAAACAGACAAAAATCACTTACAGAATGATAGAAAGACTTTCAAAAATCCATGAAATGGTAAAAAGCGGGACTTTTCCAAATTCAAACGATTTTGCAAAAGAAACAGAATCTAGCGCAGCAACCATAAGCCGCGATATTGAATATATGCGAGACAGAATGAATGCTCCAATAAAATATGATTACAATCAAAAAGGCTTTTTCTACACAAAAAATTACGAACCGAATTTTCAAAATTATCTTTCAGAAAAAGATTTGAACACTCTGATTGCCGCAAAAAATCTGCTTTCACATTATAAAAACACACCGATTTACAAAGAAGCCTGCAATCTTATAAACCTGATTTCGGAATCTTCTATAAATAAAAACACTGCATTAATAGACCGAATTGCAGTTGCCCCAACCGAAGAAGTTGCAATAAACCAAAATTTATGGAATGTCATTCAAGACGCATTGAACAGAAATCTTATTCTAAAATTTGATTACACAAATCGTTGGGGAAAACAAACCGAACAAAGAAAAGTCCATCCTTACCAGATTGTTTTGGATAACGGAATTTGCTACCTTTTTGGATTTGATGAACTGCGAAATGAAGAGCGGATTTTTTCACTTGCAAGAATGAAAAACATGACACTAACTGAACAAAAATTTGATTTGCCAAAAGATTTTGAATTCAACAACCGGCTTGGAAATTCAAATTTCGGCGGATTTTTCAGCAGCAAAAAAGAACACTACAAAATCGAATTTTATGGAGAAGCCCGGACAATTATAAAAGAGCGAAAATGGGCAGAAAATCAGACTTTCAAAGAAAGCAAATACAAAACTACAATTGAATTTGAAAGCACACAATCACTTAAAATAAAAAGCTGGGTTCTTTCAAACGGATGCAAAGCTCGTCCAATAAAACCAGATTGGCTTTTTGAAGAATGGAAGCAAAATGTCCTGAAAATGAACAGAATGTTGAACTGGCCACTTTAATTTCTACGCTTTCATCAATCCATCAATTTCCTCATCCGTTAAATCGCGGTATTCGCCGGCGGCAAGCTTTTCGTCCAGCTTTAACGGACCAATTGAAACGCGTTTTAAATAGACAACTTCATTCGCCTCTGCCAGGAACATTCTTTTCACCTGATGGAATTTTCCTTCGTTTATGGTAAGTATGCATTCGTTTTCGGATTTCCACTGGATTTCTGCGGGTTTTGCCAAAAATCCAAGTTCGTTTCCTTCCGGCGGAATTTCAATTCCATTTTTAAAATCCTGCGCGATTTTTTCCTGATTTTCATTGGTTTCGGGATTCTTTAGGCGCACAAAATATGATTTTGGAAAATGAGTTTTTGGACTTGTGATTCTGTGAGTCAGCGCGCCGTCCGTTGTGAAAAGCAAAAGCCCTTCGGTGTCAATGTCAAGCCTGCCAACAAGATGCAAATGCTCTTCAAAATATGGAGTTCTATAGCAATCATCAAGAAAATCAAATGCAGTTTGATGCAAGCCGTCTTTGTTCGCGCTCACAACCCCTGAGATTTTATTCATCATTAAATAAACATTCTTTCTTATCAAAAGTTCTTCGCCATCAATGCTAATAGAATCTTTATCGGGATTAATTCCAAATCCTGCATCTGTTATTCGCTTTCCGTTCACAAGAACTTCACAATCTCTAAGAATTTTTCTAACGCTTTTTCTAGTGCCAAAACCTTCGTGGCACAATATTTTATCCAATCTTTGTACGCTCATTTATAAAATTATACATTTTTAAGATTTGTATATCAACCTAACAAAAAAACTGATATAATCTTTGTATGAATACAGAAGACTTATTCTCAAACTCAAACAAAATCCGAGAACCTCTCGCCGCTAGAATGAGGCCTAGAAATCTTGACGAATACATTGGGCAAGACCACATTGTGGGCAAAGGCCGCCTTCTTCGCCGCGCAATTGCAGCGGATCAGCTTACTTCTGTAATTTTTTACGGACCGCCAGGAAGCGGAAAAACAACACTTGCAAGGGTTATTGCAAACCATACAAAATCAAACTTTATTACATTAAACGCCGTTCTTACAGGAGTTGCAGACATAAGAACGGCCATAAAACAAGCGGAAGATTATTTCAATCTTTACAGCCGCAGAACAATTCTTTTTGTAGATGAAGTTCACCGCTGGAACAAAAGCCAGCAAGACGCGCTTCTTCCTTGGGTAGAAAACGGAACTATAATTCTTATTGGCGCAACCACCGAAAATCCATTTTTTGAAGTGAACAAAGCTCTTGTTAGCCGCTCAAGAGTTTTTCAATTAAAGCCTCTTACAAAGGAAGATTTATTAAAAGCCGCAAATCAGGCTCTTTTAGACAAAGAGCGCGGCTACGGCAGATGGAAAATAACTTTTGAAGACGGAGCCCTTGAACATTTAATAGAAACCGCGAATGGAGACGCCCGTTCTTTGCTAAACGCTTTAGAGCTTGCTGTAGAAACAACTCCAGAAAGGTGGGAACCGTATTCAACCCCGCCAGTTCCAGAAACAGGAAGCACGATTTATATTTCAAAAGAAGCCGCCGAAGAATCGATTCAAAAAAAAGTTGTTCTTTACGACCGCGACGGCGACTACCATTACGATATTATAAGCGCATTTATAAAGTCTTTAAGGGGACGGGATCCTGACGCAGCGTGCTACTGGCTTGCAAGAATGGTTGTTGCTGGCGAAGATCCGCATTTTATTTTTAGAAGAATGCTTATTTCCGCCTGTGAGGACACAGGGCTTGCCGACCCGCAAGCTGTTTCTGTAGTTGAAAGCTGCGCCCAGGCTTTTGACCGCGTCGGCATGCCTGAAGGCAGATATTTTCTTGCCCATGCAGCACTTTATCTTTCAACTGCGCCAAAATCAAACAGCAGCATGGCTTTTTTCGACGCGCTTTCTTCTGTAGAAAAAGAAGACGCGGAAGTTCCAAATCACTTAAAAGACTCAAACCGCGACGCAGAAGGCTTCGGACACGGAGCAGGATACCTTTATCCGCACGCATACCGCGACCACTGGGTTGCCCAGCAGTACCTTCCGGACGCGCTTATGGGAAGAGTCTTTTACACTCCAAGCACGCAAGGCTACGAAGCCACAATCAGAAACGATGTTTTGAGCCGCCGGGAACTGCAAATTGCTGCCATTCTTGAAAAGCAGCCAAATCAAAGCAAAGTCCATGATAGCGAATTTGAAAATCCAATCAGCCAGTGGTGGATTGACGAGCATTTTAAAAGTTCTTCAAAATCTCCTGAAGAAAACCTGACCTTTAGCCCCGTAGATAATGCCCGCGAAAATGCTTTAGACAAGGCGGACAAGCAATGGCGCGCCCGCATAGATTCAAACAGGGCAGAAATTCTTTTGGGAATCAGAAACACGATGATTGAAAGCGCAAATTTATTGCGCCACCACAGAAGCCTTGTGTGGAACGCTGACGATGGTCTTTTAATTTGGGAAGTTTCTCGCAAAACACCGGAAGGAATTACCTGCGGAGTTTGCCGCTCGCAAAAGGGAATGGAAATAATTGAACAGTATTCGCGCACGCTAGACAATCTTGACCGCCCAATCTTGCAATTTCGCCCGGAAGGTTCCAGCCCGGACTTTATGAGCGCAAGTGATTTTAAAAATCTCTTGCTAAACTTTCAGTACAAAGGCACTGTTTTTGACAGAATCTTCTTTAGAGCCCCCTTTAATTCTGTAACTGGAATCACAGCTCTTGCAGAAAGCCTAAAAAAAATTGAATTTCCAAATTCTAAAAACGGCAAAGTTTTTACAGACCAAAAAAAAGCAGAAGAATCCATTCTGTCTGAAATAGAAGACCTTTCTGCCATTAGCGACCCAAGCAATTCAGATGAAGAAGATTTTGAAGAAGATATTTCAGAAAATCCGCTGGCAGAAGGATGGAAAGTGATTATTTCGCAAAAAATTCCTTGCAATGGGCAGCACATTTCAAATCTTATAAAAGAGCAAATCCTAACTTCAAATATAGAACCTTCTTACAACGAAATTTTACAAAAAATGGAAAAAGCAGAGAATCTCTTTTTTTCAAACAAGGAAAATCCACTTTTCAACTGGGATGCCGACACTATAGTTGAAAAATTTACAAAAGCAGGATTTAAAGTAAACTTTGAAATACACAAAACAAATGAAAAACGCAGAATAATGCCTGAAGAAATAAAAAAATGGTTCGACAAAGATTGCTCTGCATACGGAAAACAAATTGCACTTGCGCTAGGAATTCCAGATTTACAAAAAATAATTTATCTTTTGGAAAACGCAACTAAAACTACAATTTTTAACTGGAAAACTGAAACTGCATTCTTTGTAATAGAACGAAGTTAAAAACTTTCACAAGCAAATCGTATAAAAGAGCGGTGGATTCAACTTTAAAACTAAAAAATAATGAACTCAAAATGATAAAGTAATTGCGAACCATAAAAAATTATAATAAAATAGTAAGTCTAAGTCGATTTTTATAAAATCACAAAAGGCATAGTTCCAAACACAAATTTTAAGGAGAATTCTAAAATGAATTTTATATTTTTAGGTCCACCAGGAGCAGGGAAAGGCTCTCTTGCAGTAAAAGTTGCAGAAGATTACAAAATACCACATATTTCAACAGGAGACATTTTTAGAGCAAATATCAAAAACAAAACTCCGCTTGGAATTAAGGTAAAAGAAATAATAGATTCTGGCTCTCTTGTAAGCGACGACCTTACCTGCGAACTTGTAAAAGACAGACTTTCGCAGGATGACTGCAAAAACGGATTTATTCTTGACGGATTTCCAAGAACAATTCCTCAGGCCCAAATGTTCACAGAAATCTGCCCTGAAGTTTCTGTAGTAAATTTTCAAATTTCAGACGAAGCTGTAATCAGAAGGCTTAGCACAAGACGTGTATGCAAAGCTTGCGGAGCAAACTACAATACGCTTACCCTTCCTCCTAAAAAAGAAGGCGTTTGCGACAAGTGCGAAGGAGAAATAATCCAGCGCGACGATGACAAGCAGGAATCTATCCTTCACAGAATGGATGTTTACCGCGAACAGACAGAACCTCTTATTGAATTCTATTCAAAAAAAGGAAATATCACAAATTTCGATGCATCCATAGAAACTGCTGAATTGCTAAAAGAATTCAAAAACGCATTTCCTCTTTAACCCTAGCAGGTCGAAAGCCGAGTTTTTATATAACCCTAAATAAAAGCGTAAGCGAA
>DJRF01000025.1:19341-159824 GCA_002437725.1 Treponema sp. UBA6367
TTGTGAAGATTTTGTGCGATAAGAACAGCTAAGGTTGCATAGCAACCCAAACCGATTCAAACGAAGTGCGAGCACAACCATCTGTAGCAAATTGGAAAGTCGCTGAAAGCGTTTCTTTTCACAGTTATAAGAAACTCGACTTTCGACCTATAAGCGTAAGCGAATTTACAATTTGTGAAAACTCGGCTTCCGGCTTATTAATTTCGTATGGAATCTATGTTAGCTTTTCCGCCGGGAACAAAAGGAAGAACGCTTTCCTCAGGATCAACACGAACGCGAACAAAACAAGGCTTTTTTACTCTGTTTGGGGCAAATGCTTTTTTGTACCACTCTTTATCAGAATCAGCATCAAAAGTTTCTAATCCAAAACCGCTTGCAATCTTTAGTAAATCCGGACTTTGAATAAACTGGCTTGCCGAATAGTTTTTTTCAAAAAGAAATTTCTGCTGCTGGTAAACCATTCCAAGTGTTCCATTTTCAAAAACAATAACCATTACTGGCAAGTTATTTTCCGCAAGAGTTGCAAGCTCCTGAATATTCATCATGATAGAACCGTCGCCGCTAAAACAAACGGTTCTTTTTTGAGGATTTGCAAAAGCCGCCCCTATTGCTGCTGGCAGTCCAAATCCCATTGTACCCAAAGAACCGCTAGTCAAAAATGTTCTTGGCTTTTCCACAGGATAGTACTGAGCGGCCCACATCTGATGCTGGCCTACATCGGTAGTTACAATTAAATCGTCTGCCTTTATTCCGGCTTGCTCTGCGAGTTTTGGAATGCTACTGATTAAAATTCTTGGATTGACGCTATTTTTAAAGTTAGAATTTTTTTCAATCTCTAAAGGAGCTCCTTCTGTAAACGAAGCATTTTTTTTGTTCAATTCTATTACAAAATCTGCCCACTCTTCCCTTTTTTTATTTTTTTCCTCTGAAAAAGACGAATCTTTTTGCAGATTTTTCAAAATTTTATTTATTGAAGGAAAAGCATCTTCAACTTTTGCAACAAAACTTAAATCGGCATTAAGAATTTTATTTATCTCTGCGCCATCAATATCAATATGAATAATTTTTGCCTTTGGACAAAACTTGCTTACAACGCCAGTAGCTCTGTCATCAAAACGAACTCCAGCGGCAAGAACCAGATTGCTTTCGTGCATAGCGACATTTGCAGCGTAAGAGCCGTGCATTCCAATCATTCCTGCAAAATCTTTATCTGACTTTGGAATGCAGCCGAGCCCCATAAGAGAACTTACAACAGGCAGCCTGTACAATTTTTTAAAAGCGCGAACAACTTCTGAAGCCTCAAAGGAATTGCAGCCTCCTCCAAGATACAAAACAGGTTTTTCACAATTCATCAATTCTTGCACTACAGGCGTAAAATCGCAGGCGGCAGTTTTTTTTGTAGAACAAGCATTTGCGAGCAACTTGTTTTCTGCAAAAACTTCTGGCCATTTATCAAATTCGCAAGTCTTTAACTGCACGTCTCGAGGAACATCGATAAGAACAGGTCCTGGTCTACCTGAAACTGCAATTTTAAATGCCAATGGAATTGCTTTTAGCAGCTCTTCAGGAGTTTTTACCATAATGCTGTGCTTTGTTATAGGAAAAGAAAGTCCGAATGTATCAGCCTCCTGAAAAGCGTCCGTACCAATAAGAGAAGTATTTACCTGTCCCGTAATTGCAATTATTGGAATAGAATCGCAACGGGCATCCGCAATAGAAGTTAACAAATTCATTGCGCCAGGTCCGCTTGTAGCAAGGCAAACTGCAGGAAGTCCGGTAGTTCTAGCAATTCCTTGCGCAATAAAACCTGCGGCTTGTTCTTGTCTAACCAAAACATGGTGGATATTGGATTTTCCAATTTCATCATAAAGAGGCAAAATTGAACCTCCAGGAATTCCTGAAACCATTTTTATTCCATGCATTTCAAGCAATTTTACAATAATCTGTGAACCTGTTCTTTTCATAAAAACCTCGCAAAAGTTATATAGGGCAAAAAAAAAGCCTTCCATTTCGGAAAGCTTTGCATAAAAAATATTTAAATACAAATACGAACTATCCGAACAAATGCAAAGGCATTAAGACGAGGACGGCTAGAACTGTATTAAGAATATTCATTTTCATTAGAGATAATTTTACATATTTTAAAAGTTTTGTCTATTGGCCAAACTTCGAATTTTTAGGAAAATAAACAAAAGCGTAAGCGAATTTGCAATTTGTGAAGATTTTGTACGATAAGAACAATTAATGCCGCGTAGCGAGCGGCCCAGACCAATTCAAACGAAGTGCGAGCACAATCATCTGTAGCAAATTGGAAATTCGCTGAAAGCGTTTTTTAACAGTTATAAAAAAAATCGAAGTTTTGTCTATTGGCTATAAAGAATTTCTTTTAGTTTTTGCTTTATAACTTCTATGCCATCTAAAATTTCCTGCTTTTTTTTAGGCGTATAAAAACGAACTTTTGGCTCTATTTTAAGCAAATACGGAACTATTTTTTTAAGCTTTTCAAGCTCCACTGCTTCTGGCGGATATATTGCAAGAATACTAGATGTTTTTTCTGTAAAGGAAATTTGCACATCGGGAAAAATTTCTTTTACAGCAGATTCAACTGCAAGCCTAATTTCTTCAACTCTAAAAATCGAATCGCGAACGCGAAGCCTTCCTGGAATATAAGAAACATACATAAATCCACCAAATCAACGCAAAAGAGGTTTTGCCGAATGTATGCTAAACATAATTGTAGAAGCATTATGAAGCAAGGCCGCTGCAGAAGGAGTTATAAGCCCCATAAGACCAAGCGCCATAAGAGCAGAATTTACGGCAACAATGCTTTTATTGGTTGTATCAATTTTTTTCATAAGGCGTTGCCCCATGACTCTAGTTTTATACAAACCTTTTAGTCCATCCTCTGAAGGAAGGATTATATCAGCAGTTTCGCCAGTAATTGCAGCGCAGTCTCCCATAGCAATGCCTGTATCCGCACAAGCCAAGGCGGGAGCATCATTTATTCCGTCCCCAATCATTATGACTTTGTGGCCAGCTTTTTTTTGCTTTTTAATATAAAAAACTTTATCTTCTGGCAAAGCATGGGAAATGTAATTGTCAACTTTTGTCATGCAAGCCGCAGTTTTAGCAGCACCTTCGTCATCTCCTGTTATCATGGTACAATTTTTTATACCATTTTCATGAAGTTTTTTTACAATAAAAGCCGCATCAGGTCTAACAGGATCTGTTACAAAAAATATTCCTATAAGCTGCTTTTCTTCTGCAAGATATAGCAAAGACTCTCCTTTCTGGACAGCTTCCTTTTGAATTTCATCGAGTTCTTTAGGCTTAGAAACATTTTCATCTTCAAAAACAAAGTGTTTGCTTCCTATAAGAAGCCTTTTTCCATATAAAGAAGATGCTATTCCATGAGCAACTATATATTCAACCTTTGCATGCTCTTCTGGATGCTGCAGATTGCATTCTTTAGCAGCGTGGACAATTGCAGATGCCACAGGATGTGCAAAATGCTCTTCAAGACAGGCTGCAAGCGCAAGAACTTCTTCCTCAGTATGATTTTCAAATGTTAGAATATGGGAAAGCTTCGGCGAAGCTTCTGTTAAAGTTCCTGTCTTATCAAAAACTACAGTATCGGCTGCAGAAGCATCTTCAAGGTACTTTCCGCCCTTTACTATTATTCCGTTTTCAGCAGCTTCTTTCATCGCGCTTAAAACTGCAATAGGGGCAGCCAACTTCATTGCGCAAGAATAGTCAACCATCAAAGTCGCCATAACTTTAGAAAGGCTGCCCGTAAACATAAAAACAACTGCAGAAAGCAAGAAATTATATTTTACAAGCTGGTCAGCAAGGCGCTCTGAACGGATTTGCGAAGAAACTTTTAACTGCTGGGAAGTGTCTATCATTGTTAAAATATTTTGAACTTTTGTTTGACTTCCCACTGCACGCACAGTTATAAAAATTTCCCCCTCTTGAACAATAGTGCCCGCAAAAACAGAATCGCCGCAGCGTTTTTCTACCGCAAGAGGCTCTCCTGTTATTGTAGCCTGGTTTACAAGCCCTTCTCCACGCAAAACAGTTCCGTCTGCAGGAATAATTCCCCCTGTACGCACAACAACTGTATCGTTTACTTTTAGCATATAAAGCGAAATCTTTTTTTCAGTGTTGCCTTCCACCTTTTGCACAGGGTCATTGTCAGAAATAAGTTTATCTGCAAGGTCGTTGTAGGACTTTCTTCTAGTAAAGTCTTCGATTGTGTCACCAATATCAAGAAGAAAATTTATGTTTGATGCCGTGCGAGAATCTCCAGTTATAAGAGCCATTGAAATTGCAGCAGCATCTAGAACTTCAGATTTAAAAACTTCTCCGCAGGCAATGTGTTTTAATCCATTCAAAATTCTTGGAGAAAGAGAGTATACATGCATAAGAACTTGTATTGGAAGCGGCAATAATTTTTTTATATAAAAGGAAAGCGACATAGCCGCCAACGTATACAAAAGATTTTCTTGTTTTTGCGGTTCAGGAATTGCATCCAAAAGTTCTTCATCTTTTAGATATTTGTCAGAAAGAGCCATAAAATAGGCTTTTATTTTTTTTTCGTTAAACTTTTTTTGATCATAGTAAATAAGGAACGTTCCTGTTGTGTAGTTTACATCAACGCTCGTCATTCCATCTTGTTCAGAAAGCAAACTCTGAGCCAGAGCCGCTTGCCTAGCAGATACCTCATGCTTGTTATAACTAACTCTAATCCGACCTGGCAGAGAATGCTTTACTGAAAAGTTCATTTTTATGCCTTCGCTTGAGCGTCTTTTTCTGCTTTTACGTCTTCTGCATCTTCTTTTATTGTTGCAAAGTATTCAGCAGCATCATCTTTTAACTGAAGTCCGCCAGCTACAATCTTTGCACATCCTTTGCGAAAAGCGCTTGTTTTTACAACAGCAGCGGCAGCAACACCAACTGCGACACCTATTAAAAATTTTTTTGTACCTTCAGTCATAAAAAGCCTCCAAAAATCTATGAGATTATAAAGCCAAACTTTTTAGAAATTACTAAAGATGCCTACACATCTACTAAAAAGAATAACTTTTAATCATATATATTATATTAAAATAAAATCTTTGTGACAATATTTGTAAATAAAATAAAAAATCGTTTATAATAAATATATGTCACTAAACTGTAACGAAATAAATTTAATTCTTAAAGAAATTAATATTGAAGGCTTTTTAATTCAAGACATAATCCAGCCAGGATTTGATACGTTAGCGCTATATCTTTACGGAAACGCAACGCCTAAAACCCTGCTTATTTGCACGGCTCCAAACAGCTGCAGAATAAATGAAACAAGAAAGAAAATCACAAAAAACGAAAAACCACTTAGATTTATGGAACTTTTAAAGTCCAAAATCAGAGGAGCAAGAATAAAGTCCTGTAAACAAATTGGAAACCAGCGAATTATAGAAATGAAACTTTCGCACGCGGAAGAAAACTTTATTTTATACATAAGACTTTGGAGCGGAGCCGCAAACGTAATTCTGTGCGCTGAAAACGGCACTATTATTGACTCAATGTACAGAAGACCAAACAAGGGCGAGATTACAGGACAGCATTTTTGCGCGCAGGAGGAAAATTCTAAAGCTTCGCAAAAAGAATGGCCGATACGCGCATTTGACGAAATCCAAGCAGACTTTGCAAAAAAAAATCCGAACGCTCCTAAATTAAGTTTTAATCAAAAGGTGGACATTTGGTATAGCGAACACGCGCAAAGCCTTTCAAGAGAAGCCTTGCTTAGCCAGGCTGAAAAATGGTACAACTCCACGAAAAGCCGCATGCTTTGCGCATTAGAACGCCTTGAAAAAAAACAGAAGGACTTTGAAAATGCGGACCTTATTCGCCACCACGGAGATTTAATTCTTGCAAACGGCGCAAATATTCAAAAAGATTCCAAATTCTTAGAATGTGTTGACTATGAAAATGGCAAATCTGTAAAAATTCTTATAGATCCTAAAAAAACTATTCACGAAAATGCAGCCGTTTACTATGAAAACTACAAAAAAGCTAAGTCTGGCATAAGTTCTCTTACGCACGATATAGAAATTCTAAAAATAAAGTTAAATAAGCTTGAAAAACAGTATTCTGAAATTCAAAATGAAAAAAATACTGTAAAAATTGAGCAGCTCTTACGAAAAGATTCAAAGCCACAGCAGCAGACAAAGAAAAAACATCCTGGTTTAGACTATACTGTAAACGGATGGTACATTCTCGTGGGAAGAGATGCAAACGAAAACGACGAGCTTCTTCGCCACAATGTCAGAGGCTCTGATATGTGGCTGCACGTAAGAGATTTTTCTGGTGGATATGTGTTTATAAAAGCTAGGCCTGGAAAAACCGTCCCTTTAGATATTCTTTTAGATGCGGCAAATCTTGCAGTTTATTATTCAAAAGCAAGAAATAATTCAAAAGTCGATCTTTATTATACCCAGGTAAAACACTTGCGAAGAGCAAAAAACGGTCCTAAAGGCTTGGTTCTTCCATCAAACGAAAAGAATCTGTGTATAACACCAGACAAAGAGCGGCTAGCAAAGCTAGATTCAATTCGGGCAGAATCTATCTAACGACAGTTCGCCCTATTAAAACATTATATTAGTCGAAAGGTACTGAAAGCGTCTTTTTCACAGTTATAAAAGACGCAACTTTCGTCCTATTAAAATCTTTCTGCTTTGCTCTTTTTTTGTTTATAAAGCCCTGCGCTGCCTGCTCTTTCAGTTGGTGTGTGAACATTAGGACGTCTAGAACGCTGCTTAAAAGAATCCCGTTTTCTTCCTTCGTGACGTTCAAATCCATCTCTTCTGCCAAAATCCCTTCTTCTAGAATCACTTTCGCCGCCAAAGCCTCGTCCGCGTCCTCCAAAATCCCTTCTTCCGCCGCCGCGCCGACTTCTTGAAGACTCGCTTTCCTTTATGTCGATATGCATGTGAGGAACAGAACGGCTATTTTGAGCTAATGCAAGCGCTTTTTTTGCAGCCTCTTTTGGCAAGCTTACCAAAGAAAAGTTTGAAGAAATGTCAATTCGATCAACCATCCTTCCAGGTATGTGCAGCATTTGACTAAAGTAGTCAGCGAGGTCCTTTGCAGAATAACCATCGCGGCGACCTAGCTGAACGTAAATTCTAACCTGATTAGAAGAATCCGCTCTTGCAGAAAGCTTTCCGTAGCGGCTTCGATCCAAAGAATTTCCATACATAACAGAAAGAACTGATGCTAAGATTTTTTCAGGTTCTTGCAAAGAGCAGAGTTCTTCCGCCATTTTTTCGTAAATATGAGGAACTTTTTTTAACTCGCAATGCTTTTCTTCTATAACTGGTTCGCTATCTTCAGAAGTTGCTTCACAAGAATCCGCTGTAGATTTTGCATTTATATTTTCAGAATCTTCAGATTTTTCAGAAAACTGTTCATTTACATCATTCTGCTCTAAAGAAGCTTCAGCTCTTGCGTCAGGCTCATTTTCGCCAGTTTCTGAAAGTCCAATTTTCTCTTTTAATTCTGAAAAAAGCCTAGCCTGCTTTGCAGATATAACTTGCTCTACATCAGGAACGGTTTCTTCCTTCATTTCTCCTTTGCTAGCTTTTTCTACGGCACGGCGCAAGTAGCCTAATTTTCTAGTTTCTGAAGGAGTTACAAAAGTAACGGCTGTACCTTGACTACCTGCACGGCCAGTTCGACCAATGCGATGGACATAAGTCGCCCCGTCAAAAGGCAATGAATAGTTTACAACGTGCGTAAGTCCAGAAATATCAATTCCACGAGCGGCAACATCGGTTGCGACAAGAATTCTTGTTTTTTTAATTCTAAATCTTGAAAGGATTTTTTCGCGCTGCGATTGAGCAATATCTCCGTGCAAGGCAGCCACTTCATATCCTTTTTCGTCTAAAGAACGGCTAACATAATCTGCATCGCTTTTTGTCTGAGTAAAAACCACACCATAAAAATCTGGCGAAATATCTATGAGCCTAACTAAGGCTTCTAGTTTTTCACTTTCGCGAACAATCCAAACTTTCTGGTCAATAAGCAACGGTTCGTCAACAACGCCTTCCTCCTCTACAATTTCATAATCACCCATAAACTTTTGGGCAATCTTTAAAATAGGAGCTGGCATTGTGGCGCTAAAGAGCAAAATTCTTGAATCAGGGTTTGCTTTTGCGAAAATAGCTTCAATATCGTCTATAAATCCCATATCAAGCATCTGATCGCCTTCGTCCAGGATAAAATAATCAATTTTGCTAATATCAAGCGTTCCGCGCTCTAAATGATCTTGAATGCGTCCTGGAGTTCCAACAACTATTTCGCAGCCCCGTTTTAGTTCCTTTATTTGAATTGAATAGGAAGCTCCACCGTAAAGCACACATGTATAAGGACCTTTTCCCTCTGTAAAAGACTGCATTTCATTGCAAGTTTGAATTGCAAGTTCGCGAGTAGGCTCCAAAACAAGAGCTCTAACTGTACCTTTTGGCTGAGAACCTACTTTTTGAATTATTGGAAGTCCAAAAGCCGCTGTTTTACCAGTACCAGTTCTTGCCCTTGCAATAATGTTCGCCTCTCCATTTAAAAGGCGAGGGATTGCTAACACCTGAATAGGAGAAGGAACTTTAAAACCTTTTCTTTCTACAGCGGCAAGGGTGTTTTCATCTAACCCTAAATCCGCAAAAGAAATCTCATCTTCTTCATTTTCAATATCTGATTTTTTAGCTTCTTCAGAAATTTGCTCCATTTGAACAATATCATCGTCCATATCTTCGTAATTTTCCATATTTTCCTTGATTTTAAGACGAAATGCACCGCCTAACCATCAATCTCGGAGCAAGTTCATCTATAGTGTATAAATATTTTAAAAGGCAGTTTTACTACTATATAAAAAAAATGACAAAATTACAAGATAGTGTCTGTTTTAACAATTTGATTTTGCCTTAAAAATATGATATAATGATACAATTATGAGTGAAACAAAGTTCAAAATTGACCAAAACATTGTTTACCCTAGCCAGGGCGTTGGAAAAATTACAGAAATCTTTGAAAAAGATTTCCGCGGAAATACACTTGTCTACTATAAAATTTATATAGCAGCTTCGGACATGATAGTTTTAGTTCCTGTAGAAAAAGCAGAAGATTTAGGAATCAGGGCTATTGTTTCTGCAGACGAAGCAAAAAAAGCGCTTGACCTTCTTTCAGAAGATTTTGAACCGATTACTTCAGATTGGAAACTCAGATACCAAATGAACTTAGATCTTTTAAAAAAAGGCACAATTTCTGATATTGCGACAATTGTGCGCTGCCTTTACAACAGAAGCAAAGTAAAAGAACTTCCAATCTTAGAAAGAAAACTTTACGATTCTGCTAAAAAACTTTTAATCGATGAAATATCATTTGCAATGGGGCTTGAAGAAAAAGAAGTTGAATCGCAAATTCATACAAAGCTAGAACCTCCAGGAGCCGCTCCAAAAGTAAAACATGTTATAGAAGCATACGAAGACGAGGACGACGACTTGATGGATGATATGCCGGTTTCTAAAAAACAAAGCCGCGACGAAGATGATGATGAAGACGATGATGAAGATATTTCAAATGAAAACAATTCATCATCAGATGATGAAGATTTTGATGACGACGGTGATGAATTCTGATTCAAAAAATGCGCTAATCCTGCTCTGTGCAGGCTCTTCTTCCAGAATGGGGGGCAAAAAAAAAGAATATTTGCCAATGGGGAACGGAACTGTTCTTTCAGAATGCATAAAAAAATTTCTTGAGACAAATTATATTTCTGTTGTAGCCGTTGTTACCCCAAAGAACGATAAGGAAAATGCTAAAAATGCGCTATTTGCAGACACTTTAGTTAAAGAAAGGCTAAATAAAGTCCAGCTTCTTTTTACGGAGGGGGGGGCTACAAGGCAGCAAAGCGTATTCAACGGGCTAAAGCTTTTATCTGCAGAAAAACCTTTAACCGTTCTTATTCACGATGGGGCTCGCCCATTTGTATGCAAAGAAACAATTGTTCAAACTCTTTTAGAAGCGCAAAGATTTGGCGCGGCAGTACCGGGAATAGTTCCTGTTGATACTCAAAAGACTATTGATAAAGAAGGTTTTATTCAGCAGCACTTGCAAAGAAGTTCTATGGTCGCCGTCCAAACTCCGCAGGGATTTGATTTTACAAAACTTTTAAAAGCCCATGAAAACGCTAAAAACGACGGAAACGAATATACTGATGATACTGAAATCTGGGAAAACTACGTTGGAAAAGTAAAAGTAACAAAAGGAACTCCTGAAAACAGAAAAATTACATTCCCAGAAGATTACAAGGAAAATAAAATGAATATTTCCGCAATACGCACGGGATTAGGTTACGATCTTCATCGCTTAAAAGAAGGCAGAAAACTTTTGCTTGGGGGCGTCGAATTTGATTTTGAAAAAGGAGAAGACGGTCACAGCGATGGCGATGTCTTGATTCACGCCATAATAGACGCGCTATTGGGGGCTTGCTCAATGGGCGATATAGGAAGTTTTTTTCCGCCAGAAGAATCCAAATGGAAGGATGCAGATTCTAAAGAACTGCTTTTGACTGTTTGGAAAAAAATTCAAAATCAAAATTGGCAGCTAGTAAATTTAGATTGCGTAATAAAACTAGAAAAACCGAAATTTCTTCCAAAAAGGGACGAAGTTATTGAATCAATTGCAAATATTTTAAATGTCGAAAAGGAACGCATTTTTATAAAGGCAAAGACAGGCGAAAAGCTTGGCGACATAGGAAACTGTCAAGCCGTAGAAGCTTGGTGTACCTGCCTTTTGCTAAAAAATAATTAGTACACTACTGCAATTTTTTTGCGAGGAAGTTTTCCAGAAAGAATTCCATCCTTTGCAGTAAACTTTAAGCCGTTCGCTTTATCAACATAGATTCCATCAGGCAAGTCTATTTTTAGCGAAACTTTTTCAGAGCCGGAATTATTTGCATTTATCATAACAACGCCTTTTTCCCCTCTTTTTATAAAGAGAACTGAAGCCGTTTTTCCGTTAAGCAGCTTTTCATCCTCGCCAATCATGGCTTTTCTAAAGGAATTTACAGCAACTACCTCAGGATTTTTAAACTCGTCGTTACCAATATCACCTATTTTAGAAACGCCTGGAAACTGTGTTGCCTCTGCTCCTTGCGGACGATTAAAAAATAGCGGAGTTCCCTGAGCGCGAGCGCAAACAATAGCCCACCCCATACGCAGCTGCCAGTTTGTAAGTTTTGCAGATTCGCCATAATTAGCATAAGTGTCGTGGGATTCGACCCAAGTTACAATATTATTTGGACTAGGATGCTTCCAATTTGCAAGCCCCTTAGCGTTCAGTTTTCCAAGTCTGACTGCCATGCGCAAAACTTCGCCATAATTCGACGCTGTAACTGGAAAAAACTTTGCATAATCTGATTCTCTAGAATTAGCGCCTTGCAAAACTTCGCCATAAATAAAAAGTTCATCAGCTTTGTGGACTCTTTCGCCGTTCAAATCCTGTTTTCCTGTAAAAATCGGCCAAAAGTTGTTTTCCTTGCTATACGGATCTTTTGGATCGTCCGGCAAACCTATGTGCTTTGCTGTATCGTACCTAAAACCATCTGCTCCATTATCAATTAAGTCGTTTACATACTTCATGTAATAGGCTTGAAACAGAGGATTTTCAGTATTTACATCTGGAAGCCCGCCCATTTGCGCTGTAGTACATTCAAGCCGGTTTGAATAATCTCTTATTCCGTGGTCGTTGTTTTTGTGGAAGAGTTTTTCCATTCCACCAACAGCTTCTATAAATTCTGGACTGATATTTTTTAAGCGAGGCGTTGTATGATTTGGCAAGACATCAACAATCACATAAATTCCTAGCTCATCGGCTTTTTTGCACATGGAAATAAAATCATCCCTAGTTCCAAGCTGATAATTGCCAATTTTCCAGTCTGTAGGCTGATAGTGATAGTACCACTTTCCAGTAAGGTCATCGCTCATGTAATTAAGCTCCCCATAATCGCCTACAACGCAAGTGTTTGCCGGAGAAGTTTGAAGAGCTGTAAAGCCAGCTTCTTTTATAGCTTCAAGATTTTCTTCTATAGTTTTAAAAGACCAGCACCAGCAGTGCAAGATTGCACCTTCTTTTACTTCTTTTTTTGGCTGGGCAAAAATAGAACCTGCAGATAAAAACAATTCTGCCAAAAGTACAGCAGCAAAAACATTGCTAAAACGATTTCTCTTTTTCATAAAATCTCCAAGATACGCCTGGTCAAGGTACGCTTTCGCCCAAGACCTTGAGCCAGACGTCTTTAAGGCTCATACAAACCTTAAATCAAAATAACTTGCAAAAGCAAGATTTACGGCTAAATGTCCATATCAGGACGAGTATCAAGAATCATTTGAACTTCTCCAAGTGAAAGCTTTGTTCGCCTTACGATTTCTTCGTCTTTCCAGCCCTCACGCTTTAAAAATCTAACCTGTTCTTTCATCTGCGGCGTAATTCTGCTTTCTTTAGGTGGATTTAATTTAACTTCCGAAGCGGTTATTGTTTTTAAAACGTCAAGCTTAATTCCAACTTGCTTATCAAGGTCTAGCAGCCGCTCCTCTATATGACCTAATCCGCTTCTTGCAGAATTAATCTGCTGAATTTTTTCTTCTGTTTCAGAAATGATGCTCTGCAAGTTAGAAAGTTTTTCCGCCGCATCATAAATTTTGGGAGAACTCTTTAGAATATCGTCAACATTTTTTTGCACATCGCGTATTTCTTCCGGCAAAGTTTCAGACTGACGCGAACAACTTCTTAATCTATCTTCAATATTCTTTAGATTTTCAAAAGATGTATCCACATCCGCAATTACGCGTTCAATAACCTCTTTTTTCTGATCAAGTCTGTCGTAGCGGGCAGAAATTGAAGCTAAAGAGTCCTTGAAATCTCGAACGCTAACCTCCATTGACTGCAAATCATCGTAAGTAGTGTTTAGCTCGCTAATTTTTTGATCGATAGTAGAAGATATTTGAATTAGTTTGCCATATTTTTGCTCAATGGCGTCAACTTTTGTTTCTTCTTTCTTAAAATCTTCTATTTTTTGTTCAGTTTCTTCCTTCATCTTGCAAATATCATTAAACTGACCTGTAACTGCAAGCGACATATTCTTAAACTTTTCAAGACGTTCAAAATCATCTTTTAATATTTCAATTTTATCGTCAAGATTCTTTTTCATCTGTTCCGCTTTTTCGTAAAGCCCCATCTGGGTTCTAATTGCGTCAAGCTCTTTTTTCAATTCGCTCATGCGCGTAAACATTTCGTTTGAATCGCCTTGAATTTTCATAACAAAGGCAGTCTGCTCGTTGCGATTTTTTTCAGAAAGATTTTGAATTTCGGCATTTAACTCCTGCATCTTTCTAGAGGCATCAAGATTTTGAGCTTTTACGCGCTCTTCTGTATCTTTAAGCATCTGTTCGTACATGGTTTCAAGAGTTTTTACAATATCATCTGCGCGGCTTTCATAACTTTCCAAAGACTTTTGCGTCTTGCCGTCCAACTCTTCAATTTTTTGTTCAGACTGGTCAAGAATTTGCTGATATTCATTTTCCATATAAGATTCAGCATCTTTTACCTTCTTAAGGGAAAGTTCTTTTAAGCCATCAAGCTCAGTTGCAAACATCTGCTTAGATTCATCAAACTGATGCTTTATCTGCTGCTTCCAGGTGTTAAACTCGCCGAGAGCAGAATCTATTGTAGAAGAACTTGTTTCCTGCCTGCTGTGAACCCCTTCTTCAAAAGTCTTTAAATTTTGAAGCATTTCCGTTTGAACTTTTTCTAACTGAAGATTCATGTTCTTTTCAATTCGTTCTAGCGTAAGTCTCATGAACTCATCTGTTTTGGAATTTGCACCGTTAACCTTGTCTTCCATTTCTGAAGAAAAAGTTCCTACCAAACTTTTTATTTGAATCATTTGGTTTTGAATAGAATCAACGGTTTCATCAATTCCGACTTTTACTCTAGAAGTCTGTTCTTCTGTCTTTTTTTGAAGATTTGCAAGCCTTGATTTTAACTCTTCGCTATAACCAGCTTCCATTGCCTTTAAGGAATCTTCATAGTCATTTGTGAATGTATTTATTTTTCCGTCAAATGAATTTTTCCAAGAAATTAAATCTTCATTTATTTTGTCAGCGCGAACTTTTAAATCCCGGTCAAAATCTTCTTCAAAGCCGTGCAAACGCTCGCTAATATTTCCAATAGAAGTCTGCTTGAGTTGCTCCATTTTTTCTTCTATCGCGTTCAGCTCATTTTCAACCTGCTCGGAATTTTCTTTTACTGAATTTGCAAACTGTTCTTGACGCTTTTGCTGTTCTTGAGTAAACGTGTCAAAAGACTTTAAAACACGAGAACTTACTTCATCCATCGCAGCTTTTAAACTCTTTTCAAGATAATCAACATCGTTGCCGCCTGCTTCAATTCTTGAAAGACGGTACTCCAGGTCTTTTTTATAAGAAGAAAGCTGTTCGTCCACGTTTGCCAAAGCGGCAGCCTGCTGCTGTTCACAAGCCATTCGTATTTTGTCAGAAGAATTATGCAACAATTCATCCAGTTCCGCCATTTTTTTATTTGAAGTCTGCTTAAATTCCTCAATTTTTTTATCGATGGCTTTAACTTTTTCGGTAAGCTCAGGCTCAACTTCTTCAACTCTTGCAAATGCCGAATCACATTCCTGCCTAACTCTAGCTACAGTAGATTCCGCCGTTTGCACAGAAGTTTCTACATCGCGCGAGATTGTATTTAAAGTTTCAGAAAGTTGATTTTTAACATCTTCTATTTTATTTTGAAGCTCCGCATTATATTTTTCTATATTATTTTCCGCTTCAAGGCTAAACTTTTCATAAGCAACATTTTCTTTTTCGCTCGCCTTTGCAATTGCATCTTCAAACAAAGACGAATAAGTTTGCTGAACTTCGGCAATTTTTGAATCAATCACATTTTGAAAAGCCTGCATATTTTTTGAATTTTCCTGAATCATCTGAGAAAGTTCTGAAGAATTGCCCCTTGCACTTTCCAATTTTGATTCAAATTCTTGTTTCAAATCATCAATCTGCTGGCGGTACGCCTGACCAAAACTTTCGATTTTTTCAACAATATCTTCATTTATGCTGTTTTCTTTTTCGTTGTAAAAGTTTTCTACAGTCTGAATGCGCGTGCTTAGTTCGCCTGAACTGTGGGAGAACCGTTCGTCTAACTCTTTAAAAGAAACTTGATACTTTTGCTGCATTTGATCCAGCTGATTAAGATAACTTTCTTGGAAGCTAGAAACCTGCTGAGAACACACAGAGTCGGATTCGTCAATTTTTTGCCGCAACTCTGCAATTCTATTTTCATTTTTTCCGTCAATTGAATTCAAAATAGAATCATATTTTTCTACAATGGAATCCAAGTGCAGCTTATATTTTTCTGCAAGCGCAGAAATCTGTTTTTTACATTTTTCTTCAGTTTCAGAAATTTTTTGCTGCAAATCTGCAAGTCTAGAATCGCTTTTCCCGCCGACAAGCTCTAACTGCTTGTTGTACTTTTCGCAAAGAGAATTTATTTTTTCGCCGCAATCATTTGAAAAGCTGTCTATATAACCGCGGCACTTTGAATCAAGTTCCACAAACTTTTCTTTCAGCTTTTCAATTACTGAATCGCTGGATTCTTTTAATTGGGAATTAATATCCGCATTGGAATTGTCAATTTTTTGTTCTATTTCTGAAGATTTCTGCTTAAATTTTATAGAAAGCTCTTGATAAATCTGATTGTATTTTTTATCAAACTCTAAAACCTTTGAATCGGCATTAGCAGCAAGCGCAGAACTTTTTCCTTCTAAAAGGGCTTGAAGCGCATTAAATTTTTCATCAATTTGATTTTGAAGCTCTTCGGCCTTTTGTTCAAGCTGCTCTGTGTAAGAATCAGTCTTATCCTGAGTCCTTTTACTTAAATGCAAAAAGGCTTCGTCTTCAAGTTTTTCTGCCTTCAAACTAGCTTCTTCATAAACTCCGTTTATTTCCTGCTGGAACGAATTTAACGCCTTCTTTGCCCCATCTTCAATCGCAATAAAATCAGCTTTTAACTTTTCGCCGTGACTGTCGTATTCTGAAAGGAGCCTGTTTCCAAGAGCTTTGAGCTGCTCGCCGTTTTTTGTTGAAAATTCTTTTGAAATTTCTGGAATTCGCTTTTCAAGCTTATCTAAATCGCCTTTTTGTTCATTTAAGCGATAATTAACCTTTTCGATAATCAAAGACTCTTTTTTTAAGGCTTCAAGGTTTTGTTCAACCTTGGCAGTCATTTCAATGAGCTCGTTTACGAACTTGTCGTAAGAATTAATTTTTTCTTCTATATTTTTAACAGCATTTGAGTCAGAAGAAAGATTTTCTGTCATCTTTTTAAAATCAGCAATTTGTTTTTCAAGGCGGTTTACAGCCGCTACGGCTTGGATTTGTTTTGTGTCAAGTTCTGCCGTTACATTCGAAAGATTTTTTTCTTTTCCATGAAAGTATGAATCAAATTCACCAAGACGCTTGTCAGCATATCGCTTTACTTTTTCCATAGACTGATTATTTTTATCAACTATATGCAAAGCATAAGAAACAGCGGCGGCTATAATACCTGCTATAAGAATCGTAATAATCTGCATTTTTTGTTTCCCACCCAAAAAAATGTATTTCAGAAAGTCTGATTATTTTAACACAATATCCATAAATTGACGATAGTTTGAAAAGCAAATCTCTGAATCTTTTATTTGCTTTTTAAAAAGCCTATATCTTAATGGAAGCAAATACGCAGTTTTCATTCCAGCATTGTGCGCTCCAACTACATCGTATTTATAGCTATTTCCCACATAAAGAATTTTTGAAGGTTCAACACCCAGTTGCTCCGCCATTTTTATAAATGAATAAGAATCCGGCTTTAAAGCGCCTAGTGCTTCTGTTCCAAGAATAACATCGCAATACTTTTTTATGCCCCAAATCTCGCCTTTTTGCTCAGGAGGAAAATCCGAAAGGAGAGCTATTTTTAATCCAGCCTCTTTAAGTTTTTTAAAAGTTTCTGGCACATTTTTATAGCAAGGGATGTGATTAAAATAAGGAGCAAGCCCCTTGTAGACTATTCTATCAAGTTTTTTTTGAACTTCCTCTGGAGATTTGCGGACTCTTTCCGCCATCTTTTGAGCTTGCAAGTCCATAAAATTTGCAGCCGGCTTTATTCCATGCATTTTAGAGCGAACAATTCCATAGTGAAGATAAAAAATACAATGAAAGACATAATTAAAAATCGCTCTTATATGAAGTTTCCATTGAGGATATAAAGTTCCGTCAATATCAAAGGCAACTGCTTCGATTTCGCCTACATTTTTAACATTAATCACAATATTCTCCAAAAAGACACTATCTTAGCCCAAACTTCGAGTTTTTTATAACAATTAGAAAAAAAGGCTTTCAGCGAATTTTCAATTTTTTCAGACGGTTGTGCTCGCACTTCGTTTGAATTGGACTGGGTTGCTATGCAACTTTAATTGTTCTAATCGCACAAAGTCTTCACAAATTGCAACTTCGCTTACGCTTTTATTTATTTTTCTGAAAACTCGAAGTTTAGGCTATCTTAATATGATACTATACTCAAAGCCAGCCTGTCCATCATTTTTTGCTTGTTCAAAGCGCCAGCGCGAAATTTGCTCTTTAATTTCAGACTGAATTGGCTCAGGAATCGCAGCGCTCGGTTTAAAAATAATTCCGCTAGAAGGAATATTGCCTGAAGCCAAAATTCTAAATGCAATTAAAACTGTTCTAGAACTGTCTATAAGGCTGGCGTTTTCAGAAGAAATTTTTATAACAGGCTCTTTTGGTTCTATAAGAAGCCTTGAAGAGCCGTCTGCAAGTTTTACAGAAACTTTTCCATCAGATGAACGCGAAGAACTAGAAAATGGCGCCGCGCTGATTTCTCCGCTAGAAGAAGAAACTGCGGCGACGATTTTGCCTAAGCTGCTTACAGTAGATTCAGAAACTGATGATTGAGCAGAAGTTGTTTCAGCCGAAGATGCGACAACAGGACTGTTTGCACTTTCTGCAAGAATGCCGGCGGTACCTTGCAAGGCGCTTTGTTTAGGCACAGAAGAACTTGCAGAAGGGACTTGATTATTATTAGAAGACGAAGAAGTAACTGTAGATTTTTCAAACATGCTATCAAAATCGTCAGCGGTATAAGATTTTTTCTTTGCAGACGTTTGTTCTTGCCAAGACTGCTCCAAGTCTTTTTTAATCGTATAGGAAGATTTTTTATAGTTTTCTTGCGGTTGTGTTTTTTTTACTTGATTTTGATTTTCAGATTTAACAGTTTTTGCAGGCTGCTTTTTTTCTTGCGAAGGCTGTTTTTCTGCAGCAGATTTTTTTGAAGAGTCATTTTTTTCAACAGCAGTTTTTTTTGATTCCGCAGGCGCATTTTTCTTAACCGCGGCGGAAGATTCTTTTTTTTCATCTTTTACGGAATCTTTAGAAACCGGCTCAAGCACAATTTTTACAGTCTTATACTTTTCTTGAGTTTTAAATGCCGGAGAAATTGCAAAAAATACAAAAAGTATAAGCCATAAAATAAGTGTAAAAATCAAAGAAACTTTTATGGCTTTTTTTTGAGTAGAATCTGATGCTCTAGAATCAATTCCAGAATTTATTATTTTAAAAAAATTATTTTGCACTCTTTTCTTCCCTTAATTATTTCCACAAAAAGAACAACTTCAAAAATTCTGCTGCGCTGAAACAAAATAGAAACAGCCATTATTTTAGATTACTTTTCCTTAGTGCGCAGGTTTACGGACGCATAGCCGCAACTTCTTATAACGTCCAGAATTTTTACGACATTTCCGTTTGTAACTTGAGAGTCTGCCTCAATGGAAACTGGAAAATCTTCCTTTTTTACTTTTCCAGTATCAAATGACAAAAGTTCTTTTGGCAAAGTCGAAAAGGTAACGGGCTTGTCATTGAACCAGAGAGTTCCATTTTTTTCAGCAGTAATTGTAATTCCTAAATTTGACGTGCTTTCGCTGGTAGCGCTTTCTGGAAGATTCATCTTTATTCCAGGCAGCATGGCGAAAGTTGTGGAAACCAAAAAGAACAGGATAAGCTGAAAAACAACGTCAAGCATAGGAGTCATGTCTATGTTGGCATGAACGCCGCTTCTTCTTGCTTTTAATTTCATTGCTTTACCCGGCCTGTAATTTTGATTAGCACATTTGTAACGTTTGATTCCATTTCAGAAATTCTTCTGTTTACTCTAGAAACAAAATAATTATAAAAAATTACCGAAGGAATAGAAACTACAAGACCTGCAACAGTTGTTACAAGGGCTTCTGCAATCGCTCCAGCAAGCAAAGCTGGATCTCCCATTGTTCCGCCGCCGCCAAGAACGCCAAAAGCCTTGATGTTTCCAGTCACAGTGCCTAAAAGCCCAAGCAGAGTGGATATATTTGAAATAGTTCCCAAACCGGTAAGCAGATGTTCAAAGCGCGGAACAACTGCGGTCATTTCTGCCTCTACAGCGTCTTTCATGTCTTTTTCATCCCAAGTGCGGCAGTCCAATGCCTTTTTTATAACTTGAGAGCAAGGAGTATCTGCATTTTGACAAACCTGTTTTGCTTCTTCGAAATTCTTTTCATCCAGTAGATTTTTTAAATCAAACATAAGCTTTAGATCACGCTTCTTTATAATGTAAAAGTAGTAGCAACGTTCTATAATTATGAATGTTGCGATAATTCCGCACAGAATAATTGGCAGCATTATAATTCCGCCAGCCTTTAATGTACTAAACATATAATCTCCCATAAAAAGCCAAGATTAAAACTTCAGTTTTAGGATTGACTTTTTATTGCAATTTCGCAGCGAAGTGAGAAATTGCAGTTGATAAATAAGTTTGCAACGCAAACTTTTTAATAAACACTAAATCAGAAAAAGAATTTTGCACAAACGCAAACGCTTCCGCTCTGCTCAATATACTTTCCTGCATAAATTCTTTCTTTTCCACTAAGCAATTTTACAATATCAGTTGCACTAACTGCAAGCCTAACTGCAGAAGTAAGCCTTACAAAAGCTGAAAGTTCAATATCTGGAGTAAAATCTTCTCCAGAAGCAAGCGCCATCGCAAACGAGCCGTTCGCTCCCCAGCGCGCGCTTTCGCTTTGAACATTTATGCTAGCTGCAATAGAGTTCCTCGTTTCGCACGCAGGCACATCTATCCAAAAAGATTTCCATGATGCAGAGATGTTTACAATTTTAAATTTTGCAGAAAAATCTAGTTTTGTATTAAACTGTGCTGTTTCCTCATTTTGACAAACATACTGACCGAAACGCAAGGTTGATTCGTCGTTGTAGTTTGGACTCCAGTTTCCGTTTCCAAAAGCCGTTTTCAAAAAATCAGAATTAAAATTAAGAGTAAAAATGTCTTTTATAGGAAGCATGAAATTAACGCTTGCAAACCAGTCAGAAGTTTCCGCAGGCAGTTCGGAAAACACTGAAAAGCGATATTTTTTTTCTAGAATAGAAACAAGGCTTTCTTCTGAACGGCAGCCTCCCAAAAATTCAAGAGAAATTTTCCTTGAAGAAAGGCTTGTAGGAAAAGATAAATTCATGCCAAGCGAAAAAGGAACTATTACCGGCATATAGCCAATTTGATTTCCAAAAACAACGCCCAAATTTGCATTCAGCTTAAAAAAATTATAAGTCCACAAGAAATCTAAAGATGCAGAGCCTCTGCTTATAGCCTTTTCGCCCCCTACAGAATCGTTCGCGTCAACTTGAAATCCACCCGCAGCAGCAAGCCCCAATTTTAAATTATTATTAGCCCAGTAAAAATCTACTTCCGGAGAAAGATGAAGCACGCTGATATACTTTTCGAACGGTTCTATTTGATTTTCATTTTTGTTCACAATACAAGCAAAGCGATTGTACCAGTCCCCGCCAAAATCTGCTATCAAATGCAGATTGTTTTTAAAATCGTGGCTGTAAGCAACTTTTACATCAAGCTCTTCCTTGCTTACATCGCTAATCGAATCAACCTTGGTTTGCAAGCCATCGTTAAAGGAAGAATAGTTTGCGCTTAAATCAAGTTTTTTAGTCTTATCAGAAAAAGTTTTTTGAGCTCCAATTTCTGTGTTTTTTTGAAAAAATCCATCGGAAAGTGAATTTCCTGCAAAACCGTTTGAACTTTTGTGGCTAAACGAAATTTTAAAAGGATTCATTCCAGACTGGCGATAGATTGAAAAATCGCCAATGTAAAATCCTGGGAAACCACCGCCTGCAAGTCCTTCAACGTAAACATCTTTTGTTTCCACAGCATTTTTTACAGCATCAGCATCAGTTGAATCTTTTTCAGAAACAGAAAGCTTTGGAAACTGCGGAACAATTGAATCTGCGCGTCCTTCCGCCTCTGATGGAAGAATTTGTGTAAAATCAGGAACGGCGCTTTTTCCGACCTTTGGAACTCCGCCTGACACAACTGTAGAAACTTCAGGAAGAGAAATTTCGTCCAATTTTTCATCATGACTTTCTGAAGCTTGAGCCGCTAGAAAATTACATACCGTGCAAACAAAAAAAATTGAAAACAAGAATTTATTTTTTTTCATAACTTTTCTACCTTTTTACCATTTTTTTATAGACTTTGAATACTCGCTATAAGGATACAGTTTTTTTAGACTTTCCGCAGTTTGCTTTGCATCTGCAATAAGATTTGCCGCAATAAAAGCGTCGTATGCGCCATACATTGAATACGCGGCGTTTTCATCGTTATTTGCGTTCATTCTAAAATATTCTGCCGCCAATAAAAACTTTTTTGCAGACTCAATATTTTTTCCCGCCGACCTGTAAAGTTCGCCTAATAGCCTTGCATTTTGAGCCGCGTAAAGACTTTCTTTTTCAAGATTTTTTTGCTGGATTAAAAGCAACTCTTCGGCAAGTTTTACAGCCTCGCTAGAACTCTCTGAAGATTTTGCATACAAAGCGGCGAGTTCTGTTCCGTTCTTTCTTCCTAAAGGAGTAGTTTTTCCGCCGTTTTGATTGTATTCCTCTTCCTTTTCAAGCACTGCCTCATTTTTTCCGTTTGAAAGTTGCCTTAAGACTTGCAAAGTGGATTCAACGCCATCATTTTTAGCTTGTTCAGTGTATTTTAAAAGAAGATATTGAGCATTTTCGATTGCCTCCTGATAGTTTCCGAGACTTCTGTTTAGATTCATAAGATTTTTTTCAGCAGCGTAGATGTACGCGCTTTCCGGGAATTTTTGCACAAGAACACGGTTTTGAAGAACAGCTCTTTTTAGATTTCCTTGCTTTGCAAAACAGTCTGCAGAAAAATACATGGCAGCGTCCAAAAAACTTCCATTTACATAGCGCGAAATATATTCAGAAAAACGCTGCAAGGCAAGGGAATAGTTTTCTTTGCTGTAATAAAGTTCTCCACGCCGAAACATCGCTTCTTCGCCAGTTTTTTCACGTAAATACAAATCGGAAACTTTCTTAAAGTAAAAATCAGCCTGCTCAAGATTTCCTAAATTTTCATAGATGCGGCCAGCCTGAAAAAGGACATTCATTCCAAAAGTGCCGCCAAAGTCCAAATATGGAGATAAAAAATCCAAAGCCTTGCCAAACTCCTGCATATCGCAAAGAATATTTGACTGCAAAAGGACAGCTTCTTCCAAAGAAGAATTGCTTGCAGAAGTCTTTACAGCGTCGCTTGCCATTTTTAAGGCGTTTTTGTAATTTCCATTTTGAACAGCGCTGTTTGCGGCCGCCATTTTTGCAGACCAGGCAAGCTCATGATTTGGCCATTTTTTTAAGAAATCTTCAAGCCCTATATATGCGTCCTTTGTTTTGCCCTGCCTGTACTGCGAATAACTTTTATAAAAACAAGCGTAAGAAAGCGATTTCTGCAGTTCCTTTTTATTTTTATCAGCAGATTTTATAAAAGAATCAAAACTTTTTTCCGCATACGGCCATGACTTTGTATTGAACTGCGAAAGCCCCAAAATATAATTCGCTTCATTCAATGGGCACTTTGCGCTTTGAATTTGAGACTCTCTATATCTTCCGCTGAGCAACAAGACTTTTGCATAGTTAAGCCTCTGCTCTTGTGAAAGTCCAAAATTTTCTTCTAATTTTGAAAACACAGATGCAGAATCCTTAAGATTTTGCATCTGCGCCAAAGATAGAGCATAAAGCTCTGTTTGCGCAGTAGCTGTGTTTTTTAAAATTCCTACAGAATCCAAATAATTGCCTAAGTTGTAATCTGCCAATGCTTTATAGTAACGGCTTGCATCGTCCTGCGGATTAACTTTAGAGGCAAATTCCAAAGACTCTTTCCACAAGTAACTGCAAGCTGAAAATTTTGCAAGCAATTTAAGATATTCGTTCTGGTAGCGAGGATTTTCTAGTTTTTTTTGCTCTTCATAAGCCTGTAATAAAAAATTATAAGCGAGAAGAGAACTTTCAGGCGTCATATTCTTGCCTGCTAAAATAAGAGCTTTATACATTGCAGAAAATTCAGAAATTTCAGGCGCAGAATATCTGTCTGATTCGCTAAAATACTTTGAAGCTTTTGCGTAATCGCCTTCATAAAAAGCATCCGTTCCCAAGCGAACCCAGAATTCGCATAAGAGCTTTGGATTTTTGCTGAACGATTGTTGAACTTTTTGCAAAACCGCGCCAGGTTCTGTTCCTACTTGATTTTTATACAAGGAAGAAACATTGTAGGCTTTTTTCAATGCCGCCGCAGCAAATTCTGCATTTCCTGTTTCAAGAACAGAAATATACTTGTCATAGGCTTTCTTATATTCTTTTAATTCAAAATAGGAATCGCCAGCATATTCTGTAAGCAAACAGTAATTCAGCAAACCGACTTTCTCTTGCGTTATAGATTCGTACAGATTAATATTTTTTTGTGCAAAACCCGCCTTGTTGTACGAATCAGAAAGTTTTATTAGAGATTCACAAAAATCTGATTGCGTATACCTTTGTCCGTTTTTAACGGCATATTCAAAAAGAGGAATAGCTTTTTCAAAATCACTTTTTTTATAATAAATGCGGGCGGCTCCTAGAATTGCTAACGGATAAAGATTCGCTTTTTCGCCTGCTAAACTGCAATATTCATAGTAAAAAGAAAGCGCGGAACTATAATCTTCCAGTTCAAAGCAGGACTGTCCAAGCCAAAATATAGCCTGATTTTTTAGAGCAGAATCGGCATCAAACTGCTTATAAAACAAAAGAACATCCCGAGCTTTTTCATACATTTTTAACATTGCTAAGCTTTCGCCTTCAAGAATCATTGCAGAACCAATGTACGCAGATTCTGGATACATTGACAAAAGCTTTTCCGCGCACTGAACAACTCCTGGATAAAATCCGTTGCTATAAGCGGCGGTAAGCTCATAATAAAGTGAAACATCGTTTTGCACAGATGTCTGTGCAAAAATAAAGCTTGATAAAAATAAAAAAGACAATTTTACAAAAAACTTTTTCATATAAAACGCTCCGTTCAGCAATTATTCTACTGAGGGAAAAAATTATCCGTGCACTTAGCACGAGTAAGAAAAATATAATCATCTGAATATAGATTATAAAAATCCTCAAATAAAATCTCTTTTCCATCTTTGAACGCAACGCACTTAAAATGCCTATCTTCATCAAAGTAAGGAAAAAACACTGCGCTTTCATTAAAAACTTTTACTTCAGGAACTTTTCTGTCAATCTGCCTAACTGCTCCAAAATAAAAAGAATCAGGCTCCTCGCTTGCAAGAACGTAAAGCAGAGATTTTAAAACTTTTACAGAATAACCTGTATTTTTTATAAAATTATTTGCATCTATAAGCCCCTTTTCTGTTCGCTCAGCGGAAAAAGGCTCTCTTGTAACATCCGCTCCTGATTCATCGTACATATAGCTTCTGTTATTTCTAACAGAAACAAGAGCGCTTGCAAGGTTTCGAATCCAATCACACGAAAGCGAGATTGCATAAGATTCGCTCAAAATACCTTGAAAACCAATATCTTTATATTTTATTGTAGATTCTATTAATGGTTCTCTTTTTAGCCGGCCGCCCGTAAGAGGCTCTACAATTCCATCGCCAATCCATTTTAAAAATCCCAAGCCGCTGACAAGAGTTTTATCTCTGTCTTCTTCTGGAATTTTAAAAGGCTTGCCTGTAGAAATATAGACGCAAGTTCCTTTTTCATCGTACATAACGTCATCTGTGTACAAAAAATCCGGCAATTTGCTGCGGATTACACCTATCATCTGCTTTGAATAAGAATAATCAGAAGGATAGATTTTCATATACTTCCAAGGCAGAGTTTCTTTTGTAACTTCAACAAGGCTGTCAAAACTTGCAGTATAAAAATATTCAAACTTTATTCCAGTTGGACTTCCTTTTGAAACATAGCAGTTGTAAATCAAAAAATCAGCGTAGGCGGCTTTTCCATCTGGAATCAACTGAACAAAAACCTCGCTGTCTGCGGCAAAATAGTAGCGGACTTGCAAAGCCTTGCCAGTTTTTTTATCTTTTGTAAGAACCCAACCGCCAGGAGCGTCTGCTGGGTAAGCATCTTGCACTATAGTAGATTTTCCTTTATCTGAAATAACATCGATTGTCATTTTTCTAAGAGGCGCTACAATAATCGCAAAAATGTCGTTTGTTTCTTCATGCCTTATTTGAAACTTTTGCCCCGCACCGTTAGTCCGGATTTCAGGACGATTCATTCTAACTTCAGAGAGAGGGGCTTCAAACCAAGTTTCAATCAAATTTTTTCTAATCTCGGAAGAATCAGGTACTCCGTATTGGCTATATGCTGCAAAAACGTTCCAAGAGCAAATAACAAAAAAAAGGACAGTAAAAAAAACTTTCAGTTTTTTCATAACGCTCCAATTAATCTTCTGATTGAGAATTTAAACTTATTTCAGGAATTTCCATTCCGCCAGATTCAATAGGCACAGAAGAAAGTTGAACAGGCTCAGGATCCGTCATAAGCATTGAACCTTCTGCAAATTTTATAACTGGCTCTGAAACAGTTCCATCAGGATTGTGAATTTTTCCATCAGATTCTTCATCCGGGTGACTTCCCACCGGCGCATTTGAAAGCAAAAGTTTTAATCTGTTCAACTGATTTACTTCCGACGAACCAGGATCGTAGTCAATTGCAGATATATTTGCTTCCGGGAATCGCCTTCTAAGCTCCTTTATCATTCCTTTTCCAGTAACGTGATTTGGAAGACAAGCGAACGGCTGAACGCAAGCGATACTTGGAGCGCCTTCACGGATAAGCTCAACCATTTCGGCAGTAAGGAACCAGCCTTCGCCTGTTATATTGCCAAGTTGAACAATATCGTCAACTCCTTTCATAAGGTCGTATATTGAAGAAGGAGCTTCAAAGCGGTGCGACTTTTCAAGGAATTTTTTCATTTTTTTCCTGTAAAGATCCAAAAACCAAACCAAGAGGCGAGCATTCCGCTCAGTTTTCTTAGGGAAGGCCAATTCTTCGTGCCTAAAAATACCAGTTGCAAACGAATAGAAGAAGAAGTCCGCCAAATCAGGCATAACACATTCAGCGCCTTCCCTTTCTATAGTTTCAACAATCTGATTGTTTGCCGTAGGATGAAATTTTACAAGAATTTCGCCGACAACACCAACTCTAGGCTTTTTTATAGGTTTTAAAGGAAGATTATCAAAGTCTTTTATTATTCCTTTTAGCAAGCGGTGATACCCTGCAAGGCTAAAATGCTTTACTTGCTTTTCCGCACGCGCATTCCATTTTTCATAAAGCGCATTCGCGCTGCCAGGCACGGCTTCATAAGGGCGAGTTCTGTACAGAACCCGCATAAGCACATCGCCAATCATAATTCCCATGACAAGCCGGTGCAAAAGTCCTGGCGTTATTTTAAATCCTGGATTGCTTTCAAGCCCTTGCGCGCTAAGCGAAAGAACAGGAACCTGCCCCCAGCCAGCATCATTTAAAGCACGCCTTATAAATCCTATATAGTTTGTTGCGCGGCAACCGCCACCTGTTTGAGTTATGATTAAGGAAACATGATTTAAATCATACTTTCCAGACTCAAGGGCAGCAATCATCTGACCAGCAACTAAAATAGATGGATAGCAAGCATCGTTATTTACATATTTTAACCCGGCTTCAACAGCTTTTGGATCAACTGCATCTAAGATTACAAAATTATATCCGCAAGCTTCAAACGCCTTTTGTAAAATTCTAAAGTGAATCGGACTCATCTGCGGACCAATAATGGTATGAGTGTACTTCATCTCTTTTGTAAAAACCTGACGATGATATGCGGCAGACTTTACAACAGGTTTTCTATGGTGACGCTGACGCTCCTTTACAGCAGCAATTAAAGACCTTATCCTAATTCGAACTGCCCCAAGGTTTGAGCCTTCATCAATCTTTATGAGTGTGTACATTCTTCCTTTAGAACGCATTATTTCGTCAACTTGATCTGCAGTAACGGCATCAAGACCGCAGCCAAACGAAGTTAACTGAATCATTTCTAAATCTGGCATTCCGCTTACAAAATTCGCCGCGCGGTACAATCTGTTGTGGTAAACCCACTGGTCAATAATTCTTAAAGGACGTTCGATTGAACCTAGATGAGCAACAGAATCTTCTGTAAAGACGGCAAGCCCCAACGCGTTTATCATTTCTGGGATTCCGTGATTTATCTCTGGATCAAGGTGATAAGGACGTCCTGCAAGAACAATTCCGTTTCCGCCGGCACGAATCATTTTTTCCAGAGCATCTTCGCCAGCATTTTTTACATCTTCTCGGAATTTTTCCTGTTCCGCCCAAGCCGCATCAACGGCACTGTAGATTGCCTTTTCTGTAAGAGAAGGAAAGGCTGGCAAGAGTTCTTCGCAAAGACGCTTAGCCAAGCGAGGCTTGTCGTAAATCGGAAGAAACGGATCCATGTATTTTATAGAAGAATCCTGTCTAAGCTCGTCAACATTATTTCTAAGAACTTCAGGATAGCTTGTAACAATCGGGCAATTGTAATGATTTCCTGCCCCGGAATCTTCTTGTTTTTCATAAGGAGCACAAGGATAAAAGATAAATTTTACGCCCCGCTGAAGAAGAGAAACCAGATGGCCATGGCTTATTTTTCCAGGATAGCAAACTGATTCAGAAGGAATTGTTTCTATTCCTTTTTCATAAACATTGCGGCTAGAGCGCTGGCTTAAAACAACTCTGAATCCAAGTTTTGTAAAAAATGTAAACCAAAGAGGGTAATTTTCGTACATATTGAGCACGCGGGGAATTCCAACATCTCCCATTGGCGCATTTTCAGGTTTTAATGGAACGTAATTAAAAAGTCTTTTGTATTTCCATTCAAAAAGATTTGGCATTTTTTCGCCAGTTTCATCAACTGCAGTGTTCGCCTTATTTGAAGCATCTATAACGTTTCCTTCAATTTCTGCTCCGCGTTCGCAGCGGTTTCCTGTTATAAAGACGCGTTTTTCGCTTCCTGTGGTAAAAGTATTTATCGTAAGCAGACAATTGTTTTGGCATTTTCCGCAGCGGCGGCTTTCTAGCTCAACATGGAAATTCTCTAAATCTTCAAGCTTTGCAATTTTTGAACGAATGTCGTAAGGCTTTGTTCCTGGAGGATCGCTTGGTTTTGGTGCTGTTAAATCAACCCACTGATCGTAGGCGATGAGAGCAGAACCATAAGCCCCCATAAGACCGGCTACATCCGGGCGGAATACTTCGACACCTGCAATTTTTTCAAAGGCGCGCAAGATTGCATCATTAAAGAACGTTCCGCCTTGAACAACAACTTTTGTTCCAATATCGCTCGCTTTTCTAAGCTTTATTACTTTAAACAGCGCGTTTTTTATAACAGAATATGAAAGACCAGCCGCAATGTCTGCAACAGAGGCTCCTTCTTTTTGAGCCTGTTTTACGCGGCTGTTCATAAAGACAGTGCATCGGCTTCCTAAATCCACTGGTTTGTCTGCCATAAGGGCGATTTTTCCAAATTCCTTTACGTCCATTCCCATTGTGTTAGCAAAGTTGTCTAGGAACGAACCGCAGCCAGAAGAACAGGCTTCATTTAACTGAATGGAATTTATAGCGCCGTCTTTCATCCGCAGGCACTTCATGTCCTGACCGCCAATATCCAAAAGGAATTCCACTCCAGGAACAAAAAAATCTGCCGCCCTAAAATGAGCAATTGTTTCAACTTCGCCTGCATCTACGCCAAAAGCTGCTTGAAACAGCGCCTCTCCATAACCTGTAGAAACAGAGCGAGCAATGTAAACATCTTTTGGAAGTTTTTTATACAAATCTTTTAAAACGCTTACCGCAAGCTCCACAGGGTTTCCTTGATTGTGCGCATAAAAATCCCAAAGAATTCTACCTTTTTTGTCTATTAATACTGCTTTTGTTGTTGTAGAGCCTGAATCCAAGCCTAGAAAAACAGGTCCAACAGTATTTTCCAAAGAACCGCGCATAGCTTTTTCCTGCGCGTGGCGTTTTCTAAATTCGTCTAATTCTGTAACACTGGTAAAAAGAGGTTCTAGCCTCTGAACTTCGCTGAGTTCTGCACCAACAAGATTTTTAAGGTTTTCCTTAAAATCTTTTATCAAAGGAAAATTGTATTTTTCCCCTTCCGCAGACACAAAAGAGCGTTCCGCGCTAAAAGCTGCTCCCTGAGCAACAAATAGCTGGGAATTCTCAGGAACTATAATTTCGTCATCTTTTAAATGAAGGGTTTCTATGAATCTAGAACGAAGTTGATCCATAAAATGCAAAGGACCGCCTAAAAACGCGACGTGTCCACGAATTGGTTTTCCACACGCAAGCCCAGAAATTGTCTGATTTACAACAGCCTGATAAATTGAAGCGGCAATATCTTCCCTTCTAGCGCCTTCGTTGATAAGCGGCTGCACATCAGTTTTTGCAAAAACTCCGCAACGCGCGGCAATCGGATAAATTGTATTAGCGCCAGAAGCAAGTTTGTTTAGCCCTTCTGCATCAGTTTCAAGAAGAGCAGCCATTTGGTCGATAAACGCGCCTGTTCCGCCTGCGCAAGTTCCGTTCATGCGCTGTTCAACGCCACCTGTAAAATAAGTTATTTTAGCGTCTTCGCCGCCAAGTTCTATAACAACATCTGTTTGAGGAATTATTTTTTTTACAGCTGTTGTTGCAGCAACAACTTCCTGAATAAAAGGTATGTTTAACCACTGGGAAACAGAAAGTCCGCCTGAGCCTGTAACTTTTACACTTATAGGCTGTTCCTGCGGAAATCCCAATTCTGTTGTCATCTTTTCAAAAGCCTGAGAAACAACAGAAATTATTGTGCTTCGAATATCTGCGCGATGCCTTTGATAATCTCCGTAAATTAAAGAACCATTATCATCTATAACTGCAATTTTTACTGTAGTAGAACCTACATCAATACCAATTCTAAGAGGAAGAGTTTTTTCAGAAACTTGTTGAGTATTTGTCATTAATCCACCTATATCTTCACTATTGAATATAATATGTAAATGCTATTTTTGCAAACATGATATTTTTAAAGCATACTATATATAAAAGCGCCTTTTTCTATAGAAGATAAGTCAGTCTTTTCTGAATCTTTTTCCTTTTTTATTTCTTCAAAAAAGAACATGCCTTTTTCTTCGTAAAGCTGCCCTAAAATAGTTTTTTCTTCGATTTTTAGTTTTGCATCTATTCTTTGATTTTTTAAGTTTTCGGAAGTTTCTTGACCAACGTAAACCTGCGCATTCTTTTTAGAAGAAGACACAACCATTGCCAATGCATTATTTTTTTCCAAAACAGACTGAACCAAAGAATCTAAAACAGAACATTCCCGTTCTGATTTTTCTAACTTTGTATTAAGCTCGTTTACACTTTGCACGGAAGTTTTTACAATTTCATTTGTCGCGTTAACTACAAACTTGTGGCTAGTTCGCATATAGCTTGGAATAGAATTTTTCATCGGAAGCGAAGAATAAATTCCATACAGGTAGGAATAGTTTTCAAGTTTTTCTTCCGCATCGCTAAGCGCATTGCAAAGTTCTTCGCTATGAACTTTTGATTTATCAGAATATTCAGAAAGAATAAAATCCTCCTGGTGAAGCTTTGCCCCGTCCGTAATAATTTTTTTAGCCTTAACATCTGAAAGGACTGGATCAAGCCCATCTATTTCATCAGAAAACTTTTTAGAAAGAATATTAATAGAAAGTTTTTTATCGGCAACGTTTGAGGTTCTAATCTCTTCTATTATGTTTTGAAGGGAATTAATTCTGCTTTCATAATCTTCTACAAGTTTTTCTTTTTCAAGCCTCTGCAAAATTGTTTCCTGATCAAGATTGTCCTCACTAGAAGCATTCTTTATCTGCTGCTTTGTATACGAATTCAACTTTTCTTTGTATTGAACGGATTCGTTTGCGGCAGAAGCAATTTTCGCTTCGTATGTAGACTGAATTTCTTCAGTTTTTTTCTTGTAGTTATCTTTGGCAGCATCTTTTTTACGCCGCATATCTTTTAAGTCGCTAATTTTCATTGAATCAATAACATACAAATCATAATCGTACTGACGCTGAGCTTCTTCCAAATCTTTTTTTTGCTCTTCCTGCAATTCTTTTATATAAGAAACAGACGCTTCGTAAAGATTTTTGGTCCGCTCTATTTCGTCACTTACATTAGAATTCACTGCGCTTTTAAATAAATCAGAGTCCAAAGTCATTGTGTAATTCTGATAGCTTATAATTTTATATGCTCCAAAAACCATTGCGGCAACCATCAAAAAGCAAATGAATAAAGTTACAGTAACAAAATATGAACGATTTTTTACGGTTTTTCCGTATTCCTCTTCTAAATCATAGGGTTTTACGCTATCTTGCAATTTTAATGGCACAAGCTCATCTTCAATAAAAATTCTTGCGGAAGTTTTTGCGGATTTTTTAGAAGTTTTTTTGCTTTTTTTTGCTATTTTGTCGTCATCGCCCATATTCCACTCCAGTTTTCAGGAGCCGATTTTAGCCCCATTCTTTTCAAAAAGACTTCAGCAGCACTTGCATAAGAAGGCTGAACTTCTTCAACAGCTTTTATAAATTGCTTGAACTTTTTTCTAGCCGCAGTCCAGTCGCCTTCGTAATAGGCTTGCAAAGCTTGCTCATAGTGCAAAAACGCCTGGTCAGTTTCCGCTTGCTCTTGGGCGCAGTCCAAAGGAAAATAAATTTTCTTTCCTTCAGTTTTGCCCTTGACCTGAACCATATCTATTTCATAAAAGTGATATTGCGCGGAAACTTTTTCAACTTCTTCCTTTATATATTTAGAAACAATTACAGGAAGCCCGTAAACTCTTGTAAGACCTTCCAGACGGCTAGCAGAATTCACGTTATCGCCGATTACAGTATTCGCCATGTGCTCCTTAGAACCTATATTTCCATAAAAAACAGTTCCGCCGTCAATTCCCACACCGATGTCAATCAGGCAGGCTGAAAAAACCAATTCCTCTTCACTTGAAAGTTTCCGCTTCTTTTCAATTTCCTGCTTGCGAAGCTGCAGGGTTTGCCTAAAGTCGCTTGTAACGCGGGTCATCTGCCAGGCAGCCTTTACAGAGCAAAGTGATTTCAAAGATTCATCTTCTGTGCCGTAAATTCCAAGCACGGCATCCCCGATTATAGAACCAATAACTCCGCTGTTTTCATGAATTATATGGATTATTCGGTTGTAGTGGATATTTAAAAGGTCAATTATTTCGCTGCCTAAAGTTTCTGTTCTATAGGTAAAATTTTTTATGTCGCTAAAAAGAAGCGTAAGTTCTCGCTGAGTTCCTTCTAGACCGACAGGTTTTCCCGCATAAGCCTTATCAGATATGTCCTTTGGAGCAAACCGCTGAAATGTGCTTATCAAATTATTTACAGACGAAGACAAAGAGTTAAAAGACGCGGCAAAATAAGTAACGTCATCGTTTGGAGCCTTTGAAATATCAATTGTGCCAAGCTTTTTAGTTTCCTGCATCAAAGAAACTTCGTAGGCAAACTGGCTTATATTTTTAAGAATTTTGTTGAGCAAGATAAGCCCTACCCACAAAAATAAAAATGTTATGAACAAAATCACGCCCGAAATTATTGCAAAGTTCATATAAGTTGATTTTATTGTATCGTGATGGCGTTCCGCGCACATCATGTACAAGTTCCAATCGCTTTGATACTTGTAAACGCCGATATATTCACCAATTTCTGAAGAAAAAGGAACTACGCCTTCGTTAGTTCCAATCATAAGCTTGTTGTTCAAGTATTTTAAAGCTTTTTCGTCTGGAAATGTCTCCCATTTTAAAAGTTCCTGATTTCCGCTTCCGTCATCTCCGTTTACTATGAATAAAAATTTTCCATCGGCATCAAATGCGCACGAAATACTGTTCTTGTACGGAAGTCCGGATTTTGAAACTTGCTTTATGGCATTTACAGCAGAATCCTTATCACCAGAGTATTTGAACAGTTCATACTGATTGTTCGCGCTCATAAAAACCTGCTTTAGATGCTCGGCAAGAATTGTATTTGAAAGAGACGTTATTTGTCTTTGGGAAAGCATTGTAGAAATAAGATTTGTTGAAAAGTTCGAAAAAAGCAAAAGGAAAACAAAAACAACAAGAATCTTTTTTGAAATAGGTTTAATTTTTGTAGAGCCGACTCTTTGAACTCTTTTTTTTAATTCAGACATGAATAGATTATAATTTGATTGAAACATTTTTACAACTTAGATATTCTTACACTATGAAAAAATCTTTATTAAAATCAGGATTTGTACTTTCCATAATGACCTTAGCCTCTAGAATAATGGGCTTGGTTCGGGAAATGACAAAAGCCGCCTTTTTAGGAACATCCGCTTATGCAGATGCCTTTGGAATCGCCTTTATGATTCCAAACTTGTTCCGCAGACTTTTTGCAGAAAACAGCATTTCAGTAGCTTTTATCCCAACTTTCAGGGGCTATATAGAAGAAGAGAATCAAGCTAAGGGAAAAGAACAAAAAAAACAGCTGCACAAAGATACTCAAGACTTTATTTCATCAACATTAACTCTTGTTTCTTTCTTAACGGCTTGCATTTGTATTTTGGGAATTATTTTTGCAAGATTCATAGTTCCTCTTTTTTATGGAAAAGATTTTGACGCTTCAATCTCAGCAGAAACAACGCTGCTTACAAGAATAATGTTTCCTTACCTGTTTGTAATTTCTGCAGCGGCATTTCTTCAAGGAATACTAAACGGCTGCGGAATTTTTGCTCCTAGCGGATTTACACCTGTTTTGTTCAATGCGATTGTTGTGGCAATAACATACATTCTTACTCCTCAGCTTGCGCAAACACCAATGGGAAGCAACCTCTCGCAGGAAGCGCTCGCCGCCCGGGCAATGAGTTTTGGCGTTATAACTGGCGGCTGTTTTCAAGTTCTTTTTCAGTGGCCTTTTGTAAAAAAAACCGGATGGAAAACAACGCTAACAGGACTAAAAAACGCTTTTACAAATCCTGGAACAAAAAAAGTTGTATCATTAATTGTTCCAACAATAGTCGGAATGGCTGCATATCAACTAAACGACCTTGTTTCCACCGCGCTAGCCGGAAAAGTAGCTGTAGGAACAGTTTCTAGTTTGCAATATTCACTGCGGCTTCAAGAACTTATCTTAGGAATTTTTGCAGTTTCAATAGGAACTGTTATTCTGCCAGACCTTTCTAGTCTTGCAAAACGCAACTCTTGGGAAGAATTCAACACAATGTTAATTCAAGCAATAAAAATAATCACACTTATAACAATTCCTGTAACTTTTTACTCGCTTGTGTGCGGCAAAGACCTAATTTCACTTATATACAAAACAAGAAACTTTGATGAAAATTCCGTTTTAAAAACGCTAGGCGTATTTAGATTTCATATTGCAGGATTATTTTTTATTGCAGTAAACAGAATTATAACTCCTGCATTCTACTCTCAATCTAACACAAAGCTGCCGACTCTTGCAGGAATTATAAGTTTCGGCGTAAATATAGTCCTTGCGATAGTTTTTTCGATTTTTATGAAAGGAAACGGCATTGCTCTTGCCCTTTCAATTTCAAGCGTTTTTAATACAATTTTTCTTTTTATCTTTATGAAAAAAATGCCTTCCATGGATTACAAGCAGATTGCAAAAAAAATGTTTCTATATATCATAAAAATGATTATATTTGGTATTATTGCCGCAGTTCCTGTATACTACTTGCGGCCAGTTCTTTTAGCCGCTTTTGAAGGACACAACAGATTTTTTAGCTATGGATTTCCTGTTTTAATTACAGCGATTGTATATTTTGCCGTAGGAATTTTACTTTTATTCATAACTAAAGATGAAGTCGCTTCTGCGCTTATAAAAAAACTAAAAAGCAAAAAAAGTTAAAACCAATAGGAAAAACAAATGAAAGAATATTCTGCTGAACAGCTAAAAAAAATGTACTTAAAAAGGCGAAAAAGTGTTTCTGCCTATCTTAAAAAAAACGAGCTTGGAGCAGCCGTGTTTATCGACAGCGAAGAACACCGAGAACCGTCCATAAGATACCTTACAGGTTTTGCAGGCGATGCTGTTCTAATTATATATAACAATGAAACTTCAGTCTTAATTCCATGGGACGAAATTCTTGCCAAAAAGAATGCTTTTTGCGAAAAAATTATTCCTTATACAAAGTATTCAAATCAAGATATTACTGCCGTTCAGCAAAATCTAGCTGCAGCAACAAAAATAGAACCTAAAAAAGTTGAGCTTCCGCCTTCAACAAGCTACCCAGCTTTCTTAAGATTTGTAGATGCTCTTGCAGGCTGGGACGTTCTTTGCCGCGAAAAAGATGTTCATCAATACACTGTGGAACAAAGAATGATTAAGGATGAATACGAAATTGAGTGCACAAAAGAAGCTGCAAGAATCGGCGATTTGATAATAGAACAAATAGAACAAGGCATACATGACGGAAGCATAAAAACCGAAATAGATGTCGCGCTTTTAATTGAACGAAAGTGCCGCGAATACGGCTGCGAAAGAACAGGCTTTGACACATTGGCAGCAGGTCCAAAGCGCAGCTGGGCAATCCATGCGTTTCCAGGATACACTCAATCCGCCTGGCCGTCTCAAGGACTTTCTATTTTAGATTTTGGCGTAGTTTACAACGGATACACCAGCGACACAACTCTTACAGTAGCAAAAGCGCCGCTTACAAAAGAACAAGAGCAGCTTCTAGAGCTTGTGCAATCGGCCGCAGACTCTTGTTTAAGGCTTTACAAAAAGGACATTCCTGTAAAAGAAGCTTGCCAGCAAGCTCAAATTCTTTTTGCAGAAGCTAAAAGGACTATGCCGCACACGCTAGGACATGGAATCGGGCTTGAAATTCACGAATATCCAAGAGTGAGCACAAAAATGCCGGCAAACGTTGTGTTCAAGCCAGGAATGATTGTAACATTAGAGCCAGGCCTTTACGACGAAAAACTAGGCGGCGTTCGCCTTGAAAACGACATTCTGATTACAGAAGAAGGAAACGAAGTTATTTCCCACTCAAAAATAATCAGAATAGATTAAACTTCTAGTTTTCAGAAAAACAAACAAAAGCGCAGGCGAATTTCTAGCAGCTATAAAAACCAAAACTCGAGATACCTAGTAATTCTTAAAACGAAAATTTAACAGAAGTCCAACTGTAGCAGATTCGTCGGGAACTATAATTGGTTCCACAGAAATCTTTTCTACTATTCCGTCCAAATTTAGCGATTCTCTTAAGGTTTTATCAAAGCGTTTTGCAAATTGATTTGGCCAAATAAGGCTTACAAGCCTTGAAACAACAATTGTGCCAAGCCCTATTCCTCCAACTATTGCGCAGTATTTGTACAAATCTGAAGGGAAAAAACTTATCCATTGGACATCATTTCCACTAGCAGAAGCAAACGGCGCTATAAAAATTAAAGCAACAAAATTAGCAGAAAGGTCAAATGCAAATAAACCAGCCGCTAATCCGCCTGCGCCACAAAATGCAACAGTTCCCGCTCCATCAACAATCATATGAGGAATAAAAGCCCCGATATTCCCTTGCGCAAGGGAACCTAAGCCGTAACCTGGCCAAATATTGCGGACCATTGCTTTTTTAGGCTTGCTTTTGTGCAAATCAAACAAGGCAATCTTGTCGTCATCGGTCAAGTCTTCCGAAAGGTCTCTAATATATTTTTCATTTTTAAATAAGTCGTGTTCAATCAAAGCGCCTACCCTGTCTTTTAAAACAGAAGTATCTTGCAAGGCGGCTTCCACCAAGGCGTCAAGCTCAGCAGCCTCTTCCGCAGTTTCAGAAAAAATCATGCCTGAAAAAAGCGTAAAAAAAGCAAAGAAAATAAAAAGGATTTTTTTCATAACAAAACCTCTCTTAGTAAAATTGAATTAAAAATACAAAGAAGCAACAAAGCCGCAGCTTCCAGAAACAGGCTCAATTACCGGCAAAAGACTTATGCTTCCAGCCCCTTCGGATTTTGCAGTTTTTTCTCCAATATGCAAAGCTCTTTCCAAAGTCGTGTTATATTTTTTTGCATAATAAGAAGGGCGAATTATTCCAAATATTCTTCCGGTCAGCCAAATAGCAGCGCCTGCAGAGAGTCCGGCTACAAGAAGCGGATTTTTTAAGTTGCTGTCGGAATTGGCTATTTCAGTGCAAAAATAAGCAGCAGGTCCTAGCAGAGCGACAGAAAGGCCTGCAACTTCTGTTGCAAACTCAAATTTTCCGCCCCAGACATCGCCTTGCCGGTCAGAACCAAATCCAAAGCCTAAGAAAGCATTTCCCAATGTTGCTGACGTTGCGCTTGTTTTATAATAATTGTACAAGACATTTCTTTGTTCTTCTGTAAGCCTTAAAGACAATTTAGAAACTAGCTCTTCATTTTTTTCTAATCCTAAAGCAATGAGCTTTCTAGTATTCGCAGCATCTTTTGATTTTAAAATATCTAAAGGAAGGTTAGAACTGTTCTGGCTAAATCCAATAGAAACCGAAAAAATAGTCAGCAATAAAAACAATAATTTTTTCATTACTCTCCTCCATTATAAAAGTAAGAAATTGCAGTTGATTCACAAGTTTGCAACGCAAACCTATAATGCTCAATATTCAGACTTTTTGAATTTTACACTAGGAATTAGGATTTGTAAAATTTAATTCAATTTAGTTCAACTTAGCGTAAAGTTCTTCCGCCATATTTGAAAGTCCTTCAGCAAGCTCTTTGTCGTTGAGCTCATAAACAAAGTTTTTAATAAACTTTAAATTTCGGCTTGCAAGTTCTCTTTCTGAAAGAGAGCAAACTTCAGAAGTGTTCAATGGCTCTGCATTTTCTTCTATAAGACCGCATCTATAATAGTCTTTTATTATTTTGCAAAGTCCCTGCCTGCCAGAAAGCCTTGCTATTAAATATTCAAGCAGAACTCTAGTTTTACTTCTTAAGAATTCTGAAAGCTGGGGCTCTGGAAGCGACTGCCCAATTTTTCTTAGCGTTTCAAAAAGCTGAATTTCTTTTTCAAAACGTTTTTTGTGTTCTGGATTTTCAATCATTTTAGCAATATCTGGAATCAAGGCTTCCATTTGATTTAACGCTTGCTTTCCAGAGGCTTCTTTTACCGCTTTTTCAGCAGCCTCTTCAATGTGGCTAGTCAGATTTTCCGCAGCTTGGGCGGCATCCGCAGCTTTTTCCGCCGCTTTCCATGCTTTTTCCGCAGCTAAAGCCGCAAGTCCTGCGTGCTTTGCAGCTTTTTCCTCGCTGTGCGAATCTTTTGAATCCGCTAGCACAACTGGAGATTGAATTTTATTAGAATCAGTCGCTACTGCGGAATCTTTAGAAGATTGTCTGCTAGAAGAATTTTCTGAATCTGCAAAAAGGTCGTCAAAGTTAAAATCATCGCTTTCTTCAGCTGCATCTTCAGAATTTTCTTGAGTTTCAGAATCAATAGCTTCATTTTCCTTATTAGAAACGTCAATTTCATCTTCTGGCTCCAGCTCTTCTTTTTCTGTTAAATCTTCAGGTTCTTGCAGTTCTTCCGCAATTTGGCTAGAAGGGTCTGAAATTTTAAAATCTTCTATATTATTTTCATCATTGCTTTCATCGCTTTTTTGTTCTTCTGCCTGCTCAGCTTCCAAGACATCTGAATAATTAAAATCCTGCGTTTCTTCTGCTAGCTCAGACAAATCTTTTGCATTTTCTTCTTTCTTTTCTGAAACCGATTCTGCACTTTCATTTTCTTTATGATTAAAATCCTCTGATTTTTGCGTTGTTTCTAATTCTTCAGAAATACCTGCACCATCAAGATTTTCAAAATCTTCAGGCTCTTCCAACTTTGACTTTTCCTTATCAGAAAACAACGCGTTCTCTTCATCCATTTTTAAAATATCAGGGTTTTCTTCCACCTCAAAATCTTTTTCGCCTGAATTTTCAGATTCTTCGACCTTATTTTCAGTAATTTTTGCGGCATTGTAAGAAGGCTCTTCGCCAGTTAAATCTTCAAGCCCAAATTCATCTAAACTTATTTCTTCCCCGATTAAAGAAGATTCTTTTGCTTCTGCAGTCTTTTGAACTTTTGTTCCGCAAGTTTTTTCCTCAAGCCTCTTTGAAAGATAAGAAGCCAAATAATTGTTTGGATCAAATGCAATTGCAGTTGAAAAATCGTCAGCAGCTTCTTCAAAATTCCCCATAGATTCGTCAATTTGACCAAGCAAAATCCAGGCAGAGACGTCTTTCATATTTTCATCGATAAACAACTTTATCTGCTGTCTTGCTTTTTCAAGTTCATTAATCTGTTTGTATCTAAGCGCATAGTTCGAATAAATATCTGTGTACGAAGAGTCCACTTGCTTAGCCTTTTTTTGACAGGCCTGCGCATTTTCATCTTTTTTCTTTAAAATGTAATACTGCCCTGCCAAATCTAAAAGCTCAGGGTCTTTTTTCCAATTGTTAGAAATCTTCTTCAAGGCTCTTCCCGCATCTTCAACCTTTCCAGCAGAAAGCATGACGTGAACAGCCTGCTTTTTTATAGGGATATTATCTTCATCTAAATCTTGCGCCTTCATAATTGACTCAAGAGCTTCCATTGCCCTGCCGCCTTTTTCGTATGCCTGCGCAAGAAGACTTAAAATTTCTATGGAATTTGGATTAATCTTATTTGACTTTTCGCAAGATTCTATAGCCTCATTGTAATTATTTTGAAGAAGAAGGACCTTGCCAAGCAGCATATTAAGCATCGGATCCTCAGGATGAAGTCCAAGTGTATTTTTTACAATCTCGCCAGCGCTTCTGGTTTTTCTATGAGAAAGCAAAAGTTTTGCATAGGAAACTACAGCATCTACCCAGCCTGGCTTTGACTTTAGAGCATTTTCATAAGCAGCAACTGCAGAAACATCATCGTGAACAGCTTCATAACTTCTTGCTAAATTGTACTGCAAAATCGGATGGTTTGGATCGACTTGCAATCCTTTTTTATAAGTTGCAATTGCTTTTTGCTGCTCGTTTTTTTGCGCATAAATTGAACCTAAATGATTGTATGCAAGAACATCATCTGGATTAGATTCTATAACAGAATTAAAACAGTCTATTGCCGCTTCTGTATTGCCCATAGCTTTATAAGCAAAGCCTAAATTGTAGTTTGCTTCAGCATTGTTTTCCCCAGTATCTATAGCCTTCTGTAAAGTAGCAACAGCCTTGTCATATTTGCCTAAGCGTCTGTAACAGCCGCCAAGACTGTTTAAAGCCGAAAAATTATTAGGAGAAAAAGTAAGAATTTGTTCAAAATAAGGAACAGCTTTTGCATCATCGCCCGATTTTATGTAGACATTGCCTAAATCAAAAAGCAATTCAATATTTTTAGCATCTTCGCTAAGAAGTCCTTTATACAATCTTGCCGCTAGAACAAAATCTCTTGCGATTACGGCATTTTTAGCTCTTTTTAGAACAAGTTCTTTTTCTTCCATATTTTTCCTTCTAAAATTAAAATTACTTTGCAGACGGACGAGCGAAAACTTCCGTTGAAAGCGACCCGCAAATTCTGCTATCTATTTTTGAATAGGCAGATATTGCAAAATAGTAAATAGTTCCGTTTTCTAATCCAGTTATAGTATAATTTGTTACATTGCCAACATCAATTGGGGAACTCCCCTGAGCAGCGACTCTACCGAGATATTCGCCTGGGTGCGTTCCATAAAAAATTAAATAGCCGCCAACAGAATCATCTACAGAATAAGACCAGGAAAGAGTTGCGCTCTGGTTTCCTTTTTGAACAGAAATATTAAAAGGCGCTAATGGTTCTGGCAAAACAGTGTAGTCAACTTCAATTGAAGTAACCGCAGGCGTTTTGTTCCCCGCTCCGTCTGGAAAAAGATTCGCGGCAACTTGAAAATACATTCCAGAAACGCCGTCAATTTTTTGTCCAGGTACAACAGGCTTCCACTCAGGGAAATCAGAAGTCCAGTTAAAGCGATTATCTCCGCCTCGCATAAAGAACTGAACTTCTGTTTGCTCAGGGATTTCAGCTTCTACCGCAATGGAATTTACAACCGTTCCAGGTTTTGTAAGAATAGGAACAGATTCAAATCTTCCGCCAGAATTTTGGTAGAGCGACTGCGAAAAACTTTTTCCATCCTCTGAAAAGTACGATTCAAAAGAAGAAGAAAAACTTCTTGAAATTTTTACATCGTCTATAAGGCCTGTGTAAGAAGGGCAAAGCTCTAAATCTGCGGCGACACCTATAACAGCAGGGAATACAGTTCCGTTTTCATGCTCTGTGTCAGTTATAAATTTTATACATTCCAGCTCGCCGTTAATTCTGTACTCAAGGATTCCGGTTTCTTCCTGAAATGAAATAAAATGATGCGACCACTTGCCTGGTATTATTCTTCGATTGGTGACAAGATTTACATCTCCGCCGTTTTTTGTGTAGCCGTCAAAAATATTGCTAAAAGTAGCGAGCATTTTATTCTGATAAAAAGAAAAGTTTACAAGCTGATAAACAACCTGCTCTTCAATAGTTCTGCTTGAACGCCAGTTTATAATAACTTCGCCATTTTCAACTGTATAAGGGCATATCCAAAATTCTATTAAAAATGAACCGGCAGGACTTTCTCCTCCGAACAGACTGTTTTTATTTCCTCTGAGCACAAGTCCGCCAGAAGCGCGTTTCCTGCTTAAAGCAGCTTGCTTTCCATGTATGGCTTTTTTTGACTCAAACAAGGAATTTTCTACAACTGAATAATTTCCTGCCCTGTCTGCAAAATTTTTATCTTCAAAATCCAATAGTAAATCTGTATCTTCCTGCAATAAATTGGATTTAGTAGCAAGCTGCAAACATTCATACCCAAAGCGACCAGTTCCTGTTGTAATTCCGTTGCGAACGTTTACATCTTTCCAGCCAGAAGAAGCCCCCATTACATATTTTTCTGCAAAAACCGGGAATAAAAATACCAAGAAAAAAAGGGCTGCAAAGAGCCTTGAAAAAAAATCGAAACCGAAAGACTTATGCAAAAATGGAAAAAATATATTTTTTTTGCTAAAATAAAATCTGTTATAAATCATGGCAAACAATACAAACGCAAAATCAGAATCAGTTCTTGCAAGGGAACAACTTCATCAGACTGCATTAAAAGCTCCTTCTTCCAGTGGCGTTTACCTTTGGAAAAATCCAAAAGGCGATGTTATTTACGTTGGAAAAGCAAAAAATCTTAAAAATCGCCTTTCCTCATATTTTTCAGGAAACAAAGACATAAAAACACGCCTTTTAATTTCCCATGCTCAGACAATCGAATATATCACAACAGAAAACGAATACGAAGCGTTTTTGCTGGAAAACAACCTTATAAAAAAATATACTCCAAAGTACAACATTTGCCTTAAGGACGGAAAGTCGTATCCAGTGCTCCGCATAACAAAGGAAGACTTTCCTAGAATATTTAAAACACGGCGCGTAATAAACGACGGTTCCATGTACTTCGGCCCCTATCCAGATGCAAATGCTTTAGACACATTTATAGAAACTCTTTATAAAATCTATCCGCTAAGACATTGCAAAACCTTAAAAAACAGGGAAACGCCTTGCCTATATTATCACATGAATCAATGTTCTGCTCCATGCTGCTCAAAAATTTCAAAAGAATCCTACAATGTTTTTATCGGAGAAATAAAACAACTTCTTGAGGGAAAGGACAAAAGCACTCTGAAAAAACTGAACTTAGAAATGAAGGAAGCTGCAAGTAAATTAAATTTTGAAAAAGCAGCCCGCATGAGAGATGGAATTAGAGCGCTTACAGTAATGCAGAATCAAAATATCGTGGAAAGCTTTGACAATACAGACAGAGATTACATTGCATTTTATCGCGAAGGTGAACTTGTAAGCTTTACAGTTTTAAAAATTCGTTCTGGAAAACTCCTTGGAAGAGATAATTACAGAGTTGTAAGCCTAAATGAAGATGACGAGCTTACGCAAGAGTTTATAAGCGTCTACTACAATTCACCGGAAGAAATTCCGCCGCACATTTATGTTCCTACAAAAAACGGCCAGCAAAGCTTAAACCGATGGATAAAAGAAACTTTTTCGCTTGAATCAGAAGTCGTGCTTGTTGACGACAATATAGAAAATGCGCCTAGACACAAAGCGGCAATGAACATGGCTTTTGAAAACGCAAAAGAAGACATAATAAGAAGACTTCGTGAACGAGGTGATACACCTGCAATGGAAGAATTAAAAGAAATACTAAACCTGAACCATCTTCCAGTAAGAATAGAAGGATTTGATATTGCTCATATCGGCGGAAAATTTCCAGTCGCTTCGCTAATAAGTTTTTACAACGGCAATCCGGACAAAAAAAACTACAGATATTTTAGGCTAAAGACAACAGACGGCTACATCGATGACTTTCAATCTATGAGGGAAGCTGCAAGCAGAAGGTACACAAGGCTTTTAAACGAACAAGCGGAACTGCCAGACTTAATCTTGATAGATGGAGGAATTGGCCAAGTAAACGCAGTTCAAGGCGTAATCTCTGCATTAGGTTTAAACATTCCGATTGCAGGTATTGCAAAAAGGGACGAAGAAATTTGGCTGCCATTTGCTGAAAAACCAATTTGTCTTCCAAAAAGAAGCGATGCCTTAAGACTTTTGCAGAGGGTGCGCGACGAAACCCACCGATTTGCAACCAGCAGAAATCAACGCCTAAGAACAAAGGAAAATACTCAAAATATATTTGAACAGATTCCTAACATTGCTAAAAAAAGAGCCATTCTTCTAGCAAAAAAATTTACAACACTTGAAAACCTTGCCGAAGCCTCAGAAAATCAAATCGCTCAAGCCTTGAATATAAAAACTTCTGAAGCTGCAAAAATTCTTGTTTTTGCAAAAGAACTGCTAAAAAAACAAAAAGACAAAAAGCAAGAGCAAATGAAGTCTTTAAAAGAAGCTGGAACCACTTGGCAAAAAGCAGCAGAAGCCCAGTACATAACGGATTTAGCAACACTCGCGCTGCAAGTTGCAGATTCTTCTGCAAAAAGCAAAAAAGACTAATAGCCAAACCAACTCAAGCGAAGCGCGAGCACAACCATCGGTAGCATGGGTTAGTAAACTAACCTTGGAAAGTCGCTGACAGCGATTCCTTCACGACTTATATAAGACTCGACATTCGGACTAAATATCTAATTTCAACTTTACAGCCTTGACTATTTCAACTTATAATGAAAAAATCAGTTTAATGAAGCGTCTTTTTTTTCTATTTTCAATAATTATTCTTTCTTCATGTTCGCTAAAATACGGAACTGCCGTTCACGATGAAAACTCAGTCCCAGAATTCACATTTAGCAACGCAAACTATACAACTTACGAAAACAACGTGCAAACCATGAACCTAAAAACAGAAAAAATGGAGCAGTACAAAGGCGGCTCAGCTACTTATGCAAAAAATGTTCAGTTTACAATCTGCGATTCAGACGGCGTTCTGACCACAAAAGGCAAGTGCGGTCTGTTAGGCTCTAATTCCGACGAAAAAAAATACACACTTTTCGACAACATTGAAATAGAAAATCTAAAAGACGACATAAAATTAAGCGCGAATTCGCTAAGGTGGAATGGAAAAACAGAGCAGCTAACAGGCAGCCGCACAGATTTGGTCACTATCCAAAAGGGAAATACGGTTATTCATGGCAGCGGATTTTCAGCAAGCGCAGTAAGCCGTCAATATGCTTTTACAGGAGTTGTTACTGGTCAAACAAGCGCAATCCCACAGGAAGGAGAAAATCCTAATGCTCAAAAAGATTAGCCTTTTTACTCTAGCTGCATTTTTTTGCATAGCAGCAGCGTCTTCAGAACAGATAACATTTTCGGCAAACAGCATGTCTGGAAGAATCGGAGAAAAATCTGACAGCACAAATCTAATTGGAGAAGCCTACGTCCTTACAGAATCAATGGAAATTTCTGCAGATTCAATCAGCATGTCTGGCAACGATTTTCGCTACATAGAAGCAAGCGGCAACGTAAAAGGAAAAAACATGGAATCTCAAATGGAATTTTCATGCGGAAAAATGAAATACGACAGAGAAAGCAAAATCGCAGAGCTTTTTGACGATGCCGCAATGAAAGATACAAAAAATGAAGTTTCCGCAAAGGCCCAGATAATTGAATACAACCAAAACACAGACATTGCAACGATGCAATTCGATGTAGAATTAAAACAAAAGGACAACACTTGCACCGGAGCTTATGCAATCTACAGAAAAGCAAACAAAATGCTGGAATTGAGCGGAAATTCCCAAATAAAACAAGGAACAGATACTTTTAGGGCGCAAGAAATTACGTTAAACCTTGATACTCAAGAAATCACTTTGGACGGAAGAGTAAAAGGAACTATTATAGATGAACGAAAAAACGAATCTGAAGAAAAAACTTCCGGCTCAGAAACTGCTGAAGACGCTGAAAATAATTCCAGTTTAGAAAACGCAGATTCAACTAAAGAAAACGAATCGCAACTTACAGAAGAAAAGTCTTTGGAAAATCAAAAGGATTCTAAAGCATTGCAGCAAGAAGAACAAAAATCTACAGAAGGTGAAAAATAATGCAAGAACACGTACTTAGAGTTTCAAGCCTTTTTAAAAGTTTTGGACACAAAAAAGTTGTGCAGGGAATAGATTTTTCAATAAAAACTGGAGAGGTTTTAGGTCTGCTAGGTCCAAACGGAGCAGGAAAAACCACAACTTTCTACATGATTGTAGGATTTTATAAACCTACCGCTGGCGAAATTTTCCTTAATGAAGAAAAAATAACTCCTCTTCCAATGTACAAAAGAGCAAGAAAAGGAATCTCTTACTTGCCGCAGGAGCCTAGCGTGTTCAAAAAACTAACAGTGGAAGAAAATATTTGGTCAATTTTAGAAACAAGAAAAGACCTTTCAAAGTTAGAAAAAAAACAAAAACTTGAAGATTTAATAGAAGAATTTGCAATCGGGCGGATACGCAAGCAGTACGCCTTCACACTTTCTGGCGGAGAGCGAAGAAGGACTGAAATCGCGCGCTCATTGGCAATAGAGCCAAAATTTCTTTTGCTGGACGAACCATTTGCTGGAATCGATCCAATTGCAGTTGCAGACATAAAGCACATGATAGGGCTTTTAGCAAAAAGAGGAATTGGCATTTTAATAACAGACCACAATGTTCGCGACACATTGGAAATAACAGACAGAGCAATAATTGTTAGTTCCGGTCAGATTTCAATTCAAGGCACAAAAGAAGAAATTTTAAATAGCCAGCTTGCCCGCGATGTATATTTAGGAAAAGATTTTTCAATGTGATAGCCTAAACTTTATTAAAAAAATCGCTTTTCTCCAATAAAACATCAATTTTCTACTATATTATAAGCAGGTTTGACAATATTATTCTGTCATGATATTATTAGTTTGAAATATTCTACGCAATAATAAAAAGGAGAAATTTATAAAATGAACAAAAGTTATTTAATCTTGTTCATTGTTCTCCCTGTTGCTGGAATTGCTCTTGGATGGATTATTCGCTGGCTTTATGCCAGATTTCAACTATCTGCATCAGAACAAAAAGCAGAACGTGTAAAACAGGACGCTATAAAAGAGGCTGAAGCTCAGAAAAAAGAAATTTTGCTAAACGCAAAAGATGAACTCATTCGCGAACGAAACCAGCAGGAACGGGAAAACAGAGAACGCCGTGCAGAAGTACAACGCTACGAAGCAAGAGTAAACAAGAAAGAAGAAATTGTTGACCAGCGAACCGCTGAATGTGAAAAGAAAGAAAAAGAATTTGCAGAAAAAGCAGTCGCAATGAAAAAAAGAGAAGCAACTCTTTCTGCACAAGAAGAAGAATTAAGAAAAGAACTTGAACGGATTTCAGGTCTTTCCGCACAGGAAGCAAAAGAGCTTATAATTAAAAGCCTTGAAAACGATGCAAAACATGACGCTCAAGCGCTTATAAACAAGATTGAACAAGATGCTCAGCTTTCCGCAGAAAAAAAAGCAAGAGAAATTCTTGTTTCTACAATCCAAAGAATCGCTCCTGAAACAACTAGCGACATAACAGTTACTACAGTTTCTCTTCCAAGCGATGAAATGAAAGGCCGCATCATAGGACGCGAAGGCAGGAACATAAGAACCTTAGAAACCCTTACTGGAGTTGACATCATAATCGATGACACGCCAGAAGCCGTTGTAATTTCTTGCTTCGACCCCGTGCGCAAAGAAATTGCAAAAGAATCTTTGGAACGGCTTATTTCGGACGGAAGAATTCATCCTGCAAGAATTGAAGAAATTGTTCAAAAAGTTACAAGAGAAGTTCAAAACAAGATTTATGAAGAAGGCGAAAAAGCCTTGTTTGATCTTGGCATTCACAACATGCCTACAGAAGGCGTAAGAGCATTGGGAAGGCTCTATTTCCGCACCAGTTACGGACAGAATGTTCTTACCCACTCTAAAGAAGTTGCAATGGTAGCTTCTTTGATTGCGGCAGAAGTTGGAGCAGACAGAGAACTTGCAAAACGCGCCGCAATTTTGCACGATATTGGAAAGGGAGCTGAAAACGACAGCGACCAGAACCACGCAGAAGTTGGAGCCGAAATGGCTCGTAAGATGGGAGAAGATGCAAGAGTTATAAATGCAATTGCCGCTCACCACAACGACATTGAAGCTACAACGCAGGAAGCAATTATTGTTCAAATAGCAGATGCAATATCGGCAGCAAGACCTGGCGCTCGTCGCGAAACTATAGACAACTATGTAAAGCGCCTTGAAAACCTTGAAACTATTGCAGAAAAATTCGAAGGCGTTGAAAAAGCCTATGCTATTCAAGCAGGTCGCGAATTACGCATTCTTGTAAACAATGAAAAAATTGCAGACAACGAAGTAAAGCAGTTAGCTAGCGATATAGCAAAGCAGATTGAAACTGATTTAAAATATCCTGGAAGAATAAGGCTAACAATGATTAGAGAAACTAGAATCGTAGAATACGCAAGATAATAAGATAAAAACTGTATTATTTGGTTCAGCCAGTTCTTTGAGCGAAAACTTAAACTTGGCTGAACCATTTTTTTTCTAATAAACAAAAGGTCGAAAGCCGAGTTTTTTATAACTGTGAAAAAAACTTTCAATGCTTTTATGCATTTTTATAAAAGCACGGCTTTCGACCTACAAGCTAGAACGAAATATTTAGATAGCAGGCAATAATATTATCCCATTCATTATTACCTCGAGGAACACATCTATAATAAGCCCCTATTGCAGGCAATGCGTCCCAGCTAGAGCAATACAAAAAATCATATTCCAAACTTAACCTAAATCCATTTCCCCAGGAAGCAGAAGAAACATTTTCTTCAGAACTGCCAATGTTGGAAAAATCTGTTCTGCAACCAAGCAAGTAGGCTAAGCCAAAATTCAATCCGCCTGCGCCAACGTAAACTTTTACGCCCGTCCAAAATGAATAATCAAGATGATTATTATGAACCTGTCCGTTCCAGATAAAATCCGCTAAAGCATCCGCTCCAAGCAAAAGCTTTAATGGTCTTATTACTGAAAAATAGACATCTCCGTTCAAGCCAATTATAAATCTGTTTGGATTGTCATCGGGATTTACAGAATTGTTCATATCAACAACAGAACTGCTTCCATAAGCTGGATAGCCAGACGAAATTCCAAAATCAGCACCGAAAGTTCGTTTTGTTTGTGCATTTAGAATAACAGGAAAAACAAAAACAAAGGAACATAACAAAATGTATTTTCTTAATATATTATATTTCATAAAACTAACTATTTTGAAGAACTATAAGAGATCCAAGAACTATAAGATGATTTGCAAATTGATACAACCATGAAAGGAAGTTCTTTGCGCCACCATTAAAAATTCCGCTATTACCAAGAAAATCTATAAGAACGATTGCAACAATCCATACAATCATAATTATTAAGAGAAGAATCTTATTAAAAGAAGCCATTGAATTTGGAACAAAAAGTCCTACTATCAATAAAATTCCTGAAATTATTTCAATAACAGCAAACACAATTACAAGAATATTCTTTACGTTGCCTGCAAAGATTCCTTTAATTGCAGCAGAAGCAGCATCTCCGCCACCTTGCAAAGCCCAAATTCCTGCAACTGCAAGCATAATCCCTACTGCAAGTTGAAGAATAATTCTTCCTATTGAAAGTCTTCTATCCGCCATACCTTCCTCCTTTGGCTAATTTTAGTTTTAAACCTTATATACCCCAAACTTCAAGTTTTTATAACTGTTATAAAAAACTTTCAGCGAATTTTCAATTTGTTCAGACGGTTGTGTCCGCACTTCGTTTGAATGGATCTGGGTTGCTACGCAACTTTAATTGTTCTAATCGCCCAAAATCTTCACAAATTGCAACTTCGCTTACGCTTTTGTTTATTTTTCTAAAACTCTAAGTTTAGACTATATAAATATTATCACCAATATTATTTATAAACAACTTTAAAACGTTGATAAACAAGCTTCAAATCCGGACTAAACTCAAAGCCCACAATATTTCCTTCTTCTTCAAAAATTTCGCGATGAGACTCTTTCCACACTGAAAGGTTTTCATCGTCGCCTTCCTCTTCTGCCATTTGCTCAGTAACCTGCGAAAAAGGAATTATGTCTACACTTTCAATTTCTATTATGCAGCAAGGCTCTTGGTTGCGGTTAAACACCATATAAAGCTCGCCTGTTACAGGCAACGGCTCTCCATCAATAAGGTAAGAAGAAAGCGATGCAAAAATTGCCCTTTTTTTACCAGCAAGAATTGCAGAAATCTGACCATCATTTTGAAATCCTTTAGACTCAAAATTAATATCGCCAGAACATTTTTCTTCACTATCGCTGCCAGAAAAATCTATGTATTTTTGCCAAAACAAATCCGCTTTTGAAAATTCCATAGCTCACCTTTTTTTCATAAGAATAATGCAGAACGCTGCTATAAAAAATACATAAGGAAGCACTGTTGCTATCAACGTATAAATCGGAACACCGAATAACAGCACATTTCCAGGAATAACAAATCCTAAAGATGTAATAAGTTCATACACCAAAGATATGTAATAAAAAACAATGCCTGCAATAATATTCATCCAAGCAGAATCTTTAGTTTTTGACCACAAAATAATACCAAGAAATGCTGAAATTCCTCCGAGCACAAGTTTTAAGATAAAAACAAAAACTTCACTTTGACTCATTAAAGCTCCAATTCTAGACTTATAGCTTTTCTTCAAATGGATTGCTTTTAAGTTTTGTAAAAACACCTAAATCTGCCCCAAAAGGAACAATAGAAGGTTTGTTGTAAAAAGGACTTATTAATAAATTGCAATCTAGACAGTGCAGCAAAAAATCGCTATAAAATTCTTTTTTGATTTTTGGAAAAAGATAAGGACCTTTTCGTTCCCAATACTTGCAAATAATTTTATCGTAGCAAAACCAGTCTTTTTCCTCCCGCTCTTTTAATGCGGCAACAAGGTCGTAAATAGAACGCGTAATTCCTGCATGAAGCGCGGCAGGAATACTAACTGATTCAAAATCGCTTTTGCCAGAAATCATTGCAAGCTCAACAAGCTCAGGTTTTACCGCAAGCAAATAAAGCTGTTCGCCCCAGGAAATTGGCGGCACAAAAACTATGCAATCAACTTCTTTCCAATTTTGACCAGAAAAATCCCAAGGCCGCCAAAATCCTGTGCCAGAAGCAGAAAACAAAAGCGCAGCTTTTACAGCGCTTTCATAGGAATTAAAGAAAAACAGCTTTCTTTTTGATTCAAAAAGCTCAGAAACTGCTTTTTGAGTTCTATAAGGAAAATCTGTTGCAAAAGTTCCTGTAAGACCTCTATTCAGCGTATTCTTAAAAACTGTATAGGCAGAACTGCCGCCCCAACCTAGAATTGCTCTTCCGGAATCTTGAAACAAATCTGTAACACGGATTCCAGAAGAAGTGTAGAGAAAACAACCTTTTGCCCTTTTTACAAAACCAAATTTTTTTACAAATTCAGAATCGAATTGCGTTTCTTTCATCATAATGTCTTCAATTTTTCAGTTATAAACTCTGTAGCCTGCTTAGGATTTGCTTTTCCGGCAGAAACTTTCATTACCTGTCCCATAAGCCAGCCTACAACATTCGTCTTCCCGTTTTTAAAATCGCTTACAGCTTTTGGATTTGCCGCAAGAACTTGATCTACAATTTTTTCAATTTCAGCGCAGTCGCTTACTACTTCCATCCCCTTTTCTTTTATTATTTCAAGAGGCATCTTATTTGTAGCCAGCATTTCTGCAAAAACTTCTTTTCCTTGCTTTGAAGTTATTTTTTTATCTTCAAGAGCGTCTGCTAGCTGCGCGATATGCGCAGGAGTTATTTTTACATCGAGAATTGTAAGCCGATTTTCATTAAGGACAGCGCTCAATTCCGTAATAATTAAGTTTGCAACCCGTTTAGGACTTTTTGAAGTGGCGGCAGCCTCTTCAAACCAAAGCGAAAGCTCGCGAGTAGAAGTAAGAACTTCAGAATCGTACTGAGTAAGACCAAACTCATTTTGAAAGCGAATGCGTTTTTGCTCCGGAAGCTCGCCTACTTTTTCTGCCGCAGATTCAACAAGCTCTGCGCTTACAGTAAAAGGCTTGATGTCTGGCTCCACAACAAATCTATAGTCAACAAATGAATTTTTTGTACGCTGAACAACAGTTTCGCCCCGGACTTCGTCCCAGCCCATTGTAACTTTAAAACCTGGATTGAATTCTTGCCTGTCTTCCTGGAATTCCTTTAGTTGACGCGCAGCTTCATAAGCACAAGCATCTTTTATAGCCTTAAAAGAGTTCAAGTTCTTGATTTCAGAAATCGGTGTATGCCAAAGTTTGCCATCTTCCCAGACATTTAGGTTTATATTTGCATCACAGCGCATATTTCCTTCTTCAAGGTTTCCTTTTGTGACTTTTACGTAGCGCAAAATTTCTTGCACGGTTTGCATGAACAAAGCCGCTTCTTCAGGACTGGTCATATCAGGTTTTGTAACAATTTCTATAAGAGGTGTTCCGCATCGATTGTAATCAATATAAGAATGTTTGCCTTCCAAATGGAGAGATTTACCTACGTCTTCTTCAAGGTGAATACGTTCAATACGAACACGGCGGTATTTGTTGTCAACGATGCAGTCTTCGCCAATAAAATTCTTTGGTCTAAACTTTTCGCCGCCAATCTGCTCATCTTTCGGATAGTGAACAAGCGGAAGGTCTACGAACCCATCCGTACAAAGCGGCAAATCGTACTGCGTAATCTGATAGCCTTTTGCAAGGTCTGGATAAAAATAATGCTTGCGGTCAAATTTTGTGTAAGTTGCAATATCGCAATTCAATGCAAGTCCTGCAACCGCCCCAAGCTCAACATATCCTTTGCTTACTCGAGGCATTGCTCCAGGAAGTCCCAAGCAAACAGGACAAACTCTTGTATCCGGCATTCCTCCGTATCTATTTTCGCATGCGCAAAAAGCTTTTGTTTTTGTAAGCAACTGAGTGTGGATTTCGCATCCTATCACAATTTCCCATTTATCTATAGCCATAATTATATCCTTAAACTATTTTTGCAAAAAACTGCAACCAATTTTTACACGGAATCCCGCAATTCTTGTGTTCATCTTCCCAAACCTGAGCTATCTGCAGCAACTTTGCCTCGCTAAACATAGGACCTACAAACTGCATTCCAATAGGCATATTGTCTGTATTTTTAGCAAATCCCGCAGGCACGTTTACAGAAGGAATCCTTGCCAAATTTACAAACGTTGTATACATATCGCTTAAATACATTTCAAGGGGATTATCAACTTTTTGTCCAAGTTTAAAAGCAGGAGTTGGACAAGTAGGACAAAGCACAATATCGTAACTTTCAAAAAGCTTTGCCATTTCACGCTGAATTCTTGCGCGAACGGTCATTCCTTTTTTGTAAGTGTCCCCAGAAAACTGCTCTGAAAGAACGTAATTTCCAATTACGATTCTACGCTTTACTTCCGGTCCAAATCCTTCCGAACGAGAATCAATATAAAGTTCGTCGTAGCCTTTTTCGTGGTCAACACGGCGTCCATATCTTATTCCGTCATAGCGGCTTAAATTGGATGCGGCTTCAGAAAGGGCAATAACATAATAAGAAGCGATTGAAGCGTCTAAAACAGGCAAGTCAACCTCAGTTATGCTAGCTCCTTTTGACAAGAACCAATTTCTAGTTTGATCAAAAGTATCTTTTACATCAGAATCAAGTCCCTTTGTTTCAAGGAACTGCTTCGGAATTGCGATTTTTAGCGAGGACATATCTTTATATGGCTTTAAATCGAACAGCTGCTCTTTGTTTGGAAAATCCACAGAAGTGTCGTCATAAAAATCTTCGCCAACCATGGCAGCCAAAGGAATTGCAATATCAGAAGGCGTATGCCCCATTATTCCTACCTGGTCGAGCGAAGAACCGTAGGCAACAACGCCCCACCTGGAAAGAACTCCATAAGTCGGTTTTAGTCCATAAATTCCGCAATAGGAAGCAGGAAGTCTAACAGAACCGCCTGTTTCAGTACCAATGCTGAACAGCGCTTGATTTGCAGCTACTGCGGCGGCGGAACCGCCTGAAGAACCGCCAGAAACATATTGACGGTTAATAGGATTTCTTGTCGCTCCGTAAGAAGAGTATTCAGTTGAAGAACCCATTGCAAATTCGTCTTGATTGCAACGGCCTAAAGGAATTGCGCCAGCTGCTTCAAGGCGATTAATTACAGTCGCATTGTAAGGAGCAACATAGCCTTCTAAAATTTTAGAACCGCAGGTAAGTTTGTGCCCTTTTGAACTAATATTATCTTTATTAGCAAAAGGAATTCCCAACAGCGGTTTTTCTCTAAAAAGATTTTCAAGGCAGCCGGCTTCTCTGGCTTTTTTTATTTCAGAATCAGCATCTTCAGCTTTTTTTAAAGAATCAGAATACATTTCCAAAAAAGCATTCAACGCAAGTTCTGATGATTTATCTGCTTCAAATGTTTCAATAGATTTTTTTACAAGCTCGGTGCTAGTTGTGTTTCCCGCAATAAGAGCACTGCGGACGTCTTTAATTGTACAATTCATATTAGTTTCCCATAAAAAGTGCGATTTTTACATTTCTCCAAGAACTTTTGGAACCTGAAAGTAGCCGTCCATAAAATTCTTTGAAATAGCTTTTACTTCTGGAATATCCAAACCTGGCACAACAGAATCATCGCGAAGTTTTTCAACTTCTGTAGATGGGTAAGCATCGTAAGGATTTTCACTATCATCATACTTAGAAAGAATATCAAAATATCCTATAATTTCATCTACTTGCTTTTTTAATGTGTCAATATCAGTGCTTTCTGGCGAAAGCCGTGAAAGATACAAAAGGTTTTCAAGAACCTGTTCATCAATTTTTTTGTGAGTACTCATGTATTTATTATAGAAGATTTTTTTCATTTGTACAATTTAGCAAACTAATAAAATTGCTTTTAATCATTTTTATAAGTATCTTCTATGTAGTCTGAATGATAAATTTTATCTTTTTATACGAGGTACAAAAATGAATGTAAAAATCGCTGTTTATGACACACGCACTTATGATAAAAATGCGCTTTTAAAGTCAAATGAAAATTTTGGATTTGAATTTGATTTTTTTGATTTTAAGTTGACGGAAAAAACTGTTTTTTCGGCAAAAGGTTTTGATGCTGTCTGCATATTTGTAAACGACGTTGCAAACGAAGCTGTGATCAAGGCTTTAGCAGATGAAAAAGTCAAGTTTATTGCGCTTAGATGCGCAGGATTCAACAATGTAGATTTAAAAGCCGCCGCAAAGTACGGAATAAAAGTAGCGCGCGTTCCAGCCTATTCGCCTCATGCAGTCGCCGAGCACGCGCTTTCGCTTCTTCTTTCGCTTACTCGCCACATTCCACAGGCTTATGTCCGGACAAAAACTGCAAATTTCAACCTTGAAGGACTGACTGGCCGCGAGCTTTATGGTCTTACCGCAGGAATATATGGAACTGGAAAAATCGGCCGCATTATGGCGGAACTTCTTTCAGGATTTGGAATGAAAATTCTCCTTTGCGACCCTTACCCGAACAATCAGTGGGCAGAAGAAAAAGGATTTAAATATGTCGATACAGCAACTATCTTCAAGGAAAGCGATGTTCTTAGCCTTCACTGCCCTCTTACAGACGAAACTTACCACATTGTGAACCACGACAACCTCAAATCAATGAAAAATGATGCTGTAATCATAAACACAGGGCGAGGAGCTCTGATTGACACAAAAGCGCTGGTTCATTCGCTTAAGCACAAATACATTGGAGGCGCTGCTCTTGACGTTTACGAAGAGGAAAGCGCATTCTTCTTTAAGGACTGTTCTGCTGAAGTTATAACAGATGATGTTCTGGCCCGTCTTTTGACCTTTCCAAACGTAATTGTAACTGGCCATCAAGCTTTCCTCACAACAACAGCACTTTCAAACATTGCAGATGTAACTTTAGGAAATGTAAAAGCGTTTATGGACGGTTCCGAACTGGCAAACGAGGTCAAATGCAATTAAAGGCGCATTTTACAAACCTGATTTACAAACCAAGTTTTTATTGTTGAACAAATCTCCATTTTGTAGTAAGTTTGAAACTCACGGTTTTATTTTTAAAGCCGTTACCGAGATTTAGGAAACTAAATCCCTGTAGGATCATCTTATGTTTTGCGGCTAGCCGCAGTAATGGGAGAACGTCGATGTCAACAAAAGACACCAATCAGTATTACATTACCAGACAAGATTCCACAGAATCTAATGCCCGTAGTTATCCACGCAAATTTCCTTTTGCATTGGCAAAAGCAAGTGGTTCTTGGGTTGAGGACATTGAAGGAAACAAATATCTGGATTTTTTGTGCGGAGCAGGAACTCTTGCACTTGGTCACAATGACACTGAAGTTAATCAGGCCATGGTTGAAATGCTTACAAATGGGTCACCTCTTCACACCCTTGATTTAACAACACCGGTAAAAGATGAATTTGTTCATACGGTGATTTCAAAACTGCCAGAGGAGCTTAAGAAAAACGTAAAAATTCAGTTTTGTTCTCCAAGTGGAACAGATGCTACAGAAGCAGCGCTAAAACTTTGCAAGACGGCAACAGGTCGCTCAAGCATAATTGCTTTTAGCGGAGCATATCACGGAATGAGCAGCGGTTCGCTTTCTTGCACAGGAAATCTTGGCGCAAAAACAAAAGTAAGCGCTCTAATGCCGGAAGTTCACTTTTTTCCGTATCCTAACTCATACAGATGTCCATTCGGTCTTGGCGGTGAAGAAGGAATAAAAGCCTGCTGCAACTTTTTTGAAAGAACATTAAAAGATCCTGAAAGCGGAATTACAAAGCCTGCTGCAGTAATAATAGAACCAATACAGGGCGAAGGCGGCGTAATTCCAGCGCCTATAGAATTTCTTAAAACAATCAGGCGAGTAACACAAGAACTCGACATACCTATGATTTGCGACGAAATTCAATGCGGAATGGGCAGGAGCGGAAAACTTTTTGCTTTTGAATATGCTGATATTGTTCCAGATGTTATTCTTTTGAGCAAGGCAATCGGTGGAAGTCAGCCTCTTTCAATTGTTGTGTACAACAGCAAATTAGATAAATGGACTCAAGGAGCCCACGCAGGAACTTTCAGAGGAAACCAGTTGGCAATGAAAGCCGGAACAATAGTTTTAAACAGAGTTTCCGAACCTTCTTTTTTGAGCGAAGTTCAAAGAAAAGGAAAAATTGCCTTAGAAAGACTCGAAAAACTAAAATCAAAAGCAGAAATTATTGGCGACGTCCGTGGAAAAGGTCTTATGATTGGGATTGAAATTGTAAATCCAAAAGGTCAGAAAGACTGCTTAGGAAGTTTTCCTTGCGATGGCGAAATAAGTGCAAAAGTTCAGCAAGAATGTTTTAAAAACGGTCTTGTAATGGAAAAGGGCGGCAGAAACGGCAGTGTAATGCGTTGCCTTTGCGCGCTAAATATTTCTGACGAAGATTTGAACAAAGGTTTAGACATATTTGAAAAAGCTGTCCTTAAACTTAATTCTGAATACGCAAAATAAAACGCAAAGATGAAAAACATTTTTTTAACTGACTCAATTGACTCAAAAAACGAATACCTTGAAATTATTTCGCAAACGGCAAAAGCTATAACAGATTCTATTTGCGATAAAAAAGCGTATTCGGGACCAACTCCGCAAGAATTGAAACAAGTTATTGAGCAAAGCACAATTCTTCCGGAAAAAGGTCTGGGCTGGAAAAATGTTTTTAATCTTACAAAAGAAAAAATTCTTCCAAACTTGCTAAGAACATCAAGCACAGACTATATGCCCCACTTGCACAGTCCCGCAGTAATAGAAAGCCTTGCTTCAGAGCTTATCATTTCTGCATTTAATCAGTCTATGGACAGCTGGGATCAGTCTCCTGTGGCAACAGAAATTGAAGTCGAAGTAATTCGACACCTGTGCAATCTTTACGGCTATGACAAAAAAAGCGATGGTGTTTTTACAAGCGGAGGAAGCCAGTCAAATCAAACAGCAATTATTCTTGCGCGAGATTGTTTTATAAACAGCAAGTTAAATTATGATGTAAAAAAATACGGACTTCCGCCAAACTTTGCAAAGTTAAAAATGTACACAAGCGAAATAAGCCATTTTTCTATGGAAAAATCTGCCCACATTTTAGGCTTGGGGTACGAATCTGTTGTAAAAGTTCCTGTTGATTCTAAAAAGAAAATGGACGCATGCAAGCTAGAGCAGCTAATTGAACAGGACATAAAAAAAGGAAATCTTCCTTTTTTGGTAGTTGCAACAATTGGTACAACTGATTTTGGTTCAATAGATCCGCTTAAACCGATAAGTGAAATTTGCAAAAAGCATAATATTTGGCTTCACGCAGATGCGGCGTATGGAAGCGGCGTTGTTTTGAGCGAAAAATACAAAAATCGTGTAAATGGTCTTAATTTATGCGATTCTATAACTGTAGATTTTCATAAAATGTTCTTGTTGCCAATAAGCTGCAGCGCAATGCTTTTAAAGAATGCAGAAAATTTTGATATTCTTACAATTCATGCGGACTACTTGAATCGCCAGGAAGATGAAGAAGACGGATATACAAACCTTGTAGACAAATCGCTCCAGACGACCAGAAGGTTTGACGCTTTAAAAGTATGGATGTCTTTTCAAATACGCGGAAAAGACGGGTGGTCCGCCTTAATTACAAAAAATATGGAAAATGCAAACTACTTATACAAAATAATTTCAGCAAATCCAGATTTTGAAACTGTAAACGAGCCTGAAATTTCAAGTGTGGTTTTTAGGCACAAAGCAGGAGACGAGACAAACAGAAAAATCAGGCGGACACTTTTGCACAAGCATGGAATTGTAATCGGGCAAACGGTTTCAAATTCTCATGTGTGCTTAAAATTCACGCTCCTAAATCCTCTTATGACAGAACAAAAACTAGAAGAGCTTGTAAACACAATTCAGGACTGCGCAAAAGGCTGTGCAGAACCTTAAAATTTTTGCATATTTTTTTAGCAATCAATAAATTTGACTTGAAAAAACTACAGTGCTATACTTCCGCTATGACAAGTTCAGAAAAATGGCTAAATAGCGTTTATAGTGATGGTTCTTCTTTTTTTCTATCTAATCCATATCCTAAAAAAGGCGAATCTACAGATATTTTTTTGCAAGTCCAGGAAAATTCTCCTGTAACAGAAACATATTTGATGGGAAAAATCAACGGAGTTTCTCATCCTCAAAAAATGGAGCCATGTCTTTCCAAAAATGGACTAAAAAGATTTAAAAAGCAAGTTACTATTTATGAAGACCAGTTTTCATATTATTTTTTTATTGTCACCCCAAAGCAAATATATTACTATACCCAAGAAGGAATTACGAACTACATTCCAGACGAAGCAAGATGCTTTAGGATTATTACGGATTTTCAATGCGCGCAATGGGTAAAAAATGCCGTTTTTTATCAAATTTTTCCAGAAAGATTTTTTAATGGAAATCCCCAAAACGATGTAAAAGATGGCGAATACACTTTTGACGGTTTTCCTTCCCAAAAGATTAAAGATTGGAACAAAAAGCCGGAATCATATAGCAAAGCTCACTGTTTAGACTTTTACGGCGGAGACCTTGAAGGCATAAAGCAAAAAATTCCTTACCTAAAGAAACTTGGAATAACTGCGCTTTATTTAAATCCAATTTTTTATGCGGCGACGGTTCACAAATACGACTGCTTGGATTACTTTCAAGTAGATCCGCACTTTGGTGGGGATAAAGCTTTAGAAGAACTTACAGAAGCCCTTCATAAAAATGGAATAAAAATAATTTTAGACGTTTCAATAAATCATACAGGTACTGCAAATAGATGGTTTAATAAAGAAGGCGTTTTCTTTCCAAAAACAGAAGGCGCTTACAACAATCCAAATTCAGAAGAACGCGAATACTACTTTTTTAACAAGGATAACACTTACAAAGCCTGGTTTGATGTACCGACCTTGCCGACATTAAACTATACATCTGAAAAGCTTTGCCAAAAAATCTACAAAGCTCCAGATTCTCTCATAAAAAAATGGCTAAAACCTCCTTATAATATTGACGGCTGGAGATTCGACGTAGGCGACACAGTTGCAAGAAACAATTACATTCAGCTGCATCACAAATTGTGGCCGGAAATCAGAAAAAGCATCAAGGAAGAAAATCCAGACGCATACATAATTGCAGAAGACTGGACAGATTGCTCAGAGTTTTTAAATGGAAACGAATGGGATTCTAGCATGAATTACTACTCTTCTTGCCGACCAATCCGATGTTTTTACGGGCAACAAGATGTAAACGTCGGAAGAATTGATGAACTAAAAAACAAAATCCATAAAATGACGGCAAAAGAACTGTCCGCCCAAATAACAGGATTTTTAAGCCGGCTGCCTTACGCAATAACTCAGCTTCAGTTCAATCTTTTAGATAGCCATGATGTTGCAAGATTTCACAACGACCCTGCCGTAACAAAACAAGACGTACAAGGAGCCGCAATAATCTTGTTCACGCTGCCAGGCTGCGCAAATGTTTACTATGGCGATGAAGCAGAAATTGACGGAACCATTACAGAAGTTGAAGGCTGCCGCTACCCTATGCCATGGAGCAAAAACATTGAACAAACCGATTCTTTTAAGCTGTACTCTAAACTTGCAAGCATAAAAACAGGCAATGAAGCTTTTAAGGAAGGCGGATTTAAAATCCTTTGGAACGAAGGATATGTGATTGCCTTTGCAAGATTTACGCCATCTCAAGTTTTTATAACAGTTTGCTCAAACGACACAAAAAATCAAACAATAAAAATTCCGCTTGAAATTTTTGGCTCTTGTTTTAAGCAAATAAAACCGCCGAAAATTGATGCGCTAGGGCAAAAAATCAACTGCAAAGTAAAGAAAGGAACTTTACTTATAAAAGTACCTTCAAAAAGTTCTTTTCTTATCAGTCTAGATTAATTATATCAAGTTTTGAAGATTGGTACTCAGGCATAAACTTTTTTTCTTGACCATTTTCAAACTTGACTAAAATTACAAGCTCTCCTCCTTCAAGGCTTGATTTTACTATTTGCCCATATCCATAGTCATCATTGTAAATGTTTACGCCCTTTTTCCACTTTGCAAGCAATTCGGCTTTTTCGCTAAAGCAACAGCTGTTTTCATCGCTATTAGAAATTTTACTGTTTTTTCTGAACGAAAATGGAACATTTCCTACAGGCTCAAAAGTATCTCCCGCTTCAAAAAGAAAACGGCTAGGAGCAGAAGGCTGTGTTCTGCCGTAAAGACGCCGCATTGAACAGCTGGTTATGTACAGTTCATCCTTTGCCCGGGTTATTCCAACATAAAACAGACGTCTTTCTTCTTCAAGCTCTTCTGCAAATTTATCTGGTCTAGGGAATATTCCTTCTTCAAGACCAGTTATAATAACCCTTGAAAATTCCAATCCTTTTGTATTGTGCAACGTTATAAGTGTAACAGCATCTTTTGCAGATTCATCATCGCTTATTAAACTCCTGTCAAGTTCAATCGAGTCAAGAAAATCAAGCAATCCTTGTTTTGACAAGCTATAAGGAACAGCGGCATTTATAAGTTCTTGAAGGTTATTTACACGGTTCGTACCATCAGAATCATCCTGAGTTTTGTAATAATCAACAAGCCCTGAATCTTCAAGAAATTTTTGCAGAAAAACAGAGAGACTTTCTACAGCTTCAGTTTTTTCTTCTTCAACAGGACAAACAGATATAGATTCAAAGTCTTTTAAAACTGAAAAGTCTTTTAAATCAAGCTCTTTTATATCTTCAACTTTTTCAAAGTCGAAAATAATTCTATAAGCAGAATTTGCTTTTGGCAGAACAATGTCTAAAACTTCCCCTTTCAGGCTAAATTCTCCGCTGCCAGAAACTTTTGGAACTCTAACATAGCCAAGAAGAGTTAATTTTTCTGCGGTTTTCATGGTATCAAGGCTATTTCCTTTTTCTATTTTTATTACAGATTCCTTGCTTTCAACTTTTTTTGAATTTTCTGATTCGCGGCTTTCTAAAAATGCCTTCATATCTTTAAAAAGATTAATAAAATCCTTTAATCCTGCCGCTGTCTTTTTTGGCAAAGACGAAATAAGATTTTCCGCAGTTAAAAACAGACTTTCGCTTTCTAGCAAAGAACCTTTTGATTCTACAAAAGTTTCTATAATATTTTTTCGTGTTGCAGGTCCAATTCCACGAACGGGTTTATTCACAATTCTTTCAAAAGCAAGCTCGTTTCTGCCATTAGAAAAAAGCAGAAGATATGCCAAAGCGTCTTTTATTTCTTCGCGCTCATAAAACTTTAATGAGCCAACAATTTTATATGGAATTTTGCGATGCAAAAATTCTTTTTCAAAACCAAGCGACTGAGCATTTGTTCTGTAAAGCACAGCAAAATCACTGTAGTTTCCGCCTGATTCAACTGCTTTTTTTATAAGACTTGCACAAAATTCAGATTCTTTATCCTGATTTTCCAAAAAGACTAAAACCGGCTTTGAGCCATTTTCTTTTACAGAAACAAGAGTTTTTCCAAGCCGCTGAGAATTGTGACTTACAACGGCGTCTGCAGCGGCAAGAATGTTTCCCGTAGAACGATAATTTCTTTCAAGGCGAATTATTTTTGTCCCTTTAAAACGCTCTGAAAAATCTAGTATATTCTTTACTTCCGCCCCGCGAAATTTGTATATAGACTGGTCATCATCGCCAACCACACAGACGTAAGTTCCAGAATTTTCTTCAACTCCACTTAAAGCCTGCAAAAGCCTGAATTGGGCGATATTTGAATCCTGATACTCATCAACCATGATGACTTTAAACCTAGATTGCATATTAAGACGCAATTCCGGCTCAGATTCTAGAATTTTTACAGGTAGCATTATAAGATCACCAAAATCACAGTTTCCAGAAGCACGGAGCCTGTTTTGATAACCGCTATAAATCTCTTTTAACTTTCCGTCTTCATCAAATTGGGCTAAATCGTCGTTCGGACCAAGACAATAATCTTTGCAAAGAGCTATTTTTTTAGCATATTCGCCAGCAACCTTTTTTGTTAAGGAAGGAAAAGCAGCCCGCACTAAGGAAGAAACATCATCGTCATCGCAAACTGTAAAAGCGGAATCAAGACCGGCTTTCTGCGCATAACGACGCAAAAACCACGCTCCAAAAGAATGAAAGGTTTTTATCATCGATTTAGAACTTTCCTCTTCCAGCGCAATCGCTCTTTCTTTCATTTCATTTGCAGCTTTCTTTGTAAAAGTAACCGCAAGAATCGAATATGGAAGCACTTTTTCATGCTGAATAAGGTATGCAATTTTTGTTGTAATTACACGAGTTTTCCCAGAACCTGCCCCTGCTAAAATCAAAAGAGGCGAACCCGAATGAATTACAGCTTCTGTTTGCTCAGGATTCAGAGACTTAAGGTATTCATAAGCCATAAAAATTACTGAACCTCCGGAGCAAAAACCAGCTTGCTATTATTTATAAAACCGTTGCTAAAATTAGAATCGCTTACTAGAATTCCATCTAAATCAACTGCGCTAGAAGAACAAATTTTTACGCGGACAAAACGCCCTAGCTTTACCAAATCGTTTTCGGTTTTGCTATCTTTTTGGTAGCGGACAACAACGCTTCCGTCCACATCAGGAGCTTGAAACCACGCTCTTCCAATTGCGAGTCCCTCTTCGCCTTCTACAATTTCTTCAATCAATACATCAAATTCCTTTCCGATGTATTTTTTTAAGTGCTGTTCGGTTATTTTTTCTTGTTCACTCGTAAGTTTTTCTGCCCTAGCTTTAGAAACCTTTGCAGAAACCCGATTTTTCATTGAATACGCAGGCGTATCTTCTTCTCGGCTATAAGGAAAGCACCCTGACCAGTCGCTTTGAAGTTTTTTTAAAAAGTCAAAAGTATTTTCAGCATTCTGTTCCGTTTCGCCCGGAAACCCTGTAAGAAAAGTAGTTCTTAAAACCGCATTAGGCAAAGCGCACCTTATATCGCTAGCAAGCTTTAAATACTCTTCTGCGCTGCCCTTTCGATTCATTTTGCGGATTATCTCTTCATCTCCACTTTGAAAAGGAATATCAAAATAAGGCACAATGCGAGCATCTTTTTGCATAATTGGCAAAATATCGCGATTAAAATGATCTGGATGAATGTAAAGCAATCTAACAATAAAATTCTTCTTTATTTCTAAGATTTTTTCTAGCAAAAGCGCAAGCGCAGACTTGTTTTCAGTACCGCAATTTTTTCCGTCAATCCACAAAGGAAGTTCCGCCCTTCCATTTCCAAAAACATTGTCGTTTTCGCCAGTTCCATAGGCAGCTAAATCTTGCCCTATAAGGTTGAATTCAACAATCCCCTGCTCCAAAAGACTTTCTATCTCGCTGATTATAGATTTTGCAGGACGGCTTCTAAGCTCACCGCGAATTACAGGAATTGCACAAAAAGAACAATGATTTGAACAGCCTTCTGTTATTTTTACAAAAGCGCTTCCGCGGTAGCTCAACATTACACGCCTTTCGCCAGTGCAAATGCCTTCTTGCTTATAAACATTAACAGGACGATTTCCTTTAAGCACAGCTTGCACAGTTTCATTTATTTTTTCAAGCTTTCCGTTTCCAAATATTCCGTCAGCTTCTGGCAAAGCATCTTTAAAAGTCTGCGCATAGCGTTCTGCAAGGCAACCTGCAAGAACAATTTTTGCATTTGGATAGGATTTTTTTGCAGCGCAAAGAGCATCGATAGATTCTTTTTTTGCGCTTTCGATAAATCCACAAGAATTTATGATTATAACATCAGCTTGTTCTGGAGCAAAAGTTTGCTCATAGCCAGCGTCCAGTAAATAACCTATTAAAAGTTCGCCATCAACCTGATTTTTTGCACAACCGTGCTGATCAATAAAAAATTTAGTCAAGTTCAATAACCACCAATTTGTAACGACCGTCAGTATCTCTTATCCATTTTATATCTTCTACAAGAACCTGGCCTGGTTTTCCAATTTCAAGATCATAGCTCTTTGTATCTGCAATAATGCTGAACTTCACGGTATTACAATTAGACATCCAAAGGCGAATACCATTGTTTGCCGTTTGAGTGAATACTTCGCCACTTGTAAAGTAACCTTCAACAGATTCATGTCTATCTACTTTATATCTAAAATCGCAACTACCGCGGAAAGAACCATTAATTGTAAACGGATAAGCCCGGTTATCTTCTATGATTACTAGTTTTTTATGCCTTGAATCTAATTCTGCGGCATTTGGAATATCTTCCGCGCTTACAGAAGCGATATAATTTTCGCCGCTGCGTTTTAAAATTCTAACTTCAGCACCTCTTGAAGAATCAGAAGCAGAAATGTCAGAAACGTAGACGATTATATCAGTCCTTGCATCCCCATCAACATCAAGCTCAGATTCCTCTGAAAGATCTGTGTACAATGTTCCCACAGGAGTTTGAAGTCCAAATGAAGAAAGCGTGTCGCTAACAGTTAAAATTATGTCGCCTTCAGAAGTATGATAAACCAACTGGTCGCCAACATAAAATCGCTGCGAAAGGGCTTTATTTGTAATTTCGTACTTTTTTACAACAGATTTTTTATCAAGAACAACTTCTTCACTATTTGAAGCCTTTTTCTTGAACGCAAAAATGCCTATTACAACACAGACTGCAATAAGAAACAGCGAGATTCCTGTAAAAATCAATGGCCAAAAATACTTAGGTTTTTCACGAACCGTAAGACCTTCCGGAACAGGAGCTTCTTGAAGTTTTTTAGACCTATAAGAAGAAAGAACTTTATCAGGATTTACCCCAAGATACTCCGCATAATTTCGCATAAATCCAAGCATATATGCTTCACCTGGAAAAGCATCTGTATCTTCTTCTTCCAGCCCCTTTAAAAAAGGAACAGAAATTGTTGTTTCTCTCGATATTGTTTCATAGTCAAGTTGCTTACTTTCTCTAGCGCGCTTTAGAATTTCTCCATAGTTTTCCATTAAAGTTTACTCCGAAAATAGAAAATTATTGTAATCGTTAGCATCGCTAGGAGGATCGTAGATAAAGCGTTGATCTGTAATATCCTGATTTAACTTGTAATCTGTAAAATTGAAGGTTATGGATTCGCCTTTCTTCTGAAAAGCTTGAATACGGCGGATAAGCCTTGTCTGAGGATTTATTGCAATTTTTATGGAAGTAAATGCCTCCGCAGCACGGTTACGCGGATACAGCACTAATTTAATAACTTTTTCAGAAGAATCTTTATCAAGAGCTACAGGACTTTGACCAACTTCGTAGCCAACAGAATAGTAACGGCTCATTAATGAAAGCCCCTGCGCTGTTGCCATATTTGCACCAGATTTTTCAGATTGAACAGCCTGCTGAAGAACTGCAGAATACTCTGGAAGATAAATTGTAAGCATATCCCCATTGTAAACAATAACTTGGTTTTCTGGAGAAGAAAAATCAATGCGCATTAAGTCCGGTTTTTTGTATGAAACCTTCGCAGACATTTCTTGTTTTTCTGCATTTATTTCTATATCAGCTTCGTAGTCTTTTATTGTAGCATAGAAGTCCGAAATTGACTTAAAATATTCACTTGCCGTAGTAATTGTCTGGGAAAAAGCCGCGCCACAAAAATAAAAAATGGCTAGTCCAGTCAAAAAAATCTTCTTTATTTTTGTCATAGAGTTATTCTATTAAAGAAGATTAATACGGTCAAGTGAAAATCTTAATTTTCTGTATTTGCAGAAGATTTGTCTGCAAGTTCACGGCAATGCTCTGCTCCATTTACAATTTCGTAAAATTCTTTGCCGTCTAGGGTTTCAACTTCCAAAAGACGTTTAGCAACATAATCCAACAAATCTTTGTGGCCCGAAAGCAAAGCTACTACATGATTGTAACGCTCGTCCATTATCCTAGCAATTTCTTCGTCTATGTACTTTTGAGTTTCTTCGCTAAATTCTCTTATAAGCTCAGGTTCACCGCCTGCGTAACCGCGGACGCCTTTACCCAGAGTCATATTCTTAAAGCGCTCGCTCATTCCGTAGTCTGTTATCATGCTTTTAAGAATATCTGTAGCCCGGCTTATATCGTTTGAAGCTCCTGTTGAAATTTCTCCGAAGCACACTTGCTCTGCCGCACGGCCTCCAAGCATTACATCAACTTCGCTAAGCAAGTCCTGCTTTGTCTGAAGATTTTTTTCTTCCTGCTCGCGGTACTGCGTAAAGCCGCCCACACCATGAGAGCGAGGAACAACTGTAATCTTATTAACTGGCGGATAATCTGGTGTAAACGCTCCAACAAGAGCATGTCCTGTTTCGTGGAACGCAACGATTTTCCGCTCTTTTTCATTTTCAGTTCTTGACTTCTTCTTAAGACCTATGCTTACCTTGTCGATTGCGTCATTAAAATCAGCCATTGTAACTTTTTTGCGTCCGTTTCTTACAGCAAGAAGAGCAGCCTCGTTTACAACGTTCGCAAGGTCTGCGCCAGCAAAACCTGTCGTTCCATGCGCAATTGAATCGAAATCTACATCATCATCTAGTTTTACAGATTTTGCATGAATTCTTAAAATTGCCTCGCGGCCTTTTACATCAGGCCGTTCAACTGGAACTTGGCGGTCAAATCGCCCTGGTCTTAAAAGCGCAGGGTCAAGAATATCTGCCCGGTTTGTTGCGGCAAGGATTATAAGCCCCTTGTCATTTTCAAAACCGTCCATTTCAACCAAAAGCTGATTTAAGGTCTGCTCGCGCTCATCGTTTCCGCCGCCAAAGCCATTTACACGGCTTTTTCCTAAAGCATCAATTTCATCTATAAAAACTATGCAAGGCGCTTTTTCGCGGGCCTGCTTAAATAAATCTCTGACGCGGCTTGCGCCAACGCCGACAAACATTTCTACAAAGTCGGAACCAGAAATACTAAAGAAAGGGACTCCTGCTTCCCCAGCAACAGCGCGGGCAAGAAGTGTTTTACCAGTTCCTGGAGGACCTACAAGAAGGACTCCTTTTGGAATTTTTCCGCCAATATCTGTATATTTTTTTGGTTCTTTTAAAAAATCTACAACTTCGACCAGCTCTTCTTTAGCCTCATCCACGCCAGCAACATCTGAAAAACGAGTTTTTACCTTTCCTTCTTCCACCGTTTTTGCACGGGAACTGCCAACATTAAAAATGCTTCCCATTCCGCCAGAACCACCTCCCATTTTGCGGAAGATAAGCGAATAGACTAGCATTATTATTGCAAGAGGAACTATCATGTTCAGTATTAGCGAAAGAATATAATTGTTCTGCTTTTCAATAAATTTATACTGAACACCTTTTTTATCAAGGAGTTCTATAAAACTATTCATAGGATAGCCTGTAGTCTTGTACATAGCCCGAGTTTTTTCTGAAACCTTAAAAAGAGTAAGCCCCTTTTGCTTTTCAGAAGCGTCTGTAATTATTTCTGGACCGTACCCTAGATAATAGGAATCAGCAATTTCTACGTATACTATTGTTCCGTCTTCAACTTTTTGCTTGAAATCAGAAAAATCAATCAAACTTCCATTTTTTCCAACAAAGAGCAGATTTGCAAGCGCCACAGCTGCAAAAACTATTAAAAGAACTGCTAAAAAGGGAAAACTTTTTTTTGGTTTTTTGTTTCGTTTGTTTTTATTATTATTTTCCGGAACTTCAAACTTAAAGAAGTTGTAAGGATCAAAATCATCTTTTTCTTCAGGCTTTTTATTTTCTTTATCGCTCATCAAAATAACCTCAACTTTAATATAAGCGTAAATCAATAAAAAGTCGATAACAAACGTTTTTTTACTAATTTTTTTTTTTAATTTTCCGATATTCAAATGGAATAATTTTTTTGACAAGAGGTGAAACATGGGCTACAACCAGGCATATTCTGCCTACCAAAAAACAAATATAACTACTGCCAGCCAAGGAAAACTTGTAGTTCTTTTATATGAAGCTTGCATTAAAAATTTAAGAGCTGCTCTTGCGCTCTTAGATTCTGAAGATAAAATTCGCCCGGGCGATATAGAAAATTATTCAAAATTTATTCAAAAAGCGCAATCTATAATTACAGAACTAGAAGTTTCTTTAGACATGAACAACGGCGGAGAAATCGCTAAAAATTTAATGTCGTTGTATTTGTTTTTCAATAGTGAATTAACAGATGTAACATTTAGACATTCTTCAAAAAAAATAAAATCAATAATTGATATGATGAACGAATTGCTTTCCGCTTGGAGAACTGCAGCAAACAGCACCGCGAACGCGCCGGCATCTACTTCCATGCAGCAAAGTTCCATATCGATTGAAGGGTAATGCAAGTTTGCAACAAAACTTTTACAGGAGTCTGCTTTATGGAAGAAATTTCGCAAGAAGAACTTAATGAACGAGTTGCCATTTTAAGAAGATTTAGAACGCTTCTAGAACAACAAAGAGCAAAGTTTCAAGAATATTTAAACGTTCTTGAAAAACAGCAGAATTCTATTTGCGCAGAAAACACCGACGCCATTGTTAGCCATGCAGAATTAGAGCAGCAAGTTGTTTCCAGCATAGGAAGCTTGCAGAAAGTAATAGTTCCAATGTCTAAACTTTATGCGGAAAAATCAAAGGGAAACGATGCAAAAGGTGATGAAAAAGTTGAAAATATTCAAAAGGAATTGTCACAGCTTCAAGTAAAGATTCTTGCTCAAAATGAAAAAAACAGGCAGTTACTGAAAAATCAACTTAGCCAGATTAAGAGCCAGATTGCCAGCTTTAGAAATCCTTATAAAAATCTAAAGAGCGTATATTCTTCAAAAGTTGCGAACGCTTCCATGATAGAAATAAATGTCTAACATGGAAGAAGATTTTGAAATTGCAATTATCGCCGCGTACTCAATAGATTCTCAAGGCAGAATGGTTATCGGGTCGCGCGGAAAACTTCCCTGGAACATCCGGCAAGAATTAGAACACTTTAAAAATCAGACAACGGGAAATGCCTGCCTATTTGGAAGAAAAACTTTTGAATCCATAGGCAAGGCTCTTCCAAACAGGCTAAACATTGTTCTTTCCTCAAGCTTAAAAATAAAAACTAAAGATGTGATTGCGGTTCGTTCGATTGAAGAAGCAATTTCGCATGCAAAAAAATCTGGATTTAAAAAACTTTTTATCTGCGGAGGGGAAAGCATTTATAAAAGCGCGCTTGAAAAGAATATATGCAGACGCCTAATTCTTTCTGAAATAAAAAGCAAAGACACAGTTTATAGCGGAGACTGTTTTTTTCCTAAAATCTCAAGCAGATGGAAACTAATTTCTGAAGAACAGTTCGATGATTTTTGCGTAAAAATTTTTGAATGAACGATTTTTTACCTACGCTTCCCCGCGCAAACCACCACAGACGCAGGTCATTTTTTAGGAGGCACAGTTCTTCTATCGGTCAGCAAAAAGGCATATCAAGATGAATTACAGCATTGTAACTTTTGTTGAACTCTTTTACTTTTTTTGAAAGCTCTTTTTGCAGTTCCAAGGGAGTTAATTTGCAGCCGAAAGGCTTTACCGCATCAAAAATTACATTTGTATGAGTTTTTCCAGGAACCATCCGAACGTCGTGAACGGTAAGCTCTGGATTGATTTCTTTTGAAACTTTTGCAAGATATTCTTTTAGCTCTGCAATTTTTTCGTTATTTAAATCCACAGGATCCATGTGAATTGTAGCATCGCATTTAAACTTTTTAGAAAGCTCTACTTCAATGCAGTCAATTTCATCGTGGATTGAAAAAATATCAAGATTTCCAGGAACTTCCACGTGAAGGCTGACCATAGTTCTGCCAGGTCCGTAATCGTGAACTACCAGGTCGTGAATTCCGCGCACCATTGAATGTGCCATAACGGTTTTTTCAATTTCAGCAACAAATTCAGGATTTGCTTTTTTGCCTAGCAATGGATCAACTGTTTCTTTTACAGAGTCAATTCCGCCTTTTATTATAAACAAAGCCACAAGGATTCCTGCAATTCCGTCCAAAGGAAGTTTTAACTGGGGAAACAGTTTTGTCGCTATAATAACTAAAAGAACGGCTGAAGTTGAAACACAGTCATTCAAACTGTCTTTTGAAGTAGCATCCATTGCGGCTGATTCAATTTTTTTTGCAATTCTTCTATTATATAGAAACATATAAAACTTAATCAAAATAGAAACGCACAGAGCTATGATTGTAAACGCAGAAGAATCTAAGTCTACAGGATTAAAAATTGCGCTTATGCTAGATTTCAAAAGTTCAAGCCCCACAAACAAAATAAGAAATGAAACTATAAGCCCCGAAATATATTCCATTCTTCCGTGCCCAAAAGGATGTTCGTCATCAGGATTTTTTACGCTTAATCTAAATCCAACTATTGTAACAATGCTCGCCGCCGCATCCGAAAGATTGTTAAAAGCATCGGCGATAACGGAAACAGATTTTGAAAGCAAGCCAGCAAAAAGTTTTGAAGCGAAAAGCAAAAAGTTAAAAACAATTCCAACTATTCCGCTTAAAACTCCATAAGATTCCCTGACCTTAGGATTTTTTACATCGTCCCGGTTCTTAATAAATATTGCAGCAAGCAAACTAAACATAAATAAACCTTACAATCCTTTTTCTATAGAATAAATTTTTGCCTCTAAAACATCTTCAATTTCATTTGGAATAAAAGCAAGGAAATCGTAACCTGTTTTTTCTTCTATAAAATCAACGCAAGTAAGGTATTGCTCCCAGCCTCCATTTTTCCCAATTCCTTGAGAGTTCGGCATCCAAAGCGAAATAACAGTTGTATCTGCTGTAACGCGGCTCAAATCGTTTTCACCTTCGTCCATAACAACAACAATTTTCCAGCAGTATTCAGGAACTGTTATTTCGTGTCCAGTTCCTTTACCCACAAGGACGATTGAATCGAACTTGCCCATTGCGCTTTGGCCGCCTTTTCCATAAGGACCTGCAACGACATAAAGCTCTTTGCCTTTTTCTACAACGAGGCTTCTCTCATAAGCTTCAAAGTCTTTCCAGACGACACGGTTGCAGTCAGGAGCCTGAGGAATCATGTTTGTCATATAAAAAGTAGCGCTATTGTCAGTCTGAGAAGAAGTTCTGTCTGCAGAAGGACAGACATGTCCGCGGTCAAAACCGTATTTTGTGTATTGATAGTCAGCTTTTACAACCGCATAAAATTCAGAAGGGAGCTCTTCGTCCGGGCGAAAATCGTTCGAGCGGTCTGCATCGCCTATATCCGAAAGTCCTAAATGCCACATTACCCAGTTTGGATTGCAAGTCAAACTGTTATACGAAAGCGCATACTGTTTTTTTTCCATAAGATAGTTATCCACATAAGAAACATCTGCAACAGCTCCTGATGGATTTCCAAAATAAAGATGACTGTTTTCTGGATAGTTTCCTTTTACATCAGGGGCGGAAGCTTTTGCATTTGCAGCAACATTTTTTGTCTGCGCAGGCTTTTTTTCTGTAGATTTATTTGCATTCTTTTCAGCAGAAGCAACTGCTTCAGTTTCAGATTCTTCTTCCGTGTTAAAAACTGAATCGATTGTGTTTGAAACAAAGGCAACTGTTTTTTCTTTTAGAATAGAAAAATCTGCCGGCCGGGCAAAATACAAATATGCTGCATAACCTGCAAAAACCAAAAGCGCTGCAAGCACAGAAATCCAAGTTATGGAAGACTTTTTCTTTTTTGAATTATTTTTTGATTTCGCTTTAGTTTTCGAACTATTCTTTTTATTTACAGCCATAAAACACTCCATTAATCAAGGTTTTCAACGCAAAGTTTATCTAGCCCAAATGCCGGTTTTTTGAAAATTGTGAAAAACTCGAAGGTTGGACTAACTTATTATAGCAAAAAGAATATGATTAGGCGAATACAACAATAAAAAAAATAAAAAAAAGAGAACGTTTCTATTGACAGAAGCACAAAAGGGTTGTATATTACTATCCATAGAAACAAAACAAGCGCAGGACTGCTGCGTTGCAAACTTTAATTAATGTCTTTCACAGGAGGAACATTTATGGACACAAAGAAAATCCCTTACAAAATCTACTTGAACGAAGATGAGATGCCGCAGCAGTGGTACAATATGCGCGCCGACATGAAGAACAAGCCGGCTCCGCTTTTGAATCCGGGAACGCTCAAGCCATGCACGGCGGAAGAACTGGAACACGTTTTCTGCAAGGAGCTTGTAAAGCAGGAATTGAACGAAACCGATCGCTACATTCCGATTCCGCAGGAAATTCTGGACTTCTACAAGATGTACCGCCCTTCGCCTTTAACAAGAGCTTACTGCCTAGAAAAGAAGCTTGGAACGCCTGCAAAAATCTACTACAAGTTTGAGGGAAACAACACTTCCGGAAGCCACAAGCTCAACTCGGCGATCGCCCAGGCATTCTACGCAAAGGAGCAGGGACTCAAGGGCGTTACGACGGAAACAGGAGCCGGCCAGTGGGGAACGGCAATGTCCATGGCGTGCGCATATCTTGGCTTGGACTGCCGCGTCTATCAGGTGCGCTGCTCCTACGAACAGAAGCCCCAGCGCCGCGAGGTAATCAGGACTTACGGAGGCCATGCGATTCCTTCCCCGAGCATGGAAACTGAAATCGGAAAGAAGCTGAACGCTGAATACCCGGGCTGCACAGGCTCCTTGGGCTGCGCGATTTCTGAAGCGGTGGAATACGCCACAAAACACGACGGCTACAGATACGTTCTGGGGTCTGTCTTAAGCCAGGTTCTGCTCCACCAGTCGATAATCGGAATGGAAGCGAAGGCTGCAATGGACAAGTTCGGAATCAAGCCGGACGTAATCATCGGATGCGCGGGCGGCGGCTCAAACTTAGGCGGACTCATAAGCCCTTTCATGGGAGAAAAGCTTCGCGGCGAAAAGGACTACCAGTTCATCGCGGTTGAGCCTGCATCCTGCCCAAGCCTTACGCGCGGAGTGTTCGCCTACGACTTCTGCGACACAGGCGAGGTCTGCCCTATGCAGAAGATGTACACGCTCGGCTCGCAGTTCATGCCAAGCGCAAACCACGCGGGAGGGCTCCGCTACCACGGAATGAGCGCAATCGTAAGCCAGCTCTACCACGACGGCTACATCGAGGCAAGAAGCGTTGAGCAGACAGAAGTTTTCAAGGCGGCCGAGCTTTTCTGCCGTTCGGAAGGAACTTTGCCAGCCCCTGAATCAAGCCACGCAATCAAGGTCGCAATCGACGAGGCCCTCAAATGCAAGGAAACCGGCGAGGAAAAGACAATCCTTTTCGGACTTACTGGAACCGGCTACTTCGACATGAAAGCCTACGAAGCGTTCAACAACGGAACGATGAGCGACTACATCCCGACCGACGAGGAAATCAAAAAGTCAACTGACTTGATTCCGCGCTTCCCGGGAAACGACAACTTTTAATAATCTAAAAGTGATTCATTAAAATCCAAAGGGTTTCCAGTCCAAAGCTGGGACCCCTTTTTTATTACAGTAATTTCATCGCATAAAGTTTTTGCTTCTTCTATATCGTGAGTAACAAAGACTGCGCAAAAACCTTTTTCAGCCTGCATTTTTTTTATGTCAAATGAAAGTTTTTTTTTCATAGGCAAGTCTAAAGAAGAAAAGGGCTCGTCAAAAAGCACTACTTTTGGACTCGTTATAAGAGTTCGGGCAAGACTTACGCGCTGAGCTTGTCCTCCGCTTAAAGTCTGCGGATAGCGGTCGCAAAAATCCTGCATTTCAAAAATAGATAAAAAATCCTTAGCCTTTTCAAACGCTTCTTTTTTTGAAAAAACAACTCTTTTTCCATCATGCCAGTTTCCGAATCTTAAGCCGTATGCGACATTTTGCGCAACAGTCAAATGGGGAAACAGCGCCGCATCTTGAAAGACCATTCCTATTTCTCGGCGAGCAGGCGGCAAGGAAGAAATATCTTTTCCATCGAGAAAGAGCTGAAAATCATTTGCACTGCATTTCCAAAGTCCGCTGATTAGTTTTAAAACTGTGGACTTTCCGCTGCCAGAGCGGCCTGCAATCCCTAAAGTTTTTCCAAACTGAACGCTGGCGCTAAAGCTGAGCGAAAAATTAAACGGAAAATCCCAAGTTTTATTTAAGTTTTTTATTTCAAGACCATTCATATTCAAGCCCCCGCAAAATTGTTCGCATAAAAACAACTTTAAGCCTAACCTTTCGCTGTTCTAGTTTTAAATTTGCAAATCTTTAATCTAAAAGTTTCAAATGCGTTAGAAAATGCTGTAATGCCAATTATCAAAATAGAAAGAATTGTTCCACAGGCACAAGCCTGGCCAAATCTGTAAGAACCTGCAAGCCTATAAGTTTCCAGCGCAAGCGAAGTATATTTTGGAACAGCCAGCACCAATGGAACAGTCGCATCGCCTGCGCTTAAAGCAAAGCAAAAACAAAAACTTCTTAGAACCGCTTTTTTGCACATTGGAAGATACAATGCGTATATGCAAGAAAAACCTCCTGAAAGAATTCTTTCCGCATCTTCTATGATTAAAGGAATTTTCTGCATTTCCGTGGAAATTTGCTTAAATGCATACGGAAAATACATAATTACTTGAATAACAACAATGTACAATGGCTTTCCCACAGAAAAGAGCCGTGTAAAAACAAAGCACAAAACAACAGAAGAAACTGAAAGCGGCAAAAGCATTAAAACTTTTGCAGAAATGCTATTATCCATTTTTTGTTTATGCAAAAAAAACGAAATAAAAAAAGCAATCACAGTTGAAAAAAAAGCTGCAAGACAGCCGTAAAAAACGGTATTTAAAAAAGCCTTTAAAAAAGTATTCTTGCCAAAAAGGAAAGCAAAATTTTTAAGCGTAAAACCATTATCTTTTGAGGCAAAAGCGCTAATTGCAATCATTGCAAATGGAAGAATAAAACAAATGCAGACAACCATCATAAGCGCGAAAAAGCATAATCGTTCAGAAATTTTGCAATCTTTTATTTTTTTTTCTTCAGAAACAAAGTTTGCTTCTCGCAAAGATTTTCCTTTTTTTTCTATAAAAGAATGAACGAGCAAAAATAAAACTGCTATAAAAGTTTCAGCCACCGCAATAAAACCTGCAAGCTTAAAATTCTGGGCAACCTTAAAACTTTGATAAAGAGAGGTTTCTAAAGTTGAACACCCTACAGGTCCTAGCATAAGAACTACAAAAAAACTGAAGAAACACATCAAGAACACTAAAATGCAAGAAGAAACTATTGCCGGCAGAAGTTGAATCAACGTTATTGAAAAAAATATACGAAAATCGCTTGCCCCCAACAGCCTTGCCGCAAAAGACTGAGCTTGAGGAATGTTCTTCCAAGAATCGTTTACAGTCTTCATTATAATAGGAAAATTATAAAATCCTTGAACAAAAACAATTCCCCAAAAACCGTACAAAAAGGAGGCAGAACTATTAAATCCAAACAGACTTTTTATAATCCTATTAAAAATTCCGTTTACCCCGAAAGCGCCGACGTAACCTAGAACAGCAAGCAACGCTGGAATACACAAAGGTATAGCAGAAAGCGAAAGAATAAACTTCTTTGCGAAAAACTTTCTGTTTGCTGTAAAAAAAGCCATTGGAAGTCCAATTAAAAAAGCAAGCAAGGTAGAATACAAAGCCGTTTTTACAGTAAACGAGCAAGTTTTTAGGAAATAAATCCAATTCATCGTTAAGATTTTTAGTTATTGTAAAAAATCTGCAAATTTTTCAAGATTTTCCGCAACTTTTTCTTCTGGAACAGAAAGTGTTTTTGCAGCCTTTGGCGCAATAGAATAGCTTGCAGGCAGCTCCACACCGTTATTTACAGGATACATCCATTGCGTTAAAGGCAGCGTGCCTTGCGCTTCTTTGCTTATAAGAAAATCCATAAACATTTGGGCGCCTTTTAAGTTAGGCGCATTTTTTGCAATGCCGGCCATTTCTATTTGCTTTACATGGCCTTCTTCGAAAATCAAGGCTTTATAGCGGTCTGTATCTTCATATTCCAAATGATAAGCGGGGCTTGTTGTATAACTGATTACAAGAGGAGCCTCTCCCTTTGTAAAAAGGCCGTATCCGCTTGACCAGCCAGGAGCAAAAGTCAAAATAGACGGCTTTAAGTTTTTCCAGTAATTCTGAACATCATCGCCAAAAATCGCAATTGTCCAGGTAAGAAAACCAAGACCCGGAGTTGAAGTTCTAGGATCCATTAGAATCAGTTTTTTTGCATATTGCGGGTCGGTTAAATCTTTTAGGCTAGCAGGAGCTTTTAAGCCAGATTTTGTGTCGTAAACTATTGCAAAGTAGCTCCAATCATAGGGAATTAAACGGTATGAGTCATCTATCAACAGGGAAGAATCAATTTCTTCTATATTTTTAGGCTTATAAGCAGTAAAAATATCTTTTTTCAAGGCTGATTTATAAAAATTATTGTCAATGCCTAGATAAATGTCCGCCACAGGCTTTTTCTTTTCTGCCACTGCCCTTGAGACAATTTGTGTTACATCCTCGGAATCTATAAGAGTTAGTTTTTGACCGGTTTTTTCTTCAAAAAGCTTTGAAAGTTCAGGACCGGGTCCCCAGTCGCTTACAAAAGAACTGTATGCGTAAACAATAACTTCTTTTTGCCTTGCGGCATTTTTTTCAGAAGACTTTGCTTTACAAGAAAAAACTGTAAAGCCCAAAATAGAACATAATGTTAAAGTGGAAATGAATACTTTTTTCATCTTCCTACCTCCGCCAGCATTATCTGGATCAGGTTGAAACTACTTCTGTAGTTTTGGGTATATTCTCAGAAGGCAAAAGCCTCCACCCCCGAATGATGGATTTATATTACATTTTTTTTTAGCAGGATTCAATATTACGACAGAAAAATGTTTATAGGAATTAGGAGGGGAAAGCCTTCCCCTCGCTCCCAAGTCCTCGCTATGCTGCGGTCTTGTCCGCTACCCCTTCGTCAAAAAAATAGCGAAAAATTTTCAAATTGTTTTTTAGAAAATTACTTTTTCTGCAGCTCGTCAAGAGGAATCATTTTGTTTTGAGAATTATCAAATGTTTCAATACTTGAAATTGCAAATGTTAAAGGCAAGTATTTTGAACCGCAAGCTTTAGCCCAGTTTTTATAATTGTGAAAAACTCTACTTTCAGATTCTATTGTAAAAAATCACAATTACACATAAAATTAGTTCATGAGCGAAAATAACGAAAACGATAACAAAACTGTATACATTCTTGATTCCTACGGTTTGATTTTTAGATGCTATTTTGCCTTTATAAATCGTCCGCTTACAAACGCAAACGGCAAAAACATAAGCGCATTGTTCGGCTTTTTTAGAAATTTTCACTACATATTAAAACATTACAATCCAAAATATATTTTTGCCGCAATGGATTCAAAAACAAAAACGTTCAGGCACGAGCTTTACGAACAGTACAAGGCGACTCGCAACAAAACACCGGACGATTTGCACGCTCAAATTCCATGGATAGAAGACATTCTTTGCGCCTTAGGGATTCCTGTTCTTCAGTGCGATGGCTACGAAGCCGACGATGTAATTGCAACCGTCGCCGCAAAATGCAAGGAACAGGGCAGGCAATGCCGGATTCTTTCTGGCGACAAAGACCTTATGCAGCTTGTAGACCAAACAACAATGATTTTAAAACCAGAATCCGCCGGCTGGAAACTTACAGGGATTGAGGGCGTAAAAGCAGAATGGGGCGTTGAACCTTCTCAAATTCTTGATTTGCTTTCCCTTTTTGGCGACACAGCAGACAATATTCCAGGAGTAAGCGGAATTGGAGTAAAAACTGCAGCTAAACTTCTTTCCGAATACAAAAATCTTGACGAAATTTACAATAATATTGAAAGCATAAAAGGAGCAATACAAAAAAAACTAATCGATGGCAAAGGGAATGCATATTTCTCAAAAAAACTTGTAAAACTGTGCACAGAAGTTCCCTGTCCTCAGATTGACGAAGCGCTAAACGCGCCTGGATACAGTTTCAATTACGCCGACGCGGCAGAAAAATTGATTTCTTATGGGGCGATGCAAGTTTCCAAGCAATATGCCGAGCTTGCTATTGAAAGCGGACAAAAGATTGACACAAATTTTTCAGAAAAAAACATTTCTGCAACAAATGAAGAATCTTCTAAAAACGAAAATAGCGTTCAAATCAAAGAACCTGTGCAAAATCACGGAAACTACAAAGCAATTGTAAACGCAAATGAACTTCATTCTTTTATAGAAAAAGCGATTTCTGCAAAAAAAGCCGCATTTGATTGCGAAACAACTTCGTTAGATACCATAAACGGAAAAATGGTCGGATTCAGTTTGTGCTACGAAAAAGGCAACGCCGTTTATGTTCCGCTATCACAAGAAGTTTCTCTCTTTGAAGACGAAAACATCACCATTTCGCAAGCAATTTGTGAACTTTCCGCCCTTTTTGAATCCCCGGAGCTGACATTGATTTTTCACAATGCAAAGTTTGACTACAAAATGCTCCGCTCTTCAGGATTAATATTCAACAACGGGAAACCAAAATGCAAGATTGCAGACACAATGATTGCGCAGTGGCTGTTAAGCCCCGAGCACAACGGCAAAAATTCCTACGGATTAGAACATCTTGCCGAAACAAAACTGCACTTAAAAGGAATTGAATTCGATTCGCTGATAAAAAAGGGGCAAACTTTTGCGGACGTTTCTTTAGAAAACGCGGTAAATTATGCCGCAGAAGATGCCGACTTTACATTCCAGCTTTGGGAGCAATTAGAAACAGAATTAAAGCAAAACGAGCTGTACTCTCTTTTTGCAGATGTGGAAATGAAACTTGTTCCAATTCTTGCAGAAATGGAACTTCTAGGCATTCATTTAGACAAAAAAGTTCTTGACGAATACAACAAAGAATTGACTTACGGAATTGAAAAAACAGAAAAAGACATCTACCTTGAAGCTGGAGAAGTTTTCAACATTGCAAGCCCAAAGCAACTTCAAGCAGTTCTTTTTGAAAAGAGAGGCCTAAAACCTGGCAAAAAAACAAAAACTGGCTATTCAACAGACACAAGCGTTTTGGAAGAACTTGCACATCAAGATTCGTTGCCAAAAATGATTTTAGAATACCGCGAACTGTCAAAATTGCAGTCTACTTATGTGGAAACTTTGCCAGCCATGACCGACAAAGAAGGCAGAATCCACACAAACTTTATTCAAACTGGAACTGCAACTGGCAGACTTTCTTGCCGCGATCCAAACTTGCAAAATATTCCTGTAAAAAATGAAGCAGGACGCAAAATCAGAAGCGCATTCACCGCTCCAAAAGGAAAAATCCTTATTTCTGCCGATTACGCTCAAATTGAGCTTGTAGTTTTGGCGCATCTTTCCAAAGATAAAAATATGCGCAACGCTTTTATAAATGGAAACGATGTTCACAAAGCAACGGCAGCATTAATCTTTGGCGTTCCAGAAGAACAAGTTACACCGCAAATGCGTCGCACGGCAAAAACCATAAATTTCGGCGTAATTTACGGAATGAGCGCGTTTAGACTAGCAAACGACTTGGAAATTCCAAGAACACAGGCAGCCCAATTTATACAAAACTACTTTGAAACATATTCGTCTATTGATGATTTTATAAAAAACACAATCGAATTCGCAGAAAAAAATGGTTTTGTGCAAACAATCTTTGGAAGAAAAAGAGAAATTCTCAATATAAATAGCAAAAACAAAGTTGAAAAAGCGGCTGCCGAAAGAATAGCTGTAAATACGCCTGTTCAAGGAAGCGCCGCCGACATTGTAAAGCAAGCGATGATTGACGTAGAAGAAGCTCTTCTCAAAAAAGCAAACGGAGCAAAACTCCTGCTTCAAGTTCACGACGAACTTATTCTTGAATGTCCTGATGAACCTAAAATAATAGAAGAAACCATGTCCATTTTACGTGAAAAAATGGAAAACGCCGTAAAACTTTCAGTTCCTTTGAGAGTTTCAATTGAATTCGGTAAAAACTGGGGAGAATTTCATTGATAATCTGCGTTACAGGTCCAATGGCCGCTGGAAAAAATTTTGTTTGCTCTCAGCTTGAAGAAAAAGGCTGGATTTCTCTCGATGCCGACAAGCTTGCGCACAAGGCGATAAACAAAAACGAAGAGCAAATTTTAACTGCGTTTTCCAAAGAAGCGAACCAAGCCAAAATAGACTTAAAAAAAGCGGACGGCAAACTAAACCGCAAAGCGCTAGGAAAACTTGTTTTTAGTTCCCCAAAATTATTAGCACGGCAAGAATCCATAATCTATCCTACTATAATAGAAGAAACCAAAGATTTTATACAAAGCCACAGGGATTCTGATATAATTTTAAACGCAACAGTTCTTTATAAAACTCCAGAATTGCTTTCAATGTGCGAAAAAATCATATTTGTAACAGCGCCAATTCTTACACGGCTTTTTAGAGCTCTTAAACGCGACAAACTTTCTGCAAGGGAAATTTTAAAAAGATTCCACGCTCAAAAAAACCTGCTTTCAAAATACGAAGATGTTGGAATCCCAATCGAAATCTACAAAAACTACTAATTCGACAATATTTTTTTCTAAACTCTTTTTCCTAAAATCCGATATTCAGTATAAGGGGTCGGGAATATCCGGCAAGGAAACAGGATATGGAACAAAAAAGAACATTATGGATTATCGCAGCCGTAGGAGTTTTTCTTCTTGTAGTTCTTGGAGCTGCAGTTATACTTTACTCGCCAACATTGCGAGGCCAGCAAGATGTGGCAAACGCAAGTTCTTCGTATTCGGACAAAACAACTTCTTCTAATGGCTGGATTTCACTTGCGCCAGCTTCTGCACAGATAGACGAAGAAAAACTGCCAGATTCCGCAGAAAGCGCAGAAGAGTCAAACGATGCTGAAAATTCTTACTCGGATGAAAATTCAAAAAATGTTGAAGATATGACAATTTATGCAAACAATGCAACAATTTACAGCAATTCAACAGAAAACAAAGAAACTCAACAAACTCCAGTAACAAACATTTACAACACAACTACAATAGATTTAAATCCTTCTGCAAAAACAGATTCTACAGAAAAAAATGCAAAACCTGCGGAGTCTGCAAAAGAAACGGAAAAAACTTTAAAAAAAGAAAACAGTCCTGTTGTAGCAAAAAAATCAGCTCAAAAAACGGATATAAAAGAGTCTTCAAAAAAGATTGAAAACAGTGTTGCAAAAGCAACAGGCAAGAGCCAAAAACCACAGGCAAACACTTCAAAAAAAGAACAAAAAACTGTTTTTTGGATTCAAGTAACGGCTCTTACAAGCAGAAAAAGCGCCGACGAAGCTCGCGAAATACTTGAAAAAAATCAAATCGCAGCAGACGTTTTTACATACAAAAACAACAAAAACAAGCTTTTCTACCGAGTTCGCGTAGGTCCTTACACAACAAAAAGCGAAGCTGAATACTGGCGCTCAAAAATTTCTGCAATTGAAAACTTTAAAAACAGCGAGGCTTACGTAACAAGCACCAGCGTTGAAAGTTTGTAGGCTTAAAAAAACTTCCTAAAAATGCACACTTCATGCGTTTAAATATGTATGAAAAAGTGCATTTTTTATTTATTCTTAGCAATAATCTCCTTTATTTTTTGCAAAAAATCTTATATATACGCGGACTCTAACCCTTTGCTTTTTGAAAAACTTTTGTTTTCAATTGGAGCAAACGCAAATTTTAAAACGCAAAACTTTCAAGAGTCAAAATACGATTTTTCACTTCAAAATTTTGCTTTAATTTTTAAAGATTTTTCACTTCAAGCTAGCTGGAAATCTGAATCCACAGAAATTAGCAAAATCCCAAAAATGAAAAATCCTGTATGGCTTGCAGACTTATCATTTAAGGAAAGAAATATTCCCGTATCATTTAAAATTGGAACTTTATCTTTTTCAGGCAGTCTTAAAGAATTAAAAAATCCAGCGGTTTCTTCTTCAGCAATTCAGTTTTCAAAGATTTCTAAAACAAATGCAAGCTTAAATGTAAAAAAAGCCTCACCTTCAAATCCAGAACCCTTAGGATTTGGCATGCAATTCGCAAAAGCCTTTCCTATCGCAATTCAAAAAGTCCAGATTAACGCCGCCGTAAATGCAAACGATTTTTTTGCTGCTTCAATGCTCGCTAATTTTAAGTTCAGCAAAAAGAGCGCTTTATGCGTTTCAGATACAGTTGCAAGATATTCTGCGCAAAACACATCTTCCAGCTACTTTAGCCAAACAAGATTTTTTGCAAACTCTAATTTTTTGGCAAACAATTTGCAAATCCTGCTTACGGTTCCTAAAAACAAATTAAAATTTTCCGCAAGTTTTTTTCAAAGTCCTTATAGAATTTTAGACTTTACAACTAAATTTGAACACAACTTTTTTCTTCCTTTATTTTCACTAAACTACGCTTTTTTTTATGCAAGCGCAAAAGACATTTTTACAAGTTCTGCGAACCAGCTTAAAAATCTTTTCCAGTTTAAAATAAATCAACAAATATCTTTTGTAAATTCCGAAAAAACTTCGCTACTGACGGTTGGAACAATTTTTTTAAGCGAAGAAAAAATTCAATCTGACTATTCAACACAGCTTCTATTAAAACAGGGCATATATTTTCAACTAAAAAAAGAAAGTTACATTCAAAAACTTTCCTTTTCAATAGAAAACTTTTCGTTATCTCCATCATTAAAAGATTTATTTTTGGAACAAAGTGTTTTTCCCCCTTTGCAATCTTTAGAAAAATCTTCATACAAGCTTGCGTATTCAAAACAAACAAAGAATTATCTTTCAGCATTTTTAGCGCTGAAATTTTCATACACTCCAAGTGAAAGCGAACTTTCCGCTAAATTTTCAAATTCCATAAAACTGCCGGGAAACGCAAGCGCAAGGCTAAAAACAAGTTTTGAATCAACCTTAAAAGAGAAGCTTTTAAAAAAAACAGTTGCTTTAGTTGGTTTTTCCGCAAAATCAAACACCAAATTTGTAAAGATTAACTATTCAGCAAACATAAAGTTTTATCTTGAATAAACAAACGTAATTCAGTAAAATAGTAAAACTATTTTGTAATTTTTTTTAAAGAGGTAACAATATGGCTATGGATATTTCCAAAATGAGAAATATCGGTATCAGTGCCCACATTGACTCAGGTAAAACAACTTTGTCTGAACGTATCTTGTTCTACTGTAACAAGATCCACCAAATCCACGAAGTACGTGGCAAAGATGGTGTCGGTGCTGTTATGGATTCAATGGACTTGGAACGAGAACGCGGTATTACTATTCAGTCAGCCGCAACACAGGTTCAGTGGAAAGATTACACAATCAACTTGATTGATACTCCGGGTCACGTTGACTTCACTGTAGAAGTAGAACGTTCTCTCCGTGTTCTTGACGGTGCTATTCTTGTACTTTGCGCAGTTGCCGGCGTTCAGTCTCAGTCAATTACTGTAGACCGTCAGCTCAAACGCTATCACGTTCCACGGCTCGCATTTGTAAACAAATGCGACAGACAGGGAGCAAATCCTCTGCGCGTTCGCATGCAGCTGCGCGAAAAACTTGGTCTTAACGCATACATGATGGAACTTCCAATCGGTCTTGAAGACAAACTTGAAGGTGTTGTAGACCTTATTTCAATGAAAGCCATTTATTTTGAAGGCGATTCAGGAACAGAACTCCGATATGCTGAAATTCCTGCGCATATGAAAGATGACGCTGAAAAATACCGCGAAGAACTTCTTGACGCAGCTTCTATGTTTGATGATTCCCTTATGGAAGACATCATGGAAAAAGGCTACGATGGCGTTGACGAAGCTAAAATCATTGCAGCAATCCGAAAAGGAACTATTGCAGAACAGTTTGTCGGTGTATTCTGCGGTTCTGCGCACATGAACAAAGGTATTCAGCCTTTGCTTGACGGTGTTGCACGCTATCTTCCAGCTCCTAACGAAGTTGAAAACGTTGCCCTCGACTTGGATAACAACGAAGCAGAAGTAAAACTTGAATCCGTAGAAAACAAACCTTGTGTAGCGCTCGCATTCAAGCTTGACGACGGACAGTACGGACAACTTACATATACTCGCGTATATCAGGGAAAAATCAAAAAAGGTGAAGAGCTTTACAACACACGTTCTAAGAAACGCTTTAAGGTTGGTCGCCTTGTTCGAATGAACGCTGCTGCTATGGAAGATATCAGCGAAGGCGGACCTGGCGACATAGTTGCTTTGTTCGGTGTAGACTGCGCTTCTGGCGACACATTCACAAATGGCGGTGTAAACTACTCAATGGCTTCAATGTACGTTCCAGAACCTGTAATTTCTCTTTCAATCACACCAAAAGACAAGCAGGCTGCAATGCAGATGTCTAAGGCACTTAACCGCTTTACAAAAGAAGACCCAACATTCCAGGTTTACACAGATCCAGAATCTAATGAAACAATTATCAAAGGAATGGGTGAGCTTCACCTTGCCGTATATGTTGAACGAATGAAGCGCGAATACAACTGCGAAGTTGTTACAGGTGCTCCACAAGTTGCTTACCGTGAATCAATTACTTCACGAGGAGACTTCAACTACACTCATAAAAAGCAGACTGGTGGTTCAGGTCAGTACGGTCGCGTTGCAGGCTTTATGGAGCCAGATGCCGAAAAGGACTACGAATTTATAGATTCCATCAAAGGTGGTGCAATTCCTAACGAATACATTCCATCTTGTGACAAAGGTTTCCAAAGAGCAATGAAAGAAGGGTCTTTGATTGGAGCTCCTATTGTTGGTGTAAAAATCACAATCAATGATGGTCAGTACCACCCAGTAGACTCTAACGATAACGCATTCCAAACTGCTGCTATCGGTGCTTTCCGAGAAGGTTACGCAAAAGCAAAACCTGTAATTCTTGAACCTATAATGAAAGTTCAAATTTCTGCTCCAAACGAATTCCAAGGTAACGTATTTGGTCTTATAAACCAGAGACGTGGAATTATTGGAGAAACAACAGAAGAAAACAACACGTCTGTTGTAAACGCAGAAGTTCCTCTTTCTGAAATGTTCGGATTTTCAACAATTCTTCGCTCTTCAACCCAGGGAAAAGGTGAATTCACAATGGAATTCCTTAAGTACGGAAAAGTTCCTAATGCTGTTGCAGAAGAACTTATCAAAAAGCACGAAGAAGCTAAAAAAGCAGGAAATAAATAAGTAAAGTCTTAAAAATCAATTGGACTTTTCTGCAAAGTGGGCTTATTATTAAATAAGCCCACTTTTGTTTTAACGGAGGATCATTATGATAAAACAGGATTTAATTTCGAGCAGCCCAGTTCGCTTATTTGATAACGCGACTGATGGTGGTCTAAAAGCTGGACAAATGGGGTTGATTACCTCAAAAAAAGGATTGGGAAAAACATCAATTCTTGTACAATTTGGTATTGATGCCCTTATCCAAGACAAACATCTCGTTCACATTTCTTTCGATCAGCACTCTTCTAATGTAATTGCTTGGTACGACAGCATTCTTGCAGAAATTTGCAAAAAAAGAAATATCGGTGAAAATTCGGAACTAAATAATTCTATTGTAAGAAACAGAATTATTTTGAATTTCAATCAGGAAACATTCTCTCTTCCTAAAATTGTAAGTACTCTTAAAGCTCTAAAGGACGGAGGAATAACAATAGGAGCTATAGTAATAGATGGCGCTGATATGTCAAAAATGAGTTTTGACGATGTAAAATCTGTTGCTGATTACGTAAAATCTGAAAAAATGACAGCTTGGTTCAGTGAAACAAATGAAAGCAACAAACTTTCAGAAACTTTGAACAAAGACATTTTGCCGCTTTTTGATACAGTTGCGCACATCGCATCCACAGGTTCTGCCCTTGCGCTTGCTGTTCTAAAATCAAATGGAAAAGAAGTTTCAGATACAAATATCAGCCTAGATACAAAGACTCTCCTTATGACTAAATAATAGGTTGAACGAATTATCTAAAAGGTCAAAAGCCGAGTAAAAAAATGGGGATGTCACGTAAGTATCTTTTAGAACTTATTGACATCCCTTTCCATTTATTAAAAACTATTCTTTCCATGGCATAAGAATTGATTTTAAAGACCTCGTAGGAGTTGCTTCAATATCGTCTGCAAGAATTTCATTCCAAGGAATCTTTCTTCTTGAACGGCTATTTTTTGGCTCGCCTTTTTTGTCAAGCTCCTCTATATAATCGTACTTTTTTAAAAGCAATCTAAATGCATTAACCCTTGCAAGCGTAATTCCTGCCATTCCGGGAGCAACGCCAAGCATAATCACTGAAATAATAAATAAAAACAGATTGTAAAAACTAACTACTAAAGAAACCCAAATGTTGTCAAAAAATAAAATGAAGCATTTTTTTAGAGCCTTTGAAAAATGATTATGCAACATCGCCCTTATAGCAGGATACCAAGCGATAGCCTGAAAAATTGTAAAGGCAACCCAGCACCAAACGGACGCTGCCAGCATACCGGCAAAGCTGATTCCTGTTGAGCCAGGAAACAAAAAGAAAATTATTCCAAAAGCAGTAAAAAATCCCCAGCTAACTAGAACAGCGGTATAGCACAGCGCATCTAATACACAACTTTTTAAACGCTTAAAAAATTCTTTAAGTTCCATAAGCTCGCCATCTGCAATTTGACGGCAATTTTCTGCCCAGGCCAGGCTAAACAAACTGTACACTGCGACTAAAACTATAGAAACGACTATCCAAACAGAAAGATAATCTCTAAGAAAATACATAACTGTTCCGCCAGCTAGCAGAACAACATCTAAAATAAGGTTTGGAATTATGATAAACATAACATTATCCCAACCGTCGTATCCATTTTTCTTAAAAAAGAATCCTAACATAAGCATATAATATCAATTTTTTTTTTTTTATGATACACTGCTAACAGATTTTTTATAAGAGGCAAAATAGATATGAAAAAAATTATTAGCTCTATAATTTCACTGGGACTTCTTATTCTTGTGTCTTGCAATTCAAAAAATATAAAATCAAACACAATAGCAGTTTTCGCGCCGGGGATTCTTGCCGACAGCCCTATTTACGAAATGCTCGCAAATGGAGTAAAAGAAGCCGTTGATGAATATAACGCCCTTCCAGGCACAGCAACATCTAAAAGCATTGAAATTATTGAAGCTGGCACAAACCAGGCTGAATGGGGAGCAAAACTTACCGCCTTGTGCGCAGAAGGCAAATATGAAGCAATTATAACTTCAAATCCTTCCATGCCGGAGCTTGCAGAACCGCTTACAAAAACTTTTCCAAATCAAAAATTTATAATTCTTGATGCAAAAAGCGAAGGAAACAAAAATATTGCAACCGTTTGCTACAATCAACATGAGCAAGGATTTCTAACCGGCTACATTGCAGGACTTATGACAAAAACAAAAAAAATAGGCCTGATTGCAGCGCAAGAGTATCCTGTAATGAACAACACTATTCTTCCAGCCTATATTGAAGGAGCAAAAACGGTTGATGCCGGCATTACAATAGATTTTAGAATCGTAGGAAACTGGTACAGCGCAGCAAAAGGGGAAGAGCTTGCAGATGCAATGAGCAAAAACATGGTTGACGTAATTCTTCCAATTTGCGGAGGTGCCGCTCAAGGAGTTATTTCTAGCGCTAAAGCAAATGGCACAATGCTTGCTTGGTTTGACAGCAATGAATTTTCAAGAGCTCCTGACAATGTTATTGCGTGCACAGTTATAAATCAAAGACTTATGGCAAAACAGCAGACTCTTGTGTTTCTTGAAGGGAAAACTGAATGGGGAACGGCAAAGATGGTTGGACTAAAGGAAGGTTTTATAGAATTTTTGCAAGATGACCCTATTTACAAAAAAAATGTTCCAGAATCAATACAAAGAAAGATGGAAAACATTATAAATCAACTTAAAACAGGCACTTTAGTTTTGGAATAAACAGGATAAGCCAAAATAAAATAAAAAATGAAACTTTCGCTTAAAAACATAGAAAAAAAATATTCACTAAAAACAGTTCTCAACGGTGTAAGCGTGGAATTTGATTCAGGAAAATTTTATGCACTTTTAGGCGAAAACGGGGCTGGAAAATCAACACTGGCAGATATAATCTGCGGGGCAAAGCAGTATTCCGCTGGAAAGCTTCTTATAAATGGGAAAGAAGTTTTTTTTAAGAATCAAAAAGAAAGTTTAAAACACGGAATAGTTTGCGTAAAACAACGACCTATGCTTGCAGAAGAATTAACAGTAAAAGAGAACATTCTTCTGAGCATAAATTTTTGCTTTTCTTTTATTGGCAAAAAAAAATTAGAAGAAAAAATTAATAAACTGTGCAAAGAATGGAACATAAAATTAAATTTAAATGCAAAAATTTGGCAATGCAGTGGGGATCTGCGTTTTTTTACAGCATTTATTGCGGCAATGATTTTAAATCCAGATTTTTTAATTCTTGATGAACCGGCTGCATTGCTTTCTGTGGAAGAAAGAAACGATCTGTTCAAAAATCTAAAAACATTCATTCTGCAAAATCCTGAAAAAACAGTTTTAATGATTACGCACAATCTAAAAGATGCAGAAACCTATGCAGATAAAATTATTTTTATGAAAGAAGGTCAATTTGTAAACAAAACGAGAGAAAATTACGAAATGGCACCTATAATTTCTGAAAAAAAAGCTGAAGAAAAATCGGATTTTATAGAATTCAAAAATATAAATGCTCTTCCAGAAAACCGCCCTGCCCTTTTTGACGTAAATATAAAAGCTGCTTACGGCAATGTAACTTTAATCCAAGGGCAAAAAGGAAGCGGAATTGTAACTTTAGAAAATGTAATCACTGGAATGGAAACTCAAAAATGCAGCGGGACTTTTTGCGTTCATAAAAATGGCAAAACATTTTGCACAAAAATTGAAGAGAACAGCTTTACAACAAAAAATCTGCGTTTCAAACAAAAAACGGCAATCATCAGTTCAGACAGAAACTTTAGAGCCTCAAATCCAAACCTTAGCGTAAAGCAGCTTCTTTGTGCAATGTACAACGGAAAAGACTGCGACAAATACGCTCAAAAATTAATCAACGAAGCTGGAATAAATATAAGCGCGAACGAGTCGGTTTCAAATCTTTCTGGAGGAATGTTGCAGCAACTTATTTTGCGTAGAGAATTAAATTCCGAACCAGAAGTTTTTATAATGTGCGAACCGCTTCAAGGCCTAGATTCAAATGCGGCTTTAAAAATGTGTAAAATGATAAAAGATTACGCCCGAAAAGGAAATGTTGTAATAGTCTTAACAATTTCGGACTTTCCAAAGGAACTTTGCGATAAAATCTACACGCTGCAAGGAGGATTTTGTCTTGAATCTTAATAAAAAATCAAAAACGGCAATTTTTTCTTCGCTAATGGTAGTTTTAGGTTCAGTTGCAAGTGCAATTTTGGCAACTGCAATGACTAAAAAAGCTAATATAACTCCAATTTCGTTTTTTACAGATGTGCTTTCCTCAAAGTATTATGCAGGAACAATCTTAAACACATCTCTTCTTTTAACAGTTTCTGGACTGGGAGCCGCCTGCGCCTTAACAAACGGAGAATTTAATCTTGGAGGAGAAGGTCAAATCTACGCAGGAGGCTTTATTTGCGCAATTGTTGCCTGTGCAATGAAAAATTGCCTTCCTTTTTTTGCCGTAGCAACAGCTGCAATCTGCGCGATGGGATTTTCCGCCCTGCTCGCATTGTGTTCGGCGCTTTTAAAATATTACAAAAAAACAAGCGTTCTTTTAACTTCATTTCTTATTTCCAGCGCGATAATTCCTGTAATAGACTCTTTAATTGCAGGTCCTTTTAAAAATTCAGGAAATCTTTTAGCAACAGAGTTTATTCCGCAAAACATGAGAATCAAGCAGATTATGCCCCCTTCTCCTCTAAATATTGCAATAATTCTAATTCCAATTTTTTGCTTCGCCGCTTACTACTTTTTAAATAAAACTTCAAGCGGAAGAAAAATCGTAATAAACGGAATAGCACCGGAATTTGGCCGATACTGCGGATACAACCAAAAAGCAATGCTATTTTCATCAATGGCAATTTCTGGAGCTTTGCACGGGCTAACTGGATTTCTTGCCGTATTTGGAACATACTTCACCTGCCATTCAGGATTTTACACAGGAATGGGCTGGAACGCGCTGACAACAGCCCTTGCCGCCTCTTCAAATCCTATTGCAATAATACCAAGCGCGCTTACACTTTCCTGGATTTTTACAAGCGCGGACAAAGCAACTTTAACTGGAAACTTTGGATTCAACTTTAGCGCGCTAGTTCAAGGGATAATGCTTTTTTCTATTTCAATAAAGTTTTTTGCAAAAAAATCTAAAATCAAGATTAAAAAAACTAAAAGCTGAGGAAAAAATGTTTGCAAGTATAATTCAAAATGCACTTCCGCTTTATTTTATTTCTATCGGTGCCCTTTTTAGCGAAATTGCCGGTCAAATGGCTCTTTTTTTGGATTCTATCATAAATGTTGCGGCATTTACTTTTTTTGCAGTAACAGCGCTTTCTTCAAATGCAATCTTGGGAATTTTTGCCGCGCTAACAATTTGCACAATTTTTATAGGATTTTTTGCATTTGCTTGCGAAAAATTCAGCGCAAATCCTTTTATAGCAGGACTTGCCGCCGGTCTTTTTTTAGAAGGCTTGTTAACTTTTGTTTCGGTGAAACTTTTTGGAACAAGAGGCGTTCTAGCTTCCAATTCATTTAATTTTTCAAGACAAAGTGCAAGTTTTGCATACAGTTTAATTTTTTTAGCATTAAGCATAGTTTTTATAGTATTTTTAAAATTTACAAAAAAAGGACTTTGCTATCAAATTACAGGCAGCAATCCCGAAGTTCTTGAATCCAAGGGCGTTTCTGCAGTTCAATACAGAATTAATTCCTGGATGATAAGCGCATTCTGTGCAAGCTGCGCAGGCTGCGCTTATGCCGCACGAATTTCAAGTTTTGTTCCAAATATTTCAAGCGGACGAGGATGGGTCGCCTTAGTAATAGTCTTTCTTGGCAAAAAAGATTTAATAAAAATGATTCCAGCAGCGCTAGTTTTTAGCATCGCCGAATATTTAGCTTCAAACATTCAAAATGTAATTCCATCAATTCCTAGCGCAGTCTTAATAATTCTCCCCTATTTAACTGCATTAGTGCTAATAATTTTTCAACCTAAAAGAAAATCAATAAAAAAATAAAAAATCTTCAATTTTCCCCGATTTTGACTTGACAAGGTCGGGGGGGGGTACACTGAATCCACTGGAGAGTGCTTGAACTAGCAAAAAATCTATAAGCACTTTCAGGGGGATTTATTATGAAACTACTAAAAAAAGCAGCACTTTTAGCGGCAGCCGCACTTACGCTTGGATTTATTTCTTGTAAGCAAGATTCAGGTTCAACAACTTCTAACGAACTTCCGGGAACAATTGGTGGAAAAGGCAACAAAAACGACACCTTTTATGGAAAGACATTCTATGACAATGCTGATAAAAACAGCGCATACACTTGCTATGAATTTTCAGAAGAAGGAACTGTTACTGTAAAAAGTATAACGGAAGTTTCAGAAGGGCTTGAACCTGTAATGGAACTAAAATATTCTATCAGCGATGATGGTAAAAATGTTTATATGCAAGGGCTCAAATATACAAATGAAGAAGAAGAAAAACTTCTATCTGAAGAAGAGTTCATTTCTTATATAAAAACTGTATACACAGAACAACTTGCACAACTTCGTGAAAAACACCCTGTCGCTATAACTCAAATTTGCTATGGATTAGACATTGCAACAGATTCTTCTAATGAAGTAATTATCAATGAGATGGAAAACCGTGTAAGAAAACTATTTTCATCAACATTTACTTTCACGCTAGAAACAGCAGATTCACCAAAAGGCACTTTAACAGAAGTTTTAACTTGGAAAAACGAACTTTCAAAATTCATATCAATGAGTGGTTCGTATGATAGTGAAAGCGATGAAGATTATGATTTTTGTTTATATACTGATATGGACGGATTAAGAGGTCATTATGCAACATCTAAAGATGGAGATTCTATTGATATTGCCTATTCTAAAACTAAAAACAAATTCATCAATACTAAAGACGGCTCTGAAATACCTTACACAATAAGCGACAACGGAACAAAGATTACAATCACTGCAGACGGCAAAGAAATGGTTGCAGTCTACAATCCTCAAGTAATTGAACTGTTTGAAGCAGCTGAATAAAAAAACAAAACGTGGCAAATGCCGAGTTTTTGGAGGTAATATAAAAACTGCCAAAAATACAGTCAGTTTTTATCTTTAAAAGCTTGCGTTGCAAACTTCATTATCAACTGCCCATTCTCATTTTATTGCGAATGGGCAGTTAGCTTATGTAAAACATGGCACAAAACAAGGTTTGCCCCTTGACATTTTTTTCAATCAAAGATATAGTAAAAAGCATAACGGACGGTTAGCTCAGCTGGTACGAGCGTCTGGTTTACACCCAGAATGTCGGGAGTTCGATCCTCTCACCGTCCAAGCGGACCTCAAGCGAGGTCCTTTTTTGTTTTAAAAGAATGATTGACTTAGAAGAAGAACAAAAACGCCGCGTAAAAGCCTTTCTTGTAGGCGATTCTCAAGCAAGAACAGAAGAAACTTTTCTAGAAAATCCGCTTGGCGAGCTTGAAGGCTTGGTAGACACTTTAGGGCTTGAAACAGCCGGTGAGCTTACGCTAAAGCGGCACGAAATAAAACCGGTCTACGGCATCGGCAAAGGCAAGGCAGAAGAAATCGCGCATCTTGCAAAAGAATGTGAAGCCGACTGCATTATTTTTGACTTTAACCTTGAGCCGACTAAGCAAAGAAACTGGGAAAAACTTGCAAAAATTCCATGCTTTGACCGCCAGGAAGTGATTTTAAGAATTTTTGCGCAAAGGGCGCAAACAAAAGAAGCGACTCTTCAAGTTGAACTTGCGCGGCTAACCTACTCTCTTCCCCGCCTTGCTCATTCCTATGGAGATATGGCGCGTCAGCGTGGCGGAAGCTACGGTTCTAAAGGCGCAGGAGAAACACAGCTGGAACTAGACCAGCGAAAGGTGCGAGAACGAATTGCACGCACAAAAAAAGAACTTGAAAAAGTTGAAAAAGTAAGAACAACGCAGCACAAAAAACGGCAAAACACAGGCATTCCAGAATGTGCATTAATCGGCTATACAAATGCAGGCAAATCTTCTTTGCTAAACTCTCTAACAGGAGCGGATTCATTTGTGGAAAATAAACTTTTTGCCACGCTAGACCCGCTTACAAGGAAACTAACCTTAACTGATGGAAAAAGCATCTTGCTAACAGACACGGTAGGTTTTATTTCAAACTTGCCGCATAGCTTGGTAGACGCTTTTAAATCAACTTTGGCAGAAGCACGAGATGCAAATCTTCAACTGATTGTCTTAGATGCCAGCGACCCAAACGTAAAAAAGCACTTTGAGACGGTTGCAAAAGTTTTAAAAGAAATTAAAGCCAATGGAAATCGGCAAATTATAGTTTTGAACAAATGCGACAAAATCAAAGACGAAATTACATTTTCTTCATTGAAGTTAGAATTTCCTAATGCAATTTGCGTAAGCGCTAAAACTAAACAAGGCTTTTCTGAACTGCTTGCCTGTATAGAAAAACAACTTTTTATGATGTAAACTTATTCTATGAAAGAAAAGAAACTGCTAAACATAATTCTTTTTTCGCTCTTAATATTTTTAACTTTTATAATTATTTTTTCAACGATTCTTTTTTTTACAGGAAAAACAGATTTTAGAAATAAAAAAAACAGCCATGCAGTTGTTGTTGCAAGAGGACAGGCGGAACTAGAAAAAGAATTTTCTTCATTTAAGCAGCTAGGAAGAATTAGAATTTCTCTTGCAACGGATGGTTCTGCGCAAACATTGATAATCTCTCCTTGGTTTTCGTACACCAAAGATGACAGCGAATTTCACGAAGAACTTTCTAGAAAAACAAAAGAAATAAAAAATACTATAATAAAATATCTTTCAAGCCGCACAAAAGAAGAACTTCAATCTATGGGAGAAGAAAAAATAAAGGAAGAATTAAAGTATTTAATAAACAATCTGCTGGTTTTAAATAAAATTCAACAAGTCTACTTTTCTGAATACATATTTTTAGGATAAATCTTTTATTTTTTTTGCAACTTATTATAATTTTTTTAGTCTAAATATACAGAAGGTTGATAGCCGAGTTTTTTATAAATGCAAAAGAAACGCTTCTGGCGAATTTTCAATTTACTCACTAAAAAAACTCAACTTTCAACCTTAAAAACTTATCTATGAGGAAAACATGGAACAACAAATATCAACAACGGCGGTTCAAATTGTTATTTCTATAATTCCTATTGTAGGAATTGTTTTAGGAGCAACACTAATTTTTTTCTATATGCTTTGGCATCACAGGGAAGTAAAGCTTCAAATAAAAACGGGTTCTTTTGTGCAAAAAAACATCAATTTTTCTGCCATTGTGCTTTTGGCAGGGCTTACCTTAACAGGAGTCGGTCTTGTAATTTCTTTAGTTTTTGCCATAAAAAACGGTTTTTCCTATGCGCTTTTAAGCGGACTTATTCCAGCGGTCATTGGAATATGCTTGCTTATTTTTTACAAAGTATTTCCTGATTTTCATAAAGAAAAGTAAAGATGTCAAAAATTCTGTTTCCAGAATTAGAACGCGAAAACATTAAACAGCGCGATTTTTCTCTTGTAAAAAAAGTTCTAAATGGCGACAGCAACGCGTTTGCAGCCTTAATGATGCATTACAAAAACAGAATTTTTATTTTTGGCAAAACTTTTTTTAAAAATGAAACTGATGCGGAAGATTTTGTGCAAGATGTTTTTACAAAAGTTTACACATATCTGGAATCTTTTAAAGGAAAGTCAATGTTTTCCACTTGGCTAATGAAAATTGCCTACACAACCGCAATAAATTCTTCCAAAAGAAGAAAAGAATACCTTCCAATTGCAGATGAAGAGAGTTTGCCAGATATTGCAAACCAATCTCCAGAAGAAGTGCAATTAAGAAAAACAGCAAGAAGTGCCATTCGAGAAGCGGTTTTACAGTTGCCAGAAAAGTATGCAATCTGCGTGGATATGTATTTTTCTTACAACATACCATACTCAGAAATAAGTGAAATTACAGGTTTCCCTGTAAATACAATAAAGTCCCACATTTTCAGGGCAAAAAAACTTTTAAAATCGATGCTGGAGGATTTATATGAAAAATAAAAGCGAAAAATTATTAAACAGGTATCTGGAATTAGACAAAAATCAAAAAGTTCCATTTGGTTTAACGATTCAACTGCTGTTCAATCGCAAATGCCGCCAACAGATAAAAATGCTTTCTATGGCAGAAAAAGCGCTTTCAGCTCCTCTTGAAGTTCAAGCCCCCGTAACAGATAGCACTATTGAGCAAATAATGAATAAAATCGATTTGAAAAAATACAAGAAAAATTGCGGCAAATCGCCTAAAAAAGTGCTTTGGATTGCAATCGGCATTGTTCTTATTGTAATAATTTCAAGCTCGCTATGCTTTTTGGGAAAAATCAAAAACGATAATCTAATTTTTACTTACTCGTGTTTTCTTGCGACTTGCATTACGCTTTACATAGTTTCATTTGTGTATAGCAATATTGATATTTTTATAAAGAAGCTTGCAACGGTTGTAAAAAACATTCAAATGAACGCATAACGACAAACAGGCCGAAAGTCGAGTTTTTTACAACTGTAAAGAAACGCTTTCAGCGAATTTTCAATTTGTTCAGATGGTTGTGCTCAAACTTCGTTTGAATGGGATTAGGTTGCTACGCAACACTAATTGTTCTTATCGCACAAAATCTTCACAAATTGCAACTTCGCTTACGCTTTTATTTTTTTTCTAAAAACTCGACTTTCGGCAATTCTTTTAATTACCTCCAATGTCGAGTTTTTTACAACTGTAAAGAAATCGATTTTCAGCGAATTTTCAATTTGTTCAGATGGTTGTGCTCGCTCTTTGACCTAATAATAAAACTAACGCCAAAGTATGGAAGGATTTACAGTTTTTCCGTTTTTATAAACTGTAAAGTGCAAGTGCGGACCTGTGCTCATGCCAGTGCTTCCTACTGTTCCAATTTTTGTTCCAGTATCTACGTAGCGATTTTTTGAAACGAGCGCGGCAGACATATGTCCGTACAATGTCTTATACCCTGAATGATGAGTTATAATCACATAATTGCCGTAGACATTATTATAGCCTACAGAAGTAACCTTGCCTGCAAGGGCGGCGTAAATAGGAGTTCCTGAAGGACAAGCCATGTCAACGCCACTGTGGTAAGAACGCTTTCCGCTAAACGGAGAACTTCGCCAGCCGTAATAAGAAGAAAGCCAATAACGCTGATGAATTGGCTTACGGAACAAATCACCATTAATTTCTTGCCTTGTAACCCAATCTAGTTCCGCATCTGGAACAAAAAGTGTTGCCCCGGCAGGTAATTTTGAATCTCTTTGCAAAGAATTTACTCTTGCACATTTTTCTGCGCTAACTTCATACTTTGCAGCGATAGAGTCAATTGTTTCTCCACTGCTTCTGACTGTATAAATTATGCCTGGCATTGAAGGAATTTTTAAATATTGCCCAATCTGAAGCAGTCTTGACTGGTGAATATTATTTACACTTATGATTGTATCCTGTGTAACATTAAATGAATCGGCAATAAAACCAATAATGTCGCCTTTTTTTACGCGGTAAGTATAATAGCAAAGCTCCAATTTTTCTGAAGAAGAATCTTTATCAAAAACGGCGGCAACTGCATCAAGATTGTCATCTTCTGTTGCTTCGGATGCAAATTCGTCTAAAAGAGCAAGCTCTTCATCATCTGAAAGCTCTTCTTTTATTGCGTTTTCAGAAAGATTTACGGCGGCAAGTTGATTTTCCGAAGAATTTATAGCTTCCAAAACAGACTCGTTGAATTCCGGAACCCCTGCTGTCTCCAGTCCTCCTACGCCTTTTTCCACTTGAAAACTATTTACAATTTTAATGGTTCCAAAACAGAGAGCAGCGCCTGCGCAAAAAGCAGCAGATGTTTTGAACACAAGCCTTTTTAGATGAGTGTTAAATAATCTATAATAAAAATCGTTCAAGTTCATAAAAATATTATTTTTTTTATAGTTAGCAAATTTCTTCATATTATATACCTATTTTCTTGAAACTCCTACAAGAAAAGTTTCAAACGACTCGCTCCGGCAGGCTTCTGGCTTAAATCCTTTCGCAGAAACAAAAAGTTCTCTCATCTTTTTAAGAAATTTCTGCTGATCGCCATTTTGAAAAATTTTCACGCAAAAACAGCCGCCTTTTTTTAGCATTGTTTCAGCATACCAAATTGCCATCTCTACTAACTGCTCTGAACGAGCCGTATCCACAATACGGTTTCCCGTTGTTAATGGCGCAGCATCGCAAACCACAAGGTCGTAAGGTCCTAATGCCTTTATATTCCCACGAATTTCAGCATCATTCAAGTCCCCCTGCAAAAAAGTGAGATTTTCGCCTTTTACAGACTTTGAAAGAGGATTTAAATCGCAAGAAACAACTTTTCCCTTTTCTCCAAGATTTCTTAGAAGATAAGTTGTCCAGCTTCCTGGCGCCGCTCCCAAATCAAGAACAGTACAGTTCTTTTTTATAATTCCAAATTTTTCATCCATTTCTTTTAATTTATAAACTGAGCGGGCAGGATAGCCTTCAGAAAACGCTTTTTGAGACCAGTAATCGGGTTTTTCGTAACTATTTGATGCCATATATATTTTTTCGGCAAAGAATGAGTATCTGATGAGTTAAAAAACTATATAGCCCAAACTTTGAGTTTTTTATAAATTATAAAAAAAACGTTTTCAACGAAGTTACAATTTGTTCAGATGGTTGTGTTCGCACTTCGTTTGGATTGGTTTGGATTGCTACGCAACCTTAGTTGTTCTTATCGCACAAAATCTTCACAAATTGCAACTTCGCTTACGCTTTTGTCTATTTTTCTAAAAACTCAAAGTTTAGCCTATTTAAGTTTTTTACAGTTCGATATATAATCTTTTCATAATGAATAAGAAATTTTCCGAATACCTAGAACAAATTGAATCGACGCTAGACCATTTTCTTCCTGAAAACACAAATTCTACTTGGCAAGAGTTTTCGTTCAACGAGCTTCCAGATGCCGTTTCTTCAGATTTAATAGGCAATCTTATAACCCCTTGCAAAAATTTAATGAAACTAGGTGGTAAAAGATGGCGGCCTCTGCTGCTTGTGCTATGCTCAGAACTTGCAAGGCAGTCAAAAAAAGCAGGCAAAAACAACTTTGAAGAACTTTCGCTAAAACAAACTTATTCTTTAACGCCTCTTGTAGAATTTGTACATACGGCAAGCCTTATTCACGATGACATTGAGGACGGTGCCGACGTTAGAAGGGGCAAACCTGCCGCGCACATTACATTCGGGCTAGACACTGCAATTAACGCTGGCTCTTGGCTTTATTTTGAAGCGACAGCTTGCATAGAAACTCTAAATTGTTCAAACGAGTTCAAAAAGAATCTTTATTCACTTTATGCGCAAGAATTGCGGCGTTTGCATCTGGGGCAAGCGATGGATATTTATTGGCACAGAAATCCAACTGTAATTCCTTCTTCTAAACAGTATTCCGCAATGGTTCAGTGCAAAACAGGAACGCTTGCAAGCCTTGCCGCTCAAATAGGCTTTGCAGCTGGCGGAACGGAACAAAAACTTATTGCAGAAGGTGGAAAGCTTGCCGCAAAACTTGGAGAAGGCTTTCAGATAATCGACGACGTTCAAAACCTGACAACAGGAAATCCTGGAAAAAAGCGAGGAGATGACATTGTAGAAGGCAAAAAGAGTCTGCCCGTGCTTCTTCATATTGAAGAAAATCCTGATGATTCTAAAATAATTTCTGGATACTTTGAAGAAGCGCGCAAAAATGGAATTGAAAGCCCCGCTGTAGAAGAATGTATTCGGCTGCTAGAATCTAAGGGAGCGATTTCTAAAGCGTGCGACTTGGGCAAAAAGTGCATAAAGGAAAACAGTTTTGCTTTGGCGAACTTATTTGGCTCTGCAGATAAAACTGAAGGAGCAAAATTAATTTTAAATCTCTTTGAGGACATGGTGCCTAATGCTTGAAACATCAGATTCTTTAAACAATCAAGCAATTTTGTTGACTGCTGACGGCTCTTACAAGGAAGCAATCGCTTGTTTTGTAAGAGCAATAATAATTGATAAAAACAATTCTCTTTTGTGGTTTAATCTGGGAATAACATATCGCGATTGCGGCAATTTAGAGCAGGCAAAACTTGCCTTAAAAAAAGCCCATAAGCTAGACCCGGACAACGAAGACATAATTGAAGAGCTTGCAATTATTTGCATTATGCAAAAAAACTATGACGAAAGCATGCTGTTTTGCAGAGAAGGAATTCTTTTAAATGACTGCAACCCAAATTTTTGGAATACTATTGGAGTCTGCGAATTTAATAAATATAACTACGAAGCTGCTTGCGAAGCTTTTGAAAACGCTGTAATTCTAAATCCTTATTACGAAGATGCTATTTTTAACTTGCGCGATACTTATGAAAAACTAGGGAATAAAAAAGGATATGCAGAATGCAACACAAGGCTTAAAGACTTAAAATAAAACTGCAAGGTCAAAAGCCGTTTTTTTATAACTACGGAGGAAGGAATTGAAAAATCTTTATACTGTAACTGCAATAAAAGAAGATTGCATAACCGTAACTCAAAAAAATGCGCTGCTGCGAAACAATACCAGCGCAAATATCAAGGTGAAAAATCCAAAATCGCTGAAACTTTGTGTAGGCTCAACCGTAACAATTGGATTTCCAAAAAAAATTGAAGCTATACAAGGAATTATTTCTCTGCTTATTCCTATTGCTTTCGCTTACACAGGATATTTTTTAAGTCCAAAAATTGCAAAACTTGCAAACTTTGCTCCGTCTGAAAAAAACATCTTTTTTTGCACAATAGTTGCATTTGCTCTTGCGTGCATAGGAATTTTTATTTCTTCCAGGAAAAATTCAGGAATCGCCCAGTTTCAAATAATTTCTGTAGTTGAATAACAGTGAATAGCCCTGTCTAGATGTGCTTTCTTGCCAATTCGCTTATTGCATCTGCCATTTGCATAAGCGGAACTTGCTTTTGCACTCCACCTAATTCCCATGCGACTCTTGGCATTCCATAAACGACAGAAGAATTTTCATCTTGACCTAAAGTATAGGCTCCCTGCCGACGCATTTCCGCAAGTTCTGCCGCTCCATCGCGTCCCATGCCTGTCATTATAACTCCGAGCGCGTCATTTTTATAAACCTTTGCGACGCTTTCAAACAAAACGTCTGCGCTAGGGCGATGCCCATTTCTTGGTTCAGACTGGCAAGTGCGAATTACATTGCCGCCAAGCCGTTCTTCCACGTAAATATGATAAGAACCTGGAGCAATATATATGTGTCCGCCTTCAATTTTTTCTTCATCAAAAGCTTCGCTTACTTCCAAAGGACAAATTCTGTTCAAACTTTGAGCAAATTCCGCTGTAAATCCAGCTGGCATGTGCTGCACAACTAGAATTGGCTGCTTTAAATGCGGATCTATCATTTTAAAAACATCTCGCAAGGCGTTAGGTCCGCCTGTAGAAATTCCTAGCGCAATGATTTTTATTCTGCCACCTTCGCGAAGAGGTTCTATTACAGCTGGCTGCTTTTTTTCAGCAGATGAAAAAACAGGCAGAACTCTGTGGTCGCGCTCCATGACGGAAACGCTTTCACCTTTTTGCTTTGCAACGAATTTTTCTGCTTCCCTAAGTTTTCTTAGATGAAGAATATGTTCCACGGACGGAACATTTTTTCCTTTCTTTTTTGCATAGGTAATACCATAAGAAGCGACTTTTTCTATAATTTCGTCCGCAACATTAACAACGTCCACAGAAACCGAAGAGCCGCCCGGCTTTGTAACAAAATCGCTTGCGCCAAGCTCAAGGCACTGCATTGTAACATCAGCGCCTTTTGTAGCGATACTTGAAAGAATTACAACAGGAATATCAATGCGCAAAGCCTTTCTTTGCTGCAAAAATTCAACGCCAGTCATAACCGGCATTTCTATATCTAGAACAATTACATCTGGCTTATAATTAGGAAGAAGCTCAAGGAGCATTTTACCGTTCATGGCTTTTCCTACAACTTTCATACCAGGGGTATCATCAATCATCCGCGAAACCAAATTCCGCATAAGAGCAGAATCGTCGCAAATTACTACTGAAAGCTCATCGTATTCTTTTTGTTCGTCCATAGCCACAAACCTCGCAAAATGTAAATTAAAATCTGAATATTTTATGCGATTTTAAATCTTTTTTTGATAAAGACATGCCCAATCTGTCTTTAAAAATTCAAATTTTGTATCCATTCCAAAAAGAGATTCCGAATGTCCTATAAAAAGATATGAATGGTTCGCCATAGAGTCCCAAAATCTGTCTAAAACAACTTTCTGCGCAGCTTCATCAAAATAAATCATTACATTGCGGCAAAAAACAATATCCAAATTCCTCATTCCAGAGTCATTCTTTAGATTGTGATAGTCGAACTTTACGCAATCCATAATATCTTTGTTTATTTGATAGCCTTCTGGAGTCTTTGTAAAAAAACTTGCAAGGTAGTCAGGAGGAATGCCGTCAACCTTGTTTTCCGCATACAATCCCTTTTGTCCAACCATAAGCGACTTTAAAGAAATATCAGAAGCCGTTACAGAAAACTTAAATCCCATTGGCAGGATTTTTTTCATTATCATAGCGATTGTATAAGGCTCCTCGCCCGTAGAACAACCAGCGCTCCAAATGCGAATAGTCTTGTCAAACGAAAGTCTTTTTTCTTCCAAGATGTGAGGAACAACATAATTTATAAGAGCATCAAAATGAGGCTGATTGCGGAAGAAACGCGTAAGATTTGTTGTAACAGAATCCAACATTCTCTTCATTTCTTCGTGGTCGGAATTAATAAGCCTATAATAATCTTCTACAGATTCCATTTTATGTTCTCTAAGAAGTTCTTTTATCCTGCTATCAAGAATAGGTCTGTTTGTCGCTGAAAAAGTAATTCCACTCTCGTTATAAATTGTCTTACGGAATTTTTCAAATTCCTCATCATTAAGAATATCAGGCATACAAAAGATTATAATTCTACGACTTCGAAATGTAAATAAAAACTTCAAAAAAACCGATACAATATAGCCCGAACTTCGAGTTTTTATAACAGTTGGAAAAAAGGCTTTCAGCGAATTTCCAATTTGTCCAGACGATTGTGCTCGCACTCCGTCTGAATGGAATTGGATTGCTACGCAACTTTAATTGTTCTAATCGCACAAAGTCTTCACAAATTGTCACTTCGCTTACGCTTTTGTTTATTTTTCTGAAAACTTGAAGTTTAGGCAGTATAGAACAAAATAGGCTCAATATTGAAATTTACAGATATTCTATAAATCTCAACTTTTGGTCTAGTAACTAAATTGAAAACTTGCAAAACAAAAAACGGAGTGTATAATAAAAAGTAACTTTTTGGGGTTTTGTTTTTTTTGAGGTTAAGATGAAATTAAAAACTCGATTTTCTTTAGTCGCAATTCTGTGCGGAATAGAAATGATTCTTCTTTCAACGATTACAATGTTTGGAACAAAAATCATTCAAAAAATGCATACTTTTCAATATAACGAGCTTGAATGTCAGTACGGAGTTTCAGAAATCATAAATTTTTTAAACCAAGGACTCTTTTGGTCAATCGACACAAGGACAATCAACAACGAATGGAAACAAAACGTTATTTCAACAAATAAGAAGTTTAGAGGACTGCAAGAAGACCCCATTACTAAATTTTTTAAAGGCGATGTGGAAACTTCTCTTTCAGATATTCAAAAAACGTGGCAATCAATAGTTGCAAAGCTTAACCCAATCAACGGACATTTTAAATCTATTCAAGATATAAAATTTACAGAAGAAGAAATTAGTTATGCCTCAAGATACGGAATTAAAGCCTGCAAAGAACGTTTTCCAGACTCGCAAGCAATAGAATCCGCAAACGAAATTGTTCTCATCATCGAAATTCAGATGAAAGATTTAATAAAAGACGGAATAAAACTTCAAGGGCAGATGAAAATTGTAAACGAAGAAATACGCGAAATTGTAGAAAACTATAGCCAAAAGTACAGGGTTATTGTTTTTATAGTAGGCGCAGTTTTCTTTGCCCTTATGATTTACAGTATTCTTTTAGGAACTGTAAAAGTTATAAACAACATAAAACGCGTTCACGACCTCTCAAAATCTTTGGCTCAAAAGGATTTTACAGTAGAATTAAAGCCTCAAGGCAGCAACGAAATGAAAACCTTGATGAAAAACATGAACGACATGGTTTCTGAAATAAACAGTTTCTTTATAGTTGTAAAAAAGACCGCTGCCAAGGCGATTTCTTCCGGGTATTCAATCAACGATTCTTCAATAAGCACTGCTGCGGCGACGAACCAGATAAACAATAATATTGAAGAAATTTCTAAAAAATTTGAACAGATTAATCATTCTGTAACTAAAACTGTGCAAGCAATATCAGAAATAGATTCTCAAGTAAAAACGCTTGTTAACGACAATAATTTTCAGGCGACTGCGATCGAAGAAAGTTCCAGCGCAATTTCAACAATGGCGGACGAGCTTTCTGACATAAAGGAAAATGCAGAGCAGAGAACAAAAAGCACAGAAGAAATGCGAGGCCTTGTTGCCGACAGCGAAACAAAAATTCATGCAACCAGCGGAATTCTTTCTGAAGTCATGAATATGCTTGACGAAATTGGAGAAGTTATAAACATTATAGACGATGTAACAGAACAGACCAACCTGCTTTCAATGAATGCGGCAATTGAATCCGCGCACGCCGGAGAATTTGGAAAAGGATTCGCTGTTGTTGCAGAAGAAATCCGTTCGCTTGCGGAAAGCACTTCCGAAAACTCTAAAAAAATTAATGAAGCCATTACAAATATCATAAACAAAGTGACAGAGGCGAACAATTCCAGCTCAGAAGCTTCTGAAAGTTTTGAAAAGATTTCCTCCCATTCAGAATTAGTAATAAATTCTTTTAAGGAAATTTCGCTAGGGATTGAAAACATAAACTCGAAGACAAGGCACATTGCAACAAAAACAGAACAAACCGCAACAACCGCGGAAAAAATTAATAAGTATTGCGAAAACCTAGCGGAACAGCAAGAAGCCGTTTATTCAGAAATTAATTCTATAAGCGATTTGTTCACACAGGCTCTTAGCGGAATTCACGAGATTCGAAACGGAACAGAAGACATAGTTCAAAGAATGGCAGCCGTTGGCGAGCAGAGCAAAGAGAGCTACAAAAACATGACTGACCTTGAAAACGTTCTTGAACAGTTCAAAACTACAAGCGACAATTCTCAAGAACTAAAGGAAGAAATAGACAATTCTAAAATCGAAAACATAATTTCGCCAGAACTTCAGGCTCAAATAGCAGCGGATTTTGACCAACAGGACAAAAAAAACTCAAACGAATTCGACAACCTCGATTTGGATAATATCGAAGAATACACAAATTGAACATATTAGCCAAAATTTTGAGTTTTTGGAAAAATAATAAAAGCGTAAGCGAAGTTACAATTTGTGAAGACTTTGTGCGATTAGAACAATTAAAGTCGCGCAGCAACTCAACTCCATTCAAACGAAGTGCGAGCACAACCGTCTGAACAAATTGTAAACTCGCTGAAAGCTTTTTTTCTAACTGTTATAAAAAACTCGACATTCTGGCTACTAGTTAAATATTATGCTTAATTGCCCTAAGTGCATTATTTCGCTATAATCTTTTTATAACAGAAATATTTTGATTTCAATTTTTTCTATCCAGACTTAAAAAATTTGAGGACTTTATGAGCAACGAACAAAGAAATCCGCTTTTATGCCATTGGGCTGATCAAATGGCTTCTAAAATAATTGCAGAAAAAGGCGATTTAGACCTTTACACCTGCGCTTCCGGCATTACCCCTTCGGGAACCGTTCACTTAGGAAACTTTAGAGAAATAATTACAGTAGACCTTGTTGTAAGAGCTTTAAGAGACCGGGGCAAAAATGTAAGATTCATTTATTCCTGGGACGACTATGATGTATTCCGAAAAGTTCCTGCAAATATGCCGAATCCTGAAATTTTGGAAAAGTATCTTAGATATCCAATAACAGAAGTTCCAGATACAACTGGAAGAAACGAAAATTATGCGCGCCACCACGAAGTCGACATAGAGCAGCAGCTTCCACGCGTTGGAATTCATCCGGAGTTTCTTTACCAGGCGAGCCGCTACCGGGCAAACCGCTATGCGGAAGGCATGAAAAAAGCATTGCAAAACCGCGAGCTCATAAAAGAATGTTTAAACGAATACCGCGACGAGCAGCACAAAATGAAAAAAGAAGACGTTTACTGGCCTGTATCTGTTTTTTGCGGAAAATGCAGCAAAGACACAACAGAAATAACTGGCTACGACGGCGAATACGGACTTTCTTACAAATGCGAATGTGGAAACTGCGAAAAAGTTGATCTAAGAACATTTAAGGGAGCAAAGCTCGGCTGGCGTGTAGACTGGCCAATGAGATGGAACGAAGAAAAAGTTGTTTTTGAACCAGGCGGAAAAGACCACATAAGCCCAGGCGGTTCTTACGACACTGCAAAGCTTGTTTCAAAAAAGGTTTACGGTTGGGACGCGCCAATTACAATGCGCTACGACTTTGTAAACCTTAAAGGTGTGCCAGGAAAAATGTCTTCATCAAAAGGAAAGGTTATAGCCCTTCCAGATGCGCTTGATGTCTACCAAGCAGAAGTTCTTCGCTACATTTTTGCAGGAACTAGACCAAACACAGAATTTGCAATTTCTTTTGACCTTGACGTTCTAAAAGTTTACGAAGATTACGACAAAACAGAACGAATTGTATACGGCGTAGACAAAGCAAAGAGCGAAGACTTGTTCAACAAGGAAAAACGAATCTACATGCTCAGCCAAATAGACGGCAAGTTTCCTGAAACAATGCCTTATCAGATTACTTTCAGAATGCTTACAACTTTGCTTCAAACATATTCTGGAAACATCGATGCAGTAATTGCTTCGCTTGGCGACGTAAAGCCAGAGCAAGAGGAAAGGCTCCGCCGCCGCTGTGAATGTGCATGGTTCTGGATAAAAAACAGCGCTCCTTCTTGCGCTCCAGAATTTTGCTTTGCGCTCAGAGAAGACGGCTCAAAAGCGGAACTTTCAGAAGAAATGAAAAAGGCGGTTATTAGAGTCCGCGACGAAGTTGCTCCAAAGGTTGGAACTTTTGCAACCGACAAAGACTGCCAGCAAGCAATGTACGATATAGCGACAGAACTTGGCCTTGACGCAAAGGCTCTGTTCACTGCGCTGTACCAAGCTTTAATTGGCAAAGACCAAGGACCTCGCCTTGCTTCGTTTATGAAAATAATTGGAAAAGATAAACTTGCAAAAATTCTTGCAGTTTACTAATCCGTCCAATTTTCGAGTTTTTAGAAAGAAGAAAAAAAGTGCAAGCGATTTTTTACAATTGTAAAAAATCGCTTACACAACTTCTTTTATTCTGTCGGTTGTGCGTATTCCGTAATCTTCTAATTCTTGAATATCGGTTTCGCAGTATTTGCCGTTTTTATTTGAAGGCAGCGCATAAAAAAGCGCGCAGCGATAAGCGCAGTTATTTTTTATATAAAACTCAAGTTCAACGTAAGAAATTGCTTCAAGCGCTTCTTTTCTAAGTTTTTTAAGATATTCTTCAACATCTTTTTGGTCAGCACCTTTTAAGTAACTTAAAAACTCGCTGTAACGGATTCCATAAAGGCTCATAGTCACAATGTCGTAGTCGTACAAAGGCTCCGCTGCATAAAAAAGATGCCCGCCATTGGCAGTTGCAATAAGATTTTCTTCGCCGCCAACATTTCTTACGTTGGCTATTAAATCGTTAAAAACAATGTCGTAGAATTGATTGTTGTCGTGAACGTATTGACAAAAACGGTTGTTATAAAGAACATCAAGAGTTAATTTTCCACCCATAGCAAGCCCCCTTTTTCCCTTTACATTATAAACCAGGGTGGAAAATTTTACCAATTTTATTTAGCCTAAACTTCGAGTCTTTGGAAAAATAAACAAAAGCGTAAACGAATTTACAATTTGTTGAAAGCATTTTTTTCATAATTTATAAAAAACTCGACATTTGGGCTATTTAAGTTTGTTAAAAAGTTTTTTAATAAGCCCTACTTTTCCAAACAAAAGCCAGAAAAGCAATGAAATAATTGCAATAACAGGTATTCCGCAGATTACTGCATAAAGAATGATTTTTAAAAGCCCTGCAAAGAATTTAAGCAAAGAACGTCCAAATGCAGAAATATTTTCGCCAAATGAAGGCCTGTGCAAAACTGGAGAAGTTTTTCCATCAGGAAGACGAAGAGTTATATTTATGGTAGAAAAATCAATTTGGTTTGAAAGCCGTTTCATTCTGCCTTCCATAGATTCCAATTCAGAAGTTACGGAATTCAATTCGCGTTCAATTTTTAGAATATCAGAAAGATTTTCTGCCTTTGCAAGATAGCCTTTTAGATTTTTTTGAAGAATCTTTTTTGTTTCGATTCTTGTCTGAAGGTCATAATACTGCTCGCTAACATCTTGAACATTCATGCTTCGGCTTTTTACAAGTCCAAGCTGGCCCGCATAGCTGATTGCCTCATCAAATCTTGCTGAAGGAACTTTTACTGTAAACGTGCAAGAATATTCATCGCGATAAGAATTGCTGATATATCCTGAAAACTTAGAGCAGAAATTTTCCATTAATTTGTCAGAAGAATCCAAATCTTCAATTTGAATGGAAATATTGCCATTTTTTATAAGTTTTCGCTCCTGAATATCAGACGAAGAACCTGAACTTTCTTCCATTGAAACAGAATCAGAAGCCATTTCCTTAGCATCATTTGTTGAATAGGCAGCAGATTTTGCCATCATCATTCTAGGAGCAGCATTTCCTACTGGCTCAGAATCTTCATAAAGAAAACTTGCAGTTTTTTCGATATAATTTTTTTTACCAGAACAAGAAGGCAGCAAAAATACACACAAAGCAAAAACTAAAAAAATATTTTTTTTCATAATTCCTCCCATAAAAAAGTCAAATAGAAAATATCAATTTTCGATTTAGGGATTATCAAATCCCTAAAAACGGCTGTGTCAAGGTCTTGAGCGTAAGCGTACCTTGGACTAGACGCATTTGACTTTTAAGTTGTTTCGCAACGAAGTGAGAAACAACAGATGATAAGAAAGTTTGCAACGCAAACTTTTAAAGATAAAAACAGACGCTATGTTCGGCTGTTTTTATCTTATCTCCAAATAAAATATTTTATTGTAATTTGTATAATAGCACGGAAAATGAAAATGTTCATTATAAAATCATTATAAAATAAGTTAAAAGGCAACCTTCCCTAGCATTTCAAAATCCTAAGCCAGTTTGCAGGGATTTCAAGGCGGTTCAAGTCGCTTTCACAAAAGATGCCGCCATTTAACACATCTTCGCAAGAACGATGAATTGTATTTTTTAAGCAGACGCAAGCAGGTTTATCTTCGCAATTGACGGCAACGATTATTCTTTGACCGTAAAATTCTCTTTCAAAAACAAACTGGCAGCTGCTAACAAAAATTTGACTGTAGCTTCCTTTTTTAAGCGCGTCAAACTGCAAACGGATTGACGCGAACTTTTGAATCGCTTTTGCAAGCGAAAGGGAATCCACATCAGGCTTTGCAAAATCCGGAACATGGCATTTTCCGTCCAAATCAGAAGAAGCGCCAAATGATGGGCGCAACTGCTCATCGCCAGAACTATTTCTTTTTCCACGCAAGCCGTATTCGCCACCGTAGTAAATCGAAGGAACTCCAGGCATTGTAAACAAAAGCCCGTAAAGTGGGAAAAGCCATCTTGAATCAGAAAGAACAGAAGCGACTCTGTCTACATCATGATTTTCCGCAAAATTGTAGAGCGGCATAAACTTGTAGATTCCAGAATTTCCAAACTGCCGATTCAAACTGTAAGCAATTTCAAAAAAATTGCGGCTATTAAAGCTTGACCACAATCCTTTGTAACATTCGTAGTTTGTAACGCTGTGCAACCTTGAAGGACGAACCCAATTATTGTAGTCGCCGTGAACAACTTCGCCCATAAGCCAAAAATCTTGCTTTATGGAAGCGCAAAATTTGCTGAGATTTTCCATAAAATTTGCGCTAAGAACATCTGCTGCGTCAAGCCTTAATCCGTCTATTTTAAATTCTTGAATCCAAAACTTTACCGCCCCAAACAAATGTTCTTGAACTTGACCACATTCACCGTTTAGCTTTACAAGGTCCTTGCAGCCAGCCCACCCTTCGTAGTCAAAATTGTCGCCATAGCAGCTTTTTTGTCCGAATTTCAAATTTTTGTACCAAGAGCAATAGCGGGAACTGTTTCCGTTTGCCTGAATATCTTTAAATGCAAAAAAATCCCGGCCTGTGTGGTTAAAAACAGCATCAAGCACGACTTTAAAACCCATCTCGTGAGCTGCATTGCAAAAATGTTTAAAAGATTCGTTATTGCCAAGCCGCCTGTCAACATGGTAATAGTCAACGGTGTCGTAGCCGTGAGATGAGCTTTCAAAAAGAGGACCAATGTAAAGGGCATTGCATCCAAGCTCGCGAATACGCGGAAGCTGTTCTTCCAAAGCAGAAAAAGCGCTGCCTGCAGGACATGAAAAGTCATTGCGTTTTGGGCAGCCGCACATTCCAAGCGGATATATATGGTAGAAAATCGAATCAAAAATTGTATCTTTCATAAAAACCTCAGGATTGTTCTTATATACCATTTGGTATATAAGAACAATATACCGATTGGTATACGTTTTGTCAATATTTTTTATTTGCCTTTTTAAACTTTTTACAATATAGTCGAAATGTTAAGTTTTTCTAAAAACTCAAAACTTAGGTCACTTATTCAATTCTTTATTGGAGGTATAAAATAATGAAATTGAAAATAAGGAAAATTTTAGGGGGGGGTAAGGTTGTTTTAGCATTCATACTTGCAAGCATATTTGTATCTTGCAATATGGATGACGACAATGATTCCCCAAAGACTCCAAAAGGAGAAGATTACGCAATCACAATTCTTTTTGATGAATCTAAAATTGAAGTTACAAAAGGATTTGTTGATACAGAAGCTGTAAAAAATAACGGCACGGTAAAAGCGTGGGAAACCTTAAATGTAAAAGCCAAAAACTTTACAGAAGGAAAAACCATTGACTACTGGAAAATTAACGGCGCAAAAGATGATGGAACTGACAAGAAAGGCAGAAAATCGTTCCAAGTTTCAGCAATAACAAAAAATGAATGTATTGAGCAGGACGGAAAATACATTTATTCAATAGAGTTTACAGAAAGAGCTTTGTATTCCGCAAAAGTTACTTATGACACAGATTATGTTATATGCCAAACAAGTTCATGGTCTTCTTCAGGCACTATAGAAAGTGGAAAAACAGTCACAGAAAGCGACACTCTTTCAACACTATATTTTAACCTAAATGAAGATAAAATGTCTTCAGATTGGACTAGCGGCACAAAAACTTATATTTACGGATATTCACTAGACGGCGGAAAAACAGAAGTCTATTATCCAAGCACGGCTCTTCAAAAAAGATACTATCAGATAAACTTAGCGGATGCAGACGGAAAAGACATTGATTTTAAGTTCCTTACAAAAGAACCTAAATCTACGAAAATTGTTTTTGGCACTGAGTTGAAAGTTTCAAAAACCTGCTATTACAGAACATTAAATTCTAAAACAGGAAATTATGATGCAAAAACAGAAGATGTTCTTTCAGATGACACTCCAATTTACGAAGGCGAAATAATTGCAATCAAACTAGCTTCCGGAGAAAGCGCAGAGCCTGCAAAAATCTTTGTAAATGGAACATCCCTAGAAAAGTTTTATAAATGTCCATTCCTTTGCGAATCAAAAGATGGAGATTTAAAGATTATTTACTCTTCTTCAAATATGATTCCTGCAAAAGACAACAAATTTACAATAGAGTATAAATAAGATAGATTTAGTTTCTAATATAAACCAAACGGCTGGATAAAGTCTTACGTAAGCGAGCCTTGCCCAGCCGTTTTTTAAATTTTCCGCACATTTTCGCTCATTAGTGTTGATTAACATCTTCATTACATTTAAAATATTTCATTACGTTTTTTATTTTATGGGGGAAATATGACAGCTGCTGTCATTGCGAAAATAGTCGCATTTGTAATTTATTTAGGTTTAATGGTTTATGTAGGTTTAAAGACCGCAAAAGGCAACGACACCGCTTCTGATTTTTTTCTTGGCGGAAGAAAAGTAGGGCCTTGGGTAACGGCACTTAGCGCAGAAGCTTCGGATTCATCTGCATGGCTTTTAATGGGTCTTCCAGGTCTTTGCTATCTTGGAGGATTTAAAGAAACTTTTTGGACTTCGCTTGGTCTTATTGCAGGCACTTATCTGGCATGGCTTATCATCGCAAAGCCATTAAGAAAGTGCTCAATAGCATTTGGCGATTCAATTACAATTCCAGAATTTCTTACAAACCGATTCAAAGACAAATCTCACATTCTTATGGTTGTAGCGGTTTTCTTTATCGTTGTTTTCTTTACAATTTATACAGCCTCTGGTTTTGTTGCCTGCGCAAAACTTTTCCGCTCTGTTTTTGGACTCAACTGGAATCTGGGTCTTTTAATAGGATTTATAATCATACTTTCGTACACAATAATGGGTGGCTATAAAGCCGTTTGCACTACAGACTTTATTCAAGGCACTTTAATCTTTGTGGCATTTGTAATTTCTTCTATTATTATCATAATCGACTTAGGCGGAATTGGAAACGCGGTTACTCAAGTTCAGTCTTTTACAGACAAGGCCTTGAGCGGAGAATTTGGTTCGCAAATCTTAAACAACTTTAAAAACAACAAATCGTTCAGCTTTGTTTCTGCTCTTTCCGCATTTTCTTGGTGCTTAGGCTACTTTGGAATGCCGCACATAATCGTCCGATTTATGGGATGCCGTTCAAACAAGGAAATAACAACCGCTCGCAGAGTGGGAATTTCCTGGATGGTTATTTCGTACATTGGAACATTTATAATTGGAACGCTAGGAACGGCTTACCTTTTTAACAAAGGAGTTCTTTTGGGAGCAAACGCAGAAGACGTTGCTATCGAAGGCATAAAAGTTTTGGGAGCAGGAACTCAAGAAGCCGTTTTTAGCGAATCTATGCTCAGAATGTACCCGGCATTTATTGCAGGTCTTTTCTTGTGCGCAATTCTTGCAGCGGCAATGTCTACTGCCGACTCTCAACTTTTGGCAGCTTCTTCAGCAATCGGCCAGGATATTTTTAAAGGGCTTATAAAAAAGGATGCCGACGATAAAAAAGTTATGCTTGTTAGCCGAATTTCTGTTTTTGCAATTGCTCTTGTAGGACTGCTTCTTTCTCTAAATCCAGACAGTTCAATCTTCAGTTTGGTTTCGTTCGCTTGGTCAGGATTCGGCGGAACTTTCGGTCCGTTGATTCTTCTTGCGCTTTACTGGAAAAAAACCACAGCAAAAGGAGCAATTGCGGGTCTTATTACGGGCGGAGTAACTGACGTCGTTTGGCACTACCTTAAAGGCGGAATTTTTGACATATACGAAATTCTTCCTGCATTCATAGCTTGCTTTTTAGTAACAGTTGTGGTTTCTTTGCTTGATAAAAACAAGGATCCAGAAATGCTCCGCGAATACGACGAATACAAAAAGATGGAAGACTAATTATCTTTGAAATTTTGAGTTTTTATAAATTTTGAAAAAAACGCTTTCAGCGAATTTACAATTTGCTGCAGATGATTGTGCTCAAACTTCGTTTGAATTGGTTTGGGTTGCTATGCAACCTTAATTGTTCTTATCGCACAAAATCTTCGCCAATTGTAAATTCGCTTACGCTTTTATTTAATTTTCTAAAAACTCAAAATTTAATCATTTATCACTAATTATTAAATATTTATCGTTTTTCATTAAAAATATATTGACAAACATTAAATTCAATCTTATATTGTAATCTTGAGAAGCAAAACTTTGCCAACCGCAAAGTCAAAGTTTTGCTTCTCGACGAAATTTATTCACTTTGAGGTTACAATATGAAAAATCTAAACAAAGCCACAAAAATCATCGCAAAATGCTGTGAAATTCTTTTTTTCGCATGCTCACTTACCATGGTCGCAGCGATAATTGCATCTTTTGTTTCGGTTGAAAAATTCGGAAACTTCTTGCTAGAACAGGTTGGCGACGGACAAATCGCCACAAACGGATTTGAAATTTCAATCGCAAATGAAAATGGAATTCTTATTCCGCAAGCGGTGAGAATCTTTTGCTTTGCAGGACTTTTTACGATGCTCTGCATGACAATGATTTTCAGAAACATCTATCTTATTATAAAGACAACAGAAGGAAAAACCTGGTTCAGCAAAGGCGCAACTCCATTCCAAAAAGACAACGTCCGAATGATTCGCGAAATTGGAATTTTTAGCATTATGATTCCAGTTATCGGTCTTATTATGAGCGCAATCGCAAAGCTTGCAATTGGCGTTGACAACGTTGAAACCAGCGTTCAAGTTACAGGAATTGCAATGGGAATCGCCATGATTTGCCTTTCGCAAATTTTTTCTTACGGAACAGAACTCGAAAGCGAAGTTGAAGGGCTTGTATAAAAAGAGGCGATTATGGGCAAAATTGTGCTTTATCTTGACCGCGTAATGGTCGAAAAGAAGATGTCGCTCGGAGAACTTGCAGAAAAAGTGGGCATTACAAATGTAAATCTTTCTAAAATAAAAAACAACAAAGTGAACGCAATCCGCTTTTCTACGCTAGAAGCGATTTGCAGAACGCTGGACTGCACTCCTGGCGACATTCTAAAATACGAAGAAGATTAGAAAGGTTTATCCTAATTTAAAGTTTCTTTTATTTGTGGTAGAATGTTCTTATGCAAAAAGAACTTTCTATCACTGTAAAACCGCAAGATGAGAAAAACGAGAATCTTATTCAAGAGCTTATTCAGAAAGAACTGAAAAATCAAAATATTGATTCAAAAATGCATGAGGTTCACTGCGTTTTTGCTAAAAAATCGATTGATGCAAGGCACGGACAATTAAAAATCCACCTAAGGTACAAAATTTATATCGACGAGCAAGTTCCAAAACAAGGAACGGACGAACTTCCACAATGGAAAAAGCTTTCTGCCGAGGATAAAAAAATTCCGCAAGTAATTATTGTAGGCTCAGGACCGGCGGGACTTTTTGGCGCATTAAAACTGATTGAGCTTGGCATACGCCCAATAATTATTGAGCGCGGAGAAGAAACTTCTGAACGAAAAAGAACTATCGCAAAAATCAGCACAGAAGGCAAAGTGAACGGCGATTCAAACTACTGCTTTGGCGAAGGCGGCGCCGGAACTTTTAGCGACGGAAAGCTTTACACTCGCAGCAACAAAAGAGGAAACATCAGCCGGATTCTTCAAATTTTTGTAAAATTTGGCGCAAATCCTTTAATTTTAACAGATGCGCATCCTCACATAGGAACTGAAAAATTGCCGCTCGTCATAAACGAAATGAAAAAGTTCATAATCGAGATGGGAGGCTCTTTTCTTTTTAACACTAGATGCGTGGATTTTATAGAAGAAGATTCTACTGTAAAAGGGATTGTTGCAAAAAATACAGTTTCCGGCGAAATACAAAATTTTTTAGCAGATGCTGTACTTTTAGCAACTGGGCATAGCGCGGTAGATATTTATGAGCTTCTTGCTCAAAAAAATCCTAAGTCGCTTGAATCAAAAACATTTGCCGCTGGAGTAAGAGTTGAACACCCTCGAACTTTAATCGATTCAATTCAATATCACGGAAAAACAGAAGGCATGGAAGCCGCTGAATACAGGCTTACAACACAAGTGGAAGAACGCGGGGTCTATTCATTCTGCATGTGCCCAGGCGGAGTTATAGTTCCAAGCGCGGCAAGCGAAAATCAAATTGTTGTAAATGGAATGAGTTCCAGCACAAGAAACAGCAACTGGTCAAACGCCGCCATAGTTACAGAAATTCGTCCGGAAGATATACCGGAAGAATTTGTTCATCAAGCTAAAGGAAGAGGCTGCGCCGCCCTTGCAGGTCTTATCTTTAGAAACTGGCTAGAAGAAGAAACTAAAAAACATGGGCAAGGTCAAAAGGCGCCCGCCCAACTTATGACAGATTTTCTTGCTCACAAGCAATCAAAAGACTTGCCGCAAACAAGCTACACGCCGGGAGTTGTTTCTTCAAGGCTAGATATTTGGCTTCCTGATTTTATTGGAGGAAGACTTGCTCAAGGATTCTTGAATTTTGGCAAAAACATGAAAGGCTTTGTTTCAAAACAGGCGATTCTTATAGCCAGCGAGACAAGGACAAGCACTCCAGTAAGAATTGTTCGCGACGCAAAGACGCTTGAATCGCCTGTCTTAAAAAACTTGTATCCGTGCGGAGAAGGCAGCGGGTATTCAGGCGGAATTGTCTCTTCTGCAATGGACGGAGAACGTTGCTGCGAGGCAATAGCGCAAGCGTTGCTTGAAAAGCATTAACCTTTTATTATGGAAAAACCTCTTATTTTATGCACAACACTTCTTATAGAAACTTCTCCTCAGGCGTTGCCGCTTGGAGCTGCGTGCATTGCCTCTGCATTAAAACACGATAATTTTATTGCGCAAAACTTCAACGTTGAATTAAAAGCGTTTAGCAAGGAAGGTAAAGACTTTTTCGATGCAAATTGTGTAAATTCCACCCCAGATGCTGCCCTTTTTATTGCAGAAAATATTATTCAAATTGCAAAAAAAACGAATGCCACTTTAAAATATGTGGGATTCAGCGTTTTTGTTTGGAACCGCAACGAACTTGAAGAAGCCGCAAGGATTTTAAAAACCAAGTGTCCAAATATAGTGACATTTGCAGGCGGTCCTGAAGTCACTGCAAATGCAGAAAGTTTTACATCCTTTGACTACTGCATAAAAGGTCCTGGCGAAAAAATAGTTCCCGAACTCATAACATTTTTAGAAAACGGCGGCTCAAAAGAACAGGCAAAAAAATTATCGCAAGAAAGAATTTTTCAAACAGATGCGGAAAACCTTTCTTCCCCTTACCTTGACGGAACTTTAGACCCAGCCGAATACGGCGGCGCATTGTGGGAACTTGCAAGAGGCTGCCCTTTTAAGTGTTCTTACTGCTACGAATCAAAAGGCGAAAAAAAGATTCGCTACTTTCCAATGCAAAGAATTGAAAAAGAGCTTGAACTTTTTAACAAGAAAAAAATCAGCCAAGTGTTTGTGCTTGATCCAACTTACAACGCAGACAAAAACAGGGCAAAAATTCTTTTAAAAAAAATTGCCCAAAAAGCGCCAGGAATATTTTTTTATTTTGAAGCCCGCGCAGAATTTTTAGACAGGGAACTGGCAAAGGCTTTTACAAGAATTCCATGCGCGCTTCAATTTGGCTTGCAAAGTTCAAATCCAGAAGTTTTAAAATTGGTAAACAGAAGTTTTGACAAAAAATTGTTCACCAAAAACATTGGAATTCTGAATCAAGAAGGCGTAGTTTTTGGATTCGACTTAATCTACGGACTTCCAGGCGACACCTTTGAAGGTTTTAAGAAAAGCATTGATTTCGCCCTAAACTTGTATCCAAACAACCTTGAAACGTTTTGCCTTTCAGTTTTGCCTGGAACTGCTTTAGCAGAAAATGCGGTTTCTTTGGGATTAGATTTTGAAAAAAACGCCCCGTATCACGTAATAAAATCGAAGTCTTATTCACAAAAAGAAATTGAAAAATCAGAAGAGCTTAGCCATGCCTGCAACGTTTTTTATAATCAAGGAAGAGCTGTTCCTTGGTTTCTTTCGGTTTGCAAAGCCTGCCACAAAAGACCAGTTATCTTGCTTGAAGATTTTTCAAAATGGTATTCCCAAACAAAAGAAAAGAACGATGGACAATCTTTAGCAAAAATAGACACTCTTTGCTTAAGCCACGAAAAAATTGAAAAACTTCAAATTGAGTTTATAAGAGCCGAATTGCAAAGTTTTTATTTAGCGGCAGAAAATATCATTCGCATAAACGGAGCGCTTAGCCGAGTAGAATCAGACGGAAAAGTTCAATATCTGAGTTTAGATTTTCATCCTGACGATTTAATGAGCCAATTTGCTTGCAATATAAAATTCTTTGCACAGAACGCAAAAAAATACAAATGCAAGGTAAAATGTTTTAAAGGAAAAAACGGCACAGATTGGACGGTTGAAAAATAAACTACATTGACGCCAAAGCCGCCAATTCTTCCCACCTAGAATACTTTGCATCCAAATCTGCGCTTACTTTTGAATACTCTTTGTTCAAAGTTTGAAAGTCAACGTTTCCGCCTTTAGAAAGCTGCCCTTCAAGTTCAGATTTTTTTTCTTCAAGCTCAAGAATTTTGCCTTCCAGCTCTTCAAATTCCTTTTTTTCTTTAAAGGTCATCTTCCGCTTCGCATTAGAAGGCTGCGAAACTTCTTGCGTTATACTCTGCTGTTTTTTTTCTGCCTGATTTTTTTCCTTTTGCTTTTGCTCGCGGTATTCAATATATTCAGAGCATTTTCCTACAAAGCCAGAAATGCCGCCATCTTCTTCAAGAATAAAAAGAGAATCTGCGACTTTATCCATAAAGTAACGGTCGTGGCTAACAATCAAAAGGCAACCCTGATATTGCAAAAGAAAATCTTCCATTACGTTCATTGTAAAAATATCAAAGTCGTTTGTAGGCTCGTCTAGCACAAGAAAGTTTGGATTAGTCATCAAAAGCCGGATTAAAAACAGACGTTTGCGCTCTCCTCCGCTCAAACTTGAAAGAGGCGAATGTTGTATTTTTCCTTCAAAACCAAATTCGTTCAAAAAAAGAGCGGCGCTCAAAGTTTTTCCGTCGGTACGAGTAATGTACTCGCCAGCTTCCTTTAAGTATTCAATTACAGTCTGATTCAAATCTTTAAATTGCGGATTTTGATTGTAATAGCCAAAAACAGTGTTCACTCCGCAGGTTACAGTTCCTGTATCTGGCGGAACAAGGCCTGTAACTATATTTAAAAAAGTTGACTTTCCAGAGCCGTTATCGCCAAAAACACCGATTCGCTGCCCTTTTGTAAATGTATAAGAAAAGTCCTTTATAACTGGAACATTTTGACCGCCTGAGCAAACGCCGCCTTTTGGATATGACTTTGAAATGTGCTCAAGCTCTAAAACCTTTCCGCCAAGCCTACGCCCTTGAACTTCAAAAGAAAATCCTTTTTCCTGCCTAAATTTTTCGCGGTTTATTAATTGCATATCACGCTGAATTCGCGCTTTCGCCTTTGTTCCTCGAGCGCAAGGACCTCGCATAAGCCAGTCGCGTTCAAACCGCAAGATGCTTTCAATCCGTCTGTCTGTATTCTGCTGAATTTGAGCTTCGGTTTCTTTTTTTTCAAGGTAAGTTGAATAGTTTCCCTGATAGAGCTTTAAACGATGATTTGCAATTTCAAAAATATTGGTGCAAACTGCATCCAAAAAATAGCGGTCGTGGGTAACCATTAAAACCGTTCTGTCTGTATCGTGCAAATAGTTTTGGAGCCAGGTAATCGTAGAAATATCCAAATGGTTTGTAGGCTCGTCCAAAAGCAATAGCTTTGAATCTTCGACCAGAACTTGAGCAAGAGCAACTTTTTTTACCATTCCACCGCTGAGCTCGCCCATTTTTCTGTTCAAATCAGTAATTCCCAACGTAGAAAGAATTGAAGAAACTTGAGATTCATAGTTCCACAAATCTTTGTCTTCCATCTTTTTATTCAATTCTTCATAACGCTTTTGCACGGAAGCACTTTCGCTTGTTGAAAGTTTTTGGCAGACTTCTAAAAAATCCTGAATTATCGCGAGTTTTGGAGAAGGGCTTTTAAAAATGTGCTCTTTTATTGTATCATTCGGCTCAAAAACAGGAGATTGCGGCAAAAAAGAAAGTCCTGCGCTGCGGTTTATTACCACAGTTCCTTCATCGGGAGCTAGAACACCTGCAATTGTGTTCAATAAAGTGGATTTTCCAGAGCCGTTGCGCCCAATTAAAGCGGCTTTTTCGCCGTAGTCCAAACCAAAAGTTACTTCTGTAAAAAGAGGTTCTTCCCTTCCTATTTTTGAAACATTGTTTACCGAAAGTATATTCATTTTTTTCTATACAAAAACTACTGCCAAGATTCGTAAAGCCACATGGAATCTGGATAATAGTTCATAAAAAGTTCCTTTACGTCTTCTTTTTCAGCCCCGAAAGAAAGATGGCACATTCGAGTCTGCGCGTTGCTTGTTATAATAAATTTACCCAATGAATAAGCTCCATATCCAATATCGATTAAAGAATCCATATCAGTATCCGAAAAGGAAAATTCTATTTTCCAGGAGCGTTCATTTTCAAAAAAATCGGCGCTTACTTTTTTTACAAAGTACATACCCGGCTCAACATTGGATTTTATGAGTTCGCCACGATAATTGCTTGTCATTGTATATGTTTTTCCAGTTTTATAGTTTTCCAGAACAACTGTAATTCCATTCTTTTGACTTTTTTGTCCGTAAAAATAATCATCTGGAACGATTTCCGCATAGCCGTAAAACATTGCAACATTCTTTTGCGAAGGTTCTGGAATCGACGCGCAGCTTGTAAAAACAAGAGCAACAACACAGATAAGCTCAAAAAACTTTTTCTTAATAACTTTCATAAAATTTTAACTCCTATAAGAAAGTTTGCAACGCAAACTTTTTAAGCTATTCTATTTTTCTAGGTACAAAGTACCAAAAAGGTGCGGGATAGATTTGCGCTTTTCCAGTTGCAATTGCGGTTTCCGGAGAAAGCGGATATTCATTTTCGAGCATTTGCGAATAAGTTTTTTCGCCCGTTATGTACCACAACGTTAGAAGAACTGCTGGCTTTTGGATTTGCATTGAAGGGATTTCCAAATACGCTTTTAGCATGGCGACTGGTTCAATTGTCTGTTCATAAGTTTCTGCGCCGCTCAATGCGCACCATTGGTCGTAAAGTTTTACAGTCGCTTGAATTTCCTCGCTTTTTGAATTGCGAACTGCGGAATTAAGCCAGTTTTTTGCATTTTCGTAGTCGCCGGCACTTAAGGCGCATCGAACAGCGTCAATTACAAGCCGTTCGCTAGATTTTTTAGGCATACCTTCAGCATTGCCGGCTGTAATGCCAGCTGCGATTGAATAAGACTTCTGGGCATCTGCATAAAGAGCCATTGCTTCTTGCAAAGTTCCCAAAAAAGCATAGGCAGCCTTTTTTTCCGCTGGAACGGATATATTTCCTATAACAGACTGAATATACTTTACAGCATCTTCAGGATTTTCTTTTAGGACTGCCTGTTCAGACATTTTTTTTGCAGTAAGTTCTTGCGCAAAAAGCAAATTTGATAAAGCCAATGAAAAAGCGATAAGAACAAATATTTTTATTTTCATACAGGACATCCTGTTTCTGCCTGAGAAGAAATTGCTTCTTCAGAAGGATTTTCGCTCTTTTCTTTTAGAGGCTCTTTTTCTAAAGATTCTGCCACGTTTTTTTCAGCGTTTTGGGAAGTTGAATTTTGTTTTTCTTCTGCTTTTTTAGAATCTTTTTTTTGCTTGATTTCTGCTTTTTTTAGTTTTTCAGCAATTTTCTTTTCAAGCTTGCCTTTTCTTGCGGACTTATTAATAAAAGCAAACGGCAAAGTTACAATTACGCCAGCCACAAAAGAAATTATAATCGTTAAAAAAACTGGAACCTGCGAAAATGTGTGAAATAAAACATTTACATCGCATTTGTTATCAAGATTAAATCCTGCAAAAAAGGCTAACACAACTACGCAAATAATTGAAATAATCAGTTTTACAATCATAAACACCTCTTAAATTATTTTTTGACCTGCTAATTTACAACAGTTCCTCGATATGTGTGTCCGCTAAGCTCGTCAAGATGAACCGTTAAAAATTTCCCAATCATATTTTTTTCTGCTGGAAAGGCAACTTTTTCATTGCGGGCAGTTTTTCCTAGAAGCTCGTTTTTATTATCGCGGCTAACACTTTCTGCAAGAACCTGCACAGTTTGCCCGACATTTTTCTGCATTTCTTCCTGTGTAATTACAAGTTGCAAATCGATAACTCTTTGCAGGCGTTCGCTCTTTACTTCCGCTGGCAATTGCTTCATTTTTGCAGCCGGCGTTCCTTCCCTAGGATTATAGTAGTACATCATTGCAGATTCGTATCGAACCTTTTTCATTAAATCTAAGGTCTGCTCAACGTCTTGTTCAGTTTCGCCAGGAAATCCCATCATAATGTCAGTGGTAAGGGAGACATCTGGAATAGCTTTTTTTATGCGTTCAACAAGCTCAAGATACTGTTCGCGAGTGTAATGTCGGTTCATAGCTTTTAATACGGCGGTCGAGCCGTTTTGAACAGGAAGATGTATGTGATGGCAAAGAACTTTTTCCTTTGCAATAACTTCAATAACAGAATCGCTAAAGTCTTTTGGATGGCTAGAAGTAAAACGTACCCAGCCAATAGAAGAATTTGCTTTTTTTAGGTGATTTGCAATTATTTGAAGCAGAGCCGCAAAATCTGTGTCGTTGCCGTCGGAATCTTTTCCGTGATAGGAATTTACATTTTGACCTAGCAAGGTTACATCGCGGACTCCATACCCATTTAAGGTATCAAGCTCTTTTAAAATATCTTCAACCGGACGGCTAATCTCTCTTCCGCGAACGTAAGGAACTATGCAATATGTGCAAAAGTTATTGCAGCCGTGCATTATTGGAACAAAGCAGCCAAAGTTGCCCTGCTCGTAAGAAACTGGCGCAAACTTGTACTGCTCAGTGTCATCAGGAATAAAAGCTGGACGGCCTTCTTCAACCGCATCTATTATTTCGCCAAAATGATGCTTTGCATAAGTGCCCACAACGTAATCGATGCAAGGCCAGTCCTTTTTTACAGAATCTAAAAGACGCTCCGCCATGCAGCCCATAAAAACAAGAGTGAGAGGCTTTGGCCCATCTTTTGCGTACTCTGCAGCATCCTCTAACAATTTTATTTTTGCGTCAGGTTTACATTCGCGAACTTTTTTTAACCCTGTAAACCAGCCTAATCTTCCAATAATTCTATCTTCTGCAGTTTTTCGAATGGAGCAAGTATTTATTATAATCATATCGCTCAACTGAATGTTGCCTGCCTTTTTCCAGCCTCTAGAAATAAGAAGCTGTTCAACGGCGGCACTTTCTGCAACATTCATTTCGCAGCCATAAGTTTCAAAAAAATAGGTCATACTCAAATTATAATAAAAATAGCCGTTATTCTCAACAAGATTTCAAATTAAAGCCCTAAAGTCGGAATAAAAAAGAACAAAAAAAACTTCGGGGACGGACTATCCTCGAAGTTTTAGGCGATTAGATTTTCAGTTCGAAAGCCGGGCTTTCAGTTTATTTTTTAGAAAGCTTGTATTTCCAGCTAAATGGAATTGAAAGACCTGCAAATCCATCTGCATCAAAAGCGGTGCGAACTCCCAATGTAAATGTTCCTACATTTGTCTTGTATTCTCCGTAAGGATAAAGAACAAATCTGTTGTCTTCGTCGGATTCCAAGCCGTGCCTTACATCAGCTTTTAGGCTCAAATCAAGGTCATCTAAAGGCGCGTAAGAAACTGCCAATGCTATATAGTATGGAATTCCGTCCTGTGCATAAGCGTCTCCGCTTCCGTCGCCTTTTATATTATTTAGACCAATCTGCATATCGCTTGCCAAAAACCATCCTGAATCGCCAAAGTCGTAAGAATAACTAACTTGCAATGCGTGTTCAGTTGATGGCAAATAATCATCATTATTGTAGTTGTAAACATAACCTGCGTTCAATGTAAGATTTTTTACAATATTAAGCCCTGCAAAATAGCCGAAACTTACAGATTTTTCAGTTACATCTTGAGCTGTAAAACCTACATTAAATATATCTTTTTGAGAATAAAGCAACCCGAAATTCAAATTAAGGCGGCTTTCAGCGGCAACTGCAGTTGAAAACTTGAAGCCTGCAATATCAAGAACAACGCCTGCACCGTCATTGTCAGCAAGTTTTCCGTAACTAACTACGTCGTCATTTGCAAGAAGAGAAGCTGAAGGAATTGCCCACTTTGAAAAGAATTTGTTTCCGCCAATAAAATTCAAAAATTCAACTGGACGAAGATTTACATATCCTGAAAGTGAAAGTTTACTTGTAATATCCAATCTTATTCTGGAATCGAGTTTTTCAGAAGCAACATCCAACTGAACTCTGTCGCCAACACTTACAGCTTGCTTGTTAAAATCCTTGTCGAAAACTAAAAAGTCATCAGCCTTTGTGTTGTCCGAATCGCCACCAAAAGTATTTGACAAAGAGACAGACTGCGCAAACGCGCCAGCAAGAAAACCAAGAAGCACCACTGTCGCAATAAAATGTTTTTTCATAATTTTACCTCTTTTTTCTGATTGCTTTAATGTTTTTTTACAAACAATCAGTTTATGTCTGAACTATAAAAGTTTTTTGTTTGTTTTTAATGGAATATTTGCAAACAAAACGTAAAACTTTGTGAAATTTAAGCAAAACTATCGTTTAAATTGTCCTGTAATAGAAAAGATTGCCCATTCGGCGATATTTGTGGCATGGTCGCCAATTCGTTCAAAGTATTTGGCAATCATCAAGTAATCCAAAATTTGCTCTCCGTTTTCAGATTTTTTTATTTCGCTTACCAAGCTTGTTTTTACAGAATAGAACAAGTCATCAACAATATCGTCCTGAGCAATAACTGCAAGAGCCTTTGAAACATCTTTAGAAATATACGCTTCTAGGCTATTGTGAAGCATACTGATAACTTCTGCAGACATTTTATTGATATTTTCAAGGCCATTGTACTTAAAATCTGGCAATTTGATTATTAAATCCGCAATATCCGAGGCGTGATCGCCAATCCGTTCCATATCTGTTACCATTTTTAATGCCGATGTAATAACTCTAAGATCGCCTGCAACTGGCTGCTGCTGAAGCAAAAGTTTTATGCACTGCTGTTCAATTTCTCTTTCTTTAGAATCGATTGCATCATCGTTCTTCATTATTGCATACGCAGAATCGCAATTTTTTTCTGCTAAAGCAAGGACTGTCTGCTGTATTGCAACTTCGATAAGTTTTCCCATGGAAATAAGGTTTTCGTTTAAACTTGAAAGCTCTTCTTTGTATTTTTCTCTCATTTTATTTTCCTCAACAAGCTAAAAATATTCAGTTTACGCATATTTTAAATATAAAAATGGTTTGCAACGCAAACTTTTCAAAAGACTTAAATCAACCAAATCTTCCTGAAATGTATTCTTCGGTTTTTGCACATTTTGGCATAGAGAATATTTGCTCTGTATCTCCTGTTTCTATAATTTCTCCTAAAAGGAAGAATACTGTTTTATCTGAAATACGAACCGCTTGCTGCATATTATGAGTAACAATTACGATTGTGTATTTTTCTTTTAGCTGCATTACGCAGTCTTCAATTTTAGAAGTTGAAATAGGATCCAGCGCAGATGTAGGCTCGTCCATAAGAAGGACATCTGGCTGAACCGCAAGAGCCCGCGCAATGCAAAGACGCTGCTGCTGTCCTCCGCTTAAAGCCAAGGCTGATTTCTTTAAGTTGTCTTTCATTTCGTCCCAAATGGCGGCGTTTTTTAAAGATGTCTCAACAATTTCATCAAGCTCGCTTTTTTTTGTTATTCCATGCGTTCTAGGTCCAAAGGCGATATTGTCATAAATGCTCATCGGAAAAGGGTTCGGCTTTTGAAAAACCATTCCAACTTTTCTTCGCAATTCGTTTACATCTTTTGTCTTAAAAATGTCCTGTCCATCAAGAAAAATGTTTCCTGTGATGCGGCAGCCTTCTACAAGGTCGTTCATCCTGTTCAACGATTTTAGAAGAGTAGATTTTCCGCAGCCAGATGGTCCAATAAAGGCCGTTATTTTGTTTTTATATATGTCAAGATTTATATTTTTTAATGCGTGAAAATCACCGTAATACAAATCCAAGTTTTCAATTTTAAGCTTTACATCGTTTTCCATAAAAATCCCTGCCTATTTTTTTATTTTTTTTGCCAAAAAGGTCGAAAAAGCATTTATAAGAATTACAATTATAAGAAGCACTACCGCGGTCGCAAAAGCCTGCTCTGTGTGCAAGCCTTCAGAACTAAGGACGTACATATGAATTGCCAGCGTTCTTCCCGAACCAAAGATGTTTGCAGGAATTTTTGCTACCGTTCCCGCAGTGTAAATCAGAGCGGCAGTTTCTCCTACAACGCGGCCTGTTGCAAGAATAATTCCACTTAAAATTCCAGGCACTGCGCTTGGAAGAACAATCTTAAAAATTGTCCTGACCTTTCCAGCTCCAAGTCCAAAGCTGCCTTCCCTATAAGAATCCGGAACCGCCAAAAGAGCTTCTTCCGTTGTTCGCATTACAGTAGGAAGAATCATTATGGCTAAGGTGCAACTGCCTGCAATAAGCGAATATCCCCAGTGAAGATATGTAACAAACAGCAACATTCCAAAAAGACCATACACAATTGAAGGAATGCCTGTAAGAGTTTCAGTTGTCAAGCGAACAAGTTTTACAAACTTATTTCCTTTTTTTGCATATTCAACCAAAAAAATAGCGCTGCCGATTCCCAAAGGACAAGCTATAAGCAGGGCTAAAAATGTCATTGTAAGAGTATTTACAAGGGCGGGAAAAACTGAGCAGTTTTCAGAAGTGTAATGCACAGAAAAAAGAGATGGTTTTAAATAAGGCACACCTTTTATTAATATATATCCAAGCATAAACACAAGTATGCCAACTGTAAGAAAAGCACAAAAATAAACTAAATACCTTTCAATTTTTGACACTACAGAAGATTTTAAGAACTTCATCCTTACCTCACTTAAAGGGACATCTAAAACATTGCATAGCAAACTCGATTAAGCTTGCGAACAGTTCTAGCTTCAAACCTTATAAAATCCCAATAAACTAAACTTTTTTTTCTTTTATTATATTGAACAAGACGTTTATGATTAAAATGAACACGAACAAAACGACGCCTGTTGCAATAAGCGCAGCCCTGTGCAAGTCTGCGGCGTATCCCATTTCGATTACGATATTTGCCGTCAAAGTTCTTACACCTTTTAAAAGCCCCTCTGGCATACGGGCTTGGTTTCCGGCAACCATTATAACTGCCATAGTTTCGCCGATTGCGCGGCCGATTCCAAGAACAATTCCTGCCATAATTCCAGACTTTGCAGCAGGAAGCATTGTTCTAAAAACGCTGCGCTCGTGCGTTGCGCCAAGAGCCCTTGCCCCTTCATAATAGTTTTGGGGAACTGCGTTTATAGCCGCTTCTGAAACGCTTATTATAGTTGGAAGAATCATTATTCCAAGAAGGATTGAAGCCGTAAGCATTGAACTTCCTGTTCCGCCAAAAATATTTCTTACTGCAGGAACAATAACTGTAAGTCCAAAAAAGCCATAAACGACGCTAGGAATTCCAGCCAATAAATCCACAGCAGGTTTTAACATCTTATGAAGTTTTTGCGGGCAAAACTTTGCAAGAAATACAGCTGTCATAAGCCCGATAGGAACTCCCACAACAATGGCTCCTGCGGTAACATAAATGCTGCCTAAAATCATTGGAAGAATTCCAAAAAGCTCATTGCTAGGTTTCCATTTTTCTCCTAAAAGAAAATTAAAGAAACCTATTTTTTGCATTGCAGGTATGCCATTTACAAAGAGAAACAAGCAGATTAAAACAACTGAAATAATTGAAAAACAAGCCGCCAATAAAAACAGAATTTCAAAAATCTTTTCTTTAGTTTTCATATTCTTTCAACCAACACCTAACAAAACTGATTTGCACAACATTAAATCGCAGTATTCCAGCTTGTTTTGTAAAACCTGCTAAAATACTGCGCTAAGTTCATTACTGAATTTCAGACCACTTTTTGATTTCGCCGGTAAATATCTTCTTAACAGAATCTTTATCCAGGCTTTCATAAGGGTTTTCTTTGTTTGATACAACTGCAATGCCGTCCACAGCAATAACCATGCCTTTTACACCTTTTGCAAGTTCAGAAGATTTTAATTCACGGCTAGCCATGCCAATGTCGCAGATTCCTTCAATTGCCGAAGTAACACCTGTTGTAGAATCAGAAGTTTGAAGCTCAACATTTACATTTGGATTTACTTTTTTGTAGCCTTCGATTAATTTTTCCATTACTGGAGAAACTGAGCTAGAACCAGCAACAACAATCTTTCCAGATACGCTTGCAGGAGTGTAGCTCTTAGCAGGAACGTTTATATACTTGTTGGCAACAATTATTTTTTGACCATCTTCGCTAAAAATGAAGTTTATAAAATCTTGCGCAACATCTGAAAGGTTGTCTTTTACAGCAATATTGAACGGTCGACTTATTTTATAAGTTCCATTGTTAATATTTTCAACAGACGGAATAACTCCATTGATTTTCAAAGCCTTTACAGAATCGTTTAACGAGCCTAAAGAAACGTAGCCTATTGAATATTTATCGCCTGCGACACTGCTCAGCATTACGGCTGTAGAGTTTGTAATTGCAGCTTCGTCTGTTGTGTAGTCAACTTTTTTTCCAGACGAATCTTTTTGCTCAATTCCGAACAACTCAATAAAAGCGCCTCTAGTACCGCTTCCTTCTTCGCGGCTCAAAACATCAATTTGAGAATTTTTGTTCCACTTTCCACTAGAACAAGACGCAATTGAAAGAGCAGCTGCAACACCTAAAACCAATTTTCCAATTTTTTTCAAACACTTCATACATAACTCCTATAAATAAGTTTGAAAACAAACTATTAAAGATTAAAACAGACACCTTTTTCAACTGTTTTATCTTACTTACTATTATGCTGGTTTTACTAAACCAACATTTGCTATTAATTTATAAGGAAATTGTGAAATAAAATTAAAGGATTTGTGATATTTAAGTGAAATTCAGAGCGTTCAATGTTGCGTAGCGCCCCAGACCGTTCAAGCGAAGTGCGAGAGCAACTGTCTGAACAAATTGAAAATTCGCTCAAAGCATTTTTTTAACAGTTATAAAAAGCTCGATATGGAGGTCTGCAAGTTCTAAATGCCATTGTCTTAGTTGATATGGCAATCTCTAAATAATTGCAATATATGCATTTAGATTTTCGGGTCAACCCCTAAAATGACAGGCAAAATACTTTTGGAACATCCCCTTCGCTCTAGTAAAAAATTTTTGCTGTATAATCTAGCATAAAAGAGCCGTTTTTGAGCAGAACCAAGTTTAACCCGCAGTTTGGAATTTTTGTTTGGGCAAACTTTCTAATATCCCAGTTTAGCATAACTTTTAAGAGTCCGCGAACAACACCTCCGTGGCAAACAATTAAAACGCTATTAAGCTTATTTTCAAGAGGCTTTATTTCGTTTTCAAGAAAATCATTTAATCTTTTAAAAAAACTGTTGTAACTTTCGGCTCCAAGTTCGGCCACATAATGCTCGGGATCTAAAAACCAATTTTTTAACATGGAAAACTTAGGCTCTGTTTTTAGAACATCATAAGTCACGCCTTCTGCCTGTCCAAAGTCAAATTCTGCGATTCTTGAATCCGTGACGATAGAAACTTTTTGATATTCGTTCATTATTTGCGCAGTTTTTTTTGCTCTTACAAGAGGACTTGAATAAATCAGGTCAAACCTGATTCCTGCTTCAAATACATTTTTCGCAGTAATTTCAGCGACTTCTATTCCATTTTTGTTCAAAGGGATGTCTGTTGTTCCCTGAATTCTTAACTCTCTGTTCCAATCTGTTTGACCGTGCCGCATAAAGTAAACTTGCATAAAAAATCCTTAAAAACATAATAGATTAAAAATTGCAAATATACTACAAGGTCAACAAAAATAAATCTATTTAGCCAGAACTTCGAGTTTTTAGAAAGAGAATAAAAGCGTAAACGAATTTACAATTTCTGAAGATTTTGTGCGATAAGAACAGTTAAGGTTGCATAGCAACCCAAACCAACCCAAACGAAGTGCGAGCACAACCATCGGTAACAAATTGTAAACTCGTTGAGAGCGTTTTTTTCACAATTTATAAAAAACTCGAAATTCAGGCTATTTAGAACTTGTTTTCTATGCAGTGATGACATTTTCCGCTTTTAAAAGCCGCGCACGAAAAGCAGCCTGCTGGAATATTGTCTTTTTTTGCCTTTCTACGAGAGTGAACAATATACCAAATACAGAAAAATAGATAACCGCCTATAAAGGCACAACCTAAAATATTAGCAATCATTTAAACCTCCCATAAAAAATCAAAGATAAAAAAGGCTATCCAAAATAACTTTTAGATAGCCTTTGAAATTTTTAAGCGCTTACCTTGCTTTTCTTTTCATAAGGATTTGGTCTAAACAACATAAACAAAATGCCTGCAAGGAACAAGAAAGAAATTATAAGAGCCGGCAGTGAATATCCATTTCCGAACGCATGCCCCGCAAACAGAGAGCCTAATTGGAAGACAATCATGGTCATAACGTAAGCGTAAATATTTTGGAATCCAATTGCAAACCAGAACCATTTTCTGCTCTTAAGTTCATTAGCCATTGTAGAAATAGCCGCAAGACAAGGAGAATCAAGCAAGTTGAACATAAGGAACGCAAATGCAGCCAATGCTGTAGGGAACCAAGCAAGTTCAGCAATTCGCTTTCCAATCGCTTTATTTTCAGCATCTTCGTCCTCTTCTGCTTCTTCTTCGCCTTCTGCAGCGGAAGATTCTGCAACCGCAGCTTCTTCAGGTTCTTCTTCAGAATCAACGCCAGCAAGAACGCCCATTGTAGAAACAATGCCTTCCTTTGCAGAAAAACCAGAAATAGAGGCCGCAGCACACTGCCAGCCGCCCTGTTCGTTGCCAAATCCAAGAGGAACAAAAATGTAGCGAATTGCGCCGCCAACTTTTGCCATTATAGAATCATCAGCATCTTCTACAAGACCAAACGAAGTTTTTTCAACAGACTGCTCAACAACAGTTCCATTTTCACTGACTTCAACTTTTTCGGTTTTATGATTCCAGCCGTAGCTTGCAAGGAACCACATTACTAAACAAGCAAGGAAAAGAATAGTTCCGGCTTTTTTAATGAATGACCACAAGCGTTCCCAAGTATGGAGAAGAACTGTTCTTATAGAAGGAATATGATACTGAGGAAGTTCCATAATAAAAGGAGCGGCAGGTCCGTGGAAAGGCTTTGTTTTCTTAAGCATAATTGCAGAAACAAGAACAGAACCAATTCCAATTATATACATCACTGGAGCAACCCAAGAACAATCTGTTTTAGAAAGCTGGCTTGCAATAACAGCAGCCATACAAGCAATAACAGGAAGTTTTGCACCGCAAGGAACCCAGGTTGTTGTCATTATGGTCATACGGCGGTCGTTTTCATTTTCAATCGTTCTTGAAGCCATAATTCCAGGAACACCGCAACCAGAACCAATCAGCATAGGAATAAATGATTTTCCAGAAAGACCAAACTTTCTAAAGACACGATCCATTACAAAGGCAATTCGAACCATGTAGCCAACATCTTCTACAATAGAAAGAAGAAGGAACAAGATAGCCATCTGCGGAACAAACCCAAGAACAGCGCCAAGCCCGCCTAAAATTCCGTTTACGATGCAGTCAATTAAAACAGGATTTGCGCCAGCTTTTTCCATCCAAGCAGTAACGTTTCCTTGAACAATTTCGCCTACAAAGGTGTCATTTGTCCAGTCAGTCATGAAAGTTCCAACTGTAGAAACTGCAATGTAGTAAATAAACCACATGACAAGAAGGAAGATTGGAATGCCAAGAAAACGGTTTGTTACAATTCTGTCGATTTTATCAGAAGCTGTAAGTTTTTTTCCAGATTTTACAAGAACTCCTTTTAAAAGTCCTATGATATATTCATATCGTTCATTAGTTATGATTGATTCAATATCATCATCTTTTGAAAGCTCAAGCTTCTTTGTAATAGCCTCTGCTTTTTGCTTAGCAGAATCGTCAAGCCCAACATTTTTGATTACAACTGCATCGCGCTCAATAATTTTTATAGCAGTCCAACGGCGGATTTTTGAATCAACGCCAGAAGGAACAAGAGCCTCAGCCTCTTCAATTGCAGCTTCTACTTCTGAAGAAAACTTTGTAACTGGATTTTTTGCATCAGATTTTGCAAGCTCAACAGCTTTTTCAGCAACTTCTTTAACGCCCTTTCCTTTTAAAGCGACAGTTTCAATAACTGGGCAGCCAAGTCTTTCAGAAAGTTTTGCGACATCGATTTTGTCACCAGATTTTTTAAGAGCGTCCACAAGGTTCAATGCAACAACAACCGGTTTTCCAAGTTCAAGAATTTGAGTTGTAAGATAAAGGTTTCGCTCAAGGTTTGTAGAATCAACAATGTCAATTACGGCAGAAGGCTCATTTCCTGCAAGGTAATCGCGAGTAACCACCTCTTCGTTTGTATAAGGAGAAAGAGAATAAACGCCAGGCAAATCAGTTACAACAACATCTTTAGAATCTTTAATTCTTCCTTCTTTTTTTTCAACTGTTACTCCAGGCCAGTTTCCAACATACTGAACTGTTCCTGTAAGATTGTTAAACATTGTGGTCTTACCGCAGTTTGGATTTCCAGCGAGGGCTATTTTTGTTACAGCCATTATTCTACCTCCACACATTCAGCGTCTTGTTTTCGCACGCTAAGCTCATAGCCGCGCACAGTAATTTCTACAGGGTCACCAAGCGGAGCAACCTTTCTGATATAAACTTCGCAGCCTTTTGTTAAACCCATATCCATCAAACGTCTTTTTAAAGCGCCTTCGCCATTAAGACGTTTTACTGTCAGTGTTTCGCCCACAACAGCGTCTTTTAAAGTTTTCATTCCTACCTCTCATAAAAAAATTTGCAATGCAAACTTTTAAAAATTACACAACAATCCGGTTTGCCATAGAAGCATCAATTGCTACACGGCAATCCTTTACACGGACAATAATGTTTCCATTCAATGTGGAAACAACTGTTACTGGAGCACCAACATTAAAGCCTAATTCTATCAAGTGTTGTCTTACTTCTGGCGAACCGCCAATTCTTTTTATAGTGCAAACTTCTCCATCTGAACACATAGACAATGGCATAACGACCTCCTAAAGTTAGACTTCTCTAACCACAGATTAGCATAATCTAACTGAAAAAGTTTGTCAACAGTAACTTTATTTTTTTAAGGTCGAATGTCGAGTTTTTTATAAATGTAAAAAAAACGCTTTCAGCGAATTTTCAATTTGTTCAGATGGTTGTGCTCAAACTTCGTTTGAATTGGTTTAGGTTGCTGTGCAAACCCTAAATTGTTCTTATCGCACAAAATCTTCACAAATTGCAACTTCGCTTACGCTTTATTCTTTTTTCTAAAAACTCGACATTCGACCTTATAATCAGCCTAAGCTTCGAGTTTTTTATAAATGATAAATGAAAAAAAACGCTGCGAAAATTTTAATCTTGATTTAATCTTGATTTAATCTTGATTAAACTTCACTCAAAAGAATATGTTTGATATACTAAAAAAATGAATTTGAACAAAGTTTGCATAATTTTAGACCACCCAGACGAATGTAGAAACATAGGCGCGGCGTGCAGAGCAATGGCCAACAACGACATAAAACATTTAAGAATCATAGGAAAAAAAGAGGACTACGATATTGAAAAAGTTCATGTTCTTGCAATTCACGCAGCATACATTTACGACGATGCGGAATTCTTTTCTTCCATAAAAGAGGCTACAAAAGACTGTTCCCTTGCAGCAGGAACCACTAGAAGAAGAGGGCAAAACCGCAAAGAAAAACTTTTTTTGCCAGAAGAATTTGCGCAAATAGCAGATAAAATCACAGGACTTTCAGATTCTAAATCAAATACAGAATCGGAAGGAGCAAATCTTGCTGTAGTTTTTGGAAACGAACGCACAGGCCTTACAGATGAACAGCTAAAAGAGTGTACCGTAGGCGTTACAATTCCGTCTAGCAAAGATTTTGGCTCATTAAATCTTTCTCACGCTGTGCAAATAATTTGCTACCATCTTTTTAGGCAAAAAAACGGACACCTTACTGGATACACGCCTCTAAGCTTGCAAAGAATTGATAAAACCGTAGACTGCATTGTTGAAAATTTGCAAAAAATAGGATTTTTTAAAGTAGCAGGAAAAAAAGATATGCAAGAATTTTGGAGAAGCCTTCTTTCTAGAGCCGCGCTTTCGGAAAGCGAAGCACAGTACCTAGAAAAAACATTCTCAAAAGCGGCAGGACTTTCTACAAAAAACAAAACAACCTAATTAGCCCAAAAGTCAAGTTTTTTTACAAATTATAAAAAAAACGCTTTCAGCGACTTTCCAAGGTTTGTTTACTAACCCTTGCTGCAGATTGTCGTGCTCGCACTTCGTTTGAATCGGTTTGAGTTGCTATGCAACCTTAATCCTTCTTATCGCACAAAATCTTCACAAATTGTAAATTCGCTTACGCTTTTGTTCATTTTCCTAAAAACTCAAAGCATGGGCTAATTAATCTTTGCAAAAAATTCGTTTCCATAAAAGACTAAAAACATAAGTCATAAATGGAAAAATCAAAAATATTTTAAAAGGATTTCTTAAAATGGCATGATAAATTTCATGTCCACGTTCAAAAGTCTTTTCGTTCACCCTTTTTATTCTTTTTGAAAAAATTCCCATTGAATCTTTATAGTAAATAAAAATGCTAGAAGAAAACTTATTTCGCCTTCTGTAAGACCAACAATTTTTTTCTTTTATGCCGTCTCCAATTAAGACAAGGGAAGGCGAAGATTTGTAAATTGACTGAACAATGTCATCTTCTAATTTTTTTGGATAATAACCATTAAAGCGGCCCACGATTCTAAGTTCTGGATACGTATCGCGAATATTATTTTCTGCAATATACAAAGTTTGCGCATGAGAACCCAAAAGGTATAGCGTTTTAAAATGAGCTTCAAGCACAGAAAGAATATCTATTACAACATTAAACGGATTGTATCTAATAGGAACAGTCTTTTTTAAAAAAGATGCGCCCTTTATAATGCTTTTTGAAATGGGAATAACTAAATCCGCATTTTTTACACATTCTTGGAATTCGCCTCGCCTGCGAGCCTTTATTAAATCCCAAATGGAAAGAAAAATTATCTGTTTAGTTCCAGGCTTTGCCAAAAGCTCTAGCATTACCATTTCTAAATCTTGTGGTTGAAGAATATCAACCGGCACGCCAAGAATTTCTACTCTTTGAATTCCCATAGTTCTTTCTCCAAAAAGGCAGACTGCAATGCAGCAAGCCCATAAATGCTGGCTGTCTCGCAGCGTAAAATATTTACATCAAAGTGAACTGGAACAAACTCTTTTTCTAAAAGGATTTCCATTTCTTCAGGACTTATTCCACCTTCACAACCGACTGCAAGCGCCGCAATAGTCTTTTTTTCCTGTTTGCAATTTTCTGCAACAACTTTATGAAGCGGCAAAGTTTTTTCTGTTCGCTCGTAAAGCGCAAGCGAAAGCTTGTTGCAGTCCCCAAAATCTTCGCAGGCTTTTTTCCAAAGTTCCATAGCCTTGCTTAAAGAAACACATTCTAAAACACAGGATTCTACAGCAGAACCGCTTTGCTGCCTCGCTTCCCTTACAATTTTTGCGATGCGCTCTTTTTTTCCGCTTTGCATTGCAAGAACGTTTTGCTTTTGCGAAAAAACACCTTCAACTGGGACTATATATTTTACGCCACATTCAACAGCCTGTCTTATAATTTGCTCCATTTTAGAAGGACGCGCAACAAATTGAAAAAGCCAATACTCTACATTCGTAAAAGCGTTTTTAGTTTCCTGAGCCTGCACCCCTCTAGTTACCGACCGCCCCGCCTGCGCGCAAAGCTGAAAAACAACTACCTTTGCCCCGTCGTTTACCGCACAGACAGTCGCATTTTCAAGACTTCCATCGGGAAGCCTAAGGCTAACCATATCACCGCTTTTTATACGCAAAACTTGCCTAAGATATTTGTAATCTTTTCCAGAAACTTCCAACATTCCATTTTTGCAAGGAGCAACAGAACACAAAAATTGCCGCATATTTTAAGATCCTTAGTCGTCCTCTTGCGGCAATTCTTCTTCAGACTCAAGATTTACTTCCGACTGAAGTTCCTTTAATGTCTTTGTAGAGTTTACAAGCTCTTTAAAATCGCTGGTATTTTTAAGAATCTCAAGAGCTTTGTTCAATTGAATATCGTAATCCAAATCGTACAAGGCAGCAGGTTTTGTGCGGTTTGCCTGAATGCGTACAAGCCGGCGCAACAGCCTTCCTTCCAAATTGTAGCGGGTTTTTAAATCTGCAGCAAAATCCGAAATTTGTCTTTCGTCCATATCAGGATTTTTTTCTACATATTCAGAAATTTCGTTGCTGTCAATAAGTTTTTTGTAGGCGTTTTCGTCATCTTCTGTAAGCTCTGGATAAGACACTTCCAAGTCCGGAGGAATACCAATCTTGTCGATATTAGTGTCGCTTGGCGAATAGTACCTCGCCATGGTCATTTTTATTTCTTCTTTATCTGAAAACAAAGGAATTACTTGCTGAACGGAACCTTTTCCATAAGTCCTTTGCCCAACAAGGTACGCCAAGTGATAGTCTTTTAAAGCCCCTGAAAGGATTTCTGAAGCGCTTGCAGAACCTTGGTTTATAAGAACTATAATCGGAACGTTTTTTACCACAGTTTTTTTAGAACTTGCATTAAATACGGAATTTTCATAAGAAAGCCTGCTTTTTGTAGAAACAATCGGACCTTCATCTATAAATTTGTCGGCAACGGCTACAACGCTCGTTATAAGTCCTCCAGGATTGTCGCGCAAGTCTATTATCAAATTCTTAAAATTGTTTTCTTTAAAAGAATCCAAAGCGTCTTGAACACGTTCAGGAGTATCTGGCGTAAACTGAATTATTCTGCAATATCCAGTAGAACCAATCATGCCATATTTTACGGTAGGAACTTCTATCAAGGCGCGTACCAAATCTACAGAAAACTTTAAGTTCTTTCCTCTAAGGATTGTAACATTTACAGACTCTCCTATTTTTCCGCGAAGAACAGAAAGCACATCTTTCATTGACATTTCAGCGGTGTTTTTTCCATTAACTTCTATTATATAATCACCAGATTGAATTCCAGCTTTTGCGCCAGGGGAATCTTCGATTGGAGAGGCAACTTCAACATAGGCAGGTTTTCCCGGCTTTGATTCAATAGGTTTTGAAATAGAAAGCCCGACACCTCCAAAGTTTCCATTTGTTGTGTCAGAAAGGTCTCTAATAGTATCTTCATCCAAGTAGGAAGTGTACGGGTCGTTTAACGCCTCCAGCATGCCTTTCATTGCGCCTTCGTACAAAACTTTAGGATCAACTTCATCTACATAATTTTGCTGAACCAAATTAAACACAGAATTAAACTGCTTTAAATACTGAAAACTAGATGTTGCATTTGTAGAAACAGAAGACTGCGCAAAACACTGCGAAGTAAAAACACATATTATGAAAAGCAGGCCAATTCTTGCCGTCTTTACAAAGATTTTTTCAATAATATTATTTAAATTTTTGTTCATAAAACACATTTTATGTTATGACATAAAAAAAAGCAATTATCAGGCTGAATTTCAACTTTCAACATAACATTTTCTTGCAAAAATCTACACAGAAAAAACTTTTTCGTGCTATACTTTTTATTATGCAAATTTTACCTATAGCAAGCGGAAAAGGCGGGGTTGGAAAAAGTCTCCTTTCCGCAAATCTTGCAATCGCACTTGGACAAGCTGGAAAAAAAGTTGTGCTGGCAGATCTTGATTTAGGAGCTTCTAACCTGCATTTGGCGATTGGTCAAAATGTTCGCAACAACAGCATTGGAACTTACCTTACAGACAAAACTAGTTTTCAAAACATAGTTGAGCCTACAGAATACGAAAATGTAAGTTTTATAGCTGGCGACAGCCAAATTCCAGGACTAACTGCTCTTAAAAGCGTGCAAAAAACAAAATTAATACGAAATTTTCACAGTTTAGATACAGATTTTTTAATTCTAGATTTGGGCGCGGGAACGCACCAAATAATTCTGGATATGTTTTTGCAGTCTCCTCAAGGAATTCTTGTAACAGCGCCAACGGTTACCGCAACGCTTGACGGTTATCTTTTTTTAAAAAACGCTGTATTTCGATTGATGAACACAACATTTAAAAGAGGCTCTAACGGCTGGCAGTTTTTAGAACAACTAAAAAAGAGTTCTGAAAGCATGAAAAGCCTATACATTCCAAAACTTGTAGAGGCACTAAAAAAAGTTGACCCTGCAAACACAGAACTTTTTATTTCCAGAATGAATCAGTTTAGACCTCGCTTAGTAATGAACATGATAGACGATCCAAAAGACGCTGATAGAGCAATGCGAATTCGGAATTCTTGCAAGCAGTATCTTGGAATGGATTTAGAATACCTTGGCCTAATGTACAGAGACCAGCTGCAAGACAAAGCTCTGTCTTCAAGACTACCTGTTGTCATCTACAAGCCAAATTCTGTTTTGTCGCAAGCAATTTTTCGCATCGCAGAAAAAATAATTTCCGCAGAGCCACGCCAATTCGATTCCGCCTTTATAAACGCAATCGACACAGCGGCAACCTTTAACCAAGCGGAAGAAGATGCCAACGACGACTACAACTTAAAACTGTCTGGAATAGACGACATCATAAGCGGAGGCCAGCTTTCCACAGGAGAGCTTATAGAAATGATAAAATCACAGCAATTTGAAATAAACCATCTAAAGAGCGAGAACATTCTTTTAAAATCAAAGATTGTAAAAGCCGCGCAGATGGGATATAAAATCTAGCAGAGGACAAAAATGACCCCACTTTTTATTAATTATCCTTCTTGGATTCATCCAGAAATTTTTCCAGGAGTTCCAGTTCTTGGACTTCTACGCTGGTATGGACTTATGTACATCTTAGCTTTTGGAGCAGCATATATTCTTCTTTCCAAGGTAAGGAAAGAAGGTGCCTTGGACACAAAAAACTATACCGCCACTGAAGATGATTTATTCAGTTTTATAGCCACAGGAATTATATTTCTTCTTTTAGGAGCAAGAATTGTAAGCGCCCTCGTTTACGACACTAGCGGACTTTATCGCCGTAAACCTTGGTTAATCTTTTGGCCTTTTAGCGAAAGCGGAAAATTCACAGGACTTGCCGGGATGAGCTATCACGGAGGTTTTATTGGCGGTCTTTTAGGAATGATAATATGGTGCATAAGAAAAAAGCAGCCTGTCTTTAAGTGGGTTGACGCAATGGTCTGCGCAATTCCTTTAGGCTACACCTTTGGCCGCATAGGAAACTTTATGAATGGCGAACTCTACGGAAGAGTAACAACCATGCCGTGGGGAATGATTTTTCCTACCGCAGAAAGATTTCCAACATCTCTTGAATGGGTTCAGGAAATAATTGCAAAGCTCGGTATGACTGTAAACTATCCAATGGTAAACTTGCCTCGCCACCCTAGCCAACTCTACGAGGCTTTCTTTGAAGGAATTGTTCTTTGGATTATAATCTGGTCAGTAAGAAAGCATAAAAAATGGGATGGAATGTTAAGCGCCATTTACATGGGCGGTTATGGATTATTCAGATTTGTAATAGAATACTTTAGGGAGCCCGATGCAGACATAGGATATAGAATTGTTCACGATTCAAGCGCGACAATTTACCAAAATACAAGTTTATTAAATCTTTCTACAGGACAGATTTTTTGTTTGCTAATGATAATAGGCTCTATCGGCTTAGCAATAGGAACCTATCTTTGGGAAAAGAAAAAATCTGCAAAAAACTAAAATCTATATAGCCCAAGCTTCGAGTTTTTATAAATTATGAAAAAAACGCTTTCAACGAATTTACAATTTGTTCAGATGGTTGTGCTCGCACTTCGTTTGCATTGATTTGGGTTGCTACGCAACCTTAGTTGTTCTTATCG